>NZ_BMZA01000003.1:0-218308 GCF_014652555.1 Novosphingobium colocasiae
TCGCAGGTTCAAATCCTGCCCCCGCAACCAATATATCATCCCATCCAAATCACACAGGCCCGTGTCAATGACGGGTCCACCGTTCGCGCAGTCTCGACTGCGAGATATTACGCCGACGAGCCAGGACCTACCATCAGTTCAGGCCTGACGACCCGATCGAACGTCGCTTCGTCTACCACGCCCAGCGCCAGCGCCGCTTCCCGGAGCGTCTGGTCGTGGGCATGCGCGTGCTTGGCGATGGCGGCGGCGTTGTCGTAGCCGATTTCAGGTGCCAGCGCGGTGACCAGCATCAGCGAGCGATCGACAAGTTCGGCGATGCGGGTGCGGTTGGGTTCGAGACCGGCTATGCAGCGGTCAGTGAAGCTCTCCATCCCCACCGCCAAGAGGTTGATCGAGCGCAGCACCGCCGCGCCGATCAGCGGCTTGAACACGTTGAGTTCGAGATGGCCCTGCAAGCCGCCGACGGTGGCCGCCTGGTGGTTGCCGATCACTTGCGCCGCAACCATCGTCAGCATTTCGCACTGGGTCGGGTTGACCTTGCCCGGCATGATCGAGCTGCCGGGCTCGTTGGCCGGCAGGTCTAGTTCGCCAAGGCCGGAGCGCGGGCCTGATCCGAGCAGGCGGATATCGTTGGCGATCTTGGTCAGGGCAACGGCGAGTGTGTTGAGCCGCCCGGAAAAGTCCACCAGCGTGTCCTGGCTGGCCAGCGCTTCGAACTTGTTCAGCGCGCTGGTGAAGGCAAAGCCGGTCAGCCCAGCGATCTCTGTCGCGATGTCTGTCGCGAAGTGGGGCGGGGTGTTGATCCCGGTGCCGACGGCGGTCCCACCTTGCGCCAGCTTGGACAGGCCATGCTCGACCAGCGGTTCGATGCGGGTCCGCGCAAGACGCAGTTGCGCATAGTAGCCGGAGAATTCCTGTCCGAGCGTGATCGGCGTCGCATCCTGGAGGTGGGTGCGGCCGATCTTGACGATCACGTCCCACGCCTGCGCCTTCGCCAGCAAAGCTGCTTCGAGCCGCTCCAGCGCCGGTAGCAGCCGGTGCGTTGCCGTCAGCGCGGCGGCGATGTGGAGCGCGGTCGGGAAGCTGTCGTTCGAGGACTGGCTCATGTTGACATGATCGTTGGGATGGACCGGGCTCTTACCGCCGCGCGTGCCTGCCAGTGTCTCGTTGGCGATGCCGGCGATCACTTCATTGACGTTCATGTTGGTCTGGGTGCCGCTGCCGGTCTGCCAGATGACCAGCGGGAACTGATCGTCATGTTTCCCGTTGGCGACTGCTGCAGCCGCCGCTTCGATCGCTTCGGCGACGCGGGGATCGAGGCCATGGCGGCGGTTGACGCGCGCTGCTGCCTGCTTGACGATCGCCAGTGCGTGGATGATTTCGGGCGGCATCCGTTCTGCCGGGCCGAATGGAAAGTTCTCCAGGCTGCGCTGGGTCTGCGCGCCCCAGTAGGCATTGCCGGGAACGTCGACCGGGCCGATACTGTCGGTTTCGGTGCGGGTCTGTGCCATGCGGTCTCTCCTGCGCGAAGGGCAGGCGGAAGGGTCCGGCTGCGGCCTTCATCCATCTGGTCGCGGCATCGCCCCACCGCAAGAGTTCAGCCGCGCCGGGAAGGCTGTAAAGGCATGCGGAGTTTTCAGATTGTCAGACGATTTTGATTGACTATAAAGTCTGTGCGAATCAAAAAGACGTCTGAGGAGAGGGCCATGCCCGCCAATTGGGAGCAGGGGCGATAATGTCGCTGGATTATGTGCGGCTATTGCAGGCGAACAACGCCATCCAGACCATCGGGGACGACACCTACTGGCTGTGCGTGACCCGTACGGTGCAGGAATCGAAGCTGTTCCCGGTGCCGTCGTACATGCTGCTGTCCTATCTGTGCTGCTACTATCGCTACCCGGCGTTGCTGCGCAAGATCGAGGGGCGGATGTCGGCCGAGGAGATCGGCGATCGGGCCCGCGCGATGGGCGGCAAGTTCGGCAACCTGCCGGGTTGGGGCATGCCGACGTTCTTCCTGCTCGGGCGCGAAATCCTGATCAACTTCGGCCTGTTGCGCCCGGAGGACGATGCCGAGGACGTGGCCTATGTCATGGACTTCTGGCGTCGCTTC
Organism: Novosphingobium colocasiae; assembly: GCF_014652555.1. Lineage (GTDB taxonomy): Bacteria > Pseudomonadota > Alphaproteobacteria > Sphingomonadales > Sphingomonadaceae > Novosphingobium > Novosphingobium colocasiae. The sequence continues at coordinate 2,111 of NZ_BMZA01000003.1, forward strand.
AAGCTCGCCCAGCAGCGCGAGGATGGGCATATCAACGCCCGGGAATACGGCCAGCGGGTGCAACTGCTGCCCGAGCGCCGCATCCAGCGCTTCCACGCCGATCTCTACGCCTGCAGCAATGGCGATCGCCTGCACAAGGCGGCGCAGGCCTTTCTTGCCACCGTTTCGCAGTACGGGTTTCTGGTTTCGTGCGAGAGCCGCTGCACGCTCAACAACAGCGGGCCGTACAAGCTGGCCGACAATCGCGAAATCATCATCCGCGATTTCAGTGATCTGGCGCAGGGCGACTATCCGTGGCTGGACGGGGTGGCCGATGCCGTGCCTTACCCCAACCTGACCGTGACGATGGAAGTGACCGATTGCCATTTCTACCTGATGGACGATTGGGGCAGCTTTGAATCGAAGCCCGAATTCACCGCCGAAAAGCTGACCGGCATCGGCCTTTATACCTCCGATGTTCTCACCGAAACCTACATGCCGGTCGGCATGGGGTCGGCCGAGGAACTGGCGCAAACCTTCGAAAGCCTGACCGACACTTTCCGCACCGCCACCACCGAACTGTGGAAGCGGATGGCGGGCTGGTCGCGCGATCAGATGATGGATGCCGGTGCGCTGACCTATTTCAGCCTCATCAAGGATTTCGCGCATGTCGCCGGGGTCTACGACGTCGATGACTGGATGAAGATCGACGAACGCGCTGATCGTTTCCGCCCGCTGCTCAACGACGAATTCGGCCGCGATTTCCTGGGTGAACTGGTCGGGCTGGTCGATCTGCCCAGCCAGCAGTTGCACGATTACGCGATGATGCAGCACAACAACCGCCCCGCGCGCTATATCTCGCACATCCCGCACAGCGTCCTGAACGATGCTGTCCCGCCCGGCAGCGGGCATGTCGCGGCGGGCGTTTCGCACCTTTCGGACAAGGTGGATCGCTATGTCACCAGCGTCGGGGCGCTGACCCTGTCGGATTACAATGCGCGCGCCGGGGCATTCCAGCCGGCGCAGATGCAGCCGCCCTATCGCTACTTGTGCGATGCCAGCGTGCGGTCGGCCCCGGCTTCGGCCGATGTCGATGCGCTGTACCGGCTCGAACAGGAACAGTCGCGCCTGCTGCGCGGCAAGGGAGCCGGGCTGACCCGGGACGAGATCGAGATCCTGAGGGAGAACAACGCATGAGCGGGCCGGATACCTTGCGCGACATCGAGACGCTGATCGCCGAATTCCAGGCATCCGGCCTCCGCGAACTGCATGTTCGGTCAGGCGGGGTGGAGATCTACCTGTCGAATGATGCGAGGGCGGCCGGGCTCGATGCCGCGCCGGTGGTCCGCCAGGCGGCTGCCGTCGCTGCACCCTCTGCCACCCCGGCCGCGTCTGCGGCTGCTCCTGCAGCGGCAGCGCCGGCGGCAGTGGCAGGATTGCCGGACAACGTGGTGATCGTCCGCGCGCCTTACCTTGGCACTTTCTACCGTTCGCCCAAGCCGGGCTCGCCGGTCTATGTCGATGTCGGCACGGTGGTGACGCCCGAGTCCGATATGTGCCTGGTCGAAGTGATGAAGCTGTTCACCGCGGTGCGTGCCGGGATATCGGGCACGGTCCACGCGATCCTGGCGACGGATGGGCAGATGGTCGAGGCTGACCAGCCGCTGTTCGCCGTCATTCCGGGCTGATCGTTCGATGGCCGTATCCCGTCTTTTCATCGCCAACCGGGGCGAAATCGCGCTCAGGATCGTGCACGCGGCACAGGCGCTCGACATCGAAACGGTGGTCGGCATTTCCGAGGCCGATCAGGGCAGCGCCGCCGCCACGCTGGCCGACCGCGCGTTGCTGCTGGGCCCCGGCCCTGCTGTGCACAGCTATCTCGATCCGCGTCTGGTGGTCCATGCCGCCAAGGCTGCCGGCTGCGATGCCCTGCATCCCGGTTACGGCTTCCTCTCTGAACGCGCGATCCTGCCGCGCCTGTGCGCCGACCATGGCATCGCTTTCGTGGGCCCCGAGCCCGACATGATCGATGCGCTGGGCGACAAGCTGCGCGCCCGCGCCATGGCCAAGGCCGCCGGGGTGCCGCTGGTGCCGGGCAGCGAGGAGATCGCCAGCGCTGCCGATGCCCGCCGCGAGGCAGACCGCATCGGTTATCCCGTGCTGCTCAAGGCATCGGCCGGGGGCGGCGGGCGCGGCATGGTGATCGCCAACAATGCCGAGGAAGCCGAAGCGGGCTTTCACAAGGCAAGTGCCGAGGCGCTGGCCGCGTTCAATGACGGCACTTTGTTCATGGAACGCTTCGTGCCCGAGGCGCGCCACGTCGAAGTGCAGCTCATGGGCGACGGCACCGGCAAAGTCGTCCATTTCGGTGAGCGCGACTGTTCGGTCCAGCGCCGCTACCAGAAGCTTGTCGAGGAAGCGCCGTGCACGGCGATGCCCGATCAGGTGCGCCGTCAATTGCACGAAGCCGCCGTGGCGCTGGCCTCCAGTGTCCGGTATAGCAACGCCGGCACGGCCGAGTTCCTCTACGACGTCAAGCGCGAGGAAGTGTACTTCATCGAGGTCAATGCCCGCATCCAGGTCGAGCATCCGGTCAGCGAGATGGTCACCGGGTTCGATCTGGTCGCCGAGCAGATCCGCATTGCCGGAGGGGCCGCGCTATCCGTCAGCCAAGACGACATCGCGCTCACCGGCCACGCCATCGAATGCCGCATCAACGCCGAAGATGTGGGCAAGGGCTTCATCCCCGTGCCCGGCCGGATCACCGGATGGCAACCGCCGCAGGGCGAGGGCATCCGGCTCGACAGCCACATGGCGCAAGGTGCGGTGATCCCGCCATTCTATGACAGCATGATCGGCAAGCTGATCGTTCACGGCAAGGATCGCGCCGAGGCGGTATCGCGCCTGACCGATGCGCTGGACGCTTTCGTCGTCGAAGGCGTGCCGACCACGCTGGGCCTTCACCGCGCCATCGTGCGCCATCCCGATTTCATCGAAAACCGCATCCACACGCGCTGGCTGGAGCAGGTCCTGCTCGCAGACGGCGTACCCGCAACGGAGTAGCCGATGGCGCATATCAATTTCCTCGACGAAACCTTGCGCGATGGCCAGCAGAGCCTGTGGGGCATGCGCATGCAGGCCGGCATGGCCCTGCCGGTCACCCCGATCATCGATCAGACCGGGTATCAGATCATCAGCCTTGCCGGCTCGTCACTGTTCGAAGTGCTGATCCGCCATTGCCAGGAGGATCCTTGGGCCGGTCTGGACCTGCTGGTCAAATCCATGCCCAACACGCCCTTGCGCGCGGGCTGCCGCTCCAACGGCTCGGTCACGTTCGGCCACACGCCCGATGCGCTGATGGATATCTGGGTCGATCGGCTTTGCGCCCATGGGTTGCGCAGTTTCTGGCTCTACGATGTCCTGTTCAACATCGACAAGATGCACCGACTGGCCAAGATCGCCAAGACGTATGATTGCCAGGTCGCGGGCACCATGCTGTTCACCCTGTCACCCGTGCACGACGATGCGTTCTGGGCCGACAAGGCGGACAAGCTGTCCGCTCTCCCCGAGATCGATAGCCTGCTGCTGTACGATACCGGGGGCGTGCTGGACCGCGAACGCCTGTCCACGCTGGTTCCCGCCATCAAGGCCAAGGCGCGGGGCAAGCCGATCGAGATGCATTCGAACAACATGCTCGGCCAGTCGGCCAAGGCCTATTGCGATGCGGTCGAATTCGGCGTCACCGTGCTGCACACCGCGGCCCGGTCCATGGCTAACGGCCCGTCAATCCCTTCGATCGACATCATGTGCAAGAACCTCGAAGCACTGGGGCACACGCACAACATCGATACGAGCAAGCTCAAGCCGGTATCCGATCGCTTCCGCGCGGTGGCGCAGGCGGCGGGCTACCTGCACGATCAGTCCTATGAATACGACGTCACCTCGCTCGCGACGCAGATTCCGGGCGGGATGATGGGGACGCTGCGCAACCAGCTGATCCAGCAGAACATGCTCGACAAGCTGCCCGAGGTGCTGGAGGAAGTCGCCATGGTCCGGCGGGAGCTGGGCTATCCCGGCATGGCGACGCCGTTCGCGCAACTGGTCGGCACCGTTGCGGTGCTCAACATCGTCACCGGCAAGCGCTATTCTGCCGTTCCCGATGAAGTGATCCAGTATGCCGTCGGCTATTACGGCGAACCGCCGGCACCTATCGATGGGGAAGCGATGGACCGGATCATGTCCGCGCCGCGCGCTGCCGAGATCCGGGCGGAGCCGCCGGAACAGCCCGATCGCGCCGAACTGCACCGCCGCCACGGCACCCATGGCGATGATGACGAGCTCCTGCTGCGCGCGCTGGTGCCCGCTGCCGATATCGAGCGCATGCGCAAGGCGGGCCCGGTGGCGCGCGATTATCCCACGCTGTCCTCTCCGGAACTGGCGCAGGTCCAGAAGCTGATCCGGATGGCCAACGCGCCGCTGGTGCAGATCAAGTCCAGCATGCTCGACCTGACGCTGCGGCGCTGATCCGATGCGGATGATCGACTACTTCGACCGGGGCCTGCGCATCGCCCGGGATCGACCGTGCATGATCGAGGGCGATCGGCAGCGCTCGTATGCCGAAGTGGCAGCGCACGTGAATGCGGTGGCGGCGATGCTGATCGCCGACGGCTTTCCCGCCGGGGCCCACGCGGCAGTGCTGAGCGGCAATGCCATGGCCGCGTTCGAGGCAGTGCTGGGCATCCTGCGCGCCGACGGCGTGTGGGCGATGGCCAACAACCGGGCTAGCCCGGCGGAGAACGCCTACCTGTTCGATCTGCTCGATATCGATACGTTGTTCGTCCATTCAGAAGTCGCCGATCGCATCGCGACTTTCCGTGCGCAGTGCCCCGGCATCCGCCGCTACATCGCGCTCGACCGGCCGTTTCCGGAAGCTGATTTCTACCTGCAAGACCGGATCGGCGCCGCCGCTCCACCGGTGCAGCAGCGTCGTTCGGGCGCTGCCGAAGAACTGGGTTTTCTCGCCAATACCGGCGGCACAACCGGGCGCTCCAAGGGGGTGATGCTGTCGAACGGCAACTGGCAGGCGCTGGTTTCCAGTCTGGTCGCCTCGATGCCGATGAAGGCCCCGCCGGTGAACCTCGTCGCCGCGCCGATGACCCATGCCGCCGGGCCGCTGGCGCTGGCCAGCATGGCGCTGGGGGGCACCGTCGTCATCCTGCCGCGCTTCGAGCCCGCCACGGTGATCGAGGCGATCGAACGCCACCGCGTGACCTACATGTTCCTGCCGCCGACGGCGGTTTACATGCTGCTGTCGCACCCCGGCGTGCGCGATGCCGATTTCTCCAGCCTCGAATATATCTCCTACGCCGGGGCGCCGATGTCACTGGACCGGTTGAAGGAGGCCATTGCCGTGTTCGGCCCGGTGATGAACGCCAGCTTCGGGCAGACCGAGGCACCGATGTGCGTTACCGCGATGCCCCCGCACGAACATCTCGACGCCGCCGGCGAGCTGGCCCATCCCGGCAGTTGCGGCCGTCCCAATCTGCTGTCGCAGGTCGAGATCATGGACGACGAGGGCCGTATCCTCCCGCCCGGGGAACGCGGCGAGATCGTTGTGCGCGGGCCACTGGTGATGGCGGGTTATTACAAGAACCCGCAGGCGACCGCCGAAGTCTCGACCTTCGGCTGGCACCACACCGGCGATATCGGCGTGCGTGACGAGCAGGGCTGGTTTTATGTGGTGGACCGCAAGAAGGACATGATCATCTCGGGCGGCTTCAACGTCTACCCGGCCGAGGTGGAGAAGGCGCTGCTGGCGCATGACGATGTGCAGGATTGCGCGGTCGTCGGCGTGCCGGACGAAAAGTGGGGCGAGGCGGTGATCGCCTTCGTCGAACCGCGCGCCGGCCATGCTCCCGACGAGGACGCGCTGCTTGCCTTTGCGCGCGATGCGCTCGGCCCGGTCAAGACGCCCAAGCGTATCGAGGTGATCGCGCAACTGCCGCGCACCACCGCCGGCAAGGTTTCACGCGCCGACTTGCGCAAGCCGTTCTGGGACGCGGCGGGGAGGAAGATCTGATGCGCACCGTCAGCGTCATCGGCGTGGGGATGACCCCGTTCGGCCGCCATCTCGACCGCACACATACCGATCTGGCGCAGCAGGCGGTGATTGCGGCGCTGGCGGATGCCGGGGCGCAGGCCGGGGACCTCGGCATGGCGATCTATGCCAACGTGGTGCAGGGCTTCTTTGCCGGGGAAATGTCGATCCCCGGCGAATATGCGCTGCGCCCGCTCGGCATCCAGGGCGTGCGCGTGCTCCACATCGAGGCGGCCTGCGCCAGTGCCACCATCGGCATGCACGTGGCGACGGATTACATCCGCGCCGGGATCGTCGATGTGGCGCTGATCGTCGGCGTGGAGAAGCTCTACAGCACGGATCGTGACAAGCGCTTCGCGGTCTTCCAGCAGCCGCTCGATGCCGGGGTGGCGCAGGATTACATCGCGCGCACTCGCCATATGCTTGCGCCCGCACCCGAAGGGGTCGACGGACCCGGCCCCAACATCATGATGGACGCCTATGCCGCGCAGGCGCGGCTCTACATGCAGACTTACGGCACCAGCCAGCGCCAGATCGCGGCGGTTTCGGCCAAGAACCACTATCACTCGCAGTTCAATCCGCTCTCGCAGTACCGCAACGTCCTCAGCATCGATGAAGTACTGGCCGCGCCGAACGTCTCATGGCCGCTGACCGTGCCGATGTGCGCGCCGATCAGCGATGGCGCGGCGGCGGCGGTGCTGTGCGCCGACGATGTGCTAGACCGCTTCCCCGGTGCTCGCCCGGTGCGGGTGCTGGCCGCGGAATCGCTGAGCGGCAGCGATCGCGCCCCGGACGATTATGCCCGCCACGTTACCCGCATCGTCTCCACCCGTGCTTATGAAAAGGCCGGGATCGGGCCGCAGGACGTCGATCTGGCCGAAGTGCACGATGCCAGTTCATCGGGCGAGATCGTGCAGGTCGAAGCGCTGGGCCTGAGCCGGCCGGGCGAGGCTGGGCACGATGCCGAAGCCGGCGTCACCGCGCTGGGCGGGCGCGTTCCGGTCAATGTCTCGGGCGGGCTGGTGTCCAAGGGGCACCCGCTGGGTGCCACCGGCCTTGGCCAGATCTTCGAACTGGTCACCCAGTTGCGCGGGCAAGCCGGGGCGCGTCAGGTCGATGGCGCGCGGGTGGCGCTGGCGGAGAACAGCGGCGGCTTCTACGGCGTGGAAGACGGTCTGTCGGCGGTGACGATCCTCGCCACCCCCTGATCAGCGCTTGCGCACGAATTCCGCGCGCAGGACGAGACCCTTGATGCCCGGATAACGGCAGTCGATTTCCTGCGCATCGCCGGTCAGCCGGATCGCCGGGATCACCGTGCCGCGCTTGAGCGTCTGGCCCGCGCCCTTGACGTCGAGATCCTTGATCAGCGTGACGGAATCGCCGTCGGCGAGGAGATTGCCGACGGCATCGCGGACTTCGACGGCATCGGCACTGGCGCGCCGTGCCGCCAGTTCGCCGGCCGGCAGCCATTCGCCGCTGTCCTCGTCGTACACGTAGTCTTCGTCGTCAGCGGCCATGGCTTGCTCCTCTCGCGGCGCGCATGGCAGATTTCGTCGCATTTGGGGAGGGCACAATGCTCAGCCGCCGAACAGGTATTTCATCCGCACCGTCAGGTTCGCGCCGGGTGCCAGCGGGGCGAGCGACTTGTCGTAACCCGGCATGCCGCCGGGATTGTTGGAAATGCCGACGCCTTCCAGCGGCATACCGATGAAATCGTGCCGGGTCTTCCCGTCGCTGTCCTCGTCATGCACCACGGTCACGGCATAGCGGCCGGGTGCGGGCAGCGGGAAGGCGATGTGCATGGTCGCTGCGGTGACCGGTACGACCCGGCGCAGCGCGGTGCGGCTCTTTTCGCAGGCGGGAAAGCCGGCCTTGTCGCGCCACAGGCAGACAATGAGCTGGCCCCTGGCGGAGTGAAGATCGGTCACCAGCAGATCGAACGTGGCCACCGGTCCGGGTTCGGCCCGGACACTTTGCGCACAAGGGGCTGTCGCCATGGCCAGCGCCAACGCGCAACGATAAATCCTCTTCATGATGTGCCCGTGCTTCCTGCTATGTCCGGCATCAGACGCCGCGGGGCGGGGCGATCCGCAGTTGGCATCGGCAACCGGAGCGAGGCCAGGGGGTTGATCGTGGCATGAGAACGCTGACCCTGCTGCTCGCACCTGCCGCCTTGCTGACGGGGTGCACGCCCGATCCTGATGCCCCGGAAGCGCGCCAGACATCTGTCGTGGAGGATATGGCTTCACCGGTCGATCCCTCGCAGAGCGTAACCGAACCTCCGGCCGATCACCTCGCGCCGGACGATCCGCCGGTTGTCCACCGCCCGCTCACCGCCGATCTGGTAAGGCGCGAATGGGCGCGGGCGGCCAATCGCAAGGGCTGCGCGCCGCTGCTGCTCACCAGTGACGCCGGAGCGCCCGCCAGCGCGCGTGCGGCGCATTTCGCGGGCGGCTGGGCTGTCGCCTTTGACCTGCCCGGTACGCGCAGCGCTTATGGCATCGCCGGGACCGGATCGCTGGACGAGAACGAGGTGCCGCCCGCGCAGTCGGAGGCGCGGCTTAGCGCACAATGGCCCCATTTCATCCGCCTGCCCGATCTGCCGCAGCCCGCCTATGCCGTATACGGACTCGAAGGCGCGCGGCCGTTCGCTGCGGCCAATCCCGATGGGCGCGGCGAAAACGCGCTGGCCTATGTCCGCGTCGGCGGGCAGCGCTGCCTTTATAATGTGTGGAGCCGGCTGGGGCGCGCGCATCTGGAGGCGCTGCTGGATTCGCTGCGGCAGCCCTAAAGCATCGAGCCTTCACCAGCGCCACAAGTTCCGTTCGTGTCGAGCGTAGTCGAGACACTCAGCGCCAAGTGGCTCGACTACGCTCGACACGAACGGGGAATGATTCAGATTCATGCGCTTGGCTACGGCGAGCCGGGCGATCCCTCTCGACAAAATGCGTCGTAGTGATACGTATTGTGCAAAGGGCAGAAATGGGGGAAGTCATGGAATATATTCGCGTGGCGGCAACTGCCGATGTCGCGCCGGGCCGGATGATCCCGGTCGAGGCAAAGGGTGCCAAGCTGCTCCTCGCCAATGTCGATGGCGTCTTCTACGCCGCCCAGCGCAAGTGCCCGCACATGGGCTTCAGCCTGTGCCGGGGTGCGCTTAACGGGGCCTCGGTCACCTGCGTGCTGCACAAGGCGCGGTTCGATCTGGCCACCGGCGCGGTGATGGACGATCCGCACATCCTGTTCATCAAGATGAAGTCCAAGCGCGGCCTCACCACCTACCCGGTGCAGGTGGAAGGCGACGCCGTGATGGTCGGCTTAAGCTGACTGGAAATTCGTTTCCAGCGTGATCTCGCAGTTCAGCAGCTTGGAGATCGGGCAGCCCTTCTTGGCGATGCCGGCCAGTTCCTCGAACTGTGCCTTGTCTAGGCCGGCGACCCTGCCGGTCAGGGTCAGCGCGCTCTTGCTGACCTTGAAACCGTCACCGTCCTTTTCGAGCGTCACTGCGCACGTCGTTTCCAGCGTGCCGTCGGTAAAGCCGGCCCCGGCCAGTTGAAAGCTGGTGGCCATGGTGAAACACGAGGCGTGGGCGGCGGCGATCATCTCTTCAGGGTTCGTTCCCGGCGCGCCTTCGAAGCGAGTGGTGAACCCGTAAGCCGCATCGAGCACGCCCGACTTGGTGGCGACATGGCCCTTGCCGGTCTTGCCCAGGCCTTCGTAGCGGGCGGTGGCCGAATTGACGGTCATGGCAGATGTCCTTTCATGCAGGGGGGGCGATAGGCTAAGCGCACCGACCGCACGCTGGTTCCGGGCAGGCGATCGTAGCTCCCCGCGTTTTTTGGCGTGCGGCCATCGCATGCTTCCCTCGCGCCTTGCTCTGCCTTACTGACGCGGTTCACAGTTCGCCATCGGTGTGCCGTTGTCCGACGATGTTTTCCCTGCCGGGCTCGAAGCGGTGTTCCTGGAGAACCGCGCGAAGCTGCTGCATTTCCTGCGGGCCCGCGGGGCCGGAGACGCGGCCGAAGACCTTGTGCAGGAAATCTGGCTGCGGCTGAGTGCCGCCCGCCCCGGCCCGATCGCCTCGCCGCTATCCTATCTCTTTCGCACCGCTGATCTGCTGCTGATCGATCGCTATCGCTCGGTCCGCCAGGCGCACAGGCGTGAACGCGCGTGGAGCGACCTCAACGCCGGGGACGGCGCGGGGGCATCAGATGAACCGTCCGCCGAACGCACCGTGGCCGCGCGGCAGGACGCGGTGCGGGTGATGGACGAACTGGATCGGCTGGGCCCGCGCGCCGCAGCGGTGTTCCGCCGCCACCGTATCGACGGCGTGGCGCAGCGGCAGGTCGCCGCCGAATTCGGCATCAGCCTGAGCACGGTGGAAAGCGACTTGCGCGCCGCCTATCGTGCGATCAGGGACTGGAAGGAGCGGCGCGATGAGGTTTGAGGGCAACGCCTCCGTCATCGCTGCCGGAGGCCAAGACGATGCCGCATGATGACTTGATCGAAACGCAGGCCCTGGACTGGGCGGTGCGGGCGGGCGACCCGGAATTCGCCGACTGGGAGGCGTTCACGCGCTGGCTGGACGAAAGCCCGCGCCACGCCGCCGCTTACGACCGCGCCAGCGCTGCCGTTGCCGACGCCGCAGAGCTGATCGCGGCGCACGCGCCGATGCCCGCCGCGAACGATGATCCCGGTACGGTCACCCGGCCGTTTGACCGGCGGCGCTGGTTCGTCGGGGCGATGGCCGCGTCGCTGGCGCTGGTCGTTGGCATCGGCCTGTGGCGTGGCCAGACCGATCGGTACATCATCGTCGCTGATCCCGGCACCATGCGCACGGCGTCGCTGGCGGACGGCGGCAGCGTGGCTTTGTCCGGCGGCACCCGGCTGGAACTGGACCGCCACGATCCGCGCTATGCCAGGCTGCTGGCGGGGCAGGCGCTGTTCACGGTGCGCCACGATGCCGCGCATCCGTTCGAAGTACGCGTGGGCGATGACCGGCTGGTCGATGCCGGCACCGTCTTCGACGTGACGTTGAACGGCAGCGGCATGCGGGTTGCGGTGTCAGAAGGGCTGGTCGTGTTCAACCCCGACCAGCAGCAGGTGTCGATTGAGCCCGGCCATGCGCTCAGCCGCGAGGCGGGATCCGACGTCTATGCGCTGAGCGAGATAGCGCCCGCGCAAGTGGGCGAGTGGCGCAGCGGGCGGCTGACGTTCGAGGCGGCAACCCCGGCACAGGTCGCGGCGGACCTGACGCGGCTGACCGGCATTGCCTACGCCGCAGCACCGGGGGCCGAGCGGCGGGTTTCGGGCAGCATCGTGATCGATCCGCTGCGGCCCGATCCGGCGGCGCTCGGCCCTCTGCTGGGGCTGACCGTGCGGGAAGAGGGTGGCCGCTGGATGATCGAAGCGGACTGACGTTGCGCGCCGCCTGGCCCCTTCTGCTTGCCGGTACGGTTATTGCCGCCGCGCCCGCCCATGCCGGGTCCGGGCATGACGAGGTGCGCATCGATGTGCCCGCCGGATCGGCCGGGGCCGCTGCCATCGCGCTGGCCCGGCAGACCGGCACCAGCATCGTCATCACTGACAGCAGCCTGGCCCGTCGCGCTGTCCCCGCCTTGCGCGGCCGCATGGCGCGCGTTGAGGCGGTGCGCCGGCTGGCGCGGGCCGCAGGGGCGGATGCGATCGGATCGGGCACCGATGCCTGGCGGCTGGTTCCGCGGGCCCCAGCGTCGTTGCCGCCAGCCACGCCGCGCACCGTGTATCGCGCTCCTGAACCACCGCCGGAAACCGTGGCCGCCGAGCCGATCGTCGTCATCAGTTCCAAGCGCGACCTCACGCTGGACCAGTTCCCCGGCCAGATCACGGTGCTGGATGGGGATGACCTGGTGCGCGGCGGCGTGGGCGGGAGCGAGAAGATTACCCAGCGCCTTGCCACCGTCACCTCGACGCATCTGGGCAGCGGGCGCAACAAGCTGTTCATCCGCGGCATTGCCGATTCCAGCTTCACCGGGCCGACGCAGGCCACGGTCGGCCAGTACCTCGGCGATCTGCGGTTGAGCTACAACGCGCCCGATCCGGACCTGCGGCTGTCGGACGTGGAACGGGTGGAGGTGCTGGAAGGCCCGCAGGGCGCGCTCTATGGCGCGGGCTCGCTTGGCGGGATACTGCGCATCGTCCCGCGCATGCCGCGCCAGGGCGTGGTCAGCGCTTCGGGCCAGATCGGCGGGGCATTGACGCAGGACGGCGATCCGGGCGGCGATATCAGCGCGACGATCAACCTGCCCATTTCCGGCGAACTGGCGGCTTTGCGGGTGACCGCCGATGCCGAACAGCAGGGCGGCTATATCGACAAGCCGGCGATTGCCCGATCGGACGTCAACCGCACCCGCATCTATGGCGGCCGCGCGATTGTGCGAGTCGAACCGGCGGCGGGGTTCAGTGTGGACCTTATCGGCCTCGCCCAGTCCACTCGGGCGCGCGACAGCCAGTATGTCGATCGCGGCGGCCACACGCTGAACAGCCTCGCGACGTTGCGCGAAGGAGCGCAGGCAGACTATGCGCAGGGGCAGGTGGTGGTATCGGCGCAGTGGGGCGGGGTGCGGCTGCGTTCATCCACCGGGATCACCGGGCAGGAACTGGCGGAACGCTATGACGCGACGATGCCCGGTGGCCCGGCGAGGCTGTTCGAACAGACCAACCGCACCCGCATGGTCGCGCACGAGACCCGCATCTGGAACCATGCGCCGGACGGCCTGGGGTGGCTGGCCGGGGTCAGCTACACCCACAACCTCACCCGGCTGGGACGCCGGTTCATCGAACCCGATCCGGTCAGCGGCCGCATTCTCGCGCAAGGCTCCTCGGCCGGGGTGCGCAACCGGATCGACGAGCTGACGCTCTATGGCGAGGCCAGCCTGCCGCTGGTGCGCGGTTTCACAGCCACGCTGGGCGGTCGCTACACGATGTCCTGGCTGGGCGGCGCGGGGAACGACGTATCGCCGCTGCTGGCCCGTGCCTTTGCCGCAGTGACCGCGAACCGCACCGAGAAGCGCTTCCTCCCGTCCGCGTCGCTGCTGCTGTCGCCCCGTGCCGGTAGCGTGCTGTACCTGCGCTATCAGGAAGGGTTCCGCCCCGGCGGCCTCGCCATCGAGAACGACTTCGTCCGCCGTTTCAACAACGATCACACCGCCACGTTCGAGGCCGGCGCACGGATCGGGCGGGCCGATAGCGGGCCGTTCGATCTGGCGACCAGTATCTCCTACACCCGCTGGGACGATATCCAGGCGGACTTCATCGATGGCGCGGGCCTGCCCAGTTCGGCCAACATCGGCGATGGCCGGGTGTGGTCGGCCAGCCTGTCCGGCGGGGTCCGGCTGTCGCCGGGGTTGCGGGTCGAAGGCGGGGTCACCGTCAACCGCAGCAAGATCGACCGGCCCAGCGTATCGGCGCTGCTGCCGATGCTGGCGGGGCTGGCCTATTCCGACCAGTTGACCGCGCTCTATACCCGCACCCGGCAGGTCCCCAATATCGCCCAGGTGTCGGGCCGGCTGGGGCTGGGCTGGACGCGCCCGGTCACGCAGGAACTGGCGCTCGATATCCATGGCTGGGCCAGCTACGTCGGCCGCTCGCGGCTCGGCGTCGGCCCGGAACTGGGCGAGGCGCAGGGCGATTACCTCGACAGCGGCTTTACCGTGCGGATCGGCCGCGCCGATGCCGGGGTGACGCTGGGCGTGACCAACCTGGCCAACAGGCGCGGCAACCGGTTCTCGCTCGGCACTCCGTTCAGCGTCGGCCGCGAACAGGTGACGCCGCTGCGCCCGCGCACGGTGCGGCTGGGATTCGACGCCAGCTTCTGATCGCTTTCGCGAATTTTTCGCCTGACGCGTCAAGGCCGCGCGCGAACGCCTCCGTCTGTCGGGTCAGAGGACCTGACTGAGGGAAATTCATGCGCCTGACCCTGCTTGCCACAACGGCTGTCATTGCGATTGCCGCCACTGCCCCGTTCGACCACGCCATGGCCGAAACGATCTCGACCAAGAAGACCGCGCCGATCCAGACATCGACGATCAAGGCCGGCACCCCCGATGCGATTGACATCGCTGCGGCCGGATCGGTGGAACTCACCGGCGGCACGGCCGTCACGATGGACAGCAACAACGCGGTGTCCAACGCTGGCAAGATCCTGGTCAATCCGGCCAGCAACGCCAACGGCGGTGCCGGTATTGTCGCCAATGCGGGCACGACCGGCGATATCGTCAATTCCGGCACGATCACCATTGATGAGCCCTATGTCGCCACTGACACCGATAACGACGGCGATCTGGACGGGCCTTATGCGCTGGGCTCCGGCCGGTACGGCATCCGCACGCTGGGCGATCACACCGGCAAGATCAGCAACAGCGGCACGATCTCGGTAGAAGGCAACGATTCGGCCGGCATCGCCCTGGGCGGCACGCTGACCGGGAACTTCACGCACGACGGCAAGACCACCGTTGTCGGTGACCGCGCGGTCGGTGTCGATGCCCGCCAGATCAACGGCAATGTCCGGCTGGCCGGAACGGTGACGGCCCAAGGCAAGGACGCGATCGGCGCGCGCTTCGCCGGTGATGTCAACGGCGCAATGGTGGTGCAGGGCTCCATTGGATCGACCGGGTATCGCAACACCACGGCCCCGGCCGATGCCAGCAAGCTTGATGCCGACGATCTGCTCCAGGGCGGCTCGGCGCTGATCATCGAAGGCAACGTCAGCGGCGGCATCGTCCTGGCGGTTCCGCCCAAGAACACCAGCACTACCAATCCCGACGTCGATGGCGACGGGATCGAGGATGCCAAGGAAGGTTCGGCCCGCGTCGTCACCTATGGCGCTGCCCCCGCCATGGTGATCGGCGCGACCGATCATGCCATTGCCATCGGCCCCGTGGCCGGCACCGCCAGCGGCTTCGGCCTGCAGATCGACGGCAGCATCGAAGGCAACGGCGTCTATGCGGGGATCGACGGCAACGGGCTGGTCATCGGCGGACGCGGCGGTGCCGTCACCGTGGCGAACGGCATCGGCGTCAGCGGGCTCGTTGCCGCGAGCTCGAATGGCGGCGATGCGACCGGCCTGCGCCTGGGCAGCGGTGCATCGACGCCCGAACTGCGTAATTCCGGTACGATCGGTGCCGTCACCACCAGCGTGGCCGGTGCCGAGGCGCGCGCTCTGGTGATCGACGCTGGAGCCAGCCTGCCGACCATCCGCAATTCCGGCACGATCAAGGCAGTCGCCGGAGAGAACGGCAGCGCCACCGCGATCGTCGATCGCAGCGGCACCGTATCGCTGATCGAGAACAGCGGCGCGATCTCGGCAACCGGTGCCAAGGCGGATTCGGGTCGCAATATTGCCATCGATCTGTCCACCAACAGTGCCGGCGTGATCGTGCGGCAGACGGTGGTGGGCTCGGGCTTTGCCGCGCCGACGATCGTTGGCGACATCAGGCTGGGCAGCGGCAACGACACGGTTGATCTTGCCGACGGCGTGCTGAACGGCGCGATCGCCTTCGGCGGCGGCAACAATACGCTGACGCTGTCGGGCGACGCTGGGCAGGCCGGCAACGTCACTTTCGGTGCCGGCAACGACGCGATGAGCCTGGCCGGCACGTCCGTGTACATTGGTGCGGTCGATTTCGGCGGCGGCATTGACAGTCTGACGCTGTCGGGCACCTCGATTTTCCAGGGCTCGCTGGCCAATTCGGCCGGGCTGGCCGTGGCCGTCAACGGCGGCACGCTGGACGTCAGGAAACCCACCGCCATCGCCTCGCTGGCGGTCGGCAGCGGCGGCGTGCTGGTGGTGACGCTGGACAAGACCGCCGGGCAGGGTACCGCCTATACCGTCGCCGGCACCGCCTCGTTCGCGCAAGGGTCCAAGCTCAAGCTGCGGCTGGCGGATATCGATACGGCGGTGGGCAACTATACAGTGCTTAGCGCGGGCACGCTCCAGGGTGCCGGTAACCTGACTACCGATAGCACGCTGGTGCCGTTCCTGTTCAAGGCGACCCTTGCCACCAACGCGCCGGCGAACACCATCGTCGTCAACGTGGCGCGCCGCGCCGCGTCCGAACTCGGCCTTAACCGTTCGCAAACGGCCGCTTATGACGGCGTGTTCGCGGCGATCGGCAAGGACAGTGCGGTCGAAGGCGTGTTCCTCAACATCACCGAGAGCAAGACCTTCCGCCAGGCCGTGGCCTCGATGCTGCCCGATCATGCCGGCGGCGCGTTCGAAGGCGTCAGCCAGGGCGTGCGCTCGCTTACCCGGCAGATGCTCGATCCGCGCGGGCCGATTGCCTATTCGGGCAACCTGTCGGTCTATACCACCGCCAATGTCTGGGGCACCGACAAGAAGGAGGGCGATAGCGCCGCCTATAACCTGACCGGCTACGCGATGTCGCTGATCGGCGAATATCAGACCGGCGTCGGCGCGTTCAGCGTTTCGGGTGCCTATCTGTGGAACCGCTATACGCAGAACGGGCTATCGACCAACCGCTCGGATTCGTTCGAGGTCGCCGCCGGGTGGCGCGGGACGTGGGACACGATTTCCGCATTCGCCCGCGCCTCGATCGGCAAGGCGGATTTCAGGAACAAGCGCCGCTTCCAGGGCGATAACGCTGGCACAGCGGTCGACAAGACCATCCAGGGCAAGTGGAACGGTACGTTCACCAGCCTTGCCGGCGGCATTTCGGCCGAAGGCGGCACTGTCCACTTCTTCTATCGCCCGGCGGTTACGGTTGATTACGTGCGGCTGAAGGAAGATGGCTACAAGGACAGCGGCGGCGGCGATGCGCTGGACCTGACCGTCGATGGCCGCCGCAGCAGCGAACTGGGCGTCAACGGCGGCCTTACGCTGGGCGTCGATTTCTATGGCACCGCCAAGCATGACGACAACTGGCTGCGGCTGGAAACCGAAGGCGGCTGGCGCGAGATTCTGTCGGGCGGTGTCGGCAAGACCACCGCGCGCTTCAAGGACGGCACGGCATTCACCCTGGAAGGCGAAGACCCGGACGGCGGCTGGTACGCGCGCCTGCGCCTGTTCGGCGGCATGTCCGGCCTGACGCTGGGCGGCGAACTAGGAGCCGAGCAGCGCTTCGACAAGGTCAACATGTCGCTGCGCGGGACGATGCGGGTCGGGTTCTGAGCCCGAATTTGCGCTATCTCACGGCTCGTCATTGCGAATCCGCGAAGCGGGTAAAGCAATCCAAGGCGGCGTAAACCGCCCTGGATTGCCGCGCGACCTGCGGTCGCTCGCAAAGACGGAGCAGAGAAAGTCCTGATGATGCGGGAATTATCCGCGCCGCTCAGGCCGAAGCCGAAGCGGCGCTTTCGGCGCAGAGTTCCTCGAAGCTGCGTTCGACGCGGGTGACGTGGTGCAGCATCGCCGCGTGCGCGGCGTGGGCATCGGCCTGGAGGATGGCGCGGACGACCGCGTCGTGTTCGGAATGGGACTTGGGCAGGCGGCCTTCGACGCGGAACTGGGCGCGGCGGAACGGCGATAGCCGCCGTCGCGTCGCCGCTGCCCAGTCGGCCAGCACCACGTTGTGCGCGCCGGCATAGATCAGGGTGTGCAGTGCCTGGTTGGCATCGGTGAATCCCGCAACGTCGTTGGCGGCGGCCATTTCGCCCATGGTTTCGTGCAGGTCCTGCAACCGCCGCCGCTCGGTCGGGGCCATCGACAGTGCCGCCAGCCGGGCGCAGGTCGCCTCCAGTTCGGCCATGGCGACGAACAGTTCTTCCAACTGCGCCGGCGTTACCTGCGTGACGATGGCCCCGCGGCGCGGGCGCACCTCGATCAGCCCCGTCGTCGCCAATTGGCGCAAGGCTTCGCGAACCGGCGTGCGCGAGACGGCATAGCGCTGCGCCAGTTGCTGCTCGTCGAGTCGGGCACCCGGCGGGAACACCCCTTCGATAATCGCCCGGGCCAGATCGTCGGCAAGCTTGTCGGCCGCAGTTCCGCTCAAACCGTAAATCTCCGTCGTTTTACAACACTTAACCCGCCAGGCCGCGAAGGGCTGCGGTATCTTGCATACAAAAATGACGGATGATGGACAATCGGCATTGCCGAATCGTGAATTGCATGCAAGATTTCACTTAACGCATACAATTGGTGAACCGCAGGGTGGTGTAAAAGCGGATAGCCGGGGGGATGTCTGGGCGCTGTTCTTTTCAGGGAGCGACCGGATATGCGCAATTTCAGCGAGAGTTGGACTGTCGACAAGAGGCTGGCCAGGGGGATGGCCGCCGTTCTGACACTGTTCGGGGTATCGGCGGGGGCTACGTCAGCCTGTGCCGAAGGGTATGAACTCCACGGTTTCGGCGATGTTTCGGTCAAGAATGACTATGTGACGCCGCGCGGCCTTGTCGTCACCTCGGACGGGGCGACCGTGCAGGTGCTAAACGGACTGGTGCTGGTGACGCCTGCCGGCGTCACCTTCAACGCCGGCACCTGGACCGATCTCAACCCCGGATATGGCGACGGCAATACCAATACCGTCAACGAATTCGATTTCTTCGTCGGGGCCAACGTCAACATCACGCCCAAACTCGAAGCGGGCGTTTCCTACGTCCAGTTCATCAGCGGCCAGAACGCGTTCTTCGATGAACGCAATATCGAATTCACCCTGAAGTATCACGATGGCAAAAAAGGCGCGGCCTTCACCGTCAATCCTTATGCCAAGCTGTTCTGGGCTTTCGACAGCAAGTCCTCGACCGTGCTGCTCGGCAAGGAAGGCGGGACGTTCGATGTCGAACTGGGGGCCGTCCCGGCCTATACCACATCCGGCGTGACGATTTCGATGCCGAGCTGGATCACCGTCGGCCCCAAATCGTACTGGGGTGACAAGGATAACACCCTGATCGCGCTGGGACTGGTGCCCAAGCAGAAGGGCAGCAACTTCGGCGTCGCCACGACCGGGCTCAAGGTCAGCACGTCGCTGTCGTTCATCAAGGGCGGTGCGGGGGCCTCGGTCTACGTCCAGGGCCAATACTATCACCTGATCAACGACAATCTGGTGGCGTCCAAGGCCTTCCTCAACGGAGGGGATCATAACCGCGACCACTTCGTGATCGGCACCGGCCTCAGCTTCGGCTTTTGAGCGCCGGACATCGGGGCGCGGGGTTCCCGCACTTATCCGCGCCCCGGTGCCGAACCCAGACCAAGGCACGTCAAGCGACAGACCGGCAGACCGGAAGGAGCCCGCGATGGTTCAGATTCCCGCCCAACCGTATGATTTCGTGTTCGATCCCGCCAAGGCCGCGCTGCTGATCATCGACATGCAGCGCGATTTCGTGGAGCCCGGCGGCTTCGGGGCGATGCTCGGCAACGATGTCGGGCAACTGCGCGGCGCGATCGCGCCGCTGGTGGCGCTGCTGGCCGCCGCAAGGCAGGCCGGGCTGTTCGTGATGCATACCCGCGAAGGCCACAAGCCGGACCTGTCCGACCTGCACGAGAGCAAGCGGTTGCGCGGCAAGGGGACGACGACGATCGGCGACAGCGGGCCGATGGGGCGTATCCTGATTGCCGGCGAGCCGGGGCACGACATCATCCCCGAGCTTTACCCGATCGCCGGCGAACCGGTGATCGACAAGCCGGGCAAGGGTGCCTTCTATGACACCGAACTGGCTGACATCGTAGCGCAGCGCAGGCTGACGCAGCTTATCGTCTGCGGCGTCACCACCGAGGTCTGCGTCCACACGACGGTACGTGAGGCCAATGATCGCGGCATCGATTGCCTGGTGCTGGCGGACTGCACCGCCAGCTATTTTCCCGAATTTCACGAAGCCGCCCTGCGCATGATCGTGGCGCAAGGCGGCATCTTTGGCTGGGTCACAGACTCGGCGAGCGTCATTTCCGCGCTCACCGCACCGGCGGAACCGGCAGCAGGCTGACGAAAGGGGGCAGTACCCATGACGACGACGACCGCAAAGCCGGCAAGTCCGGCCAGTTCGCTTCCCTGGTGGACACCCGGAGACTGGAACGCCTTCTTCGGGTTCGGGACCAATATCCTCGTCAACGTGCTCGTGCTGACGGGCCTGTTGCGGTTCGTGCTCAAGATGCCGGACGAGATCGTGTTCGGCCGCATCCTGCCGGCCGTCGGCCTGATGATGTTCCTTTCAACCTGCTACTACGCCTGGCTTGCCCGCAAGCTGGCGATCCAGACCGGGCGGGCCGACGTCTGCGCGCTGCCATCGGGGATCAGCGTGCCGCACATGTTCGTGGTCGTGTTCGTCGTCATGCTGCCGATCCTGCTCGATAGCGGCGATCCGGTCGCGGCGTGGGGTGCGGGGCTGACCTGGGTGTTCGTGCAAAGCTTCGTGCTGATGATCGGCGGTTTCGCTGCGCCTTATATCCGCAAGATCACCCCGCGTGCGGCGCTGCTGGGGTCGCTCGCCGGGATCAGCCTGACCTTCATCGCGCTCAGCCCCGGCGCGCAACTGTTCATGACGCCGGTCATCGGCGTGGTCTGTCTGGCGGTGATTCTTGCCAGTTGGCTGGGCAACTATCGCTATCCCGGCGGCATTCCCGGCGGCCTGATGGCGATCATCGTCGGCTCCGGCATCGCCTGGGGCGGGCATCTGCTGGGCTTCGACATCGGCGGCATCGGCCCCGAAAAGGTCGTCGGTGCGCTGGCCGATTTCGGCTTCCACGTGCCCTTGCCGGCCTTCGATCATGTTCTGGGCGGCTTTCACTACATCGGCGTGATCCTCGTCACCGCGATCCCCTTCGGCATCTATGACCTGGTCGAAGCGATGGACAACGTCGAGAGCGCGGAGGCGGCCGGCGACCATTTCCCGACTACCCGCGTGCTGACGGCGGATGGCGTGGTCAGCCTGATCGGCTGCCTGATGGGCAATCCGTTCATCAACGCGGTCTACATCGGCCATCCCGGCTGGAAGGCGATGGGCGGCCGCACCGGCTATTCGGCCGCCACCGGCGTGCTGATGTTGCTGCTCACCTGGTTCGGCGTCGTGGCGCTGATGATGGCGATCATTCCCGCCGTCGCCCTGCTGCCGATCCTGCTCTACATCGGCATGCTTATCGGCGCGCAGGCTTTTCAGGAAAGCCCGCACAAGCACGCCCCGGCGGTGGTCCTGGCGGTGGTCCCGACGATCGCCGCCTGGGGCACGACGCAGATCAACAACGCGCTGGGTGCGGCGGGAACCGATGCCGGCAAGGTCGGGATGGACGCGCTGGCCAACAATGGGGTCCTCTACGAAGGGCTGCATATTCTGGGCAGCGGCGCGACGCTGGCGGGGATCATTCTGGGCTCGATCGCGGTGATGATCATCGACAACAAGCTGATGAAGGCCGCCGCCTTCGCGCTGGCCGGCGCAGTGCTGACCTTCTTCGGCCTGATCCATGCCGAAGCGATCGGGGTGATGAAGACCCCGTCGGTCGCCGCCGCCTATTTCGTGGTCGCCGTGTTCCTGGCGATCCTGTCGCGCAAGGAACAGATCCTCGCGGAAATCAGCGAGGTGGTGCATCATCACGACGATCCGGCGAGCCAGCCGGCGGAGTAGCCACGCGATGCGGATTAGCGAAGAACTGGTGCGGCATCTCGCCGGGCATAGCGGGCTGGAGATCGCGCCCGAACATATGCCCGGCGTGATCCGCAATCTCGAAGTACTGGAGGGGCAGATCCTGCTGCTGTTCGCGAAACCGATTGACCCGCCGATCGAACCCGCCCCGGTCTATCGCCTGTGATGACCACCTGCGAGACGCAAGCCCGTTCGGCGGCCACCATCGCCGCAGCGGTCAGGGAGGGCAGGCTTTCGGCCGTCGCGCTGGTTGAAAGCCTGCTGACCCGGATCGACGAGCGCAACGGCGCGCTTAATTGTTATACCGAAGTCCTGTCCGAGCGCGCCCGGCGCGAGGCGGCACGGGTGGATGCGATGGTCCGCGCCGGCCACGATCCGGGGCCGCTGGCAGGCGTGCCGTTCGGGGTGAAGGACAACTATGACGTGGCCGGGCGGGTGACGCTGGCGGGGTCGATCGTTAACCGCAGCCTGCCCCCCGCCGCTGCCGATGCGCTGCTGGTGCGGCGGCTGAGCGCGGCGGGGGCGGTGCTGGTCGGCACGCACAACATGGATGAACTCGCCTATGGCTTCACCACCGAAAACGCCCACTACGGCGCCACCCGCAACCCGCTCGACCCGGCCCGCAGCGCCGGAGGGTCGTCGGGCGGATCGGCGGCGGCGGTAGCTGCGGGGCTGGCGCAGTTCGCGCTGGGCACCGATACCAACGGCTCGATCCGGGTGCCGTCCTCTTTCTGCGGGCTGTTCGGGCTGAAGCCCACATTCGGCCGGCTGCCGCGCACCGGGACGTTCCCGTTTGTCCACGATCTCGATCACCTGGGCCCGTTCGCCCGCAGCGTCGGCGATCTGGCGCTGGTCTACGATGCGGTGCAGGGCCACGATCCGGGCGATCACGCTTGCGCCGAACGGCCTGCGGAGGCGGTTTCAACGCTGCTGGACCAGCCGCTCGGCGATCTTGCGGTCGGCGTGCTGGGCGGTTGGTTCGATGAACTGGCGGACGATCAGGGCCGTGCTGCCGTGGCCCGCGTGGCAGATGTGCTGGGGGCGAGAGACACCGTGGTGCTGCCGGGGACCGATCGGGCCCGCGCGGCCGCGTTCGTGCTGACCTGCGCTTCGGGCGCGAACCTGCACATCGAAAACCTGAAGCGAGCGGCCGGCGATTTTGACCCGGCAACCCGGGATCGCCTGCTGGCCGGCGCGCTGATCCCGGCCAATGCCGTGCTGCAGGCGCAGCGGGTGCGCATGCTCTACCGCGACGAAGTGCTGGCGGCGCTGGCCCGCACGCCGCTGCTGCTCGCCCCCGCTACCCCGTGCAGCGCGCCGCTGCTGGGCCAGCCGACGATCACCGTCGCCGGGCAGGCGCTGCCCACCCGCCCCAACATCGGCCTGCTGACCCAGCCGCTCAGCTTCGTCGGGGTGCCGATCGTCTCGTTCCCGGTCGTCAGCGACGGCATGCCGATCGGGGTGCAACTGATCGCCGCGCCGTGGCGCGAGGATATCGTCCTGCGCGCGGCGGCGTTGCTTGAACGCGCCGGGCTGGCGGGCCGCATGGAGGTGGGAGGATGAAGATCAACGATCCGGGAACCGTGGCGGAAGTGACCGCCGCGTTCGAGCTATACGAACAGGCGCTGATGGCGAACGAGATCGATGTGCTCGACGGGCTGTTCTGGCAATCGGAGCTGACTGTGCGGATCGGTCCGGGCCAGAATCTCTACGGCATCGATGCGATCCGCGCCTTCCGCGTCAATCGCCCCGGCGGCTCGCCTGCGCGCGATCTGCTGGCAGTGCGGGTGACCACTTTCGGTGACGATTTTGCCACTGTGAATGCCGAGTTCCAGCGTGCCGGCGCGCCCCGGCCGGGGCGTCAAAGCCAGACCTGGGCGCGGATGGCGGACGGCTGGCGCATCGTCAGCGCGCATATTTCCATGCTGGGAGAAGGCCACTGACCGTGACATTGCCACAAGTGCTGACGCTCGATGCACTGGACGCGCTCTATCGCGAGGGGCGGGTGGGCCCGGCCGATGTCATGGCGCAGATCGGCCTGCGCATTGATGCGGGCGATCCGGCGGTGTTCATCACCCGCACGCCTCCGGCGATGATCGACGCCGCCGTCGCCGATCTCCTCCGCCGCGCGCCTGAGCCCGGCAGCCTGCCGCTATGGGGGGTGCCGTTCGCGGTCAAGGACAACATCGATGTGGCGGGGCTGCCCACCACTTGCGCATGCCCGGCGTTCGCGCGGCCCGCGCAGCAAGACGCCGCCGTCGTCGCCCGGCTGATCGCCGCCGGGGCGATCGTGCTCGGCAAGACCAACCTCGACCAGTTTGCCACCGGGCTCAACGGTACCCGCTCGCCTTATGGCGCGCCGCGCTCCGTGTTCAGTGCCGAACACATCTCGGGCGGTTCGAGTTCGGGCTCGGCCGTGGCGGTGGCGGCGGGGATGGCGTGCTTTGCGCTCGGCACCGATACCGCTGGCTCGGGGCGGGTGCCGGCCGCCTTCAACAACCTGGTCGGGATCAAGCCGACGCCGGGGCTGTTCAGCACAGCCGGGCTGGTGCCGGCCTGCGCCAGTCTCGATTGCATCAGCGTGTTTTCGCTGTGCGTCAGCGATGGCGCGCGTATCCGACGCATCTGCGAAGGGTTCGATCCCGCCGATCCCTGGTCGCAACCCGCTCGCCCGCATGCCCTGCCGCGCGAGGGTCTGCGCATCGGCGTGCTGGCCCCCGCCGATCGCGATCTGCTGGGCAGCGCCGACAATGCCCGGCTCTATGCCGATGCGATCTCCCGCGCCGGGGGCGAGGCGGTCGAGATCGACTATGCGCCGTTCGCCGAGACCGCCGCGCTGCTTTACGATGGGCCGTGGGTGGCTGAACGGCAGGCCGCCTTCGCCGGGTTCGGTGTGCCGGCATCCGCGCTGGACTCCAGCGTCGCCGCGATATTCAGCGGGGCTGCGCGATTTGATGCCGTCGCCACGTTCCAAGGCTTGCACCGGCTGGCCGCGCTGCGCCGGGCCTGCGCGGCCGAACTGGACAAGGTTGACGTTCTGCTTCTGCCGACCGTGCCCGGCATATTCACCGTGGCGGAGATGCTGGCCGAGCCGATCGCCCGCAACACCCGGCTGGGCCGCTACACCAATTTCTGCAACCTGCTTGGCCTCAGCGCCATCGCCGTCCCCGCCGGGTTCGCGAGCGACGGGCTGCCCTTCGGGGTGACGCTGGTCGGCCCGGCCTTCGCCGACGAGGCGCTGGTGCCGCTGGCCGACCGGCTGCATCGCGGCGCGATGTGCGGAGCCGGGATCGCGCGCGACCTGCCGCTCCCCGCCTGCTCGCCGCCTCTGCCGGTGGAGGGTGCGCAGACGATCGAACTGGCGGTGGTCGGGGCGCACTTGTCGGGCATGCCGCTCAACCCGGAACTGCTCGCCCTCGGCGCGACGCTGTCGGCCCGGACGCGCACCTCGGGTGCCTATCGGCTCTATGCACTGCCGGGGACGGTTCCGCCCAAGCCCGGCCTGATCCGCGTGGCCGAGCAGACGGGCGACGGCATCGAGATCGAGATATGGGCCCTGCCCGCGGCGGCGTTCGGGCTGTTCGTCAGCCGGATCGCCGCCCCGCTGGGGATCGGCAAGCTGGAACTGGCCGACGGTGGCAGGGTGTCCGGGTTCCTGTGCGAAGCCTGGGCGGCCGAGGGCGCACGCGATATCACCGCGTTCGGCGGCTGGCGCGCATACTGCGCATCACTGGTCGAGTAGGCCCACGCGTCGGGGTGGGCCGTGCGTGTTGCGCGCCAAAATTGCGTAATTGGTCAACGCAATATTGCCCTTAGCTCCCGTGCCGGTTAGGCTGTCGGTCATAGCCAAGACAAGCGCCGATCCTGGCGCATCGGGAGAATGCCGTGATTCGCGACGAAGATTTGCGCTACCATACGCCGGCCGACGTGACCCATGACTGGGCCGAAACCTCGTTCTTTTCGGTCTATGTGCCCGAAGCCAACCTGACCGCTTGGGTCTATATCATTGCACGGCCCGGCGTCGGCGCGATCGTGTGCGACGTCGAGGTGATCGACGGCGTCGGGCGTTATTCGCTCGATGCCCGGTACATCGATTTCCAGCAGCATCTGCCGTTACCGCAGAACTTCGAATCCTACAGCCTGCCCAATGGCCTGACCTTCAAAGGCCACTCCATCCGCAACTATCAGCTCGATTATATCGGCGTCGACGATACCGAACTGCACTGGACCGTCGAAGGGGTGATGGAGCCTTTCGACATCCACGATCCGGCGATGGACCCGCTGGCCTCCACCGATGCGAATGCCAGCGGTTTCGGGGCGGCTTATGCCAACCACTTCGATATGACCGCGCGGACCACCGGAACGCTGAAAGTTCGCGGCAAGGAATATGCCATCGATTGCGTGACGACGATGGACCATAGCTGGGGCCCGCGTGGCGAGCGCGGGATGCGTTCGATGGGATGGATCAACGGCAACTTCAGCGCAAAGGATGCCTTCCAGACGATCTGGACCTTCAACCCGCTGGCACCTCTGGCGGAGCAGTTCGCACTGGCTCATGGCTATGTGATCGCCGATGGCGAAGTGCGCGGTCTCACGAAGGGGCGGATCCAGGCCGTCGATCGTTCCGGGCCGTTCCCGTCGGGCTATGAGATGGAAGTCGAGGATGCCGCCGGTCGCAAGTACCGCTACACCGGCAAGGTCGTCGCCCAGCACCCCTGGCCCTGCTACAGTTGTACCTTCGCCAAATTCTCGACAGTCGAATGGACTGACGGTTCGCATATCGGACATGGCCTTGCCCAGGAGAACTGGCCGCTCGATTCGCTGACGGGAAAAGGCCTCGCTGCCGGGGCCTGATCGCCGCTCGCAATCGTGGAGCGGGGATGGTTTGCCCGTAATCCAAAGTTGCAGAGCCTTGGACCGAGGGTGAACCGTCCTCGACAGGCGTAAGTAGTAAATCAGTTGACTATCTCTGCCCGGCATGCTTGACGGCATGCCGTGGCGGGGCCTAATCCCGCAGCTTGTTGAAACGAAGCGCGGCCGGGCCGGATCGCGCGCCTTCATTGAGAGGACGGATTGGCGATGAAGATCCTCGTGCCCGTGAAGCGGGTGATTGATTACAACGTGAAGCCTCGGGTGAAGGCTGACGGGACGGGTGTTGATCTTTCGAACGTGAAGATGAGCATGAACCCGTTTGACGAGATCGCGGTGGAAGAAGCGCTGCGGATCAAGGAAGCCGGCGCGGCCGAGGAAGTGATCGTGGTGTCGGTTGGTCCGGCGAAGGCGCAGGAGACGCTGCGCACGGCGCTGGCGATGGGCGCGGACCGGGCGGTGCTGGTGGAAACCGATGCCGAGGTCGAGCCGCTGGCGGTGGCCAAGATCCTCAAGTCGCTGGTCGAGGCGGAAGCGCCGGGCCTGGTGATCCTGGGCAAGCAGGCGATCGACGACGATTCGAACCAGACCGGCCAGATGCTGGCGGCGCTGCTGGGCCGGCCGCAGGGCACGTTCGCCTCCAAGGTGGTGGTCGAGGGCGACAAGGTCGTCGTCACCCGCGAGGTCGACGGTGGCCTCGAGACGGTGAGCCTGGCGATGCCGGCGATCGTCACGACGGACCTGCGCCTCAACGAGCCGCGCTATGCCTCGCTTCCCAACATCATGAAGGCGAAGAAGAAGCCGCTCGACGTGAAGACCCCGGCCGATCTGGGCGTGGACATCGCCCCGCGCCTCAAGACGCTCAAGGTGGTGGAACCGGCGGTGCGCGTGGCCGGGATCAAGGTTGCCGACGTCGATGCGCTGGTCGCCAAGCTCAAGGACATGGGCGTCGCCTGATCGTCTGATTCCCTTCCCCGTTCGGTTCGAGCGTAGTCGAGAACCGTTCGCGCAACGTGTCTCGACTTCGCTCGACACGAACGGAAGGGCAGGAAAGGAACTCGAAGATGAAAACTCTCGTTTGGGTCGAACACGACAATGCGTCGGTCAAGGACGCGACGCTGGCCGCCGTCACCGCGGCATCGCAACTGGGTGAAGTGCACCTGCTGGTGGCGGGTGCGGGCTGCGCCGGGGTGGCTGAAGCTGCTGCAAAGATCGCCGGGGTCGGCAAGGTGCACCTGGCGGACGATGCCGCCTATGCCAACGCGCTGGCCGAGAATGTCGCGCCGCTGGTGGTCGAACTGATGGGCCACCACGATGCCTTCGTCGCCCCCGCCACCTCGAACGGCAAGAACATCGCCCCGCGCGTCGCCGCGCTGCTCGACGTGATGCAGGTCTCGGACATCCTCTCGGTGGAAGGCCCCAGGACCTTCACTCGCCCGACCTATGCCGGCAACGCCATCGCCACGGTTGAAAGCTCGGACGCCAAGCTGGTCGTCACCGTGCGCGGCACCGCCTTCGCCAAGGCGGACGCCAACGGCGGCAGCGGCGCGGTGGAAGCGGTCGCCGCCACCGGCGATGCGGGTCTGTCGAGCTTCGTGAGTGCCGAAGTCGCCAAGTCGGAGCGTCCGGAACTGACCAGCGCCAAGATCATCGTCTCGGGCGGCCGCGCGCTGAAGGACGGGCCGACCTTCGAAGCGACGATCATGCCGCTCGCCGACAAGCTGGGTGCAGCCGTCGGCGCGAGCCGCGCCGCGGTCGATGCGGGCTACGTGCCGAACGACTACCAGGTCGGCCAGACCGGCAAGATCGTCGCCCCCGAAGTCTACATCGCGGTCGGCATCTCGGGCGCGATCCAGCACCTTGCAGGCATGAAGGACAGCAAGACCATCATCGCCATCAACAAGGACGAGGACGCCCCGATCTTCCAGGTCGCCGACATCGGCCTCGTCGCAGACCTCTTCGCAGCCGTGCCGGAACTTACCGGCAAGCTGTGAACCTGTCGCCAGACACGAAAAGGCCCCGCAAGCGCATCGCTTGCGGGGCCTTTTTCGTTGTTTGCAGGAGCCTCAGGCGAGGTTTCGCTCGAACAGTTCCAGCACTGCCCCATCATCCTCCGCAATATGGCTGTCGTAGCGCACGAAGCCCAGGCTGGCGGCGAGGCGGTGAGAGGCGGTGTTGCCCTGTTCGATCATGCAGACCACGCGGCCGGGGCCGTGCGCGGCGTCGAACCAGGCGAGCGCGGCGGCCATGGCTTCGGCCGCGAACCCCTGGCCCCAGCAATCCTGGCGGATGATCCAGCCCGCTTCGGGCACTTCGTCCATGCCCTTGCCGAACCCGCGCAATGAGCGGAACACGCCGCAAGTGCCGATAACCGGGCGCTCCCCGCGTTTGCGCACGTGGAACAGGCCGGTGTTGAACAGCGCCCACGAGCCGCCGTTGCGCAGCAGCCGGTCGAACTGCGGCTGGCGCTCGGCGCGGGCGGGGCCGAGGTAGCGCGTCATCCCGTCACCGGCCAGCATGGTGACCAGATCGTCGAGATCATCCGGGTGGGGCAGCCACAGTTCCAGCCGCGCGGTGGTGACCAGCGGCGCGGCGGCCGGGAATGCGGGTTGGGCTGTGGGCACGCGCTTCTCCTGTCTGGTCGCCGGATGACACCGGTCCGACCGGAACGTCGCAGGACTTGACCCGGCTGTCCATCGCCCGGACACCCTTGTGCCATGCTGCGAATCCTGATCCTGCTGAGCGCGCTTTGGGCCTCCTGTGCCCCTGCTGTTGCCGCCCAAAGGCATGTGCTGATCGTCAATGACGATGGGCTGACCAGCAATGTGCTGGCGCTCTATAGGGCGCTGAAGGCGCGCGGCGACGATGTGATCGTCTCGGTCCCGTGCCACAACCAGAGCGGCCAGGGCACCGCGCTGCGGCTCGAACCGCCTGCTCCGCTGGATCGCGACTGTCGCGCCGGCGCGGCCAAGGCCGGCGCTCCGGCGGCGGGGCCGATGACCCGGACGGGCCTGCCACCGGCCGATTTTCACTATATCGACGGCACTCCGACCATGGCGCTGCTGTACGGGGTGGACATGCTGGCCGCCGCCCGCTGGCATGGCGGGCCCGATCTGGTGCTGTCCGGGCCGAACGAGGGGCGCAATGCCGGGCCCTCGATCCTGGCGTCCGGCACGGTCAGCGCGGTGCGGTTCGCACTGGTGCGCGGAATCCCCGCCATCGCGCTGAGCGCCGGTGCGCAGACCGGCGATGACCGCGATCTTGCCAATCCCGCCTCGGCGCGGATCGCCGATCGTGCGGTGGGCCTGATCGCCGCGTTGGACCGGCTGGCCGGGGAGGCGCGGCTGATCCCTGCCGGGCTGGCGCTCAACGTCAATTTCCCCGATGCGCCGGATGCCGCCCGCTGGCGCGCTGCGCGGATCGGCACCTATGATGCTTATGCCGTCACCATGGTCCCCGATGCCGCCGGGGCGCGGCTGTCGCTGGGGGCCAATCCGCACCCGCCGACCGCGGCACAGGCCGGGGACGAGGCGGCACTGGTGCGCGATGCGATCACGATCAGCCCGATCCGCGACGATAACGCCACGCCCACGCCGGGGTCTGCTGCCGCATGGCTGAAGCGGTTGCTGCGATCAGAAAAGCTGCTCGACCCCGTGGATCACTAGTCCGACCAGCCCGCCGACGAGGGTGCCGTTGATACGGATGAACTGAAGATCGCGACCTACCGCGCCTTCGATGCGGGTGGTTACCGTCTGCGCATCCCAGCGCTTGACGGTTTCTGAGACCAGGCGGACGATTTCCCCGCCATAGCGGCTGACCGTGCCCGCCAGCGTGCGGCGGGCAAAACGGTTGACCTGCTGCTGCAGCCGCGCATCCTCGCGCAGGGCGCGGCCCAGATCGGAAAGCGCATCGCGCAGCGTCTCGCCCAGCCCGCCAGCCAGCGCGCCCTGCGGATTGCGCACCGCGCGCAGCATCCCGGCGCGGTTGCGTTCCCACATCGCATCGAGCCAGGCGGCGGTGGCGGGGTTGGCGAGCAGTTCGTGCTTGAGCCGCTCCACCTTGGCGATCGTCTGCGGATCGCTGCGCAGGTCGCGGGCAAGGTTGGCCAGCACTTCGTCCGCCTTGGCGCGCAAGGGATGATCGGGCTGGACGATCACTTCGGCCAGCAGCTTGTAGGTGCCCTGCAGCACGCCCGATGCCAGCCGCTCGTCCAGTCCGGTCCAGCGCAGGATGGCGTTGGCGCGTTCGTGGATCATGCGGCGGATCAGCGGTTCGTTCGCCTCGATCAGTTCGCCCAGCTTGTGCAGCAGGCTTTCCAGCACCGGCAGGTGGCGACTGTCGGCAATGGCGTTTTCCAGCATCTGGCCGATCAGCGGGGCAAGGTCGATCTTCTCGATCTGCCGCCGCAGCGCCGTTTTCACCATGCCGCCCATCCGCTCGGGATCGAGCGATTCGAGCACGTCGGCCAGAAGGTTCGCGCCGCCCTGGATCAGCGGAGAGGCCTGCCCGCGCCCCGGATCGCCCAGCACTTCGCCCAGCCGGGCGGCGAGGTTCATGCCGTGGAGGCGGCGGGCAACCACTTGCGGGATCAGGAAATTGGTTCGCAGAAACCCGGCCATGGTATCGGCGATGCGGTCCTTGTTGACCGGGATGATCGCGGTGTGGGGGATCGGCAGGCCGAGCGGACGGCGGAACAGCGCAGTCACCGCAAACCAGTCCGCCAGACCGCCGACCATCGCCGCTTCGGTGAATGCCATGGCATATCCCCACGCGGGGTGCGTGCCGGCCAGCCGCTTCATCGCGATGAAGGCGATTGCCATGGCCAGCAGCAGTCCGGTGGCGAACAGGCGCATGCGGCGACCCCGGTCGATCGGCGATCCGGCGGCTGCGGCGGGGCGATGCGGCATGCGCACCGGCTTACTCTGCAGGGACGGAGCCGGTCGACCCTGTGCCGCCCGTGCCCCGATCGTCGTGGGCATGATGCGGCTCGAACGTCAGGAACACGCGGCGCAGATACGGGCCGATGCGCTTTTCCAGGCCATCGGCCAGACTGAACGCGGCCGGGACCAGCACCAGCGTCAGCAGGGTGGACAGGATCAGCCCGCCGATCACCACCGACCCCATCGGTGCGCGCCACGCGCCGTCGCCGCTGAACGAAAAGGCGGTGGGCAACATGCCCGCCACCATCGCCACGGTGGTCATCACGATAGGCTGCGCACGCTTGTGTCCGGCGTCGACGATCGCCTCGCCCTTGCTCACGCCCTTGTCCATTTCCTCGATCGCGAAATCGATCAGCAGGATCGAGTTCTTGGCAACGATGCCGAGCAGCATCAGGATGCCGATATAGACCGGCAGTGATATCGGCTGGCCGAGCAGGGCTATCGCGAGCAGCCCGCCGAGCGGGGCGAGGAGCAGTGAGGTCAGGTTTACCAGTGGCGAGATGAAGCGCTTGTAGAGCAGCACCAGCACCGCGAAGACCAGCAGGATGCCGCTGACCACGGCGATGATGAAGTTCATGATCAGCTCGGCCTGCCACTTCTCGTCGCCCACCGGCTTGTTGGAGACGCCCATCGGCAGGTTCTTCATGATCGGCAACTGGGCGATCGCCTCCGTCGCCGGCCCCTTGACCGCACCTTGCGCCAGGTCTGCGCCGACCAGCACCCGGCGCGCCTGATTGAAGCGCTGGATCTGCGTCGGCCCGGCCCCGAAGCGCACTTCAGCGACGCGCGAAAGCGGCACCGAGCCGCCATTGGCGGTGGCGACGGGCAGGTTCTCGATCGTCGAGAGATCGCGCCGCGATTCCTTGGGCAGGATCACCCGGATCGGCACCTGCCGGTCGGACAGCGAGAACTTGGCGGCGTTCTGGTCGATCTCGCCGATGGTGGCGATGCGGATGGTCTGGCTGAGTGCCTGGGTGGTGACGCCAAGCTGGGCGGCCAGATCGAGACGCGGGACGATGATCAGTTCGGGCCGCTTCATATCCGCCGCCACGCGTGGCGCGACAATCGACTTGATGCCCTGCATCTGTTCGGCCAGCGTTTGCGCCGCCTGATTAAGCACTACCGGATCCGACCCGGTGAGCATGACCGAGATATCGCGCCCGGTGCCAAACCCGCCCGATTGCGAGGCGAAGCTGACCCGCGCATCCTCAATCTTCTGGAAATCGCGGGCGACGCGGCGCTCGAAATCGATGCTGGTGATTTCGCGATCGGGCTTGAGCGTGATGAACAGCCGCGCGTTGCCTTCGTTGATCCGTTCCAGCACGCGCAAGACTTCGGGCTGGCGTTCCAGCAGCGCGGTGACGCGATCGGTTACCGCCTCGGTCTGCTCGATCGTGGTGCCGGGCACCATCTCGATGTTGGCGCGGCTGGTGTCTTCGTTGACGGTGGGCTCGAACTGCTGCGGCAGCCCCGCCATCAGGGCGATGGTGATGGCCAGCGCGACGACGCCGACCAGGAAAGCGTGGAACCGGTGATCGAGCGCGCGGGCGACGATGCGGCCGGTCAGCCCGCGATGATCGCGCTTCCACGCCCGGGCCTTGCGATCGTCGAGCGTGAAGTGGAGAACCTTCATGTAGAGGTCCATCAACCGCCCTTCGCCGTGCGTCGCCTCGCCATGAGCCTTGAGGAAATAGGCGGCGATCATCGGCGTGATCATCCGCGCCACCGCCAGCGAGGTGAGCACGGCGGCAACCACGGTCAGGCCGAAGTTCTTGAAGAACTGGCCGGAAATTCCCGGCATCAGGCCGACCGGCAGGAACACCGCAACGATGCACATGGTGGTGGCGACCACCGCCAGGCCGATCTCGTCGGCCGCGTCGATCGAGGCTTGGTAAGCGCTTTTCCCCATGCGCATGTGGCGCACGATGTTCTCGATCTCGACGATGGCGTCATCGACCAGCACGCCCGCCACCAGACTGAGCGCCAGCAGCGACAGCCCGTTCAGGGTGAAGCCCATCAGGTCCATGAACCAGAAGGTGGGAATGGCGGACAGCGGAATGGCGATGGCGCTGATGATCGTGGCGCGCCAGTCGCGCAGGAACAGGAAAACCACCAGAATCGCCAGGATCGCGCCTTCGACCATGGCCGCCATCGAGCTCTTGTACTGGCTCTTCACGTAATCGACGTTGTTGTAGAGCTGAATGAAGCGCAGCCCCGGCGTTTCCTTCTGGATCTCGGCGATGACCTTGGCCGATTCGTCGTAGATCGTGACGTCGGACGCGCCCTTGGCGCGCTGGATGCCGAACGACACCACCTGGCGGCCGCCGATCTTGCCGATCGATGTCTGTTCCGAATAGGAATCGGTCACATCGGCGACATCCGCCACCTTCACGGTGCGCCCGCCGCTGAGGTTGATGCGCGTTTGCGAGAGGGCGAAGGCATCGCGGGCATTGCCCAGCACCCGCACCGACTGCCGCGAACCGGCCACTTCGGCCCGGCCGCCGGCGGCGTCGGTGTTGACCTGGCGCAGGACCGCGTTGATCTGGCTGGCGGTGACGCCCAGCGCCTGCATCCGCGCGGGATCGACGACGACGCGGATTTCGCGATCGACCCCGCCGACGCGCTCGACCTGGGCCATGCCCTCGATCGCCAGCAGGCGCTTGGCAATCGTATCGTCGACGAACCAGCTAAGCTGCTCCATCGTCATGTCATCGGCCTGGACCGCCCACATCGCCAGTTGCCCGCCACCGCCGATATCCACCTTGGCCACGCGCGGTTCGAGGATGCCTTCGGGCAGTTCGCCGCGAATCTGATCGACCGCGTTCTTGACCTCGTTGACCGCATCGTTGGCATCGACGCCGATGGCGAACTGAACGAAGGTGTTGGAATTGCCCTCGCTCGCGGTCGACTGGATTTCATCGACGCCGCTGATCGAACGCACCGCCGCTTCGACATGCTGGGTGATCTGCGTTTCGATCTCCGTCGGCGCGGCACCCGGCTGGCTGATATCGACTGTGACGGCCGGAAAATCGACATCCGGATTGTCGTTCACGTCCATCCTGTTGAACGCGACGATGCCCGCCAGTAGCAGGCCGAGGAACAGCACGATCGGCACGACCGGGTTGCGGATCGACCAGGCCGAGATGTTGCGGAAGTTCATGATCGGGGTCTGACGGTCAGCGCGTCTGGCCTGCGGACACCCGCCGCGGGACGACAGCCTGCCCCGGCGCGAGGAACCCGCCGGCACGCAGCACCACGGCCTCGCTGCCGTTCAGCCCTTCGGCGATGGCGATGCCGTCATCGCCGACCGTGCCGATCTTGACGGCGCGGCGCTGCACCTTGTTGTCCTTGCCGATGATATAGACGTAGCTGCCCTGCTCATCGTTGAGGATGGCCGATTCGGGCAGGGTCGGGGCGACCATCGTGCCGCTGCGCAATTGCACGCTGGCAAAGCCGCCGGGGCGCAGTTCAGGCGCGTAAGGCAGCGCGATGCGCGCCTGACCCTGACGGTCTTCGGCATTGATGACGGGCGAAATCTGCCAGATCTGGCCGGTAAAGACCTTGCCCGATCCCACCGGGGTCACTTGCGCGGTATTGCCCACCGACACCCGCGCGAGATCATCCTCGCTCAACTGCGCGCGCAGTTCCATCTCGCCGCCGCGCGCGATCGAGAACAGCACACCGGTGCCGCCGCCGACCACTTGCCCCGGTTCGACCGCGCGGGTCAGCACCAGGCCGGCGTCCGGCGCAAGGATATTGAGCCGCGCCGTCTGCGCCCGCAACTGGCCCAAGGTCGCCCGGGCCACTGCCACGCGGGCGTTGGCGGCATCGCGGGTCGCTGTCAGCCGATCGACGTCCGCCTTGGAGATGAACCCGCGATCCACCAGTTTCAGCGCGCGATCGAGATTGGCCTGCGCCAGCCGCGCATCGGCCTGCGCCACCTGAACTTGCGCGGCCTGGCTCGCGACCTGTTCCGACTGGACCGAACTGTCGATCACCGCGAGCACCTGGCCCTTGCTCACCCAGTCACCCGGTTCGACCAGCACCGCGCGCACCTGCCCGCCTTCGCCGACCGAGCCGACCGGCATTTCCCGTCGCGCCGCCAGCGTACCGGTGGCCTTGATGACGCCGGCTACGGTGGACCGGCCGGGAACGGAAACGCTGACGTGCGGGATCTGGCTGTCGTCCGCACCGGCGGCTTCTTCGGGCGGGGCACGATGGAGCAGCGCCACCGCCGCGATGACGGCAAGGGCGACTGCGCCGCCGATGATCCAGACGCGCCGACGCGATGCCGGTGCCGCATATCCGGGTATCTCCGGAGCGGCACCAGATAGTGCGGGGTCGGCATCGGGCATCACGGCTTCCGAGGGGGCCTGCACATCAATCCTAGCGTCGTAGTTCATCAAAACCGCTGCATCGATCCAATCGCCATGCACGGCAAGGGTGCCGGACATAGTAAACTGTCACGGCCGCGACCCAAAAACCGGGCCGGCTGAGCCTGAAACAACTTTCAACTCTCCATAGCCATGCCCGGCACCACTGGCAATGCGGCTGAACTGCATCAGCGGTCAGACGTTGAGGGCAGGGGCCATTTCCCGCAGAGTTTGCAGGAACGGGTGTGTGGACACGCCGCTGGCGTGCGATTCCAGGGTGTAGGCCACCCCGATCTTGCGGCGCAATGTGAAGCCGGACAGCCTCGGGCGCGCCACGCCGGGTGCCTCGAAGCAGTCGGGCATGATCG
The DNA here is from genome assembly GCF_014652555.1 of Novosphingobium colocasiae. Lineage (GTDB taxonomy): Bacteria > Pseudomonadota > Alphaproteobacteria > Sphingomonadales > Sphingomonadaceae > Novosphingobium > Novosphingobium colocasiae. Next base: position 38,301 of record NZ_BMZA01000003.1, read on the forward strand.
TGATGCCCAGCCGGGCCGCGACCAGTGCCAGCACCCGTTCATCATTGGTAGAGCGGTAGGAAAAGCGCGGCCGCACGCCGCGTTCGGTGAAATGCCGGCTGGTCTCGCCCAGCGCCTCGCAGTGGCGGCGCACGATCATGGTGTCGGCGGCAAGGTCTTCGCCTTGCACCACTGCCTCGGCCGCGCGGGGATGATCGGCCCAGAGCGCGAGGGCATAGCCTTCCTCGAACAGCAGTTCCTCCTCGAACCGGTCGGAGCCGCGATCGATCAGGGTCACGGCGCAATCCACCCGGCCCCGCGCCACGTGGGCGGACAGTTCCCGCTCGCTCCCGTCGACGATCTCGATCCGCAGCGACGGGTCCACCGCCAGACTTGCGGCGACGGCCCGCGCGATCAGCGCGCCAGGGATGCTGCCGAGCACGCCGACACGGAACAGCGCCGCCGGGGCGGTTTGTGCCATCGCGCGCTGGGCGGCGTTGAACTCCCCCTCGATCCGCCGGGCGTAGTTGAGGAACCGGGCCCCCGCCACCGTCAATTCGACGCGCTGGTTCGTGCGGACGAACAGCTTCGTCCCCAGTGCACTCTCCAGCTTGGCAATCCCGACGGAGAGCGTAGGCTGCGCGACATTGCAGTGCGCCGCCGCGCGCGAAAAGTTGCCATGATCGACCACGGCCAGAAAGTACCGGAGGTGATAGCGGTCCATCATAGATTTTATCTATGCTGTTGGCCCCGATCTTTCAATTAGAGAACAGGACTGCGGTGGCGTAAAGCGTGGTCCAAAGGAGAGGCGCGTTGACCGATTTCGATTTTGCCTTGAGCGAAGATGCGGACATGGTCCGTGAAGCGACCGCGGGGTTCGCCGCCGATCGCATCGCCCCGCTCGCCGCCGAGATCGATGCGAAGGACTGGTTTCCTCGCGAACTCTGGCCGGAAATGGGTGAACTGGGCCTCCACGGCATCACGGTCGAGAAGGAATGGGGCGGGCTTGGCCTCGGCTATCTGGAGCACGTGGTCGCGCAGGAGGAGGTGGCGCGGGCGTCCGCCTCGATCGGGCTGTCCTATGGGGCCCACTCCAACTTGTGCGTCAACCAGCTCCGGCGCTGGGGCAATGACGATCAGAAGCGCCGGTACCTCCCCAAGCTGATCTCCGGCGAGCATGTCGGCAGCCTGGCGATGTCCGAGGCCGGGGCCGGGTCGGACGTCGTGTCCATGAAGCTCAGGGCGGAGAAGCGCGGCGATCGCTATGTCCTTAACGGCACCAAGTTCTGGATCACGAACGCGACTTATGCCGATACCCTGATCGTCTACGCCAAGACGGGCGAGGGTTCGCGCGGGATCACCAGCTTCATCATCGAAAAGGACATGGCCGGCTTCTCCATCGGCCAGAAGATCGACAAGCTGGGCATGCGTGGCTCGCCCACGGCGGAACTGGTGTTCGATGATTGCGAAGTGCCGGACAGCAACGTGATGGGCCCGCTCGACGGCGGCGTCGGCGTGCTGATGTCGGGCCTCGATTACGAACGCACGGTGCTGTCTGGCATCCAGCTCGGCATCATGCAGGCCTGTCTCGATACGGTGCTGCCCTATGTGCGCGAACGCCGGCAGTTCGGCCGCCCGATCGGTGCGTTCCAGTTGATGCAGGCCAAGGTCGCGGACATGTATGTCGCGCTCAATTCGGCGCGGGCCTATGTCTATGCCGTGGCCAGGGCCTGCGATGCCGGCCGGACGACGCGGTTCGATGCGGCGGGCGCGATCCTGCTGGCGTCGGAGAATGCCATGAAGGTTGCGCTCGAAGCGGTGCAGGCGCTGGGCGGGGCGGGCTATACCAAGGACTGGCCGGTCGAACGCTACATGCGCGATGCCAAGCTGCTGGATATCGGCGCAGGCACGAACGAGATCCGGCGCATGCTGATCGGCCGGGAGTTGATCGGGGCATGAGCGGGCCGGTTCTGGAAAGCAAGCTGTCGCCCGAAAGTCCGGAATTCCGAGCCAACGCGGTCCACAATCGCGCGCTGGCACAAGGGCTGCGGCACGCGGTGGCACGAGCGGCGCAGGGCGGCTCCGAAAGCGCGCGGGCCAAGCATGTCGGACGCGGCAAGCTGCTGCCGCGCGAGCGGGTCGAGCGGCTGCTTGATGCCGGATCGCCGTTTCTCGAAATCGGCCAGTTGGCCGCAAACGGTCTTTACGGCGATGAAGTGCCCGGTGCCGGGATCATCGCCGGGATCGGACGGGTTGCCGGCCGGCAGGTGCTGATCGCCTGCAACGATGCGACGGTGAAGGGCGGCACCTATTATCCGCTGACCGTCAAGAAGCATCTGCGGGCGCAGGAGATCGCGCTCGAAAACCGCCTGCCGTGCATCTACCTCGTCGATTCGGGCGGCGCGAACCTGCCCAATCAGGCCGAAGTATTCCCCGACCGCGATCACTTCGGGCGGATTTTCTACAATCAGGCGAACCTGTCCGCGCGCGGCATCGCCCAGATTGCCTGCGTGATGGGAAGCTGCACGGCGGGCGGTGCCTATGTCCCGGCGATGTCCGATGAAACGGTGATCGTGCGTAATCAGGGCACGATCTTCCTTGCCGGGCCGCCGCTGGTGCAGGCCGCGACCGGCGAAGTGATCAGCGCCGAAGAGCTGGGTGGCGGCGATCTGCACGGGCGCAAGTCCGGCGTCGTTGATCACGTCGCCGAGAATGACGAGCATGCCCTGAGCATCGTGCGCGATATCGTCAGCACCTTGCAGCCGGACCTGAGGCCGGACCTCAATTTGCGCGAGCCCAAGGCCCCGCAGTTCGATCCGGCCGAGCTCTATGGCATCATCCCGCAGGATGTCCGGGCGCCTTACGATGTCCGCGAAGTCATCGCCCGGATCGTCGACGGCAGCGAATTTCACGAATTCAAGGCGCTCTACGGATCGTCGCTGGTTTGCGGCTTCGCGCATATCTGGGGCATGCCGGTCGCGATCCTCGCCAACAACGGCGTGCTGTTCAGCGAAAGCGCGCTCAAGGGCGCGCACTTCATAGAACTCGCCTGCCAGCGCCGCATTCCGCTGCTGTTCCTCCAGAACATCTCCGGCTTCATGGTCGGCGGGAAGTACGAGGCGGAAGGCATTGCCAAGCACGGTGCCAAGCTGGTCACCGCCGTCGCCACGGCCAGCGTTCCGAAGATCACCGTCGTCGTCGGCGGCAGCTTCGGCGCGGGCAATTACGGCATGTGCGGCCGCGCCTATTCGCCGCGTTTCCTGTTCACCTGGCCGAACGCGCGCATCTCGGTGATGGGTGGCGAGCAGGCGGCATCCGTGCTCGCCACCGTCCATCGTGACGCCGCGACCTGGACGGCCGAGGAAGCGGAGGCTTTCAAGGCCCCGATCCGCCAGAAATACGAGGACGAGGGCAACCCCTACTATGCCACTGCACGAATCTGGGATGACGGGATCATCGACCCCGCGCAGACCCGCGATGTGCTGGGCCTTGCCTTCGCGGCAACGCTGAACGCGCCGGTGCCGGAACAGGCGCGGTTCGGCGTGTTCAGGATGTAATCGCCATGGCCCTGATGAAATCCCTCCTCATCGCCAATCGTGGCGAAATCGCCTGCCGGATCATCCGTACCGCGCGTCGGCTCGGCATCCGTACCGTCGCGGTCTATTCCGACGCCGATGCACAGGCGCTGCACGTTCGGCTGGCGGACGAAGCGGTGCATATCGGCCCCTCGCCAGTGCGCGAAAGCTATCTGGTGGGCGAGCGGATCATCGCCGCCGCGAAGGCGACCGGGGCCGAGGCCGTGCATCCCGGCTATGGCTTCCTCAGCGAAAACGCGGAGTTTGCGCAGGCTGTCGTCGATGCCGGGCTGGTCTGGGTCGGGCCTGATGCCGCGTCGATCACCGCGATGGGCCTCAAGGACGCGGCCAAGAAGCTGATGCAGGATGCCGGCGTGCCGACGACGCCCGGCTACCTCGGCGAAGACCAGAGCCCGGCGCGCCTTGCCGCCGAGGCGGACGCGATCGGCTATCCGGTCCTGATCAAGGCTGTCGCGGGTGGCGGCGGCAAGGGCATGCGCAAGGTCGATACGGCCGGGGACTTCGCCGAGGCGCTGGCATCGTGCCGGCGCGAGGCGATCTCCAGCTTCGGCAATGACCATGTGCTGCTGGAAAAGTGGATCACGAACCCGCGCCACATCGAAGTGCAGGTGTTCGGAGACAGGCAGGGCCAGGTCGTCCACCTGTACGAGCGCGACTGTTCGCTGCAGCGCCGCCATCAGAAGGTGATCGAGGAAGCGCCCGCCCCCGGCATGGATGCCGGCACGCGCGAGGCGATCTGCCAGGCCGCCGTTCGCGCGGCGAAGGCGGTCAACTATGTCGGTGCCGGGACGATCGAATTCATCGCCGATGGATCGGCCGGCCTGCGGGCGGACCATATCTGGTTCATGGAAATGAACACCCGCCTCCAGGTCGAGCATCCGGTGACCGAAGAGATCACGGGGCAGGACCTGGTGGAATGGCAACTGCGTGTCGCATCGGGTGAGCCTTTGCCCAAGGCGCAGGACGAGCTGGCGATCAACGGCTGGGCGATGGAGGCGCGCCTCTATGCCGAGGACCCGGCGAAAGGCTTCCTGCCCTCGATCGGCCGGCTCGATACTTTCACGCTGGGCGCAGGCTGCCGGATCGATACCGGGGTCGAACAGGGGGCGGAAATCTCGCCGTTCTACGATCCGATGATCGCCAAGGTCATCGCGCATGGCACCGACCGCGATGCGGCGCGGACGTCGCTGGCAACGGCGCTGAAAGACGCGGTGATCTGGCCGCTCAAGACCAACGCGGGCTTTCTGGTCAAGACGCTGGAACACCCTGATTTCAGCGCGGCGCGCCTCGATACCGGTCTGATCGAGCGGGCCGGTGACGCGCTGATGCCCCCGGCTCGTCCGGACGAGGCGCTGCTGGCCGATGCTGCGGCGACGCTTTCGCGCGGCGGCATGCTGGCCGGGTTCCGCCTCAATGCCGACAGGCGGGCCGAAGCGACCTTCCTGCTCGATGGCGAACCGGTCACGATCGCGGTGGCAGCGCACGCGGGCGACGAGCCGCAGCGCGATGAAGCGCTTGTCACTCAAGCCGGTCAGGTATGGCGTCTGGCACCCTGGCGCGCGACCGTTTCGGCGGGCGGCGATGCCTCGGACGGGACCATCCTTTCACCCATGCCGGGCCGCATCATCGCCGTTTCGATCGCGACGGGCGATCGCGTTCTCAAGGGCCAGAAGCTGCTGACCCTCGAAGCGATGAAGATGGAACACACGCTGACCGCACCCTTCGACGGGACGGTCGCCGACCTCAACGCGGCGGAAAGCGATCAGGTAACCGCCGGTGCGGTGCTGATCCGGATCGACAAGGATGCCGGGTAAGGGAATGCGTCAGGCAATATGGGGGTGAGCGCGGAGACAATCGCAGCCCGCCCGCTCACCCCATCTTCTTGATCAGCCACCCGAAGTTGCCGCCCCCACGAGAGACCATGCCCTGGATCACCAGTTGCTGGCTCGCTTGCGGGCGACCCTGGCCATCGACCCACAGCGAATCTTCCAGCGCAAGGTCGCCCTCGCCGGTCAGGCGCATTTGCCAGTAGCTGCCGTCCGGCAGCGCGATGCCCGCCCCCTGGCCGTCTTCGCCAAGCCGGACTTCGGCTTCGGGGGCAAGGTGGAAGCGGATGGCGAAGCCGATGCGGCCGTGGCGGGTCTTGCGGCCCTTGGGGATCAGCAGATCTTCGCCGCGCAGTTCGGTGCCGTCATCGCGCAGGATCAGGATGCGCTGGTGAGTCAGGCCATAGCGCGCGGCATAGCCGTTGTGGCTGGCTTCGAGCCGGGTGGCGCTGCTGCCGTTCTCGTTCTGCAGCGTCTTGCGGTCCACTGCGACTTCAGTGACGCCCGAGCCGATCTTGCCGTTGATGAGGATCGCGGTGGAATTGGCATCGTCCAGCGTGAGGGTGGAGTGCGCGGCGGTGGCGCGCAGGCCCTGTTCGAGCCGCACGGGAACCAGCCCGCCGCCCGCCGCCGCGCCGCCGCAGTTGACGATCAGGCGGTGGCCGGCGTGGCTCATCTCGAAGGCCAGCGTGGAAGCGCAACCAAACCGGGCGTGGCGTGGCATCGGCGGCGGCGCGGCATCGAACTGCAGGATGGTCTTGCGCGCCAGCACCCGCTGGTAGCCCCACTGGCGAACATCGCGCAGCGGCCGGGTGCGCACGCCGCTGGCGGCGATCAGCGCGGCGATATCGGCGGCATCTACGGCCCAGGCCCCTTGCCACGAACCCAGCGAGCCATCGCCATGGGTGAGAGCCAGCACCGGCGGAACGAGCATCGCCAGCACCTGCTCCACCGCTTCGGGAGCATCGCGGCGGGTAGCCTTGTAGCAATCGCGCAGCCGCACCAGCAGCGCGATCGCCTCCATCTGCGCCAGCGGGCTGCGCGACAGGACGCCGCCATCGTCGCCCATCAGTTCGCCGAGTGCATTGATCAGGCCGGCTTCGCCGAACAGCCGGCGCGGATGGCCGTCGGCCAGCAGCAGGCCGGCGGCGACGATGCCGCACCAGCCCGCCACTTCCGCCAGATGATCCTCCGCCCGGGTCACGTGGCGGTCAAGCCAGCGCGCGGTCTGGGCAATGGCGGCCAGCGTGCGCGAGCGCAGCGCCTTGTCGCCCGACAGCACCAGCGGGGCGAAGGCCAGCCAGTTCATCAGCCGCGCGCCGGTGCAGCCCACGCTCCACGCCGGTCCCTTGCCGGGGCGCGAGGGCGGCGCGGCATTGGCGGCTAGCCAGGCGGAGAGGATGCGCTCGGCCACCGGTGCGCCCTGCTCGCGCGCGGTGCACGCTTCCAGGTCTGCCAGCCAGGCGAAGCTGTGCACCACCCGTTCGAGCGGCGGGGTCACCCGCGCGGCACCGGCGAAATCGATCTGCGCGATCGGCGTCTTGGCCCCGTGGACCAGGAAATGCCCGGCGCGCAGCGCGACACCGGCGGCGCGGTTGCCCGGCACGGTATTGGTCACGGTGGCCAGAACGCGGTTCTTTGGTTTGCGGCCGACCGGGGCGCTCAGCATCGATCCGGGGATGCCGACCTTGTAGGCGAAGCGGATCAGCCGTTCGCCGGCCCCCAGTGACGGGGGCGAGAAATCGACGAGCGCGAGCGCGCGGCCCGGCTCTATCAGTTCGCCCGGCCGCTCGATCGGCTTGGGGGCCGCCTTATGCTTCACCACAGCCTCCTCGGGCGCGGGGGTCAGGGGGACCGCCCGCTGTGCCGTTGCGGCACCGACGGTGCGTTCGTCCGCCGCAGCGTCGGGCAAGGTGCCCGCAGGCCGGGTCATGCTCGCTGCCCCTGGCCGCCGGGCGCCCATCGGTCAGGCCAGTCCCTTGAGCGTGCGGATATTGCCCGCGTATTGTCCCGGCCCGCCCCGGAACGTGGCGGACCCCGCCACCAGCACATCGGCCCCGGCCGATACGCAGAGCGGCGCGGTGTTCGCATCCACGCCGCCATCCACTTCCAGCCGGATGTCCCGGCCCGACTTGTCGATCATCTTGCGGACCGCCTCGATCTTGCGCAACTGGCTGGAGATGAAGCTCTGCCCGCCGAAGCCGGGGTTCACGCTCATCACCAGGACGAGGTCGATATCGTCGATCAGGTAATCCAGCATCTTCGCCGGAGTTCCCGGATTGAGCGAGATGCCTGCCTGCTTGCCCAGGTTTTTGATGGTCTGCACGGTGCGGTGGATGTGCGGCCCTGCTTCGGGGTGAACGGTAATCACGTCGGCTCCCGCATCGGCGAACGCTTCGAGATAGAGATCGATCGGCGATATCATCAGGTGAACGTCGAAGCACTTGGCCGTGTGCGGGCGCAGCGCCTTCACCACGGCGGGCCCGATTGTGATGTTGGGCACGAAGTGGCCGTCCATCACGTCGATATGGATCCAGTCGGCCCCGGCGGCATCGACTGCGGCCACTTCCTCCCCCAGCCGGGCGAAATCGGCGGACAGGATGGACGGCGAAATCAGGGGCACGGTCATGAGGGGGATGGAACTCCTTTGGGGAAACGATAAGGCACCACATCTTGAGGCGACAAGCGCGCAGACGGGCGTTTTCCACACGCTATGTGGTAGATCGGCATGCCAGCGTTGCGGATGCGGGCGAAACGTCGCCTGGCTACCCTTGATTAACGCAAAGGTCGCTGCAAATTCACAGGCTATTCACGGCGATAGCCCTATCGCGGCGGAATGCTTCAGGTTCGATGAAAAGGAAGGATACGATTTCGATGGTTTATCGCGCCGCCCTGAAAACCCGGGCAGTGAAAACCGGAGCCGTCGGCGTTCTGGCTCTGGCGTTCGCGCTGCCGGCTGCGGCAGCGGGGCAGTACCGCAACGAAATCCGCAACGATATGAGCGAATGCCGCGCCGGATCGGGGCCGGCGCTGCTGGTGACCGTCGATGGGGTGAAGTCGTCGGCCGGCACCCTGCGTGTCCAGTCCTATCGCGCCAATGCGGCCGAATGGCTGGTCAAGGGCAAGTGGCTGCATCGTATCGAGGTTCCGGCCCGCGCCGGGACGATGACGTTCTGCCTGCCGATGCCGGCCCCCGGCACTTACGGCGTCGCGGTCCGGCATGACGAGAACGGCAACGGCAAGACCGATATCTCGTCCGATGGCGGCGCGATGTCGAACAACCCGTCGCTCAACATCTTCAATCTGGGCAAGCCCAGCTACAGCAAGGTCGGCGTGGCGGTGGGGCAGGACGTCAAGCCGATCCGCATCCACATGCGGTACATGTAAGCCGGATCAGCGCCCGGCCAACAAGCGCCGGGCATCCTCCAGATCAGAGGGCTTGTCGACATCGACGGCCGCCAGCCCATCGTCGGCGGCGACAGGGCGGGCAACGATGCCGATCCCGCCCCCCAGGCGATCGAGCGCCGCCGCCAGCGACAGCCGGCCCAGCAGGAACGCCAGCAGCATTCCCGGCCCGAGCCGGGCGGCGATCCGCCAGGGCTTCTTGCGGTTGGCCTCGACCATCGACCAGGTGTCGAGTGCGGCGCGGGCCGCCGGGGTGCGTAGCAGGAACAGGTTGCAGCCCGACCACGCGCCGTCGGCCAGCCGCAGGTAGGTGCGGCGGCTCCCGGGCATCGCCGCCTCGATCGCCTCGCGTCGGGCGAGGAGGACGCTGACATCGGTGCCGCCGGGCGTATCGCGCAGGAACTGGGCAATCCATTCGGGACGCAGCAGCGCATGGTCGCTGGTGGTGACCAGCAGTGGCGCGCCGAGCCGTTGGAAGGCGGCGGCGACACTGGCGCTGGGGCCCTGTTCGGCCGGTATCACCGTGCAATCGAGCCGCTGCGCCAGCGCGATGACTGCGGGATCGCTGGCGACCACGGCGACCGGCGACAGCCCGGCTTCGCGCACCGCGCCGACCACGCGCGCCAGCATGGGCTGGCCGTTCACATCGACCAGCGCCTTGTGGCTGACGCCTTGGGCATGGGCCACCGGATCGGGCGCGCCGGGCCGCGATCCGGCCAGGATCAGCGCGGCCGGGGTCATGCGGCAGACCGGGCGGCGGCGCGGCGGGCGCGCCACAGCCGCCACAGCACGCCGGGGGCCGCCAGCACCGGATGGCGTTCACGCCAGGGCGTCAGCGCAACGACGATGCCGGTGTGGCGCTCGATCTTCCAGGCGGCATAGCGCGCCGCCCCCTCGAACGTGGTCGATGCCTTGAGCAGGCGCGTGACGTTGAGCGGCTTGCCCATCCGGCGGCGCGCGCGCCACCAGCGTAGCAGGGCGAGGCGCTGCGTGGCCGGCAGGTGCGGGCGAATCACACTGTCCGCGCCGCGCGCGAAATCGATGCCCTGCGCCAGCAGAGCCAGTGGCAGCAGCCCGTCGAAGTGATCGCGGTTGGCGGACAGGATCGAATCCTCGCGGCCCGCCTTCTCCACCCGGAATTCGGCCGCATACGTCGCGCGGAACAGCGCACGCCAGTAATCCTCGGGCGTGCCGGCTTGCGGGCCCAGTGCCACGGCAAGCCGGGCGGCGGTGGCGGCGCATTGCGAGACCGCTGTCACCACGCTGGCGGCGGCGGCATCATCGGCCTGCCAGGCCAGAGCCGCGGGCTGGACGAAGCGGGCCCAGATCGTCGTGTCGAGCCGGTCTCCACGGGCGGCGGCGGCAAAGGTGGTCAAGTTCATCGTGGCAACCTTGGCGCGCAGCGGCACGCCCTGCCATTCCCATTCATGATAGCTGACGCGCGGCCAGATCCGCTCTTCGCGCGTGTCCGTGGTCAGGATGTAGAAATCCAGCACCCCTTCAAGCGATCCGGTGCGCAAGTTGGAGCCGTAGAACAGTGCCGCAGCCACGGGCCGGGCATCGCTGCGGTGGGTCGCCAGGTGAGCGGCAAAGGCGCGCACCGGAGCGGTCACGGACCGCGCCAGCGCGGCCGCGACGCGCCCTTCCAGATCGGTGGTCACGGGACCACGAAGGTCAGCAGCGGTCCTTCATCGATGATGTAATGGCCGGCCGGAAAACTTTCGCCATCAAGGACGAAGGTGCCATCCAGATCCATCTCCACTTCGCTGGCATGCACGCGGTGGAGCCCGGCGCGCTTGAGCAGGCGTCCGTAGATGCCGAAGATCACCAGCGGCAGCAGCGCCACCACCCAGCGCACCGGCGCATCGATTAGGGCCAGTTTGAGGCCGGGGGCCACGTCGCGGCCGAACGGGCGCGCGCCGAGCGGGAAGCGTTCGAAGGTGGTGGCGATGGTGAGATAGCGCTCATCGCGCGCGGCGCGGCGCGAACGGGGCAGGTCCTGCCGGGTCTGGCGATCCGTCAGCCGGGTGCGGGTGGCCTTGCGCCAGGGATTGCGGCTGCCGCCGAACAGCGCCTGGATGATGCCCCACAGCACCGTCACGCCGACGGCGAGGCTGTTGAACGCGCCACGGCGATGCGCTTCCTGGCCCACTTGCGTGGCGTGGCTGTAAACGCCGGTGCCCATGATGAAACCCTGGATCGCCATCGCGGTGTCATCCGAACGGCGGATGCGCAGCGGGCGGCGGGTCAGGGTATCGCCGGAGCGCACCGCAGCCATCGCGTCGGTCAGCGTCCAGTCGGTCGGCAGGCCCAGATCGACCGCCAGCGCGTTGGTCTTGCCCTTGGGCAGGACGATCAGCGTCGGCCACGCCTCGTCAAAAATTTCCGCGCCGCACGAAAGCACATCGCGGACCGTGCCGTCGCCGCCATCGACCACCAGATAATCGATCCCGCGCTGGGCGAAACCGGCGAGTTCCCGATGCAGTTCCTCGCGCGATTTGGGCGTGCGGGTGAGGATGTTGGAGCAATCCTCCATCTCCGCAGGGACGCCTTTGTTGCGATGGCTGCGCGGATTGCGGATGATTCCGACGAGCGCGACTGCCGGCCCGGCATTGGCCGCACGCCGCCGTCGCGCGCTTTCCTGCGCGACCTGCTTGCCCAGCGCGGGCAGCGCTTCGAATTCGTAGATCGTACCGTGCACGCCGCCTTCCATAGAGGCGAGGCGCGGAAAAATCATCAGAAAAGGACGCGTATCATACAATTGTTACATTTTAGGGAAGCTGCGGGTTTCCGGTTTTGGTGGTCTTGCCTCCCGCGCGTGATGCGATTGAGTTAACCGCAACGTAGCGGTATGGCGCGGCGGCATGAAGATCGCATTCCTGTTCATTGCCGAAGCCTATCAGACCTATCACGGTGCGTCGGTTGCCATGGAGCTGGCGCAGCGCAGCGGCTGGGATGTCACCGCCTACTATCACGATCCCGCCACCCCGGCCGAGATCGAGCGCATACGGCAGGCCTTCGGTTTTCAACCGCTGGATTGCCGGCCGATGCGCCAACGGCTGCGCACGCGCCTGCTGAAGCGGGCCCTGGGACGATTCAGCCTGTTCAAGAAAACCGTCATGCGGGACAATGTGGCGGAGCTTAACGGGTATGACGCCATCGTCGCTCAGGAAAACAGCGGTATCGCACTGCGCGATCTGGGCGTCGATCGACCGCTGATGATCTATCTCCCGCATGGCTTCGGCGATCGCGCAGTCTCGTTCCTCCCGCGCATTGCAAGGTTCGATTTCGTCACTTTGGCGGGCCCCAAGACCGAGCGGCGGATGCTGGAAAAGGGGCTCATCCGCCCAGGCCATTACGCGCTGACCGGCGTGGTGAAGCTGGAAGTCGCGGCGCGGCTGGGTGGACGCTGGGCGGCACCTCTCGACATGCGGCTGCCAACCGTTCTCTACAATCCGCACCGCGAGCCCAAGCTGACCTCGTGGCACCGCTTCCTCAACCCGTTGCTGCGCGGGTTCGACGAGGACCGTTCGATGAACCTCATCGTCGCGCCCCACATCAAGATGTACAACCGCCGCACCGAGCGCGAGCGTGCGGCGTTGCGCGCGCGCAGTACCGCCAATGTCCTGTGCGATCCGGGCTCCAGGGAATCGGTGGACGGTACGTATCCGGCCGTCGCCCGGATCTATGTCGGCGATATCAGCAGCCAGGTTTACGACTTTCTCGACCGGCCGCGCCCGTGCGTGTTTCTGAACGCGCACGGCATCGACTGGCGCGATGATCCACATTTCGCCAACTGGCACTTGGGCGAAGTGGTGGATGATCCCGCGCAAGTGATGGATGCGATCCGCGCCGCGCCCGAACGCCACGCGCTCTATCGCGAACGGCAGGAGCGTATGATCGCCGATACGCTGGGCGATACCAGCCCGGGTGCCAGCGCGCGCTGCGCCGAGGCAATCATGGCTTTTGTGCGCCGGTCGGTCTCGCGCCCGTGAACCGGGCCCCCCCTTTCCGGGTCGCGTTCCTGTTCAATCACGAGGCAGTGCATCAGGTGCGGCATACCGCGCCGGTCGCGGCAAGGCTGGCGCGGTATGCCGGTCTGGAAGTGGCGATCCTGTCATCGAGCGCGGCGCAGGACCGCGAAGCGCGCGCCATCGTCGGCGAAAATGAGGGGAACGGCCCGGTCCGGTTCAGGATGCTGACCCCGGGGCCGATTGCCCGGGCTGCCGGGCCGCTGCTCTCGTTGGCGGGCCCGTTCCGGCGCATCGCCGTACTGCTGCACAATCGGCACCACCTTGCCGGCTACGATGCCATCGTGGTTCCCGAAACGACGACGATGCTCCTGCGCGACGCGATGGGGGTAAAGACGCCCAAACTGATCTGGATTCCGCATGGTGCCGGGGATCGTTCGGTCGGCTTTCGCCGTATCGCTGCCCGGTTCGATCTGGTGCTGGTGGCGGGGCCCAAAGTGCGCGAGCGCATGATCGCGGAAGGGGGGGTGGAGCCGGAGCGGTGCCGGATCGTCGGCTATCCCAAGTTTGATACCCTGGACCCGTCAAGTCCCGGTCCGCCATTGTTCGCCAACGGCCGGCCGACGGTGGTGTACAATCCGCACTTCGATCCGCGCCTGTCCTCGTGGTTTGAAATGGGCGAGGCGGTGCTGGACTGGTTTGCGGGACAGGATCGCTTCAATCTGGTGTTCGCGCCGCATGTCATGCTGTTTCGCCGGCGCATCCATGCTTCGGTCGAACATCGCCTGCTGCGCTGGCGCGGCGCGGTTGCGGCGCGGTTTCGCGATCATCCCGCGATGCTGATCGATACCGGCAGCGCGCGGTCGACCGACATGACCTATACCCGTTCAGCCGACATCTATCTCGGCGATGCCAGCAGCCAGATCTATGAATGGATCGCCCGCCCGCGTCCGGCGATCTTCCTCAACCCGCGTCGGATCGATTGGCACGATGATCCCAATTTCGCCCATTGGCAGCTCGGGCCGGTCGTCAGCGACATTGCTGGGATGGCCCATGCGCTGGACGCTGCGCAGGCCAGCCCTGACGGCTATGCCGCGCGGCAGGCCGAGGCGTTTGCCCGCACCTTCAGCGTCGAGAGTGTGCCTGCTGCCGAGCGCGCCGCGCGGGCGCTGGTCGATCTGCTGGAGGCGGGCTGTGCGCCGGCCCGGTGAAGGTATGGCTTGTAATGTCTCCTGCGCTCGGCCAAGTGCCGTGCGATGCCTGACGATCCGGACGTGACCGCACCCCCCGAAAAATCCGCGATCAGCCGCATCTTCATCAATGTCGCGTGGCTGATGGGGGGCAAGGGGTTCGCGGCAATCTGCAGCGTCATCTACCTCGCGCTCATGGCGCGTGGTCTGGGCGTCAAGGGTTTCGGCCACTTCTCGCTGATCGCGGGCACCGGCCAGGCGCTCAGTGCCATCGCCGGCTTCCAGACCTGGCGGGTCGTCGTGCGCTATGGCGTCGAATACGTTCATCACGCGCAATGGGACAAGTTCGGCCGCCTGGTAGCGATCTGCGCGATCATGGATGTCGTCGGCGCCATCGGCACATGCGCGCTGGCGGCGATCCTGATCTATGGCTTCGCCGATGCGCTGGACCTCAACCCGGCCTACATCGATCTGGCGTTCTACTATTGCGTCGCCTCGGCGTGGACGCTGAACTCGGCGATGACGGGCGTTCTGCGCACGCTTGACCGGTTCGAGGCGATCGCCATCCTGGAAGCGATCCCGCTGTTCGGACGACTGGTCGCCGCGCTGATCGTATGGTGGATCGGCCCGACAGTGGCGGGCTTCCTGATCGGCTGGGCCCTCGCATCGCTGATCGGCGCGGCGCTGTTCTGGGTCGAAGCCTGGCGTCGCGCACCGCAGGCGCTGACGCTGGCGAACCTCGTCGGCTGGCGGTGTGGACTGCAGGAAAATCCGGGCATCTGGCGCTTCCTGTGGGTGACCTATTCGGGCTCCACGATCGATGCGGCGACCAAGCAGGGGCCGCTGCTGGCGGTCGGTGCGCTGGCGGGAACCCGGTCGGCGGGCCTGTTCCGCATGGCCAGCCAGCTCGCGCAATCGCTCAGCAAGCTTTCGACCACCATTACCCGCGCGGTCTACCCCGAACTGGCGCGGGCGCGGGTGACCGCCGATTTCGTCGATTTCCGCCGCCTGGCGATCCGGCTCAGCCTGATGGCGGGCGGGGCGGGTCTGGTCGTCGTGCTCGTCGCCTTGCTGTTCGGCCGCCAGATACTGGGGCTGATCGGCGGAGACGGGTTCGGCAATGGCGCTGCGGTGCTGGTGCCGCTGACCATCGCGGCAAGCTTCGATCTCGCCAGCCTGGCTTTCGAACCGGTGCTGCACTCGACCGGCCATGCCCGCCTGTCGCTGGCCGCGCGGATCGCCGCCGTCGTCGTGCTGGGGATCGGCCTGTTCGCGCTGGCCGGCCATGGCGCTACCGGTGCGGCATGGGCGGTCATGATCTCGGGGCTCGTCTGCTATGTGATGATGGGCGCGATGGCGCTGTGGGCGCTACGCCACAAGGTGCCGGTCGCTCCGGATGACATCCTCGAACAAGGTCTCTCGACTGGCGAATAGGAACGGGTATGGTGCGCGGATGCTTCAGAACCCCGATCGCTTGCTCGACGAGGCGCGCACACTCGCCGCCGACATCGTCGCGCTGCGCCGTGCCATCCATGCCGAGCCGGAGCTGGGGCTGCATACCCCGCTGACGCGCGACAAGATTCGCGCGGCGCTGGCCGGGCTGCCGCTGGAATGGGTTGAAGGGCCGTCGACCACCGGGCTGGTCGCTACCTTGCGCGGCGGGGCCGGTGCGGGTCCCTGCGTGCTGCTGCGCGGCGATATGGACGCGCTGCCGATGCCGGAAGAAACCGGGCTGGAATTCGCCTCGGCCGTGCCCGGCGTGATGCACGCCTGCGGCCACGATGCGCATGTGGCGATGCTGGCCGGCGCGGCGCGGCTGTTGTGCGCGCGGGCGGAAAGCCTGGCCGGCGAAGTGCGCTTCATGTTCCAGCCGGGCGAGGAAGGCCACCACGGCGCGCGCTTCATGCTGGACGATGGGCTGCTGGGCGGTGGGGATAGCGGCATCGCCCTGCCCGACGCCGCGTTTGCGCTGCATGTCATGCCTAACGCCCCGCACGGCCTGATCGGCGGGCGCGAAGGCGCGCTGCTGGCGGCGGCGGACCAGATCGGCATCGTCGTCTCCGGGCGCGGTGGCCATGCGTCGATGCCGCACGATACGCTCGATCCGGTGCCGGTGGCCTGCGAGATCGTCAGCGCGCTGCAGGCGCTGGTGGCGCGGCGCTACAGCGTGTTCGATCCGGTCGTCGTCACTATCGCGAAGATCGAGGCCGGCACCACCCACAACGTCATCCCCGACAGCGCGCGGCTGACCGGCACCATGCGCACCCTGTCGCCTGCGAACCGCGCCCGGTTGCAGGCCGACATCACCCGGCTGGCGGAGGGCATCGCCGCCGCGCACGGGATGGCGGCGGAGGTCACCATCCTCGAAGGCTTCCCGCCCACCTTGTGTGATGGCCGCGCGGTTACTTTCGGGGAGCAGGTTGCGCGCGATCTCTATGGCCCGCAGGCCTTCCTGCGCCTGCCTGATCCGATCATGGGTGCCGAAGACTTCGCCTATGTGCTGGAGAAAGTGCCCGGCGCGATGTTCTTCCTCGGCGTCGCGCACGAAGGCGCAGACTGGCAGCACTGTTGCGGCATCCATTCGACCAGGATGATGGTCGACGAAACGGTGCTGCCGCAAGGGGCCGCCTATCTCGCCCGGCTGGCCGAAGCGTTCCTCGCGCAGGGCGGCTGGGAGCGGTAGAACGCTTGCGGGAAGGCATCGCCCCCGTTCGTATGTCGATTGCGCTCGATACGAACGGGAGAATGGCTTGCCCACTCCCCCCAAATCGTTTTTCCCGGGCCAGCAGAGGACGCCCCCGCCGGCCTACCGGCCCAGCAGGTTGCGGGCCTGCCCGGCCAGTTGCGCCAGCATCGCGGCGGTGGTCGGCACCGCCGTTTCGGCGCGGGCCACGGTCATGCGATAGGCGCGGATCGCCTGCGAGTGTTCGCGCATCCACGTTTCGCAGGCGGCGGACAGATCGGCGCGGCCATCCTTGGTGGCCGCGAGACCGGCCAGGAAGTCCAGCCGCATCTGCTGGAAATCGCGCGCGAGGCCGGCGACCAGCAAGCGTTCCCATGGGTCGGACGGGTTCATGATGGCCGCCGTGGACTGTGCCCAGTCCAGCCCCAGCCCGGCACCCAGCCGGGTGAACGCGGCGACCAGATCGAGCGGGGCGATCCGCGTCTGATCGGCCAGCGCCGCCACCCCGACCGCGCCGTCAAGGTCGAACAGCCGCAGGACATCGTCCAGTGCATCGGCCGGTGCGCCCAGCGCGGCCAGCCGGTCGCGCATCGCCTGGCCCTGCGCCACCGTAACCTCGCCCAGGACGTCAGGCGGGATGTCGGACAGTGCCGCCATGCCCTTTGTCAGCCGCGCGAGCAAAGCCGATGGCGTCTGCTCTCCCGCGCCGGCACGCAGCAGGTCGGCCATGTGGCCGCGTGTGGCGATGGCGAGCCGCTCGAACAGGGCCAGACGCGCCTGTTCGGGCATCGGTTCCGTTTCCAGCCGCGTCCAGGTCGCTTCCAGGCCCAGCAGTTCCTCGGCCAGGACGAAGGCTGCGGCGACCTGGGACAACGACGCGCCTTCCTCCTCCGCCAGCTCGAACGGATGGACGATACCCAGCCGGTTGACGATGCGGTTGGCGAGCTTGGTGGCGATGATTTCTCCGGCCAGCCGGTGCTCGCGGATCGGCCGGGCGAATTTGGCACGCATCGGTTCCGGGAAAGCGGCCATCAGCATCGGCACCATCACCGGATCACCCGCCAGGCGGCTCTGCTCGATCGCGTCCTGCAGCATCAGCTTGGCGCTGGACAGCAGCACCGCCAGCTCGGGCCGGGTCAGCCCGCGCCCGTCGAGCGCGCGGCGCTGGAGGACGTCGTTGTCGGCCAAGCCTTCGGTGCGCCGATCCAGGCCGCCGCGTTCTTCCAGCAGTTCGGTCAGCCGCATGTGTGCGGGCAGCGCTTCGGCACCGCCGCGTTCGGCGATGGACAGGGCCAGCGCCTGCAGCCGGTTATCCTCCAGCACCAGCGCCGCCACTTCGTCGGTCATCTCACGCAGCAGGGTGACGCGGCGCGCTTCGGACAGCTTGCCTGCGCGCTTCGCCGCCGCCAGCGCGATCTTGATGTTGACCTCGTTGTCCGAACAATCGACGCCGGCCGAATTGTCGATGAAGTCGGTGTTGATCCGGCCGCCGCGCCCGCCATCGCCCTTGAGCGCGAATTCGATGCGCCCGGCCTGCGTCACGCCCAGGTTCGCACCTTCGCCGATGACACGCGCGCCGACTTCGTTGGCGCTGACCCGCAGCGCGTCGTTGGCGGGATCGCCTACGGCGGCGTTGTTCTCGCCCGATGCCTTGACGTAAGTGCCGATGCCGCCGAACCACAGCAGGTCCACCTTGGCCCACAGGATCGCCGATATCAGCGAATCCGGGTCCACTTCGGGTACCTGGAAGGCCAAGGCGTCGCGCACTTCCTGGCTGAGCGGGATGGATTTCATGGTGCGCGGGAACACACCGCCGCCCTGGCTGATCAGGGTGCGATCGTAATCGTCCCAGCTTGAAACCGGCAGATCGAAAAGCCGCTTGCGTTCGGCCCAGCCGGTTTCGGGATCGGGGTCGGGATCGAGGAAGATGTGCCGGTGATCGAAAGCGGCGACCAGCCGGATGGCGCGGGACAGCAGCATGCCGTTGCCGAAGACGTCGCCAGACATATCGCCCACGCCGACCACGCGGACGGGATCGCTCTGCACGTCCACGCCCATTTCGGCGAAGTGGCGGCGCACCGAAAGCCAGGCACCGCGCGCGGTGATGCCCATCGCCTTGTGATCGTAGCCGTTGGAGCCGCCGCTGGCGAAAGCATCGTCGAGCCAGAAATCGGCGCTCTGGGCGATCCGGTTGGCAACGTCGGAGAACCGCGCGGTGCCCTTGTCTGCGGCGACGACGAAATAGGGGTCTTCACCGTCGCGGGCGATCACATCGGCGGGATGGACGACCATGCCTTCAACGATGTTGTCGGTGACCGAAAGCAGGGTCGAGATGAACACTTCGTAGGCCGCCTGCCCTTCCGCTGCCCAGCCGGCGCGGTCCAGCGCCGGGTCCGGCAGTTGCTTGGGGTAGAAGCCGCCCTTGGCCCCGGCGGGAACGATGACCGCGTTCTTGACCTTCTGCGCCTTCATCAGGCCGAGGATCTCGGTGCGGAAGTCGTCGCGCCGGTCCGACCAGCGGATCCCGCCGCGCGCGATCGGGCCCGAGCGCAAGTGAATGCCTTCAAGCCGTCGCGAATAGACGAAGATCTCGCGCCATGGCACCGGCTTGGGCAAGCCGGGCACGGCAGCGGAATCGATCTTGAAGGCCAGCGCCACCTGCCCGGCGGGGGCAAAGGCGTTCGTGCGCAACACTGCGCGGACCACGGCCAGATAGAGCCGCAGGATGCGATCGTCGTTGATCGCGCTGACGGCGGCGAGCGCGGTGCGGATCGCGTCTTCCGCCTGCTTCGCCGCGCCGTCGCGGCTGCCCTTGAATGCGGGATCGTGCAGCGCGCGGAACAGGTCGATCAGCCCCAGCGTGACCGCAGGTGCGGCATGCAGGGCATCGACCACCGTGGTCAGCCCGATGTTCATCCCGCCCTGGCGCATATAGCGATACCAGGCGCGCAACCAGTTGGTTTCCCGCTTGGACAGGCCGTGCCCGGTGACAAGGCGGTTGAACGGATCGTTCTCACTCCCCCCGTTAAGGACGCCGCACAGCGAATCCTCGATCATCGGGGCCAGCTTCAACACATCGGCGGCGTCCCGTCCGGCGGGCAGGTCCAGGGTGAAATCGTGGATGGTGCCGATCCGCCCGCCATCCAGCGGGGTCGGCATCTCGCCCAGCACGTGGAAACCGAAATTTTCCAGCGCCGGCACTGCATCGGACAGCGGCAGGCTGCCTTCGGCTTGGTATATCTTGAGCTGCAGCCGCCCGTCGCACGCCCCGTCGCGGCAATAGAGCCGGGCGTCGCGGTGCCCGGCCGGGCGCTCGCCGCCGCTGCCTTCACCGGTGACAACCTTGCGCATGTGGGCAATGTCGATCGCTGCTTCGGCGGCTCCGTAATCGCTGCGGTATGCCATCGGGAAGGCATCGGCGAAGCGCGCTGCCATCGCCGCCGCGCGGCTGACGTCGCCCTGCGCCGCCAGTGCGGCTTCCACCGCTTCGGGCCAGCCGCGCAGCATCTGCTGCAACCGCTGGTCAAGATCGGCTTCGTCCGGCGTATGCAGGCCATCGCGGATGTCGAGCGTGAAGCGCAGCATCGCGAGGTTGCCGGCTTCCACCTGCAAGCTCCAGTCCAGCGTGGCGGCGCTGGCGCTTTCCTCCACCATCGCCTGCACCCGCCGCCGCAACTGAGTGGAAAGCATGTCGCGCGGCAGCCAGACAAACGCCACCAGATGGCGCAGCAACGGAGCGCGCGCCAGCATCAGGCGGGGGCGCGGTCGATCGACCAGCCCGGTCATCGCCGTGGCCAGTCGAACCACGTCCTCCTCGTCGAGCCCCAGCACCAGATCGTGCGGCAGGCTGGTCATCGCATGGGCCAGCGCCTTGCCGGTGTGGCCGTTGGGATCGAACCCCAGCCGCGTGCCCATCGCCGCAAGCTGCCAGCGCATGCGCGGCACCCGATCGGGGGCCGCGGCCAGCGCGGCGCTGGTCCAGATGCCGGCGTGGACCGACAGCGCAGTGACGGTGCCGTCAGCGATCACCGGCACCAGCAGCAGATCCAGCGGGACCCGGCGGTGGACGGTGGCGATGCGGTTGGCCTTGACGATCAGCGGGCTGCGCACCTGTCCGCGCTTCATCTGCGCGTCGAAGGCGGCGAAGGCGCGAGCATAGCTCTCGTCCGAAAGGATGCCCTTGTCGCCGCGCTTGCAGATGCCCAGCACATCGGAATGGCGGCCACCGCGCGAGCGGGTGACATGCCCCAGTTGAGTCAGCATGCCGCCGGCGAACCAGCGCAGCAGTTCCGCGCCTTCGGCATCGGCATTGCGATCGGCATCGCGGTTCATCGTCGCGACCATGCGCTGCCAGTCGCTGACCGCCAGCCGCACGTCCTCCAGCGTGTTTTCGAGCAACCGCAGCAGATCGCGCCGGCCACGCGAATCGACGCGATCGGTCTCGATGTAGATCATCGATTCGCGCAAGGTGCCGTCAGTGCGCTCGGCGGGCAGGGCGATCAGCCGGCCCTTGGCATCACGGCGCACGGCCAGCACCGGATGCGCCAGCCGGTCGATCACCAGCCCGCGCGAAGCGATCGCGGCGGCGACCGAATCGACCAGGAACGGCATGTCGTCGTTGACGATGGCGATGCGCAGGAACCGCCGCTCCTCCGCCGCCGAAGCCAGCGCGATCGCCGGTTCGCCGACCGTGCGCTGCGCCGCCGCCTCGATCAGGAAGCGCCCCGCCTCGTCGATCCAGCTCTCGCTCGCGCCGGCGGCCGAATGGCTGGCCCCGGCCCCGCGCGCGGTCGCCTCGCCGGGCAACAGGCTGTCGCGGATGCCGGCGGCAATCGCCTGCTCCAGCCGCGCCCCTTTGCCGCCGCGCGGGGTGCCGGGGCCGCCCTTGTCGTGCAGGGTCAGGTCGATCGCGCTCATTTCGCTCTCCGCAATGACCACGCCGGACGAGGGTGCGACCCGGGTGGAAGTCCCCGCGCTTCTGCGGCGCGATCTGGTCTTTTGGGTCATACCGGTTCCTGCCTCTCGATCCTGCCTTACCGTCCCATCCGGACAATGCCGGAGGCCGGGTTTATAATTGGGCAACGCAGTCAGGCTTGGCGGGTTTCGGCCAAAGCTCCGGTCGCGCTGGCTTGCCGATGTTGGGCGTTGCGTAAAAAAGCGCAAGGCATTTTTGAAGCATATTGCGTCGAATTGATATATTATTTCGCGGGTTCTGTGTCGTCGGGCGGTCCTTTTGGGGAATCATTAACCGCCCGGCCGTAGTGAGACAGGATGGCTGGCAAACCGCATCTGCATCTCGTGAAGAAGCGCAACCGGATCACCGTTTCTCCCGGTCGGCCGGTTGGAAAGCACCCGTCCATTGCCCGCTTCATCCTTGGGGCGGCCATTGCAGGAGGCATCGCCGGCGTCGCCAGCGTTGCACTCAGCGAGGATAACACGGCCGAAATGTCCAACAGCATGCCATCAGCGGCGTTTGCCGCCGGGGTTACCCGCGCGAATCAGCCACCTCCGGGCGCGTTTTACCGCAACTGCGAAGCGGCTCGTGCGGCCGGCGTTGCCCCGCTCTATGCCGGTGAACCTGGTTATCGTGGAGGGATGGATGCGGACGGGGACGGCATAGCGTGCGAGCCATATCGCGGGTGGTAAAACAACGCGCGCGTCTTTGGCGCGCCCGGCAGGGTTCGAACCTGCGGCCCCAAGCTTAGAAGGCTCGTGCTCTATCCAGCTGAGCTACGGGCGCGCGCGGGGATCGCCATAGCGTGGTTCTTGGCCGGCGCAAACCGTGCGTGCGTGGACGTCCCCGGCAACTTCGCGCTATGCGGCGGCGATGCTGCGGGTTACCGGTGGGCGATGCAGCAATCCTCCTCTTCCCCGGCCTCGGCTTCGCTGGCCCGGCTTGACGGCCGGTCGGGCGCGCGCCGGCACTTCCGGCTGTTCGATTATGCGATGGTCGCGTTCGTCGCGATCCTGCTGCTGTCGAACCTGATCGGTGCGGCCAAGCTATCGTGGATCGACGTATCGGGCGCGGTCAGCGCGACGCCGTGGCTGCCTTGGCACTGGCTGGTGAACGATAGCGGGAAGATGCTGTTCGGAGCGGGCATCCTGTTCTTCCCGGTCAGCTATGTGCTGGGCGACGTGCTGACCGAGGTTTACGGCTATGCCAACGCCCGCCGGTGCGTGTGGGCCGGGTTCTTCGCGCTGATCTTCATGGCGTTCATGAGCTTCGTGGTGGTCGCCATGCCGTCTGCCGCCGAATGGGGCTGCGCGCAGAGCGGCGATCCCGCTTATGCCGGGCTGGTCAAGGCGAGCAGCGCGGGGGCGGTCTGCCAGTCCACGTATGTCTCGGTGTTCGGCAGCACCTGGCGGATCGTGCTGGCATCGCTGCTGGCGTTCTGGGCGGGCGAATTCGTCAATTCCTTCGTGCTCGCGCGCATGAAAGTGATGACTGAGGGCCGCTTCCTGTGGATGCGCACGATCGGATCGACGGTGTTCGGCGAAGGCGTGGATAGTTTGATCTTTTACCCCGTCGCCTTCCTCGGCACCTGGGAGACGCATTCGGTGGTGGTGGTGATGGTCACCAACTGGGCGCTCAAAGTGACATGGGAAGTGGTGCTGACGCCGGTGACCTATGCCGTCGTCGGCTTCCTCAAGCGCCACGAAGGGGTCGATGTGTTCGATGACAACACCGACTTCTCGCCGTTCGCCAAGGCCCCGGTGGCCTGATCCGGCGCTGATCTGCCCCTCCTGTTGCCCGTGCCATGCTTGACCGCCTGATCCTTTCGCGTTTTCGCAACCATGCAGAGACGCTGCTGGACGGGACCGCGCGCTTCAACCTGCTGGTGGGAGAGAACGGGGCCGGCAAGACCAACGTGCTCGAAGCAATCAGCCTGCTGGCGCCCGGGCGGGGGTTGCGGCGGGCGGCGCTGGCCGACATGCCGGGGCAGGCGTTCGACGGCGGCTTCGCCGTCAGCGCGGCGCTGGCCGGGCAGGGCGATGCGGTGCGGATCGGCACGGCGGTTTCGCCGGAACGGCCGGGGCGCCGCGTGGTCCAGGTCAACGGGGCCGAATGCCCGGCGGTGCGGCTGGCAGAGTGGCTGTCGATCGGCTGGCTGACCCCCGCCATGGACCGGCTGTTCACCGACAGCGCCGGTGCGCGCCGACGGTTCCTCGATCGGCTGGTGCTGGCGCTGCGCCCCGATCACGCCGCCCATGCCGCGCGGCTGGAAACGGCACTGCGCGAGCGCAACCGGCTGCTGGCGGCGGACGAGGCCCCAGACCCCAGCTGGCTTGAAGCCATCGAGACGCAACTGGCGGCGACCGGCGCACTGGTGGCGCAAGGCCGCGCCGCGTTGGTCGATGCGCTGGGACGGGATCTGGCGGCGCTGCCGGATGGCCCGTTCGCCCGGCCGGCGCTGGCCTATGCTCCGGGCGGGCCGGTGGACGAAGCGGCCCTGGCGGCGGCCCTCCGCGACAGCCGCCCGCGTGACCGGGCGGCGCAGCGCACGCTGGTCGGCCCGCACCGCGACGAACTGGTGGTGACCATGGCGGGCAAGGACCAGCCGGCGGCCGAATGCTCGACCGGGGAACAGAAGGCGATGCTGATCGCGATCGTGCTGGCGCATTCGGCGATGCTTGAACGTGAAGGCGAAGCCAGGCCACGCCTGCTGTTGCTGGACGAAGTGGCCGCGCACCTTGATCCCGTTCGCCGCGAGGCATTGTTCGAGCGGCTGCGGCATGGCAGCGCGCAAGTCTGGCTCACCGGCACTGAAACCGCGCCATTTTCCGCGATCCTGCAGGAGGCTGCGGTGTGGGAAGTCAGCGGCGGCGTGGTCCGGGCGTGGACGTGATGCGCCTCTCCTGTCACCCGATGCAGATCGAAGGGAGCTGGGATCATGGATAGCGAGTTTGTAATCCCCGCCCCGCCGCGCGTTTCCATACCGATCGCCGGAGAACGACGGCGCTTTCCGGTGAACCGCATCTTCTGTGTCGGACGCAACTACGCCGATCACGCGCGCGAGATGGGCAGCGATCCCGATCGTGAGCCGCCGTTCGTCTTCCTCAAATCCCCGGAAGCGATCATCGCCGACGGTGGGCCGCTGGCTTATCCGCCGCAGACCGCCAACCTGCATTTCGAAGTGGAGCTGGTGGTGGCGATCGGCAGCGGCGGCGCGGATATCGCGGCCGGGGCGGCGCTGGATCATGTGTTCGGCTATGCGGTCGGCCTCGACATGACGCGGCGCGATTTGCAGGACGTTGCCAAAGAGGGGCGGAGGCCGTGGGATCTGGCCAAGAACTTTGCCGGGGCCGCGCCGATCGGCGAACTGGTGCGCGCCGCGCGCCATCCTGCGGCAGGTGACGCCATCACCCTGGAGGTCGATGGCACCGTGAAGCAATCGGGCGTGATCGGGGCGATGATCTGGTCCGTGCCCGAAATCATCGCCGCGCTATCGGCATACCAGCCGCTGCATGCCGGCGATCTCATCTTTACCGGCACCCCGGCCGGGGTCGGCGCGGTGGGCGTGGGCGCGGCGATGACCGCACGGGTTGCCGGGCTGCCGACGCTGACATGCGCGGTTGTCCCTTGCGGCCTGACCCGTCAAAGCGGCGCGTAAGTCAGCGTATCGCCCTGCTTCACGCCCAGCAGCGCGGCGGCAGCCGGGTCGATCGTCACCCCGCCATCGACCGTGTCGATATGCGCAAGGCAGGCGCGGAAGCCGGCAAGCTGGCCGGTGGCGGCCAGGTGCGTGGCCTCGGCATCGGGTGCCTTGACGATGGCGGCGACCGGGACCGTCCGGGCGTCCTGCACGGTGCGGATGCGATCGGTATCGACCGACATCGTCGGGCCGCCATCGAAGATGTCGATGTAGTTCTGGAAGGCGAACCCTTCGTTCTCCAGCATCCGCATCGCCGGGCGGCCGGAAAAGTGCGGCTTGCCCATTACCTGCCTTGCGGCCTCGGGCAGCAGCGCGGTGTAGATCGGGTGCTTGGGCATCAGATCGGCGATGAACTGGTTGCCCTTGCGGGCGTTGAACTCGTCCGCCTCGCGGAAGGTCATGTCGAAGAAGCGGCCCGCCAGCCCGTCCCAGAACGGCGAATTGCCGGCATCGTCGATCGCGCCGCGCAGTTCGGCCAGCGTCTTGTCGGCAAAGCGGCTGCGGTGTTCCTTGATGAACAGGTAGCGGCTGCGGGCCAGCAGCTTGCCGACCCCGGCGGACCTTTCGGTCGCGTCGAGGAACAGCCCGCCCACTTCGCTTGATCCGTCGAGATCGGTGCACAAGGTGAGCAGTTCGGCGCGGAAGGTGCGGTCCAGTTCCTTGGAATACTGGGTGATCCGCCCGATCCGGTAGGAATAGAACGGCAGGATGGTGCCGACCTGGCTCATGATCTGGCAGGTGCCGCGCACCCGGCCGGTTTCGGTATCCTCCAGGATGAACAGGAACAGATCGTCGCCCAGCGCCCCGGTGTCCTTGGCGAAGCTGGCGGCGGTGCGCTCCAGTTTGCCGCGCAGCGTCGGCTTGTCGGGCGGCAGGTTGGTAAAACCGCCGCCTGTGCCCTTGGCCATCCGGTACAGCGCTTCAAGGTCCTTGATGCGGGCGGTGCGCAGGAGAAAGGTCATGCTGACAGGTTCTGCCTTTCGAGGCGGTGCATCACAAGGGCTGTCAGCCGGGCGCGGGCATCGAGCGAGGATGCCAGAAGAAATTCGTCCGGCGAATGGATCGCCCCGCCCAGCGCCCCCATCGTATCAAGCACCGGGATGCCGCAAGCGGCGATGTTGTTGCCGTCGCACACGCCGCCGGTGTCCTTCCAGTGCATCGGCTGGCCCAGATCATCGGCAGCTTTGCGAGCGAGGCCGAACAGCGCCTTGGTGCCGGGCGTGATCGGCTTGGGCGGGCGCGAGACATGGCCGTGGAGGTGGATGGTCACCTCATGCGCGGCGCTGACCGCCGCAATGGCTTCGGTGACCATGGCTTGCGCGGTTTCGGCCAGTTCGGGCGTCGCGGGACGCAAGTTGAAGTGCAGGATCGCAAGGTCCGGCACGGTGTTGTTCGGCGCACCGCCTTCGATCCTTGCCGGGTTGACCGACAGACCTGCGCGCCGCCCTGCGGCCAGCCGCAACCCCAGGTCGGCAGCGGCGAGCAGCGCGTTGCGGCCGTCCTCCGGATTGCGCCCGGCGTGGGCGGACCGGCCGCGCACGACTGCGGCATAGTTGCCCGATCCCGGCCGCGCCCGCGCCATTGCGCCATCGGGCAGGGCAGGCTCATACGTCAGCGCCGCCAGCTTTCCTTGCGCCAGCGACGCGATCAGCGCGGCGGAAGACAGCGAGCCAGTCTCCTCGTCGCTGTTGATCATCACATCGTAGCCGAGCGCCGGCTGCGACTGCTCATAAGCCAGCAGCCCCGCCAGCATCAGCGCCAGGCCGCCCTTCATATCGGCGGTGCCGGGGCCGTGCAGGGTATCGGCATCGGGCCAGTCGCAGGTCTGGAAAGGATGGTCGGCGGCATAGACGGTATCCATGTGCCCGGTCAGCAGCACCCTTCGCGGCGCATGCGGGCGGACCGACACTACCAGGTGTCGGCCGTGGCCGACGGGCCGGAGCGTGCCTTCGCGATCCACCTTCTCGATCGGCGCGGGATCGACCAGCCGCACCTCTCCGGGCAGCGCCGCGAAAGCGTCGGCGAGCCGCCCCGCCATGTCGGCCAGCCCGGCCAGGTTGGCGGTGCCGCTGTTGACGGCGGCCCATTCGAGCGTGTGACCAAGGATCGGCGCGCGATCGATCGGATCGACGAGCGCCTGCTCTTCAGGCGAGAGCGCGGTCACGGCCGCAGCATGCCGTCAAGCGCTGCGGCGTTGCCGGCGGCGCTGGATGCTTCGAAGCTGGCGACCGGATAGGCGCAATAGTCAGCCGCATAATAGGCGCTTGGCCTATGGTTGCCGCTATCGCCGAGGCCGCCGAACGGCATCGATCCGGCGGCACCGGTAGTCGGCCGGTTGCGATTGATGACGCCTGCGCGGCATTCCCGCGCAAACCGGCCCCACAGCGCGTCGTCTGCGCTGACCAGCCCGGCGGAAAGGCCGAAGCGCGTGGCGTTGGCATCTGCCAGCGCGGCATCGAAATCGGGGACGTAGCGGACTTGCAGGATCGGCGCGAATATCTCCGCATCGGGCGCGGCGAGGCCGCTGACGTCGATCATCGCCGGGGTAACGAAGGCGGCGCCGCGTCCCTCGATCCCCGAGAACGGCAGGATGACCCGCGCCCCGCCTTCGACCAGCGCGGCATAGCGCTGGTGCGCCTGCGCGGCGGCGGCATCGCCGATCAGCGGGCCGATCCACGGCGCGGGGCTTTCGTTCCACGCGCCGATAGTGATGCGCGCCGCAAGGTCGGCCACGGCCTGAACCAGCGCCGGACCGAAACCCTCGGCCGGGACGATCAGCCGCCGCGCACAGGAACAGCGCTGGCCGGTGGTGATGAAGGCGGACTGGAGGACGATCGCCGCCGCTTCATCGAGATCGTCGGCATCCCAGGCCACCAGCGGGTTGTTGCCGCCCAGTTCAAGGGCAAGGATGACGTGCGGGCGATCGGCGAACAGCCGGCGGAAATGTGCGCCGGCACCTGCCGATCCGGTGAACAGCAGCCCGTCGATATCGCCTTCGACCATCGCTTCGCCGGTGGTCCGGCCACCCTGGACAAGCTGAAAGACATGCGCGGGCAGCCCGGCCGCGTCCCAGCAGGCGACCATCGCCGCCCCGACTGCCGGGGTCAGTTCCGATGGCTTGAACACCACCGTGTTGCCCGCCAGCAGCGCTGGAACGATGTGGCCGTTCGGCAGGTGTCCGGGGAAATTGTATGGCCCCAGCACGACCATCACCCCGTGCGGGCGATGCCGCAGCACCGCTTCGCCGAACGGCATCACGCTGTGCTTCTCGCCTGCGCGTTCCGCCTGCGCGGCTATGGAAATGCCGACCTTGCCGATCATCGAGGCCACTTCGCCGCGCGCTTCCCACAACGCCTTGCCGGTTTCGCGGGCGATCACTTCGGCAATCGCCTCGCGCCGGTCTTCCAGCGCGGCGCGGAAGCGCTCGACCGCCGCGACCCGTTCCGCCACCGGCGTGGCGGCCCAGCGCGGAAAGGCGGCGCGGGCACAGGCGAGGGCGGCGCTGACCTCCTCGCGCGTCGCCTCGGCCCCTTCCCAGACGATTTCGCCGGTGGCCGGATCGGTGGATCGAAGCGTGGTCATAGGCGGTCCCCCGCGAGTCGGTGTTGTTTATTTGTTTCGCGTCATTGAAATATAGGAACCTATGTGGGGCAAGTCCATGGGGGCGAAGGGGTGTTACCCGTGCGCGCCGAACTCGTTGGCGATGGCGGTGGTGATGCGCAGGCACAGGGCGTTGCTGCGCGCGATCGGATCGATGAAATCGGCATGGATGCGGCCGTATCCGGTGGCGTGGGAATCGGGATAGTCGCTTGGCTCGTCCACGCTGAAATCGTCGATCGACGGGAAGTGGACGGGGAAGGCGCGGCGTAACTGGGCCAAGCCATCGTCCACCCGCAGCGAGAAGAACATCTCCAGCACGTCCTCCCGGCTGATGTCGTTCGCGCGGCTGAAGCTTGGCACCATCACCGTGCGCAGGAACATGTGCTGGTAGAGTGCCAGCCGCAGCGCCTGCAGCACGCCCATCGAGCGGCGGGTATGCTCGCGATCGGCGGGGGGGCTCTCGTCCGGGATCAGGTCGAACAACTGGTGCAGCTTGAGCGCGTCGATCCTGAGGCGCGAGACGAGGCGGCGGAACACCCCCGTGCGATCATCGCCGGTCAGGTACTCGGCCAGCTTCTGGCAGGCGTCGGAAATGTGCTGCTCGTCGCCGCGGTAGGGGCGGCTGGCCCAGTAGGCGGAATTGAACAGTTCGCCGAAGGCCGCCATGGTCTTGATCGAGGCGACCGCGTTGGCGGCGCGGACCAGCCGGATGATCTGGCGGCCGCGCGCGGATTCGCGCAGCATGTGGGCCAGTTCCTCGCGATTGCCGTCCGCCGCCGTGCCGACGCCCGCGATCACGTTCACCGGATAACCCAGTTGCTGCAGGATCGCGTTGTGCGGAATGGCGCGGATCTGGCGCAGGCTCATCGTCCGGTCGGCCGCGATATCGGACTGCCGCCGCGATTTGCGGCTGCCGGTATCGTTCAGCAGACCCAGCCCGAAAGCGGTGATGGCGCGCGAATAGGTGCGGCTTTCGAGATGGGCGTGCTGGACGCCCCGGATGGCGCGGTAGTAATCAAGGCTGAGATCGGTGCGGCGATAGAACAGGTCGGTCGGCGCGTTGACATCGGCGCTCCACAGCGGCTCCTCGACCATGCGGGTGATCGTCGCCAGCGCCAGTTCGTCCGATCCGAACCACAAGTAGCCATCGCCGCCCTGGAACGATACCTCGGGCTCCAGCCGGATGCCGGCGCGCAGGAAGCGGCGGCGGGCCCAAGGCGAAAGCGGCCAGGCGAAGCGATCGGACAGGCTGGACGGGTGGGCCCCGCGCCCCATCGATTCGCCGTGGGTGTTGAAGATCAGCGCCGACACGTCGGTCAGCCCGGCACCGACCATCGCTTCGGACAGACGGCCCTGCAGGCGTTCGATCGCGAGGCTGGCGGGGATCTGGCCGACGAAGCGGCCGGCGTCGGAAAAGCCGGTCTGGATCGATACGCGGCCGCGCCGCTTGGCATATTCGCGATAGGCCGGTTCGGCGAGGACTGCCTCCAGGAAGCGGCCACCGTGTTCCAGCGCGCTTTCGGTTTCGAACAGCGGCGATACGTCGACCTTGTCGGAGATGCCGAACATCCGCGCGAAATAGAGCGCGGCAAGGATCGTCGTCGGCTCCTCGCATTCGGCCACCAGCATGCGGATCGGCGCATCGGCATCGATGTGGCCAAGGATCTGGGCCATCGCCAGGAACTGGCGCACGGCCGTGCTGTTCTCGATCGCCAGCGCCGCGAAGTTGGAGCGCAGCGGCTTCACTTCGGCCAGCAACTCGCGCATCCGCACCAGCGCGGCCTGGCTGGCAAGGTTGAGCGTGCCGTCCGGATCGATGCGGCGGCGGATCGCGTTCTGGAGCTGGGATGAGTTTACCCGGAAATGTATCCACCCCATGCCCAGCCCATCGGCCCGCATCGCGGCGGCGATCACCAGCAGGGCGCGGGCGACCTCCGGCCCGCCGTGGCGCGCTTCCTCCTCCAGCTCGGCGATCACACCGGTCAGGCTGGTGAGCTTGTCCGGATGGGCGGCGGTCAAAGCATTGGCGGCGGCGGACAGCGCTTCGGGCGCAGCCAGATCGCCGGCGAACAACGTGGCCATTTCGGCAGTATGCGCGTGCGCCCGTTCCAGGCGGGTGGCGATTTCCGGCTCGATCGGCTTCAGCGCGGCGGCATAGCCCGCCAGCCGCATTGCCTTTTCCTCAAGCCGGTAGCGGATGGAGGTGGACCACGAGATATCGGTGCGCCCGTCCATGTCGTAACCCACCCAGTGGGCGAAGCGCACCGGCATCGGTTGCAGGCTTTTCCAGCGCTTGGGAAAGCGGGCGGCGGCGATGGAGAACAGCCGTTCGTTGATCCGGTCGCGCGCCTTCTGGCCCCGGGCGATCGCCGCCATCGCGGCGGCATGCTCGTAATCGAGAGTAATGGTGTCCCGCGCGGGCGAGGCGGCGCAGACGGTGGCTTCTGCAAAGTCCCCGCTGGACGCGGCGTGCGTTACCGCTTCGGACTGTGCGGCGGAGAGCAGGAAGGTCGGGTGCGCGGTGAACACCACGTGCGCGGCGGGCCGCTGCCAGCGCACCGCAAACGCGGTGAAGTCGTCCTCGTCGGCCGCAGCGTCGATCCGGGCATCGTTGTCGGCCGGGGGCATCGGATGGACCAGCCGGTCGAGCCGCGCGGCGCGCACGCGCAGGCCCTCGCACTCCAGCTCGGAGACCAGCGATTCCACCGCATCCAGCCCCATCTCGCCGCTTTCCAGCTTGCGCGACAGTTCCAGGCCAAGCTGGAACACCGGGTTGTACGTCGGGGTCTGCGCTGTCAGCTTGTGCAGTTCCTGCAACCGCGCGTCGAGACCGGCGATGGTGTGGAGTTCAGGTCCGTTCACAGCGCCTTTTCCTTGTCCAGCAGTTGCGCGGCCAGCCGGGCATCGGCCTCGATCCGGGCGATGTCCGGTTTGCCCTTGGGCACCATCCAGCTCCCCCCCACGCAGATCACCGCGTCGAGCGCCAGCCATTCGGGGGCATTGGCGGGGGTGATGCCGCCGGTGGGGCAGAACCGCAGTTGCCCGAAGGCGCTGGCAATCGCCTTGAGCGCCGGGACGCCGCCGTTCGCCATGGCGGGGAAGAACTTGAGCCGTGACAGGCCCAGGTCCAGCGCCAGCATCATGTCGCTGGCATTGGCGGTGCCCGGAAGATAGGGCACTCCGCTCTCCACCGCCGCCTGGCCCAGTGCCGGGGTCAGGCCGGGGGACACGATGAACTCCGCCCCGGCATCCAGCGCCCGCGCCAGGTCATCCGGGTTCAACACCGTCCCGGCACCCACCACCGCGCCGGGCACCTGCTTCATCGCCTTGATCGCATCGATCGCGCAGGGCGTGCGCAGGGTGACCTCCAGCGCGGGCAGGCCACCCGCGACCAGCGCCTCGGCAATCGGCAGCGCATGGTCCGGATCCTCTATCACCAGCACCGGGATGACCGGAGCAAGCCGCATCACCCTTTCGACTGACCGGGCAAGATCGTTCATGGCAGGTGTTCCCTGGCAAACGCAGCGGCGGCTCCGAACAGGCCGGGCTGCGGGTGGATGATGAGTTTGACCGGGATCGCCGCCATCAGCGCGGCGAAGCGGCCCTTGGCGCAAAAGCGTTCGGCAAAGCCGGAGGCGAGGATCGTCTCGCGGATGCGATAGCCAAGGCCGCCGGCGATGACGACCGCGCCGGCCCCCTGCGCCAGCGCATAATCGCCCGCCGCGCTGCCCAGCGACAGGCAGAAGCGGTCGATCGCGGCGCTGGCCAGCGGGTCGGTGCCCTCGGCCCCGGACTGCCAGATGCCGATGTCCGCCAGGTCTTGCAGCGCCTTGCCCTCGATCGCGCCAAGGGTCTGGTAGATATCGACGATGGCGGGCCCCGATACCACCCGCTCCACCGAAACGCGCGTGTGCCGCGAGCGCAAGCGCGCCAGGATCGCATCGTCGATGGCGTCGATCGGGGCGAAATCGATGTGGCCACCCTCGGTCGCCTGGACGTGGTAGTGGCCGTCCACCCGCAGCAGATGGGCAACGCCCAGGCCGGTGCCGGGGCCGATCACGCTGATCGTGCCGCTTTCGGGCAGCGGCGCATCGGGCCCGGTCAGGTGCACGAAATCGTCCGGCCCCGCGCGCGCTACGGCATGGGCGACGGCGGCGAAATCGTTGACCAGCGTCTGCCGGGCACAGCCGAGCCGCGCGCCGATCGCATCGGGGCGGATGATCCACGGGTTGTTGGTGAAGCGAATGACCACGCCGCCGACCGGCCCGGCGATCGACATCGCCACGGCATCGGGCAGCGCCCCGCCGCTGCGCACGCGAAACTCTTCCCAGGCGCTTTCGAAGGTCACATGATCGCGGGTGTGGAGGGTAACCGGTTCGTCCAACCGGATCGCGCCATCGGCGGCGATCTTGGCGCACGCGAAGCGGGCGTGCGTCCCGCCGATATCCACCGCGACCAACTCGGTCACGCCCGCGATGGCGGTGGGCAGCGTTGCGTCCTGGGCGATAGCGCTCGTCATAGCCCCGCAGCCTCCAGCATGGCCGAGCCGCCCTGTTCGGCCCCGCCCGCGCCCAGCCGGAACATCGCGAACAGCTCCCGCCCCATGCCGACGTCCGCCACCGGTGCCGGTGCCGGATCGCGGGCGGACAGGTCGGCGGTGGTGGACAGCGTTCCGTCCTCGGCCGAAAGCCGCACGATATCGCCATCGCGCAGATAGGCGAGCGGGCCGGGCTTGCCGTCCTTGGCCAGCGCTTCGGGGGTGACGTGGATGGCGGCGGGAACCTTGCCGCTGGCTCCCGACATGCGCCCGTCCGTGACAAGGGCGACCCTGAAGCCGCGATCCTGCAGCACCCCGAGCGGCGGGGTCAGCTTGTGCAGTTCGGGCATGCCGTTCGCACGGGGGCCCTGGAAGCGGACGACGACGACCACGTCGCGATCCAGTTCGCCCGCCTTGAAGGCGGCGGTCACGCTTTCCTGATCGTCGAACACGCGGGCCGGGGCCTCGATCGTCCAGCGGCCGGGATCGACTGCGCTGGTCTTGAATGTCGCCCGGCCGAGATTGCCTTGCACCAGCCGCATCCCGCCATCGGCCAGGAACGGATGCGCCACGGTGCGCAGCATCGTGTCATCGCCGCTGGTCTTGGGGGCGGGTCGCCAGGCCAGCGTGGCGTCTTCCAGGAACGGCTCCTGCGCGTAAGCGGCCATGCCATGCTCCGCCACGGTCAGCACATCGCCGTGGATCAACCCGGCACCGAGCAGTTCGTGCACCACCCAGGCCATGCCGCCTGCGGCGTGGAAGTGGTTCACGTCGCCAGACCCGTTGGGATAGACTCGCGCGATCAGCGGAACGGCGGCGGACAGTTCATCGAGATCCTCCCAGTCGAGCAGGATCCCGGCGGCGCGCGCCATCGCGGGCAGGTGAATGGCGTGGTTGGTCGATCCGCCGGTGGCCAGCAGGCCGACGCAGGCATTGACGATGGCCTTGGCGTCCACCACTTGCGCCATCGGCCGGTAATCGTGGCCCTTGCGCCCGATCTGCGCCAAGCGGTGGACGGCGGCGCGGGTTATCTCGTTGCGCAGCGGTGTATCGGGCGGGACGAAGGCGGCTCCGGGGATGTGCAGCCCCATCAGTTCCATCATCATCTGGTTGGAGTTGGCGGTGCCGTAAAAGGTGCAGGTGCCGGCCGAATGATAGCTGGCGCTTTCGCTCGCCAGCAGTTCCTCGCGGCTGGCCTTGCCTTCGGCGTAAAGCTGGCGGACCTGCTGCTTTTCCTTGTTGGAGATGCCGCTGGGCATCGGCCCCGAAGGCACGAAGATCGCGGGCAGATGCCCGAACCTCAGCGCGCCGATCACCAGCCCCGGCACGATCTTGTCGCAGATGCCGAGCAGCGCCATGCCGTCGAACATCGCGTGGCTCATCGCGATGGCGGTCGACATGGCGATGGCATCGCGGCTGAACAGCGACAGCTCCATGCCCGCAAACCCTTGCGTCACCCCGTCGCACATCGCCGGGACGCCGCCCGCAACCTGTGCGGTCGCGCGCACTTCGCGCGCCCACAGCTTCATCCGTTCGGGATAGCGGCCATAGGGCTGATGCGCGGAAAGCATGTCGTTGTAAGCGGTAACCAGGGCGATGTTGGGGCCGCGCATGCCGGCGATGGCCGCCTTGTCGGGCCCGGCGGCGGCGAACCCGTGCGCCAGGTTGGAGCACGACAGAAACCCGCGATCGGCATGGCGATCCGCCTCGCGCGCGATCATGCCGAGATAGCGCGCGCGCGAATCCTTCGAGCGTGTCTCGATCCGCTCGGTCACGCGCAGCACGGCTGGGGCGGTTTGGCTCATGCGATTACTCCTGCGGCAACGCGATAGGCGGGCCCGCCGCCGGGCCTTGGTTGGGCGTGTCGGGCATAACCCCCGATCCGCGTCATTCGTGCCAGCTTATGCCGTCACGTTCGGCCAGCGCGATGGCGGCCGAAGGGCCCCAACTGCCGGCGGTATAGGTCCTGGCTTCCAGTTGCTGCTCGGCCCACAGCGCGCGGATCGCATCGATCCACGTCCACTGGGCTTCCACCTCGTCGCGCCGGACGAACAGCGTCTGGTCACCCTCGATCAGATCGAGCAGCAGCCGTTCGTAAGCGATACGGCGCTGCGGCCCGGCGAAAGCGTCGGGCATGGTAATGGCGAGCGGAACGCTGCGCAGCGCGAAGCCGTTGCGATCGAGCCCCGGCACCTTGGCCATCAGCGACAGGGTGATGTTCTCTTCGGGCTGGATGCCGATGACCAGCAGGTTCGGCACCGTGCGCGCGCCGC
This sequence comes from Novosphingobium colocasiae, assembly GCF_014652555.1. Taxonomy (GTDB): domain Bacteria; phylum Pseudomonadota; class Alphaproteobacteria; order Sphingomonadales; family Sphingomonadaceae; genus Novosphingobium; species Novosphingobium colocasiae. Next base: position 74,015 of record NZ_BMZA01000003.1, read on the forward strand.
GCCCGGAAAAGATCGAGTGCGGCACCTGGCGGAACTGGACCACGATCTCGGTCGTGCGGCGGGGCATGCGCTTGCCGGTGCGCAAGTAGAACGGCACGCCCTTCCAGCGCCAGTTATCGATATGTGCTTTGATGGCGACGAAGGTTTCGGTGTTCGAGGGCTTGCCCAGCTCCTCGTCGTAGCCCGGCACCGCCTGCCCGGCGATGGCACCGGCACGATACTGCCCGATCACGGTTTCCCCGTCGGCAACGGCCCGCAGCGATCGCAGCACCTTGACCTTTTCGTCACGCACGTTGGTGGCATCGTAAGAGACCGGCGGCTCCATCGCCAGCAGCGCCAGCAACTGGAGCATATGGTTCTGCACCATATCGCGCAGCGCGCCGGAATCGTCGTAGTAGCCGACCCGCGATTCCAGCCCGACCGTCTCGGACACAGTGATCTGGACATGATCGATGTGGGCAGCGTTCCACAACGGTTCGAACAGCAGGTTGCCGAACCGCAGCGCCAGCAGGTTCTGGACGGTTTCCTTGCCGAGGTAATGATCGATCCGGAAGATGCGGTCTTCCGGGAAGGCAGAGGCGACCGCGTCGTTGATATGCTTGCTGCTTTCCAGGTCGGTGCCGAGCGGCTTTTCCAACCCGATCCGGCAACGCTCGTTCGCCAGGCCGCTAGCGGCGAGGCCGCGGATGGTCGGCTCGAACAGGCTGGGGGCGGTGGACAGGAAGATGGACAGGCCCTGTTCGGGCTTCCCCACCTTTTCGGCCAGCGCGGCAAAGCCGCTGGGATCGGTGGCGTCGAGCGGCTGGTAGGTCAGCCGATTGAGGAAGGTCGCCAGCCCGCCGCGCCGTTCGGCGGGGAGGAATTGCTCCAGCGACTGGCGGGCGAAGGCGCGGAAACCCTGATCGTCCATCTCCGACCGCGCGGTGCCGATGATCTCTATCTGCGGATCGAGCAGCCCTTCGGCGTTGAGCGCGCAGAGCGAAGGCAGCAGCATGCGCCGCGACAGATCACCGGTGGCGCCGAACAGCAACAGACGGTTCGATGTGAACTTGACCACGGAGTGCCCTTCCTAGGCAGGCGCAAAACTGCCGATGCAATCGTTTTCATGCAGTCTGGAGATAGCATTGGTAACTTACCCGCGACGCGCTCGCAAGTGCAGCAAACAGCCGGGCGTGCCCGGCGCGATTTTTCTGCCGGATCGTCATATTGCTGTCGTAATTAAGTGCTTGGCGCTGAGAGGGGTTCGGCTGCGTTTTGCGCAGGGGATTACCCCGAAGTCACCCTACCCGAAGCGAATGCGAAAGTTGCGCGATGATGGCCACCGATGGCGTTCACCTGCTGGAACATATCAAGACGCCGGCGATGGTGGTCGCGCGCGGACAGGTGCGCTTCGCCAACAGCGCCGCCACGGCGCTGTTGGGCGCGCATATCATCGGCCAGGATGTGCGCATCGCCATCCGTGATCCTAAGGCAGTCGCCGCGATCCTCAGCGAAGAGGGCGGCACGGCGCGGATATCCGGGCTGGCGGTGGGCGGCAGCCTGTGGGAGGTCGATTGCCGGGTGCTGGGCGACGGCAGTCGGCTGGTCAGCCTCTACGATCTGTCCGAACGAGTCAGCGTCGCCAAGTCGCACGCCGATTTTGTCGCTAACGCCAGCCATGAACTGCGCACGCCGCTGGCCAATGTCATCGGCTACGTCGAAACGCTGATGAACCCCAAGGCCGGCGGTGACGAAGCCCTGCGCGAACGCTTCCTCGGCACGATCCGGCACGAGGCGCAGCGCATGCAGGCGCTTATTTCGGACCTCATGTCGCTCTCGCGGATCGAGGCGGTCAAGCATGAAGTGCCGGCCGATCTGGTCGATCTGGTGCCGCTGGCGCGCGAGGTGGTCGGCGAATTCCGCGACGGCTCGCACGTTACCCTTCACACCAACTGCGACAGCGCGCCGCTTTCGGGCGATCGCGGGCAACTGGCACAGGTGCTGCGCAACCTGATCGACAATGCCCTGAAATATGGCGGCCCTGACGGCCCGGTGGAGGTTTCGATCGAAGCGGCGCAGACCGGCTGGGTGCTGGTCTGCGTGCGCGATCACGGCGAAGGCATCGCCCCGGAGCATCTCCCCCGCATCACCGAACGCTTCTACCGCGCCGACGCCAGCCGCAGCCGGGCCGCCGGCGGCACCGGGCTGGGGCTGTCAATCGTCAAGCACATCGTCGAACGCCATCGCGGCCGGTTCGATATTGAAAGCCGGCTGGGCAACGGCACCTCCGCCTCGCTGATGCTGCCGCTTCGCGACGGGCCCGCGGGCTGAGGCGGTGGGGGTGGACGTTTAGGCCGTTTCGATTGAACGATCGGTTCCGGGGGTGCCCAAGGCTGGCTATGGACCAGAAAAGTTGTGGCAAGCGGGATCAATCTGCGGCGCGAGCGCCGTAACAGTAACTTCCGCGCGTTTCCCAACGGCCGCCCGCATCGAGGCAGGAATCGGTGTCAACGTAATACCGTGCCCCCCAGCCCAGGAGCAGGCCAAATGTCCCCGCAACGATTATTCTCCAGCCCATTTTCGACTTCTGAACAAAGTCGCCAACGACAGCAAGCTGGCGTGTCCGGAAATCAGGTTTTGGCTGAAGCGCACCGATAACGGGGTAACCCATCGGCAGGACTCGTCGTCCACCTGACGCAGCGCCCCCGATCAGAAGTCCAGTTCGAACCGGGTGCCCACCACGTTCGCGTCATAGCTGCGCTTGCCCGAAGGCAGGGCGACGGCGTTGTCGTAGCTCATCAGCGCGTAGTTCACGTTGAAGCGCAGATACTGGATCGGTGACCACACCAGCGCGGCGATATAGCCGTTCTGCTTGCCGCCTACGATGTCGCGGTCGTCGAGGTCGAGGTAGTCGTAGCGCAGCGCGACCTGGATCGATCCCATGCCGCCGCCGCCCATCGGATGGGCCGGCGCGTTGTTCACGAAGATCCCGCCCTTGTATCCGCGCGTATCGCCCGAGGTGAGGAACGCGCCGACCTCGGCATAGCCGCCGCGGAAGTTCAGCGTGGGGCCGGTCACGCGGTTGGGGCGCATCACGTGGAATTCGCCGACGCCCCAGAACGGGCCCGACAACGCTGCCACTTCGACGCCGTAGTTGAGTTCGGTATCCACCTTGAGCCCCGCCGTGCCGATCAGGCGGGTGTTGGAACCGTGGATGTAAGGGCGCTGGCGATACTGGGTGGCCGATTCGTCAAGCCGCCCCAGCCGCCGCCAGTGTGCCGATGCGCCGAAGTGGAACTGGGTATTCCCCCACTTGGGCGCATAGACCAGCCGGCCGTCGAAGCTGTAGCTGTTGTTCTCGTCGCCGCCCTTCACGCCATCGGAACTGTTCGCAAGATCACCGATGGAGTCGGTGAACACGCCACCCTGGACGATGATCGGCCCCTTGGCATACTGGACCTGTACGCCCAGCCGGCGCTCGAAGTTGAAGGCATCGGTAAAGGCGGCGCGCTCCATCACGCTGCCCGAGGTGTCGCCGGTCAGCTCGTCGAGCGACCAGGCGGGATTCTGGTTGCCCAACTGCACCAGCCAAGAGCCCTTGCGGTAAGTGACGAAGGTATCGACCAGATCGACCGAGTTGTCGGACAGTTCCAGTTCCAGCTTGTAGCCGAAGCCTGCGCCCAGGCTGCCTTCGCCGCCCAGCCGGATGCGGCGCATCTCGCTGCTGAAGCCAAGGCCTCGGTCCTGAAGCGCGCCGGGAGCGGAGACGTAGCTCGCGTCGGCCTGGATGCGGCCCTTGACCTTGAACGCCTTGTCATCCTGCGTGAACTGCGGGCTGCCCTTCCAGCCGATGGCGACGGCTGGCTTGGCGTTCTTTGCGGCATCGGCCGTCTTCTGGGCGGCCTGGGCAAGCTGCTGGGCCTGCTGCGCGGCATCGTTAGCGGCGCTGGCCGAAGCCTCGGTAGTACCGATGCGGCTTTCGGTCGTGCCGATTCGCGCTTCGATCGCTTCCAGGCGCGCCTTGAGGGCCTGGATCTCGGCGCGCAGTGCGGCATTTTCCTTTTCGGCCGGCGTCGCCCCTGCCCACGCGACGGGTGCGCTGACGAAAAAGCTTGAAACGATTGCCGTGCTGGCCAGCAAGCTGCGCATGGGGTAGTGCTCCGATCAATCGCAATCTGTGTCGAAAGATTGCTGTTGGGCACGCCCGATATGGCCGTTGTATGACGGTTGCGTGACATTTATGACATTTGCGACTGATTTTTGACAATTTCCCGGCAACTGGCGAATGTCACACGCTTGTCATGGAAATGTCATCAACTCCCAATAGGGCGCTGTTCAAACAAGCCCAAGGGGTGATGACAATGAAGATCAATGCGACAATCGTTCTGGCTGCGGTTTCCACGCTGGCCCTGACCGCCTGCGGTGGCTCGGGCGGTTCGTCCGGCGGCGCGCGCGACTATATCCACGCGGTCGGCTCTTCCACGGTCTATCCGTTCGCGACTGCGGTTGCCGAAGCTTACGCCAAGGCGGGCGGCGGCAAGTCCCCGGTGATCGAATCGACCGGCACCGGCGCGGGCATGAAGCTGTTCTGCGGCGGCGTCGGCGCTTCGTTCCCGGATGTCGAGAACGCCTCGCGCCGGATCAAGAAGTCCGAGTTCGAGGATTGCCAGAAGAACGGCGTCAAGGAGATCGTCGAAGTCCAGGTCGGCATCGATGGCATCGCTTTCGCCGAAGCCAAGACGGGCCCCGGCTTCAAGCTGACCCCGGTGGACATCTACAAGGCGCTGGCGGCCAACCCGTTCGGCAAGCCCAACACGGCCAAGACCTGGGCCGACGTGAACCCCTCGCTGCCTGCTGAACCCATCCTTGTCTACGGCCCCCCGTCGACCTCGGGGACGCGCGATGCGCTCAAGGAACTGATCCTTGAAGCCGGCTGCAAGACCGATCCGGCCATGGAAGCGCTCAAGAAGAGCGACGAGGACAAGTACAAGGCGACCTGCCAGGACATCCGCGAGGATGGTCCCTATGTCGATGCCGGCGAGAACGACAATCTCATCGTCCAGAAGATTTCGCAGAACCCCAAGGCGATCGGCGTGTTCGGCTACTCGTTCCTTGAATCGAACCCGGACAGCCTTATCGGCATTCCGCTCAACAACGTCGTCCCGACATATGCCTCGATCTCGGACTTCTCCTATCCGGGTGCCCGTCCGCTGTACATCTACGTGAAAAAGCAGCACCTCGGACCGATCAAGGGCCTGCAGGACTACGTCAACGAATGGGCGAAGGCCTGGGGGCCGACCGGCTATCTCAAGGCCAAGGGCATGGTGATCGCGCCGGCCGACGTTCAGGCCAAGTCGGCCGAGATCGTCAAGTCGATGACCGCGCTCGATCCCTCGACGCTGAAGTAAGTCTGCCGGAAAGCCGCAAGAGCACCCCGCATGATCCTGAGCGCAGTTCTTCTGGCCGTTCTGGCCCTGGGCCTGGCCGGCTGGACTTTCGCCCGGAACAAGGCGCGGTTGCTCTATGCCGGGCGCGGCTCGATGCATTCGATGCCGGTCTATCACGGCTGGCACTTCGCGCTGTGGATCGTACTGCCCGGGCTGCTCGCCTGGGGAGTATGGTCGGTAGCGATGCCGACGCTGGTAAACGGATCGATCCTTGCCGATCCTGCCGCCGCCGCGCTGCCGGCCGACGATATGCAGCGCGCCGCGATCCTGTCCGAAGCGCGGGCGATTGCGGCCGATCCTTCGGTGTTCGCGTTCGATCCGCTGTCTGCGCGGCTGGCCGATCCGATCCGCGTCGCAGAAGGCAAGTGGGGCACGATCGGGGCCCTGCTGGTCTTGATCTGCGCGCTGGCCGGCGGTGCCCACGCCTGGACCCGCGTGCGCGCCGGGTTTCCCGCCCGGACCCGGGTGGAACGGGTGGTGATGGCCGTCCTGCTGGTGGTATCGCTGATGGCGATCCTGACAACGGTGGGCATTATCGGTTCGTTGGTGTTCGAAGCCGGGCTGTTCTTCAAGGACGTCTCTCCCCTCGCGTTCCTGACCGGAACGCACTGGTCGCCCGCCAATGCCCACGGCGGCGATATTTCCGCCAATTTCGGCGCGGTGCCGCTGTTCTGGGGGACGATCTACATCGGCGCGATCATTGCCATGTTCGTGGCGATCCCGCTGGGCCTGATGAGCGCGATCTATCTGACCCAGTACGCCACCCGTCGGGTGCGCGGCTGGTTCAAGCCGCTGCTCGAAATCCTCGCCGGGGTGCCGACCGTGGTCTACGGCTATTTCGCCGCGCTGACGGTGGCACCCAAGGTGCGCGATTTCGCGGCGTGGATCGGCATGAATAACCCGTCCACCGAAAGCGCGCTTGCGGCGGGGCTGGTGATGGGGGTGATGATCATCCCCTTCGTCTCCTCCATGGCGGACGACAGCCTGGCCGCCGTGCCCCGCTCGATGAGCGACGGCAGCCTGGCGCTGGGCGCGACCCGGTCGGAAACGATCAAGAAAGTGCTGCTGCCCGCCGCGCTGCCCGGTATCGTTGCGGGCGTCATGCTGGCGATCAGCCGCGCCATCGGCGAAACCATGATCGTGGTCATGGCCGCCGGCGCTTCGGCCAATCTGTCGGCCAACCCCTTCGCCTCGATGACCACGGTGACCTATCAGATCGTCCAGATGCTGACCGGCGACCAGGAATTCAACAACCCCAAGACGCTGTCCGCCTTCGCGCTGGGGCTGGTGCTGTTCGTCGTCACCCTGATCCTCAACATCATCGCGCTGCGCGTGGTGAAGCGCTTCCGGGAAGCTTATGAGTAATCCCCGCTGGCAGACCCCGGCGGCGCTGCGCCGCATCGCCCGGCGCAACGCGGCCGAACGCCGGTTCCGGCTGCTGGGGCTGGGTGCCATCGCCCTCTCGCTTGGCTTCCTGGCGCTGCTGCTGGTCATCATGGCCAAGAACGGCCTTTCAGGGCTCAACTGGAGCTTCCTGTCGGGCTCGGACTCCACCGATCCGCACATGGCGGGCGTCTGGGGCGCGGCCAAGGGTTCGCTGCTGACGATGCTGGTGACGATCGCCATCGCCTTCCCGATGGGCGTGCTGGCCGCGCTCTATCTGGAAGAATTCGCGCCGCGCACCCGCTGGATCGAATGGGTCGAAGTGTCGATCAACAATCTGGCCGCGGTGCCTTCGATCATCTTCGGCCTGCTGGGGCTGGCGGTGTTCATCAATACGGCCGGGCTGCCGCGTTCCTCGCCGCTGGTCGGCGGATTGACGCTGGCGCTGATGACGATGCCGGTCATCGTCATTTCCGGGCGCAACGCGATCAAGGCGGTCCCGCCGTCGATCCGTGACGCCGCGCTGGCGGTGGGGGCCAGCAAGGTGCAGACGGTGTTCCACCACGTGTTGCCGCTGGCATTGCCGGGCATCCTCACCGGGACGATCATCGGCATGGCCCGCGCGCTGGGCGAAACCGCGCCGCTGCTGATGATCGGCATGCGCGCCTTCGTCGCCACCCCGCCGGGCGGGCTGACCGATCCGTCGAGCGTGCTGCCGATGCAGATTTTCCTGTGGTCGGATCAGATCGACACCGCCTTTGTCGAGAACACTTCGGCCGCCATCATCGTGCTGCTGATGTTCCTGATGGCGATGAACGGTCTGGCCATTTACCTTCGCAACAAATTCGAAGTCCGCTGGTAGGGACATGACTGACATCAAGCTTCAAGCGCGCAACGTCGACGTATACTACGGCCAGAAGAAGGCGATCGACAACGTGTCGATCGACATCGACAACGGCCTGGTGACGGCATTCATCGGCCCGTCGGGCTGCGGGAAATCCACCTTCCTGCGCTCGCTCAACCGGATGAACGATACGATCGCCGATGCCCGGGTGACCGGCGAGATCCTGCTCGACGGGGAGGATATCTACGCCGCCTCGATGGATCCGGTAGCGCTGCGGGCGCGGGTGGGGATGGTGTTCCAGAAGCCGAACCCGTTCCCCAAGTCGATCTACGAGAACATTGCCTATGGCCCCCGCATCCACGGGCTGGCCCAGGGCAAGGCCGATATGGACGTGATCGTCGAGAAATCGCTGACCCAGGCCGGGCTGTGGAACGAGGTGAAGGATCGCCTGAATGATCCCGGTACCGCGCTGTCCGGCGGGCAGCAGCAGCGCCTGTGCATCGCCCGGGCGGTTGCGGTCAGCCCCGAAGTGATCCTGATGGACGAGCCATGCTCCGCGCTCGACCCCATCGCCACCGCGCGGATCGAGGAATTGATCGACGACCTGCGCCAGACTTATGCCATTGTCATCGTCACCCACTCGATGCAGCAGGCCGCGCGCGTTTCGCAGCGTACCGCCTTCTTCCATCTGGGCGTGATGGTGGAATACGGCGAGACGAGCGAGATTTTCACCAATCCGCGCGAAGCTCGCACCAAGGACTATATCACCGGGCGCTACGGCTGAGGCCGGGCCCCGCGTAACAGGGACGTACAGCGATGGTGGATCATACCGTCAAGGCCTTCGACTCCGAGATCGCGCAGTTGCGCGGGCTTGTCGCCGAAATGGGTGGGCTGGCCGAAGTGGCGATCCGCGACGCGATCGCCGCGCTCGTCCGCCACGACGAGGAGCTGGCCCGGCAGGTCGTCGCCGCCGATGCCCGGCTCGATGCGCTGGAGGCGGAGGTGGACCGGCTGGCGGTGCGCACGATCGCCCTGCGCGCGCCGATGGCCGATGACCTGCGCGATGTGATCGCTGCGCTCAAGATTTCAGGCGTGGTCGAACGCATCGGTGATTACGCCAAGAACATCGCCAAGCGCGTCAACGCGCTGGAAGGGCGCAAGGAGATCGAGCCGGTCACTCTGGTGCCGGCGATGGCCGAGATTGCCGAGGGCATGGTCCGCGATGTGCTGAACGCCTATGGCTCGCGAGACGCGGTGCTGGCGGTCGAGGTGATCCGGCGCGATGCCAAGCTCGATCACTTCTACAACACTCTGTTCCGCTCGCTGCTGACGCACATGATGGAAAACCCGCAGACCATCACCAGCGCCGCGCAACTGCTGTTCATCGCCCGCAATCTCGAACGGATCGGCGATCATGCGACGAACGTCGCCGAGATGGTCTACTATGCCGCCACGGGCGAATATTGCTCGGTGCGGGACAGCCTGACGGATGACACGTCCGGAGACTTGGTATGAACCCATCGGTATTGGTCGTCGAGGACGACGTCGCGCTGTGCGAGCTGCTCACCTGGAACCTGTCGGCCGAGGGCTATGACGTGCGGTCGACCGGCGACGGCGAGGAGGCGCTGGTGATGGTGCGCGAGCAGATGCCCGATGCCATCATCCTGGACTGGATGATCGAGCATGTGCCCGGCATCGAGGTATGCCGCCGGCTGCGCAAGGACAAGGAAACCGCGCAGGTTCCGATCCTGATGCTAACCGCGCGCGGCGAGGAAGAGGACCGCATTCGCGGCCTCAAGACCGGCGCTGACGACTACGTGACCAAGCCGTTTTCCCCGCGCGAGCTGCTGGCCCGGATCGAGGCGCTGATGCGCCGGGCCCGGCCCTCGCTGGCGGGCGATGTGCTGGTGTTCGCCGATATCGAACTGGACGCCACCAGCCACCGCGTGCGCCGCGCCGGTGAGCCGCTGCACCTGGGGCCCACCGAGTTCCGGCTGCTGCGGTATTTCATGGAACGGCCCAACCGCGTGCTGTCGCGCCAGCAGATCCTCGACGGCGTCTGGGGCCTCGATTCCGAGATCGACGAGCGCACCGTCGATGTCCACATCCGCCGGCTGCGCAAGGCGATCAACCGCGATGGCGAGCTGGACCCGATCCGCACGGTGCGGGCATCGGGCTATGCGATGGACGTGACCTGACCGGCCATCTGCCGTAAGGGCGAGCGATGCTGCCGCCGCTCACGCCCGATCTTCCGCTGCACGCACTGGGCGAAGTGCTGCGCGCGCTCAACCTGCTGGGCCTGGCGCTGTTCGCGGTTTCGGGCGCGCTGGTGGCGGCACGGCAGCGGCTCGATATCGTCGCCGCGTGCTTCTTCGCGATCCTCGCGGCGACCGGCGGGGGCACCCTGCGCGATCTCCTGATCGGAGCCCCGGTGTTCTGGATGCACGATGCGCTGCCACTGGTGATCTGCCTGATCGTCGCGGCGGTGGTCTGGCCGATGCCGCTGCGCTGGTGGCCGACGGCCGCGCTCGACTGGTTCGACGCGGCGGGCCTTGCCGCCTATTCGGTCTACGGCACCGGCAAAGCGCTGGGCTATGGCATCCCCCCGCTGCCCGCCGCCGCGATGGGCGTCGTCACCGCCTGTGCTGGGGGCGTCCTGCGCGATGTGGTGGCGAACGTGCCCTCGATCCTGCTGCGCAACGAACTCTACATCACCGCCGCGATGCTGGCTGCCGGGACCTTTGCGGGACTGGTCTCGCTCGGCGTGCCGACGGGCATGGCTTCATGCACCGGCGCGGCAGCCGGCTTCGCCCTGCGCGGCGCGGCGATCCGCTGGAAGCTGACCTTGCCGTTCCGGCGGGAGTAAGCCTCAGGTGACAGGGCAATCGCATATGAGATTGCCTATCCGTATTCGTCACCCTGAACTCAGAAGGGTCCATCGTGCCGCCGGCCGGGACGGCCAAAGGCGCTGGACGCCGGGAACAGGCCCTATTCGACGGTGGGGTAAACCGCACAATGGATGCTGAAACAAGTTCAGCATGACGAAGCTGCGGTAAACTCGCCGTTTGCGATTGCCCTGGCTCAGGTGATGACGCTGGGCTCCGCCATCCCGGTGTGCGCCACGATCTGCGCCAGTTCCTCCGCCGCCGCGATCAGCGGGGCGAGGGCGGCGGCGGTTTCCTGGCCTAGATCGCCGTCCGCCGGTTCGTAGCGTTCCAGATAGACCCGCAAGGTCGCGCCTTCGGTGCCGGTGCCGGACAGGCGGAACACGATCCGGGAGCCGTCGGCGAACAGGATGCGCACGCCCTGCCGCGCGCTGATCGAGCCGTCGGTGGGGTCGGTGTAGCTGAAATCGTCCGCCATGCTGACCGTGCCCGCCGCCGTCTGCGTGCCGGGCAGGGCTTCCAAACTGCCGCGCAGCCGGGCCATCAGCGCATCGGCGCGCGCGGTCTCGATCGCCTCATAATCGTGGCGGGCGTAGTAATTGCGGCCATACCGCGCCCAGTGTTCGGCCATGATCGTCGCTACCGGCTGGCGGCGGGCGGCGAGCACGTTGAGCCACAGCAGCACCGCCCAGATGCCGTCCTTCTCGCGCACATGGTCCGACCCGGTGCCGGCACTTTCCTCGCCGCAGATGGTGGCGAGGCTGGCATCGAGCAGGTTGCCGAAGAACTTCCACCCGGTGGGCGTCTCGAACAGCGGAATGCCCAGCGCCGCCGCCACCCGGTCGGCCGCGCCGCTGGTCGGCATCGACCGCGCGATACCGGCAAGGCCGCGAGCATAGCCCGGCGCCAGATGGGCATTGGCCGCCAGCACGGCGAGCGAATCCGATGGCGTGACGTAGCAGTGTTTGCCGATGATCAGGTTGCGATCGCCGTCGCCGTCCGATGCTGCGCCGAAATCAGGGCCGTCCGGGGCCATCAGCGCATCGTAGAGGTCCCTGGCGTGGACCAGGTTGGGATCGGGGTGATGATGACCGAAATCGGGCAGCGGTACGCCGTTGCGCACGGTTCCGGCGGGTGCGCCCAGCCGGCGTTCGAATATCTCGGTCGCGTAAGGTCCGGTCACCGCGCTCATGGCATCGAACTGCATGACGAAGCCTGAAGCCAGCAGATCGCGGATCGCGGCGAAATCGAACAGCGTTTCCATCAGCGCGGCGTAATCGGCGACCGGGTCGATCACCTGCACCGTCATCCCGGCAAGATCGGTGGTCCCCACCGTGTCGAGATCGACATCGGGTGCCTCGATGGTCTTGTAGGAGGCGATCTGCAGCGTGTTGGCATAGATCGCCTCGGTCACCGCCTCGGGTGCGGGGCCGCCGTTGGCGATGTTGTACTTGATGCCGAAATCCTCGTCCGGGCCGCCGGGGTTGTGGCTTGCCGAGAGGACGAGACCGCCGAATGCCCCGTACTGGCGGATGACGTTGCTCGCCGCCGGGGTCGACAGGATGCCGCCCTGGCCGACCAGCACCCGGCCAAACCCGTTAGCCGCCGCCATGCGCAGCGCAACCTGGATGACCTCGCGGTTGAGAAAGCGCCCGTCACCGCCCAGCACCAGCGTCTGCCCGGCGAACCCGTCCAGACTGTCGAACACCGACTGGATGAAGTTTTCGGCGTAACGGGGCTGCTGAAAGACTTTGACTTTCTTGCGCAGGCCGGAGGTGCCGGGCTTCTGGTCAGTGAACGGCGTGGTGTTGACGGTCAGAATCAAGGGACGGCTCCCGCAAGGTTGCTTCGGGCATGTGCTGCAACAGCAGCCGCTATTGTGCAATTGCTAACGCGCCTTGCCCGCCAGCAGCGCCGGCGTCAGCACTTGCGGCAGGACCTGCGCGCGGCCGTCGCGGCCGTACCAGACGTAGAGCGGCACCCCGGCGGCACCGTGCGCGGTCAGGTAGCGGGTGATCGCGGGGTCGCGCCGGGTCCAGTCACCCCGCAGCACGACCACGCCCGCCCGCTCGAACGCCGCTTTCGTTTCCGCCCGCTCGATCGCCACTTCCTCGTTCACCTTGCAGGACAGGCACCAGTCGGCGGTCATCCACACGAATACCGGTTTGTGTTCTGCCAGTGCCGCGTCGAGCCGGGCTTCGCTGAACGGGCGGGGATCGAGGATCGAGGAGACCGGCGCGGCAGAAGCGCTGGGCTGGGGCAGCAGGGCGATGCAGGCGACCGCGTCGAACAGCGCCAGCAGCGCCGCCGGGCGGGCGCTGCCGCCCCGGCGCTGCGCCTTGCCGGCGGCGATCAGCGCGAGAACCAGCAGCAGCGCGAACAGTAATGCGGCGGCGAGGAACGGCGCGCCGCCGACCTTCCAGGTCAGCCATGCCAGCGCCAGCGCGGTGAGGCCGAGCGGCACCGCCAGCACCTGGCGCAGCCGGTTCATCCACGCGCCGGGGCGGGGCAGGCGAGTGCGCAGCGCCGGTATGAAGGCCAGCGCCAGGAACGGCAGGGCGATACCGAGGCCAAGCGCGGCGAACAGCGCCAGCGCCTGCGGCACCGGCAGCAGCAGTGCCGCGCCCATTGCGCTCGCCATGAACGGGCCGGTGCAGGGGGTGGCGACGAAGGCGGCTAGCAGGCCGGTGGCAAAGGCCCCTTGCGTGTAGCTGCGCGGGCTGCTGCCCGCTGCCAGACCGGGCACGGCGAACTCGAACAGGCCCAGCAGATTGGCGGTGATGGCGCAGGCCAGCAGCAACAGCAGCACGACGACGCGCGGTTCCTGAAGCTGGAATGCCCAGCCCACCTGCACCCCGCCCGCCCGCAGCGCCAACAGCCCGCCGCCCAGCGCGAGGCAGGCGACGATGACCCCGGCAGCATAAGCGAGCCCTTCGATCCGGGCATGCGCCTCGCTCTCCCCGGCGCGGGCGAGGCTCAGCGCCTTGAGGCTCAGCACCGGAAACACGCAAGGCATCACGTTGAGCAGCAGCCCGCCCGCCAGCGCGGCCAGCAGCAGCACCGGAAGTCCGGGCAACTGCGGCGCATTGCCGATCCCTGCCAGCGGCTCGCCGCCCGTCGGAATCGTGCCGGGGCGAGCGGTGAAGGAAACGCCGTTGCCGGCTTCATCCAGCTTGAGCACCGCAGACACGCCGGGTGCGCTGCGCGGGTCGAACTTTGCGCGCGGGATCGTCACCAGCAGCCAGTCCCCCTTGCGGGCGAAAGTCTGCGGGGCGGCGTAATCGACGATTTTGTCCTCGACGAGGAAGACGTGCGGCCGGATCAGATCGACCGAAGCGGGCAGCGGGATCGCCAGCCGCAGGCCGCGCGGCGAAAGTGCCATGTGCGCGGGCGTATCGAGCGGGGCGGGCAGGCGCTGCTCCCAGCGGGCGAAGGTGTCCGGCAGCGGCGCGGCGGCCTTTGCCACCACCACCTCGGTGGCAAGGTCGGCCTGTTCGGGCACGCAGATCTGGTCGGTGCAGGCCAGCCACTCAGCATGGACACGCAGCGGCAGGCGGTCGCCGGGGGCAGCACCGGCGGACAGCGTCAGCGGCACCAGCACCGAGTATTCGCTTTCGTAGACGTGGTTCATCAGCCCCTGCACCACCAGCGTCTGCGGCACCGGATAGCGGGGCGCGCCGGCCTGCGCGCCGGGGGGCAGCGTCCAGTCGAGCTGCATGCCAAGACCGGCATCACCGGGGTTGATCCAGTAACCGTGCCAGCTTTTCGCCGGGGTCATCCGGATGGCGATCATCGTCGTCGCCCCCGGCACCACGGTGGGCGGAACGACCAGTTGGCTGGCGATGTGGTTGGCACCTTGCGCGGCGGCTGGCGCGGCCAGCATGACGGCGAGCGCGGCCAGCAATTGACACAGCACTGACACGAAGAACCGATAGCGCGCGCTGCTCATGCCACTGTCCCTGAGACTTCCGGTACGGACCGCGTGCTTGGCCCTTGCAAAGAGGCGGCGGCGCGTCGAAATCTGCCTCTGCCCGCGATGGCCGCGCTTTACAAGGAACCTGCCCCATGCGCCTCCCCTTTGCCGCCATCGCCGCTTCGTGCCTGCTGGCCATAACGGCGATCCCGGCGACGGCCGATGCGCCAACGACAGCGGATGCCGTGCCGCCCCCGGTGGGTGAAGGCGCGCCCCGGCTGATCGTGGCCATTTCGGTCGATCAGTTTTCGGCCGATCTGTTCGCGCAGTACCGCCAGCACTACGAGCACGGACTGGCGCGGCTGATGGGCGGCGCGGTGTTCCCCTCGGGCTATCAGTCGCACGCGGCGACCGAGACCTGCCCCGGCCACTCCACTTTGCTGACCGGTGTTCACCCGGCGCGCAGCGGCATCATCGCTAACGACTGGTTTGATCCGGCGCTGGGCAGAACGGTCTACTGCGCAGAGGATGAGGGCAATCCCAAAAGCACGGCGGAAGATCCGGTGGTGTCATCCGGTCACCTGCTGGTGCCGACGCTGGGCGACCTGCTCAAGCGCCGCGATCCCGCGTCGCTCAACGTCGCGGTATCAGCCAAGGATCGCGCGGTGGTGATGATGAGCGGGCACAGCGCCGATGCCGCGTACTGGTTCAAGGGGCAGGGCTTTGCGACGTTCGACGACCGCGCGCTGTCGCCGGCGGCACGGGCCGAGAATGCGCAACTGGCCGAGGCGGTGAATGCCGGCGCGCCGGACCTGGCCGTTCCCGGCTGGTGCGCCGCCTATGATCGTGGGCTGGCGCTGGGCGATTTCACGGTGGGTACCTTCCGCTTCCCGCTAAAGCCCGGCGATTTCAAGGCGTTCGCCGTCAGCCCGCGCATCGACGAGGCCACGACCGACCTTGCCGTGCGCCTGCTGGACGAGTTGCCGCTGGGCCGGGACAGCGTGCCCGATGTGCTGTCTGTCAGCTATTCGGCGACGGACAAGGTCGGACATGCTTTCGGCACCGAGGGCCTGGAAATGTGCATCCAGCAAGCCGTGCTCGATCACGCGATCGGCAGGTTGCTGGAGGCGCTCGACGCGCGCGGGATCGATTATGTGGTGGTGCTGAGCGCGGACCACGGCGGGGCTGATGCGCCGGAGCGGATGCGGTTGCAGGGGGTACCGGACGCGGCGCGGCTGGACCCGGCGCTGACCGACAAGGCGCTGTCCCAGGCGGTGTCCGGCGTGACCGGGGTGACGGTCCCGACCGGCCGCCTGCTTTATGGCGCGGGTGGGTCCGGCGATATCTGGCTGAACGGCGCGATCAAGGGTGCGGCGCGCGCGAAGGTGATCGCCGAACTGGTGCGGCAGTTGAAAGCCAATCCGCAGATATCGGGCGTCTACACCGCCGAGGAGCTGTCACGGATCAGGGTACCGTCCGGCAACCCGCAGGACTGGACCGAGATCGAGCGTGTGGCGGCTTCGTATAACCCGGCGCATTCAGGCGCGGTGCTGATGATGACCCGGCGTGCGGTGGTTCCCGGCACCGCGCCGCGGCTCGGCTATGTCGCCACCCACGGCAGTCCGTGGGACTATGACCGGCGCGTGCCGATCCTGTTCTGGCGCATGGGCATGACGCCGATGGAGCAGGCGCAGCCGGTGGAAACGGTGGACATCGCGCCTACACTGGCGGCGCTGGTCGGGCTGGAGGTTCCGGCGGGGACGTTTGACGGGCGCTGTCTCGACATCGCCGCCGGGGAGGCCGATAGCTGCGGGCGATGACCGAATCGCAAGCGACGCAAGCACTGACGGCGGCACCTGAACGCCGCGACCTGATCATCCTGGGCGGCGGGCTCGTCGGCATGACGCTGGCGCTGGCGGCCGCGCGCGCCGGGCTGACCAGCTTTGTGATCGACCGGGCCGATCCTGCCGATCTGGTGGCCGAAGGCGCGGACGGGCGGGCTTCGGCGATCTCGACCGCAAGCTGGAACCTGTTCGCCAACATCGGCCTGGGCCCCCGGCTGGACGCCCTGGGCTGCCCGATCGATTCAATCGCGGTGACCGACGGGATGAAGCCGGGCCGCATCGATTTCACGCCCAAACCGGATGAAGGTTCGCTGGGCCGGATGTTCTTCAACCGAGATCTGCGCATGGCCCTGTTCGATGCCGCGCGCGTGGAACCGGCGATCGCCTGGAAAGTGCGCACCGAAGCGGTGCGGCGCGATCGCGGGCCGCACGGCGTGGAGGTGGAACTGGCCGATGGCACCGCCTTGCGCGCATCGTTGCTGGTCGCCGCCGAAGGCCGCCAGTCCCCCACGCGCGATGAAGCCGGGTTCGCTATGGCCAAGTGGGAATACCACCACCGCGCGATGGTGACGGCGCTGTTCCACGACAAGCCGCACGACAATACCGCCTGGGAAATCTTCTATCCGGCCGGGCCGTTCGCGTTGCTGCCGCTGCTGGATGATGCAGAGGGCCGGCATCGCAGCGCGCTGGTCTGGACGGTGGCCGAAAAGGATGCCGCAGGGGTCATGGCGATGCCTGATGCGATGTTCGTACACGAAGTCGCGCAGCGCATGCACGGGGTGCTGGGCACGATCGCGCTGGCTGCCCCGCGCATGAGCTTTCCCTTGCGCTTCCACCATGCCGGCAAGGTGGTGGACGAGCGGCTGGCGGTCATCGGCGATGCCGCGCACGGCATGCACCCGATCGCCGGGCAGGGCCTGAACCTGGGCCTGCGCGATGTCGGCGCGCTGGTTGAAGTGCTGACCGAAGGCATGCGGCTGGGCCTTGAACCGGGCGATGCCCAGTTGCTGGCCCGCTACGAGAAGTGGCGCAGCCTCGACAGTTTCATGGTGATGTCGGTGACCGATGGCCTCACCCGCCTGTTCGGCGTGCCCGGCCGCCTGCCCAGCGCCGCCCGTCGCCTCGGCATGGGCGCGGTGCAGCGCCTCCCGGTGCTCAAGCGCTTCTTCATGGATGAGGCACGGGGAATGTCGGGCAAGCTGCCGGAACTGTTGCAGTAGGATCGCGCCGGGGCGGGGCGCTGTCTGCCTATGAGCCAGCGCGTAGGATCTGAATTATTCTCCGTTCGTGTCGAGCGAAGTCGAGACATGCTGGCGCTGTGCGTGCCGTATCTCGACTTCGCTCGACACGAACGGGAGGGCACGGGCAGTGCCTAATGGATCGTCACCGCCTGGGCCTTGGGGCGGCCAATGCGGCCGAGCAGGTCGATGACCAGCCAGCCGGTCGCCATGCAGACGAACGGCATCACCGGCCAGTGGAACCGCGACTGGCCCGAGAAGACGAGGCAGATCGCGGTGGGAAACAGCGTCACGCCATAGGGCAGCAGCCACCAGTCGATCCAGCGCTGCCGGCCCTTGATCCGGCGGACGGTCATCGCGACGAAAGCGGAGGCGAAGCCGAGCATCAGCACAAGGTAATAGCCCTGATTGGCGTAGCGCACGGCGCGGTAGAGCGTTTCGAACCGGGCATAGTTGGGGTCGCCGCCCTGATAGGCCCATTCCCCTTCGCCGTCGGGTGCCCAGAGGCGGATCGCCTTTTTCGGCAGCAGCGCCATGAACTTGGCGGGGTTGACCTTGATCCAGTCCATGCCGAGGCGGCGAGCTTCGGCGTCCCTGGCTACTTCGTCAAGGTCGGTCCGGGCCATCAGGTCCTTCACCACCGGGGCATCGGGCGTGTAATCGCCCGTGGCGGTATCGTGGTTGCCGGTCAGCAGGGTGTAGCCGCCGTTGGTGGAGACCAGCACCCAGTGGCCCAGTTGCGCATGATTGCGCGCGCTCCACGGCAGGACGACCATGAAGGCGATGAACAGCGTCAGCAGGCCTTGCCCCAGCAGGCGGGGCAGACGCGCCCAGACCGGGCGGGCGCGCAGCCACTCTATCGCGAACAGCAGCGGCAGGACCACCAGCGTCTGCGCCTTGACCAGCGTGGCGAAGCCGAAGATGAGCCCCGCGCCGACCAGTTGCGCGGTCTGCTTGCGGGCGAGCACCGCCCAGCACCCCGCCATCAGCAGCGCGGTATAGAACACCTCGGTCAGCGCCAGCGGAACATAGGCGATCGCGTTGGGATAGATGGCCAGCAGCAGGAACCCGGCGCGGGCGGCGGCTTCATCGCGGAACAGCCGGCGGCCCAGCGCCAGGGTAAGCTGCCCGATCAGCGCGGCGCTGGCGAGGTTGAACAGGCCCAGGACGAGCAGCGACGCGCCGAACTTGCGGAACACGAGGGATAGTGCAATCGGCCAGCCCGGCGGCCAGAACGCGGTCGGCGCACCGGCATTGTCGAGATAACCGTGTCCCTCGGCGAGGCTGATTGCGCGCAGGTAATACCATTCGGCGTCCGATGTCGGCACCACCGGGATCAGAAGCACCAGCAGGCGCAGGCCGATGTAGACGGCCCAGATGCCGATCAGGACGCGCCGCGATTCGGCGAACCAGTCCAGCCGGCGCTCGAAGCGCGAGGGCTGCGCGGGGAAGGGGAGGACCTGACCGTGAATCACATCTCTCCCCTAGCTTGGCCGGCGTTAAGGAAGAGCTTAGGGCGAAAATGGCGCGGTTTATAGGCCTTCGATCAGCCCCCTGCCGAAATCCGCCCCCCTATTTTCGTCATCCCGGGCTTCGACCCGGGATCCCGCTTCCCTCGGGAGCCGCGCTTCATCAGCGGGACCCCGGGTCGAAGCCCGGGGTGACGAAGACGGGAGAAGCGGCGTCGCTGCGATAGCGGACGATTTGATCTGCCGATGCACCTTGTGCCGGATGGCGTGATGCCCCCATATCCCGCCGCGATGACCGAGACCCGTTTTCACGCGCTGCCCGATGATCGCATCGTCGCCTATCGTTTTACGCCCGGCACCGGCCCGGCGCTGGTGTTCCTGCCGGGTTACATGTCCGACATGGCCGGCGGCAAGGCGACTGCCGTGTTCGATGCGGCGCGCGCGCGGGGGCGGGCTTGCCTGTTGCTCGATTATTCCGGCTGCGGCGAGAGTCCGGGGCTGTTCGAGCACGGTTCGCTGTCCTTGTGGAAGGACGAAGTGCTTTCGCTGATCGCGGCGCTGGAGCTGGAACAGGTGGTGCTGGTCGGTTCCTCGATGGGGGGCTGGCTGATGCTGCTGGTGGCGCTGGCGGCACCCGCGAAGGTCACGGGATTGATCGGCATTGCCGCCGCGCCTGATTTCACCGACTGGGGCGTGGCGCAGATGGACAAGGCGCTACTGGCCGATGGCGAGACGGTCTGGGAGGACAATCCTTATGGCCCCGAGCCGACCCCGACCCATCCGCTGTTCTGGGCCGACGGGCAGGCCAACCTGTTGCTGGATGCGGAAATCCCGATCGATTGCCCGGTCCACCTGCTGCACGGACAGTGCGATCCCGACGTGCCGTGGGAACTGTCGCTGCAGTTGGAGCAGGCGCTGCGTTCAGGCGATGTGCAGGTCACGCTGATCAAGGACGGCGACCATCGCCTTTCGCGCCCCGAAGACATCGCGCTGCTGCTGGGCACCGTGGATGCCATGCTGGCCGCGCTGACCGGGAAAGCCTGACTCCATGTCGCTGATGCTCATCGCCCCCCTGCTGCTGGCGCAGTCCTCGATCTTCGGCGGGCCGGTTTCGCAACTGCCGCCCGAGATCATCCAGAAAAAGGAGGATGAAGCCAACAAGCGCGCGTTGCAGACGGCGGAGCGGCCTTCTGCCCCGGCGCAGGTCGGCTGCACGCAAGCGGTGGACAGCGACCCGGCGGGTGCGGCGCGGTTCGCGCGCGAGGCGCTGGCCAAGGCCGTGGGGGCCGAGCGGGTGCGGGCCGGGCTGTGCCTGGGGCTGGCGCTTTCGGCGACCGAGCAATGGGACGAGGCGCAGGCCGCGTTCATCGATGCCCGCAACAGCGCCGCCGAGGACGACAAGGCGACGCGGGCGCGGCTGGGCGACATGGCGGCCAACGCGGCGCTGGCGCAGGGCAAGCCGGAAGCCGCGCTGTCGATCCTGGGCCCGGCGGCGGCGGACGCTCAGGCGGCGCAGGACCAGACATTGGTGGCAGCGGTGGCGATCGATCGGGCGCGTGCCCAGGTGGCGCAAAAGCAGGACCTGCTCGCTTCACAAGCGCTGGCCGAAGCGCGCGCTGCCGATCCCGCAAATGCGCAAGCCTGGCTGCTTTCGGCCACGCTGTCGCGGCGGATGAACCATCTCGATATCGCCGCGCAGCAGATCGCGCAGGCGGCGCAACTGGCACCGCAGGACCCCGAGGTGGGGCTTGAAGCGGGCGTGATCGCCATGCTGGCCGGGCGCGAGGAACCGGCGCGGCGAAGCTGGCAATCCGTGGTGGCGCTGGCGCCCGAAAGCGCGGCAGCAACCACGGCGCGCGGCTATCTGGCCCAGCTTGGCCCGGCCGCACCGGCGGCGGCAAAGGAGACGACACCGTGATACCGCTTTCCATGCTCGATCTGGTGACCGTGCGCGAAGGGGCCAGCGTGGCCGAAGCGTTGGCGCTGAGCGCCGCTTCTGCGCAAGCGGCAGAGGCTGCGGGCTATGCCCGCTACTGGGTGGCAGAGCACCACGGCATGGACGGCATCGCCGGCGGCGCGACTTCTGTGGTGCTGGCGCATCTGGCGCAAGTGACGCGCACCATCCGCATCGGTTCGGGCGGGATCATGCTGCCGAACCACAATCCTTATGTGATCGCCGAGCAGTTCGGCACGCTGGCGGCGCTGTTCCCTGGCCGCATCGATCTCGGGCTGGGGCGGGCACCCGGCGCGGACGGGCGGCTGGCCCAGGCGCTGCGCAAGGACCTGCACGGAGCGGCGGAACGGTTTCCCAACGACGTAGTGGAACTGCGCGCGCGGTTTGCCGGGCAGGCGGTGGGCGGGGTTTCCGCGCCGCAGGCGGCCGGAGCGGACGTGGAGATGTGGATCCTGGGCTCCAGCCTGTTCGGCGCGCAACTGGCGGCGATGCTGGGGCTGCCTTATGCCTTCGCCTCGCATTTCGCGCCCGCGCTGCTGGACGAGGCCGCGTGGACCTATCGCAACCGGTTCGAAGCTTCCGAAACGCTGGAGCAGCCCCGCTTCATGGCGGCCATCAACGTGGTGACCGCCGAAACCGATGATGAGGCGCGTCTGTTGGCATCGTCCATCGACCAGAGCTTCGTGGCGATCCGCACCGGCACTCCCGGCCGGCTCAAGCCGCCGGTGCCCGACTATCGCGAAGGCCTGCCCCCGGCGGCGCTAGCGATGCTGGAGCAGGTACGATCGGTCAGCGCCATCGGCGATCCGCAGACTGTGCGGGCCGATATCGAAGCGTTCGCGGCGCGCACCGGGGCGGACGAGCTGATAATCTCGACCTCGATCTTCGATCCCGAGGCGCATCTGCGCTCTATCGCGATGACCACGGCGGCGCTGGCCTGATCGCCCGTTATTTCGAAGGGTGCCATGCCGTTCAAGGTGATTGACCTGCGGTGAAAAAGCGGCAAATCCCCCGCGTGAACTGGAGGTTTGGGTACATGGACAAAGCTGACGTCGTCATCGTAGGGGCCGGCCACGGCGGGGCGCAGTGCGCGATCGCGCTGCGGCAGAACGGGTTCACCGGCACGATCACGGTCATCGGCCGCGAACCGGAATATCCCTATGAGCGTCCGCCGCTGTCCAAGGAATATTTCGCCCGCGAAAAGACGTTCGATCGCCTCTATATCCGCCCGGAGACGTTCTGGGCCGAAAAGGAAGTGCCGTTCCTGCTCGGCGTCGAGGTGACCGATGTCGATGCCAGGGCGAAGCGGCTGACACTGTCGAACGGCAAGACCATGGAATACGGCAAGCTGGTCTGGGCGACCGGCGGCGATCCGCGCCGGCTGTCCTGTTCGGGCGCGGACCTTGCCGGGGTGCACGCGGTACGCACGCGCGCCGATTGCGACCTGCTGATGGCCGAAGTCGACGCCGGGACGAAGAACATCGTCGTCATCGGCGGCGGCTATATCGGGCTGGAAGCGGCGGCGGTGCTGTCCAAGCTGGGGCTCAACGTCACCCTGCTCGAAGCGCTGCCGCGCGTGCTGGCGCGGGTGGCCGGGGAAGACCTTTCGGCGTTTTACCAGAAAGAACACCGCGATCACGGGGTGGATCTGCGTACCGGCGTGGCGGTCGATTGCCTGGAGGGTGATGGCCACAAGGTGACCGGGGTCAAGCTGGCGGACGGTTCGGTGATCCCGGCCGAAGCGGTCATCGTCGGCATCGGCATAGTCCCCGCCGTGGGCCCGCTGATCACCGCCGGGGCAGTGGGTGCCAACGGGGTGGACGTGGACGAATATTGCCGCACGTCGCTGCCCGATGTCTATGCGATCGGCGATTGCGCGGCGTTCGCCTGCGACTTTGCCGGCGGCAACGTGATGCGGGTGGAATCGGTGCAGAACGCCAACGACATGGCAACCTGCGTGGCCAAGGCGATCTGCGGAGACGAGAAGCCGTACAAGGCGTTCCCGTGGTTCTGGTCCAACCAGTACGACCTGCGCCTGCAGACCGCCGGGATCAACCTGGGGTTCGACCAGACGGTGATCCGCGGCAACCCCGAGGATCGCAGCTTCTCGGTGGTCTACCTCAAGCAGGGCAAGGTGGTGGCGCTCGATTGCGTCAACATGGTCAAGGACTATGTCCAGGGCCGCAAGCTGGTCGAGGCCGGGGCGAGCCCCGATGCTGAGCGGCTCGCCGACAAGGACGTGCCGCTCAAGGAACTGCTGTAGGCGGGGCATCCGTTTCGACGCGGTTCAGAACGGGGCCGGTAGCTGCGGGAACCATGGCCCGCCACCATCACGTTCTCAACGCCGCGTCGAATTTGCTCGGTATCGCGCTTCTGATCATCACCGGGCTCCGGGTTTCGGGGCTGGCTGCCAGGTCCATCGGCGATGAGATCGCCTGGTGTGCTGCGGCCTGCTTCTCGATCGCTTGCGTGCTCTCTTACGCGGCGCTGCGCCGGGAGCCCGAGCCGAGCCGGTTCGAAAGCTGGGCGGATCGGGTGTTCATGATCGGCCTTCTGGCATTGGTAGCCTGCGTTGCCGTGTTCGGTCTGACCGATCTTTAGGACACGTCGCCCAGGCCTTGGTTCGTGGGAGAAAGCCTGTCCCACGCCCAGCGGGCGGCATCGGCCACCGCCGGATCCGGATCATTCCGCAACGGCCCGACCTGTGCGGTCAGGTCGGGCCGTTTGCTGTTGGCGGCGGCATAGAGGCAGTTGCGCACGAAGCGGTTGCGGCCGATGCGCTTGATCGGGCTGCCCGAGAAAAGCTTGCGAAAGCCGGCGTCATCAAGCGCCAGCAACTCGTCCAGCCGGGGCGCGGTCAGTTCCGCGCGCGGCAGGAAGGCGCGCATGGTGTGGGCGGTCTGCGCGAACTTGTTCCATGGGCAGGCGGCCAGGCAATCGTCGCAGCCGTAGATGCGGTTCCCCAGCCCTTCGCGCAGGTCTTCGGGGATCGGGCCCTTGTGTTCGATCGTGAGGTAGCTGACGCAGCGGCGGGCATCGAGGCGATAGGGCGCTGGGAACGCCGCAGTCGGGCAGGCGTCCTGGCAGGCCCGGCATGATCCGCAGCGATCCCGCGCCGGTGCGGACGGTTCGAGGTTCAGCGTGGTGTAGATTTCGCCCAGGAACAGCCACGATCCATGGTCGCGGCTGACCATGTTGGTGTGCTTGCCCTGCCAGCCGAGACCGGCGGCGGCGGCGAGCGGCTTTTCCATGACCGGGGCGGTATCGGTGAACACCTTGACCCCGGCTTCGCCAAGGCCAAGCCGGGGGGCCTCGGCGACGATCCAGCGGGCAAGGTGTTTCAGCGCCTTCTTGACCGTATCGTGATAATCCGCCCCTTGGGCATAGACCGAGATACGGCCGCGCGCCGGGGCATCGGCGAGGTGGCGCGGATCGGCGGCGGGGGCATAGCTTATGCCGAGTGCGATGACGCTGCGCGCTTCGGGCCACAGGGTCTGCGGATCGGCGCGCTGATCGGCGCGGCCCTCCATCCAGTCCATCGTCCCGTGCATGCCCGCCGCAAGCCAGGCATCGAGTCGCGCCGTGCGCGCCGCATCGGGCGCGGCGGGGGCCACGCCGAACGCGACGAAGCCCAGCGCGCGGGCCTCGATTTCCAGCGCCTCGACGAAGGCTCTTAGCGCGGTCTTAACCAAAGCCGGGGATGCTCCCATTTACGGCGTGCGGGCTCTATGCAGTGCGCACGAACTAGGAGATTGGCGCGTGGCGAGCAATGCAATCGGGCCCGATAGCGCGATCGCGGATGATTATCTGGCGATCGAGGCGCGCGGTCTGGTCAAGCGCTTTGACGGCTTCACGGCGGTGGACGGGGTGGACCTGACCGTGCCGCAGGGGGCGGTCTACGGCATCCTCGGGCCCAACGGTGCGGGCAAGACGACGACCTTGCGGATGCTGCTGGGGATCATCGATCCCGATTCTGGCTATCGCCGGATTCTGGGGGCCGAGCGGCCGCACGACGTGGCGCACGCCATCGGCTACCTGCCCGAGGAGCGCGGGCTTTATCCGGCGATGAAGGCGACCGAGGCGATCGCCTTCGTTGGAGCGCTGCGCGGATTGCCGATGAAGGAAGGACGCCGCCGCGCGCACGAGATGCTGGAGGCGCACGGGCTGGGCTATGCCGCCGACCGACAGATCCGCCAGCTTTCCAAGGGCATGGCGCAGCAGGTGCAGATCCTGGGAACGCTGGTCCATCGGCCCCGGCTGGTGGTGTTCGACGAGCCGTTTTCCGGCCTTGATGCGCTGAACCAGCAGCGGCTGGAACGGATGATGCGCCAGCTTGCCGCCGACGGGACGACGGTGATCTTCTCCACCCATGTCATCGCCCATGCCGAACGGCTGTGCGACGAAGTGGCGATCATCGCGGGCGGCAAAGTGCCGTTCGCCGGGCCGGTAGATGTCGCGCGTGATCGGATTCCGGCGCAGGTCCGGCTGGAGACGCGCGCCGCTGACGGCGTGTGGCGTGCAGCGCTGCCGGCCGACGCCGAGCGAGATGGGGCCACCTGGCGTTTTTCGCTGCCCGAGACCGGGGTGGAGCCGCTGCTGCGCGCGCTGATCGAGGGGGAGGCGGGCGTGCTGTCGCTATCGATCGAGCGGGCCGGACTGCATGATGCTTTCGTGGCCATCGCCGGGGAAGCCGCGGCGCGTGCGCTCGATGAAGAAAAGCCTGAGGAGATGCGGCGATGAGCGCGCAGTCCGAATCCGGCCGCCTGTCGATCCTCTCCGCCGCCTGGGTGATCGCCCGGCGCGACTTTCGCGCGATCCTGTTCTCGCGAAGCTTCGTTATGTTCCTGCTGGGGCCGCTAATCATGGGTATGGTATTCGGCCTTGCTGGGAATGTCGGCCAGCGGGTCCAGCAATCGGCTGACCACGCCCAAGTTGGGCTGGTGATGACGGCACAGGATGCCAAGGCGATGAGCGCGGCGCGTGAAGCGATGCTACCAAGCATCGGCGGAGCCTTGCCAGAATTCATCATCGTGCATGAACTGCAGCCGGGCGAGCGCCCCGATCCGCGCAAGGCGCTGGAGCAGCGCAAAGGCAACGTCGCCGCGATCCTGTCCGGACGCCCTGCGGCGCTGACGCTGACTGGCCTGCCTGACCAGACGAGGGTCTGGCAGGGGCCGCTTTCGCTGGTTGCCGGCAAAGCGCTGACCGGCGCACCGGAAGATCTGCCACCGGTATCGCTGGTGTCCGCCGCGTCCAGCACCGCCAGCGAGCGGCAGGGCCGGATGCTGACCGCGCAGGCATCGCAGACGCTGCTGTTTTTTTTGACGTTGTTGCTGGCGGGCATGGTGCTTTCGAACCTGGTCGAGGAAAAGGCCAACAAGATCATAGAGATTCTTGCCGCCGCCATTCCGATGGACGCGGTGTTCCTGGGGAAGCTGTTTGCAATGCTGGCGGTTTCGTTTGTCGGGATCGCTACCTGGGCGGCGGCGGGCGGGCTGCTGACGCTGGGTGCCGGCTCGACAATGCCGGCGTTGACCGCCCCGGCAGTGGGCTGGCCGATGATGCTGGTGCTGAGCGTGGTATACTTCTCGATGGCCTACCTGCTGCTGGGATCAGTATTCCTGACAATCGGCTCAATGGCACCGACGGTGCGCGATGTGCAGACGCTGTCGATGCCGGCGACGATGATGCAATTGCTGGTGTTTCTCTTCGCTACCGACGCGATGGCCCAGCCGGGAACGACGCTCGAACTGGCGGCCGCCGTCTTTCCGTTTAGTTCCCCGTTTGTCATGCTGGCCCGCGCGGCTACGGATGGTGCACTAATGCCGCATGTTGTCGCGATCATCGGGCAGGCGTTGGTGGTGCTGGTGCTGGTGAGGTTCGGTTCGCGGCTGTTCCGGCGGCGGGTCATGCAATCGGGTCCGGCGGGGGGCGGGCGCAAGCGGCGCGGGCTGTTCAGCCGGCGATCAGCGAAGATCGCGTAGAGACGCGGACATGGCATCGCATCGCAACATCGGACGGCGCACCTTCATCGCTTGGCTTGGCGCGGGCGCGGCGCTGCCGTTGCTGGCAGGGTGCGGCGCGTCACCTGCCGAGGCGCGTGACTATCCGGTCCAGTTCAGCGATGCCGAATGGCGCAAGCGGCTGACGGCGGACCAGTACCGGGTGCTGCGGCAGGCGGGGACCGAGCGTGCCTTTACCTCGCCATTGCTGAACGAACATCGCAAGGGCACGTTCGTGTGCGCGGCCGACGGGCTGGCATTGTTTGCATCGAGCACCAAGTTCGATAGCGGCACCGGCTGGCCCAGCTTCTGGAAGCCGTTGCCGGGGGCGGTGGGAACGTCCACCGACTGGAAACTGGGCTATGCGCGCAGTGAGGTGCTGTGCAACCGCTGCGGCGGGCACCTGGGCCATGTGTTCGACGACGGCCCGCGTCCCACCGGAAAGCGCTACTGCATGAACGGCGTAGCGCTGAAATTCATTCCTGGCTGAACGAGGATCGCATCGGCGGCAGGTCCTGGCCCGGTTCGGGCGGCTGCATCGCCAGCGAGCGCAGCGACAGTTCCTCCATCGTCATCACCTGACGGAAGACCACGCCATAGGCCGGCTGGCGACGCCAGCAGACGGTGGCGTTCAGTTCCGGCAGCGCCGGGCTGACGAGCCGCAGTTTCTCGCTCAGCGCCAGACGGTGGTCCGTGTCGATCCGGGCCCCTTCGCGCGACAGGTTGCGCAGGATCACCGGGATTTCGACGCCCTGACTGACGACGATCGCCTCGTGATAGACACGCAGCCGCACCGGCCGCTTGGGGTAGGGCCCGGCTTCGGCGATGAAGCGCATGACGTCGATCGGTTCGATGAAGCGGAAACCCGCCTCGCCATTGCGCTGCCAGACGCATTCGGCGGCGATGCGGGTGCCATCGCCGCTTTCCAGCGCGAGCGGCTGATCGGCCGGGAATTCGTGGAACAGCCGCAGCTTGACGCCGGTTTCGGAGATGTCGCGGATGATGCACAGATACTCGCCCGCCGGTGACACCAGCTTGGCACTGCGCATCAGCAGGGCAAAGCGCGGCTTGAGGCGCTGGTCTGCGGGCGAAGACACCTGCGGTATGGCGGTGTCGGGTACGGGGTCCAGGTTTTGCATTCAGCTACATCCCAATAGGTCGCGCGACCGAAGGGCTCTGACGGCGGGCAGCTAAACGGGTATGTATGAAAATACGGGGTATCCCTAAATGAAAGGTTAACCCCTGGCGACGAGTTGAGTGATATGCACGATGAAATCATTTCATCGTTAATATTTTCCCACTCGTCGCCCGATCAGGCTTGTTTTCTTGCAAGAAATACACCGGCAGCCATCAATATTACCCCGGCGAGCCGGGGCAGCGTGATTTCCGACCGCGCCGCACCGAAAAGGCCGAAGTGATCGATCACCGCAGCGCTGGCAAGCTGGCCGACGAGCACGAAAAAGACGGCGTTACCGATGCCGAACCGTGGGCCGATGGCGGTTATCGCCAGGACGTAGAAGGCGACGAACAGGCCCGCGCCGTAGCTCCAGACCGGCGCGCCACCCCAGCCGCGCGCATCGACCGTGGCCCCGGAACCGAGCCCGATCGCAAAAGCCGTCAGCGTCCCGAGAAACGCGACGGCAAATAGCACGCTCGCCGCCGCCGCCGGATTGCCCAGCCGCTGGCCAAGCCCGGCGTTCAGCGCGGCCATGACCGGGATGCCGATGCCGGTGAGTGCCATGATCCCGGCATAGGCGGGTTGGGGGCCGGAAAACATGGGCATCTCCTGTGCGTGGGGCAGCGCAGCGGGGCGAGCGGACCGTGCCTCTATACGGCACTGCCTCGCATGTGCAACGCGATGCGGGATAGGCGAGGAACTGGATTTTGGTTGGTTGCAATGCTATATGACCATCTAGATGGTCACGAGTGGCAATATGAACACGATCAATCTGGCTGATGCCAAAGCCCACCTGAGCGAGTTGGTCGATCGGGTTGAGGCGGGAGATTCGATCGATATCACTCGGCGCGGGAAACCCGTTGCGCGGCTTACGGGCGTGGAGCGGCCGCGCCGTTCCATCGACGTGGCTTCGTTGCAGGCGCTGACCGCCATGCCCCCGCAATCCGAAAGCGCGGCGGATCTGGTCCGATCAATGCGGGATGGCGATCGGTATTGATGCTGTACCTCGACACTTCGCTGATCGTCGCTGCGCTATCCAACGAGCCGATGACGGCCGTTGTCCAAGCTTGGCTGGCAAGACAGGATCCGGAGCAGCTCCTGATCAGTGACTGGACAATCACCGAAATGTCGTCCGCCATGGCGATCAAGCTGCGTAACGGGCAGATCACGCTGGAGCAGCGTGCGGCAGCGCTTGCCATGTTCAACAAGCTGGTGGCCGAGAGCTTTAACGTAAAAGGCCTGACCAGGCGGCAGTTCGGGGAGGCCGCACGGTTCGCTGATCAGCATAAGCTTGGCCTTCGTGCCGGGGACGCGCTTCACCTGGCCGTGGCTTCGACGAGCGGCGCTACGGTTTACACGCTGGACCAGCGATTTGCCGCGGCCGGGCCTGCGCTCGGAGTGCCGGTGCAGTTGCTGGCATGACCCGACATTGCAGTGCGCGTCGATCCGCCCGACATCACAGGCCGGCGGGCAAGCTCACTCCCACTCGATCGTACCGGGGGGCTTGCTGGTGTAGTCGTAGACGACGCGGTTGATGCCCTTGACCTCGTTGATGATGCGGGTGGCGGTGCGGCTGAGGAAGGTGGCGTCGAAGGGGTAGATGTCGGCGGTCATGCCGTCGGTGCTGGTGACCGCGCGCAGGGCGCAGACGCTGTCGTAGGTGCGGCCGTCACCCATCACGCCGACGGTCTTGACCGGGAGCAGGACGGCGAAGGCCTGCCAGATCGCATCATAGAGCCCGGCGTTGCGGATTTCCTCAAGGTAGATGGCATCGGCCTTGCGCAGGATGTCGCAGCGTTCGCGGTTTACTTCGCCGGGGATGCGGATGGCGAGGCCGGGGCCGGGGAAGGGGTGGCGGCCGACGAAGACATCGGGCAGGCCGAGTTCGCGGCCCAGTTCGCGGACTTCGTCCTTGAACAGTTCGCGCAAGGGTTCGACGAGCTTCATGTTCATCCGGTCGGGCAGGCCGCCGACGTTGTGGTGGCTCTTGATCGTGACCGAGGGGCCGCCGGTGAACGAGACGCTTTCGATGACATCGGGGTAGAGCGTGCCTTGGGCCAGGAAATCGGCACCGCCGATCTTCTTCGCCTCATCCTCGAACACATCGATGAAGGTCTTGCCGATGAACTTACGCTTGGCTTCGGGATCGGTGACGCCTTCGAGGCCCTTGAGGAACAGGGTGGAGGCGTCCACGTGGACCAGCGGGATATGGTAATGGCCGCGGAACAGGCTGACGACCTGTTCGGCCTCGCCCATGCGCATGAGGCCGTGATCGACGAACACGCAGGTGAGCTGATCGCCGATCGCCTCGTGGATGAGGACGGCAGCCACGGCGCTGTCGACGCCGCCGGACAGGCCGCAGATGACGCGGGCATCGCCGACCTGCTGGCGGATCTCGGCGATCTTGGTCTTGCGGAATTCGGCCATCGTCCAGTCACCGGCGAGGCCGCAGACGTGGCGCACGAAGTTCTTGAGCAGCTTCGCGCCATCGGGGGTGTGGACGACTTCGGGGTGGAACTGCATCGCGTAGATGCGCTTGGCATCGTTGGCGATGACCGCGAAAGGCGCGCCGGCGCTGGCGGCGACGGGGCGGAAGCCGGGGGCGAGGCTGGTGACCTTGTCGCCATGGCTCATCCAGACCTGGTGCTTTTCGCCGACCTGCCACAGGCCGTCAAACAATGCGCAATCGGCGTTGATCTCGATGAAGGCGCGGCCGAATTCACCCGAATCGCCGGCCAGAACCTCGCCGCCGAGCTGGTGCATCAGCGTCTGCTGGCCGTAACAGATGCCCAGCATCGGCAGGCCGCTATCGAGGATGGCGGCGGGAACGGCGGGGCCGGCGGCGTCCAGCACCGAGGCGGGCGAGCCGGACAGGATGATGCCGGCCGGCTGCATGCGGTGAAACGCTTCCTCGGCGGTCGAGAACGGGGCGATTTCCGAGTAGACCCCGGCTTCGCGCACGCGGCGGGCGATCAACTGGGTGACCTGGCTGCCGAAATCAACGATCAGGATGGAGTCAGATGTCTGGGTGCTCATGGCCGGGCCGTAATAGCGGCGGCGGCGCGTGTCCAGATGCGGCGGCGGATTCCTGCGGCTGCTGAGCGGTTGTAATGCCGCAATGAGTGGAATAGTTGCAAGAAATGCAACTTCAAGTGCTGCAATTGACATTGTGAAAATTACTAACTCTCCTATGTTGCAAGTGCGAAGGGGGATCGCCCCCAGCAACAGGAGAAAGCAGATGACCCTCGTTCACCGGACGATCGGTCTCGCCGCGGCCTTGGGCGTAAGCGCCCTGGGTTTCGCTCTCACCCTCGCCTGAGGGGGCGAACCGACCCACACACGAAAGGGCGGCCTTAGGGCCGCCCTTTTCCGTTTTGGCGGTTCGAAAATCCAAAAATAACCTATTTGGTTATTTGGCTTGACATTTCGGCGCCCAGAGGGTACAAATCAAGAACATTGAGTTGAGGCGATTCCCCGAGCGGGCGACGCCTTCCCCCTTGGCAGTGGACGGAACATGGCGAACACGAATTCGCGCGCGGAGCCTGTGGGCCTTGCGCCGGGCGAGGCTGCGCCCACGGCGGGCACAGCCGCATCGAACAAGGCCGCATCGAACAAGGCCGCATCGAACAAGGCCGCATCGAACAAGGCCGCATCGAACAAGGCCGCATCGAACAAGGTGGCGGCGAACAAGGGGGCCGCCCCGTCAGCGTGGCGAAAGCGCTTTCTCGCGGAATTGGCCACGACGTCCAATGTCGCGGCTTCGGCGCGGGAGGCGGGGATTCATCCGTCGCGGGCTTACGATGCCCGGCGCAGCGATCCGGAATTCTACCGCCGCTGGCAGGAGGCGCTGTGCGAGGGATACGATCACCTGGAAATGCACCTGCTGCAGCGGCTGCGCGAAGGCGAGATCAAGCCGGTGAGCGGCGCGCGCCGGGCGGTGCGCACGTTCGACAATGCCACCGCGTTCCGGCTGCTGACGGTCCATCGCGAACAGGTGGCGCGGCAGCGGGCGATCCACGAAAACCGCAACGCCGAAGCGGTGCTGGCGGCGATCGACGCCAAGATCGACATGATGCGCGAGCGCAGTGCGCGGGCGAGCGCCGACGCCGGGCGCGAGGGATGAGCTGCAGCGCCAGGCTGGCCTGGCTGATGGAGATGCCCACGGGTGAACGCAGGGCCGCGCTGGCCGCATTCACCCCGGGGGAGCAGGACGAACTGGCGACGCACTGGCGGTTGTGGGCACGGGCGGAGCAACTGCCGCCGAAGGGCGACTGGAGCGTGTGGCTGGTGATGGCCGGGCGCGGCTTCGGCAAGACGCGGGCGGGTGCGGAATGGGTGCGCGGGGTGGCCGAAGCCGATCCCGACGCGCGTATCGCGCTGGTCGGGGCGAGCCTGGCCGAGGTGCGGGCGGTGATGGTGGAGGGGGAAAGCGGGATATTGGCGGTGTCCCCGCCCGGCCGCCGCCCGGACTATGAACCATCGCTGCGGCGGCTGGTGTGGGCGAACGGGGCGCGGGCGTTGCTCTATTCGGCCGGCGAGCCCGAGGCGTTGCGCGGGCCGCAGCACAGCCATGCCTGGTGCGACGAGATCGCGAAATGGGATCACGCCGGGGGCCGGGCGCTGGCGGCGTGGGACAACCTGCTATTCGGGCTGCGGCTGGGCGAACGACCGCGGGCGATGGCGACGACGACACCGCGCGCGGTGCCGCTGATCGCGCGGCTGATGCGGGAGCAAGGCGGCGGCGGGGCTTGCGGAATGGTCATCACCAGAGGGCGGACCGAGGACAATGCGGCGAACCTGCCGGCGCGCTATCTGCGCGATATCCGGCGCACGTTCGGGCGATCGCTGCTGGCGCGGCAGGAACTGGACGGCGAGCTGATCGCCGACCGCGAAGGGGCGCTGTGGACGCGCGGGCTGATCGAGGGGTGCCGCGAGGCGGCGGCTCCGGCGATGGCGCGGATCGTGGTGGGGGTGGACCCGCCGGCGAGTGCTGCGGGCGATGCCTGCGGGATCGTGGTGGTGGGCATCGACCAGGGCGGCATCGCCCATGTGCTGGCCGATGCCTCTGCCACCAAGCCGAGCCCGGAGCGCTGGGCCCGGGCCGCGGCCGGGGCCGCAGCGGCCTGGCGCGCCGACCGGGTGGTGGCCGAGGCCAACCAGGGCGGCGAGATGGTGGCGAGCGTGCTGCGGGCAGCCGAACTGGCGCTGCCGCTGCGGCTGGTTCACGCGAGCCGGGGCAAGGTGGCGCGGGCCGAGCCTGTCGCCGCGCTCTACGAAGCGGGCCGGGTGCGGCACGCGGGGGTGTTCGCGGCGCTGGAGGACGAGATGTGCGGGCTGATGCCGGGCGGGGCCTATGAAGGCCCCGGCCGCTCCCCCGATCGCGCCGATGCGCTGGTGTGGGCGCTGAGCGAGTTGATGCTGGGACGCAGCAGGGGGCCGCGCGTGCGGGCTACCTGACGATACGAAAACCGGACGTTCACCGTCCAACCCGCGAGAAAGGAATCGCATGGCTTTCCTCGATACGCTCGTCGCTGCCTTCAAGGGGCGTGATGCGCGCGTGCCGCTGGCGCGCGGAATGTCTTCGCCCTGGTTCTTCGCTGAAGCTGCGGGGGCGCGGACACCGTTCGAATATAGCGTGGCGGTGCGCCGCGCCTATCTGGAGAACCCGGTGGCGCAGCGGGCGGTGCGGCTGGTGGCCGAGGGGATCGGCGGTGCGCCGCTGCTGCCTGTCGAGCCCGAGATTGCCGCGCTGGTCGGCGCGACGAGCGCGGGGCAGCCGCTGCTGGAAACGCTGGCATCGCACCTGCTGCTGCACGGCAATGCCTATGTCCAGATCATCAGGGACGGACGCGGCCGGCCGACCGAACTGTTCGCGCTGCGGCCGGAACGGGTAAGCGTGATCGCGGGCGAGGATGGGTGGCCGAGCGCATATGGCTATGCCGTGGCGGGGCGGCAGATCGTGATCCCGCTGCTGGACGAGGATGCCGCGCCGGGGATCATCCATGTCCGCTATTTTCACCCGGCCGACGACCATTACGGGGCCGGATGCCTGTGTGCCGCCGAGCAGGCAGTGGCCACGCACAATGCCGCCGCCGAGTGGAACCGGCAGTTGCTGGAAAACGCGGCGCGGCCTTCGGGGGCGCTGGTCTATGACGCGGGCGACGGCAATGCACTGAGCGCCGATCAGTTCGACCGGTTGAAGGCGGAACTGGCGGGCGCGTTTTCGGGGTCGGGCAATGCCGGGCGGCCGATGCTGCTGGAGGGCGGCCTTAAATGGCAATCGATGGCGATGAGCCCGGCGGACATGGACTTCGCGGCGCTGAAGGCGGCGGCGGCGCGGGACATCGCGCTGGCTTTCGGGGTGCCGCCGATGCTGCTGGGGCTGCCGGGCGATGCGACTTACGCCAATTACCGCGAGGCGAACCGGGCGCTGTGGCGGCTGACGCTGCTGCCGCTATCGGCGAAGATCCTGGCCGGCCTCGGCGAGGGATTGGCGGCGTGGTTTCCCGATGCGCGGCTTGCCGTCGATCTCGACCGGGTGCCGGCGCTGGCGGAAGACCGCGAGAGGCTGTGGTCGCAAGTGAGCGGGGCCGGTTTTCTGGATGACGCCGAAAAGCGCACGCTGCTGGGGCTGCCCGAGCGCAAGGCTCGCTCGCGCCGACAGGTTCAGGAGAACATTTCATGAACAATGGTGACATGCTGGCCGGGCTACTGGCCCAGGCGAAAGGGCAGGGCAGCGATCTGGTGACGCTGCGCGCGGTGGTCGAAGAAGCCAGCGAAATGGGGGCCAAGCGGATGCTGGCGCTGATCGGGCTCGACGACGAATCCGCGCCGCACGACGTTTCGGAGCTGCGCGAGCTGTTGCAGGCGTGGCGCGATGCCAAGGCCAGCGCACGGGTGGCGGCGATCGGCTGGATCGTGCGCGCCGGGCTGGCGCTGTTGCTGCTGGGTCTGGCGGTGCGGCTGGGGGCGACGGAGCTGCTGCGATGAGCGCGCGCGGCCCCGCTCTGCGGCAGCCGGACGAGGACGCGGCGCTGCGCTTCGCCGGTTATGCCGCGCTGTTCGACCGGCGTGATGCCGGGCGGGATGTGATCCGCCCCGGTGCCTTTGCCCGGACGCTTGCGGCCAACCGGCAGGCGCTGCCGCTGCTGTGGCAGCACCGCGCCGACTCGCGGATCGGCTGGATCGACAGCGTTGCCGAGGATGCGCGCGGGCTGCGGGTGACCGGCACCATCGACAATCCGCAAGGTGCGGCCGGGCTGGCGCTGCGGCGCGGGACCGTGACCGGCCTGTCGTTCGGTTATCGCACGCGCGCCAGCCGGCGCACGGCTGCGGGCCGCGAACTGCTGGAGATCGACCTGATTGAGGTGAGCCTGGTGAGCAACCCGATGCAGGACGGGGCGCGGGTCCATCTGGTGCTCTGACGCCCGGAGACTCCGCCCCCGGCCAAACTTTTTCGCCGCCGATGGTGGCCATTTCGTGAAAGGTAATGCCCATGGAGTGCACGGACCCGGTTGAACCGCTGGACGCCTCGTTCGATCTGATTGCCCGCCAGGACGCGGCGGAAGAAGCCATCGGCGCGCTGCGCGGCGATGTCGAGGAAGTGAAATCGCGGCTGGAGCGGGTGGGCCGCTTTGCCGGCCGTCCGCAGATCGGCGGAGGCGCGGCACCGAGCCTGGAGGTGAAGGGCTTCATCGACGGCTATCTGCGCCGGGGGCGTGAGACCGAGCTCAAGTCGTTCAATGGCGCGGTGGCGGGCGAGGGCGGCTATGCCGTGCCGCGCGAGATCGACGACCTGATTGCGGCGAGGCTCAAGGCGATCAGCCCGATCCGGTCGATCGCGCAAGTGGTGCGTACCGGCACCGCCGGGTACCGCAAGCTGATCACCACCAGCGGCGTCGCTTCGGGCTGGGTGAGCGAGACCGGGGTGCGACCGGAAACCGCCACGCCGACCTTTGCGGAAATCGCTCCGCCTTCGGGCGAGCTGTATGCCAATCCGGCGGCGAGCCAGGCGATGCTGGATGATGCCCAGTTCGACGTCCAGTCGTGGCTGGCGAACGAGATCGCCGGAGAGTTCGCCCGGGCCGAAGGCGCGGCGTTCGTGAACGGCACCGGTACCAACCAGCCCAAGGGCTTTCTGGGGGCGACGACCAGTACGGCGGCGGACAGTGCCCGCACCTTCGGACAGTTGCAGCACATCGTATCGGGCAACGCGACCGGCTTCGACGCCTCTCCTGAGCTCAAGCTGATCGATCTGGTGCAGTCGCTCAAGTCCGGCCACCGGCAGGGCGCAACTTGGGTGATGAATTCGCGGACGCTGGCGAGCGTCCGCAAGCTCAAGGCGGCGGACGGATCGTTCCTGTGGCAGCCGGGTATCGTCGATGGTCAGCCCAACCGCCTGCTGGGCTATGCCGTGATCGAGGCCGAGGACATGCCCGATATCGGCGCCAACGCCTATCCGATCGCCTTCGGCAATTTCCGCGCCGGCTATCTGATCGCCGAGCGCAGCACCACGACGATCCTGCGCGATCCCTATACCAACAAGCCGTTCGTCAACTTCTACGCGACGAAGCGGATCGGCGGGCAGGTGCTGGACAGCGACGCGATCAAGCTGATCAAAATCTCGACCTGACGCCCGACGTGGCGGCAGTCTGGCGACCGGCCTTCCCCGCCGGTCCGCCCCAGCGCCGCCCGCCCGCGCCGCCTGGCTCCCCTGCGGGCGGCGCGGGCCCTTCGGTTTCCCGACCTTGCCAGAAACGGAGATGCCCATGAACCGGCACATCCTTACCCCGCCGGTGCTGCCGCCTTCGGCGCTGGCCGAGCTCAAGCAGTGGCTCGGCATCACCACCGCGCACGACGACGCGCCGCTGGCGGCGCTGATCGCGACGAGCCTGGACGTCTGCGAGGGTTTTACCGGCCAGATGCCGCTGGCCGCGAGTTGCGAGGAACTGCTGCCGGCGTGCGGCGGCTGGCAGGCGCTGGCGACGCGGCCGGTGCAGGCGATCGCCGGGCTGAGCCGGATCGCCGCCGATGGCACCCTGACCGCGCTGGCGACCGGCGATTACGAGACCGACCTTGGCCCTGACGGCACCGGCCGGGTACGGCTGCTGCAACCGGCGCTGCCGGGGCGGCTGGTAGTGTCGTTCACGGCCGGGCTCGTGCCCGAATGGGAAGACCTGCCGGATTCGCTGCGCCATGGCCTGATCCGGCTGGCCGCGCACCAGCATCGCCAGCGCGAGAGCGGCGGCGGTGCGATCCTCCCCCCGGCTTCGGTGGCGGCGCTGTGGCGGCCTTGGCGCAGGCTGCGGATCGCATGAGCGGGCCATTGATTACGGCGGCGGCGGGCGCGGGGCTGACGCGGATCGCGGAGGCGCTGGTCCGGCAGGTCGGCGCAGTGGCGCGGGCCCGGCGGGTTGCGCGCATCCTGCAGGCGACCGGTGACGCGCGGCGCTGGCGCAGTGCGGCGCTGCTGTGGCCGACTGGGGGAGGACAAGACCCATGGAAATAGCCTTGCGCGCCACGCTGATCGACTGGCTGGCGGGCGATCCGGCGCTGGCCGGGGAACTCAACGCCATCGTCGAGGAGGCACCGTCGCGGGCGAGCCTGCCGTGGCTCGCCATCGTCGCCAGCGCCAGCACCGACTGGAGCAACAAGACCATGCCGGGCCGCGAGGTGCGGGTGGCGCTGGAGCTGCAGTGTCGGGGCGATGCCCCGGATGCCGCCGCGCAACTGGTCGCGGCGATCGAAGCGCGGGTGGGCAGTCTGCCGCGCGAGCAGGCGGGCCTTGCGGTGACGTCCACCCGCTTCCTGCGCGCCCGTGCCGAACAGCGCGGCGAGAGCCGGCGCGCGATCCTGATCGAATACGCATTCCGGCTGCTGGCCGCCTGACTTTTCCCGAACCCGTTTCAAGGAGTGAGCCCATGACCGCCCAGAAAGGCAGCGCTTTCCTGCTCAAGATTTCCGACGGTGCGACCCCGGCCGTGTACCAGACGGTGGCGGGCCTGCGCACCACGCAGCTTTCGGTGACCGGCGATGCCGTGGTCATCACCCACAAGGACAGCGGCGGCTGGCGCGAGCTGCTTTCGGGAGCCGGGGTGCGATCGGTTTCGGTCAGCGCGGCGGGCATCTTCCTGGGCAGCGCGGCCGAAACCAAGGTACGCACCAATGCGATGGCGGGAACGCTCGACGATTACGAGCTGAGCTTCGAGGACGGTGCGCGGCTGCGCGGGCAGTTCCTGGTCCAGCGGCTGGACTATGCCGGCGATTTCAACGGCGAGCGCAACTATACCATGCAGTTGGAAAGCTCCGGCGCGGTGGTGAGCCTGTGAGCGAGCGTATCGCCAACCCGCTGCGCGGCGAGGCCAGCCTGATGATCGCCGGGACGGCGCATGTGTTGCGCCCGACATTCGCGGCGCTGGTGGCGGCCGAGAGCGAGCTGGGGCCGCTGTGCGCGCTGGTCGAGCGAGCGGCGGCGGGCGAACTGCGGCTGACGGAGATCGCCAGCCTGTTCTGGCATTGCCTGGACCGGAACGAACCGCCGAGCCGTGAGGCGGTGGGCGAGGCGATCGTGGCGGCGGGCCTGGCAGCTTGCGCGGTGCCGCTGCGCGCGGTGCTCTCGCAAATCCTGAAGGGCGCGACGTGACGGTTCTGGCCGATCAGGCGTTGGCCCTGTGCGGGCTGGCGGCGCGGGTGCTGCTGTGGCGGCCGGATGAATTCTGGAACGCGACGCCTGCGGAACTGGCGGCGGCGCTGGGTATGAACGGCGGGGCCGAAGCCGCGCCGCCGCAATTCGACCGCGCGGCGTTGGCGCGGATTTTCGGCAATGACTGGGCAGGGCAACGAGCATGAGCGACGAAATCGACAGCCTGCTGATCGATGTGCGGGCGAGCACCGATGGTTTTGCGCGGGATATCGCGGCGATGCGCGCGACGGTGGATGGCGGGTTGACGCCGGGGTTCTCCAAGGCGGGTGACGTGCTGGAGCGGGGACTGACGCAGGCGATCCGGCGCGGCAGTCTGGGGTTCGAGGATTTGCGGCGGGTCGCCTTTGCTGCGCTGGACGCGATCGCCACGCAATCGGCGCGGGCGCTGATTCCCGACCTTGGCGGCGGCGATGCTGGCGGTGGAGGGCTGACTGGGGGTGCGGGCATCGGTGCCGCGCTGGGCGCGTTCCTGGGTCTGCCGGGCCGGGCGACGGGCGGCAATGTCGCGCCGGGGCGGGCCTATGTGGTAGGTGAGCGCGGACCCGAAGTGTTCGTGCCGACATCGGCCGGTCGGGTCGAGCCCGGCGGGACGGAGCGGCGCGGGCGTGATGTGCGGGTGGCAATCCAGATCAACGCCGAGCGCGGGGCGAGCGTACCGCAATCGCTGCAGCGATCATCGCGGCAGGTGGCGAGCGCGGTGCGCCGTGCGCTGGTGTTTGGCGGATAAGGGGCGAGGCACATGGCATTCTGGCTTGCCGACAGGCGTGACGGACAGGCGAGCGTCTGGATCCAGCGCTTTGATCCGCGTTTCTGGACGGTCAACTTCCCCCGGCCGATGATGGCGAGCGTGGTCTCGACCGCGCCCGATGCCTTGCGCATCGATGCCTGCTTCCTGCGTGAAGCGGACCTGGGCGGGCTGATCTGGCAGAGCGAGGACGGGCTGGACCACCCGCTCCTGGCCTATCGCACCGATCGCAATTACGCGCATACCGTGCTGCGGTTTCGCTGGCGATCGGCCGGGATCATGCCGCTTGATGCGGTGAATGGCCCGACGCTGACGATCGAGGGGCGCGATGCCGCCGGTGCGCCGCGTACCTGGTATGTCAGGCTGTGGAACTATGCCGAGGGCGCGCCGGACGATGCGGTGATCGCGCTGCCGTTCTCCGACCTCATGGGCGGATTTGCGCTGCCGGCCGATGCCGATCCGGTGTGGCCGGGGGATATCGACCGGCTGTTCCTTTCGTTCGTGCCGACCGGCTATGACGGGGCCAGCGCGGCGGCGCTGCCGGCCGAGGCCGAGGCGTGGATCGAGCTGACCGGGATCGCCTGCGACGGCGAACGGGCGATGCTGGAAATCGGCGATGTGATGGTGCCGCCGCATGGCCTGGGCATCGCTACCGGGTTCGACGATCAGGGGGTGCAGACCCCGGCGCGGGTGCTGCGCAATGTCCGCCAGCTCGGCTATCGCGGCTCGATCGTCCACTATGTGGGGATGAGCCATTACTACCGGCTGGCGGCGGATGGCAGCGCGTATCTGGCAGGCGATGCCGCTGATCCGCTGAACACCCCGACCCGCGCCTGGCACCGCGCGTTCTTTGCGCAGGCGGCGGCGTTGGGGTTCAGCCCGGTTATATCGCTGAGCTACGAAGTGCTCGACCAGAATTGCCCCGAGGGGTGGAAACAGCGCGACCATGCCGGGAATCCGGCGCTGACCGGCTGGGACCCGCCCAGTTCGCTGCTGTCGCCCGCCAATGCCGGGGCGATGGCCTGGCTGCAAGCCGTGGCCGCTGCATTCGCCGGGCTGATGGTGGACGCCGGGGTGCCGGTCCGCTTTCAGGTGGGCGAGCCGTGGTGGTGGACTTTCGCGGACGGCCGCATCTGCCTGTACGACGATGCCGCTGTGGCGGCGCTGGGTGGCGATCCTCCGGCGATCTTCGACATGCGCGGGGAGCTTTCGACGGCGCAGCAGGCGCTGCTGGACGATGCGGGGGCCATTCTGGCGCAGTCCACCGCCGATCTCGTCAGCGCGGTGCGGGTCGCCGTTGCGCCGGGATCGGTGGAGGCGATGGTGCTGGTGTTCAGCCCGACGCT
This sequence comes from Novosphingobium colocasiae, assembly GCF_014652555.1. Lineage (GTDB taxonomy): Bacteria > Pseudomonadota > Alphaproteobacteria > Sphingomonadales > Sphingomonadaceae > Novosphingobium > Novosphingobium colocasiae. Next base: position 114,943 of record NZ_BMZA01000003.1, read on the forward strand.
GCTCGATCCGGCGATGCCGGAGCTGCGGCGGGCGAACCTGCCGGTGGGGTGGGCGAGCCCTGCCTTCGATCGCCTGCAGGTTGAGGACTATGACTGGCTGACCGGCGGTGCCGATGGGCTCCGGCGCAACGCCTATGCGCAGATCGACGCGCGGCTCGGCTATCCACCGGACCAGCAGGACTATCTGGCCGGCTTCGTGCCGCAGGCTGGTGATCGCCAGCAGTGGCGGGCGATCGACGCCGGGATCGACGAAGCCATCCGCCGCGTGCCTCACGAGATCATCGTCTGGGCGCTGCCGCAAGTGGTGCGAGACGGCTTCGTCCGGCTTCCCCCGACTTCCGATCCAGCAGAGGCGAACGATTCCATGCAGGCATTCGACGATGTAGCTTATCCGCTGGCGCTAGGGCGCGATGCGACGATCGTGCCCGAATTTTCGACCAGCGTGGCGGTGACCGCCTCGGGGTTCGAGCGGCGCAACAGCCTGTGGTCGAATGCGCGGTTGCGGTTCGACGTGGGGCCGGGGGTGCGGTCCGAGGCGGAACTGGGCGTGTTGATCGCGTTCTTTCGTGCCCGGCGCGGTCCGGCGCGGGGCTTTCTTTTGCGGGATCCGAGCGATCACAGCTCGAACATGATGATCGGAGAGCCGGGGGCTTTCGATCAGATGCTGGGCACCGGGGACGGGCTGCGCGCGGACTTTGCGCTGATCAAGCAATATGGCGAGGGCGAGGCGCTGCAGGTGCGGCGGATCACGCGGCCGGTGGCCGCTTCGGTGATCGTCAGCGTGGACGGGGTATCGCTGGAGAGCGGCTGGACGCTGAACCCGGGCGGGATCATCACTTTCGATGACGCCCCTGTGGACGGCGCGTTGGTGCGGGCCGGTTTCCTGTTCGATGTGCCGGTTCGGTTTGCCGAGGATCGGCTGGAGATCGCCGGGGCGGCGTTTGCGGCGGGCGATGCGCCGAGCGTGCCGATCATCGAAATCCGGGAGGCTGCATGACCAGAGCCTGGTTTTCCGGCGATCTGGAAACGGTCGCCACATTCTGGCGGGTGTGGCGGCGCGATGGGGTGACGCTGGGGTTCACGACCCACGACCGGGACTTGTGGTTTGACGGCATCAATCACCAGGCATCGCCGGGGATGGTGCCGTCCGCGATCCGCAAGTCGGCCGATCTGTCGCCCGACAGCGCCGAAGTGCTGGGCGCGCTCACACATGACGCGATCAGGGCGGCAGACATTGCCGCCGGGCGGTTCGACGGGGCTGCCATCGCCATCGGCGTGGTCGACTGGGACAGCGGCGAGGCGGAGATGCTTTACCGGGGCAGTATCGGCGTGACCGGCGAGGAAGGTGGGCAGTTCTCGGCCGACCTCGTTTCACGCAAGGCCGAATTGCTGCGCGATCCCGTGCGCCGTACCAGCCCGACCTGCCGGGCGGTGTTCTGCGGGCCGGGATGCAACCTCAATCCCGAAAAGTTCACGCAGGAGGTGACCGTGGCAGACATCGACTTCGACGCCAACGCCGTGCAGTTCGCCCCCGCACCGACGCCTGCCGATTGTCGCGACGGCGCGGTGCGCTGGCTGGAGGGCGCGGCGGCGGGGCTGGATGCGGTGATCGTGGCGGCGAGCGATACCGGCTGGTTCGTGCTGGATGCGCCTTTGCATCCGGGGCTGGCGATTGGGGTGGCGGCACGGCTGCGCGCAGGGTGTAACCGCACGCTTGATACCTGCGCGGTGCGGTTCGGCAATGCTATCAACTTCCAGGGCGAGCCGTATCTGCCGGGGAACGACCTGCTCGTCCGCTATCCGACGCCGCCGTCATGACGGCCAATACACACGAGCCGGAGTTTGCCGAGGCCTTCGCCAAAGCGGCCCGGTGGCTGGTGGGCGTGCCGTTTCGGCTGCACGGCCGCGATCCGCGCACGGGTCTGGATTGCGTGGGGGTGCTGGCGAGCGCGGGCGCGGCGGCGGGGGCGGCGTGGACCTTGCCCAGCGGTTATGCCCTGCGCCATGCGCGAGTGCCCGATCTGGACGGGTTGGCGGCTGGTTTGGGGTTTGTGCCTGCGTCCGGTACGGCACGGTGCGGCGACGTGCTGGCGCTGCGGCCGGGGCCTGGTCAGGTCCATTTCGCCATCGCCACCGCAGGGCAGCGGTTCGTCCATGCCCATGCCGGCCTTGGCCGCGTGGTCGAGGGCAGGTTGCCCGAAAGCTGGCCGCGTCTTTTCCATTGGCGGCCGGCTCGGCCGCGACAGTCTGAAGGATAGGGCATGACGACGATCGTGTTCAGTACTGTGGGCTCGATGGTGGGCGGCCCGATCGGCGGCGCGATCGGCGCGTTGGTTGGCCGACAAGTGGATGGTGCCTTGCTGGGCATTCCCAACCGGCAGGGGCCGCGCCTGCGCGAGCTGGGGGTCACCACGTCCACGTATGGCGAGGTGCTGCCGCGTCATTACGGGCGGATGCGGGTTGCCGGATCGGTGATCTGGGCGACCGATCTGGTCGAGCACAGCGATACCGAGGGCGGGGGCAAGGGCAGTCCTTCGCTGACGACCTATACCTACAGCGCCAGCTTCGCAGTGGCGCTGGCGAGTCGGCCGATCCTGAGCGTCGGGCGGATATGGGCGGACGGCCGGTTGCTGCGCGGCGCGGCGGGCGATCTCAAGGTGGGCGGTGCCTTGCGCATCCATACCGGGCGTGGCGACCAGCCGGCCGATCCGCTGCTGGCGGCAGACGCGGGCGCGGATCGCTGCCCCGCCTATCGCGGGCTGGCCTATGCCGTGTTCGAAGACCTCGACCTCTCCGAATTCTACAACCGCGTGCCCAACCTGACCTTCGAGGTGATCGCGGACGAGGCGTTCGATCTGGGCACGCTGGTCGGCGATGTGCTGGACGACGCGGATGCGGCGGCGGCGCTGGACGGCGTGGCGGGCTGGTCGTGCGAAGGCTCGCTGGCGGAGGCGCTGGATATGCTCGACGCGGTGGTGCCGATGGAGGCTTATGCGGCGGGCGATCGTCTGATCATCAAGCCGGCACGGCTGCAGACGGAGGCGGTGGCATTGCCCGAACCGGCGCTGAACGTGACGGACGACGGGTTCGGCGGGCAGAGCGGATTTGCGCGGCGGCGCGATCCGGTAATCGTGCAGCCGCCGATGGCCTTGCGCTACTATGATACCGCGCGGGATTATCTGCCGGGCCTGCAGAGGGCGACTGGCCGGCCTATCGTCGGGAAGCCGCGCACGCTGGAACTGCCGGCCGCGCTTGACCCGGTGGCCGCGCGGGCGCTGATCGAGCGCACCCTGCGGCGGGGCGACTGGTCACGCGATCGTGTTTCGTGGCGGACGGCCGATCTGGATACGCGGATCGGGCCGGGCACCGTCGCCAGCCTGCCGGGGATCGCCGGATTGTGGCGGGTCATCGCATGGGAGTGGCGTGATGGCGGGGTGGAACTGGCGCTGGCGCGGGTTTTTCCCGAGGCCGGTGGCGTGGATGCAGCGCCCGGGCCGGGCGATGCCGGCCAGTTCAACCCGCCGGCCGACCATGCCACCGGGGAGACAGTGCTGGCGGCTTTCGAGATGCCCCGACTGGTGCCGCCCGCTCCCGGAGAGAGCGCGAGCCTATTTGCCGCCGCTTCGTCCCCCTCGCCGTACTGGGCCGGTGCCGCGCTTTATGCCGATCCGGGCACCGGTGCGATGCTGCCGCTGGGCCCGAGCGGCCGCAACCGCTGCATGATCGGCACCATGCTCGACGTGCTGCCGGTTGCCAGCCCGCACATCGTCGATCGGGCGTCCTCGGTGACGGTGCAACTGGTGGGCGAGGACCTTGCCTTGAGTGACATGTCGCTGGCGCAACTGGCGCTGGGCGGGAATCTGGCGCTGATCGGCGATGAGGCGATCCAGTTCGGGCGGGCGATCCCGCTGGGGGCGGGCGTCTGGCGTCTGGAGATGCTGTTGCGCGGCCGGTGCGGGACGGAGGCGGCGATCGGGGGGCATGGCTCTTCGGAACGGTTTGTCCTGATCGATGGTCGCACCACGCCGGTTGATGCCGGGCGGGTGGGATCATCGGCGGAAGCGGCCATTCTGGCGCTGGGGCGGGCCGATGCCGATCCCGTTGCGGCGCACATCGCGGCGCGGGGCGTCAGCTTGCGGCCACCCGCGCCGGTCCATGGCCGGGCGAGGGTGCTGCCCGATGGCACCACGCGGCTGTCATGGGTCCGCCGGGCGCGCGGGGCGTGGGCCTGGCAGGACGGGGTGGACGTACCGCTGGTCGAGGATCGTGAGCGCTATCTCGTCACGCTGGGCCCCGTGGCTGCGCCGGTCCGGCTATGGTGGAGCGAAGTGCCCTGGCTGGACCTTTCGGCTGCCGTGCTGGCCTCGCTCACGGCGCTGGCCGTAGGGCAGCCGATCGTCGTCCGGCAACAAGGAAACCAGGCGCTGTCCGACCCGCTGACGCTGCTGCAGCTTTGACCCGGTCCTCTTCTCGCTGACATCAACGGAGTAACGCCATGACCGATCCGATTGCGTTCGAAAGCGCGGCCGCGCGCTTTGATCTGCCGCTGCTCTATTCGGGCCAGGCACAGAAGGAAATCTTCGTCAACGAGGCGATCCTGCGGATCGACAGCCTGTTGCATTGCGGCATTGTGGGTGAAGCTGAGGCCCCGCCAAGCGGGGTGGAAGACGGACAAATATGGCTCGTTGCAACGGGCGCAACTGGTGAATGGGCCGCTCACGATGGCGAACTGGCATGCCGGATCGAGGGGCAATGGAGCTTCGTGATCCCCCGCGAAGGCATGCGCGTATTCGACCTGTCGACCCAGGCCGAGATGCTGTTTGCGAGCGCCGAATGGAAAAAAACTTCGGCAGTCCCGGAACCTATAGGGGGTGAGGTGGTTGACACCGAGGCTCGGGCTGCGATCGGTTCGCTGATAGCAGCACTGACAACCATGGGAATTTGCCCACCGGCTTAGCAACGGGATACGTCACTTGGATTTTGTGCCTGCCCATTGTGTGAATAAATCACGAATTCAAAAAATTCGCGACATTATTGCAACAGCCAACCTCATTGTGCGCTTGCACGGTGCATAACGAGGGGGTAGACACTCAGAACACTCGGTGGCTCCATATTTCTACTAGGGGAAACGTATGAGGAAACTCGTCCTTGGACTGGCACTGGCTTCGACAGCCATCGCCACTCCCGCACTCGCTCGCGACAACGCTTGGTACGTCGAACTCGGTTTCGGCGGAATGATCGTTGAAGATTCCACCGTCAAGGTCGGCGGCACGCCGGTTCTCGACGCGGAATTCCGGAAGGGCTTCGACGGCGGTGGCAGCATCGGTTACGATTTCGGCATGTTCCGGCTCGAAACTGAAGCCAGCTATCGTCAGGCCCGCATCAAGAATGCCGGTGGCATTGACGCTAGCTCGCTGTCGTTCATGGGCAACGCCCTGCTCGACTTCGGTCCCGATGACGGCCTGCAGGGCTTCGTCGGCGGTGGCGTGGGTATCGCCCGCACCAAGGTTGAATCCCTTGATTCCGACAGCAACTTCGCCTGGCAGGCGCTGGCCGGTGTTCGCGCGCCGATCGCCAGCCACTGGGATGTGGGCCTGAAGTATCGCTTCTTCAACAGCAACAAGATCGATCTCGATACCGGTGCGTTGGGCTTTGGCACCGCGCGCACCAAGTGGCGTTCGCACAGCCTTCTCGGCACGCTGACCTACAACTTCGGCGAACCGGCTGCTCCCCCGCCGCCCCCGCCCCCGCCGCCGCCCCCGCCGCCCCCGCCGCCGGCTGCTCCGCCGCCGCCGGTGGTCTGCAACAAGGGTCCGTACATCGTGTTCTTCGATTGGGATAGCTCGGCTATCACGCCCGAAGCCGCCGGCATTCTTGACAGCGCGATCACGGCATACGGTAGCTGCGACAGCGTTCCCGTCATGCTGGCCGGTTACACCGACCGTTCGGGCACCGTCACGTACAACCAGGGCCTGTCCGAGCGTCGCAACACCTCGGTTCGCGGTTACCTGACCAGCCACGGCATCCCCGATGGTTCGATCAGCAGCCAGGCTTTCGGCGAAAGCAACCCGCGCGTCCCGACTGCGGACGGCGTGCGCGAGCTGCAGAACCGTCGCGTCGAGATCACCTACGGTCCGGGCGCTGGCATGTAAGCGCTTCACCATTGGTGATAGAGATCAGGGGGCCGGAGCGATCCGGCCCCCTTTTCATGAGGATTTAAGGGAGCGGGCGACCGGAACACGCACGCCATGGACGCGCTTCACGCAGCGCCCGTCCTGTCGTGCAGGGCGCTCGAACGGAATCCGGCAGAGCCGGCCACCGCGCCCGGGAGGGGCGGTCAGGCCGCGTAAGGCGTGGGATCGACAAGGCCCGCATCAGCGAAGCCGGCCTTGCGCAAGCGGCAGCTATCGCACAGGCCGCAAGCACGCCCGTTGGACTGCGGATCATAACAGGACCAGCTCTGGCCGACGTCCAGCCCCAGCCGCGCTGCTTCGCGGGCGATGTCTGCCTTGGACATGAACTGCAGGGGGGCGTGGATGGTGAACCCGCTGCCCAGAGAGCCCGCCTTGGTCGCCAGATCGGCGATATCCTCGAATGCCGAGATGAATTCGGGCCGGCAATCAGGATAGCCGGAGTAATCGAGGGCATTCACCCCGATGAAGATATCGCGCGCGCCGATCGCTTCGGCCCAGGCGAGGGTCAGCGAGAGAAACACGAGATTGCGGGCCGGCACGTAAGTGACCGGAATGTCCGGGCCGACGCCGTCCTTGGGGACCGAAATCTCGTCGGTCAGCGCCGAACCGCCGAACTGCCGCAGATCGAGCGCCAGCGTGACATGCTTGCGCGCTGCCAGGTTCTTCGCGATGACGGCTGCTGCTTCCAGTTCGCGGCGATGGCGCTGGTTGTAGTCTATCGTCAGTGCATAGACTTCGTAGCCGGCTTCGCGGGCAAGGGCGGCGGATACCATGGAATCGAGCCCGCCCGAGAGCAGCACGACGGCCCGCTTTCCCGCATCGTCAGTCAGTTCAGCCATGTCCTGGCGCTAGTCCCGCGAAGCGGCAAACGCAACCGTTCAGGTCCCGCAGCGGCCGATCCGACGCGCTTCGGCCGCGAACGCGAAGGGCAGGCCGTTAGCGATGCCCTGGCTGTCGATCTGGATCAGTGTATCGGTTTCCCGCCGGATATGGGTGCGGCCATATCCCTGCCCGCGACAGGTGTACTGAACCGTCACGTCGGTAGGATTGTCGTCGATGACGAGGGTTGAGCAGGCCAGCCCCGGGTGGCGCAATTGCACCAGCTTGCGGCCGCCATCGATGCACACGGACGTGACCGACGGCGCACCCGCCGTGCGTTCGCGCAGTTCCCATGCGCCGGGTTGGAGCCGGTCCAGCATGCCCAGCGCCGAGCCGGCATAAGCGGCGGACGCGCCGACGACCAGCGCAGCCGCGCCGGCGATGGCACTCGTCAGGCGCTTGTTCCACACGGCCTTCTGCTCCGGAAAACTGCGATCAGACATGGCTAACACAATGGCAAGGTCAAGATGAAGCGCGGCTTAAGCCGGGATCTTGAGAATTTTCGAACAGAACGCGCAATCGACCGCGATCGTCCCGTCGTCCTCGCGCATTTCGGCGAGCTGATCTTCGGGGAACCGCGCCAAGATCGACTTGTAGTGTTCGACCGTGCAGCGGCAGCCGCGTTCCAGATGCAGAAGCGGCTCTACCCGCACTTCCTCTTCCTCGTGGAACAGCCGCCACAGCACCTGTTCCAGATGGAGGCCGGGATCGACGAGCTCCTCGTCCCGGACACTTCCGGCCATGATCGCAACGTGCGTCCACTCCGGGTGATCGTCCTTAGCATGCAGCCGCTCACGGCCTTCCTCGCCATCGGGGAAGTGCTGGACGAGCATGCCGCCGGCAATGCAGCGCGGCCCGCTTTCGCGCACGGAGACGCGCAGGCATGTGGGCACTTGTTCGGACTGGGCGAAATATTGTTCGAAAGCCTGCGCCAGTGAGGCACCCTCCAGCGGAACCACGCCCTGATAGCGTTCACCCGAGACTGCAAGGTCGAAGGTGATCGCCAGATATCCCTTGCCGAACAGGGCATCGAGGGTGGGGTGGTCCGCCAGTTCGGCGACCCGATCCGCATCGTGGCGCAAATAGCCGCGAACCTCGCCGCTGCGATAATCGCAGACCAGCAGATCGACCGCGCCGCCTTCGGCCTGGGCCTGCACGGTCAGTTGCGCGCCATCGTCCTTGAGCAGCGATCCCATCAGTGCGGTCAGCACCAGCGCTTCGGCGAGGAGGTGCTTGACCACCGACGGATAATCGTGCGCCGAGAGGATGGTTTCGAGCACGGGACCGAGCCGGACGACCCGCCCGCGCGCATGGCGTGCGGGCAGGGTAAAGGCCAGTACCCGGTCAAACCCGGTTTCCTGGCTCTGGATCAGGTATTCCTCGCTCACAGGCGGCCCAGCGCCCACAGCAGCACTGACTTCTGGGCATGGATGCGGTTTTCCGCCTCGTCCCAGACGGCCGATTGCGGCCCGTCGATCACCTCACCCGTCACCTCCTCCTCACGGTGGGCGGGAAGGCAGTGCAGGAACGCCGCGCCGGGATCGGCGGCGGCCATCAGAGCCTGGTTGACCTGGAACGGCTGCATCGCCTGCACATGTACATCGCCGCCGGCCTGGCCCATCGACACCCAGGTATCGGTAACCACCACTTGCGCGCCGGCCACCGCTTCCTGCGGGTTCTGGGTCAGGATCACTTCGCCGCCAGCGGCGCGGGCGCGGGCGATGAAGCCGGCGTCGGGTTCGTAGCCGGCCGGTCCGCCGATGCGGATGGTGAACTTCATCAGCCCCGCCGCCTCGATCAGCGAATTGGCGACGTTGTTGCCATCGCCCAGCCAGGCAAGCTGCAGACCGGGAAGGGCGAACCCGCGCTCCACCACGGTCAGCAGGTCCGCCACGATCTGGCAGGGGTGCGAGAGATCGGTGAGGCCATTGATGACAGGAACGTCGGCATAGTGGGCCAGTTCCTCGATCTTCGCATGATCGTCGGTCCGGATCATGATCGCATCGACCATGCGGCTAAGCACGCGCGCGGTATCCGCGATCGTCTCGCCCCGCCCGATCTGGGTGCTGCCCGCCTCCAGGATCAGCGCGCTGCCGCCGAGCTGGCGCATCGCCATGTCGAACGACACGCGGGTGCGGGTCGAGTTCTTTTCGAAGATCATCGCCAGCGCATGGCCGGCCAGCGGCGCATCGGCATCGGGCCGCGCCTTGGACCAGCCCTGACGCGCGGCCTTGCGATCGATCGCGTCATTGATCATCGCCGCCAGCGCGTGGCCTCCGGCGTCGGTAAGGTCGACGAAGTCCCGTGCCATCACGCGCTCTCCGCCGGTTGGTAGCTCGCCGCAGCGGCGGAGAGCTTTTCCATGAATTCATCGATGTGGCTGTCATCGATCACCAGCGGTGGCAGGACGCGCACCACGTTGTCGCCCGCCGAAACGGTCAGCAGGCCGTGATTGTCGCGCATGTGGGCCACGAAGGCGCGCGGCTCGACCTTGAGCTTGAGGCCGATAAACAGTCCTTTGCCCCGCACCAGTTCGAACAGCTCGGGGTAGTTGCCGATGAACTGTTCGATGCGCGCGCGCAGCCGCTCGCCCTTGGCGCGCACGTCCGCCAGGAAAGCCTCGTCGGCGATCACGTCCAGCACCGCGCCGATTGCCGCCATGGCGAAGGGATTGCCGCCATAAGTGGAGCCGTGCGTGCCGGCCACCATGCCGCGTGCGGCCTTTTCGGTGGCGAGGCAGGCCCCGACGGGGAAGCCGCCGCCGATGCCCTTGGCCGTCGCCATGATGTCCGGCGCGATGCCGTACTGTTCGTAGGCGTAGAGCGTGCCGGCGCGGCCGACGCCGCTTTGCACTTCGTCGAGGATCAGCATCAGATCATGCTCGTCGCACAGCGTGCGCAGGCCTTGCAGGAATGCATCGCCGGCGATGCGGATGCCGCCTTCGCCCTGGATCGGTTCGACCAGGAAGCCGGCGGTGTTCGGGCCGATGGCAGCCTTGGCCGCTTCGAGATCGTCGAACTCGACATAGCGGAAGCCGGGCAGCAGGGGCAGGAAGCCCTTGTGCATCTTCTCCTGGTTGGAGGCCGAAATGGTCGCCATCGTCCGGCCGTGGAACGCGTTGCTGAAGGTTATCAGTTCGTAGCGCTGATCGTTACCGGCCGACTGGTGATAGGCGCGCGCGGTCTTGATAGCGCATTCCACCGCCTCGGCCCCAGAATTGGTGAAGAACACGGTATCGGCAAAGGTCAGATCGACCAGCCGCTGAGCGATCGCTTCACCCTGGGGGCTGCCATAGAGGTTCGACACGTGCATCAGCGTCGCCGCCTGGTTCTGGATCGCGCCGATCAGGCCTGGATGCGAATGGCCCAGCGCGTTCACGGCGATGCCGCTGGCGAAATCGAGGAAGCGACGGCCGTCTTCACTGATCAGGTGACAGTTTTCACCGCGCACCGGACGGACGCCGCACCGCGGATAGACAGGCATCAGGGGAGTGATCGACATAACGCTATTCCTCGAAACGAAATCTGGCAAACAAGCAGCCGCAATTCCAAACGACAAATGGCGGCCCTTGCCGGACCGCCATTTGCGCGCTTTGTAAGTGTAGCAGCCCGTCGGTCAACCGACCGGAGGCATGCTGGCAGGATCAGCCCTGGAGCGGCACCAGGTTGACCGCCGAGTACTTGCCTCGTCGATCGACCTCGATGTCGAACTCTACCCGGTCACCCTCATTGAGGCCGGACATGCCCGAGCGTTCCACCGCGCTGATGTGCACGAATGCATCAGGCTGGCCGTCGTCCCGCGTGATGAAACCGAAGCCCTTCATGGAGTTGAAGAACTTGACCGTGCCGGACGCCTTGTCACCCGTAAGCTGGCGCTGCGGGGCCGGCTCGCGCTTGGCGACGGCGATCACATCGCCGACCACCTGAAGGTCGCTCGCCGAAATCTTGCCGCCGCGATCGACGAGCTGGAATTCGAGCTGCTGACCTTCGGCCAAGCCTTCAAGGCCGGCACGTTCGACCGCGCTGATGTGCACGAACACATCATCACCGCCTTCGTCGCGCTGAATGAAGCCGAAGCCCTTGGCTCCGTTGAAGAACTTGACGACGCCCTTGCCCTGGCCAACGACCTGGGCGGGCATGCCGCCACCGCCGCCGCCGCGCGGGCCACCGAAGCCGCCGCCGCCACGGGGCGCACCGAAGCCGCCGCTGCGCGGAGCACCGAAGCCGCCTTCGCCCCCGCCGGCACCACCGCCGCCGAAGCGATCGCCGCCACCGCCGAAGCGGTCACCGCCGCCGCCGCCGAACCTGTCGCCACCACCGCCGAAACGGTCCTGGCCGCCAAAGAACGGATCGAACTCGTCCTCTCCTCCGAACCGATCGCGCTTGTCGCGTCCCCTTCCGCGACGACCTCTATCAAAACCCATGTCTACGAACGTACCTTCGATCCGCCCCAAAAGTATTCGCCTGATCGCGTGGGCGTAGCGCGACAAGCGTCAGTACGAGTGACGGGCAAAAAGCCAGCCCTCTCCTGCGATCATGCTGCATACACGAGTCGCGCGCCCATGGCGAACGGAAAAAGGCAAGGGTTGCCGTCACAATCCTGCAATTCTCCCCTGTGGATGCCTGTTTGTGCTTGCCAGCGGGCGTGCCAGCCGCTTCAAACCCGGCACGAGGGGGGACTCGCGCAAGCGCTGCGCGCCCCGATTGCCGCTGTCAGAGGTTGCCCGCCATGTTTGCCAAGATCACCGATTCCGTGTTCGCCAGCCCGCAGATCGATGCCGGGGCGGTGGCCGAGGCCAAGGCGATGGGGATCGTCGCGATCATCAACAACCGGCCGGAGGGTGAGAGCCCCGATCAGACGCCGGGCGATGCGATCGAGGCGGCGGCGCGGGCGGCCGGGCTGGATTACGTGGCCATTCCGGTGACCCATGCCGGCTTCGCGGCCTGGCAGGTCGAGGCGATGGCCGATGCGTTGGACCGGGCGCAGGGGCCGGTGCTGGCCTATTGCCGTTCGGGGACGCGCTCCACGCTGCTGTGGGCGCTGGCGCGGGCCAAGGCGGGGGACAATCCCGGGGTCATCGCGGCGCAGGCGCAGGCGGCGGGATACGATGTGTCGCCGATCCGCGCCGTGATCGACATGTTCGCCAGCGGGCAGGACTGACCGGGTCCATACCTCTCGATAGTGTTGCGCGTTACAGGGCGAGGTCGCCCCGTTCGCCGGTGCGGATGCGGATCGCATCGGCCAGATCGAACACGAAGATCTTGCCGTCGCCGATTTCCTGGTTGTTCGCGGCCTTGGCGATGATCTCGACGACCTTGTCCTCCAGCGCGTCGGCGACCGCGATTTCCAGCTTGAGCTTGGGCAGCATGTTGGTGGTGTATTCGGCACCGCGATAGACTTCGGTCTGGCCCTTCTGTCGACCGAACCCGCTGACCTCGCCAACGGTCATCCCGGAAATACCGGCATCGGCCAGGGCGTTGCGCACCTCGTTGAAGGTGAACGGCTTGATGATGGCCGTGATGTATTTCATCGCCTTCGTGCTCCCCGCTTGCAGCGCCTGCATCGCGACCTTGCCTCTGTGATCGAGGCCGGGACAGGTGATGGTGCGCCACCTTTTCCCATATCGGCCCGCCTGTGGAAAGGGCCGTATCCGGCCTTTATGTGCAGCGGGCACGAAAAGAGGGCCGGAGCGGCTGGCTCCGGCCCATGAGTTTGTGTTCGCAGGAGGAACATCGGGTGGCGGGGTGGGGGGAGGAGAGGAGAAGGTCCCACCCCGCCAAGCTGTTGAAGTTTAGTTGTAAGCGCGCTCGCCATGTTCGCCGATGTCGAGACCTTCCTGTTCGACTTCGGGAGCGACACGCAGACCGGTAAGGGCCTTGGCGACAAAGATGGCGATGGTGGTGCCGATCGCTGCCCAAACCACCGAGACGAGGACCGCCTCGACCTGGATCAGCGTCTGCGCGCCCATCGAGACAGAACCGTCGCCGGGGCCGCCGAAGAACGGATCGTGCAGGAACCCGGTGGCGATAGCGCCGATCATGCCGCCGATACCGTGCACGCCGAATGCGTCCAGGGCGTCATCGTAGCCGAGCATGGGCTTGAGCTTGCTGACGGCGAAGAAGCAGATGACCGAAGCTACGGCACCAAGAACGACCGCTCCAAACGGGCCGACGTTGCCGGCAGCCGGGGTCACCGCGACCAGACCGGCAACAATGCCCGAGCAGAAGCCGAGAGCCGAACCCTTGTGACCGGCAAGACGCTCGGCGAGCATCCAGAACAGTCCAGCAGCAGCGGTGGCGACGAAAGTGTTGATCATGGCGAGGCCGGCAGTGCCGTCGGCTTCGAGTTCCGAGCCGGCGTTGAAACCGAACCAGCCCACCCAGAGGAGACCGGTGCCGATCATGGTCATGACGAGCGAGTGCGGCGGCATGGGTTCGGTAGGATAGCCGATGCGCTTGCCGAGGATGAGCGCCGCGACGAGCGCCGAGACACCGGCATTGATGTGCACGACCGTACCGCCGGCGAAGTCGAGGGCACCCCAGCCGAACATCAGGCCGTCAACGCCGCCTTCACCACCGGCAAACCACACCATGTGGGCGATCGGATAGTAAACGATCGTCGACCAGATGATGATGAAAACCATCGCGGCCGAGAACTTCATGCGTTCCACCGTTGCGCCGAAAACCAGGGCACCGGTGATGGCGGCGAACGTCATCTGGAAGCAGATGAACACATATTCGCTGATGACTTCATCAGAGAATGTCGCTGCCGTGCTCGCCGACGTCACGCCGCGAAGGAAGAGCTTCGAAAAGTCGGAGATGAAAGCGTTGTTGCTGCCGCCGAACGCCATCGTATAGCCGTACATGATCCACAGCAGCATACCCAATGCACCGGCGGCACCCACCTGCGTCATCGTGGAAAGCATGTTCTTGGAACGGGTAAGGCCGCCGTAGAACAGCGCGAGGCCCGGCAGGATCATCATCATGACCAGAACGGTCGAGGTCATCATCCAGGCGTTGTTGCCAGGGTTCGGCACGGGAGCAGCGTCGGCCGCCCATGCCGGGGCGGCGGCGAGCAGCGCCGTGCCGAGCACGCCGAGGCCGCCGAGAATTTTGCGGTTCATCATGAAAACCCTCCTCAGAGCGCGGTGTCGCCGGATTCGCCAGTGCGAATGCGGACGGCGGAAGCGAGGTCGAGAACGAAGATCTTGCCGTCGCCGATGGCTTCGGTGCTGGCCACCTGCTGGATCGTTTCGACGATCTTGGGTGCGAGGTCGTCCTGAGCGGCGACTTCGATCTTCACCTTAGGCAGCATGTTGGTGGAGTATTCGGCACCACGGTAGATTTCCGTCTGCCCCTTCTGGCGCCCAAAACCCTTCACTTCGGACACGGTCATCCCGGCAACGCCGATCGAGCCCAGTGCTTCACGAACTTCGTCGAGTTTGAAGGGCTTGATGATGGCTATGATGAACTTCATGCCTATCCCCTGTTAGCCACCGGCCCAGCGCCGGCTACCAACCTACGAAGCAAGGCCTGTGCCAATTTACTTATTGGCAATAAATCAACGGAGGTTCCCTCAGGTTGCCGCAGAATTCGGCCATAATGTCGCCCGATTCGCGTGCAGTTGCCTAAAAATTAGGCAAATTTATCTCGGCCAGAACCGGTAAATGATCCGATGCGGATGTAGATAGTGCGCTGTGGTGGACCCGGCTGGTCACCCCGTTCCAGTGCCGCGAGACGACGATGCGGTCGAGCTGGGCCACCGGGCGGACAGACGGAAAGCTGCGCCCCGGGGCCAGCACGCGCCAGTCATCGTCGAACGCGCGAAAGCAGCCGCCGTGCGTGGCCCATTCGTTGAAATCGCCCATCATCACGGTCGGGCAGGGCGCGGCACACCCGCCGATGTGCGCCAGCACGCTGCTGATCTGGTTGCGCCGGCGCAGGCCTGACAGATCAAGATGCATGCCGACCACACGGATGCGATGGCCGCCGACGGCAAAGTCCGCCCGCACCGCGCCGCGCGGCTCCAGCGTCGGCAGCGGCACCGCGCAGGCTTCCAGCAGATCGATGTCGCGCCGTGCCAGCAGCGCATTGCCGTGCCAGCCCAGGCTATCCGGCTTCATCGTCAGCGGAACCGGCACATAAGGCGTCGCTTCGTGGATCAGGTCGAGCGGCAGGACCGCCATGCGCCGGCCGAACCGGCGATCCACTTCCTGCAGCGCGACGATATCGGCGTCGATCTCGCGCAGCACTGACAATACGCGCTGCGGATCGCGCCGCCGGTCGGTGCCGACGGCCTTGTGGATGTTGTAACTGGCGACTTTCAACTTCACGGCAGGCGATCAGACCCGGATTTGCGTTGCAGGACAAGCCTGACAAACGGATCGCAGCGCCGGGTGTTTCCTGCCGGTCGCGTCACCGCTCCTTGGTGGCGCAGAACGTCAGGTCGGGGTTGCGTTCCTGCTGGTAGTTCACATCCCACGCGGAGCGGGCCATGAACACCGGATCGCCGTCGCGGTCGCGCGCAAGGTTCATCTTGTTGAACTCGGCGAAGTCACTCAGCGCCTTGTCCGTTCCCTTGAGCCAGCGCGCGGTATCGAAGGGGGCCGCTTCCAAGGTGGCGCCCACCTTGTACTCCGCCTCCAGCCGGCTGATCAGCACGTCGAGCTGGAGCTGGCCAACCACGCCGACCACCCATTGCGAGCCGATCTCGGGATAGAACACCTGGATCACCCCTTCCTCAGACAGGTCGTCGAGGGCCTTGCGCAACTGCTTGGTCTTGGTCGGGTCCTTCAAGGCGACGCGGCGCAGGATTTCGGGCGCGAAGTTGGGCAGGCCGGTAAAGCGCACCTGATTGCGTTCGGACAGCGTATCGCCCACCCGCAGGGTGCCGTGGTTCGGAATGCCGATGATATCGCCGGGCTCGGCGCTATCGGCCAGTTCGCGGTCCTGCGCAAAGAACAGGATCGGCGAATGGACCGCGATCGGCTTGCCAAGGCCCGATGGGGTCAACTTCATCCCGCGCTTGAAGGTGCCTGAAACCAGCCGCATGAAGGCGATGCGGTCTCTGTGCATCGGGTCCATATTGGCCTGGACCTTGAAGATGAAGCCGGTCACCTCGGCATTGTCCGGCTCGATCGTCCCGGCTTCGCTAGGCTGCGGGCGCGGCGGCGGGGCGAAGCGGGCGATGGCGTCGATCAGTTCGCTGACGCCGAAGTTCTTGAGCGCCGATCCGAAAAAGACGGGTGTCAGGTCGCCGCCGCGATAGGCGTCGATGTCGAAGGTGGGGTAGCCCGCTTCGGCCAGCTCCAGTTCCTCCGCCACATCGTCGGGCAGGGTGACGCCTTCCTCCACCGTGCCGAGGAATTCGCGGCTGGGGCCTTCGGGCCGGCTGACCTTGCGGCTGTCCAGATCGAGAATGCCCTGGAACTGCCCGCCCATGCCGATCGGCCAGGACATCGGGCAAACGTCCAGTGCCAGCTTGTCAGCCACTTCGTCCATGAGGTCGAAGCAGGCGCGCCCCTCTCGGTCCACCTTGTTGATGAAGGTGATGATCGGGACCGAACGCAGGCGGCACACTTCGAACAGCTTGCGGGTCTGCGGCTCGATGCCCTTGGCGGCGTCGATCACCATGATCGCCGAATCGACGGCGGTCAGCGTGCGATAGGTATCTTCGGAAAAGTCTTCGTGGCCCGGGGTGTCGAGGAGGTTGAAGGTGATCCCCTCGCGTTCGAAGGTCATGACCGAGCTGGTGACGGAAATCCCGCGCTGCTGCTCGATCTTCATCCAGTCAGACCGCGCGCGGCGGGCCTGTCCGCGCGCCTTGACTTCGCCGGCCAGATGGATCGCGCCACCTTGCAGCAGCAGCTTTTCGGTCAGCGTGGTCTTGCCGGCGTCGGGGTGGGAGATGATCGCGAAAGTGCGGCGGGTCTGGCTCATGGCTCGCGCCTTTAGAGCCGCGCGCCGCCGACCGCAACTTTACGGCGCACGTTCAGGTGCCACGATAGACCTGGAACGGGCTGAACGCCTGGTTCACCGGCATCACTTCCATCGCGTTGATGTTCACCCGCGCCGGCCGGCTCACCACCCACAGCACCATTTCGGCGATATCGGCGGGGGTCAGCGGATCGACCCCGGCATAAAGCGCGTCCGATGCGGACTGATCGCCGCCGGTGCGGATGACGGTGAACTCGGTCTCCACCATCCCCGGCTCGATCGATGTCACCCGCACCCCGGTCCCCGAAAGATCGGAGCGCAACGCCAGGCTGAACTGGCGCACGAACGCCTTCGACCCGGCATAGACATTGCCGCCGGGATAGGGATAGCTGGCCGCGACGGACGACAGGTTGACGATGGAGCCCCGGCTCTCGATCAGCGCGGGCAGCAGCTTGTGGGTGAACGAGACCAGCGCGGTGATGTTGGTGTCGATCATCGTCTTCCACCCGGCAAGGTCGGCGGTCTGCGCGGGGCCGGTGCCCAGCGCCAGCCCGGCGTTGTTGACCAGACAGTCGATCTGCCTGAACGCCTCGGGCAGGGCATCCAGCGCGGCATCGCGCGCCGCTTCGTCGCGGACGTCGAACCGGCAGGGGTGGAAACGCTCGGCTCCGAATTCCGCAGTCATGGCGTCCAGTCGCTCGGCCCGCCGGCCGGTGCCGATCACCCGCCAGCCGCCGTCGATCAGCGCGCGGGTGCAGGCTTCGCCGATCCCCGACGTGGCACCGGTGATAAGAGCGGTTTTCATGGGGTCAACTCCTTGCCGGGGTCAGTCTGCGGAAAGCACCGTCACGTTCATGCGCATCACGTGCTCGGCCCCCGGGGCGAGCGATAGTATGCCCGGCTTGGCGGCAAG
This sequence comes from Novosphingobium colocasiae, assembly GCF_014652555.1. Lineage (GTDB taxonomy): Bacteria > Pseudomonadota > Alphaproteobacteria > Sphingomonadales > Sphingomonadaceae > Novosphingobium > Novosphingobium colocasiae. Next base: position 132,864 of record NZ_BMZA01000003.1, read on the forward strand.
ATCGCCCGAAAAGCCGACCGGATCGGCAATTCCCTGCCACGGCTCGATGCACAGATAGGCCGCCCCGGGCTTCTGCCACAGGCCGAGCATCGGCGTATCGGGAAACTCCACCAGCAGTTGCGCCCCGCCCGGCGCACCATATGTCAGCGCGGCGCTGTTCAGGCGGTCCCAGATCACGGCGTCTGCCTCGAACAGCGCGGCATTGAGCGGCAGGTGATGGCCTGCGACCGGGGTGGGAAAGGTCTCGGCCAGCAGCAGTCCGCTGCCGGGATCGATCCGCCGCACGTCCTGCGGTTCGGCCTCGGCAAAGGCGATCACATGATCGGCCTTGGGCGCGCCGCCGGGCAGCGGCCAGGCAAACGCGGGGTGAAAGCCGAAGCTGAAGGGCAGGGTGGTGCTGCCCGCATTGCGCACCGTGGCCGTCATGCGCAGGGAGGCCCCCTCCAGCACGAAGGCCAGCTCCAGCTCGAAGGCGAACGGGAAGACCGCGCGCGTTTGCGCGTCATCGCGCAGGACCAGCCGCGCGCTGTTGGTTTCCGATTCTTCCAGCGCGAACAGTGACCGGCGGGCGAACCCGTGCTTGGTCAGGGTGAACTCTTGGCCGTCCACGCGCATGCGATCCTCGCGCACCGCGCCGACGATCGGGAACAGCACGGGCGCGTGGCCGGTCCAGAATGCCGGATCGGCATCAGTCATGAACTCGCGGCCACGGCGGTCTGTCAAAGACCATAGCTCGGCCCCGAGCAGGTTGATCCGTGCCGTGAGATCGCCGGAGGTGATGGTTGCGAAAGTCCCGTCAGTCACCGACGTTCTCCGTTCCGTTCAGCCCCGCAGCACCGCGCCCAGCTTGGCCGCCGCTGCCTTGACCTTCTCGGTCACCGCCTTGAGGTCTTCGTCCTTGTAGCTCTTTTCCAAGGGCTGCAGGGTGACCTCGAGGGCGAGCGACTTTTGCCCTTCCGGAACCCCTTGGCCCCGGAAATCGTCGAACAGCCGCGCCGCGACGATGTTGGCCTTGTCCGCCCCCTGCACCAGCCGGACGAGATCGCCCGCCGGCACCTCCAGCGGCACCAGGAACGCAAAGTCGCGCTTCACGGCCTGCAAAGCGGGCGGCGCGTAATGGGTGCGGGCAAAGGTCGCCGCGCCCTTGCGGCCGGGGATCGCATCGAGGAACAGCTCGACCATGGCGACCGGGCCGTCGATGTCGAACCGGCGGGCGGTGGCCGGGTGGACCATGCCGAAGCGGGCCAGCACGGTCTTGGGGCCCAGGCGCAGCGTGGCGGACTGGCCGGGGTGGAACTGCGGCCCGGCCTCGCCCATCACTTGCAGCTTGTCGACCGGGGCACCCGCCTCGGCCAGCAGCGCCAGCGCTTCGGCCTTGGCGTCGAAAGCGTCGAACGGCGCGGCCTTGCCGGTCGCCCAGCCACGCGGTGCCTTGTCCCCGGCCAGCACGACCGCGAGCGACAGCCGCTCATCGCTCGACCCGTCTGCGGCGCGCAGATAGCGGCGGCCGATCTCGAACAGCCGCAGGCTGGCGGCACCGCGATCGAGGTTGCGCCGGGCGGCGGACAGCAGCCCCGGCAGCAGCGACGGCCGCATCGCCTTCATGTCCTCGCTGATCGGGTTGGCAAGAATCCACAGCGGCTGGTCGGGCAGCGCGAAGACCTCGGCCTCGGCAACCGGCAGGAACGACCAGGTGACCGCTTCGTTCGCTCCCCGCGCGGCGGCAGCGCGGCGCAGGCGGCGTTCCAGCTTCTGGGCCGGGGTGGCGGTGGGCAGCGCCACGCCGTCCGCGCGCGGCAGCGGCACGCTCGCGATCCGGTCGATGCCGTGGATGCGCACCACTTCCTCGACGATATCGGGCGCGCCGCCCACGTCCGGACGCCAGCCGGGAACGCTGATCGCCCAGCCGTCCTGCGTAATGACCGGCGAGAAGCCGAGCGCTTCGAGAATGCGCTGCTGTTCGTTCGGGGATACTGCCACCCCGCCCAGCGCCTGCGTCAGCGCCGGATCGAAGTGGATGATGTTCGGCGTCGTCGGCGCGGCACCGGCGCGCACCACTTCGGACGCCTCGCCGCCGCAGATCCGCAGGATCAGGTCGGTCAGGATGTCGAGCCCGACATCGAGGAACGCCGGGTCCACGCCGCGCTCGAACCGGCCGCGCGCGTCCGATGTGAGGTTGAGCTTGCGCCCGGTCGCGGCGATGCGCTCCGGATCGAAATAGGCGATCTCCAGCAGCACGTCGGTGGTGCTTTCGGAGCAGCCCGAATGCGCCCCGCCCATGATCCCGGCAATGTCATGGACGCCGCTGTCGTCGGCGATCACCGTCATCGCGCTGTCGAGGACATAGGTCTTCTCGTTCAGCGCGACGACCTCTTCGCCGTCCTTGGCCCGGCGGGCCACGACCGCGCCGTTCAGCCTGGCAAGATCATAGGCGTGAGCGGGGCGGCCGAAGGCGAGCATGACGTAGTTGGTGATGTCCACCAGCGCCGAAATCGGCCGCTGCCCGGCGGCCTTGAGCCGCGCCTGCATCCATTCCGGCGAAGCGCCGTTCGTCACGCCTTTGATCACCCGGCCGTAAAATGCCGGGCAACCTTCGGCATCGTCCGTGCGGATTTCGACTGGGCAGGGGAAAGCCCCCGCCACCGGCGGTACCGTAAACGGCTTGAGCGTACCAAGCCCCGCCGCCGCCAGATCGCGGGCGATGCCGTAAACGCCCATGCAATCGGGCCGGTTCGGCGTGATGGCCACGTCCAGCACCGGATCGGCACCGTGATAGTCCGAAAACGCGGTGCCGACCGGCGCGTCTTGCGGCAGTTCGATGATGCCGTCGTGATCGTCGCCCAGTTCCAGTTCGCGGGTCGAACACATCATCCCGTTCGATTCGACGCCGCGAACAGCCGCCTTCTTCAGCGCCATGCCGTTGGCCGGTACCACCGCGCCCGGCAGGCCCAGCACGCTGACCAGCCCGGCCCGAGCATTGGGCGCACCGCACACCACCTGCAGCGGCGCGCCGTCTCCGGTGTCCACGGTGAGCACTTGCAGCTTGTCGGCATCGGGATGGCGCGCGGCGGTCAGCACGCGGGCCACGCGGAACCCGGCCAGCTTTTCCGCCGGGTTCTCGATGCCGTCCACCTCTAGCCCGATGGCGTTGAGCTTGCCGGCGATCTGTTCGAGCGAGGCGTCTGTTTGGAGGAAATACTTGAGCCACGAGAGCGAGAATTTCATGTCGGGTATCCTTGTCCGCTCTCAGTTCAGGCGGGCGTGCCGACGCCGCCCGAAAGGGTCGGCACGTCAAGCGCGGCGAAGCCGTAATGCGAAAGCCAGCGGGCATCGCCGTCGAAGAAGGCGCGCAGGTCGTCCATGCCGTACTTGAGCATGGCCAGCCGGTCGACGCCGGTGCCGAAGGCGAAGCCCTGCCACTCATCCGGGTCCAGGCCGCCGGCCGCGATGACCTTGCGGTTGACCATGCCCGAACCCAGCACTTCCATCCAGCCGCCACCACTGGCATCGCCGCTGCCGCCGATCACGCGCTTGCCGTTGATGAGGGTATAGCCCACGTCCACTTCCACCGAAGGCTCGGTGAACGGGAAGTAGGACGGGCGCAGGCGCAGCACCACGTCGTCACGCTCGAAAAAGGCCTTGAGGAAGGTTTCCAGCGTCCACTTGAGGTGGCCCAGATGAATGCCCTTGTCGATGACCAGCCCTTCGATCTGGTGGAACATCGGCGTGTGGGTGGCATCGCTGTCGGAACGATAGACCCGGCCCGGCGCGATGATCCGCAGCGGCGCGCCTTGCGCGATCATCGCGCGGATCTGCACCGGCGAGGTGTGCGTGCGCAGCAGCATCTCGCGGCCCGCTTCGTTGCGGTCGGGGAAGTAGAATGTATCGTGCATCGCCCGCGCGGGATGGCTTTCGGGCATGTTGAGCGCGGTGAAGTTATGCCAGTCGTCCTCGATCTCTGGGCCGGTGGCGACCGCGAAGCCAAGGTCGGCGAACACTTCGGCCAGCTCGTCCATCACTTGCGCAATCGGATGGACGCTGCCGCGCGGGGCATCGGGGGCGGGGAGGGTCAGATCGATCGTCTCGGCGGCCAGCCGGGCTTCGAGCGCGGCGCTTTCGAGCGCGATCTTGCGCTCCGCCAGCGCCGCGGTGACGCTTTCGCGCAGGGCGTGGATCTTCGGTCCCTCGATCGTGCGCTCTTCCGGCGTCATCTTGCCGAGCGTCTTGAGCAGGCCGGAGATCGAGCCCTGTTTGCCCAGCAACGCAACACGCAGGGCCTCCAAGGCATCGAGGGTGGTTGTCGCGGCGATCTCGTCGAGAGTGCGCCGTGCGGCGACGTCAAGTTCACTTGCCATCATAATCCTCGTCATTCCCGCGAAAGCGGGAACCTATCTCCTGCCCATGCTTCAAGCGAGACGCTGCGGTGGCAGCGGTTCGAAGCCGAGGTCCAGCGCAAGATCGCGCCAGTCCGGATTGGCCTTTTCAATCAACTCGATCTTCCAGGATCGATTCCACTTCTTTATCCGCTTTTCCCTCACGATCGCATGTTCCATCGTCGCGTGGTGCTCGAACCAGACCAGTCGGTGGACGCCGTAGTCTTTTGTGAAGCTCGCGATCAAGCCTTCCCGGTGCTGATGTAGCCGCTGCAGCAGGTTTGACGTGAACCCGACGTAGAGCCTGCCCTGACGGCGCGAAGCCAAGAGATAAACTGCCGGCTGAAAGGCGTCGCGCATCGGCACTGTCCGGAGATGGGTTCCCGCTTTCGCGGGAATGACGAAGCGTGGAAGAAAGTTGAAGAATTGCATGGAAAGGGCGTGGACAGCAATTGCCGGCCACGCCCCTCTCTATCCCGTCAAGGACGCAATCCGTGCCGTCAGCTTACGCGGCCGGCAGCGCAGCCTTTGCCTGGGCGATGACGGCAGCGAACACGCCGCCTTCGTTCATCGCAAGGTCGGCCATCGTCTTGCGGTCCAGTTCGATCCCGGCCAGCTTGGTGCCGTGGATGAACTGCGAATACGTCAGGCCTTCGGCGCGGACAGCGGCGTTGATGCGCTGGATCCACAGGGCACGGAAGGTGCGCTTCTTGTTCTTGCGGTCACGATACGCGTACTGGCCGGCCTTTTCGACGGCCTGGCGGGCAACGCGGATGGTGTTCTTGCGACGACCCCGGAAGCCCTTGGCCTGTTCCAGAATCCGCTTGTGCTTGGCGCGGGTGGTGACACCCCTCTTGATACGGCTCATCTGTCAGCGCTCCTCAGTTCAGCCCGTAGGGCGCCCACTTCTTGATCACCTTCGCGTCGGCGTCCGAAATCACTTCGGTGCCGCGGTTCTGGCGGATGTACTTGCCGTTATGGCTGATCAGGCGGTGGCGCTTGCCGGCGACGCCGTGCTTCACCTTGCCGGTGGCGGTGATCTTGAAGCGCTTCTTCACACCGCTCTTGGTCTTCAACTTGGGCATTTTCGTCTCCTTGGTCAGGACGCGTCCCGCCGGCCGTGGCAGCCCTTTTCGCCAGGCCGACCCGCGAATCATCGTGTGTCACGAGACCCTATCGCGTCGTTCGAAGCGCGGGCCCCTAATGCACGAACCCGGCAAAAGCAAGGGCAAGGGTGCCCGCGCCGTCAGGGGGCGACCGGCACGAACGGGGCCCACAATGCCGGATCGGCCCCATCGGCGATGTCGGTCCCGTCTATCAGCCGGAGCTGCGCCTGCCGCAGGGCTTCGGCCTCGGTCAGGCCCCTGGCCTTGCCGCGCACCGTATCGCGCACCAGCCGGGCGGCGGCATCATCGCGCACCGGCCAGTGCGATACCAGCAGCGAGCGGGCACCGGCATGGATGAAGGCGGCGGCAAGGCCGCCCAGCGTCTGCCCGTCGGTGCCGCTGGCAGTGTCGCAGGCGGACAGGATCACCCAGTCCGCATCAAGCCGCAACTGCGTGATCTCGGACGCGGTCAGCAAGCCGTCGCTGTCGGTTGCCGGGCCGGGCGTGGGTCCGGGGGTGGGGGCTGCGGCCGGGCTCAGGACCAGCGCGGGTTCCACCAGCCCCGGCCGGTCCCCCCCGGCCAGACCATGCGTGGCAAAGGCGATGACGCCGTAACGGGTCAGGTCGCGGGTGCGCAGCGCCTGCTCGCTTGCCGCCGCGCCGGTCAGGATATCGGCCCCCTTGCGGCCGACTGCGGCACCGATATCGGCAAGTTCCGTGGCGGCGGCGGGAAGCTCTGGCAGGCCGGCAAACCGGGGGTCCGCGGAGACGACAGCCAGATCGGGGTCGCCCAGCCCGAGGAAGCGGCCGGCATTGGCGCTGGTGCGCGACGGGCCGGTGATCGGGCGCAGCGAGGCGAGCACGCTGACCGATCGGCTGCGGATCAGCCAGGCCACCTTGGCGGGTTCGACCCTGGTCGTGTCAGTGGGGAGGTCGGCAGCGATCAGCAGCGCCGGCGGCACCGTCGCCAGTGCGCCCGACGCATAATAGAGCAGCTCCGGGCGTCCCTTGAGCGCGGCTTCGCTGCCGGCCGGGAACAGCGTCTGGTACAGCGTGCGCGCGTCGGCATAGTCGAACGCCTTGGGCACGGTCGGGTCGTTGCGGCTCTCGACCGAGGCGCGCAGCGCCTTGATCTGCCGTTGGACCTGCGATCGCGGCGAAGCCACCCGGCTCCAGGTCAGCCCGTCGCGGTTGACGACGAGGGTGATGATCGCATTGTCCAGCGCCAGCGGGGCGATCAGCGCCTGGCGAGGCGAAAGGCTGGCGCGGTAATCGGCCAGCGCGATCGGCGCGGGGCGGCCCAATTGGCGATACTGCGGCGCTAGCCGGTCCAGTTCATCGCCGGCCCGGGCGATGGCGGCGTCGTTTTCCTCGATCCGCGCGGCCAGTTGCGCGATCTCGGCGGCATCGCCCGCGCCTATCGCGAAGGCGCGTTCGCGGTCCAGTGTCTGGCGCTGGCGGATACGATCCTGAAACTCGCGGATCTTTTCGGCGGTGCGGGGGTCAGATGCGGCCGCCCGCGCGGCGACTTCGCTGGTGACCAGCACGACGTCGGACAAGTTGGCAAGCTGGAGATAGCGGAACGCCTCGTCCGGCCTGCCGCTTTCCAGTGCCAGCTCGGTCATGGCGGAGAAGCTGGCGGAAAAGGCAGGGCCCCAGCGCACCAGATCGCCCCGGCTGGTCGAAGCATCGAGCAGCCGGGTTTCGGCCAGCGCGGCGAAGTGGCTGCCCAGATCATAAGCCTCGGCCGTCCTGCCGTTGCGGCCGAGCAGGCGGGCATAGGCGATCTCGGCGGACAGCCGGCGCGTATCGCTCTCTTCGTACTTGGCACGGACCACGGTGATCGCCGGAGTGGCCATCGCCAGCGCTTCGGCCGGGCGATCGGCAAGCAGCATCGTCATCGCCAGTTCCAGCCGGGTCCGGGCCCGCTCGGGATTGTCGGCAGGGGCAGCGGCGTCGATCATATCGGCGGCGCGTTGCCGCCGCTCCAGCGCCAGCCCGATGTCGCCCCGTGCCTCGGCGGCGTCGGCGGCGAAGCGAAGCGGGAAGGCCGGGCTGATCGGATCGCGCTTGATGGTCGCCTTCTGGTGAAAATCGAGCGAGGCCAGCCACAGCGCCTCCGCCTCCTCGACCCGGTCGAGCGAGAACAGCACATGCGCATAGTTGGACAGCGATATCGCCCGGTAGAACCAGCTTTCCGTCTGGTACATGCCTTCAAGGTCCACCACCTTGTGCAAGGCGGCCTCGGCTTCGGCATAGCGACCGGTGGCGCTGTACAGTGCGCCGAGGTTGCCCAGTGCCAGGGTTACCGTCGGGTTCGATTCGGGCAGGTTGGTCAGCGCCCACTTGGCGGCGCGCTGACCCTCGTCCAACGCATCTTCCACCCGTCCGATCATGTAGAGCGTGCCCGCGTGCGATGCGAGCTGGTTGACGATCATCGCGTCTCCCGGCGGCAGGCACTGGACCGCAAGGCTGGCGGAGATGCCGTATTCGCGCTCGGCATCGGCGTAGTGCCCGCGTGCATAGGCCACGGTGCCAAGGCCATTATGGGCAAAGCTGGCTTCGGCCGACTGGGCACCGAACAGCCGCTCGGCAAGGTCCAGTGCGCGGGTCGCCGAATCGCCCGCCTCGGCAACGTGGCCACCATCCGCCAGCACCGATGTCATGACTGACAGCGCATCGGTTGCCAGCCGGCTTTCCTGCAGGCCGTTGGCCTCGATCAGCCGCAGCGCCTCTTTGCCTTCGACCTGCGCCTGATCGACCTGATCGGAATAGTCCAACGACCACGCCAGCCAGGTCTGTGCCTGGACCAGCGTTGCCGGATCGGGATTGCCCTTGCGCTTGAGATCGCGAATGAACGCGCGCCAGCGCTCGGCTTGCCCGGCGGCATCGCTGAAGCGGTCGGCGGTGATCAGACCGGCGAACTGGCGATCCAGCGGCGAAGCGTCATCGGGGAGCGATTGCGGCGCGGGGGCGGTGCTGCACGTGGCGAAGGCGGGGCCGGCACCCAGCGCGAGCAGCGCGGCCATCGCGCCGCCGGTAAGTCTCGCGATACGCACGCCCCGTTTCTCCTCCTGCCCCGGATCCTGCCGGTGTACCGGGGAAACTTGCGCATTTACAAGGGGGGCGGGGCTAAACGAAGCTGCCGCGCCGGACCCGATACGGCCGATGGCCGGTCGCTGCCAGCCAACCTTCGAAGCTGCCCCCCCGTATCGCCTGTGCGCTGCGCGGCAGGGGGCCATCGAACCGGTAGACCTGCGCAGTGATCGACCGCTTGCCGGGCCGCGCTACGGCGACCGTTTCGCGCCAGTAGGCCGATCGTGCGCGGTTGCCGAGGCGGCATTCCTCATAACCGTCTATCAGCGCCAGCAGGCGCGGTGTGAAGCTGGGGCGGGCGGCGTAGAGGCGACCCGTCACCACGCCGTCGGGCGCGCGGCTCAGCACCGGATACCAGCCCTGCGCCGTCGGCACCGCATGAAGCCGTCCGGTGATGCGCGCCGGTCCGACCAGCCGCATGTGGCGCTTGACGATGGCGGCGAAGGGATTGTCTGCTGTCCCCGCCAGCGTGCCGTAGAAGAAGAACCGCCGGGGCTTGGTCAAGCCGTGCCTCAGTGATCGCAGGCCAGGCCTTCGATCACATCCTCCAGCCGCGCCGGATCGCCCAGCGCGATGACATGACCGTCGGACCCGGCATGGAGCGGATCGCCGTTCCAGTCGCACATGGTGCCGCCGGCCCCCTCAACCACCGGCACCAGCGCCGCCCAGTCGTGCAGCTTGAGCCCGGCTTCGCACACCACGTCGATCTGTCCGCTGGCGAGCAGGCCGTAATTATAGCAATCGCCACCCATCATCATCCGGCGATGATCGGTCCGCGCCGCCAGCGCCATGAAATGCTGGCCCTGGTGATCGTCGAAGTAGTGCGGCCCGGTGGTCGCCAGCATCGCTTGCGCCAGCGTCGAACATGCTCTGGTGCGGACCGGCTGGCCGTTAAAGGTGGTGGGCAGGCCGCTGGCTCCGACCCAGCGTTCGCGCAGGATCGGCTGGTCGATCAGCCCCAGCACCGGCCAGCCATCCACCAGCAGCGCGATCAGCGTGCCGAAGATCGGCCGGCCGCCGATGAACGACACCGTGCCGTCGATCGGATCGAGCACCCAGGTCCGGCCGGAGTTGCCTTCCTCGGTGCCGAATTCCTCGCCGATGATGCCGTCGCGCGGGGCTTCGGCCCGCAGGATGCGGCGCATCGCTTCCTCGGCGGCACGATCGGCCACTGTCACCGGCGAGGCATCGGCCTTGCGCTCGGTATCCGCAAGGCTGCGAAAGTGCGGGCGGATGGCTTCCCCGGCGGCGTCGGCCAGGCGCATCGCCAGAGCCAGTTCCTGTTCGATCTTCATCCTGCCCTAAGGCCACCGGCGACGCCCAAGGTCAAGGCCAAGGGTTCGCTGTACCACCGCCAAGGATGAACGTCTTGTAAGTTCATAACACAATTTGACATGAATCCCGGAAGATAAGGGGCTTTGCACCGCAGATATGCAAAGCCTATTATTGCCAAAGTCATTCACACCCCCCATGAGCTTGGTATGCATCGCAAGAACAGACCTGCTTTTGACGATGCAGTATCCCCTGCAGAAGGGGTTACAAGCCGGGGCCAACCGCTATCGTACAATCGCGCGCCGGTGGCCGAACTGGCTCCATGGATCGCGCGCCTTTACGTAACCAAGGTTTCCGTCCCTGCGGACTATGTGCTGTCCTGCGGCCTGTTCAACGACTGGGCGTGCCTGCGCGTGCAACTGGCGGGAGAGTGGACGGCGCAGACCGCCGACGGCCTCCGCGCGCACGATCGCGCGGCGCTGCTGTTCGGTCCGCAAAGCCGGATCATGCCGGTGACGGTGAAGGGCAGCTTCATCAGCGTCGGCGCGTCCTATCGCCCCGGCGCGCTGCAGGCGATGAACGGCATCAAGGTGGGGGACTATCTCGACCGGCTGGAAAATGTCTGCACCATCACCGGCGAGGGCGATGCCCTGCTCGACAGCTTTGATCCACAGGACAGCCCCGAAAACTGGCTGCGTATTCTGGAAGGTCGTCTGCTGAGGCTGATCGAGCGTCGCCGATGCGCGCGGCCGGATCCGGTTTCAGCGCATTTCGAGAATATCATCCTGCGCGATCCGGCGATGACGGTCAGCGATGCCGCGCGCGAATGCGGGGTGGAACGCCGCCGGCTCGAACGGCTGTGCCACCGCGATTTCGGCATGGCCCCCAAGCAGGTCATGCGCCGCGCCCGGGCGATCGACATGGCCAGCCTGCTGCGCGGCGTTGCCGAACCGGAAGAGGGCGATCAACTGGCGCTTCGTTATTACGATGAAAGCCACCTCAGCCGCGAATTCACCGAATTCTTCGGGATGCCGCCGCGCCAGTTCATGGCAACGCCGCAGCCGATCCTGACGCTGGCACTCGAATCGCGTCAGGCGTACCGGCTGGAAGCGCTGCGGCGGCTGGAGCCGGGCGCAAGCCGGCCCTGGCAGTAAAGCCCGCTCAGTCGAACAGCGAGCTGACCGAGCTTTCGTCCGCGATCCGGCGAATCGCTTCGCCGATCAGCGGGGCAATGGTCAGAACCCGGATGCGATCGGAATTCTTGGTCGCGTCGGTCGCCAGGATCGAATCGGTGATGACCAGTTCCTTGAGCGCGGAGTTGTTCACCCGCGAGACCGCCGCGCCCGACAGGACGCCGTGCGTGATATAGGCTGTCACGCTCACCGCGCCGGCGTCCATCAATGCCTGGGCCGCGTTGCACAGGGTGCCGCCCGAATCGATGATATCATCGATCAGGATGCAGGCGCGCCCCTTCACGTCGCCGATGATATTCATCACTTCCGACTGGCCGGGCTTGTCGCGGCGCTTGTCGACGATGGCCAGCGGGGCGTTGTCGAGCCGTTTGGCCAGCGCGCGGGCACGAACCACGCCGCCGACATCGGGCGATACCACCATCAGCGACTGGTCGCCGTAGCGGGCCTGGATATCGGCGGCCATGACCGGCGCGGCATAGAGGTTGTCGGTCGGGATATCGAAGAAGCCCTGGATCTGGCCGGCGTGCAGATCAGCCGACAGGACGCGGTCGGCGCCCGCTTCGGTGATCAGGTTGGCCACCAGCTTGGCCGAGATCGGCGTGCGCGGGCCGGGCTTGCGATCCTGACGCGCATAGCCGAAATACGGGACGACCGCCGTGATCCGCTTGGCCGAGGCGCGGCGCAGCGCGTCGATGCAGATCAGCAGTTCCATCAGGTTGTCGTTCGCGGGGTAGCTGGTCGGCTGGACGATGAACACATCCTCGCCGCGCACGTTCTCGTGGATCTCGACGAAGATTTCCTCGTCGGCGAAACGGCGCACGCTGGCGTCGGTCAACGGCAGTTCGAGATAGCCCGCGATCGCGCGTGCGAGCGGCAGGTTGCTGTTGCCGGACATGATTTTCATGGCGAATCCCCGAGGCCCGCGTGCAGGCGTTTGATCGGTGAAGGCCTCTAGTGATGCGTCTTGGTAATGCAATAGAGGACGCCGGGTTTTTCGCAGCCATGGCGGGCCACGAACCGGCTCATCTCGCCCGGCATCGCTCCACGGCGAGCATGAAAAAGCCGGGCCGCGCCAGAGGCGGGCCCGGCTTTTCAGGACCGGCGTGTGATCTGAACGATCAGACGTCCTTGCCCTTGAGGTGCTCGCCCTTGATCCACCGGACGGTGCCCGAACTGGCGCGCATCACCACGCTTTCGGTGGTCATCTTGCCGGTCTTGAAGTGCTTCACGCCCTTCAGCAGCGAACCGTCGGTGACGCCGGTGGCAGCGAAGATGCAATCGCCCTTGGCGAGGTCTTCCAGCTTGTAGATGCGGTTGAGATCGTCGATGCCCCACTTGCGGGCGCGGGCGCGCTCGTCATCGTTGCGGAACAGCAGGCGGCCGTTGAACTGCCCGCCGACGCAGCGCAGTGCCGCCGCAGCCAGCACGCCTTCCGGCGCGCCGCCGGAACCCATGTAGAGGTCGATGGTGGTGTTCTCGTCCGTCACCGCGATCACGCCGGCAACGTCGCCGTCACCGATCAGCACGACGCCGCAACCCAGCCCGCGCAGTTCGGCGATCAGTTCCGCATGGCGCGGACGATCCAGCACGCACACGATGATGTCTTCGGGCTTCACGCCCTTGGCGGCGGCGACCGCCTGGACGTTTTCGGTCGGCGACTTGTCGAGGCTGATGATGCCTTCGGGATAGCCGGGGCCGACCGCCAGCTTGTCCATATAGACGTCGGGCGCGTTGAGCAGGCCGCCTTCTTCGGCAGCGGCGAGCACTGCCAGCGAGTTCGGGCCGGCCTTGGCGCAGATGGTTGTGCCTTCCAGGGGATCGAGCGCGATATCGATCTTGGGACCGCGCCCGGGGGCACCGCCGACCTTTTCGCCGATGAACAGCATCGGTGCCTCGTCGCGCTCACCCTCGCCGATGACGACGGTGCCGTCCATGTAGAGTTCGTCGAACGCCCGGCGCATGCCCTCGACCGCAGCGTGGTCGGCGGCCTTCTCGTCGCCCCGGCCGATGAGGTGAGACGCGGCGATGGCGGCGGCCTCGGTCACCCGGACGAGTTCCAGGACGAGGACGCGATCAAGGACTTTGCTTGCGGGAGTATTTGCTTCAGACATGATGTCTCCGGAAGAGATCCGAGGCGGGAAGGGTTTGGGACCGCTTAGACAGAGGAAACTGAATTGTCGAGAACTCGGCTCATTCTTTTCGCAAGTGCAGCAATAATGGCAGGGCCGGCGACGGCGCAAGTGACCGATGCTGACCGGGCGATCGCCGAAAACATGATGGGAACCGGCCGCGTCACCCCTGACAAGGTGCGCCGGCGCTGCGCCGAACCGGTGAAGCGCGGCGAGATCGTCGTTTGTGCCCAGGATGACAGCAGCAACCGGGTCGAATCGACCGCCCAGTCTGATCCCAACTCGCGCGAGGCGCTGGATAATGGCATGCTGCACACCCCTGACGTTGCCGGGGCCGGCATCTTCAAGGGCAAGAAGACCTTCGGGTTCGGCTCTGTCAACGTGCCGCTGATCATCGATCTGGCCGATATTCCGCCGCCGCCCAAGGGTTCGGACGCCGACAAGATCGCCAAGGGAGAGCTGCGCGCGCCCTGATCGGTTCGCGGTCGCTGCGGCGGGTCAGCGGTCAGGCCTCGATGATCTGCATCACCAGCGGCGCGGCCTTGATGCTGTCCGCGCCTTCGAGGATGCGCATGGCCTGCGTCACCGCCTGTTCGGGAACTTCGTGCGTCACCATTGACACGATCACGCTGCCCTCTTCCTCGCCGCGGCCCTTCTGGATCAGGCTTTCGATGGACACGCCGGTGTCGCGCATTGCCGCGGTGATCTCCGCCAGCACGCCGGGCCGGTCGGCCACCACGAAACGAATGTAGGAGCGGCCGACGCGGTGGCCGGTGGGGGCCGCTTCCATCGCTTCCAGTTCGCCGGCGGGCATGGAAAATGCAGCACCTTTTTCGCCGCGCGCGATGTCCATGATGTCGGCCACCACCGCGCTCGCGGTCGGGCCGTCACCCGCGCCTTGGCCCTGGAACAGCAGCCGGCCCATGAAGTTGCCTTCCGCCACCACCGCGTTGGTGGCCCCGTCGACATGAGCGAGCGGGTGGTCGAACGGGACAAGGTGCGGGCGCACCCGCTGGAACAGGCGCGGGGTGCCGTCGCTGCGGTCTATCCCGGCCATGCCGATCAGGCGGATCACATAGCCCAGCGAGTCCGCCTGGGCGATATCAGCGGCCAGGACACGCGAAATCCCCATGGTATCCACCGCATCGAAGCGCAGCCGCGAGCCGAACGCGATCGCCGCCAGGATCGAAAGTTTGTGCGCAGCATCGATGCCTTCGATGTCGAAGCTGGGATCAGCCTCGGCATAGCCCATGCGCTGGGCATCGGCGAGGACATCGGCGAAATCGCGCCCGGTATCCTCCATGGTGGAGAGGATGTAATTGCAGGTGCCGTTGAGGATGCCATAAACGCGGTCGATCGCATTGGCCGCCGCACCTTCGCTGAGGCCCTTGATGACCGGGATGCCGCCCGCCACGGCCGCCTCGAACTTCAGAGCGACCCCGTTCTGCTCGGCCGCCGTAGCCAGTTCGATGCCGTGATGCGCGATCATCGCCTTGTTGGCGGTGACCAGCGCCTTGCCGTTGGCGATCGTCTTGCGGCCCAGGGCCAGCGCCGGGCCATCGGACCCGCCGACGAGTTCGACCACCACGTCGACATCAGCGCGCTCGGCCATCGCCAGCGGATCGTCTTCCCATGCATAGCCGGAAAGATCGACCCCGCGATCCTTGGTCCGGTCGCGGGCGCTGACGGCGGTGATGCGGATCGGCCGGCGCGCGCGCCGCGCGATCAGTTCGGCATTGGTTTCGATCAGCCGGACAACGCCCGATCCGACGGTTCCCAGCCCAGCAAGCGCGACGTTCAGCGGTTCAGCCATGGTAATCCCTTTCGGCTGCGCGCCCTAAGCGAGCAGGCCGGGAATTGCCAGAGCCTTCGCGCGGCTGCGCGATCTATCAGGGTATCGTCGGCAGGGTGCGAGTACAGACCCCTAGTTCGCCCAGCACCATGCGATAATCCGCGTCCGCCTGACGGACCGAGGCATAGCTTTCCGACACATTGAGCGCGGGCGGCAGCACGTTGGGCAGGAAGCAGGCCAGGCGATACCAGCCTAGCGTATCGCGCTGCGGCGGGTGGCCCAGTTCGGCCACCAGTTCGGAGAAGGAGACGCCCCAGACCGGCGCTGCGCCCGGCTCATGATGAACGGTGATCGATGCGGCGGTGCCGGACTTCGTTGTCAGGAACACCTGCGTCTCGCCCTGGCCGGCAAGATCGCCGGGAACGTAAAGCAGTTCACGTACTCCGGTGACTTCAGCCGGGGCGTCGGGCGCGGCCAGATCGGCGAGGATCTGGCGCACCTGCTGTTCGCGCACTTCGCTCCAGGGCAGTTGGGCTGCCGATGACAAAAGCTGGATGTCGGCGGGGCGGCCCGGCACCGGCAGCGCGAAGAGCAGCACTTGCGCTTTCTTCAACTTCGGCGCCCGGCCGCGCGCATCGAGCGGCAGATCGACAAGGTAGTTTACTGATTCGCCGATTGCCGTCTTGCCGGCCAGCAGGGCCTGCGTATCGGCCTCGATGTAGAAGCGTCCCAGACCCGGAGCAAGGTCGGGCGCACGCTGCCGTGGCACCTCGGTCATGCGCCTGATGGTGGCCTTGATGACCAGTCCCGATGCCGCCGAAAGATCGACCAGATCGGCATAGGAAAGCCCTTGGGCAGCCGCCTGGGCAGCCGGCAGGACCGGCTGGGCAAAAGCGGGCCCCGTCGCAAGAGTGGCGGATAAGCCGAGGAAAATGCTCGATAGGACGGCTTTGCTGCGCACCATATCCGACGATCTCCGTGAAAAAACTTAGTTACCTTATAATCATCACGCTGCAGAATGGGAAACCATAGCCTGCCGAGTTCGCGCCCCGGGGGCTGAATTTCCCGTTAACGCGGCTGACGCCGATAAGGCGTTGCACGGGTGGGGCATCGCCGCTAAGGAAACTCAAAAAATGGGGCGATAAAAACGCCTCCAACGGTTCCTTGCTCATTCAGCGCGCAGCGAGCGGGGTGATCGTCAGCCGTCAGGGTGGGTACAATGTGTTTCGTCATGGGCTCCGATTTCGGTCGGGGGCCGTGGGCGCCCCGGATGTCTGTCCGGGGCTTGATTATGGAGTGATGCGTCTGAATGGCTTACGCTGACCAGCAAATGAGCGGCAACAAGGTTGTCGCACTTGTCATTGTCGCGTTGATCCACGTCGTCGTGGGCTATGCCCTCGTGACCGGCCTCGCATTTGAGGCCGCGAAGAAGGTCATCGCCAAGGTGACGACCGTGGACATCGAGGAAGAGAAGCCGAAGGAGGAAGAGCCACCGCCGCCGCCTCCCAAGCAGGATCAGGCGCCGCCGCCGATCGTGGCACCGCCCCCGCAGATCAACATCGCCCCGGCCCCGCCGGTGGTGCAGACGGTGACGGAGGCTCCGCCGCCGCCGCCCGTGTTGATTCCGACGGCTGCTCCGCCGCCGCCGCCCCCCGCGCCGTCAAAGGCGAAGGGTGCAAGTCCCAAGGGCCAGGCAGGCTGGGCTTCGCGCATCCAGGAAAACTATCCGACCCGCGCTGCGCGCGACAATATCGAGGGCCGCGTCGGTGTGCGCGTCACCATCGGTCCGGACGGACGGGTTTCCGGGTGCTCGGTTTCCAGCTCCAGCGGCAACAGCGATTTGGACTCGGCCGCGTGCGACGGCATGACCCGCTATGCGCGGTTCAACCCGGCGCTGGACGATGCCGGTAGCCCGACCTCGGGCTCCTACTCGACCGCGATCGTCTACAAGCTCAACTGATCCAATTGGCCAGCGGCCAGGGCTGCGGCCCGGCCACCATCCTGCATTCTTCTTGAGAGGAATTTTCGCATGCTTATCACTAATATCCTTGCCGCCGCCGGCGAAGCGGCACCCCAGAACAAGTTCGGCTTCATGGAAATGATGTTCCCGGGCGGGGAACCGAACTACATCGCGCTCGCGGTCGCCGCGATCCTCGCCATCATGTCGTTCGGCTCGTTCTACATCCTGTTCACCAAGTGGATGGAACAGTCGAAGATCCTGAAGCAGTACGAAGGCGTCCGCACCACGTTCTGGCGCGCGCCGACCCTGCGCGAAGGTGCCACCAAGCTCGAGAAGAACAGCGCCTGGCGCCAGCTCGTCGACGATGGTCTCTCGGCTGAAGACCAGCATGCCCGCATGACCGACGCTCTTGAAGCGCACGACTGGATGCACAACTCGCTGTCGCGCTCGGAAGCGTCGATCAACGCGCGTCTGGCCGCCGGTCTGCCGTTCCTCGCCACCGTCGGCGCTACCAGCCCGTTCATCGGTCTGTTCGGTACCGTGGTCGGCATCTACCGCGCGCTGATCGCCATCGGTCTCGCCGGTTCGGCCTCGATCGACAAGGTCGCCGGTCCGGTTGGTGAAGCTCTCATCATGACCGCCATCGGTCTGCTCGTCGCCGTTCCGGCGGTGCTCGCCTACAACTACCTGCAGGCTCGCAACAAGCGCATCGCCGAACTGCTGACCGGCTTCTCGAGCGACGTGCTGGCCAACATCAGCTCGAAGGGTGCCGTCAAGCCCGCCGCTGCGGCTGCTCCGGCTGCCAAGCCTGCTGCTCCGGCGAAGCCCGCCGCTCCGGCCAAGCCGTAATCGGTTTGCGGGAAGGACGGCGCAGTCCCGCGCCGCACTTCCCGGGCAAGAGGAAGGGACCGTGCGCATGCCGCGGTCCCTCCCCTCTCAAGGCAATGCAAGGATTAGGATAAGACTATGGCGATATCCAGTGGCGGAGGCGGTGCAGAGACACCGATGTCCGACATCAACACGACGCCGCTCGTCGACGTCATGCTGGTGCTGCTGATCATCTTCCTTATCGCGGTTCCGGTCGCGATCCAGACGATCGAAAAGCTGCGTATCCCGGTGTTCGCGTCGGTTGAATCGAAGGACAAGGTCGAAAACCTGCTCCTCACCGTTTCGACCACCGACAACGCCGGGCGCAGTGCCGGCGAGCCCGGCTTCGAAGGCGCATCGCGTAACGGCGAATGCCGCGTCTACTTCAACAACATCACCCCTGTCAGTTCGTCGGAACTTCGCGACCAGGCGTTCAAGCGCCTTGACGCGATCGTGAAGCGCGCGGGCGGTCCGGAAGCCATGATGAGCAACCCGGATCTCATTCCGCAGGTTCACATCCGCGGTGACGTCAACGCCCCGTGGCGTTGCATCGCCGGGGCGATCTACAACGTGCAGATTTCGGGCTATCCGACGGTCGGGTTCATCTCGAACGCCGTCGATCCGAACGGCTGACGCGCAGGAAAGGAGTAACTTCCCATGGCAATGTCAGGCGGCAAGGATGATGGCTCGCCGATGATGGAAATGAACACGACGCCGTTGATCGACGTCATGCTCGTTCTCCTCATCATGTTCATCATCACCATCCCGGTTGCGACGAACTCGGTCGATATCGATCTTCCGCAGGCAACCCCCCCAACGACTCCGCCCCCGCCGATCGATCCGGTGCGGAACAAGGTTACGATCTCGGTGGACAACAAGATCCTCTGGAACGGTAACCCCATCAACCCCGAGCAGCTCCTCACCACGCTCAAGGACAGCACCAAGCTGCCCACCGAGCCGGAACTGCAGTTCCAGCCCGATCCGCAGGCCAGCTATGACCTGTCGGCCAAGGTGCTGAACATCATCAAGTTCTCGCAGGTCACGAAGTTCGGCTTCGTGGGCAACGAACAATTTTCGGAATTCAACAAGTAAGTTGGATTACCGGATAGTCCCGCAAGGGACAGGGAGAGGGGCGGAGCGATCCGCCCCTTTTGTTGTTTGATCCGCCCTTCCAGCTTCAATCGCCCTCGGCAGGTTCCGCCGGATCGAGCCGCATCGCCTGCGCGGCCAGCGATTCCGCTTCCTCCAGCAGGTCGTCGTCCGCCGCGCCTGACGGCAGGCTTTCGCGGCCGATCATCGATAGCGCAGGAACCGCCAGCGGGCTGATCCGATCAAGCAGGACATGGTCCACTTCTCGTGCCGCCCGGTCCAGCACGTCGGCGACGCGAGCGACATCGGTCAGCCGGGATCGGGCGTCGGCCCAGGCCGCTTCGATCAGAACGTGATCCGGTTCGTACTTGCGCAGCACATCGAAGATGAGGTCGGTCGAAAAGGTTACCTGCCGCCCGGACTTGCGCCCGGACCGCCCTTGGCCGGGCTGCTGGCGTTCCACCAGCCCGGATATCACCGCCACTTCGCGAAACGCGCGGCGCAGCAGATAGCTTTGCTGCACCCAATCGACGAATTCGTGCGCCAGAATGTCGGGTGAAAGAAGGGCGGCAGGATCGTCCACCGGGCGCAGTCCCCAGACCACCAGCGTATAGTCGGTCGCAACGAAGCCCAGCGGCCCCAGCCCGCGATCCTCCATCCGCCGGGTCACCAGCATGCCGAGCGACTGGTTCGCGTTCCACCCCTCGAACGTATAGAACGCGGTATAGGCCAGCCCCCGGTGCGGGAAGCTTTCGACCAGCAGCCGTCCCGGCGCAGGCAGGTGCGACCGCCAGGCCTGCACTTCCAGCCATTCGCGCACGTCGTCGGGGAACCGCGCCCAGCCCGCAGGGTCGGCCAGCATGGCACGGACGCGGTCGGCAAGGTGGGTGGAGATCGGCATGCGCTGGCCCATGTAGCTGGGAATGGTCGCCGAACTGCGCGCGGCGCGAACCACCAGCTCCAGATCGCGCAATGCTTCCACCTCAAGGTCCATCCCGGCAAACCGGAAGGTATCGCCCGGCTTCAGGCTGGCGCCGAAGTTCTCCTCCACCTTGCCGAGCGAGCGGCCGTTGCGGAAGCGCACGTCGAGCATCTCGGCATCGACGATGATCCCGGCGTTGATGCGGTGACGGGCGGCAAATTCCGGGTGGGCCAGCCGCCATGTCCCGTCCCGCTCGCGCACGATCCGGCGAAACCGGTCGTAGGACCGCAGCGCATATCCGCCCGTCGCCACGAAATCGAGAACCCGGGCGAGGACCGCGCCGTCCACCCAGGCATAGGCCTGCGACGATCGCAGTTCGCCCAGCAGTTCGTCCTCGCGGAACGGCCCGGCGCAAGCCGTTGCCATGACATGCTGCGCCAGCACGTCGAGCCCGCCGGGGCGAAACGGATCGCCGTCCCGCTGGCCCTGGTGGACGGCTTCGCGCGCGGCGAAGGCTTCGAGGAACTCGAAGCGGTTGCCCGGCACCAGCAGCGCCTTGCTCGGCTGATCCAGCCGGTGGTTGGCGCGCCCGATCCTTTGCAGCAGCCGTGATGATCCCTTGGGTGCACCCATCTGCACCACCAGGTCGATATCGCCCCAGTCCACCCCCAGATCGAGGCTGGCGGTGCAGACCAGCGAGCGCAGTTCGCCCCGCGCCATCGCTCCTTCCACCTTGCGCCGCGCTTCCTTGGCGAGCGAGCCGTGGTGTATGCCGATCGGCAGGTTGCCCTCGTTCGCATCCCACAGACACTGGAAGATGTACTCGGCCAGGAACCGGGTGTTGGTGAAGATCAGGGTGGTGCGATGCGCTGCGATCTGGGCGATGAGCTGCGGGATCGCCCAGGTGGCGGCGTGGCCGCTCCACGGCACCCGTTCCTCGTCCGGCAGCAGGATTTCCACATCGGGCGGCGCGCCCGGCTCGCCCTCCACCAGGGCAACGCTGTCGATATCGCCCCACGGAGCCAGCCAGCCGCGATAGCTGTCGGGATCGGCCAGCGTGGCCGACAGCGCCACCCGCCGCAGTCCGGGAGACAGCGCCTGCAACCGGGTGAGCGCCAATGCCAGCAGATCACCGCGCTTCCCCGTGGCAAAGGCATGGACTTCATCGATCACCACCCGTTGCAACCCGGCGAACATCGCCGGTGCCTCCGGGTAGCTCAGCAGCAGCGAGAGCGATTCGGGGGTAGTTAGCAGGATGTGCGGCGGCTTGGCCCGCTGCCGCGCCTTGCGATCGCTCGGCGTATCGCCGCTGCGGCTCTCGATGCGGATCGGCAGCCCCATGTCCTCGACCGGGGTCAGCAGATTGCGCTGGACGTCATGCGCCAGCGCCTTGAGCGGGGAGACATAGAGGGTGTGCAGGCCATCGGGCACCGGTGTTTGGACGGTGCGCGAAGGGCAGAACGCCGCCAGCGTCGGCAGGAACCCGCCCAGTGTTTTGCCCGCCCCGGTATCGGCCACCAGCAGGGCGTGCAGGCCGGCATCGTCCGCCGCCAGCATCTCGCTCTGGTGGTGACGCACCCGCCAGCCCCGGCCAGTGAACCAGTCTGTGATCTCCGGCGGAAGAGAGGGCGGGGTGCGCGAAACCATTGCTCGCAACGTGGCCCTGCCGCCGGGTTGCGGCAAGGGCGGCGTGAACTTGCCCGTCGAACTACACCCGCTCTGACGAACGTCCGCGACGATGCATCGCACCAGGACTGCAGCGTTATGACCCGCGCTGCAGGCGGGATAGGGCGAGTTGCCGGTCGATCTCTGCCAGCAAGCGTTCCAGCCCTGCGGCAGTGTCGCTTTCGGCGCGGGCGGTGAGCAGATCCTGCGTGTTGGATGCCCGCAGCAGCCACCATCCGTCTGCAGTGGTTACCCGCACGCCGTCGATGTCGATTATCCGGGCCCCGCTGGCCATCAGCCGCTGCTTCACCTCGTCGATCGCCGCGAACTTGCGTGCTTCATCCACCTGGAAGCGCAGCTCCGGCGTGTTGAACATCTCCGGCATCGCCGCGCGCAGCTCGGTGACCGACCGCCCCAGCCGCGCGGCCGCAGCGATCAGGCGGACGGCGGCGTAAAGACCGTCATCGAACCCGTAGTAATCGTCCGCGAAGAATATGTGGCCGCTCATCTCGCCCGCCAGCGGGGCCCCGGTTTCCTTCATCCGCGCCTTGATGAGCGAATGGCCGGTCTTCCACATCAGCGGGGTGCCGCCGTGCCGGGCAATGCTGTCGAACAGCGCGCCGGATGCTTTGACGTCGGCGATGACCGTCGCGCCGGACAACCTGCGTAGCAGGTCTTCGGCGTAGATCATCAGCAACTGATCGCCCCAGATCACCCTGCCCAGGCCGTCCACCGCACCGATGCGATCGGCATCGCCATCGAACGCCACGCCGAAATCGAGGTGTTCGCGCGCGACCAGTGCCTTCAGGTCCGCAAGGTTTTTCTCCTCGGTCGGATCGGGATGGTGGTTCGGGAACGTGCCGTCCACTTGCGTGAACAGCAGGTGGTGCTCCCCGGGCAGGCGCGCCGCCAGCCGTTCGAGTGCGGGCCCCGCAGCGCCGTTGCCGGCGTCCCAGCCGATCCGCAATCCTGCGAGCGCTTCGGGTGCGATGCCGTGCAGACCCGCCAGGATGCGATCCACATAGGCTTCCAGAACTTCGCGCCGTTCGTTCGACCCCGAGCCCTGTTCCCAGTCTCCCGCAGCGGCCATTGCCCCCAGCGCGGCGATCTGAGGGCCGAAAAACGGCCGACCCATCAGCACCAGCTTGAAGCCGTTGTGATCGGCAGGGTTGTGGCTGCCGGTGATCTGGATACCGCCCTGGACATCGGCCGCGGTCGCTTCGGCGTAATAGAGCATGGGCGTTGGCCCCATGCCGATCCGCACCACATCCACCCCGCTTGCGTTCAGCCCTGCGATCAACGCCGCTTCCAGCAGTGGCGAACTGACCCGACCGTCATAGCCTACCGCCACCTTGCG
This sequence comes from Novosphingobium colocasiae, assembly GCF_014652555.1. Taxonomy (GTDB): domain Bacteria; phylum Pseudomonadota; class Alphaproteobacteria; order Sphingomonadales; family Sphingomonadaceae; genus Novosphingobium; species Novosphingobium colocasiae. The sequence goes on from NZ_BMZA01000003.1 coordinate 155,685, forward strand.
CCCGCCGGCGCGGCGCAGCACGGCGGCGAAGCTGCGGCCGATGGCGTGGGCATCATCCGGGCCGAGCGTTTCGCCGACGATCCCGCGAATGTCGTATTCGCGCAGGACGCTGGGATGGAAGCGGTGGCTCATCCGTCCGGTTGCGGGCGGTCGTCCAGCTCCGCCAGGATAAGGTCGCGGGCGGCGTTCACTTCATGGACCTGTTCGCTGCTGCCGCCCCGGTCCGGGTGAACGGCGGCAAGCGCCTGGCGATGCGCTTCGACCACTTCGCGGCGGCTGGCGGCCGGGGCGATGCCAAGGCGGGCCCGCGCCTGCGCCAGGTCCCGGCCGTGGGACAGCCGCCGGGCCGATTGCCAAGGCCACCGCGCGTTGATCAGCCGGTAGAGGATGCACAACAGGACGATGAGCCAGACGAGCTTCATGCGCTGGCGACAGCCTCCGCCGCATCGAACGAGTGGAGCTGGCGGTTCGGCATCGGCAGCTTGAGCCCGCTGACCAGCGAGCGCAGTTCCTGCCGCGCCACCAGATGGCTGGTGCCCAGTTCGCCCAGATGGCCCTTGTCCAGCAGGGTCAGCCCCGATGGAAACAGCTCACGGAAGATGACGCGTTCGGACAGGCCGCTGGCGATGCGGAAGCCGACCCGGCGCGACAGTTCGGTCAGTGCGCCTTCAAGGCGGCGCATGTTGCGCGCCTCGACGTGCTGGACGCGGTTGCGCACCACTACCCAGTCCATCTCGCGCCGCCCTTCGGCCAGCGTCTTCTGGCTGCGCTTCTTGCGCGCGTCCCAGATCAGTTCGGCATAGAACGACAGCTTGCGCACCCGGAACGTCTCGCTCTCCACCTGCCCGATCAGGTCGAAATCGACGAAGCTGTCATTGATCGGGGTGACGAGGGTATCGGCCGATGCGGCGACGTGGCGGGCCAGCTTGTCATCGCGGCCGGGGGTGTCGAAGATCAGGAAATCGTACCCGTCCGAAATCGCCTCGGCCAGGTCGTCGAGTTCGGCGGTATCATCGCCGTCGTAGACCGCGAAGCGGGTGCCGGGCAGGGCGATCTCGCGGCGCTGCTCGGTTTCCACGCGGTTTTCCATGTAGCGGAAGAACGTGCGCTGGCGCGGATCGAGATCGATCGCGGCGACGTTCGCCCCCTGATAGGCAAGGGCGATGGCAACGTGAACGGCGGTGGTGGACTTGCCGGTGCCGCCCTTTTCGTTAGCGAAGACGATGCGATGGGCTGTCACGGGTTTTCTGGTGCCTTCTTCGGCTGGAATTGTCCATTGCCCGGCGGGGCACCTCGCGGCTAGGGCGATGGGCATCTGCCGGTCAATCCCATCATATCGGAGCAGTCCCGAGCAATGCAAATCGTCCACAGCCTTGATCCACTGCGCAGTGCGGTTAACGCGCTGCGGCAAGCCGGCCCGCTCGCGCTGGTGCCGACCATGGGCGCGCTCCATGAAGGCCATCTGACACTGGTTCGCGAGGCGCGGCGGCATGCCCGGTCGGTGGCGGTATCGATCTTCGTCAACCCGCGCCAGTTCGGCGCGGGAGAGGACCTTGATGCCTATCCTCGCCAGCTTGAACGCGATTGCGCGCTGCTCGCGGGCGAGGGGGTCGAACTGGTCTGGGCCCCCACCGCAGAGGCGATGTATCCGCAAGGCTACGCCACGAACATCTCCGTTTCCGGCGTCAGCGAAGGGCTGTGTGGCGGCAGCCGGCCGGGACATTTCGACGGGGTGGCCACTGTCGTGTGCAAGCTGTTCAACCAGGTCCGGCCGGATGTCGCGCTGTTCGGCGAAAAGGACTGGCAGCAACTTGCCGTGATCCGCCGCATGGCCCGCGATCTTGATCTGACATTGCCGCATGTCGATGCCATCATCGGCGTCCAGACCGCGCGCGAGGAGGATGGCCTCGCCCGCTCGTCGCGCAATGCCTACCTGACGCCGGAACAGCGCGGCCAGGCTGCCAGCCTGCCTGCGGCGATGCGCAAGGCGATCACCGCGATCGAAGGCGGCGGCGCGGTGGACGCCGCGCTTGCGACGCTTGCCGACGACCTGCTCGCCGGCGGCTTCGCCTCGGTGGACTATGCGGAACTGCGTGACGCACAGGCGCTGGCAAAGCTGGACAGCGCGATTGATCGCCCGATGCGCCTGCTAGTGGCGGCGCGGATCGGCAAGGCGCGGCTGATCGATAACATGGCAGTCGTCACACGCACCTAAGCCGTGAATTCATAAAAGGTGCCGGTGCCTCAGCCATAAGTGAGACCTGCTACAGCGAAGGGAGGCCGATGATCGAAACACCATTTGTGGAACGCCGGTTCGAGCTTGATGGCGGCGAGTTGCTTGTCCGCTTTTTCTCGCCATTCAGGGCACCCGGAGGCGAGTTTCAGTGCCATTATAGCATTGGCTGGCCAGAACGGGATGTCCGTCGGCGTGTGTGCGGTCTGGATGGTCTCCAAGCACTCATGCTGGCCATGCGGCTGGTCCATTCCGAACTTGTCGAAAGCGATGCTTATAAAGCCGGCCGCCTAACTTGGTGCGATCAGACCGATCTCGACCTTCCGCCCATTTGGGGCGTCGGGCCGCTTTACGATCCGCCTCCGCAGCCATAGCCTTATCACCCTGTCCAACCAGCGGCGCGCGCCACTCGCGTGGCAATTCTCACAGCATTCGTCATTTGCTATGCGGCAAGAGCGATGCATAGAGCATGGCCACAAGCGCTTTGCGCCAAGTTGCGAATCACGCGCGACTTGTCAGGGCATGAAACGAAGGGGGTTGGGCGATGAAGAAACTGGTTTTGGGACTTGGCACGATTACTGCCGTTCTGGCCGCACCGGCGGCCATGGCCGAAAGCAAGTCCTCGGCGCGTCAGCAGCAGGACAAGCGGACGCAGGATATCCCGGTCTGTTCCAAGAACCTGGGCACCGTCGCCATCGTCGAGCCGGACACCCAGTGGTGGCGCGAACTGAGCCTGGGCAGCCCAGAGGCCATCCTGCGCGTGTTCGTCCAGAAGTCGGGCTGCTTCACCCTCGTCAACCGCGGTCGGTCGCTGCAGAACAGCGCGATGGAGCGCGCGCTCGCCGATCAGGGCGAACTGCAGGGCGGTTCCAACATCGGCAAGGGCCAGATCAAGGCGGCGGATTACTTCCTCCAGCCCGATATCGTCTCGACCAACAAGAATTCGGGCGGCACCAACATCGGCGGCGTGCTGGGCGGCTTTGGCGGCATGTTCGGGCGCGGGCTGGGTGCCATTGCCGGCGGCCTGTCGATCAAGAAGGGTGAAGCCAACGTCACCCTGTCGATCGTGAACTCGCGCACTACCGTGGAAGAAGCGCTGACAGAAGGGTATGCCCGCAAGTCCGATGTCAGCTTCGGCGGCGGCGGGGGCGGCTTCTTTGGCGGTACCTTCGGTGCGGCCGGCGGTGGCGGTTACCAGAACACCGAGATCGGCCAGGTCATCGTGCTCGCCTACCTTGATGCCTACACCAAGCTTGTGAGCCAGTTGGGCGGGTTGCCGGCGAACGCTTCGGCGGCCGCGCCGGTGGCGAAGTAGCGCTGCATGGGGGCAGGCTAACAGGCTTTGTAAGGCGATTTACGCAATGTAATCGGGTAGCTGATGAGAATGGAGCTCGATCCATGAGCTCGCGAGTCTTCAGCAATGTCCTGCCGGGTGCATGGCAATGATCCTGCATCCCGGCAAAGATACCCGATCGCATGCGGTGGCCTGTTTGGGCCACCAGAGAATTTCGGGGTGCCGGACGTCTTGTCCCAGTCCCCAAACGCGTGAGGCGTCCGGAACCCCCCGCCGGGTGGCGGATAGGTCGTTCCCCTTCCCGGGAACGGGGTGCGTGGCAAGACGCATCCTTGCGGCAAACCGCAGGACTATCGCCGCCGGCACCCTGCCACCGATGCGTCCGGGCCCGTGCCCGGCGCATCGTGGCGGGGATTCCTTCGATCTTGGCCGCAGGGCACGGTGGGGTACGTGGGCAGGAATACCGTGCTGGGGGCAAAGAACTTGGGTTCACTATCGAAGCTGCCGGCGGATCGGATCGGCGCGTCATGAGCGGTCTCAACATCCTCTACATTGAGGACGACGCCCGCGCGGCCGCCAGCGTCAGCGATCTGGCGGGCCAGTCCGGCGACCGGCTGACCTGGGAGGCGACCGGCAGCGCCGGGCTGATGCGCGCCGGCGCGCAAAGCTTCGATGTCATCATCCTCGATCGCATGCTGCCCGATCTGGACGGCATCACGATCCTGTCGCGGTTGCGCGAAAGCGGCGTCGGCACGCCGGTGCTGATGCTGTCGGCCCTGGGCCGCACCAGCGACCGTGCCGAGGGGCTCGATGCCGGGGCAGACGATTACTTGGCCAAGCCCTTCGAGGCCGAGGAACTGCTGGCCCGCCTGCGCGCGTTGCACCGCCGGGCTTCGGGGCGCGGCCACTCGGCCGTCATCCTTTACGGCGCGTTCGAATGCCACGTGAAGGCGCGCACAGCTTTTCGCGAAAATCGCCATCTCGCGCTCAGCCCCAAGGAATTCGAGCTGTTCCGCTACTTCATGGAGAACGCGGGCGACGTCATCACGCGCGAAATGCTGCTGCGCGATGTGTGGAAAATGAACTTTGATCCCCAGACCAACGTGGTGGACGTCAACATCGGCCGTCTGCGCCGCAAGCTGGAAGAAGGCTTCGACCGTCCGGCGCTGGAGACGATCTGGGGTTCCGGCTACCGGTTGCTGGACGGCAGTTGAGCCGACTCTTCGCCTTACGTCATTCGATTTTTGCCCGGATCGTCCTGTGGGCGATCGTGACCGCTGCCGTCATCACGTCGGGCCTGTGGTATCTGACCGATCGCACCATCCGCAATGCCGATCGGGCGGCGGTAATGCGCGCGGTCGATGTCGATCTGGCGGGGATGGTCGATATCTTCGCCAGCGGGGGGCTGTCCGAATTGTCGCGGCGCGTCAACGACCGGCTGGCGCTCCAGCCGCGCGAGCGCGATCCCACGCACTACATGGTGGCGGACGGGGCCGGGCGGCGCATCGCCGGCGATATCCGCAAGTGGCCGGGGTTGCAGGCGGCGATGTCGCAGGATGGCGAGATCGCGATCGATGGCCGGCGGCGCGCCTACGCTCGCGCCACCCAGCTTGGCCCGAACCTGCGGCTGCTGGTGGCGCACGAAACCCGCGATCAGGAATGGCTGTTGCGGCAGGTCGGGCTGGCGTTCCTGATCGGCGGGATGCTGGCGGTGGTGTTCGTGGCGCTGGGCGGCTGGCTTGCCGCACACCGGCTGGCCGGGCGGATCGAGCGGATCAATGCGACCTTCCGCCGCCCTAACGATATTGCGCTGGAGGAACTGGGCCGCCGCGCCGAAGGCAAGGACGAGATCCACGAACTGATGAGCCATTCGCGCAATGCGCTGGCCCGGCTGGACCGGCTGGCTGCCGCGAACCGTGAGACGACCGATCACGTCGCGCATGAATTGCGCACCCCGCTCATGCATCTCGACAACCGCCTGCTGCGCGCGCTTTCGGCCTCGCCCGATGCGCAGACATCGGCGCACCTGGGCGAGGCGCGGGTGGAAATCCGCGCAATCATCCGGATGCTCGAATCGCTGCTCGATATCGCCGCCAGCGAGACCCGGCGGGGCGATCGCCATGGCCTGGTGCCGATCGATCTGAGCGCGCTGGCGACCCGGCTGGGCGAACTCTACGCCGATAGCGCTGAGGAATCGGGCCATCACCTGCGCCTTCAGGTCGAACCCCGGGTGACCATGCAGGGTGAGGAGATGCTCATCACCCGGCTTATCACCAACCTGCTCGACAATGCGTTCAAGTACGTGCCGCAGGACGGCACTGTCTGGCTCAAGGTCTCGCGCGGGCCGGTCATCACCGTCAGTGACGACGGGCCCGGCATCCCCCCGGCGGAACGCGAAACCGTGTTTGAAAAGTTCCGGCGCGGCAGCGGATCGCTGTCCGAAGGCGGGGTGGGGCTGGGCCTGGCCCTATGCCGCGCCATCGCCGCGCGCCATCATCTGCAGATCAAGATCGAGCCGAGCCAAATTGGTGCTTGCTTCATCGTCTCGCCAGAGGAAATATTATGAGCATGAACAAGGATTTCACGGCATCTCCGAGTCGGCGGCGGGCAGTGCGCGGGGCAACCGCAGCGATCCTGCTCGCCGTGGCCGGCGCAGCGCAGGCGGCGCCGGCCGGGGAAGTGCCGCTGGCTGCGCCCGGCGCGCCGTCGCTGGCGGAAATGGTGGCCGCGGCGTTCAGCCGGGCGGCGCTGGCCAGCGCGCGCGGTGACGATGCGCAACTTTCCGTCGAACTGCGCCAGATCGCGGCGATCGGTGCGCGCCCGCTGGTCGTCGATGCCGATCCGGTCCGCAACTGGCGCACGCTGGCGCGGATGGACAGTGTCGCACCGATGCGCGGCAGCCCGCTGGGGCCGGGCTATCGTGCGGGGCAGGTCGATCCCGGCAGCCAGGAACGGTTCGAACAGCTCTTCCTGTCCGGCCGCAAGGCCAGTATCGCGCTGTCCTCCCCCGGCAACGCGCCGCTGGCACTGACGGTACTCGATGCCAACCGCAAACCGGTCTGCGAAGCGCGAGATGCGCGGCTGGCGTGCCACTGGATGCCGCTGTTCACGCAGCGCTACACCATCGAAGTGCGCAACAAGGGCGCGCAGACGGCTGATTACTTCCTGGTCGTGGAATAAGGCCCGGCTTCAGCAACCCGCTGACCACGTTAACCTTCCTGCTTTTGCGGCACGGCTTCCCGCGCTATGACCGGCGGCATGAGAGGATCATGCGTTGTGTTAGCGGTGCTGGCGCTGGCTGGCTGCGCCAAGGCCGATAACGAGCCGGGACCGGGCGGGGTCACGATGGGCGAAGCCCGCGCGCTCGATGATGCCGCGCAGATGCTCGACGCGCGCCGCCCGCCGCCAGAGCTTTACGCTCCGTCGCGCACCCGCTTGCCGCAGCAGGACGCATCGCAAACCGCCAACGGGAACTGAAAGCTCAGTCGAAAGATACCTTGCCGCGCCCGGCCTTGACCGCGCCGCGCAGTTTCTTGCCTTTCAGCCGTTCCGTCTTGCCGACCCGGTTGATGCGGCTCTTGGCGCGCTGCTCGGGCAGGTTGTGCGCCTCGCGCAGCAGCTCGGCCAGCCGGTCGCGGGCATCGGTGCGGTTGGCTTCCTGGGTGCGGAACCGCCGCGCGGTCAGCACCAGTTCGCCGCGCGCGGTCATCCGGGTTCCGGCAAGTTCTCGCAAGCGGTGGAATACCGGCGGCGACAGCCGCAAGGCATAGACATCAAGCCGCAACTGGACGGCGGTGGCGACCTTGTTGACGTTCTGGCCTCCCGGCCCCGAAGCGGTGATGAAACTTTCGCTCGCCAACGCATGGGCCCGGGCGATCACGTCATCCATCGCTGAAACCGAGTGCGGCGAAATCTGCCGGCAGCGGGCTCGTCGCGACGATCGGCGGCTTGTCGCCGCGCGGCACGGTCAATCCGGCGGCGTGCAGCAGCGTGCGCGATGCGCCCTTGCCCGGGCCTCCCTTGCCCGAACCGTACACCGGATCGCCCAGCAGAGGCGTGCCGAGGCCGGAGGCGGCGTGGACGCGGATCTGGTGTGTGCGGCCCGTCTCCGGGCGGAATTCCACCAGCGTCAGCCCGCCCTGCCGATCCAGCACGCGCCAGTGCGTGACCGCGGGCTTGCCCTTGCGTGCCGGGATCATCCGCCAGCCGTCCTTCTGGGTGCTGACTTTGGACAGCGCCAGTTCGATCGTCCCCGCATCCTCGGCCACCAGGCCCGCGACCACGCCGAGATAGCGCTTTTCCACCAGCCGCTCCTCGAAGGCTGCGGCAAACCGCTTGAGCGCCTTGGGGTTGCGGGCGAGCAGCAGGCACCCGGACGTATCGCGATCGAGGCGGTGCACCGGGGCAGGGGACCGCTGGAAGCCCAGCCGCAGGTCTTCAAGATGATCGTCAAGCGAGCGGCCACCGGCGCGCGGCCGGTCGAGCGGGAGCCCGGCGGGCTTGTCGATGACGAGCGCTTCGCCGTCTTCGAACAGGATGGGGATCGCGGTCATGCCAGGGCCTTTGCAATGCGGCGCAGCGCTTCTTCCAGCCGCGCATCATCGGCCGCGAAGCTGATGCGAAAACCGTCCTGCCCGCCGAACGCCGATGCCGGAACAAGCGCTACGCCGTGTTCCAGCAGGTGCAGCGCCAACTTGCCGTCATCATTGTCGAACCGGTCCATCAGCGGCGCGGCATCGACCATGCAGTAGAACGCGCCGTCCGGCACCGGGGTGGCAAGGCCGGGAATGGCGTTGATCGCCCGCACCACCATGTCGCGGCGGGCGCGGAACCGTTCCCGCCAGTCCAGCAGGAAGTCCTGCGGTCCCTCCAGCGCGGCAACGGCGGCGGCCTGGCTGATGGAGCAGGGGTTGCTGGTGGAATGCGACTGGACCGCTTCCATGCCCTTGATAAGCCATTCGGGCCCGGTCGACACGCCGATGCGGAAGCCGGTCATAGCGTGGCTCTTGGATACGCCCGAGACGGTCAGGATGCGATCCGCCAGATCCGGGCACAAGTTGGCCAGCGTGGCGTGTGCGCCGCCGCCGTAGCGGATCGGGGCGTAGATATCGTCCGACATCACCATCACGCGCGGATGGCGGCGCAGGACTTCGCCGATCGCCAGCAGCGTCTCGGCCGGATAGCACGCGCCGGTCGGGTTGCCGGGGCTGTTGATCAGCACCCACAGGGTGCGCGGCCCGACCTGCGCTTCGAGATCGGCGGCGGTGAACCGGAAGTTGTCCTTGGCGTGCGTGATCAGCGGCACCACGCTGCCGCCAGCAAAGCGCACGATTTCGGGGTAGGACACCCACCACGGCGATGGCACGATCACTTCATCGCCTTCGCTGACGGTGGCCATCAGCGCGTTGAAGATCGCCTGCTTGCCACCCGCCGTCACCAGCACCCGCGACGGCTGCGTAGCGATGCCGAGGTCGCGGACGAAATGCAGCACTGCCGCCTGCTTGAGGCGCGCGGTGCCGCCCACCGCGGTATAGCGGGTATCCCCCGCATCGAGCGCGGCCTTGGCGGCGGCGACGACGTGGGCCGGGGTGGCGAAATCGGGTTCGCCGACCGAGAGCGAGATGACATCGCGGCCGGCCTCGCGCAGGGCGATGGCGCGGTCGGTCATGGCGCCCGTCTGTGACGGGGCGATGCGGGACAGTGCTGTGGAGGTATGCATCAGGTGAGCAGCCGCGCCGGGCTGAGGCCGCGCAGGGCATTGCCGATCAGGAAGCCGTCGGCCAGATCGTCCAGCGTCAATTCCGCCTCGATCGCGCGGCCTTCTTCGATCAGGGCGCGGCGCAGGACGCCGGGCAGGAGGCCCAGCCCCGCTGCCGGGGTCAGCAGGACGCCGTCACGCTCGACGAACAGATTGGTAAACGTGCCTTCAGTGACGGTGCCGTCATCGCGCAGGAACAATGCCTCGTGCGCGCCGGCCTGCTGCGCGATGGCAAGCGCGCTGGCGTAGAATTCGCGATCCGATGTCTTGTGCGCCAGCCGCCAGTCCCGGCTGTCGACCGGCAGGCGCAGCACCGCCACGTCCGCCGGGTCGGGCAGCGGCGCAGGCAGGTCTGACAGTTCGAGCGCATAGGCCCCCGATCGCGCGGCAACGAGGCGCAGCTTCGACGGCCGCTCGGCATCGAAGCACAGCGCCTGGATGGCGTTGCGCACCGCGTGGCGATCGAAAGCGAAGCCCAGCGTTTCCGCGCTCGCCCGGATGCGTTCGAGGTGCAGTTCAAGCAGGGGAATGCCGTCGTCCGGCGTGAACTTCATCGTCTCGATCAGATCGAACCGGGCGGGAGAGGCGGCACTGGCCGAAACGCGCACAAAACCCCCTTTGACCAGACACTCGCGCCATTCGCCGAGCATCTCGGAATCCGCGACCACCGCGCCGCCGACCCCCAACACCGCCGTGCCGCCCGTGCCGGAAACGTCCGGCGTCAGGCGCAGAGTGCGGATTGCCACATTAAACGCCGCATCGCCAGTAGGTTCGATCCAGCCGATGCTGCCGCAGTAGGGACCGCGCGCGGCCGCCTCGGTCCGGGCGATCAGCTCCATCGCCCTGATCTTCGGCGCGCCGGTGATCGATCCGCAGGGAAACAGCGCGCGCAGCAGATCAAGTGCGGTCTTGCCCGGGGCCAGCCGGGCGCTGACGGTCGAAACCATCTGGTGCACGGTGGGAAAGCTTTCGACCGCGAACGGCGCATCGACGCGCACGCTGCCTGGCTGCGCCACGCGCGAAAGATCGTTGCGCAGCAGATCGACGATCATCAGGTTTTCGGCGCGGTCCTTGGCCGAACTTTCCAGTTCGGCGCGCAGGCTCGCGTCTTCGGCCGGGGTGGGGCCGCGCGGGCGGGTGCCCTTCATCGGCTTGGTCCGCACCTTTCGCCCGCGCAGGGCGAAGAACAGTTCGGGCGAAAAGCTGAGCAGCCAGTGCGAGCCGTCGAACACCACCCCGCCATATCCGGCGCGCGCCGCCGGGCGGATCGCGGCGTAGAGCGCCAGCGGATCGCCCCGCCACGAACCGCTGAGCGGGATCGTCAGGTTGGCCTGATAGATGTCGCCCGCGTGGATTGCCTCGCGGATCGTGGTGAATCCGGCCTGGTAGTCCGCCAGCCCGGTCGCGGGGTCGAGCGGGCCGATCTGCGGTGATTCGCCCTGTCCGGCCAGGGCCGCCAGCCGCTGCTCCACGGCGTCGGGCGCGATCGTCTCGACGCTTTCGAAAGCACCGAACCAGACCAGCGGTCCGGCCGCACCGGTCTTGCCCTCCAGCAGCGGGCGCAGGCGCGGCTCCAGCGCCAGCCCCGCTTCGTAGGCAAGGTAGCCGCCCAGAGTGTGCCCGGCGCGCGACAGCGCCTCCATCCGCGCCAGCGCCGGGGCCACGTCATCGGCATGGCGCGCCACGACGATCTCGACCGGCCGGGTCAGCAGCCGGGCGGATGCGGCACCCTCGGTGCGGGCGTCGTCGAGGAGGATGAAAGGTTCGGGCATGGCGGATCAGGGTAATGGCCCTTAGCGGCCATTTGTCGCAGTGGCAAAATCCCTCTCGCACAGGCCCGGTGCGCGCATTATCAACGGTTGCGGATAACCATGGCGGGAGCCCGAAACTGATGAGCGAAATCTTCCTCGGGCTGGGCGGCAACGGTGAACGCCAGACATTGCTGCTGGGTCGCGCCAACCGCCACGGCCTTGTCGCCGGGGCTACCGGAACCGGCAAGACGGTCACCCTGCAGACCATCGCCGAGCAGTTCTCCGCCGCCGGGGTGCCGGTGTTCCTCGCTGACGTGAAAGGCGACCTGTCGGGCATTTCGATGTCCGGCAGCCCGCAGTTCAAGCATGCCGACGCGCTGGAATCGCGAGCGAAGGAGCTGGGCATCACCGATTATGCCTATTCCGACAATCCGGCGATCTTCTGGGACATCTACGGCGAACTGGGCCACCCGGTGCGGACCACCATTTCGGAAATGGGACCGCTGCTGCTGGCGCGGCTGATGGATTTGAACGAGACGCAGGAAGGCGTGCTCAACATCGCGTTTCGCTATGCCGACGAACAGGGCCTGCTGCTGCTTGATCTGGAAGACCTGCAGGCGATGCTGGCTTATGCGGCGGAGAACGCCTCCGCGCTTTCGGCGAAGTACGGCAACATCACCAAGGCCAGCGTCGGCACCATCCAGCGCCAGCTCCTCGCGCTCGACAGCCAGAGCGCGGCGCGCTTCTTCGGCGAGCCGGCGCTGGAAATCCAGGATTTCATCCGCTGCGACGATCAGGGCCGGGGCTATATCAATATCCTTGCCGCCGAAAAGCTGATGCAGAGCCCCAAGCTCTACGCCACCTTCCTGCTGTGGCTGCTGTCCGAACTGTTCGAGGCGCTGCCCGAGGTGGGCGATCCCGACAAGCCCAAGCTGGTGTTCTTCTTCGACGAGGCGCACCTGCTGTTCGACGATGCGCCCAAGGCTTTGCAGGACAAGGTGGAGCAGGTGGTGCGGCTGGTCCGCTCCAAGGGCGTGGGCGTCTATTTCGTGACGCAGAACCCGATCGACATTCCCGAGGATATCGCCGGCCAGCTCGGCAATCGCGTCCAGCACGCGCTGCGCGCCTTCACCCCGCGCGACAAGAAGGCGATCAAGGCGGCGGCGGAAACCTTCCGCATCAATCCCGACCTGGACGTCGAAACCGCGATCACCGAGCTGAAGGTGGGCGAGGCGCTGGTGTCCACGCTTGATGAGGAAGGCGCGCCCACGGTGGTCCAGCGCACCCTGATCGCGCCGCCGCGCTCGCGGCTGGGCTCGGTGACCGCCAAGGAACGCGCTATCGTTCAGTCGATTTCACCGTGCGACGGCAAGTACGATACGGCCGTCAACCGGGAAAGCGCCGGCGAAGTGCTGGCCGCCAAGGCTGCCGATGCGGCGGCCACCGCGCAGGAAGTGGCCGAAAAGGGCCGCGACGAAGTGGCGCGGCAGGAACGCAAGAGCCCCGGCCTGTGGGATGGCATCGGTGGCAAGGTCGCCAAGGCCGCCGCCGGCGCGGCAGCGGCCAGCGCCGGCTCAATCCTGGCGCAGAAAATGCAGGGCAAGACCAGCCGCGCCAGCCCCCAGGCCTCGGCCGCCAGTGCGGCGGCGGGCACGGTGGGCGATGTGCTGGGCAAGGCCATCGGCTTCCCCGGCCTTGGCCGCTTCGCGCGCAACCTGATCGGCGGCCTGATGCGGTGAGGCACTTTCGCGCTTTCAGGGAAGACACCTTGTAGGGCTTATCGCGCGCAACGGCTTTTCGGGCGGCCAGATCGGTAAGCGTGACGTCACCTCTATGTCGGTTTCGATGCCGTCGGATGCCGTCACATACACAGAATTCGCCCGGATGCCGACTGACGCGCCAACCGTGGAAACTTTTAAACTTTGGGGAATCCTCCGGACACTTATCAACATGCCCGGAAGAAAAATGGTGCCAGAAGAGGACTCGCATCGGGCACCCAAGAGGCTGATTTTCCCTGCAAATAGGCAGTGGAAAATCACCGGCACCATCAATAGCACCAACACATCGTCTGGAAAAGGCTGGACGTGCCCGGATAGGGGCAAAATCACGCCGTTCGACAGCCGCTTAATAATAGCCGTAGGGCGGGCGAAACGCATGATCGTCATCGTCGCCGAACAGCCTGTTCTTCTCAAAACGCTGCTCAAGACCGTCAGCCGAAAGCGCCGCCTCGCGCGAAGCCAGCCTGCGCTCGGCTAGGCTTAGGAATTCGGCGACACGGCCGGTGCGCCCGGACATTTCCTCACCGCGCAAATTTGTCACCAGCCGCCTCAGCCGATCAAGCGCGGCCATCTCTTCGAGCACCTCATCCAAGGCCTTGCCGCGACGCTCGGCGATATGGTCCCTGCGAAGGGCGAGTTCGCGCTGGCGCCGAGCCTCCGCTTCCCTTCGCGCCTGCTCCTCGCGCTTGAGACGATCGTCCTTCTTCGCCGCCGCCAGCACGGCGATGCCCACCGCGATGTCGCTCGCCATGTTCTCAATCCGCTGGACCTTGGCATCCTTGAACGAACGCCGCGGGCTGCCGCCGAGCAGATATGAATTCTCCAGCTCGAACGCGAGCTGGCCGGTGGGATGATAATCCCATTCGGGGCCGCGCAAGGACGAGAAGCTGAAATCGTCGTCATCCCAACTGCTGGGATTGTTCCAGCGGCGCGCGCGGCGCTTTCGGGCGGCCTCCTGCTCGGCGAGCTCCTTCTCGGTCGGCACGTGCTTTTCGCGCCGGACCCCCTCGCTGATCGAAAAGGCGATCGTCTCGCCTTCGCATTGGAAGCTCGCGGATTTCTCGCCACGCGCCAGCTTGATCCCCAGCGCTTCCGCCGCTGCCACGATGCGACCAAGCGCGAGTTCCAGGCGGTCGATCGAGGCCGGCGCGACGCTGACCTTGATGACGTTCAAGCCTTCGACCGTGACGAGGCCGTTGATCGAGGAAGGCTTCGCCTTGCGGAGCTGAGCGATCGTCCGATCGACGATCGGGTTCACCGGCAAAACCGCGTCCGCATCGATGGACGATGCGAGCAGACGGGCGTTCTCGCGCGCGGTCGCGATCACCTCGGGCTCCGGTCCCAATTGACCAGCCGCGATGGTGATCCTGTCGGACGTGCCAGCCTTGGCTTTCGGCAATGGGGTTTGCTTGACCGCTTTTCCCGCAGCCTTCTTCGCCCACCATCCCAGTGGCGGGTTCGGGATATCGTGCTTCTTGCAAATCTTGTGGAGGGCGACGTCCGAGAGGGCAAATTCCTTCGCCAAGTGGGTCATGGGTTTCGACCACACCAGGTCGTAGAATTCCTCCCGGGTGAACACCCTCGACATTCAGCTGCCTCTCTTTGGCTTGGATAGGGTCGGCCGTAATCGGAATTCATGACATTGCCGAAGGGGCATTGGCCGTTCAGCTGCGGGGCAGCCGCAATTTTCGCTGTAAGGCGATCGCCGAACCCGGATCATCTCAATAGCCCGAGTAGCGCCCTGGACGGTGGTAGGCGAACATGACGCCGTTCAAGGCCACCGCGCTCAGGATCGAATAGCCGACCTTCGCGAGACCGACGAGCGGCAGCGAGACGCCGATAATGACCATGTCGAACATCATCTGCGTGAGCCCAGCGTTCCAGCCCCGTCTGTCCTGGAGAAGAAGGGCGACGATGCCGATGCCGCCGACGCTCGCCTTGTGCCGCGCCAGGGAGAGAACCCCCATCCCGATGAGCGATCCGCCGAAAATTGCGGCAAAGGCTGGCTGGACACTGCTCAAATGCAGCCAGAGCGGTATGAACCGCGAGAGCGCGGCCAGGATGACCATCGCGCCGAACGATTTGATCGTGAACGTCACGCCCATGCTCTTCTGCGCGAGGAGAAAGAATGGCAGGTTGATCGCAACGAACAGCGAACCAATCGGCCATCCCATCGCATAGGACAGCACCAGCGCAATGCCGGCCACGCCTGCCGTGACCAGGCCCGCAGCTTTCAAGATCACGAGCCCGAACGCGACGAAACTCGAGCCCATAAGCAGCGCATGGGCATCTTCAAGTCGCGAGTGCGGTGGCGCGGCCTGCGGTCTTGTCGACATGATCTGAATCAGCGGTCGCGGAGCGTAGTTCTGGCCCATGAGAAGAACTCGCGATACTTTGCGCGCGTCGAATCCCGCGAGGCTTGATAGTCGGGATTGTCCAGCTCGATCGCGACAACCGGCCATGACGCCTGATGCAGCGCCAAGGCGGAGCATAGCGCGGAAAAGCGGGCACGAAACTGCGCACGCAGTTCAGGGGAGGCGATCGACTGCTCGAAAAGAGTGGAGATTTCGGCGCGATGCACAGCGATCTGGCGTCGCAGCTCGATTGCATCCCTGCGGTGTGCCTCGAAGTCGCTGTCGTTCCGAGCCGAGGATGCAGTCAGCGTCGCCTCAAAAGCGGCTATCGAAGCGATCAGCGCCTTCATGGTCAGCGGCGCACCTGCCGCACCCACCCATCTGGACCTTCGACCAGACCGCGTTGGATCCCGATCAGTTCGTTGCGGATCGCAGCGGTGAAGGTCCCCCCGTCGCCGTTTCCGATCGTCCAATCCCCACTTCGGCCTTTTACCCGGCCAACTGCGGTCACCACAGCCGCGGTGCCGCAGGCAAAGGCTTCACTCAGCCTCCCGCTGCGCGCGTCGGCCTGCCACTGATCGATTGCATAAGACTCCTCGTTGACCTCGACACCGCGACGGCGAAGCAGCTCGATGATCGACGCGCGCGTGATTCCCGGAAGGATCGTGCCTTCGAGAGGAGGAGTGGCCACTCGGCCATCGTCGAACACGAAGAAGAGGTTCATGCCGCCGAGCTCATCCACCCAGCGATGCTCGACCGCATCGAGAAACACCACTTGGTCGCAGCCCTGTTCATAGGCCTCGGCCTGCGCTGCTAGGCTCGCGGCATAGTTGCCGCCGCATTTCGCGGCGCCGGTGCCGCCCGGGCCGGCACGGTTCAAGTGATCCGAGACCCAAAGCGAGACCGCCGACTTGCCGCCCTTGAAGTACGCGCCGGCAGGGGATGCGATCACGCAGAAGGTGAATTCCTCGGCCGGCCGCACCCCCAGGAAGGCTTCGGAGGCGAACATGAAGGGACGCAGGTATAGGCTTCCCTCGCCATCAGGAATCCAGTCCCGGTCGGCCCTGACAAGCGTTTCGACCGCTTCGAGAAACATCTCCTCCGATATCTCTGGCATGGCCATCCGCCTGGCGGACGCGTTGAACCGGCGAGCATTCTGTTCCGGTCGAAACAGATTGATGGCCCCGTGCTGGGCGCGATAGGCCTTCATTCCCTCGAATATTTCCTGTGCGTAGTGCAGCACGCCGGCGGCCGGATCGAGCACGAAGGGCTTGCGCGCGGTCAGGGCCGCGCTGTGCCACCCTTGGCCGCGAGTCCAGATCGCAACGGCCATATGATCGGTGAAGACGCGCCCGAACCCCGGATCAACGAGGAGCTTTTCACGCTCCTCTGTCGATCGTGATTCCGGGTTCGGTAGAACTTCAAGCGTCGGGTGAAGCATCTGCAGTCCTGTCTGAGGCGCGCGGGCAATGTTCAGGGCCGCGCATCGATGGGAAATCTCGAAGGGGTGGGCGATCAGCTAATGGCCGCCTCCTCGACGTCGACACCGCCGATCGTGGCTGCCGCCAGCGCGACCAGAATTGCGCCGATGATGGCCGCGGAAGCGCTCACGATGAGCAATGCGTAGCGAAGGGCTTCTGCCCCGAGACTGACTCCAAGCAGATCGCTCACGATGCCCGTCAGCAACGGACCGAAGGTGATCCCGATCGTCGGTGATGGGCTTGGTGCGGCAATCCAGGCGTTCGGGCAGCGGCCTGCGCCAATAGTCTAGGAAACAGGACCTGGCGCCTCGCACCACGGTGCGACCGCGCTCTACTTCGACCGCCGCCTGAGCGCCGGTCTCCGCCGAGCCCCGTGCCGGGTCTCGGCCTCGCGGTGACGATCGCTGGCGTGTCTGCGGACGCCGCGCGTGTGCGCGGCGGCGTTGTCTGTGCCTCTCCCGGTACGGCGGGTGCGGGCGGCGCTCCCGGCTAGGCCCGTCGCGGGCGAAGCCAACCCCTTCGGGGTGCTCCACTTCGTTCCGCCCTGCGGTGTCTTCGCCCGCTCGAAGCCGGGCCTCTTGGTCGCGTCTCGCCGCCCACCCCCGCCTTCCGGGGAGGCATGCTGCTTTTGGGTGGCGATGGAGGACAGCGATGCGAGAAGCCACCAGCCGCCGTGCCCGCCGCAAGGATGCGGGCGATGAGCGTCAGACCGACAACCGGGCGAACCTCTATGACGAGGTGACCGCGCGGATCGTCGCCGAGTTGGAAGCGGGACGCTTCCCGTGGGTTCGGCCTTGGGGGAAGACGGGCGGGACCGGACCCGGCTTGCCGCGCAACGCGCTCACGGCCCGCACCTATTCGGGCGTCAACATCCTGATCCTGTGGGGCGCGGTCATCGAGCATGGCTGGCCCTCGCAATCGTGGCTGACCTTTCGGCAGGCGCAGGAGGCGGGCGGATGCGTCCGCAAGGGCGAGCATGGCGTGACCGTGGTCTATGCCGACCGGTTCACCCCCGAGACCGAGAAGGAACGCGCCAGCCGAGACGGCGACGAGGCCCGCGCCGTGCCCTTCCTGAAACGCTTCACCGTCTTCAACGTCGCGCAGTGCGAGGGCTTGCGGGCCGAGCTGGCATCCGATCCCGCGCCGCTGCCCGAACGCGAGATCGTGCCGGTCGCCGAGGAGGTGATCGCGGCATCCGGCGTCGATTTCCGCATCGGCGGGGACCGCGCCTTCTACGCGCCGGACCCCGATTTCGTGCAGGTGCCGCCGCAGCCCGCTTTCTTCGAGCAGATCAACTATTACCGGACCTGCCTGCACGAACTGACCCACGCCACCGGCCATCCAAAGCGGCTCGGGCGCGACCTCAAAAATGCGTTCGGCAGCAAGGATTATGCGCGCGAGGAACTGGTCGCCGAGATGGGATCGGCGTTCCTCTGCGCCGCGCTCGGCATCGTCCCGACCGTGCGTCACGCCGACTATATTGGATCATGGCTGGAGGTGTTGCGCGAGGACAATCGCGCCATCTTCCGCGCCGCCAGCGCCGCGACCAAGGCCGCCGACTGGCTGCTCGCCCGCTACGCGCAAGCGCAGGAAGCGCGCATCGAAGGGAGGATCGCGGCATGATCCTCCTGACCCCCGATCTTCGCTTCGCGCTGCGCGCCAATGCGATCAATCACCGCGCCGCCCAGCGCGACGGCAAGCCCGAACCCGATCCGGTGCCGGTGCTCAAACTGTTCAATCCACTCGGCCCGGCGACTTGGCTCGCGACCGAACTCGACGAGGATGACGACACCTTGTTCGGGCTTGCCGACCTCGGCTTCGGCTGCCCCGAACTCGGCTATTTCAGTCTGTCCGAGATCGCCTCGGTTCGCCTGCCGTTCGGGCTCGGCATCGAGCGCGATATAGGTTTCGAGACGCCGCACCCGCTGTCGATTTGGGCCGATATCGCCCGCCGAACTGGGTCGATCCTGTCAGCCCAACAGGAGCTTCGCAGCGCCGGAGCCAATGAGCTTCCGCCCCCAAATCCTGATGGGGCCGGATGACGCAGGCGGCCGTTTGCCGCCGACCCGTAAGCCGGTCCGCCCTCCCGGAAAGAACGACGGACCGGCACTCACAAGGAGTGAAGTCATGAAACTCGAATTCATCGACATTGGCAACATCGACGACAGCGCCGTGAACATGAGGGCCAGCAAGAAGGCCCCGGACGTGTCCGACATCCTGCCGACCGTGCGCAGGCGCGGGATCATCGTCCCCGTCATCCTGCGACCGGGCATCACCGAGGGCCGCTTCGAACTGGTCGCGGGGCGCAGGCGCGTCCACGCCGCGCGGTTGGCGCAGGGCGAGGAAGGCGCGGACCCCGAGCTTGGCCGCGTGCCATCCGCGATCATGGAGGCGGGCGACGATGCCGCAGCCCTCGAAGCCTCGCTGATCGAGAATATTGCGCGGCTCGACCCCGACGAGGTGACGCAATGGGAAACCTTCACCCGGCTGGTCAAGGAAGGCCGCGAGGTGGACGACATCGCCGCCACCTTCGGGCTTCCCGACCTCACCATCCGCCGCGTGCTGGCGCTCGGCAACCTGCTGCCGCGCATCCGCAATCTCTACCGTGACGAGAAGATCGACCGGACCACCGTCCGCCACCTGACCCTTGCCAGCAAGAGCCAGCAGCGCGCGTGGCTGGCGCTCCACGACGACCCCGACGCCTATGCGCCGAGCGGCCATCAGTTGAAGGCGTGGCTGTTCGGCGGCCAGTCGATCGCGGCCAAGGTCGCGCTGTTCGACCTCGACACCTACGCGGGCGCGGTCGTCGCCGACCTGTTCGGCGACGACCGCTATTTCGCGGACCCGGACGCCTTCTGGACGGCGCAGAACGCCGCCATCGAGGCACGGCGCGTGGGCTATATCGAAGATGGCTGGAGCGATGTCGTGATCGTTCCGGCGTCCGAGCATTTCCATTCGTGGGAATATGAGAAGGCCGCGAAGCGCAAGGGTGGGCGCGTCTATGTCGATGTCCGCTCGACCGGCGAGGTGACTTTCCACGAGGGCTATCTGACCCGCAAGGAAGCCCGCCGCGCCGCGAGCGGCGATGCCCCGGAGGGGCCGAAGCCGCAGCGCCCCGAACTGACCTCGACCTTGCAGACCTATGTCGATCTGCACCGTCATGCCGCTGTCCGCGCGGCGCTGCTGACTCGGCCCGAGGTGGCGCTGCGTCTGATGGTCGCCCATGCGGTCGTCGGTTCGCACCTCTGGACCGTGCGTCCCGAGCCGCAGACCACCCGCAACGACGAAGTGCGCGAGAGCGTCGAGACGGCGCGCGGCGAGGCCGTGTTCGACGAGCGCCGCCGCGCGGTGCTCGACCTGCTCGGCTTCTCGTCCGAGGAACCCACCGTCACCGGGGGAAACGGCGACGACTATGGCGTGGCGGGTGTGTTCCTGCGCCTGATCGAGCTTCCGGACCCCGCCGTTATGGAGGTTATCGCGGTTGTGATCGGCGAGACGATGGCGGCCGGAAGCGCCGCCGTCGAGGCGGTCGGCACCGAGATCGGCATCGACATGGCCGACTGGTGGCAGGCCGACGACACCCTGCTCGGGCTGATCCGCGACCGCGAGGTGCTGGGCCGGTTGGTCGCCGATGTGGCGGGCCAGCTGGTCGCCACCGCCAATGCGGGCGAGAAGTCCAAGACCTTGAAGCGGATCATCGGCGACCATCTTGCCGGCGTCGATGGCCGGGCGAAGGTCGAGTGCTGGGTGCCGCGCTGGATGCAGTTCCCGCCGAGCGCCTACACCACGCGCGGCGGCGTCGGCACCGTCGCGGCCCACGCCAAGGTCGTCGCCGCGCGCCATGTCGCGGTCACGCCGGACCCCGACCAGCAACCCGAGCCGTTCGCGGAAGCGGCTTAATCATTGGCGGGCGGCGGCGACGCCGCCCGCCCTTCGGACCCCAAAAAAATCTGCCGCGCGCCTCCGCCGTTCCGGCGTCGGCGCGCGGTTTTTTGGCGGAAGGGTCAACCCGGAGACTTCGCTAGGGGGCATTTGGGGTAAGCGTGATGGCGCGAGTGGCTCTGGCGCCCGCCGCACAGAGTTTCGACACCAGGAATTCAGCGATCCAGTTGGCATTGCCTAAGCGACCGCCCAGAACGAGATAGTGTGCGCCGCGACCATCGATGCGGTAGGTCGACTTGCTGCCATCGTAGTGAGCGACCTTATTGAGCGCGTCTCGTAGGGACAGCGGTCCACAGGCAGGGTGGTTTCGATCAAGTCTGCGAGCGGCGATCATGTCGCTATGTTCCTGGGACGTCGCTGATCTCACCAGTTGGCCGACCGGAACAGCCATATGCACGTCAGCGAGATAGCCGTGATCCTGCTCGTTCCGCAGAACTTCAAACAGGTTGGTTAAGGCGTCCCAAGCCCGTTGGGACGTCGCTTCCATCTTCGCCTGATCGCCCGCCGACACGGCTATCTTGAACTGCTTCGATGACCTGCGGACGGTTCGGAGCGCGGGCCACGCTCGACGACCGCGGCGAATGATCTCGAAATGAAAAACATGACGCCCCGACATACATAGTCCCCCGATGCAAAATCGTTTGGTCATAGCGGACGCAATATTATCCCGCTATTTCCGGACGCGTCGGATCACGACCTTATCACCGCGACAGATCGAACAGATGTCCTTGCGACGCTCGAAACCAGGCGTGCCGGCAAGTTCGCGGGTCTTGTGATTGGCGTGTTGGCGCACCGTCAATCCCAGCTTCTCGCTGATGCAGTCATCGCAGATCGGCTCCGGTGAGAGCCGCTCGATCAGCCCGCGAACCTGATCCAATACCGTCATCACGTCCCCCTGCGACCCGTCTAGCTTCGGACGGTACGAAGGCCAATGAAACATCATGGCGAGGCTGATTTCATCCGCAGATGCTCGGCCAACACCTATGATGACTGGCCGGCTCGTTGCGCATGATTCGCTTCGTCCTCGGTCTCAGAAACCCCGGCGGCCTTGATCGATCGCGGTTTGCCGCAAGCCTTCCTCTGACGCGCAACGGCTTCGCCGACCTTCTTCCCCGGCGCGGTGCCCGCGCCTTCCTCGCGAGACAAGAAGCCCGGCTCGGGCCGTCCTCCGCTTCGCTTCGGCCTGGCGGTGCGCGCCGTCAGGCCCGCGGCCTGACAACCGCATCGAGGCCGCATGGGGCGGCATCGACCCATCGAATGGAGGTTATCATGGCACAGATTGGCAGCTTCACCCGCGGCGACGGCGGCGTCTACAACGGCGAAATCCGGACCCTCACCCTTCGCGTCAAGGCCAGCATCCGGCCCGTCGATCGCGAGCACGACAAGGCACCGGATCATCGTGTAATCGCCGGTGGCGTCGAGTTCGGCGCGGGCTGGACCAAGGCGGCACGCGACACCGGCGCGGAATATCTGAGCCTCAAGCTCGACGATCCGTCCTTCCCGGCGCCCATCTACGCCACCCTGACGCAGGGCGACAACGGCGAGCACAAGCTCATCTGGTCGCGCTGAACACAGCGTCCCGCGCGCTTCGGCGCGCGGGACCTGAGCGGTGAGCCGGATTTGCCATAGCTCGCGAGGGACCTTGCAGGCGGGGGCGTCTGCTTGTGTCCGCTTTCCGTCGCACGGGCCTTCGGACCCGTGCCTCCCGGCGTAACCCGCACCGCTTTCCTCCGAGGTGTGTCGAATATCGTCGATCGGCTATCGACACTGCCCGGCCGGTGTTCCCGGCGGCATCCCCGGTGCCGCGACCGCACGGTCACGATCCCGCAAAGGATGCCGATCCCCATGGACACCGAAGATGATATCGCCAGGCCGACACCAATGACGCTGTGATACACGATCTTTTCACCGCGGACGCGCACGCCATGGTGCGTGATGTTCATCGAACCTTCGATGTAGAAGGTCGGCGCGAGGATGCCTTTCTCGTGAAACTTGCTGTCGCCGAGCCGGCAGGCGATCCGAGGCGAGGCTCTCAGGGTCGGCAAGCTCATGAAGGCTCCGGACCGGTCATTGTCGGTGGTGAGCAATCGGACGTCCAGCTTGGTCGAGAGTTTGGCGAGATAATGCGAAAAGCGGATCCACGGCTCATCAGCAAGCCGCGGGAAGAGAGCGGCATAGTCGCGGAAACGATTGTCGAAGAGATCGAAGTCAGTGATCCACGGGCTGGCGAAATAGGCCGGTCGATCCGACGAATCGAGTAACAGCAGCGATGCGAAGGCGGAGCGCAGCAGATCGGGAAGCGGCCATCCGCCGCCATGGGTCCAGATGTCGCGACTTTGGAGTTGGGAGCGCATCATTGCACCCCCATGCTGCGCAGCTCGATCTCGACCCGCCAGGTGTCGTGCGCGCGGTGGACGGCGGAAAGAATCGGCCAGACCATCAGATAGTCCCGTTCAAACGGCTCGGTGAGCAGGGTTTGAAGAGTTTGCGCGATCTCGGCGTGATCGTTGGACCGCCCGACCACCACCACGCGATCAGCCTGTGTGAGGAGGTGGCGCAGCCGCTCGACCCAACCCGGCGACACTTCGACCTCACGCAGCGCCGCGTGCTGTTGCTCGAGCCATTGCCGGCTAAGGCTTCGCGACGGCTGAATGTCCATGGCGAAACGGTTGCTGTTGCGTAGACATTGCGGGCAGCTGTCATGGCAGCCTTCGGCCAGGAAATCCTGCGCGCGGGCGAACAACTGGGCCTCGGATGGAACCTGGCCTGTCAGGCGCGTGATCATCGCCGAGAAGCGCCGGCGAACGATGGGCGAGTCGACGAGAAGATAAGCGAACACCCGTGGATCGATGGGCGCGCCGAGGCGTGCTTCCCGCTCGCTCCAGAGTCGATTGAGGCCATCGAACCAGGCATCGGTGGCGGTCTCGGTGCCCGACCGGAGTAGTCGGCCAGCGACGCTGACGACGTCCTGGCGAGAAGCGCCATGGCCGGCAGCCTCCAGGGTATCGGTCAGGGCCATCTGAGCCAAGATGGTCTGCTGATAGCCCCGCGCGTGCCGCACGTCCGAGAATATCGATGCCAATGTTCCTGCTGATCTGACATTGGCGACAACGGCGAGCAAATTTTCTGCCGTATATGCTCGGCTGCAAAAGCCGAGTGCATGCGCGAAGGCGCGTTCGAACGCTCCGGCCCCGTCGAGCGCGGCCTGCACGAAAGCTTCGATCTGGCCGATGCCGCCCGGCGCCGTTTCGGAAATGATGATCCTTGCTCCGTCCTCCTCGTCGAGAACGTCGGCGATCAGGTCGCCATCGCCGACATCCCCGGCAATCGTCAGAACA
The DNA here is from genome assembly GCF_014652555.1 of Novosphingobium colocasiae. Classification (GTDB taxonomy): domain Bacteria; phylum Pseudomonadota; class Alphaproteobacteria; order Sphingomonadales; family Sphingomonadaceae; genus Novosphingobium; species Novosphingobium colocasiae. The sequence goes on from NZ_BMZA01000003.1 coordinate 179,614, forward strand.
CCCGCAAGGCAGGCTTCGGCGAGCGAACGGAGGTGGCGCTGGCGAAGCCAAGTCTCGAAGTCCGCATCGAGGTGGCGCCAGAGTACAGCCTCGGCCCGACGAATTTCGGCGGCACTGACAGGGTCGGCCCACAGGCTTTCCAGCCGCAGCCGCGCGCGCCCGCCCGCGTCATGGTCGTCCGGATCATCGTCATCAAAAGCGTTCACGCTATACATCCGCGTCAATACGCGCCCGATCATTTCGACACGCCTGCCTTCCAGCGTTGCCTGCGCGGCTTCGAGGCCACAGTCCCCCTCCAATGCTTTCGCGGTCAGCATCGCCAGGCTGGTCTGCCAAACCCATTCGAGCGTGAAGCTGCTCGCGGCCTCGCGGAGCGCCGGCGAAGTCAGGAGCAGATGCTTGAAATAGTCCTGGCGCAGTCTTCCGATCGAAGCCGCGTCGAGATCGGGTGTCGAGGCAAGATGGTCAGGTTGGACCGTGAAAATCAGGGCGTCGACGGTTTGCTCGAAGCCGATCGGTTCACGCTGTACCGCCGAACCTTCGCCGATTGACCCGAGTAGCACGGTGCCGCGGCGTTCGACGCCGCCCCGCAAGAGGATGTCGAACTGTCCTTCGCTGGTCCTGCGCCGAACCTGAACGGCGTTGAGGTCTCCGTGCAGATACGCCCGGCTGTCCGAGAAGACCGACTGCCACTGCGCTCCTGCGAACAAAGGGAGCGGGCGGCCATCGCCGACCGGCGACGCGCTGGTCCCCCACAGCCAACGCGCGTTACTGCTGTCCTTGACCATTGCCGGTCGCTCGGCGAACGCCATTCGGATCGGCTGCAGCGCCGCGGCGGCGGGATTGTCGCCGACAGCGATGCTCTCAGGGAACAGGAGCCGCGGCGACAGCAGCACCGGGCTTGCAGTATTCAACAGCTGATCCGAGCCGACCAGCCAATAGCCTTTTTCACGCCGTCCGACCGAAAAACGCTTGGAAACGCGGCCAGGACAGGATTCCATCAATTGCGAGGCGATTCCGCGTGTCTCGCTGTCCTTGTCGGTGCCGGGAAATTCGACGACAACATCCGAAGCCGCAAGTTCGGCGAAGGATGCCGAAGGTATGAAGCTCGGCAGCGGCTGGCGGGCGCCGCTTTCTTCGCGTACATCACTGCGCTGCGGGTCGGCAAACCGCCAGCCCGTCTCGAGCTTACGAAGCAAGGCCGGGACCGCATGCCGCAGCACCGGGCGCGGCGCTTCCCACAGCATGGCATCGACAAGACGATCGATGTCGTCGTCACTGGCGGCGCGGAAGCGCTGCGTGTGGCGAATGACCCACCCTAGTTCACGGCGGAAGGCGGTGTAGTCATCGCCAAGTTCGAGCAACCGGCGGAGAAGGCCTGCCGCGCGGCGCTGGGCCGCAGCCATATAGGATTCGGGACGCCGCAGAAAGCGAATCGGATCGGGCGCGCCGATGCGCCGACCGAGCCAATCGAGCAGGAAACTGGTGGCCTGGACGTGCTGGACATAGGGATTGAGAACCGGAACCTTGATCGGTTCGATTTCAGGCTGGAATAGCCGATCGCTGTTCTGGAAGAGCCAGCGGTCCCGGCCCCAATCGGACAGGACCACGAGCGTGGTCGGCCGCGATCCCCTGGTACGACCGGCGCGTCCCTTGCGCTGGAGGAACGAAGCGATGCTGCGCGGTGCTTTGTGGTGAACCATGGCTCCTACATCGGGATCGTCGTAGCCCACCTCGAGGCTTGCGGTAGCGACGATGATATCCGAGGTCGTGTCCGCGCCGGGATCTTGCGAAGAGCACCGACTGACTTGCAAGGACTGCTGGAGATCGTAGCCAAGGCTGTCGGACAAGGACCAGATCTGTCCGTCAGCAAGCATGGCGCGCTCGGTTGCGGGTGTCACGCTTTGACCCGATTTCGCGGGCGGCTCACGATATTGCGCAAGGCGCCGCCATTCCGCGTCGGCAAGATCGGGCAGCCAGCGATTGAGGCTGTCGAGCTGGTCGGTAAATCCAAACACCTTGCGGAGATAGAGCGTGCGTGCGGCAAGGCTGTCGCGTGCTGGATAAGCGACGTGACGCGGTGTCAGAAGCCGTGATTGCAGCATCGCTGTTTGGATCGATGTGGCGAGCAGCGAAGCGCCGGATGCGGCATCCCCTTTGACCAGGACCGTATAGTCTCGGCCTTCGGGTTCGAGTTCGTCATCGGTCGGTGTGCACTCGACAACGCGTTCGGGGTTGACGCAGCCGATGGTCGCAAGGTGCTTGGGAGCATCGCGAAGGGTGGCGGAAAGGCCTACCACATGAAGCCCCGACAGCCTCGCGGCCTGGCGCCAGCGCGCGATGATCCATGGCGCCTGCGCACCGCTCAGCCCGCTATAATTGTGGACCTCGTCGAACAGGAAAAGCCGCGGCTTGTCCTCGCTGCCCACGCCGAACGTGCGTGACCAAAGCGGGTTGCCGAGTTCGCGGTGCATCATCTCGAGCGAGAGGAAGAGGATGTCGGGCGGATTGGCCTGCAGTCCCTCGCGGGTGAGTTGGATGACACCGTCGGGGATTTCAGGCGGTGCATCGAGCGCGTCGGCCCGGTAGAGCGTGGTGCGTCCCGCTCGGCGATCGGCGTCCAGCCAAATCAGTTCCCCGCGGCCGGCATCAAAAGGCGCCCGCAGGAACGGGACGATCCATCCCCGGTCACGGACGCGCTTCCAGTTCCGGAGAAATGGGCTGTTGGTCGCGTTATCGAATTGCGAAGCGGGCGGCACGTCGCCCAGCAGCGCGCCGATGGTGATAGGCCTTTTGCCATGGGCTGCGAGCAGGCTGGTGAGCTTGCCGGCCTCGGCGACCGCTTCCCGCAGCTGATCGGCCAACAGGACGTTACGGGGATAGACCGCGATCGCCTTGGTGAACGGTGCGCTTGCCGGATCGAGTTCAGCGGCGATCGCGGTGAAGGCGGGGATGTAAAAGGCTTTGGTCTTGCCGGCACCCGTGCTTGCACAGACTACAGTGCCGCTTTGCTCCTCTGCGCCATAAGCTGCGAAGATGCGCTCGAACGACCGAACCTGGAAACCCGCAAACGTGAACACACCGCCTCCGGGGCGCGAGGCGAGAGCATCGAAGACTGCACGCTGCAGCGCCGGCGCGCTCGCATGCGGCGCCATTGCCGTCCACGCTTCGGATGTCGCGATGCCCACCGCCGGATAGCGGCGCGGCGCCATATGAATCTTGAGGTCCGAGACGAGCCGGGGACCGCTCGCCCAATCCTGATGGTCGAAGCGCTGGCGCAGATGCGCAAGCAGCCGGAGGCCTTCGGCAAAACGGCTGCGTATTCGACCGGACCCGTCGGGCACCAGGTACAGGAGGTCCGCGCGGCGCATGGCGGTCAGCAAACTACCGAGCGCCAGGCCACCGTCGGCAAGCGCGGCCCAGGCATCACGCAGTCCCTCGCCAGCCTCGGTTTCAAGCAAAAGCTCAAGGTCGGCTTCGTCAAAGGCGACGTCGTAAAAGCCCCAGTTCTGCAAGCGCTGTTCGCGCTCTTCGATGAAATTGAGGAAGTCCGATACGAACTCCGGTGGTGCAAGGGTCATTTAAAGGCTGACCTTAAGCATCGCCCAGACCGCAGGATGCAATTCGAGGAACGCGAGCACGTCGGAATCTTGAAGGTCTTTTGCTTTGGCGCGAGCGTTCGAGGCGTCGACCATGAACCGACCGGCGCGTCCCTCGAGCCCGAGATTTGCAATAGCGGTCGGCAGGCTCGCGGCGTTGGCCCGATAGGCGTCTGCGGCCTGGCGGCTTTGCGGCGGGGCGTCACGCCAGCCGTCGAGCAGTTCGATGGCGTCGTTGAGACCGGCCGCGCCGGGGAGCGGCGCACCATTGAAGTGTCGAGATGGGCAAGCTGCTTCTCGATAGCGTCCGGGTTCCAGATGCCCATTTCGTTGAGCAGGGTCGCTGCCATGGCGCGGAAGCCGTGCGCCGTCATCTCCTCCTGGCTATAGCCGAGCCGCCGCAGCGCCGCGTTCACGGTGTTCTCGGACATGCACTGCTTTGGCGAGCGGAAGGACGGGAAGAGAAATCGTCCATCACCTGTCAGGGCTTGGAGTTCTTCGAGCATATCGAGCACCTGCCGCGAGAGCGGCACCCGATGGGGTCGGCGCATCTTCATCTTCTCTGCCGAGAGCGACCAGACAGCGCCCGGCGTGTCGAACTCCGTCCATTCGGCACTCCGCAGTTCGCCCGGCCGCACGAACAGATGCGGTGACAGCCGAAGCGCGATGGCGGTGATCTCGTGACCGGTATAGCCTTCGATCGCGCGGAGAAGGCCGCCGGCTTCCTTGGGCGTGGTGATCGCCGCGAGGTGCTGGACCTTCGGCGTGATGAGGGCGCCGCGCAGGTCGGCCGCGACATCGCGATCGGCTCGTGCCGTCGCGATTCCATAGCGAAATACCCGGCTGAGCACGCTGCGCATCCGGCGGGCGCTCTCGTAACGGCCCGTCGCTTCCACCTTCCGCAGGACGGCCAGCACCTCCTGGGGGGTGATCTTCGAGATCGGGAGAGTGCCGATCATCGGATAGGCCATGCCGAGTAGCCAGCGAATCTTCTCGAGCGTGATCGGGGCACGTTCCTCGCGTTCGCACTTGGCGACCCATTCTTCCGCCACATCCTTGAAGGTGTTCGCGGCGGCAATCTTTTCCGTGACGCGCGCACGCTTCTTCTCCTGGGCGGGATCAAGCCCGGCCGCAATCTGCTTGCGGGCAGCATCTCGGCGCACTCGGGCATCGGCCAAGCTCACGTCGGGCCAAGGCCCGAGATGAAGGGTCTTCTGCCGACCGAGGTAGCGATAGCTAAGCCGCCACAGCTTTGAGCCGTTGGGCTGGACGGTGAGGAAAAGACCCTGGGAATCCGAGAGGTTGAAGGGTTTCGCCGAGGGCTTGGCGGAAGCGATCTGGATATGAGTCAGCATAGTGTTGGTCCCAGCTTTGCCGGACCGATCCAGCACCAACAAAAGCACCAACAAATCTGTTGGTCTCGTGCCGGATTGGGGTGGATCGCCCCGGACGGTTGCTGGCGATTCTCACTTAAAAAATGCTGAAAAACCAGCCTCTTGCTGGATGTTCCTGGACGTTGCCAGGAGAACAAATGGTGCCCAGAAGAGGACTCGAACCTCCACGCCCTTACGAGCGCCGCCACCTGAAGACGGTGCGTCTACCAATTCCGCCATCTGGGCACGGACGAGGCAGCGGCTGCTGTCCCGTTGGGTAGGAGCGCGCCTCTACGGTGGTGGGCGGGGGTTGTCAACGGGGCTTGTGGGTGGAATTTCGTTCGGCTTGCAAGGGCCCCGCTTCACGGGGGCGGGCAGGGTTGGCGGGCATCTGTCCGGTTGCTCCGCAAACCGCCTTGTGCCAAGGGCTGCGACACGGTGACGGCGCGGGGCGGGTGCCCGGCTTCGCGCCCGCAAGACAGCAGTTCGAAGGACGGATACGATCATGCGCCAAGGCCTCCCCGATCCCCTTAACGGCAAGCTCGTGGTCATGCTGGGCGGCAGCGGGTTCGTCGGCCGCCATCTGGCGCAGGAACTGCTCGCGCGCGGGGCGCGGCTGCGGGTGGCGAGCCGCCATCCCGAGCGTGCCTATATGCTCAAGCCGCTGGGCAATCTGGGGCAGGTGCAGTTCGCCCGGATCGACGTGACCCAGGCCGGGCCGCTGGCGGCCGCGCTGGCCGGGGCCGATGCGGTGGTCAATCTGGTCGGCGCGTTCGCCGGCGACCTCGACGCGCTGCAGGGGCGCGGTGCGGGGGCGATTGCCGCGGCGGCTGCGGCGGCGGGTGCCGGGGCTTTCGTCCACGTCTCGGCGATCGGCGCGGATGGCGCGTTGCAGGTGGCCTATGCCCGCACCAAGGCGGACGGCGAAGCGGCAGTGCTGGCGGCGTTCCCCGGCGCGACGGTGGTGCGCCCGTCGATCCTGTTCGGCCCGGATGACAATTTCCTGATGATGTTCGGGCGGCTCATCGGCACCTGGCCGGTGCTGCCGGTGTTCGGACCCGCCGCGCGGCTGCAACCGCTGTTCGTGGACGATGCGGCGGAAGCGATCGCCAACGCCTTGGCCGATCCCATCGTGCATGGTGGCAAGATCTACGAGATCGCCGGTCCCGAAGTGCTGACGATGATGGACCTGCACCAGCGGATCGCCGCCGCCGAAGGTCGCGCGCCCGGCCTTGTCGCGCTGCCCGATGCGGTGAGCGGGGCGATCGCGGCGCTGCCCGGCACGCCGATCAGTGCGGACCAGTGGGCACTGCTCAAGGCCGGTAACGTGGCGAGCGGTATGCTGCCCGGGGTGGCGGAGCTGGGCGTTGCCGCTCGTCCGCTGGGGCTGTTCCTCGATCGCTGGCTGACCCAGTTCCGCAAGCACGGCCGGTTCGGCAGCAAGAACGCCCGCGCGGTCTGAAGCGCGCGCGGCGTGGCCGCCTAGCGGTAGCCGGGGAACAGGGCTAGCAGGTCACCCAGCCTATCGTGCAGCGCGGCCGCCTTGTCCGGCGCGGTGGCACCCAGGCGGACCACGGTGAGAAGCTGGTCCGGCGATCCGAGCACCGCCTGTCCTTGTTCTCCCAGGCAGCCGAACAGGCTTTCGGGCGCGACGCCGGGCCATAGCGGGCTGGGCAATCCCTTTTCGGCCGGACGATTGAGCCAGACTCCGGCACCATAGGCGGGATTGCGGGGCGAGGGTGCCAGCATGAACTGTATCCAGCGGCGCGGCAGGATCTGCGCCCCCTTGACCGATCCGGTATGGCGCAGCAGTTCGCCCACCCGCGCCCAGTCGCGCGCGGTCGCTTCCATCATCGACGAGCCGATCATGGTGCCGGCGCGATCGAAGCCGATCACAGTGCTTGTCATGCCGACCGGTTCGAGGATGCGGGTGCGCATGTATTCCGATACGAGCGCGGCGCGGACGCGCGGGTCGCGGCTGTCAGTCAGCGCGCGGGCGGCGAGATCGGCCAGGATGACGCCGGTAGCCGAGGAGATGGCGAAGGCCTGACCGGCGGGTGCTGCCAGCGGCTGCGCCTCGGCATAGGCGGCCATATCGTCGCGGCCGTCGAGGAACAGCATGCGGAAGCGGTCGGACGTGCGCGCCGGCACCGCATCCTCGCGGTGGCGCAGGCCCGAGCGCATCTGCAGGAGCTGGCGGAGGATGATCGCGCCGCGCGGATCGCCGGGGCGCTGCCATGCCGGGATCGAGGCAGTCTCGTTCAGCCGCAGCCTGCCGTCGCTGACGAGCTGGCCGATCGTGAGCGCGGTGAGGCACTGGCTCATGCTCCAGCCCTGCAGCCGCGAGCCGGCGTCGAACCCCGGGCCATAGCGTTCTGCGATGACCGAGCCGCGCTTCATGATGAGGAGCGCGCGCGTTTCGCCGACCGCATCGGCATCGAACAGCGCATCGATCGCACGGCCCAGCGCATCGTGCGGCGCGCCGCCGTCGCTGGCGATCGCGGCTTCGGCCTCTCGGCTGGGCGGGGGCGGCGCGTCGGGCTGGGATCCGCCGCAGCCGGTCAGGGCTGGCAGCATCGCCAAGGCGGCGATAAGGGAGAGGCGGCGCACCGGCATGACGCGGGGTGTGATGTGCGAGGCAGGCGCGGATGGCAACAGCCAAGACAGCGGGAATCGGAGGCGGCCCGGCGCAGCGGCAACCTTCGCGGTGGAAAAGAAATAGCGTGCTGCTGCTGATGCTTGGACTGGCGGCGCTGCTGGCGCTGGCATGGACGGCGCTGCGCCGCGATGCCCTGGCCAGCGCCGCTTACGGTGCGCGCGTGGGCTGCGTGTGCCACTTCGTTTCGGGGCAGGGCACAGGCCAGTGCAAGGCGGATATCGCGCTGGCCGGGCTGGGGCAGACGGCGGGGCTGGTGATGCTGTCGGCCGATGATGCCGCCCGCACGATGACCGCGCGGGTGCCGCTGCTGGCGACGCAGAGCGCCACGTTCGATCCCGCCACCGGCTGCCGGCTCAGCCCCTGGAGCAACTGACCGCCGCGCCGGGTCAGGCGGCCGGGGCGGTTCCGTCGATCCAGCCGCCGCCGATCACCCGATCGCCGCAATAGAGTACGGCGGCCTGTCCGGGGGCGACGCCGTATTCGGGCTGTTCGAAGCGGATGGTGGTATCCGCGCCGTCCCCCAGCGGACCATCCAGCACGATCGGCACCGGCTTCGCGAGCGAGCGGACCTTGGCGGTGAGGCGCGCGCCAGCTTCGGGCAGCGGGCCGATGCGGTTGGTTTCGACCAGCCGGGCGCTGCCGACGGCGAGCAGGCGGCGCGGGCCGACGCGCACTTCGCGGGCCCCGGCGTCGATCCCGACGACATAGAGCGGTTCGGGCTGGCCGCCGATCTCCAGCCCCCGGCGCTGGCCGACGGTGTAGTGGATCACGCCGCGATGGCTGCCGAGGTGCGCGCCGGTTTCGGCGTGGACGATTGCGCCGGGCGCATCGCCGCCGGGGCGGACCTTGCGCACCACGGCGGCATAATCGCCATCGGGCACGAAGCAGATGTCCTGGCTGTCGGGCTTGCCGGCCACGCGCAGGCCTGCTGCCTGGGCCAGCACGCGGGTTTCGCTCTTGGGCAGGCCGCCCAGCGGGAAGCGCAGGAAATCGAGCTGCGCCCCGGTCGTGCCGTACAGAAAATAGCTCTGGTCGCGCGCCGGATCGGTGGCGCGGTGCAGTTGTGCGCCCGCCGGCGTCTCGACCCGGCGGACATAGTGCCCGGTGGCGAGGCAATCCGCGCCCAGATCGCGCGCCATCGCCAGCAAGTCGGTGAACTTGGGCCCCATGTTGCAGCGGATGCACGGGATCGGCGTGCGCCCGGCGAGGTAATCGTCGGCAAAGCGTTCGACCACTTCTTCGCGAAAGGCGCTTTCATGGTCGAAGACATAGTGGGCGATACCCAGCCGATCGGCCACCGCGCGGGCGTCGCGAATGTCGTCGCCGGCGCAGCAGGCACCCTTCCGCCCGGTCGCCGCGCCATAATCGTAAAGCTGCAGGGTGACGCCGATCGTTTCCGCCCCGCTGGCCGCCGCCAGCGCTGCGACCACCGAACTGTCCACCCCGCCCGACATCGCAACGACGATCCGGCGCGCCGCCAGCGGCCCTGCCAACTGGAACAGCGCGCCATGATCCAGCGCGGCCAGTGCAGCGGGGTCTGCCGGGTGGGCCGGGGTGGCGGGGACGGAACAGGACATCGCGCCCCCTTACCGCGTCACGCGCTGCATTCCTACTGCTGTCAGTGGCGGGCCTTGCGGTGCGGTCAACTTGGTCAACAAGTCGTAAAGCGCGTCTTTACCTCCCCTTGACCATGCCGGGGCTATACCCTCGATCATGACGAAGCCCACCCCCCAAGACATCGCGCCCGAGGGCCCGATGGACCGTGAAATCGGCGAGGTTTTGCCGCCGTCCGGCGCTGCGCCGGATTGGGAATCGCTGCGCAGCCGGCTTTTCGCGACTCGCCATATCCAGGGCCAAGCCGATGCCGGCGATGCCCCGGACGGCGCTTTGCGGCTGCCCGGCAGCGGCAGCTTTGCGAGCGACGCCGCTAGCGCGATGACTACTTACGGTAACTTCTCAATGTTCGTTAACCCTAGTGCTTCAAGCAATCTCAAATCAGCGGATGCCAAAAGAGCTCCAGTCGCCGGGCGACACACCACCGGCGGTCGAGGACGCTAATGATCGAGAACCAGAAAATACGCCCAGCCCAGGTTATCGGGCCGCTCGGTGAACCGCTGACGCTGGACTCGCTGCCGCCGCCCAGCACCAGCCGCTGGGTCGTGCGCCGCAAGGCTGAAGTCGTCGCAGCCGTCAACGGCGGCCTGCTGACGATCGACGAGGTTTGTGAACGCTATCAGCTCACGCTGGAAGAATTCGCCTCGTGGCAGCGCGCGGTCGATCGCTCGGGCATGCAGGGCCTGCGGGTGACCCGCATCCAGCACTACCGCGACCTTTACGAGCGCCAGCAGAAATACTGAGGACGCGCGATAGCCGGGTAGACGGCCCGGCCACAGGATAGAGGGGGCGGCGGACTATAGGTTCGCCGCCCTTTTGGCTGTGCGCCGCAGAGCCTGACCGCGCCGGGCATCGACAAAAAGAAAGGCCGGGGCGGCGAACCGTCCCGGCCTTTCCGAAATGTCCCCCCGGCAAGCCGGAGGAGCCTGCTGCTATTAACGGAAGAGCGACAGGAGCGTCTGCGGGGCCTGATTGGCGATCGACAGAGCCTGGACGCCCAACTGCTGCTGGACCTGCAGGGCCTGAAGGTTCGCCGATTCCTTCGCGAGGTCGGCATCGACAAGGCTGCCGATACCCGTGGAGATCACGTCGTTCAGGTTGCTGTTGAAGCTGAGCTGGCCTTCGATCTGGCGCGAACCAGCGCCCAGGTCGGACAGGCTGGTCTTGACCGTATCGAAGAACGAATCGAGCTTCGTCAGGAGCGCATCGGCTGCGCCGGAACCGGTTCCGGCGGTGCCATCATCGTCGAGGCCGACGTTGGTGATGTCGGTATCGGTGCCCGAGGCGCCGAATGCCGTATCAGCCGCTTCGCTCAGCGCCTGGTTGGCGACCGTCAGCGTATCGCCGTTGATCGACTGCAGAGCGCTCACCTTACCGTCGGTGGCAACCGTGGCTGCCGTACCCTTGAGCAGGTTCGTGCCGTTAAAGCTCGAACCTTCGAGGACCGTGTTGATCTGCTTCTTCAGAGTCAGCAGGTCGTTCGAGATCGCCTTGCGGCTTTCGTTGTCGAGGCCGGCGTCCGATGCTTCGAGAGCCTTCGACTTCATCTGGTTGACGAGGTCGGAGATCTGTTCGGCACCGGCGACCGCGACATCCGTGACGCTCTTGGCGTTGTTGAGCGAGGTGGTGACCGCGCCCAGCTTGCCGAGATCGCCGCGCAGGGTCTGGGCAACGGTGTACTTCGCGGAGTCATCCTTAGTGGACGCCACGTTCAGACCCGTGGTGATACGGCTCTGCGTGGTTTCCATCGAGCGGTTGGTGGAGTTGAGGCTCTGGAGAGCCGCCATTGCGCCGCTGTTGGTGTTGACCGAAAACGCCATTTCAATTTTCCTTCTAGGTTACCGGCCGATTCTGCGGCCAATGCGCTCCCGAGAGTTACGGGTGCACCCTTATTCTAGGATGAGTGGTTAAAGGATGGTTGCGGCCTGTGGAAAAACTATAATGTTTTGTGGAGTCAGGCTGTTGTGCTGAACTCGCCCTCGCATCGCCGGGGCGGGAGGAGGTGCCCGTTCCTCGCTTAGGCGCAAACCGTGGGATGGACCCTAAAACCAGTTCAGGATGACGATCGTCTTATGGAATGCGCGGTGCGTGGGCTGGCTCGTTCGGCCTAAAATGCCACGTCATGCTGAACTCGTTTCAGCATCCATCGGGCCCCCACGCTGAAGCCCGCAAAGAGAGCCCACATTACCGGAAGCACTCATCCGCAACAAGCGGGGCAGTGGACCTCAAACTAAACTCAGAACGGGAACAGCGCGTCGTAGATCTGCTGGCCCCAGCGGGCCTGCTGCGCATCCGTCAACTGGCCGCGGCCACCGTAGCTGATCCGGGCCTCAGCGATCTGGCTGTGGCGGATCGAGTTGTCGCGGGCGATGTCTTCGGGCCGGATCACCCCCGATACCACCAGTTCGCGCAGCTCGAAGTTGACCCGCACTTCCTGCTTGCCCCGGATCGCCAGGTTGCCGTTGGGCAGCACCGTGGTGACGGTGGCCGCCATGGTCATGTTGATCTGTTCCGAACGGGTGGTGTTCCCCGCGCCGACCGCGCTCGACTTGGATTGGGTGCTCACCAGGTTGCCGGGATCGTTCTTGCCGGGCAGGATTTTCGGGATGACGTTTTCAAGGCCCAGTAACGCGGCGATGCCGCCGCCTTCACTGCCGTTGCGGGTGCGGGTGGTGGCGTTATCGACCCGCGCGTTATCGGCGATGTTGATGCGGATGGTGACGATATCGCCCACCCGCGAGGCGCGCTGATCGCGAAAGAATGCGCCGCCGCCGGTGCGAAACAGCGATGCCCCGTGGTCCTGTTCGGCCACGGCGGCCGGGCCTTCGGAGGGCGTGGCTTCGTTCGTGGCGTGGTTGCCCAGCGACGGTTCGAGGCGCGGCGCGATCGGTGCGCCGGGGTCGCTCATCTTGGGGGCCTTGCCGACATTCTGGAGACGGCCGACCGCACCGCAGCCCGCCAGCAGCAGACTGGCCGAAAGCAGGGCACCGGTGGCGGCGGAAAGGGGCTTGGTCATCACGGTTCCTAGGGAGCGAGAATGCGGACTTCGCCGGCGGCGGCGACGACGCCTTCGAGTGTGCGGTTGGTGGCCAGGCTGATGACGCGCACCGGTTCGCCCCGGCCCGCATCGGCCAGCGCGCGGCCCGGCGAAGTGATGCGCAGCGCGCCCGAGACGATGGCGATGGTGACATTGTCGCCCCGTCGCACCAGCCGGGCCGAAGCGACATCGCCCGAACGCACCGGCGCGCCGGCGACGATCCGCCGCACCGCTTCCTGCCCTGCCGCCTCGCCGGGGGTCAGCGCCCCGCGCGAGACCGCGACCGGCACGCGCACGGTCTCGAAATCGCTGCCCGACAGGATCTCGCCGCGCTCCACCGTGCGCACCAGCACCGGCGTCGGCTCGCCGGCGGGCATGGCGGCGGGAACGCCGGCCGCCAGAAAGAGCAGCGCGCCGAGCATCAGACCGTCTGCGTCGAGGTTTGCAGCATCTCGTCAGCCGTCTTGAGGACGCGGCTGTTCATCTCGTAAGCGCGCTGCGCGGTGATCAGCGCGGTGATTTCGGACACCGGGTTGACGTTCGACGCTTCGATGAAGCCCTGGCTCAGCGTGCCGAAACCGGGCTGACCCGGGGTGGAGACGATCGGCTGGCCCGATGCGCCCGATTCCATGAACAGGCTGTCCCCCATGGCTTCAAGGCCGGCCTCGTTGATGAAGGTCGCCAGTTCGAGCTGGCCGACGGTCTGCATCGTCGCCTGCCCGTCAAGCTTCACCTGCACTTCGCCGGTCTTGGAAACCGAAACGCTGACCGCGCCTTGCGGGATGGTGATGTCGGGCTGCACCCGGTAACCGTCGGTGGTGACTAGCTCGCCCTGATCGGAAAGCTGGAACGAACCGGCGCGGGTATAGGCGGTTTCGCCGGTCGGCAGCGCGACCTGGAAATAGCCTTGCCCGTCGATCGCCATGTCATAAGGGTTGCCGGTATTGGTCAGCGATCCCTGCTCGGTGATGCGATAGACCCCGCCGGTCTTGACGCCCGCGCCGATCTGGATGCCCGAAGGCACCTTGGTCCCATCCGAACTGGTCGAGGCGCCGGGCCGCGAGACCTGCTGGTAGAGCAGGTCCTGGAACTCCGCGCGCTGCCGCTTGAAGCCGCTGGTGTTCATGTTGGCGATGTTGTTCGAGATGACATCGACGTTGGTCTGCTGGGCCAGCATGCCGGTCGAGGCGATGGAGAGCGAGCGCATGGGAGGCGGGTTCCTTCGGGGTTAGCCCAGCTTGCTGAGACGATCGATGGCGCGGCGGCGCATGTCGGCGAGATCGGATGAAAGGCGCTGGCTGGTCTGGTAGGAGCGCAGGACTTCGACCATGTGCGTCGTTTCCGATACCGGCTCGACGTTGGAAGCTTCGACACCGCCCGAACGCAGCTTGGTCTGGGCGGCGCTCAGCGTCCGGCCGCCGCTGCCGGTCAGCACCCCGTCGCCACGCGCGTCGAGCAGGTTCTCGTCGTCGAAATTGGTAACCGCCAGGCGGCCCACCGGATCGGTGCCCGCCATCACCGTGCCGTCGCCGGTGATGCGGACCTGGGCAAGCTGGTCCGCCGGGATCGCGATCGGCCGGCCGTTCTCGTCCAGCAGGCGCTGCCCGCCGGACGTTGCCAGCTCGCCGCTGTCGAGCACCTTTATGAACCCCGCGCGGGTATAGCCGGTCGATCCGTCCGCCATCTCGATATTGAGATAGCCCGGCCCTTCGATCATCACGTCAAGCGGGTTGCCGGTGGCCTGGAACGACCCTTGCGCGATATCGTGGACCGCGCCGTAGTCGAGCACGTAGGCGGTCTGGCGGGCATCGGGAACCTGCGCTTCGGTGGCGTTTTCGACATAGGCGTGGAACACGGCCTGCTCGCGCTTGTACCCTGCGGTGGAGACGTTCGCCATGTTGTTCGCCGCCACGTCGAGCTGGCGGCGGAGGGCCTGTTCGTGGCTCAGCAGGACGAAGGAGGAAACGTCCACGGCGCAACCTTTGCAAATAATTCCGCATAACCCGACGCAGGCACACCCCGGCCGGACGACAATCCTATATATAGAAGTGAAATCGCGGGCGCGGATGCGGCCCCGCAATTTTCGAAGAGGTAGACAGTGAGCGACGAAAAGACCGATGCCGCACCGGGCAGCGCCCCGGAAGGATCGGGAGGCGAGGCAGCAAAGCCCGCCGGCAAGGGCCGGCTGATCGCCATTGTCGCCGGCGCGGTGATCGTCAGCCTGCTCGCGGGCGGTGGCGGCGTCTACTGGTTCACCCAGCGCGGGACCGGCCATGCGGCCGCCGAGCCGGCTGAAGCCCCGGCGGAAGAGGCCGATGGCGGCGGCGAAAACGCGGATGCGGATCCGTCCGCCGCCTATATCGAAGTGCCGCCGATGATGGTGAACCTGCGTGGCGGCGGGGCACAGGCGAAGTTCGTCAAGCTGCGCTTCATCGTCGTCGCTGCCGATGGCAAGACCGATGCGGTCAAGGCGCGGCTGCCGCTGATCCTCGACGCCCTCCAGCCGTTCCTGCGCGAACTGCGTCCGGACGATCTCAACGGTTCGGCAGCGGTGTTCCGGATCAAGGAGGAAATGCTCCGCCGCAGCACCGAAGCGCTGGGCAAGGGCATGGTCCGCGACGTGCTCATCCAGGACCTGATCCAGCAATGAGCGGCGGGGGCGGCACCGGGACGGGCGGGGTGGACGATCCGATCCGGCTGGCGGCGGTCGATGGCCAGTCGGTGCCCCGACATGGGCTGAAGGCCGTGCTCGAATCCAACGTCATCAACCACGAACGCCTGCCGATGCTGGAAGTGGTGTGCGAGCGCATGGTGCGCAATTTCGCCACTTCGATGCGCAACCTCACCTCGGACGCGATCGAGATCAATCTCGATGCGATCACTTCGGTGCGGTTCGGCGATTTCATGGAGAATGTCCGCCTGCCGGCGATGTTCGGGGTGTTCCAGGTCAAACCCTGGGAAAGCTACGGCGTGGTCGTGGTCGATTCCGCGCTGACGTACAACATCGTCGATGCGCTGCTGGGCGGGCGCGGCGGGCGGGTGCTGCCGCCGGAAGGGCGCACCTTCACCAACATCGAATCCAATCTGGTCTCGCGCGTGGTGCAGATGGCGCTGGACGATCTCGCCCGCGCCTTCGAGGAAATCGCCCCGGTGGCGATGGGGCTGGAACGGATGGAGCTGAGCCCGCGCTTCGCCGCCATCGCCGAGCCGACCAACGCCGCTGCCGTCGCCACTTATACCGTGCTGATGGAAGGCCGGGGTGGAACCCTGTCGGTCATGCTGCCTTATTCCACCCTTGAGCCGGTGCGCGACAAGCTGCTGCAGCGGTTCATGGGTGAAAAGGCCGGTCGCGACCGGATGTGGGCGCAGCACATGGCGAGCGAACTCTACAACACGCAAGTGACGGTGGATGTCGTGCTGGGTGAGAAGATGATGCCGCTGCGCGAAGTGCGCGGCCTTGAAGTTGGCCAGACCATCGCCTTCAGCCACCGGCCTGACGATGCGCTCCAGATCCACTGCGGCGGCTTGCTGCTGGGGCGGGCGCATATCGGCCAGCGCTCGGGAAACATCGCCATCCGCCTCGTCACCGATATTTCCAAGGGGTATCCGAAATGAGTGTTACCACCGCGATCAACCTCGCCCTCGTGCTGATGTGCCTCTTGGTGATGATCCAGGCGATGCGGATGGACCGCCGCATCCGCGCCCTGCGCGACGGCCAGCTTGAACGGGCGGTGGAAGCGCTGGATAACTCGACCCAGCAAGCGCGGCTGGTGTTGGCCGAACTCAAGCGGGTGCTGTCCACCGACGCGGTGGCCTATGGCGAGATCATCGAGATTTCCCGTGAACTGCGCGACGAGCTTTCGCTGATGATCGGGGTGGGCAATTCGGTGGCCGATCGCATCCTCGATGCGTCCGACAAGGCGCGCGATCCGGACCCGGCGCGGGGGCGGCCGGTCTCACGTCCGGCAGCATCCTGGGTGGACGAGATGGAGGCAGAGCCGGCGCAGGACCCCGCGCCGGTCATCGCATCGGAAGCCGCTGCCGCGGCCGAGGAGGGGCGCGATCTGCGCAGCATCGTCTTCTCGCTGTCGTCCCGGCGCGGTAACCGCGTGGCATGATCGGATCGCTGACCCGGCCCACCCGGCTGCTGCTTGGGGTTGCCGTCCTGGCGGCGGTGGCCAACGCCGTTGCGGTGGCAGCGACCACCGACATCGCCGACACCAGCCGTCTGGGCGTTTCACTGCGCGAAGCGGCGGCGCGGCGTGATACCATGACGGCGGCTGAGAAGCGCAAGCTCGACATGCGCGAGCAGGCGGTAAAGGCGAGCGAGGCGCGGCTGGCCGGGCAGGTTCGCCAGCAGCAGGAACAGCAGGCGGCGGCCGCCAAGATGGCGCAAGGATCGGCCGGACCGGCGGTGCCTTATGACAATCTGGCGCGGATCTACCAGACGATGAAGCCCAATCGAGCCGGGCCGATCTTCGAAAAGCTCGACCTCGAAGTTCAGCGCGAAGTGGCGACGCGGATGCGCGAACGGGCGACGGCGCAGATCATGGCGAACATGTCGCCCAACGGGGCCGTGGCGCTGTCGATGGCGCTCGCCGGGCGGCGGGTGGTTGCTGCGCCGGCCGCGAAGGGCACGGCCAAGGCAGCGCCTAGCGCTCGGTAGCGGATACCTGCACGATCAGGACTTTGGCGATCGTCGGATCGGCTTGCTTGACCGGTGTCGCGATCATCTGTGCCAGCCGCTCCACATCCACCGGTGCATACGGCGAGGCGCGCAGGCTGGCAAATTCGATCGTGGCGGGCAGGGCGGCGGCGCGCAGTTGCGGCATGCGCTTGCCGATCGCCGACGCTTCTTCGCCGGATTTGGCCTGAACCGTGACGGTTACGTGCAGCACGCCTTCGACATGTCCCGAATCGACGATCGGGGCGTCGATCTGGTCCATCGCCAGAAATGATGCATCAGGCGGCGGCAGTTCCACTGCCTTGCGCGCATCGGTGTTGGCCGGCAGGACCGGAGTGGCCCAAGTCAGCGGCAACAGACCGACGATGCTCACCATTGTGGGGCTGCGAAGGGATTTCAATTCGATCTCCGGTGCCCGGTCCGTCCCGGTCACCTGCCCTCTATAATGGGGGGACCCTTAAGGAGTCCTTGAACCATGAGCAGCGATCAGCGTCCGGGCAAAATGCGGGTCGTTTCCGCGGGCCAGACGCCGGGCCGCCGTCGTGGCGATCAGGTGGGGGCCGATGGCCTGGTGTCCGGCGGACGGGCGCGGGGCGACGGCCTCAGCGGCATGGCGCTGGTCATGCTGTTCCTGATCGGCTGCGTCGCCGGGGGAGCCTTGCTGATCCTGTCCGGCCTCGTGTCCGCAGCGGATTTCTGATGCGGTCGCGGTTGCTGGGGGGCACGGCGCTGGCGCTGGGTGCGGTGCTGCTATGCGCCACGACAGATGCCCCGTTGCTGCCCTACGGCGTGCTCGGCCCTACCGTCGGCGCGCGTCTGCCCGGCTTCGCGGCGGACCTTGCGCAGCGCCCGGCGATCGTCGGCGGCGCGGGCTGGGCACCGCTGGCTGATGCGCTGGCGTGGGATCGCCTCATCACCGCCGATACGTCGCAGCGCCAGGCGGCGCGCTGGGACTATGCGCGCAGCCTGATCGGGGCAGAGCGCGGGCCCGAAGCCATCGGCGTGCTGGAGGCAATGCGTCAGGACGATCCGGACCTTGGCATGGTCGATGCCTGGCGGCTGGCGCATGGGGCGGCGCTGACCCTGCTGGGCCGGTCGGACGCGGCGCTGGCCGAACTCGACATGCCGGGCCTTGCCACCAACCCCGAAGCCTGCCTGTGGCGGATGCGGGCACTGGCGGGGGCAGGGACGGAGATGGCCGAACCGGCGCTGCAACAGATGGCGTGCGCGGTGCCCGCGCTGGACAAATCGCGCCCTGCGCCCTTCGCGCTGGCAATCGCGGGTGCCAGTCTCGCGGCGGGCCAGCCCGAGGCGACGCTGCGCTGGCTGTCCGGCCTGCCCGATCGCGATCCCGCCGCCAATGTCCTGCGCGGCCGGGCCGAAGTTGCGCTGGGCCGCCCCGATGCCGCCCGGTTGCGGTTCGGGCGGGTGGAGCAATCGGGCACACCGGTGCAGCGCATGGATGCGCGGCTGTCGATGCTGGAAAGCGATATCGCCCGCAAGGCGATCGCGCCGGGCAGCGCCTTGCGCGAACTGAACGAAGTGCGCTTTTCCTGGCGCGGCGATGCCATCGAGGAACGCGCGCTCAGGCTGGCTTACGGTATCGCCGTGGAGCAGAACAATCTGACCCAGACGCTGTCGGCGGGGGCGGCGCTGGTGCGCTATCACGATGCGGCGGTGAAGGACCCGTCCTTGCTCACCGGCCTGCGTACCCGGCTCAGCGCCGCGATCGATCCGGCGCGCAACCTGCCGCTCGACCAAGCGGCGGGGCTGTACTGGGATTACCGCGACATCGCGCCGACCGGGGCCGAGGGCGATCTGATGGCCAGCCGGCTGGCCGAGCGCCTGCAACAGGCGGGCCTTTACGAGCGCGCGGCGGACCTCCTGTCCTATCAGCTCACCCAGCGCGCCGGCGATCTGGCGCGCGGGCCGCTGTCGGCACGGGTGGCCGGGCTCTACATCCTCGCCGGAAAGGCCGATCGTGCCCTGCGCACGCTGCGCGAGACGAACGACCCCGGCCTGCCCGATGACATGATGGCCGAACGCAAGC
Source organism: Novosphingobium colocasiae (assembly GCF_014652555.1). GTDB lineage: Bacteria > Pseudomonadota > Alphaproteobacteria > Sphingomonadales > Sphingomonadaceae > Novosphingobium > Novosphingobium colocasiae. The sequence goes on from NZ_BMZA01000003.1 coordinate 198,630, forward strand.
GGGTGGAGGCGGCGGCGCTGGCCCAGCTTGGCCGGACGGACGAGGCGATGGCGGCGCTGGACGAATTGCCGGGGTCAGGCGCGCTGCAGGGCGAGATCCTGTGGCAGCGCCACGAATGGGCGCGCTATGCCGATATCGCGGCCCCGGCCCTGCCGACCGGCCGCGCGCTCGATCCCGTGGCCCAGGCGCAAGTCCTGCGCTACGCGATCTCGCAGGCGATGCTCGGCAATGGCGACGGGCTGACCCGGCTCCACGCCCGCTATGCCCCGGCCTTCAAGGGCCTCGCCTCCGCACCGGTGTTCGAGATGCTGACCGGCACCCCGGGTGCCGTCGATCCCGGCAAGCTGGCGCAGGCGATGGCGGCGATTCCATCGGCCAGCCCGGCGGGCGATTTCGCCGATCTGCTGATGGCCGGAAAGAAAGACCCCGCTACGCCGAAGTGAGGCATGTCGGATCGTTCGCCGCCTTGCTCCTCCACCCTTCAGGTGGGTATCCACGATAGACTGGACGCGCTGCCTTGCGGCACGCTCCCCCACCCCCAACTCCGCCCCACTGAGGCGGGGAGATGGTAGTGCTACCCGCGATCAATTCAGGAAGTTGGCCAGCGACATCGCGTTGAGCTGGGAGAATACCGAGTAGCTCGCTTGAAGGATGGTCTGGCGCTGGGCGATATCCACCGCGACCTGGCCGAGATCGGCGTTCTGTACCGAGCCGATCGTGTTGCTGAGGAGGGTGACGCGATCGGCGGCGCGCACGCTCAGCGTTTCCACCTGGGCCTGCTTGCGCCCGTTGGCCGCGTTGACCGCCCCGACCTGGGTGATGCCCGCATCGAGCAGATCGAGCGCGTTCGTGACGGCCTGCTTCTGCTCGTCCGTCAGCGTATCGCCGTAGGGGCCGGCGGCGGCCAGTGCCTGGAACGCCGGGATCAGCTTGCTGCCGATATCGCTGGCACCGATGCCATACTGCACATCCAGCCCGTCGCCGGCACGGGTCGAAAGGCGCACGGCGTCGTTCGTGAAGGCGTCCGCGGGTGCGATCCCGGCCAGGTCGTCCAGCGTCCTGGGCAGGAACGGGGTGCTTGACGTCTGCGATCCCGCGAACAGCGGGACGCCGGCCTCCTTGGCGTTGAGGCCGCTGCGCAAATCCGCGAAGGCATCGGTGATGATGTCCTGCAGGCCGGGCGAATTGCCGGTGCCGATCGCGCTGAACAGCTCGTCGCGCAGGCTGCCCATAGAACTGTCGATCGCCTCGATATTGGCCTGGTACAGCGACAGCGTGGTCGAAACCCGACTGACGTTGGTCTTGTAGGTTTCCTGCTGCGCCAGCATCGATTTGGCCGACAGCGTGCGCACCGCGTCAAGGCCGAGCCCGGCGTAGTCGTTGACCTTCTTCTCGGTGGCGAGCTGGAGCTGGCTGGTCGCCAGGCTCTGTTGCGAGCGCTGGATCGCGCCGGACAGGGTCTGTTGCAGCGGGATAGTGGCTACGCGGGTCATTCAGATCACACCATGTCCAGGAGGGCGTCGTACATCTTCGATGCGGTGGTGATGACGCGCGCGGCGGCGGAGTAGCTGTTTTGCAGCACCACCATGTGCGCCAGTTCCTCGTCGATGTTGACGCCGGAATAGGAATCGCGCCGCGTCGTCGCGTCGGTCAGCCGGGCCGAGGTGTTGTCGGCCGTGGTCTGCGCCAGCGATGCCTGCGCGCCGACGTTGCCGAGCAGCCGGTTCGCGAACTGGACCACGGTGGCCTTGCCGTCCTTGCCGAAATCGGCGGTGGCCAGCAGGGCATCGACGAAGGCGTTGGCATTGCGGATGTCGCCCGATCCGATCGCCTTCCCGCCGACCGCCGCGTCCGCCTGCAGCAGCGCCAGCGGTACGCGGGCGGTGTTGTTGAGGAAATCGGCGGAGACTTGCGCGGTGGACAGGCCGCTGGCCGCGCCGGTCAGCCCGGACAGTGCCGAGAACGACAGGCTCGTGCCATAGCGGGTGGTATTGTCCGCCGGGACCGAGATCGTCGCGCCGGTGCTGCCCGCTTTCGGGGTGAAGGCGATGCGTCCCTTGTCATCCAGCGCGAAGGTGCCGTAAGCGGCCAGATCGCCGCTGTTGAGCTGGTTGACCACATCGCCCCAGGTGTCGCCGGTGGCGGCGGTCAGCGTCTGGCTGGCAAGAATGCTGCCGTTGGCGCCGCGCAGCATGACCTGGCTGGTCTGCCCGGCGGCGAACCCGGTGGCGTCGCCGGCGACGAAGCCGGACGGGACCAGCGCGCTGGTTTCCGATCGCACGAGGTTGTTGAGCCCGAAGAACTGCGAAAAGCCCACTCCGGCGCGATCGCTGGGGGTGGCGCTGTCTTGCGCGATGGCGATGCCGTTAGCACTGGATGCCGCGCCGATCGACAGTACACCATTGCTGAAGCCGGCACTGCCCGCTGCGCCCAGCCCGGCGTTGATCGCCGCCACGGCATCGTCCACCGTCGCGGCGGATCCCAGCGCGTCAAAATCGACCGTCGTCTTGGCTACCAGCGTCCCCTCGGCCGAGACGACCGCGAACGTCGCCTTGCCGGTGAAACCGAGCCGGTCCGCGCCGATCAGCCCGTTGGACTGCCCATGCAGCACTTGTGGCGCGGGCAGCGTGGTCCCGGCGTTGGACACCGCATTCAGCGTCTGCGCCAGCCCGGTGAAGACCTGACCGAGCTGTTCCGAAAAGCCCGGCAACACCCGGTCGCGCATATCGAGCAAGCCACCCAGCTTGCCACCGACGCTCGCCGATTCGATCCGCGTTCCGGTCGAAGCGCCGCTGACGCCGTCATCGCCGGCAAAGCGGATGTCGATCGAGGAATAGCTCGATTGCGCGCCGGCAATGCCGCTGTCGGCATAGCTCAGTTGTCGCAGCCGCCGGTCCAGCAGCACCTGCCCCGAACCGGTATCGATGGTGACGCGCCCGTCCGGCTGCTCGCGCACGCTGACCGCGATCAGCCCGCTCAGTTCCTGAAGCGCGTTCATCCTCTCATCCGCCGGGCCCGATGTGCCCATGCCCTGGCCCTGCAGCCGCGCCACTTCGGCGTTGAGGCCGTGGATCTTCTTGAGCAGCTCGTTGGCGCGCGTGACAGTGTCGGCCACCTCGCTGTCGACATCGCCCTGAAGGTTGGCGACATCGCCGCGCAGCCCGTTCAGGGTATCAATGCTGTCCTGGATGTTGCCGGTGAACAGCGCCACCGCCTCGGGCGAACCCTGCAGGCCGGTCACCTCGGAGATCGAACTGGAGATCGCCGAAAGGCGCGATGACAGCCCGCTCTCCGCGCTCGGCGCGCCCAGCAGCGCCTGCAGGCGATCGAGGTAGTTGGCGGTCGCATCGGCCGCCCCGGCGGTTCCGGCACGCTGGTAGACGGCGGCTTCCAGGAACTTGTCCGCGACGCGCGACGGTTCGCCGACCACCACGCCGTTGACCGCGCCGCCGGTGACCGATGCGCTCTGCGACACCGTCTGGCGGGCATAGCCGACGGTGCCGACATTGGCGATGTTGGTCGAAACGGTCTGCATGCCCGCCTGCGAGGCGGACAGCCCCGAAATGGCGGAATGGAGGATCGAATTGATCGACACTTACGGTTTTCCGGCCGCGTATCAGCGCTTCAGGTTGCTGACTTCCTGGAGCATGTCGTCCACCGTGGTGATAATCTTGGACGAAGCGCTGTAGGCGCGCTGGAACAGGATCATGTTCGAGAATTCGGCCGCCAGATCGACGTTGGAGGCTTCGAGCATGCTGGCCGAGATCTTGCCGGTCCCGGCCGATCCCGCCGCATTGATCGCGGCGGTGCCCGAATCCTGCGAAACGAGGTAGGCATTGCCGCTGATCCGCGTCAGCCCGTCCGGGTTCTGGAAGGTGGCGATCGGGATCTGGTAGATCGCGCGCGAGGTGCCATCGTCGAACACCGCGCTGACGATGCCGCTGTCGGAGATCTTCACCGAAGCCACCGTGCCCAGCATGCCGCCATCGACCGAGGAGGCGAGCAGCGCGGAATCGCTGCCAAACTGGGTCAGCCCGCCAAGCCCCCCGTTGCTGCCGAGGTTCAGGGTGATCGGCGATGATCCAGCACCGTTGGCGTAAGTGATGCTGAGCGCGCCGAACAGCGACTGGGCGCTGCCCAGGTTAAGGCTGCCATCGGCGTTGAAGCTGACCGTGGCGCTGCCGAGCAAGCCGTTGCTGCCCACCGGCAGGCCGTTGATGGTGGTCATTTCCGCCGGATCGCCGGTGATTTCCGCTGCCCACTGGTTAGCCCCGGTCTTGACGAAGCTGAAGGTCAGCGTGTGCGCCGATCCTTGCGCGTCGAAAATGCTGACCGAGCGCGAGAATTCCGGGCTGGTGGTGCCGTTCGCCATATCGCCGGCGGTATAGGTGCTGACCGGGGTGGCGGTGGAATCGAGGTTGGCGCGCAGTTCGATCAGCCGCGTCGGTGTCGCCGCGCCGGTCAGCGCATTGGGCCGGATCGCCTGCAACGAGGTCTGGCTGGCGGTGCCGACGGCGTTCCCGTTGGCGTCGAGCGGCCAGCCCATCAGATAGTAGCCCGCGGTGTTGCGCAGATAACCGGCGGAATCGGTGGTGAACGAACCGGACCGGGTATAGGCGATCGCGCCGGTACCGTCGGTGTTGGGGCGCACCACGAAGAAACCCGCGCCGTCGATGCTGATATCAGTCAGGCTGTTCGATGCCTGGAGCAGCCCCTGCTTCGAGATCAGCGCCTTGGGCGTGGCGGTGACGCCGCCGGCCGAATAGCTGCTGACCAGGCTGCCGCCGTTGACCAGTGATTCGAACTGCGCCGAGGTGCCCTTGTAGCCCACCGTGTTCACGTTGGTGATGTTGTCCGCGACCGTGGCCATCGCGCTCGACTGCGCATTGAGGCCCGAAACGCCGGCGTAGAGAGCAGAATAGAGGCTCATAGCATGTCTCCTGTGCCGGACGGGCGGCCGAGTGCGCGTCGCGAAGCGCACATTCGCGCACCGGACACAGGCGTTCTAGGATGAATTGAGCCCCTCCGGTCGCGCCGAAGGATAAAAATCCGGCGGAGTTTCAGCATATCTTCACGGGCACCCGGCAAAAATTGCCTGCCTGCACGCGGGAACGCGCAAATGTTCCTATAATTGATCTCACCAAGGGGGTTTCTTTCGCCATGACGCTTCGCATTTCGCTTCGCAACGACGAGCCACTGATCGTGAACGGCGCGGTCCTGCGCGCGGTCGGCCGCACCGATCTGGTGTTGGAAAACGACGCGACGATCCTGCGCGGGCGCGATGTCATGAAGCCGCAGGATGCCACCACCCCGGCCCGCCACCTCTATTTCACCTGCATGATGGCCTATATCGATCCCGCCAATCTGGAGCAGCACCAGGCGGCGCTGCTGGAAAAGCTCGAAGCGCTGCTGTCGGCGCTGCGCTCGCCCGAAGCCAAGGCAGTCTGCGTTACGTTCGCGGAAAAGGTGGCGGTGGGCGATTTCTACCACGCGCTGACCGAATGCCGCTGGCTGATCGATTACGAGACCGAGGCGTTGGCCCGCCTTGCCTAGCCTCGCCGCCGCTGCTGCCGGTCTGCGCACGCTCATGCCGGACCAGCGCTATGGGCGCGTGGTGTCCGTGCGCGGGGCGCTGATCGAAGTGGACGGACTGGCCGGCGCGGCGCGGATCGGATCGCGGATCACCTTGCGCTCGCATGCCGGGGCGATCGACGCCGAAGTGATCGGGCTCGACCACGGTATCGCTCATTGCATGCCGTTCCACGAACCCGAAGGCATCGCCTCGGGGTCGCGCGCCGAACTGACCGCCGGGCAGCTTGACCTACGGGTCTCGCCGGGCTGGCTCGGCCGGGTGGTCGACGGGCTTGGCCGTCCGGTGGACGGCAAGGGGCCGCTGCCGCAGGGGCCCGAGCGCCGACGGATCAAGGCCGCGCCGCCGCCGGCGTCTTCGCGCGCGCGGGTGGGGACGCGGATCGAGACCGGGGTACGCGCGCTCGATCTTTTCGCGCCCTTGTGCCGGGGCCAGCGGCTGGGTCTGTTCGCGGGGTCAGGGGTGGGCAAATCGACCCTGCTGTCGATGCTGGCGCGCTGGAGCGAATGCGATGTCGCGGTGATCGGCCTGATCGGCGAGCGCGGCCGTGAAGTGCAGGAATTCATCGAGGACGATCTGGGCGAGGAAGGGCTGGCGCGCAGCGTCGTCGTCGTCGCCACCTCGGATGAACCGGCGCTGCTGCGGCGGCAGGCGGCATGGACCACGCTGGCAGTGGCCGAACATTTCCGCGATGCCGGGCTCGATGTGCTGTGCCTGATGGATTCGGTAACCCGCTTCGCCATGGCCCAGCGCGAGATCGGCCTCGCCGCCGGCGAGCCGCCTGCCACCAAGGGCTATACCCCCACCGTCTTCGCCGAACTGCCCCGCTTGCTGGAACGTGCCGGACCCGGCCTGCCGGGACAGGGGGCGATCACCGGGCTGTTCACCGTGCTGGTCGATGGCGACGATCACAACGAGCCGATCGCCGATGCTGTGCGCGGTATCCTTGACGGCCACGTCGTCATCAGCCGCCAGATCGCTGAGCGCGGGCGCTATCCGGCGATCGACGTGCTACGCTCGGTTTCGCGCACGCTGCCGCACTGCCTCGATCCCGAGGACAACGCCACCCGGCTTGCCGCGCGCCGCGAACTGGCGACGTGGAAAGACATGGAAGAGATGGTCCGGCTGGGTGCCTATCGCCCCGGTGCCAGCCCGGAAGTCGATCGCGCGGTCGGCATCGCCCCCCGCATCGAGGAGCTGTTGCAGCAGGACCGGCACGACCGCAGCTTCGCCGCACGCGATTTCGCGGCTCTGAACGCCATTCTGGAGGGGACCGATGAAGACGCCCTATGACGCCGCGCTGCGGCTGCGCCAGCGCGAACTGGACGAAGTGGTGAACGCCATCAACGCCGAGGCCGGGGCACTGGGCGCGGTGGAGCAGGAGCGGGCGCGGGTGGCGGCGGCCTTGCGCGATGAAGCCGATCTGGCTGCCGCCGACCTCACTCTGGTCTCGCCCGGCTGGCAGCAGCGCATGCGTGGCGCGCGGCAGGCGCTGACGGCCCGGCAGCGCGAGCTGGAAGGCCGGATCGACCGGCTGCGCACCAGCGCCGCCGATGCCTATGGGGTGTTGCGCGGAATCGAGACGGCGGCGGACGGCTTCCGGGCCGAGGCGCGGCGCAACGAAGCGGCGGCCGAACAGTCCGCCAGCGATGATCGCAGCGCTACCGTTTTCGTGCGCAGCGCCCGTACCCAGCGCGAGCCCGGGGGCAGGGCGTCATGATCGAGGGTGCGCGCACCGCCGATACGGCCGCGACCGGCCTGAGCGCGGCCGAGAAGGCCCGGCTGATCTACGAGCAGGCGCGCAGCGACATGTCGTCGCGGCTGTGGAACGCGGCGCTCGGATCGGTGACTGGCGACGATGCGACGCCCGGCTCGACCACCGCGCTGATGCCGGTCGGGCCGCTGGGCCTCGACCGGCTGCTGGCGATCCTCTCGCCTGATCCCGAGACCCCGCTCGATGTCAGCGCGATGCCGCAGCTTGCCCCTGCCGCCGCCGGTGGCGGTGAGGCACTGACGGCGATGCGGGACGGGCCCAACGCGCGCTACACCGGAATGCTCGACGCCGCGTCCGCGCGCAGCGGCATCCCTGCCTCGGCGCTGGCGGCGATCGTCGATGCCGAAGCGGCCAAAGGGCCGAGCGGGGCCTGGCAGCCCTATTCGCGCAACCCCCGCTCCAGCGCCGCCGGCCTCGGCCAGTTCCTGTCGCGCACCTGGGAGGGCGAGGCGGAGCGTGCCGGAACCTGGCTTAACCAGACGGCGCAGGCGCGAGGCTGGCTGGATGCGCGGGGGCAAGTGAAGGAGTCCAGCCGCAGCGCTCTGCTGGCGATGCGCTACGATCCGCGCGCCTCGATCGAGGCGGTGGCCGATTACGCCAGTGCCAACGTCAAGGCGCTGCGCCGGGCAGGGGCGCTGACCGGCACCGATACGGTGGACGTGGCGCAGGCGGCCTATCTGGGCCATCACCTCGGCGTCGGCGATGCGCGACGGTTCCTTGCCGGCGGGCTTTCGCCTGATCGCGCTCGCAGGCTGCTGGGTGCGCAAGTGGGCACGGCGGCGGCCGAGCGGCGCATCGCCCGGGCCGGCAGCGCGGTGGCGGCCCACCGCACCTGGCTGCTCGAATATGTCGGCAAGCGCATCCGGCCTGATCGCTTCGCCTGATCCGGCAAGGGGGGCAGGCAAAGATTGCCCGTTCGGAGTCGCATCGGGAGTCAAAAATGTGCCGTTTTTGTCAACTCGGCGACTCGTACCAAACCAAATGGTAGGAAAAATCGACCTAAAGGCGGCAAAATTTGCCGCATCAGTGGATAACTCCGGTATAGGATTGTTGGTTCCCGAAATATAGGAATAGATTCGCCCTCAAGGACGCGACGCAAGGGGCTTCGCGAACCGGGGTTCGCCATGTCGAAGATCACTGCCGCTCTTGAGGCCGCGGTTTCCACGGTCCAGTCCAATATGCCGACCGATGCCGCGCAAACCCGGCGTCAGCGTGCCGAAATCGATCGTGCTTTTGCCCGCATTCTCAAGCTGATCGCGCCGCGCATCCGTCACTTCATCCGCCAGTACGGCCTTGCCGGTCACTGGGAGGATGCCGAGCAGTGCTGCGCCATCGCCGTCCACCGCGCGATCCTCGCCTATGAACCGGAAAAGGCGCAGTTCACCACATTCGTGAACTGGCAGATCCGCGGCGAACTCCAGAGCCTGCGCTTCCGCGTCATGACCGATCAACGCCCGTCCGCGCGCAAGGTGGAGGCGACCACCGTCTCGCTTGACGCGATCACCGGCGGCGCGGACGGCGAAGGCCTGTCGATCCTCGCGGCCATCGCTGACGAGGACGCGCTGGACCGCACCGAAGCGGGCGCGAGCGATTACCTCGCCCGTTCGGCGATGCGCGCGCTGACCGACACGTATGTCGAGCACTTGCGCAACGCCGGCCTCGATCGTATCAACCGCCGCGCCCAGCCGCGCAAGCTGACCCGCGCCGAACGCGCCGCTGGGGCAGTGGCTGTTCCCCAGCCGCCGGTCGATACCAGCGAGGTAAGCGAACTGGAGGAGCGCATCGAGCACAACCGCCAGGTGGTCCAGGGGCGGCTGTTCGACATCGCCCCGCTCGACCTGGGCGATGACGAATCCACCCGCGAACGCATGCGCCAGATCGCCAAGCGCGCGGCCAAGACCATCGGCGACCTCGCCATCCACGACCCCCGCTTCGCACTGATGGCCGAATACCGCGAGGCGATGGTTTCGACGCACTGAGGGGCGTTGATCCTCCCCGTCCCGGGGAGGATACGTCAGCCGACGGGGGCGGGGTTGCCGTTTTCGTTGGCGAGGCCGATCATCACCGTGCGGTTGACGTTGATCAGCTCGTCAATGGTGTCGCGCCCGGTCATCACCAGCGAGGTGTGGCGGTCCACCCACAAGCCGAGCGAGATGATCCCGGCGCGCAGTTCATGCGGCAGGGCGTTGCCGGAATCGATGCACAACGTGGTGAAGGCACCCCAGACCTGGCGGTTGCGGTGCAGCGCGTCGGCTAGTTGCGCCCCGGTCAGCCCGGCATCGCGCGCCGCGATCATGTCGGCTGTCACCTCGCTCATCAGCCGGAATTCGGTGCTGCGGGGCGTCGCGGCCACCTTCTGGGTGCGGACGTAGGCGTTGACCGACATGATGGCTCCGGCTTGACGAACGAGACTGCGGGCGGTTTCGCGCTTCGCCCGATAAATATAGGACGGTCCACCGGCGATCGGGCACAGGCCGGAAAATTGCGCGATGCGGCACCGGCGGGCAGCGGATGGTCCTATAATTCAGCATCGAGCCTCGCGCGCGCGGGGCCATCACTTGCGGATAGTTCATGCTCAACATCGCCGGCCTCATCGTCATCCTGGTATGCGTCTTTGGCAGTTTCCTGCTGTCCGGGGGCAGCATGGAGGTTATCTTTCATGCCCTGCCGCATGAGATGATGGCGATCGCCGGCGCGGCTCTGGGGGCCTTCGCGCTCGGCAATTCGATGGGCACGCTGAAGAAGGCGGGCAAGGGCGTGGCCCGCGTGTTCAAGGGTGAGCGCTGGAAGGAGGCGGACTACCGCGACCTGCTGGCGCTGCTCTATTCGCTGCTGTCGACCTTCCGAAAGGGCGGGGCCAACGCGATCGAACCGCACCTCGATGCGCCGTCGCAAAGCGCCATCTTCTCGCGCTATCCGCGCCTGCTGGGCGATCACGAACTGATCGAATTCATTTGCGATTACCTGCGGATGATGACCGTCAACTTCGAGGACCCGCATCAGTTGGCCGAAGCGATGGAGGGCGACATGGAGCGCCACCATCACGAGGAAATGGGCCCGCAGCACGCAATCCAGATGATGGCCGACGGCCTGCCGGCGATCGGCATCGTCGCCGCCGTGCTCGGCGTCATCAAGACCATGAGCTCGATCGACCAGCCGACCGAAGTGCTGGGCGCGATGATCGGCGGCGCGCTGGTCGGCACGTTCCTCGGCGTGCTGCTCGCCTATTGCCTGGTCGGCCCGATCGCGCAGAAGCTGCAGCAGATCATCGACGCCGATTTCAAGCCGTACATGCTGGTGAAGACCGCGATCATCGGCCACGCGCAGGAACAGCCGACAGAAATCGCCATCGAACTGGCCCGGCGCATGACCCCTTCGAACTATGCGCCCAGCTTCCAGGAGATGGAATCGGCGCTGGAGACGGTCAAGGAACAGATGAACGCGGCGGCTGCCTGATCCGATGGCGAGCAAAGGCAACGAAACCCGCCCGATCGTCATCCGCAAGGTCAAGAAGGTGGTCGGCGGCGGCCATCACGGTGGCGCGTGGAAAGTGGCCTATGCCGACTTCGTGACCGCGATGATGGCGTTCTTCATGCTGCTGTGGCTGATGGCCAATCCCGACAAGATTTTGCTGAAGGGCCTGGCCGAATACTTCTCGGCCGATACCACGCGCGAAAGCCCGATCACCACGCTGACCACCCGCCCCGGATCGCAGCCCGGCGATGGTGGCCACGGGCGCAACAACCAGTCCGAAAGCCGCGACGTTCAGGGTCAGCCGGCGATCGAGGCGGGCGTTGCCGGGGTGGCGCGCGGCGGCACCTCGGATGTGCCCGCTGCCGCGCTGCGGGTGATGGCGCAGGAGATGCAGGTAGCGCTGGAACCGCCGGCGGATACTCCGGGCCAGCCCAATGTCGATGTCCGGCCAAGCCCCGAGGGGATGCGCATTCACCTCGTTGATAATGCCCAGCGCTCGATGTTCAGGGGCAGCACCGCGCAGCTTAACGACTTCGCGCGCGGGCTGCTGGCGCGGGCGGCCAAGAAGCTGGCCGGGATGGATACCCGCATCGCCATCGAAGGGCATACCGATGGCGCGGGCGGTGGCGACAGCGCCGCCAACTGGAAACTGTCATCCGAGCGCGCGCTGGCGGCGCAGGCGGCGATGGTTGCGGCGGGGCTGCCGGCGGATCGCTTTGCCGAAGTGGTGGGCAAGGCGGGGACCGAACCGGTCTATCCCGATCAGCCCGAACGGCCGGAAAACCGGCGCATCACCATCGTCGTCATGGCCGAATCCGGGGCGCTGCCGTCCGATGCCAGTTTCAAGTTCTAAGGGGATGATGGCGTGATCAAGCGCATCGGAATCGGGCTGGTCACGGTGATCGCCGGGCTTGGCGTCGGGGCCGCAGGGGCGTGGGGCGTGCTGCACTCGGCACCCCAGTACCTCACCGGCCGCCCCGCCAAACCGCGCCCGGTGGCGACCGAATTCGTCCCCCCGGTCGAAGTGCTCGCCCCGCTGGTGCTCGCCGACGGGCGGCTCACCGGTTATGCCAAGTTCGAGATCCAGTTGGAGGTGGCGCAAGGCACGACCGAGGAAGTGGGCGCAAAGCTGCCGCTGCTGATGAACGCGGTGAACCTGCGCACTTACCGCACTCCGCTCGCCAGCGGGCCGGATGGGCTGGTGCCCGGTCTGGACGGCTTTCGCCGGGTGGTGATGGACGCGGCGACCGAAGTCTACGGCAAGGACGTGGTCCGCTCGGTCGCGGTTACGCAGGCGGCACCGGCTTGAGGCGGGCCGTGAGCGGATGGGAAGCCTGGGCGGCATGGCGGTTCGCGGTGCCCGGCGAAGTTTACAAAGGTTACACCCTGTAACTTTCGATGTCCGCCAATTTGCACTTTCAGATCAGCATGTTGCGGCCAAACATGGCGAAGTTTACAATTGCCGGACAAAAGCGATCTGTAGCCTTCTGACGATGGGAAAGAGCGGGGCGTGGAAGGCCCGTTGCCGATCATGCCGCAGGCGGGGTGTGTAGGACAGCGGGAAAAGCGTGCGCACGAGGCTGCCCTAACTCTTTGCCGGACGAAAAACCGGATTCGCGCAGAGGCGCAGAGGCGCAAAGGGGTTTGTGCTTGCGGCGAAGCCGCCTCTCTCATTCAACGGGGCGTATGTCGCAGCGTTGGAACCGGGAGATTGCCTGCGGCGCAGGACGACATCTTTGTGCCTCTGCGTGATGCCTTTTTCCGTTGCTTGCAGCGTTTGTCCAGCCAGCCTCGACCGGTCATTCGAATATTGCCGCCGTCGATTTTTGCGGCTTCGACCTGCGCGACAGACCCCACCCCAACGGGGCGGCGAGAATTAACGTCGCCGCCAGTTGCAGCAGGGCTGGAATGACAAATTCTTCCAGATCCATGGATAAGACAAGCGAGATGAAATCATCGATCGTGACGAACATCCACAGCAGAAGGCAGAAGAAAGGCATGCCCGATGCTGCCGTTGCCAAGACCGCGCGGCGGGTCGGCGTCCTATCGCCCGCCCATCTGTTCAGCGCGATTGCAGTCACGCAGGTGAGCAGCACGCCCGGCAAGGTCCACAAAAGCAAAGGAAGCCATGACTGCATCGACCGCTATGTGTGGCATGAAGCTGCGCGGCACAAGGCGGGCGGGCCGCAGTTCGATGCCGTAGCCGCCGCGATGCCTAACCCACCCCGCCGAAACTCTTGACCAGCGATCCCGCCACCAGCGCCCAGCCGTCCACCAGCACGAAGAAGATGATCTTCATCGGCAGCGATATCGTTGCCGGGGGCAGCATCATCATGCCCATCGCCATCAGCACCGCCGCCACCGCAAGGTCGATCACCAGGAACGGCAGCAGCAGCAGGAAGCCGATCTCGAAGGCACGGCGCAGTTCCGAGATCATGAAGGCGGGCATCAGCGTGGTCATGGGCAGTTCGGCGCGGCTGTGCGGGACCTTGCCGGACAGGCCGACGAACAGCTTCACGTCATCGTCGCGCACTTGCTTGAGCATGAAGGTGTGGAACGGCCGGCTGGCCCGTTCCAGCGCCTGCGCCTCGTTGATCTGGCCGGCGTTGTACGGCTCCATCCCCTGCTTCCACGCCGCATCGAAAGTGGGTGCCATGACGAAGAAGCTGAGGAACAGCGCCAGCGAAATCACGATCGGGTTGGGCGGTACGCCCTGCACGCCAAGGCCCGAGCGCAGCAGCGACAGCGCGACGACGATGCGGGTGAACGAGGTGATCGTCATCAGGATTCCCGGCGCGAGGCTGAGCACCGTCAGGATCATGACGAGCTGGAGCACCCGGCCCGACATCGTGCCGCCGCCGCCCAGAGCCGCCGTCGCGCCGCTGACCGCGCCCGCTCCCGGCGCGGCCCCGGCGGCCTGTGCCATGGCCATCGCCGGCAGGCCGATCGCCAGCAACACGCCGATCACCGCCAACAGGCGCAGGATCGCGCGCGAACGGGCACCAAGCGGGACCCCGGGGCAAGCCCGGGGTGACGGGGATGAGGCGGCGTTCAATTCCACCATGGTCTACTGATCCGCGTCCAAAGGCCCAGCCGCCTTCGTCATCCCGGGCTTGACCCGGGATCCCGCTGCTCGTTGAGCGCGGCGCGTCAGAAGCGATGGCGAAAGAACGAAAATTGGTGCCATCATCCTAGTGCAGGTCCGCCTTGCGCGCTTCCTGCGCGTAAGTGACTTCGGGAAGCATCGCCAGCCGCTCGGCAAACGCCGGCGCGGTCTTGCGCGGGGCGGGGCGCGGTTCGGCCGCCTGCGCCGGGCGGGCCGGTGCCGGGGCACCGCCGTCGAGCACGGTCACGCCATCGGGGCCGACGAGGATGCTGAATTCGGTATCGTCGCGGCGCAGCAGGATGATCGACCGGCGCTGGTCGATGGCCAGCCGCTCCACCACTTCGAGGCGTTTTTCCGGGGACTTCTGGCCCAGCCCTTCCAGCCACTTGCGCGGGATCGTCAGGTCATAGCGCTTCACCGCCCACAACGCGCAAACCATCCCGCCCAGCACCAGCAGCAACGCGCCCAGCATCCGCAGCAGCGACAGGGCGTCCACTGCTCAGCGCTCCCCGGCCACCACGCGCGTCACTTCGAGCGCCATCGCCTCACCGTTGACGATGATGCGGCCTTCGGCAACGAGCCGGTCGTTGACGTAGACCCGGGTCGGATCGTCCTGCCCACAATCGAGCGGGATCATCGCGCCACGGCTCATCTTGAGCACCTGCCGGATCGGGATGCTGGCCGAGCCGAGCACGATCTGCAGGTCGATGGGAATGCCTTCGAGGACGGACACGGCCCGTCTCCTTTTCAACGTCTGGTCACGGCCGCTTTATAGGGGAAAAAGTTATAGGAGGAGTGCGGCACTAGGAAAAAGTTGCCTATAAGTAGGAAAGAAGCAGCTAGGAACGGCGGGCGCAGTGGCGGATCTGGGTAATTCGGTGGAGGTTTCGGCATCGGGGCTGCGTGCGCAGGCGCTGCGGATGCGGGTGATCGCGGAAAACCTTGCCAATGCGGACTCGATCGCCACCACGCCCGATGGCGATCCCTATCGCCGCCGCGTTGCCACTTTCGCCGCCGAGGTCGATCGTGCCACCGGTGCGACGCAAGTTGCGGTCAAGTCGATCGATGCCGACAAAAGCGCGTTCGGGCGGGTCTACCAGCCCGGCAACCCCGCGGCCGACGCCAAGGGCTATGTCGAAAGCCCCAATGTCGATGCGCTGATCGAAACCGCCGACATGAAGGCGGCGCAGCGTTCCTACGAAGCCAACCTCAACGCCATCGAAGCGGCGCGCGGCATGTCTATGCGCACCGTCGATCTGCTGAAGTAAGGGCGCATCATGTCCACGATCGGTTCACTCGACGGCCTTTCCGCCTATGCCCGCGCCGCGCGGACCACCAAACCGCTGGGCGGCACGGGGCAGCAGGCGCCCGGCACCGGCGGCTTGGGCGGGCTGGCTCCCGGTGGCGGGTTCGGCGCGATGGTCGAAGGCATGGTGTCGCAGACGGGCGACGCACTGCGCAACGCCGAGACGCAAAGCATCAAGCAGATCGGCGGCAAAGGCGATCTGATCGACGTCGTGACCGCGATCGGTGCGGCCGAGACAGCGCTGGACACCGTCGTGGCGGTGCGTGACCGCATGGTCTCGGCCTATTCCGACATCATGAGAATGCAGATCTGATCGCCGCCGATGTCTGCCGACGAAGCGATCGAAATGGCCCGCGCCGCGCTGGTGCTGATGCTGACCATCGTCGGGCCGATGCTGGTCGCGGCGCTGATCGTCGGCGTGGTGATCGGCCTGCTCCAGGCGCTGACGCAAGTGCAGGAAATGACGCTGACCTTCGTGCCAAAGCTGCTGATCGTCGGCGTGGTCATGCTGCTCAGCCTGCCGATGATCGGCCATGCGCTGGGCGCGTTCATGGATCGCGTGGCCGACGCCATCATCTCGCCGTGACCGGCTGAGCGCCCGCGATGGATGCGATCCAGCTTGCAACGCTCCTGCGCTTGCCGATCGATACGGCCGCTTTCCTGCTGCTGTTCTGCCGGGTTGGCGCGGTGATCATGCTGCTGCCGGCGTTTTCCGACGATGGCGTGCCGGTGCAGGTCCGGCTGATCATGGCGCTGGCCTTCACCTTCGGCATGTACGGCATGCTGGAGGGCAAGGTGACCCCGGCGCTTCATTCGGGGATGTCGTTGCCGCTGCTGGTGATCGGCGAGGTCATGGTCGGGATGGCGATGGGGATGATCGTGCGGATGCTGTTTAGCGCCGCCGCCATCGCCGGAGCCATCGCCTCGCAGCAGGTCGGGCTGTCGTCGGCGCTGGTGGTCGATGCGGCGATGGGCGGGCAAGTGTCGATCCTGGCGCGGTTCATCGGGCTGGGGGCGGTGGTCGTATGCCTCGCCAGCGGCGTGCACCACTTGTGGATCGCCTCGATCTTCCGCTCCTATGGCGCGTTCCCGGTGGGCGGGTTGCCGCCGGCCGCCGATTTCGCGCATCTGGCGGTGGCGGTGATGGGGCAGGCGACCGCGCTGGGCCTCAGCCTCACCGCGCCGCTGATCCTGTACGGCATGCTGTTCAACCTGGGGCAGGGGCTGGCGGCGCGGGTCGCCCCGGCGATCCAGGTGTTCTTCATCGCCCAGCCGCTCAACCTGCTGCTGGGTCTGTCGATCCTGGCGATAACGCTGGGGGCGCTGTTGACCGCCTTCGCCAACGCCATGGCGCGCTTCATCCAGAACGGCTGGTCGCTCTGACATGGCCGGTGACGCACCCGACAAGGACCAGCGGACCCACGCGCCAACCCCCAAGAAGCTGGAGGATGCCCGCAAGCGCGGCGAAGTGGCGATCGCCCCCGAGGTCCGCCACGCGACGATGATGTCCGGAGCGCTGGCGGTGATCGGCTGGGTCGGCGTTTCGGCGCTCGACGGGCTGGGGGCGATGCTGCGGCGGCTGTGGGGCGATGCCGATGATTTCACGCTCGATCCCGAAGGCGCGCAGAGCCTGGCCACCGGGGTCGCGTGGCATGCGCTGGTATCGCTGCTGCCGGTCTTCGCGGTACTGATGGTCGCCGCCGTCGGCACCGCGTTCCTGCAGGGCCGCTTCAGCCTGAGCTGGTCGCGGGTCAGCCCGAAGTGGTCGAAGCTTTCGCCCGCCAGCGGGCTCAGCCGCCTGTTCGGAGTGCGGGCGCTGGTGGAATTCACCAAGACGCTGGCCAAGATCGGCGCGATCGGGCTGGTCGTATGGCTGGTGTTGGCACCCCGGCTCAGGAACGCCGACGGGCTGATCGGGCACGATCCCGCCTCGATCGGCGCGGCAGCGGGCGGGATGGCGTTCGCTGCCTTGCGGGCCGTGGTCATCCTGGTGCTGGTGCTGGCACTGCTCGATTTCCTGTGGCAGCGGCGCACCTTCCTGCAGCGCATGCGGATGACGCAGCAGGAAGTGAAGGACGAGCACAAGCAGAGCGACGGCGATCCCAAGATCAAGGCCAAGATCCGCCAGATCCAGATGCAGCGTTCGCGCCGGCGGATGATGGCGGCGGTCCCGACCGCCAGCGTTATCATCACGAACCCGACCCACTTCGCCGTCGCCCTCAAGTACGAACACGGCGTGTCTGCCGCGCCGACCGTCGTCGCCAAGGGCGTCGATGCGGTGGCGCTGCGCATCCGCACGGTCGCCGCCGAAGCCGGGGTGCCGGTGCTGGAAAACCCGCCGCTCGCCCGCGCCTTGTTCGCGGCGGTGGAGATCGACCATCCCATCCCGGTCGAACACTATGCCGCTGTTGCCGAAGTCATCGGCTATGTCATGCGGCTGGCGAAAAAGGCGGGCCGGTGATCGCGCGGCCGCCACCGCAGGATTTGCGCCTGCGGGCCCGCCGCGCCCGCTTTCGTCCTATAAGACAGGCGATGGCCTGGTTCCGTTCTTCGCTGGCATTCGTCCTGTCGCTTCTGGCGCTGATCACGCCTACGCTGGCGATGGCCGGGCCGATGCCGCGTATCAAGGACATCGTCGATGTCGAGAACGTGCGCAACAACCAGCTCGTCGGCTATGGCCTCGTCGTCGGCCTGCAGGGCACCGGCGATCGCATCCGCAACGTGCCTTTCACCGAAGAGACGCTGCAGGCCATGCTCGAGCGCATGGGCGTGAACATCCGCGGCACCCAGATGCTGACCCAGAATGTCGCCGCCGTCACCGTGACCGCGACGATGCCGCCGTTCGCGCGCGCCGGATCGGCGATCGACGTCCAGGTTTCGGCGCTGGGCGATGCCAGCAGCCTGCAGGGCGGCATCCTTCTTGTCTCGTCGCTGCGCGCGCTGGACGGTGAAATCTATGCGGTGGCGCAAGGGCCGGTGGCGGTGTCCGGCTTCAAGGCGCAAGGCGCCGGGGCCAAGCTGAGCCGGGGGGTGATGACCACCGCGCGGATCGCCGGCGGGGCGATCATCGAGCGCGAAGTGGCCTATGACCTACGCAACGCCCACTCGCTCAAGCTGGCGCTCAAGAACCCGGACTTCACCACTGCAGAGCAGATCGCCCGGACTATCAACAGCGTGGCGTCCGGATCGGCCGAGGTGCTGGACCCCGGCACCGTGGAACTGCGCCCTTACGGCAGCGGTTCGCTGATCGATCTGCTCACCCGCATCGAAAACCTGACCGTCGCGGTCGATCAGCCGGCGCGGATCGTCATCAACGAGGCGGCGGGCACGGTAGTCATGGGCGCGGACGTGCGCGTCAGTCCGGTGGCGATCGCGCAGGGCGGGCTGACCATCAGCGTCACCGAAACCCCGGTCGCCTCGCAGCCGGCGCCGTTCTCCAACGGCCAGACCACCGTGCTGCCGCGCACCCGGATAGAGGCGAACGACGGCAACGGCGCGTCGCTGGCTATGCTGAACAGCGGCACCTCGTTGCAGACGCTGGTCGCCGGTCTCAACGCGCTCGGGGTCAGCCCGCGCGATCTCATCACCATCCTGCAGGCGCTCAAGACGGCGGGCGCGTTGCAGGCCGAAATCGCGGTGCAGTGACGATGAGCGATCCGATTGTCCCCACCACCCGGCCGATCGCCACCGCCCCCAACACGATCGTGCCGCCGCACCGCACGCCTGCGGCGGTCGCACGGCAGTTCGAGGCGGTGTTCGCCGGGCAGATCACCAAGATACTGATGGAATCGGTGGAGCAGGACGATGCCTTCTCCGGCGGCCACGGCGAGGAGATGTTCCGCGGCGTGCTGGCCGAGCAGATCGGCAACAGCATCGCTGCCGGCAAGGGCCTGGGCATCGCCTCGGCGGTGGAGGCGCAGATCATCCGCCTGCAGGGAGGCTCCGATGGCGAATGACAAAGATGGTGCGGCGCAAGTCGTGACGATCATGACATCGCTGTCGGCGGTGATGCGTGAAGAGACGCAGCGGCTCGAAACCGGTGCCCGCGCGCCGGAGCTGGCCGAACTGGCGCAGGCCAAGGCGCGGCTGGTAGGGGTGCTGGAAGAACGGTTTGCGCGCGAATCGCGTTTGAATCCCGGTTGGCCGGACACGCTCGACGCTTTGGCCCGCGAAGCCTTCACCACCGCGCTGGGCGAACTGCGCGCGGCATCGATGGTCAACGCCGCGCTGCTGGAACGTCACATCGAACTGTCCGCCGAACTCATGGATGCGATCGCGGCCGAAGCCAAGCGCGCCACCGGCAGCCGCGCCTATGCCTACGGCGCCAGCGGCACCCTGGCCCGCGCCGACCTGACGACGCCGATCTCGCTCAACGGCGAATTCTGAGAGAACGTGCGCGAAATCTGAATAAACCACCGTTCGTGTCGAG
>NZ_BMZA01000003.1:218373-233709 GCF_014652555.1 Novosphingobium colocasiae
CCAACAGTTCCGTTCGTGTCGAGCGCAGTCGAGACACGGAAACCACAGCGCCCACGTGTCTCGACTGCGCTCGACACGAACGGAACCCTTGGTGCTGGTTAAACGCATGAAGCGCTCTGCGGAGGCCTGACCTACTCGAACACCGCCGAAAGCACGGCTGCCACATCGGCCGGGTCGAGCGTGTCGATCGCGAATTCAAGGTCAGGGCTTTCGCTGTAGCCGAGCATCCGCCCCTGCCGGTCAGCAGTGACGGACAGGACGCGCAAGCCGCCCTCCTCGCGGACCACCGCGAGGCCGCCGGTGGCAGGGTAGCGATCGGGGTCTACCACCAGGGTCGCGCGGCCGGGGAGGCCGGCTCCCAGCGTTGGCCGGCCGAGCCGCAGGCCATAGGCGCGCGGCCCGGCGTTGCGCGGTGCTTCGACCACCGCGCCGGTGGGCGTGAAAGCGATCAGGCCATCGGCGAGCGGCGTGCCGAATACCGGCAGCAGTCGCAGCCCTTCCCCCGAAGGTTCCGCCACCGGTTCCGGGGCGGCCGCTTTCGCAGGGGCCACCGTTTCCGCCGAAGCGGGCGGAGCGGGGCGTTCAAGCTCCTGCCTCAGCGCGCCGATCCGGGCGCGCGACTTGGCGAGGCGCAGTTCGGGGTTCGCCACCAGCGGCAGCACGGCGTCCAGTTTGCCTTCGCTGCGCAGCGCTTCGATATGCGCCATCAGCGCAGCGTCGTTGGCGACATCGAACACTCGGCGCAGGGCCGCGCGGACATCCTCGTTCCAGCGATCGAGCGGCTTCAGCGCATTCTCGATCCGTGACAGTACGACCGGGGCGATGCCGTATTCCGATTCAAGCACGGCGATGGTCAGCGCCGGATCGGCCCCGCGCCGCGCCCGCACCGCCGCCGCCAGCAGCACCGCGCGGCGCTCCGCCTCGGGATCGGGGATGACCGCGCCCTGCAGCGTTTCGGCCCACTCGGCGATATCGAAGGCGGGATCATCGACGTCGATCAGCAATCGGGCCGGATCGACCCCGAGAGCACGGCCGATATCGCGCAATTCCCCGGCGCGGGCAAAAATCTCGCCGCGTTCGATCTTCGAGAGGCGAATATAGGTTATGACGGGCAGGCGTTCGGACAGTTCGAGCAGTGACCCGACATTGCGCTGCTTGCGAAACTTGCGAATACAATTCGGGAAGACGAGGGCGCGATGGACATCAATGGCAGTCATCGCCATCTCCATTACTTGCCGTTTGCCGGGTGGCTGACGTAGTTCGGGTGCCTTGTCAGTCATCTGCTGCTCTTGTTTTCCGAATTTCGCGGATGGCCTTTCCACGCTCATATTCGCCGGTCAATGTGCTGCTGGGCGGGACGTGCCGAAATGGGTCTTTTTCCTGTCCGTCCGCGAACGGTCGCACATCCGGTTCGCTGCTAGAGATTCGCATTATATCCTTAAAAAGTGGTTCCAGGTGGCCGATTGCCGCCACTTTTTATCCTGGAATCGACCGGACGAAGGCTGGCCGGGCCGGCCGGAGTGAAAACGATGATCGGCGAGGTCGATACGGCAAAGAGTCAAAACGGATCAGAATTCCGGGACGATATAGGGCGAGCGCGCCGCCCATAGCGATCACCGGGCTATCCTTTAACGCTGGCCGGGGGATTCCGTTCCCGAGTCGCACTGTCCGTGCAAAAGTTGGCTCAGCCCTTGCCGACGGCGGTCTTCATCAGCGCCATCTGCTTGCGATAAAGGTTGGTCATCGCCGCATAGTCCTGCTGGACCTGGCCAAGCTGGAGCAACTGGTCTTCGAGCGTGACGTTGTTGCCGTCCGGCTTGGTCTCGCTGGTGTTGCTGTCGAGCACGATGCGGCCGCCGCCTTGCGGTGCCTTGGCGCCCAGCGCCGTCATCCCGGCCGAGAGCTGCACTTGCGGCCGCGCCACACGCGGGGCCCCGCCGGTGCCGAGCTGGCCTTCGACCAGCGTCGAGAAGTCCGGCGCTTCGACCGTGCGCGCCTTGTATCCGGGGGTTTCCGAATTGGCGACGTTCTCCGCGATCACGCGCTGATGCTCGGCCATCGCCTTCATGGCGCGGCCCATACCGTCGAACAGGGGAGGAAGCGTGGACATGGTTCGTGTTCTCGCTGTGCTGCGGATTACGCGCCGCCCAGGCGCGACAGGGCCGCCTGATAACTGGCAAGCTTGGCCTGCTGGTATGCCGTACCGCCGCCACTCGACAGGGTTCCGTCGACCAGCGCCGCCTTGCCGGTATCCCAGTAGAGCGAGCGATAGGCGGACTTGGTCATAGAAACGGCGGTGGTAATCTTGCTCAGCGCGGCGGCGGCGGTGCGGGCGTCGGTCAGGGTCAGCGCATCGCTCAAGCCCAGGTTGTAGCGGCCGCCCGGCGTGACCTTGGGGGCTTTGGCATCGATCACCTTGGGCGGTACCAGCCGCATGGGATCGAGCCCCAGCTTGGACAGCGCGTCCTTGCCATCGGCCCCGGCACGCAGCCCCAGCGTGTGCCCGGCCTTGACCTCTATCCGCAGGCTGGACGCCCCGTCCGTGAACGGCGTGGTGATCGTCGCATCGGTGCCGGTGATGCGGCGGATCTTCTGCGCCAGCGAGGTCATCGTCTCGCCCTTCTCGATGGTGACCGTGCGCTCGGCCTCGTCATCGACGCTGATCCTGAAGGTATCGCCCACCCTGAGCGAGGTTTCGGCCACCAGATCGCCGTTGGCCTGCTGGTTGAGCAGCCCGCGATGGAGCCCCAGCGCGCCCAGCGCCGTTGCCCCGCCGCTGACTGCGCTGAGCCGCACCGGTTCCACCGTGCTGCTCCTGAGGCCCCATTGCGACACCGTCTGGACCGACCCGTCGGCCGGATCGATGCGGGCCACGAAGCCGTCCACCTTGCCGGTCTTCTGGTCGCCCAGCGTCCCGGTGGTCCGCCCGCTGACGTAAAGCTGGCCGTTGAGGAACGCCACGCTGTCAGCCTGGTCGGTGGTGTCGCTGCCGATGTAGCTGGTGCTGGCGGCGGAAAGATCGCCGTCGATCAGGGTGACGAAAGCATCGAGCCCGCCGCTCGGCGCATTGGCCTGCGCGCCACCGAGCGCGACGCTGGTCGCGCCGACCACCGCGATCCGGCCGGTCTGCGAAACCGCGATGGCCCGTGCGGAGGCGGTGCCCAGCGTGATCGCGCCAAGATCCTGCGTCAGGTCGCCCGCGCCGATCCGCCGCAGGGTGGCCGCGCCGCCTTCGTTGGTCAGCGCCAGCAGATTACCGTCGTTGTCGATGGCGAGCGCCGAGATCGAATCCGAGCCGCCGCTGTCGATGGCGCGGCGTTCGATCATCTTGCCCGCAGCGCTGAGGCGCACGATCACCGCATCGCCGCCGCCGCTCGACGCGCGCCCGGCAACATAGATCTGCCCGTCCTGTCCCACCGCCACGGCGCTGGCGGTTTCGTTGCCGACCTGGCGGATCGCCGTGCTCGACAGTTCCTCGCCCTTGGCGTTGAAGCGGCTGACGAGGAGGTCGGTCTGGTTTTCGTCGCTGGCGTTGAACGCGCCGCTGACCGAGCCAGCCACCACGATCTCGCCATTGGGGGCGATCGTCACCGCCGCCCCGGCGGCGCTCCCCGCCGCGCCCAGGTTGCGCTTCCAGACCACGGTGCCTTCGCTGTCCACCTTGGTCAGGAACAGGTCGTTGGCACCGTCGCCCAGTTGCGCGCCCATGTCGCCATTCGTGGTGCCGACGATGTAGCTGAAGCCTTGCGCGTCGGTAACGATGGCGTTGGCGGCGGTGGGGGCGAACACGGTGTGATCCGCCTTTTGCGCGGCGGTATCGGTGGTGGCCGTCCCCAGCGACTTGGCGGCGGCCGCCGCAGCGGCTTCGGCGCGGGCGGTGGCGGTGGTATCGACCGCGTTGATCTTGCTCAGCCGCTCCCAGGTGAGCGAGTGGGAGAGGTCCTCGATCCGGTAGACGTTGGCCGAAGTCGGGCCGACGGTGCCCGAGATCGTCGTCGTCTCCCCGCTTGCCACCATCAGCGCGTCACCGGCATCGGCCTGGTCGATACTGACCTTTTCGGTGCCGGCCGGCTTGAACACCAGCCCCCACTTGCCGTCGGTCTTCTCCACCGTGAAGCGCGATTTCCATTGGCTGACCGGGTTGCCATTGGCATCGACCACCGGATTGCCGCCTGCATCCACCGCGCCTTTCGCCCCGATCGCGGCGTTCAGCGCGGCGGCAACGGAATCGAGCGTGGGCGGCTGGGTGGACTGGGCCAGGTTGACCTGCACCGTCTCGCTGGTCGCGCCGCGCGTCAGGGTGACCTGGAACACCTCGGTGCCGGCCAGCCCGTCTACCGCCGCCGCGCGGGTCTTGGTCACGCCGGTGCCCGCCACCGGTGACGTGGCATAGCGCGATTCGATCCCCAGCGTGCGGGCGGTGCTGGTGACCGCCCCGAAGCCAAGCTGGAGCAGGTCGGTATCGGCGGTGCCGAGGTATCCCTGCAGATCAGCCAGGCCCTTGGCGAAAGTCTTCTGGAGCGCGGCGCGGCTGGTGTCGGACAGCGTCTTCGACGTTGCCGCTTCGGCGAGGACGCGCAGGTTCTCCAGCGCCTTGTAGGTGGTGAAGGCGGTCTGGATATCAGGCAGGTCTTTGAACGAGCTGTCCTTGGTGGTGTCGATGATCGTCGCCAGCCGCTTGATCGCGGCGACTTGCGCGCTGGTGGCACCGCTTTCCGAAGCGCCGCTTGCCCAGGGCGCGGTGGTGGTCGGCGTGGTGAACGCCTTGCGCGCCGCCACCACCGCCGGGCTGTCCGTCGCGGAGGCGTTGGCCAGATAGGATGAGTAGGAGCCGGTGCCGCCAAGAACCGAGATTCCGATCAACCCGTTATTCAGATTTATCGTCAATTATCCCTCTTGGACCGGTTGCGTCGATACCCATCCTATAAATAGAGGGATCTCTTCGGGATCGGTAACAACGGTTGGTTAAAATTCGCTCTCGGAACCAGGGAATCGCGCAGTGAACATGATGGCCTCGGTGGGTGAGCCACCCGAGCTCAAGCGGTACTCCGGCATCCAGCGCGCGGCGGCGCTGCTGCTGGCGCTCGGGCAGGAGCATGGCATCCCGATCTGGCAACAGCTCAAGGACGACGAGATCAAGGAACTGTCGGCCAGCATCTCCTCGCTTGGCCGGGTGCCGGCGGTCGTGGTGGAGTATCTGCTCAGCCAGTTTTCGGTCGAAGTGTCCGGCGTCGCCACGCTGCACGGCTCTTACGAGACGACCGAGCGGCTGCTCGAAGGGGTCCTGGCCCCCGAGCGGGTCAAGGACATCATGGAGGACATCCGTGGCCCCTCCGGACGGACGATGTGGGACAAGTTGTCCAACGTCAGCGAGGGCGTGCTGGCGGGTTACCTCAAGACCGAGCACCCGCAGACCGTCGCCGTCATCCTGCAAAAGCTCAAGCCCGATCATTCGGCGCGGGTGCTGGCGGCGCTGCCGCGCGATTTCGGCACCGAAGTGGTGATGCGCATGCTCAACACCGAGACGGTCCAGAAGGACGTCATCATCCAGGTCGAGCAGACGCTGCGGTCGGAATTCATGACCAACCTGTCGCGCAGCGCCAAGCGCGATCCGCACGAAGCGATGGCGGAACTGTTCAACGCGCTGGACCGGGCGACCGAGGAAGAGATGCTGAGCGCGCTCGACGAACGCGCGCCCGACGCGGCCGAGCGTATCCGCAGCCTGATGTTCACGTTCGAGGATCTGGGCAACCTGCTGCCCAGCGCCATCCAGCTTATCGTGCGCAACTGCAACAAGCGCGAACTGGCGCTGGCGCTCAAGGGTGCGCCCGAAGTTATGCGCCGGGTGTTCTTCGGTGCCATGACCGAGCGCGCGGCCAAGCTGCTGCGCGACGATATGGCTTCGATGGGTCCGGTGCGCGCACGCGAATGCGAGGCGGCGCAGGCGAACCTCGTCGCGCTGGCCAAGGACCTGGGTGATCGCGGCGAGATCGTGCTGAACGATCCCAAGAGCGATGATGCGATGATCTACTGAGGTGACAGGTGCATAGCCGATCAACCATCCAGCCCTTTGGTTTCGAGCGGGTGTTCTTCCACCCTACCGAAGCGCCCGTCTATTCGCCCGCTGCGGACGAGGACAAGCAGCCCGAGGCGACGGCGGAAGAATTGCGCGAACAGGTCGAGGACCTGGAGGCGCGCATCGCCCGGATGCAGACCGATCACTTCGCCGAACTTGCCCGGGTGCGGGCCGAGGGGTTCGAGGCCGGCCTGACGCAGGCGCGGTCCGAGCGGGGCGAGGCGCTGCTGGCGGCAACCGATGCACTGCACGCCGCGCTTGATGCGATCGGCGAGCATTTCGACGCGGTGGCGCGCACGATGGTGAGCGAGGCGGGGGCGGTCGCCCTCCAGGCGGCGGAAATGCTGGCCGGCCACGCGATCGACATGGCCCCGGCGCGCGCGATCGACGAGGCGCTCGACCGGGTACTCGAACAGGTCGCGCGCGGCACCCCGCTGGTGGTCCGCGCCCACCCCGACATGCACAACGACCTCGCCGCGCTGATCGAGGCGCACGAGGCCAAGGCCGGCCGGCCGCTGGCGATCAGCGTGATCGAGGATGCCACGGTGCCGATCGCCGACGCCCGCATCGAATGGTACGCCGGCGGCCTCAACGTCGATGCCCAGGCCCGCCGCACGGCGGTCATGACCGAACTGGCTGGCGTTTTGGGCCGGGCTGGGGGGTAGGCGGCCGTGCGGAATTTTAGGGGTTTATAGCGGGGTATAGCCTCTGGTGGCTATAAATGCCCGCTGATGGACAACCCAGAGACTATCCCAATCGCGTTCGCATCGAGCGACGTCGAGATGCCTCGACTTGGGCTATCCGCGTCTCGACTACGCTCGACGTGAACGGAGGTTCGGATCAGCGGTATTTTATGCGGCTGGGATAACCCAGTCACCCCACCGCTATGAAACCCCTTTCAACGAACCACCTGCCCCGCCGACAGATTTTTCGTCGCCCGGCAATTCTTGCCCAGCGGTCATCCTATAATGATGCGGGGCGCACGACAGGGGCGGCGCCGGGGACCTCGGAAGGCCGGACTTGGAAGCGTTGCGCAATTTCATCGGGCAGATCGGCGTGCGCCGCGCGGCTCTTATGGGCGGCGTGTCGCTGGCGCTGCTGGCGGGCCTCGCGTGGATGGCGATGCACACGCCGCAAAGCGCGATGGGCTATCTCTACACCGATCTCGATCCCTCGGCCGCCGCGACCATTACCGACAAGCTCAAGGGGCAGGGCGTCCCGTTCCAGCTTTCCGCCGACGGCACGGCGATCATGGCCCCGGTCGACAAGCTGCCCGAACTGCGCATGGCGATGGCGTCGGAACAGCTTGGCGGCAAGATCGGCTATGAAGTGCTGGACGAGGAGGAGCCGTTCGGCATCTCCTCGTCGCGCGCGAAGCTGAACGAGACGCGGGCGCTCGAAGGCGAACTGACCCGCTCGATCGAAAGCCTCGATCGCGTCAGCAAGGCGCGGGTCCATGTAGTGATGCCCGATCGCGCCATGTTCGAGACCGAGCCGCGCAAGGCCACCGCATCGGTGACGGTCAAGACCAACGGCCGCCTCCCCGGCGAAGCGGTGCAGGCGATCCGCTATCTGGTATCGTCGGCCGTTCCCGATCTGGCCCCGGAAGCGGTGTCGGTGGTGGACCAGACCGGAGCATTGCTGGCGCGCGCGGGTGAAGGCGGCGATGGTGCGACCAGTGATCTCGAAGACCGGCAGGCCGCCGTCGAAGCGCGGCTGCGCGATCAGATCGAAACGCTGGTCGAGCCGATCGTCGGCCACGGCAAGGTCCGCGCCGAAGTGTCCGCCGAACTGGAACGCGATCAGGTGCGCGAGCAATCGGAAACCTTCGATCCTGACAAGCAGGTGATCCAGCATCAGGTCTCGGTCGAATCCGGCAGCCAGAGCAACGAGAACGCGCCCGGCGCGCAAGGTGCCACGGTTGCCGCGCAGCTTCCCGAGAACACCGCCGCGCCGGCCGCCGGCGGTGCCGCCGGCGACAGCCGCAACGCCGCGCAGAACGAAACGTCGGAAGACGTCACGTACCAGAACAGCCGTCTCGAAAAGGTGGCGGTACGCGCGCCGGGACAGGTCAAGCGGCTGACTGTGGCGGTCATGATCGACGGCGGCGAGAAGGGCCTGCCGCAACCGCAGATCGAGCGGCTCCAGCGGGTGGTAGAGAATGCCGTCGGCTTCAACGGCGATCGCGGCGACAGCGTGGTGGTGGAGAACATGCCGTTCGCTGCCGAGGACGTTGACGGCATCAACGGTGGCCTGCCGTTCGGCCTTACCGTCGATCGAATTCTCGATGTCCTCAAGATCCTGCTGGTGGGCGGCATCGTCCTGTTCGCCATCCGCATGCTGCGCCGCCAGGGCGGCCCGGCGCTCCTGCCTTCGCCTGACCACGGCGGCGATGGCGAGGACCGCCGCCAGCCGCGCGGCGACGTGTCGATGGCGCACCTCGAACCCATGGACCAGGGCGGCGGGATGGGCGTGCCGCTGCTCGATCAGGAAGTATCGCTGGCCCATGTCGATGGCCGGGTGAAGCTTTCCGCGATCAAGCGCATCGGCGAGACGATCGCCACCAACCCGGCCGATTCCGCATCGGTGATCCGCCAGTGGATGAACACGTGAAAGGTATCCGATGAGCGACGAGCTCGAACCCCGGCAACTCGCCCCCGCGCACCTGCCGGATGAGCCGGAAGGCGCGATCCCGAGTGAAACCGCGCTGCCGCCGCGTCCGCTGACGCCGCCGGTGCCGGATGACCTGCAGGCGGTGTTCGATGTGCCGGTGAAGGTGCAGGCCGTACTCGGCCGCTCGCGCATGGATATAGGCGATCTGCTGCGGCTGAAGCCCGGCATGGTGGTGGAACTGGACCGCCGGGTGGGTGAGCCTGTCGATATCTTCGTCAACAATCGCCTCATCGCGCGCGGTGAAGTGGTGCTGATCGATGCGACGCTGGGCATCACCCTCACCGAAATCGTCCGCAAGGAAGGCTGATGCGGTTGCACGATTCCGAAGCTGTGCGCCTGATGCTGGTGGGCGAACTGGGCGAGGCGATGTCGCTTGAGGCATGGCCGGGCGCGGCAGCCAGCGATGCCGACGTGGTCATGGTGGATGTCGGGCTTAGCCTCAGGGAAGCGCTGGCCCGGCTGCGCGTCGGCCGCGCCGAAGGGCGCTCGCTGACGGCGGCGGTGGCCAGGCTGGTGGGCCAGAACATCGCCGATGTGGAGCGTGAGCTGATCCTGCAGACGCTGCGCCACTGCGGCGGCAACCGCAGCGCGGCGGCGGTGATGCTGGGCATTTCGGTGCGGACCATGCGCAACAAGCTGCGCGCGTTCCAGGCCGAAGGGATGGCGGTGCCGCCGGCGGTGATGGGGGTCAGCGCCGGCGCTGTGCGCGCCGAACTGGCGGCGGGTCTTTGAGCCCCCGGCCGATCGCCCCGCGCTGACCCATGGCCACAGCCCCTTCGCCTTCACCCTCGCTGATGCCGGTCCGGCTCGGCCAGTTCGTCGCCCGGCTGGGGCCGGGCCGCGATCTGGCGCTGGCGCTGGGCGTCGGCGCGATCATCGCCATGTTGATCCTGCCGATGCCGGCATGGATGCTGGACATGGGGCTGGCGCTGTCGATCACCGCTTCGGTGCTGATCCTGATGACGGCGCTGTTCATTGAAAAGCCGCTGCAGCTTTCGAGCTTCCCGACGATCCTGCTCATCACCACGATGCTGCGGCTTGGCCTCAACCTTGCCTCTACCCGGCTGATCCTGGGCCACGGGCACGAAGGGCACACGGCGGCGGGCGGGGTGATCGCCGCTTTCGGCGAATTCCTGATGGGCGGCGAGACCGTCATCGGCCTCACCATCTTCGCGATCCTGATCGTCATCAACTTCGTGGTCATAACCAAGGGGGCCGGCCGCATCGCCGAAGTGGCCGCGCGCTTCAGCCTCGATGCGATGCCGGGCAAGCAGATGGCGATCGACGCCGATCTCAACGCCGGCACGATCAGCGAGGATCAGGCCCGCGAACGCCGCGCCGAGATCGAAGCCGAAAGCGGCTTTTACGGCGCGATGGACGGTGCATCGAAGTTCGTGAAGGGCGATGCCGTCGCGGCGCTGCTGATCACCGCGATCAACATTGTCGTCGGGCTGATCGTCGGCGTCGCCATCCACGGCGTGCCGTTCGGGCAGGCGTTCACCACCTACACCATCCTCACCGTCGGCGATGGTCTCGTCAGCCAGATCCCGGCGCTGATCGTGTCGACGGCAGCGGGCCTTCTGGTGTCGAAGGGCGGCGTCGTCGGCAAGACCGGGGCCGCGCTGGGGGATCAGTTGGGCCGTTATCCCAAGGCGTTCGGCATCGCGGGCGGGCTGATGGGCCTGCTGGCGCTGATGCCGGGGCTGCCCTTCCTTCCCTTCGCGATCCTGGGCGGGGCCTGCGGCTGGCTGGCCTGGACCATGACCAGGCGCGCCGAGGGCGTTGCCGTGGCCGAGCGGATGGAGGAAGCGGCCGAGCGCGCCCGCCAGAGCGCGCTGCCGGTGGAGGAGCCGATCGCCCGCACCCTGGCGATCGACGCGCTGCGGATCGAGCTGGGTTACGGCCTGCTGCCGCTGATCAACGATGCCAGCGCCGAACCGCGTCTGGACGATCAGGTCCGCGCGCTGCGTCGCCAGATGGCGATCGACTATGGCTTCGTGCTTCCCGCCGTGCGCATCATCGACAACATGGCGCTGCAGGCGAACGAGTATGTCGTCTACGTCAAGGAGACCGAGACGGCGCGGGGCGAACTGCGCATCGGCAAGCTGCTGGTCATCAACGCCGGCGGCGGCGAGACGGGGCTGAGCGGAGAGACCACGCAGGAACCGGTGTTCAAGCTGCCGGCGCAGTGGATCGATCGCGAACTGCGGCAGGAAGCGGGCTTCCGTGGGTTGACCGTGGTCGATTGTGGCACCGTCGTCACCACGCATCTGACCGAAATCGTCAAGGACAACATCGCCGATCTGCTGTCCTATTCGGAAACCCAGAAGTTGCTGGACGAGGTCCACAAGGACGCCGCCAAGCTGATCGCCGATATCGTGCCCTCGCGCATTTCGATATCGGGCGTGCAGCGCGTCCTCCAGAACCTGCTGGCCGAGGGCGTCTCGATCCGCGATCTCCCGACCATCCTCGAAGGTGTGGCCGAGGCCAGCGCGGTCACCGTCAATCTGACGCAAGTGACAGAGCATGTCCGGGCCCGGCTGGCGCGCCAGATATCGGCGCAGCATACGCTCGACGGGACGATCCCGATCGTCGCGCTCGGCCCTGTGTGGGACGAAGCCTTCTCCGAAGCGATCATCGGCCAGGGCGATGACCGGCATCTGGCGATGGCCCCGTCGGAACTGCAGGCGTTCATCGCGGCGGTGCGCCAGACTTACGACCGGCTGGCCGCGCAAGGCGAAATTCCGTGCCTGATGACCAGCCAGAGCCTGCGGCCCTTCGTGCGCTCTATCATCGAGCGGGTGCGCCCGGCGACAGTGGTGCTCTCGCAAAACGAAATCCACCCCCGCGCCCGCCTGCGCAGCCTTGGCGCGATCGGGTGAGAAGATAAGCCGCCGGCGATGACCGGCGGCGGTGCGATCGTCCTATGATGGATGATGCCCGTCCGCGCGCTGCCCCCTTTGCCGACCCAGCCCCTCGCGAGCGGTGCCCCTGCGCCGTCCGCCGGGGCAGAGCCGGGCGCGTTCCAGGCCGCGCTGGCGAACAGCGGCGGCGGCGGTGAGCCTGCTCCCCCGGTCCCGGCAGGAACGGATCGGCGCGATCCCGCGATGGCCGGCGTCGATACCACGGCCGCTCCCGGAATCGCCGAGCTGTGCCTGCCGGCGAACGAACCGATCGCCGTGCCAGCGTCGGTGGTGACCGAACCGGAGCCGGTAGCCGGGCAGGCCGGCGAAACGCAAGACACCCCTCCGGTCGCCAATCCCGCACCGCCGCCTGCTGCAGCGCGGCCGCCCGTAGCCGCCCCGGTGCAGACGGGTCCGGTCGTTACCGCCGTCTTAGCGGAGGCGGCACCATTGGTTACCCAAACGCCCGCTGCGCCAGTCGCGTCGTCGCAGAAGCGCAAGGGTGCTGCCGTCGACGCGTCCGTTACGGAAGCCTCGGCCCCGGCGGATCGCCCGGTCGCTGGCCCACCGGCATCCGCGCCGGTGGCTGTGGCCGCCGCTCCCGCTCCGCCCGTTGCGGGCAAGGCCACGCCGTCGCCTCTTGAAGAGCGCGCCGCGCCGATGGAGGCGCGGAGTACCGGGCATGCGACCGGCCATGCCGCAGCCGAACCCGCTGCGCCCGCCCCGCCCACGGAAGCGCGGGTGTCCGCCCCGCTGTTCAGCCAGACGCTGGAAGCCGCCGTGCCGCGTGCTCCCGCGCAGCCTTATGACGCCTCGCCCGCCGCTACCGCCACCGTCACGGTGCGCGAAGGGCGGTTCGGTGCCGACGTCGGCGTGGCGATCGCCCGCGCACGGGAAAGCGCGGCGGAAGGCGGCGGCGATGCGCTGCTGATCCGGCTCGATCCGCGCCACCTGGGCCGCATCGACGTGCGCATGACCTTCGACGATGATGGCACGATGCGCGCGGTGATGCGCGCTGACAGTCCGGCCGCGCTCGACCTGCTGCGCCGCGAAAGCATCCATCTCGATCGCGCGCTGGCCGATGCCGGCATCCGCGCCGATGCCCAGTCGCTGCGCTTCGAGAGCGGCGGCGGCGGCTCGGGTCACCATGAAAGCGCCCGCCATCGCGGCTTTACCCCTTCCGGCCCGACGGCGGAGTTCCAGCCGGTAGCCGACGGCGCGCAACCTGATCTCCGGTCGCTGCGCGGCAGCGGTCACCTAGACGTTCTGGCATAAGGCACACGATCATGACGACGGTCAGCAACACCGGCACCACTGGCACGAGCACCAGCACCGCCTCGGCGGCGAACAACCTGCTCAGCGATTACAACCTGTTCCTCAAGCTGCTGACCACGCAGATGACGAACCAGGACCCGCTCGATCCGATGAAGACCTCGGAATACACCCAGCAACTGGTCCAGTATTCGCAGGTGGAACAGTCGATCCAGCAGACCGGCAAGCTCAACGATATCCTCAGCCAGCTCTCGTCGCAGGCGCTGGCCCAGGCGTCGAGCTACATCGGGCGCGAGGCGCGGTTTGACAGCGCCGTGGCCGGGCTTGGCGATGCGCCGGCGCACTGGACTTACTCGGTCGCCGGCACACCCGCCCGCCTGACGGGGACGATCAAGGATGCCAACGGCGCCACTGTCGCCACCGTGGCGCTGGACCCCGGCAAGCCGCAAAGCTCGTATCAGTGGGACGGCACCAAGGACGATGGCACCAAGGCTGCCGCCGGGGCCTATACCCTATCGGTCAACGCGCTGGCGGCGGACGGTTCCAGCCTTGCCACCACGATCAACTCGGTCGGCGTGGTGGATGATGTGGTGGCGGACAGCAGCGGCATCCTGCTGGGCGTCAACGGCATCCGGATGGCGGCAAGCGGTCTTGTCGGGCTGACCGCGGCGATCCCTGCGGCCGTGTTGGCGACCGAAACGACGAGCTGAGCCTGAGAGGTCCCGAACCTAGGCTGCAAGCGTTCAATCAGCACCGCAAGTTCCGTTCGTGTCGAGCGAAGTCGAGATACGCTGGCGCTGTGCTATCCCTGTCTCGACTGCGCTCGATACGACGGAACGTGTGATGCCGATTCAGGGCTTGATGCTCTAACGAAGTGGAATAGAGGGTTACCCCTCGTCGAGCGCGTCATCCAGTTCGCGGGCTCCGGGGACCGGAAGTTCGGCGAGCCCGCCCGGCTGGAGCGTGGTATCGAGCCGGGTACATCCGGGGATGCGTTCAGGCAGGGCAAGGATCATCAGGCAGTCCGCGATCGAGGGGTCCTCGATCGGGCCGATCATGTCCTCGACCTCTTGCTGGTCGAGATCGGTCTGGCTCAGACAGCGCAGCGCGGCGGCTTGCCACAGTTGCGCGGGCGCATCGACCCGCAGCCTGAGCGAAAACCAGTATTCCTGCGAAGCCCCCGTGGCCCGGGCCGTTGCCTGCCCAAGGCCCCAACTTGAATCATCCACCATCCGCGCTCTCAAAGTACTCCGGACTGAACCGTTTCAGCCCGCTGCCCCTGACCTGAGAAGTAAGGTCGCCCCCGCCTGTCGATAGTGAACAGTGTATTCACCAAACAACCTGCAATCGCTTTCCTATACTAGGCAAGCGGTCAGGAAAGGTCGGCGGGCGCAATAACCCGTTGATAAATCCACAGCGGGGCGCGAAATGGCCGAGCCGGCTTTCGCAATCATGCCGTGAGGGGGGCGGCGAAGGAAAACGATTGCGGCTGAAAAATTCTACTAGAAAAGTAGACTATTGGCGGTCTAGTGCTCCGGTTGATAACCCACAGGGGATTCGATCCATGGATTTCGGCAGTATCGACCTGGCCTTCCTGCTTCCGTTCATCGCGGTCGGCTTTGCCGCGCAGCTTGTGGATGGGGCGCTGGGCATGGCCTTCGGCGTCATCACCAATACCCTGCTCGTCGCCGTGATGGGGGTGCCACCGGCTGTCGCGTCGCAGCGCGTGCATGTGGTGGAATGCTTCACCACCGCCACCTCGGGCATCAGCCACCTGCTGCACGGCAATATCGACAAGGCGCTGTTCCTGCGGCTGCTGCTGCCCGGTCTCGCCGGGGGCATCACCGGGGCCTATCTGCTGTCGTCGCTGGATGCGGGCGTGGTGAAGCCGTTCGTCCTGCTCTACCTTTCCGGCATCGGCATCTACCTGTTCGTGCGCGGTCTGTTCTATCCGCCAAAGCTGCGCGAAGCGAAGTTGATCGCGCCGCTCGGCCTGCTGGGCGGGTTCCTCGATGCGGCGGGCGGCGGCGGCTGGGGGCCGGTCGTCACGTCGAACCTGCTGATCCAGGGTGCCGATCCGCGCAAGGTCGTGGGCACGGTCAACTCGGTTGAATTCTTCCTGACGCTGGCGGTGTCGGCCACGTTCATCTTCAAGATCGGCATCGCCGACGTGGCGGGGGCCACCGCCGGGCTGCTGATCGGCGGCGTCGCCGCCGCGCCGATCGGGGCTTGGGTTGCCAAGCGCATCCCGGTCAAACCGATGCTGATCCTGGTCGGCGTGGTGCTGACCCTGACGAGCGCCTTCGGTGTCTACAAAGCCTGGCTGGGATAAAACCGCTGGGTTGGGCAGAATATCCAGCCTTTAATCAGCACCACAAGTTCCGTTCGTGTCGAGCGAAGTCGAGACACGCT
>NZ_BMZA01000003.1:233728-281592 GCF_014652555.1 Novosphingobium colocasiae
GATACGCTGGCGCTGTGCTTTCCGTGTCTCGACTTCGCTCGACACGAACGGAGAGCGATCCAGATTCCTGGCACTGGGCTATAAGTCCGAATAACAAAAGAGGCAGGGTGATCGCTCACCCTGCCTCTTTTGTATGGCCCGACCCGCAAGCGCAGCTTGCGGGCATGGTGCCGGTCAGCCGGTAATCCCGGCCGCCGCGAGCACCGCGCAGGTCAGCACGTCTGGTGCGATCGCGGTCATCGGGACGACTTGCGCCGGCTTTTCCAGGCCGAGCAGCATCGGCCCGATCGAGGTGGCCCCGCCGAGTTCACGCAGCAGCTTGGCCGAGATGTTGGCCGATTGCAGGCCCGGCATGATCAGCACGTTGGCGGGGGCCGACAGGCGGCAGAACGGATAGAGCGCCATGATCTTCGGATTGAGCGCGGCGTCAGGGGCCATGTCGCCATCGTATTCGAAGCCCGGGGCCTGCGCATCGAGGATCGCCACGGCATCGCGGATGGTGTCGAGCCAGCGGCCGCCGGGGTTGCCGAATGTCGAATAGGACAGGAACGCCACGCGCGGCTCGTGGCCCAGCCGCCGCGCCACGGCGGCGGTCTCGGTGGCGATCACCGCCAGTTCCTCGGCGCTCGGCCGTTCGTTAATGGTGGTATCGGCCATGAACACCGTCTGGTGCTTGCCGACCATCATGTGGATGCCGAACGGCAGCTTGCCCGGCGCGGGATCGAGCACCCGGCGGATATCCTTCATCGATTGCGCGAAGGGGCGGGTCATGCCGGTGATCATGGCATCGCCCACGCCCAGCTTGAGCAGGCCTGAGGCGAAGACGTTGCGATCGTTGTTGACCATGCGCTGGACGTCGCGCTGCAGAAAACCCCGGCGCTTGAGGCGTTCGTACAGCATCTCGACCATCGGCGAGACATAGTCCGACACCATCGAATTCTCGATCTGGTAGCTTTCCGGATCGGCAACGCCCAGTTCGGCCATGAGATCGGTGATCTTCTGGGTGCGGCCGACGAGGATCGGATCGCCATAGCCGAAATCGCGGTACTGGATGGCCGCGCGCAGCACCACTTCGTTGTCCGCCTCGGCAAAGATCACCCGCTTGGGATTGGCCTTGACCTGGGCATAGACCTGGCTGAGCACCGAGGTGGTCGGGTTGAGGCGGGCCTTCAGTTCGTGGCGATAGGCGTCGAAATCCTCGATCGGCTTGCCGGCCACGCCCGAATCCATCGCCGCCTTGGCCACGGCCGAGGGAACCACTTCCATCAGGCGCGGGTCGAACGGGGCGGGGATGATGTATTCGCGGCCGAACTGCTGGCTTTCGCCATAAGCGGCGGCCACTTCCTCGGGCACCTGCTGGCGGGCCAGTTCGGCGATCGCGTGGGCGGCGGCGATCTTCATCTCTTCGTTGATGGCGGTGGCATGGACGTCCAGCGCGCCGCGGAAGATGAAGGGGAAGCCCAGCACGTTGTTGACCTGGTTGGGATAGTCCGACCGGCCGGTGGCGACGATCGCGTCAGGGCGCACAGCCTTGACTTCGGGGGGGGTTATCTCGGGATCGGGGTTAGCCATCGCGAAGATGATCGGTTGGGGGGCCATGCCCATGACCATTTCCGGCGTCACCGCGCCCTTGGCGGACAGGCCCAGGAACACGTCCGCGCCGACCAGCGCTTCGGCCAGCGTGCGCCGGTCGGTCATCACCGCATGGGCGGACTTGAACTGGTCCACGTTCTCGCGGCCGGGATAGATCACGCCGCGCGTATCGCAGACCAGCACGTTTTCGTGCCGCACGCCGATCGCCTTGATGAGGCTGGTGCAGGCCAGTGCCGAAGCGCCCGCGCCGTTCACGACCAGCTTGATCTCCGACAGATCGCGCCCGGTCAGGTGGCAGGCGTTGATGAGGCCGGCGGCGGCGATGATCGCGGTGCCGTGCTGGTCATCGTGCATGACCGGGATCTTCATCCGTTCGCGCAGCGCCTGCTCGATGATGAAGCATTCCGGGGCCTTGATATCCTCCAGGTTGATGCCGCCGAAACTGGGCTCCATCATGGCGATGGCTTCGATCAGCGCGTCGGTGTCTTCCGAGGCGAGTTCGATGTCGATCGAATCGACGTCGGCAAAGCGCTTGAACAGCACCGCCTTGCCTTCCATCACCGGCTTCGATGCCAGCGCCCCGAGATTGCCCATGCCCAGGATCGCGGTGCCGTTGGAAATGACCGCGACGAGGTTGCCCTTGGCGGTATAATCGTATGCGGTGCGCGGATCGTCGGCGATCGCCTGGACCGGAACCGCCACGCCGGGAGAATAGGCGAGGCTGAGATCGCGCTGGGTCGCCATCGGCTTGCTGGCGATGATCTCGATCTTACCGGGACGGATCGTCTGGTGATAGAAAAGCGCCTCGCGCTCGGTGAACTGGACCCTGCTCTTGTCGGACAAAACGATTTCTCCCGTTTCCGCGTCGCCCCTAACGAAAATGCGCGCCACGCGATAGGGGAAAGCGGACAAGCGCACGCTTCCCATTTGGTCCTATGTCCCGCTAACGGATAAGGCCATGGCCGGCACCCCCGATCTCTCCGGCGCCACCCCGATGATGGCGCAATACCTTGCCTTGCGGGCGCAGGCGGACGGGTGCCTGCTGTTCTACCGGAT
Organism: Novosphingobium colocasiae; assembly: GCF_014652555.1. Taxonomy (GTDB): domain Bacteria; phylum Pseudomonadota; class Alphaproteobacteria; order Sphingomonadales; family Sphingomonadaceae; genus Novosphingobium; species Novosphingobium colocasiae. The sequence goes on from NZ_BMZA01000003.1 coordinate 236,378, forward strand.
GGGCGATTTCTTCGAGCTGTTTTTCGACGATGCAAAAACCGCATCGGCCATTCTCGACATTGCACTTACCACGCGCGGCGAACACCGGGGCGAGCCGATCCCGATGTGCGGCGTCCCGGTCCACGCGGCTGAAGGATATCTGGCACGGCTGATCAAGGCGGGTTGCCGCGTCGCCATCGCCGAACAGGTGGAGACCCCGGCCGAGGCGAAGAAGCGCGGCGGGTCCAAGACGCTGGTGGCGCGCGATATCGTCCGCTTCGTCACTGCGGGGACGCTGACCGAGGAAGCGCTGCTCGAACCGCGCCGGGCCAATGTCCTGGCGGCGGCCTGTGTGGTGCGGGGCAGCCTGGGCATCGCCGCCTGCGATATCTCCACCGGCCGCATGGTGCTGGAGGAATGCGCGCCCGAGCGACTGGATGCGGCGCTGGCGCGGCTGGGCGCGCGCGAACTGGTGGCACCCGATGGCTGGGACGGCGCGCCGGCGGAGAGCATCGCCCGGGCCCCGCACGAGTTTTCGGCGGACGGCGGTGCGGCGCGGCTGAAAGGGCTGCACGGCGTGGCCACGCTGGACGGGTTCGGCGCTTTCACCGCGCCGATGCTGGCCGCCGCCTGCGGGCTGATCGCGTACCTCGATCATGTCGGCCGGGGCCGCCTGCCGCTGTTGTTGCCGCCGGAACTGCTGAGCGGCGACGGCACGCTGGCGATGGATGCGGCGACGCGGGCCAGTCTGGAAATTCTCGAAGCGAGTGGGGGTGGCCGGCGCGGCAGCCTGATCGAAGCGGTGGACCGCTGTGTCACCGGTGCCGGCGCGCGGCAGTTGGCCGATGATCTCTCCGCCCCGCTGACCGATCGCGTCGCTATTGCCGCGCGGCTCGAAACGGTCGGCTGGTTGCACGATGATGCCCTGCTGCGCGAGGATTTGCGACGGGCGCTGCGGGCGATGCCGGATATCGGCCGCGCCTTGGGGCGAGTGGTCGCCGGGCGCGGATCGCCGCGCGATCTGGGCCAGTTGCGCGATGGCCTGTCCGGCGCGCGCACGGTGGCGGAAAGGCTGGCCCTGCTGGCCGACCTGCCCGGGCTGGTCCGCGAGCTGCTGCCGGACTTGCGCGGTCATGCCGAACTGGTGGACGAATTTGCCCGTGCGCTGGTCCCCGCTCCGCCGACCGAACGCGGGCAGGGGGGCTATATCGCCGCCGGCTATGACGCCGCGCTGGACGAACTGCGCCGGATGTCGGGCGATGCCCGCCGTGCCATCGCCGCGCTGGAGGCGAAATATCGCGACGAGACCGGCACGCCCTCGCTGAAGATCAAGCACAACAACGTGCTGGGCTACTTCATCGAAGTGCCCCAGCGCCATGCCGACCGGCTGCTGGAGGCTGACAGCGGTTTTACCCACCGCCAGACCATGGCCGGGGCGATGCGTTTCAACGCGCTGGCGCTGCACGAAGAGGCGAGCCGCATCGCCGAGGCCGGGGCCCATGCGCTGGCGGCCGAGGAAGGCCACTTCGCCCGGCTGGTCGAGATGGCGGTTGCGCGGCGCAACCCGATCGCCCGCGCCGCCGCCGCCGTTGCCCGGCTCGATGTCAGTGCGGGTCAGGCCGAACGCGCCGCCGAAGGGCTATGGACGCGCCCGCAAGTCGTCGAAGGGCTGGCGCTGGAGATCGAGGGTGGGCGTCATCCGGTGGTGGAGGCGGCGCTGGTGCGTGAGGGCCAGCGGTTCGTCGCCAATGATTGCCGGCTCGCCAGCCATGATCGGCTTTGGCTGATCGGCGGGCCGAACATGGGCGGCAAGTCCACCTTTTTGCGCCAGAACGCGCTGATCGTGCTGCTGGCGCAGGCTGGCGGCTTCGTGCCCGCGCAAAGTGCGCGGATCGGCATGGTCGATCGCCTGTTCAGCCGCGTCGGCGCGGCGGACAATCTGGCGCGCGGCCGGTCGACGTTCATGGTGGAGATGGTGGAAACCGCCGCGATCCTCTCGCAAGCGACCGATCGCAGCTTCGTGATCCTCGATGAAGTCGGGCGCGGGACGTCTACCTACGACGGGCTGGCGCTGGCCTGGGCGGTGGCCGAGGCTGTGCACGAAACCAATCGCTGCCGCTGCCTGTTCGCGACACATTATCACGAGCTGGCCCGGCTGGCCGAGACGTGCGAGGCGCTGTCGCTGCACCATGTCCGGGCGCGCGAGTGGAAAGGCGATCTGGTGCTGTTGCACGAACTTTCGGAAGGACCGGCGGACCGAAGTTACGGGCTGGCGGTGGCGCGGCTGGCGGGGGTGCCGCCCAAGGTGATCAGCCGGGCCAAGTCGGTGCTCGACAAGCTGGAAAAGGGCCGCGCCGAAACCGGCGGGTTGGCCACCGGGCTGGGCGACCTGCCGCTGTTCGCCGCCGCGCAGGATGCGCGCGAAACGCAGTGCGACAGCTTGCGGGAGGTGCTGCGGGCGATGGATGTCGATGCCCTGTCCCCGCGCGACGCGCTTGAGGTGCTCTATGACCTCAAGCGCGAGGCGGGCGAGTAGCTTCAGCTATCGTCGTTGGCGAAATCCTCATCAACCACGCCGGCGCGGCCATAGCGGTTTTCGAGATCGTCCATCGTTTCTTCACCGCGATAGGCGAACATGTCGATCACGCCGCTGCTGTCCATGTGCTTCATGTGATCGACCAGATCGGGCGTGTCGCCTTCATCGGTGATGCCGCCGCCGGGCTTTTCGCTGTCTTCGAGGCGCGTCCGGGCGCGGCGGCCCATGCCTTCCTCGGCCACCGTCTGCGCCTGAGCTTCGGCGTCTTCCTGTTCGGCGTTGACGGTTTCGGGGGCGATCGGGTCCTGCGGCGTTTCGGGGCGTTCGGCCATGGGTGTTCTCCTTTGCAGGAGTAACCCCGGTCGACCCGCCCGCGTTCCCCAGCTTAGCGCGTCGGGACCGGGACCTCGCCCGAATAATCGTAGAAGCCCTTGCCGGTCTTGCGGCCGTACCATCCCGCCTCGACGTACTTCTGCAGCAGCGGCGCGGGGCGGTACTTGGGATCGCCGGTGGTGGCGAGGAACACCTTGGATATTTCGTAGAGTGTGTCGAGACCGACGAAATCGGCCAGCGTTAGTGGGCCCATCGGGTGATTGGCACCCAGCCTCATGCCCGCATCGATGTCTTCCACCGATGCCAGCCCTTCGCCCAGCACGAAGATCGCCTCGTTCAGCATCGGGCACAGGATGCGGTTGACGACGAAACCGGGCGCATCGCCGGCGAGAACCACGGTCTTGCCCAGCTTTTCGCCGAACGCCTTCATCGCATCGGTGGTGGCCTGCGAGGTGGCGAGACCGGGGATCACTTCGACCAGCCCCATCAGCGGCACCGGGTTGAAGAAGTGCAGGCCGCAGAAGCGGGTGGGATCGGGAGACTGCGCGGCCATGCGGGTGATCGGAATGGAACTGGTGTTGGAGGCGAGGATCGCGCCGTCCTTGAGCACGGGCGCCAGCGCCTGGAATATCTTGGCCTTGATGTCTTCCCGCTCGGTTGCCGCTTCGATGACGATGTCGCAGGTCGAAAGCGCGGCATAGTCGCCCGCCGGGGTGATGCGCGCCAGCAGAGCGTCGGCATCGCTCTGGGTGATCTTGTCCTTCGCGACCAGCCGGGTCAGGCCTTTGGCGATGCCGGCCTTGCCCTTTTCGGCGTTTTCGATGCTGATGTCGGTCAGCACCACGGCCATGCCCTTGCTGGCGACCGTCTGGGAAATGCCCGACCCCATGATACCCGCGCCGATGATGCCGATTGTCTGCATGTCTTGTTCCCCCTGATGATGGCCTGAGGTGGCCGGCTGGCCGCCCGGGCGAAACGGCTTTAGCGGTTCTGTCCCGGCACCCACAGAATGTCGTCAGCACCGTTGGCGTTGACCGCACGGGCCAGCACGAAAAGGTAATCGCTCAGCCGGTTGATATAGCGCAGCGCCGCCGGGTTGACCGCCGCTTCGGCGGCCAGCGCCACCATCCGCCGTTCGGCGCTGCGGGCCGAGGCGCGGGCGACATGGACGCGCGCCGCCGCCTCGCTGCCGCCGGGCAGGATGAAGCTGCGCAGCGGCGCGAGGCTTTCGTTGATCGCGTCGATCCGGGTTTCGAGCCAGTCCACCTGGCCGGGGACCATGCGCAGCGTCATTTCGCCGGGCGTGAAATCCTCGCCCGGCGTCGCCAGGTCGGCACCGAGATCGAACAGATCGTTCTGGATGCGGGTGAGCACGGCGGCATGCTCGTCGCCATCGAGCGCGCGCACCGCCATGCCGATCGCGCAGTTCGCTTCATCGACTGCGCCGACCGCTTCCATCCGCGCCGCATACTTGGGAAGACGCGAGCCGTCGACAAGGCCGGTCGTGCCGTCATCGCCGGTGCGGGTATAAATCTTGTTCAGGCGTACCAAGTTTTTGGAACTTTCGCTTGGGGTTCAGCGCGCCATCGCCAGCAGCACGGCGCAGACCAGAATTGCAGCGGCCTGATACTGGATGCGCTTGAACATCAGCTTGTTCTGCAACAACTGGTTCGGCGTCGGCCCGTCGCCGGGCGCGCGGTTGAGATCTTCCTTCGTCGAGTTGAGGAAGGCGATGATGCCGCGAACCAGAGTGATGACCACCATGATCATCAGGCCGACAATGACGATGCCGAAAAATACGTTCATGGCGCGCAATCTAGGCGCTGTGACAGGGAAATGCCAGCGGGGAAGCAGTGATCGCGCAGCGCCTGTGCCAGCGTCCGGCCGTCCTCCCCGGCCAGTCGCCGCTCCGCCAGCGACGGCGAGCCGCGCCGCTTGGCCAGCTTGCGCCCCTCCGGATCGACGAGCAGCGGGTGATGGTGCCAGACCGGTACCGGTAACCCCAGCAGCGCCTGCAACAGCCGGTGAACATGGGTGGACGCGAACAGGTCTGCCCCGCGCGTGACCAGGGTGACGGCATCGGCGGCATCGTCCAGCGTTACCGCCAGATGATAGCTGCCGGGCAGGTCCTTGCGCAGCAGCACGACGTCGCCGAACAGATCGGCGCGCGCAATCTGAGGACCCGCCGTCTCGTCGCTCCATTCGAGAGGGCCGGTCATGGCCATCGCCGCAGCCACGTCGAGCCGCCATGCCGCGCCTTCGGGATCGACGGCGCGGCCCCGGCAGGTTCCCGGATAGACAGGCCCGTCAGGCCCGGTCGCGCGGGCGGTGGCGGCGATTTCGGCGCGGGTGCAGCAGCAGGGATAAAGCAGCCCCATCGCCTTCAGCCGATCGCCCGCCGCCGCATGGGCGACGATGCGATCGGATTGGGCAATCGGCGCGCCGTCCCATGCCAGGCCCAGCCATGTCAGGTCTTCCAGGAACTGCGCGGTGAATTCCGGCCGGCTGCGTTCACCGTCGATGTCCTCGATTCGCAGCAGGAAGCGCCCGTCGCGCGCCCGCGCCAGATCGTGCGCCACGATCGCCGCATAGGCATGGCCCAGATGGAGCGGCCCGTTAGGGCTGGGGGCGAACCGGGTGACGATCATCGTCCCGCTCTATCGCGCCGCCCTGCCATCGCAAGCTGTGGATTTCGGAACGCGCGTATTTGGCCAAGGGTTGACCTTCCCGGGCGCAGATGCTGCAAAGGCTAACATGTCGAAATCGACCTGCCATCAAACGGTAATCCGGTCCTGCGACAGGGGGCCATGCTCAGATCGGAGCTGATCGAGCGCGCGGCCAGGTTCCGTGGCGCGGAGGGGGACCCCTCGCGAAGTCTTTCCGACTGTCCTGCCCTTGTTCTCAACGCGGATTACACCCCGCTTTCCTATTACCCGCTCAGCCTGTGGCCTTGGCAGACCGCGATCAAGGCGGTGTTCCTCGAACGGGTGGACGTCATTTCCAGCTATGACCGGGCGGTCCATTCGCCCAACTGGGAAATGCCGATCCCCTCGGTCATCGCCCTGCGCCAGTATGTGAAGCCGAGCGAATTTCCCGCCTTCACCCGCTTCAACCTGTTCCTGCGCGACAGGTTCAGTTGCCAGTACTGCGGCAGCCCGCACAATCTGACGTTCGACCATGTCATCCCCCGCCGGCTGGGTGGCCGCACGAGTTGGGAGAACATCCTTACCGCCTGTTCGCCCTGCAACCTCAAGAAGGGCGGTCGCACACCGCAGCAGGCGAAGATGCCGCCACTGGTCCAGCCGATCCGGCCGACAAGCTGGCACCTGCAGGAACGCGGGCGCGGGTTTCCGCCCAATTACCTCCACGAAACTTGGCGCGACTGGCTCTACTGGGACATCGAGCTGGAGGAATAGGGCGGCACCGGGGCGATACAGTCCGGCGCGGTCCGCACCGGCAGCGCGCGTGCGGGCCGGGTCGGCCCAGGGCGGTTCGTCACCGAGGCCAGTTGCACCCTCAGGCGCAACACTTCCAGCATGAACAGGCCATAGCGCCGCGCCGCGCGATCATCGCTCACCCGGCATTCCAGTTGTGCGATGCACTGCGGCAGCACCGGCACGTTGACCAGTCCTGCCTCAGCCCGTGCCAGCCCGAACAGCGCGAACTTGTCATAGAGCGCGCCCGAACAGGCACCGATGCCCGAGACCACTTCGGCCATCGAGCGCGGCGGCACGTTGATCGCGCATTGCCCGGTCGCCAGCAGCATCGCGAAGGTCTGGGTCGTGGCGGCGACGACGCAGGATATCCGCGCGCTCGATCCCTCGGGCACGTGCAGGCAGCCGATCGGCATGACGTTGTCGCTCGCCCCGTGGCGCGTCGTCATCAGGACGACAGGGCGGTTGGCGAGGATGGATCGGGTGCGGTGGATGGGAAGATCGGAGAAGCCGGAAGGGCCTGGATTGCGCGAAGTGTGGTCGTGGATCTGGGCAGCCAAGAGGGGCTCCTGATGGTCTGGAAGTGCGCTCCCGAAATGGCGAAACGGCGCGCCCGGTTCCGGTTAACCACGAATGTTTTTGCGCCGCAGCAAGCCGTCGTCAGCCGGCCTCTTCCTGCCGCAGATCGACCGCTGCGGTGACCGCCACGTCCATCGTCACGTTCGCCAATGTGCGCATGATGTCCGGCAGCATTTCCACTGCGACGAGAATGCCGAGCGGCCATAGCGGCACACCCATCGCCGCCGCGATCGGCCCGGTGGACGCGATGAAGCTGATGGTGCCGGGAAGCGAGACCGTGCCGAAAGTGGTGACGAAGGCTACCAGCGCCCCGGCGGCGATGGCCGTGGCGCTCAGCGGGTGGCCGGCCATGTGCGCGGCATAGATGCACACGCCCATGTTCATCGCCGGGCTGGTGGCGCGAAAGAGGGTGACCGCCAGCGGCAGCACGAATTCGGCGGTGCTGGTCCGCAGCCGCAGTGCGCGGCAGGAACCGAGCATCGCCGGCAGGCTGGCGAGCGAGGACTGGGTGGATACCGCCACCACTTGCCCCGGCAGCACCGCGCGGGCGAACCGGACCAGCGGCTGGCGACCGGCCAGCGCCGCCAGCGGATAGGCCCCGATCAGGAACACCGCGCCGCACAGGCTGACGAGCACCAGATAATGCGCCAGTGTCCCCAGCGCCGCCGCCCCGCTCGACACGGCGAGCGACAGGCCGAGCGCGAAGACCCCCAGCGGCCCGACCCGCAGGACCCAGCCGACCACCACGATCATCGCGGCGGCAAGCCCTTCGAACAGCAGGCCAAGCTGGCGGCGCGGCGCTTCGGCCAGCCGCGTCGTCGCCAGCGCGAACAGGGCGGTGAACAGGATGACCGGCAGCATCGCCCCTTCGCCCGCCGCCGCCACGACGTTGGTCGGCAGCAGTGAAGCGATGAAATCCGCGAGGTGCGGCACCGCCGGCTCGGCCGTTGCCGCTCCGGCCGGGGGCGCGATGGCGTGGCCGGGGAACAGCCGCAGCAGCAGCGGCATCAGCAGGCTGGAAGACACCGCGCTCAGCGCCAGGATGCCGACGATGAAGCCCAGCGTGCGCCGGGCCATCGCGCCGGCCCCGGCGGCAGCGGCGGTATCGAGGATGCCGGTGAACATCAGCCCCATCACCAGCGGCAGGATCGTCATCTGCAGGGCCTTGAGCCACAGCGCGCCGATCGGTTCCGCCACCGCCAGCATCGGCGGCAGCGCGGCGGTTCCGGCCAACGCCATCCCGGTCACCAGGCCCAGCACCAGTCCGGCCAGTGTGGCCAGCCCCGGCACCCGGATTTCCGGCAACCCGGATCGGCCCGCGTCAGCGTCGGTCATCCGGTTTTTACCAATCCTGTTGCGCTCGCGGTCATCCGGGGATGACATTAGCGGCGGCGCAGGACATAGCAATTCGATACCGGCGCAGCGCTATCAGGGCGGAATCATGAGCAGGCAGTTCTTCGGCACGGACGGAATACGCGGGCGCACCAACAAGGGCGCGATGACGGCGGCGATGGCGATGAAGGTCGGCCAGGCGGCCGGCACCCGCTTCCTGCGCGGCGCGCACCGCCACCGTGTGGTGATCGGCAAGGACACCCGCCTGTCCGGCTATATGATCGAAAACGCCATGGTCGCCGGGTTCACCAGCGTCGGCATGGACGTGGTGCTGACCGGACCGCTGCCGACCCCGGCGATCGCGCTGCTGACGCGCGAACTGCGGGCCGATGTCGGGGTGATGATCTCGGCCAGCCACAATCCTTACGAGGATAACGGCATCAAGCTGTTCGGCCCCGACGGCTTCAAGCTGTCGGACGAGGATGAACTGGCGATCGAAGCCATGCTGGCCGACGAGATCGCCTTGGCCGATGCGCCCGAGATCGGTCGCGCCCGCCGGATCGAGGATGCGCGCGGCCGCTATATCCATGCGGTCAAGGCATCGCTGCCCAATTCGGTGCGGCTGGACGGGCTCAAGATCGCGGTCGATTGCGCCAACGGGGCCGCCTATCAGGTCGCGCCGTCGGCGTTCTGGGAGCTGGGGGCGGAAATCGTCGCGGTCGGGGTCAATCCCAACGGCAAGAACATCAACGACCGCTGCGGCTCCACCCATGTCGGCCTGCTGCAGGAAACCGTGGTCACTGCGGGTGCCGATATCGGCATCGCGCTCGATGGCGATGCCGACCGGCTGATCGTCGTCGATGAAAAGGGGCAGACCATCGACGGCGACCAGATCATGGCGCTGATCGGCAGCCAGCTTGCCGCGCGCGGCCAGTTGCGCGGCGGCGGCGTGGTCGCCACGGTCATGTCGAACCTTGGCCTGGAACGCTTCCTCTGCGGGCAGGGCCTGACGCTCGAACGCACCAAGGTGGGCGATCGTCACGTGCTCGAACGCATGCGCGAAGGCGGCTTCAATGTCGGCGGCGAACAGTCCGGGCACATGATCCTGCTCGATCACGGCACCACCGGCGATGGCACCGTGGCGGCGCTTCAGGTGCTGGCGGCGCTGGTCCAGTCGGGCAAGCGGGCGAGCGAACTGCTGCACCTGTTCGATCCGGTGCCGCAACTCCTGCGCAACGTGCGCTTCGCCGGCGGCAAACCGCTGGAGGCGGCGCAGGTCAAGACCGCCATCGCCGATGCCGAGGCCGCGCTGGCGGGCAGGGGGCGGCTGGTCATCCGCCCGTCCGGCACCGAACCGGTGATCCGCGTCATGGCCGAAGGCGACGATGCCGGCGAGGTCGAGGCGGCGGTGGCATCGATCTGCCACGCGGTCGAGAAGGCGGCCGCCTGATGGCGCTCGAAATGCGCCCCGATTGCGAACGCTGCGGCACCGACCTCCCGGCAGAGGCCCCCGGCGCGTTCATCTGCAGCTTCGAATGCACCTTCTGCGCCGAATGCGCCGACGATCTGGACGAAACCTGCCCCAACTGCGGCGGCGAATTGATGGACCGCCCGAGCCGGGCGAAAAAGCTGCAGGATGCGCATCCGCCTTCGAAGGTGCGGCACTTCAAGGGGTAGGGGGCTGCTGCGCCCACCCCGTTCGGCTAGGCGGTAAACCGCCAAGCCTTCCGCCCCTCCCGTGAACGGGAGGGCCAACTCGAGTATCCCCGCCCGCTCGCGGGAGGGGCAACGAGACTTAGGCCGCAGGCCTTAGTCGCAGTGGGGTGGGGGTCTGCCGCTTGCCCGTTCACACGCCTGCTGCCATCAGGCGCAAATGACCACGCCTCCGCGCATCCTTTCCATCGCCGGGTCCGACAGTTCGGGCGGTGCCGGCATCCAGGCCGATATCAAGACGATCACGATGCTGGGCGGCTTCGCGATGACGGCGATCACCGCCATCACCGCGCAGAACTCGCTGGGGGTGACGGCGGTCGAGGCGCTGTCGGCGGAGATGGTGGCGGCGCAGATCGATGCCTGCGTTTCGGACATCGGCGTCGATGCGGTGAAGATCGGCATGCTCGGCTCGCCCGCCATCGCGCATGTCGTGGCGGACCGGCTGGAAGGACTGGGGGTGCCGGTGGTGTTCGATCCGGTGATGGTCGCCACCAGCGGCGCGGTGCTGGCCGATGCGCCGACCGTAGTGGCGTTCGAACGGCTGATGGCGCTCGCCACGCTGACCACGCCCAATGTCGCGGAACTGGCGGCGCTGGGCGGCGAGGCGGCGGTGGCGGCGCGCGGCGTCGCTTATCTTGCCAAGGGTGGCGACGGGGAGGGTGATACGGTGGCGGACGTGCTCCATGTGCCGGGGCATGAGCCCGTCACCTGGTCCGCCTCGCGCATCGTCACGCGGCACACCCACGGCACCGGCTGCACCCTGTCGAGCGCGATCGCGACGTTTCTCGGCGCGGGGATCGCCCTTCCTGACGCGGTGGACCGGGCGCGGCAGGCGGTGCGGGTGGCCTTGCTCAACGCCCCCGGCTTCGGTGCCGGGCACGGACCGATGGGGCATCACGCGATCTGCTGAGGACGGACCGGCTTTCACAGCCGTGAGCCTGGTGTTCCGAGAAGAAGAAAATGGGTTCACGCGGAGGCGCGAAGGCGCAGAGGTGTTGTGCAGCGTCGCAGGCTCTCTTTCTCTTTCGACGGAGAGACAAACGCACCGTAGGAAAGGAATGCGGCGCTGCCGCAGGCACAACACCTCTGCGCCTCCGCGCCTCCGCGCCTCCGCGTGAACCATCCTTCCTTCTTTCGGCAATCCGGTGCGAATGTTTCGCGCGCGACGCTCGCCCCCGACCTCTTCGTCATTCCCGCGAACGCGGGAACCTATCTTCTGACCGTGCCTGTTGCGAGGGCATCAGCCGGGTCCCGCCTTCGCGGGGATGACGAGAATGAGTGGAAGCAGGAGCAGAGGGCTGGCGCGCATTCACCCGCAGTCGAGGTCGTAGAATTCCACGATCTTGTGCCAGCCGTCTTCTGCCGTCTCGCACCAGTGGAACAGGTTCAAGTCCTCGCGGTTGATCACTCCTTCATCGGCCAGCGCTTCGAAGTTGATGATCTTTTCCCAAAATTCGCGCCCATAGAGCAGGATCGGGATCGGCTTCATCTTGCCGGTTTGCACCAGCGTCAGCAGTTCGAGAAATTCGTCGAGTGTGCCGTAGCCGCCGGGGAACACCGCTACCGCGCGGGCGCGCAGCAGGAAGTGCAGCTTGCGCAGCGCGAAATAGTGGAACTGGAACGAGAGGCGCGGCGTCACATACGGGTTAGGGGCCTGTTCGTGCGGCAGCACGATGTTGAGGCCCAGCGATTCCGCTCCGGCTTCGGCCGCGCCGCGATTGGCCGCCTCCATGATCGCCGGCCCGCCGCCCGAACAGACGACGAACTGGCGCATGCCCCTTTCCACTACCGCGCAGGTGCTGGCGCGGTGAGCGAGGGAGCGGGCGGCTTCGTAATATTTGGTCTTGGCGACCAGCCGCTCCGCCACGGCGCGCTGTTCGTTGGTGGTGGCTTGCGCCAGCAGCGCCTCGCAATCTTCGGGCGCGGGGATGCGGGCCGATCCGTACATGACGAGGGTCGAGCCGATGTTGGCTTCTTCCAGCAGCATCTCGGGCTTGAGCAGCTCAAGCTGGAAACGCACCGGGCGCAGCTCGTCGCGCAGCAGGAAATCGGTATCGAGGAAGGCGAGGCGGTAGGCCGGGTTGCGGGTCTGCAGGGTGCCGGATTGCGAATCGGCGAAGCCGGCTTCCTGTTCGGCGCGGTAGAATCGGCGGGAACTGACGGTTCTGGTATCTTTTGGTTCTGTCATTCCCGTTATCTGGTGGCTGCCGCGCGATTTGGGAATGCGCCAGCGCGATTTTTTCCGTGCGGTTTTCTACAGTTCAGGCCCGGCCCAGGCCGTACTTGGCGACCAGCTCGGCAAACAGTGACGATGTCAGCGGCTCGGCGAATTCCAGCCCGGCGCAATGATCGTTGGCCCAGGCCACGAAAGCCATCGAGGGCCGGCAGCCGGGCAGGTAGAGGCTCACCGCTTCGTCGGTTTCAAGCTGGCCGATCCCTTCGATCCGCGCGCCGAACCGGGTCAGGTCCTTCAGCATGACCGTGGACGTCGCCAGATCGCGCCGAAATTTGGCAAGCATCTCAACGTGCTCGCGCTGTTCGCGGCGCTCGAACGGGGAAGCGGGGATGCCGGTTGCCGGATCGGTGGCTCGGTCCTGTGCAGTCATTGCCCGTCAGCCTCAACATTTTAACTAAGCTTGTTCGCCAATAGCGGACACAGGTTTCCGGTTCCGGACGCGCGGTATACGGGAGAATGCGGGACCTGCGGCATGGTGGGCGAAAGGTTAGCGGTATTGCCCCGGAGACGGCGGGTCCGGGACGGCGGATACCGGCCGCTGTCGGATCGCTTCACCGCAGCCTGCAAGCGTTTTCAACTCCGCGTTAACCATTTCCTGCAATTCCTACGGGGAATTACGGAGGTGATTTATGCGCGTTGACGCCAAGGCCCTGCTCGACCGGCTGGGCAAAAGCGATTTCACGTACCGCGAATTTGCAGATCGGTTCAGCGAACTGGAGCTTTGGCCCCTGTTCGAAGCCCTGCTGCGCGATACGCGCCTGGCGCAACTGGAGGAGGGCGCAGAGCCCGGCCACGGCATCGTTGCGGGTGCCGTTGCCGCCAGCGCCGGGGCACCGGGGCGCGAGCCCGCGCACCAGCCGTTTGCCGCGCTGTTCAGCCGCTATGAAGGCGACGGCGGAGCCGGCAGCGGCTCTGCCGCCCGCGCTGCCGAGCCGGAGCCGACGCCGCACGAATTGCCGCCACAGGACGTCCGTATGCTGTTGCGCCAGTTGTCCGAACTGCAGCGCAAGGGAGAACTCTGATGGCTCTGCTGTTGTGCCACAGCTCCAAGGGCGGGACCGGCAACACTTTCGTTGCCGCGCACCTCGCGCTGGCGCTGGTCGAACATGGGGCGGACGTCACGCTGCTGAGCACGGCGGCGATGGACAGCCTGCCGCTGCATTTCGGCCTGCCGCCCTCGACCCGGCTGCCGGGCTTCAACGCCGGTGCCGATCGCGCGGTGGTGGCTTCGGGCATCAGCCTGCGCAACGATCCGCGCGCGCCCGCCGATCCCGATTTTGCCGCGACCCTGCGTGATCTCGGCTTCCTCGACAACGGCGACCGGGTGCTGGTGCTCGATGTCGCGGCCGGCGATCTCGGCCTCGCCCGCGCGCTTCTGCCGCTGGCGCGTGCCCATGTCTGCACGTTGCCTGCCGCGCCCGAAAGCCTCTCGTTGCTGCCCGATTATCTCGATATCGAACGCGGCTGCTGGTCCGACCACTCGGTCGTTGCCATCAACATGCTGGACGAAACCCGCAAGCTCACCCGCCACACCGCCGCGTTCCTGCGCGAACTGCTGGGCGCGCGGCTGGTCGGCCGGGTCCGTCGCGACGAAGCCGTGCCCGAGGCGCTGGCATCGCTGCAGTACCTTTCGCGCTATGCCCCGGCGAGTGCGGCACTGGCCGATGTGGCGGCGCTGGCGCGGGCGGTGGCCCCGATGCTGGAGCGGCCGACGCTGGCCGAGCAGATCGTCCCCGGCCGGAGCTGGATTGCGTGAGCGGCAACGCGATCCGCGCCCGTCTTCAGGGCCTGACCCCGGCGCGGGCGCTGCGCTATCTGGCGGTGCTGCCCATCGCGCTGATTGCGGCGATGGTCATCGGCGTGCCGCTGGACGCGAGCGAACAATGGTTCTTCGCCGGCGTGGTGATCGCCGGGACGCTGGTGCTCAAGCGCTGGAAAGGCCGCAAGGGCGCGCTTGCGCTCGGCCTGCTGTCGGTCATCGTATCGACCCGCTATATCGTCTGGCGCACCACCCAGACGCTGGCGTTCGGCAGCCTGCCCGAATTCCTGTTCGGCACCGGCCTCTATCTGGCCGAGCTTTATGCCTGGGTGATCCTGCTGCTGGGCTTCCTGCAGACCTCTTGGCCGCTCAACCGCCCGGTGATCGAACCGGAAGGCGATCCGGAAACCTGGCCCACGGTCGATATCTATATCCCGACGTACAACGAAAGCCTCGAAATCGTGCGCAACACGGTGTTCGCGGCGATGGACGTCGATTATCCGGTCGATCGCTTCAAGATATTCATCCTCGACGATGGCCGCCGCCCCGAATTCCGCGCTTTCGCCAAGGAAGCCGGCTGCGGCTACATCACCCGCGATAACAACCTGCACGCCAAGGCGGGCAATCTCAACGCGGCGATGACCAAGACCGACGGCGATCTGATCGCCATCTTCGACTGCGACCACGTGCCGACCCGCGCCTTTCTCCAGCTCACTGTCGGCTGGTTCCAGAAGGACCCGCGCCTCGCGCTGCTGCAGACGCCGCACCACATGTATTCGCCCGATCCGGTCCAGCGCAACCTGGGCGAGGCGCTGGGCGAGATGCCGGGCGAGGGCGATCTGTTCTATGGTGCGGTGCAGGGCGGCAACGACCTGTGGAACGCCACCTTCTTCTGCGGTTCGTGCGCTATCATCCGCCGCGAAGCGCTGATGGAAACCAACGGCTTCGCGGGTGAAACCGTGACCGAGGACGCGCATACCGCATTGAAGCTGCAGCGCACCGGCTGGAACACCGCCTATATCTCGGCCCGCCTGTCCGCAGGCCTGGCGACCGAGCGACTGGTGCTCCACGTCGGCCAGCGCATCCGCTGGGCGCGCGGGATGACGCAGATCCTGCGGATCGATTGCCCGCTGTTCGGCCCCGGCCTGACCTGGCAGCAGCGGCTCTGTTACCTGAACGCGATGCTGCACTTCCAGTATCCGCTGCCGCGCATCGTGTTCCTGACCAGCCCGCTCGCTTACCTGATCTTCGGCCAGAACATCATCCAGGCCTCGGCTTCGCTGATCTTCGCCTATGCCGCGCCGCACCTGTTCTGCTCTTCGGCGGCGAACGAGCGCACCCAGGGGGCCGACCGCCGGCCGTTCTGGGGCGAGGTCTACGAGACGATCCTGGCCTTCCACCTCGTCAAGCCGACGGTGATGACCTGGTTCCAGCCGCGCAAGGGCAAGTTCAACGTGACCGACAAGGGCGAACTGCTGGACCGCACGTTCTTCGACTGGGGCATCGTCAAGCCGCACATCGTGTGCATCGGCGTGCTGTTTTCCGCGATCGTGCTCGGCTTCGTCAAGCTGCTGGCATTCCCTTACATGTTCAATATCCAGCTCGATACGCTGGCGCTGAACACCGCCTGGGCCACGTTCAGCCTGTTCATCCTGATCGCCGCCGTTTCCGTTGCGCGCGAAACCAAGCAGGAGCGGCAGGACATCCGGGTGGAGGCAAAGCTGCCGGTCACCGCCTATCTCGCCTCGGGCCACGTGGTGCCGGCGCGGACCATCGATATCTCGATGGGTGGTGCCGCCATTTCTCTGCCCGAAAAGCTGCCGGTCAAGGATCGCGTGCTGACGCACCTGACGATGGCGATGGGCGACGAGACGCTGTCCATCCCCGTCGAGACCGTGCGTGTCGCCGGAACCAACGCCTATGTTCGCTTCGAGGAACTGGACATGCTGGCCGCGCGCCATCTGGTGCGCGCGGTGATGGGCCGTGCCGATGCCTGGCAGCCCGAGGACAAAACCGATGACGTGAGCGGCCTGCGCTCGCTGTCCGAGATCATCTTCGTCGATATGCTGACCTTGCGTCGCATGCTCGGCCTCAATTTCAGGGAACGTCGCCAGATGCGGGCAGCACAGGCGCAAGTCGCCGCCAAGCGCGCCAGGCAGGCCGCAGCCGAAGGCCACCCGCTGGCCAAAGCCGCCGGCATCGCCGCCGCACTGGGGCTGGGTGCCAGCACTTTCGCGCTGGCCCCGCAGCCGGCCCGCGCCGCCCCGGCCTTGCCGTCAGCGCCCGCCACCCCGGCCGCGCCTGCGCCGGCCGCCGGCATGACGCAGCGGCTCTCGCTCAAGGACCTGCGTGTCACCCGGCCGATCCGGCTGGAAGGGACGCGCGGTGAAATCGGCATCCCGTTCGGCATGCGGCAGGACGAAGTCGTCGGCTCGGCGATGCTGACGCTGAAGGCGGCATGGTCACCGGCGATGCTCGATGATCTCAGCCAGCTCGTCGTCATCCTCAACGGCGAAGTGGTGAAGACGCTGCCGCTGACCCGCTTCAATGCCGATGGCCAGACCTTCACGCTGCCGGTCAACCCGGCGCTGTTCCTGCCCGGCGACAACCAGATCAACCTGCGCCTGATCGGCCACTATGCCCGCGATTGCGAGGACCCGTTCCATTCCTCGCTGTGGGCCACCGTCAGCAACGTCGGCTCCTGGCTTGACCTCAGCTATACTTCGGCCTCGCTCGCCCCCGATCTGGCGCGCCTGCCGATGCCGTTCTTCGACAAGGGCGAGAACCTGCCGCTGAAGATGCCTTTCATCTTTGCCGGCCAGCCCCATGCCGGCGAACTGGAGGCGGCGGCCAGCACCGCCTCGTGGCTCGGCTCGCTCGCCAGCTATCGCGGCTATGCGTTCAAGGCCATGTACGGCTCGCTTCCGGCCAAGGGCAACGGCATCGTCTTCCTCAAGGCGGGCCAGTCGATCGCCGGGCTGTCGGTGGTGCCGGCACGCGGCGCGGAAGCGGCCGTGGTGCGCAACCCCAACGATCCCGACGGCACCCTGCTGGTGCTGATGGGCAGCAACGACGAGGACCTGCGCCTCGCCGCCGCCTCGGTCGCGCTCGGTCGCGGTGTGTTCGGCGGCCAGCGGATGAGCTTCGATGGCGTGCGCATCCCCGCCTGGGGGCGCTATTCGGCCCCGCGCTGGATTTCCACCGACCGCCCGGTCAAGCTGGGCGAGATCATGCAGGCCTACGAACTGCAGGGCATGGGCATCCCTCCGGGCCCGCTGACCGCCCGCTTCCGCGCCGCGCCCGACCTGTTCTTCTGGCCGCGCCAGGGCGGTAAGCTCAACGTCGATTATCGCTATCCGGTCGCCCAGTGGCTCGACAAGCGCGCCAGCCGCCTCGATGTCTCGATCAACGGCCAATACCTCAAGACCCTGCCGCTCGGCTCGGACTGGTGGAGCGGGCTGTTCGGTGGTCTGTTCGGTGGCGATAACGCCCGCAGCCACGATTCCAGCGCCAGCGTGGTTCTGCCGCGCTATGCGCTGTTCGGTCAGAACCAGTTGGCGATGGATTACAACCTGGTCCTGGCCGACAAGAAGAAGTGCACCGGCACCCTGCCGGACAACGTGCGCGTCTCGATCCTGCCGGACAGCACAATCGATCTGACCAGCGCCTATCACGGCATCCTGATGCCCGATCTGGCGACTTTCGCCGGTGCCGGCTTTCCGTTCACGGCGCAGCCCGATCTGGCCGACACCACCGTGGTCATGGCGCGTTCGCCGGTGGCCTCTTCGGTAGAGGCGTTCCTGGCGGTGATGGGGCGGTTCGGCGATTCCACAGGCGTTCCCGCCACCGGGGTCACCGTCACCTCGGATATCGTGCCTGAACAACTGGCGTCGCAGGACGTGCTGGTGATCGGCAAGACCGACCTGGCCGGGCTGGGCGCGCTGTTCGATGATGCGCCCGTCCATTACGAAAACGGCCGGCTGCGGGTGAACGAAACCTCGCCGATCCAGAACCTGTGGGCGCTGTTCGATACCCGGCCGGCGCAGAAGGGCAGCGAAGCCGCCGAACCGCTGGTCTATGCCGCGCGCGGCTTTTCCGGGATCGTCAGCTTCAAGTCGCCGTTCGCCTCTGATCGCACCGTGGTGGCGCTGCTGGCGGACAACCGCGACGACCTTCCGGCGATGATCGACGGGCTCAACGATCCCAAGATCAACGCCGCCGTGCAGGGCGACCTGTCGGTCGTCTCGGGCGACGGGATGGCAAGCTTTGCGCTGGGCAAGACCTACTGGACCGGCTCGCTGCCGATCTGGATGAAGATGGCCTACTGGTTCAGCGGCCGTCCGCTGATGATGGGGCTGTTCACGCTGGCGCTCGCCGCGATCCTCGCCGGGCCCGCCTACCTCTACTTCCGTGGGCAGGCCGCGCGCCGCCTCGCCAATGCCGGCCGTCGCGCCGGTGACAAGGACAAGTGATCATGCGCTGCCTCCAGACGCCTGTATCCCGCCGTGTGCGCGCTGTGGCGCGGTGTCGGCCGCTCTTGTGGTCGGCCGCGCTCGCGGCGGTGCTGACCGGGACCTTTGCCGCTCCGGCCCCGAGCCACGCGGAATCGCCCGCCGTCGCCGCGCTCATCAAGCAGGCGCAGTACTGGCGCGCCAAGGGGCGTGAGGATCTGGCCCAGCAGGCGCTGCGCCGGGCCCGTGCGCTCGATCCGTCCGTCGCGCTGGCCGCGCCCGCCAAGCCTGCCGCCCCTGCGCCCAAGCCTGCCGCGCCGGTTGCCGCCCGGCCCGCTGCGGCACCGCCCGCCAAGGCCGCTGCTCCTGCGTCGCGGCCCGCCGCCGCGTATGCGCCAACCGCTGCCGTCCGCGCCGGGCAGGCGCGCGTTGCCGGCTATGACGCCCTGCAGACCGATAATCTCGCCGCCGCCTCGACCCAGTTCGAACGCGCGCTGGCCGCCAATCGCTCCGACCCCGAAGCGCTCGGCGGGCTTGGGCTGGTGCGCCTGCGGCAAACCCGCTTTGCCGAAGCGGCGAACCTGCTGGAACAGGCATCGCGACTGGGCAAGGCCCAGCAGTGGGCATCGGCGCTCGCTTCGGCGCGGTTCTACGCGGGGGTGGAAGACGCTCGCCGCCTGTTGCAGCAGGGCCGGATCGGCGATGCCCAGGTCGAGGCCGAGGCACTGGTCCGCTCGGGCTTCGATCAGCCCGCCCCGGCGCTGGAACTGCTGGCACAAGTCTATGAAAAGCAGAACCGCTTTGCCGATGCCGCCGAGCTGTACCGGCAGGCCAGCCAGGGCGGCAAGCAGGATGAAAAGCGCCTGCAACTGCGCGCCGTGCGCAGCCGGGCGCTGGCCGCCGCCGCTGCCGGCGACGATATGGGGGCGACGCGCGAATTCCAGAACGGCCTGGTGATCGATCAGACCGATCCGTGGATCCGCTATGAATTTGCCCGCTTCATGATCAAGCGCGGGCGGATGCCCGAAGCCGAATCGCTGCTGCGCTCGCTTGAACAACTGGGCGATGCCGATGGCCTATACGCGGCGGCGCTGATCGCCAACGATCTGGGCCGCAGCACCGAAGCCGACCGGCTGCTGGCGATGATCCCCGAAGCCCAGCGGACCCAGCCGATGCGCACGCTGGCGCTTGGGGTGAAGGTGGATGGTGCCATCGCCCGCGCCAAGGCCAGCGGGCAGGGCGGCGGCCAGTTGCAGGCGCTGGCGACCTTGCGCCAGATCGGTGCGATGCCGAGCATGCCTGCTGCCAAGAAGGTGGCGGTGGCCGATGCGATGCTGTCGCTGGGCGATGCCATGGGTGCCGCCTCGCTGGCGCAATCGGCGATGGATCAGGGGCTGACGACGGTGGACGATTACGCCGGGCTGGTCGATGTGCTGGCCCGCGCCGGCAGGGACGACATGGCCCGCGCCGCGCTGGCGCAGGCCGGGCAACTGGCGGGCAATACGCCCGACGGCCAGCGCATCTATGCCGGAATGGCCGCAAAGCTGACCGTTGGCCAGGCTGAACGCGCCCGTTCTGCCGGGCGCTTCGCCGATGCTTTCGACATGCTGCAAGGGGCCTGGACCTCCGCGCCGGACAATACCGAAGTGCTGGCGGCGCTGGCCCGGCTCTATCAGGCGGGGCGCATGCCCGGCCGCGCGGCGCAGACCTGGCAACTGTTCCTGGCGCGCGAACCCGGCAACCGCGATGCACTGCTCGGCCTTGCCGAAGCGGCGCAGTCGGCCGGGGACAAGGGCCTGTCGCAACAGGCCCAGCAGCAGGCCCTGCGCGCCTTCCCGACCGATTACGATGCCTTCATGCGCATGGCCCGGCTGGAGCAGGCGCGCGGCGATGAAGGCGCGGCGCTGCGCCTGTTCAAGCAGGCGCGCGCGCTGTATGCGGGCGGTGCCGGCAGCGGCGCGCTGACTGGCGGCAACCCGTTCGCGGCGATGGACCCGGCCGGTTCGGGCAATCCCTTCCGCAACATGGCCGCACCTGCGCAGCCGGCGGCGGTGAACCCGTTCCAGCTTGGCGGCGGCACCCGCATCCAGTACGTCCCGGCGGCGGGCGGCTATGCCCCTACCGGCTATGCACCTGCCCCCTACGCACCCAACGGCTACACTGCGCCCGCCGATGGCGGCTATGCGGCGGCACCGGGCTATCAGCCGGCAGCTTATCCGGCACAGGGCTATTCGGCGCAGGCCTATCCGGCTCCGGCGGCATCGCCTTTCGGTCAGCCGGGCTATCCCGCCGCCCCCGGCGGCTATCCCGCTCCGGCGGCCGCTTATCCCGGCCAGGACGTACCGGCCGGTGCCGGCGCTTATCCCGCCGATCCGGTGCTGGCGGAACTGCAGGGCGAGATCACCCAGCTTTCGCGCGACAGTGCCCCGCGCGTCGATGTCGATACCTCGTACCGCCAGCGCTCCGGCGAAACCGGCCTCAGCCAGCTTGACGAGATCAAAGGCTCGGCCAAGTTCTCCACCGGCTTCCTGGGCGGGCGCATCTATGTCGGCGGCGAGGCCGTCATGATCGATGCCGGCACCCCTTCAGATTCCGCCCGCGCCCGTTTCGGCACCAACGCCTCGCCCGAAGCGCGCGCGATCGTTGCCAAGACCGATGCCCGCAAGTGCGATGCAGAAAGCGATCCTGCCGCATGCCTGGCTCAAGTGGACAGCCAGAACGCTTCGGGCGTGGCGCTTTCGGCCGGCTATGCCGGCGATCTGGTCCAGGCCGAAGCCGGCACGACCCCGATCGGCATGGGCAAGACCAAGCTCACCTTCCGCGCTGCGGTCACCCCCAAGTTCGGCGGCGGCGTAGAGGGCAAGGCGTTCGTCGAGAGGAAGCCGGTGACCGACAGCGTACTGTCCTACGCCGGCACGCTCGATCCCGTCACCGGCGAGCGCTGGGGCCAGGTCATGCGCACCGGCGGCGGCGTCGGGCTGTCCTACGATCGCGACGGCAACGGCGTTTACGGTGAAGGCCGCTATTATCGCTATCGCGGCACCAACGTGGCGAACAACGATGGTTTCGAGATCAACGTCGGCGGCTACATGCGCGCGCACCGCACGGCGCATTCGTCGCTCAGCGTCGGGCTCAACGTCAATTACCAGAAGTACGATAACAGCCAGAACACCTTCACCTGGGGCAACGGCGGCTATTTCAGCCCGCAGTCGTTCCTCAGCGTCGGCTTCCCGATCAACTATGCGCTCGACACCGACAAGCTGACCGTGCGCGCCTCGCTGACGCCGGGCTTCCAGAGCTACAGCGAGGATTCCTCGCCGCTCTATCCCACCGATCCGGCGCTGCAGGGCGAGCTTGACGCGCTCAAGGCCGAGAACGAGGATGTCCGCTCGCGCTACGATAGTCTGAGCAAGACCGGCTTCGCGCTCAACGCTCAGGCGTCGGCCTACTACCGCATCGCCCCGAACACGCAGGTCGGCGGCGATATCAGCTACAACACCTTCGGGTCCTATGACGAGTTGCGCAGCATGATCGGCGTCCGCCAGAGCTTCGGGAGTACCGGCCAGTGAAAATGCAGGCTTTCCAGACCGCCGGCCGCGCCGGCCATGGCGCGGCCCGGCAGGATTTCATCCCGGGCCTCTGCCTGCTGACCGGCCTGACCGCCAGCGAAGTCGGTGAGGCACTGCCGGCCGCGCAGGCCCGCGGGTTCTACCTCGCGATCGGCCGGCGGCTGGCGGCGCTCGAACCGCTCGACGGGGTGAGCGACGTCGCCGGGCTGTGCGCCCGCGCCAACGCCTTCTGGCAGGCGCTCGGCTGGGGCGAGGTCGATATCGAGGCGGGCGACCATGCGATCATCGTGCGCCACAACCAGCCGCCCATCGGCGTGCCGGGTTGCGACGGGCCGCACTGGCGCGCGGCGCTCTCGGCGCTGCTCGAAGGGGCGTGGGATGCCTGGTTCCGGACGCTGGGGAGCGGGCCGGCGCTGGTGACGACGGGGCAATGGCAAGGGGAATGTCTCGAGCTGCGCCATGGCCGTTGACCGGCGCAGTTTCACCATCGGCCTGATGTTCGCGCTGACCGCCGCCTGCAACGCGGGCTCGCAGGGCAAGGCGGTGGCACCCACCGGCGGCTGGTGGCCGTTCTATCGCCAGCGCTTCCTGCTGCCCGAAGGGCGGATCGTCGATACCGGCAATCACGGCATCAGCCACAGCGAAGGGCAGGGCTATGCCATGGTGCTGGCGGCCAACGCCGGGGATCGGGAGGCTTTCGACCTCATGGCCGGCTGGACCGAGCGCACGCTGGGCCGCAGCGACATGGCGCTCCATTCCTGGCGCTACGATCCCGCGTCAGCCAATCCGGTGTCCGATCCCAACAATGCGACGGATGGCGATATCCTGATCGCCTGGGCGCTGGGGCTGGCGGCGCGCCGCTGGGGCGATTCGCGCTATGCCGCGCGCGGGCAGGCTATCCGGGCCGCGGTGCGCGGGCACTGCGTGGCGCAGCGGTATGGCCGCGCGGCGCTGATCCCGGGCCTCGTCGGGTTCGATAGCCCGCAGGCGCTCACGCTCAACCCCTCGTACTATGTCTGGCCGGCGCTGGACCAGTTCCTGGAAGATGACGGCAAGGCGGTCTGGGGTCCGGTGATCGCCGACGGCGCAGCGCTGATTCGCCTGTCGCGCTTCGGCCCCGATCACCTGCCGACCGATTGGGTGGACCTGACGGCGCGCGATGCCGTGGCCCCGGCGCGCGACCGGCCGCCGCGCTTCGGCTTCGATGCGCTGCGCGTGGCGCTTTATGCCGCCATGGCGAACCGCGCCGCGCTGGCTGCCCCGATCGGGGCGTTCTGGCGGGCGCGGCTGGCTGCCGGCAAGCCGATCCCGGCGTGGATCGACGTGGTGACCGCCGAAGAAGCGCCCTATCCGCTGTCCAGCGGCGGCGCGGCGATCGTCGCCCGGCTGCTCGGCACGCAGGCACCCGCGCAACTGGCCGACGATTACTATTCCGCCTCGCTGCAGATGCTGGCGGCGGGGTAGGGCGGGACGGCGTTTGATCGCGCTATTTACTCCTCCACCCTTCAGGGGGGAGGTTGGGAGGGGGGTATACGACCCGTGGCATCGACGCGCTGCCTGACGGCATCGCTCCCCCGGCCCCGCCTCGCCGGGGCGGGGAGATGCGCTGTCGATACAGTAACCTTGGTATCAATATCCCGCCGCAAGGCCGGCGGGGCGGCGGACGTCGTTCGCGCCTTCGATCGTGCCCGTCGCCGGATCGACCAGGATCGCCTCGTCCGCGCCCCAGCCGGGCTGCTCCACCAGCTTGTGCCCGCGCGCTTCCAGTTCCGCGCGGACCGGATCGGTCAGGTAGCCGTGGTGGAACGCGATCTGATCCGGCAGCCACTGGTGGTGGAAGCGCGGCGCATCGACGGCGGCCTGCATGTTCATCCCGAAATCGACGACATTGACGATGGATTGCAGCACCGTGGTGATGATCGTCGATCCGCCCGGGCTGCCGGTGATCATGAACACCTTGCCGTCCTTGGTAACGATCGTCGGGGTCATCGAACTCAGCGGTCGTTTGCCCGGCGCGATGGCATTGGCCGCGCCCTGCACCAGCCCGAACCCGTTAGGCACGCCCGGCTTGGCGGTGAAATCATCCATCTCGTTGTTGAGGAAGAACCCGGTCTTGCCCGCGATCAGCCCCGATCCGAACAGGTAATTGATCGTATAGGTCACGCTGACCGCATTCCCCGATGCGTCGAGCACCGAATAATGGGTGGTGTGATCGCCCTCCTGCGCCGGTACGCCGCCCTTTACTTCGGAAGATGGCGTCGCCTTGTCCATGCGGATGCGCGCGCGGATGGCGGCGGCGCGAGCCGGCGAAATCAGCGCCTCGACCGGGTTGTTGACGAAGGCCGGATCGCCCAGGCTCTCGTTCCGGTCGGCAAAGGCGAAGCGTTCGGCCTCGGCCATGACGTGCGTGGCATCGGCCGATCCATAGCCCCACTGCGCCAGCGGATAAGGCTCGATCACCTGCAGGATCTCGCACAGCGTCGTGCCCCCCGAACTGGGCGGCGGCGGGGCGATGATGCCGAGGCCGCGATAGCCGCAGGTCACCGGCTTGTCCCAGCGCACGGTGTATTCGGCAAAGTCGCGCGTGGTCAGCAGCCCGCCGCCGGCCTTGCTGGCATCGGCGACTGCCTGCGCGATGGGGCCCTTGTAGAAGGCGTCCGGCCCGCCCTTGGCGATGGCTTCCAGCGTTGCCGCCAGGTCCGCCTGCACCAGCCGCTCGCCCGCTGCATAAGTCCGCCCGCCCTTGAGGAACGCGGCGGCGGCACCGGGCGTGCGCGCGAACTTGTCCGCCGAGCGCGCCATGATCGCGACATCGCCTTCGGTCAGCACGAAACCATCGCGCGCCAGCCGGATTGCCGGGGCCATCACCTTGGCGAGCGGCAGCGTGCCATAGCGTTGCAGCGCTTCGGCCAGCCCCATGACCGTCCCCGGGGTTGCCACCGCGTTCCAGCTATCGGTGCTGGCGCCCTTGATGACGTTGCCGGCCGCATCCTGGAACATCGTCGCGGTGGCCGCCAACGGTGCGCGTTCGCGGAAATCGAGGAACAGGGTGCGCCCGTCCGCCAGCCGCGCGGTCAGGAAGCCGCCGCCGCCGATATTGCCGCAACACGGATCGACCACCGCCAGCGCAAACCCCACCGCCACCGCCGCGTCCACCGCGTTGCCGCCCCGGCGCAGCACGTCGAGGCCGATCTCGGTCGCCAGATGCTGGTTCGTCACCACCATCGCGTGAGCCGCCCGCACCGGCGGGGCATCGCGCCACGCGTCGGTCTGCGATCCGGTCAGGTCGATGGCCGATTGCGCGGCAGGAGGGGGGGGCGGTGGCGTTGACGCGACTTGCGCCGATCCGCCGGAACAGCCGGCCAGCAGGATGGTCACCCCGGCAAGCAAGGCTGCGAGCGGGCGGCGCGGCGGTGTGGAAGCGGAAAATTCAAACGATTGTGTAGCGTGTGCGGTCATCGTCACGATTTCTCAACTTTTCCCGACCAAGGCAATCATTGCAGTATTGTAAGTCTGGCGCACGCAAGAAGGAAACATTTTGGCAACCGGTTCCCAGGAATCCCTGACTGACCGTGTTTACGTGGAGCTGGTCCGCAGCCTCTACCAGAATGTCGCGCCCGCCGTGGTCATGGGGGCGGCGTTCCTGTTCGATTTCTGGCTGTTCTATCGCGCCGCGCCCAGCCCGGCGCTGATGGCGACCGGGGTCGCCGCGCTTGTCGCCAGCGCCGCCCGGATCGTGGTGACCGTCGCCGGGCGGGAGCGGGCGCTGACCGCCATGCTTACCCGGGACGAAGCCCGCACGATCGAGGGCACGTTCGCGCTGCCCTACCTCGGGTTTGCCCTGATGCTTGGACTGTTCGGCCTGTTCGCGTTTCGCGCGCCGCTGCCGCAGGTCCACATGGTCACCATCTGCCTGCTGGTGGCCTACTGCGCCGGGGTCGCCACCGGTTGCGGCCTGCGCCCGCGTATCGCCCTGCCGAGCATGGCGCTGGCCGTAGCCCCGGCCATGGCGGCGGCGATCCTGCGCGCGGATGCGGCCTACGTCGGGCTGGCAGGGATTACTCTGGCGTTTCTCGTCGCCGGAATGCGCAGCGTCCTGGTGCGCTGCGCATTCGATACCGCCGCCACCGGCCAGCGCCTCGCTTCGATCTCGCTGGCTCGGCGCGACGTTTTGACGACGCTGCCGAACCGCCTCGCGCTCAACGAATACTTCACCGAGAACGCGCGGCTGGTCTCGCGCCATGGCCTGATCGCGGTGCATTACCTCGATCTGGACGGGTTCAAGCCGGTCAACGATCGCTTCGGCCACCCGGTCGGCGATCAGGTGCTCCAGGCTGTGGCAGAGCGGCTGCGCGGCGCGGTGCGCCACGGCGATCTGGTGGCGCGGATGGGCGGCGATGAATTCGTCGTCATCCAGTTCGGCCTCGGCCACGCCTCCGAAGCGGAACTGCTTGCCCGCCGCATCAGCGCCACGATCGAGAAGCCGTTCGTGATCGCCGACGCGGTGATCGCCATCAGTACCAGCATCGGCACGGTGGTCAGCCAGGGTATGGAACGCACCCTCGACGACCTGCTGCGCGAGGCCGACGACCGCCTCTACCAGGCCAAGCGCGCACGCGGGCCCGAGAGTGCGCTGCCGCTCAGCGCCTGAGGGATAACGAAAAATTTACCCTTTTGGTTAACATCTGCTCGGGGACATTCCGGGGGTTTCGTATTCATGAGCGTGGTGCAATCGTTCGGCGCGGAGGCGGACAGCCGGGAACTGGCGGTGTCGATCGTCATGCCGTGCCTGAACGAAGCGGTTTCGCTGCGCCACTGCATCGCTAACGCGCAGACCGCGCTGGACCTGATCGCCGCCCGCTATGGCCTCGCCGGCGAGATCGTGATCGCTGACAACGGCTCGACCGACGGCTCGCAGGATATCGCGACGGCGCTGGGCGCACGGGTCGTGCCGGTGGCGCGGCGTGGCTATGGCGCAGCGCTGATCGGCGGATTCGATGCCGCCTTCGGGCGCTTCCTGGTCATGGGCGATGCCGACGGCAGCTACGATTTCACCGATTGCGTCGCCATGATCGGCCGGCTGATCGACGGCGCGGATTTGTGCATGGGGTCGCGCTTCCAGGGCGGGATCGCGCGCGGCGCGATGCCGTGGAAGAACCGCTATATCGGCAATCCGGTGCTGACCGGCATCCTAAACCTGTTTTTCCGTTCGGGCATCGGCGATGCCCACTGCGGCCTGCGCGCCATCCGCCGCGACGCCTATGACCGGCTGCGGCTGGAAGGCGAAGGCATGGAATTCGCCAGCGAGATGGTGATCAAGGCGGCCCTGTCGCGGCTGCGGATCGATGAAGTGCCGGCCACGCTTTCCCCCGACCTGCGCGATCGCCCGCCGCACTTGCGTCCGTGGCGCGACGGCTGGCGGCACTTGCGCTATCTGCTGATGCTGAGCCCGACCTGGCTGTTCGGGGTTCCGGCGCTGGCAGCGATGCTGCTGGCCTGCGTGATCTTCGCGATGGCCGGCCTGCACCAGACCGGGCTGCTTTCGGGCCCTCAGCACATCGGCACCGGCTGGACGATCCTCGCCGGTTTCCTGCTGACCAGCGGGCATTTTTGCGCCGTCATGGCGCTGGCGACGCACCTCTACGGCGTGCGCGAAGGGTACCGGCCGCTGCGTCCGGGCCTTGCCCGCTGGGCGCATGTGATGGTGCTGGAAAATGCGCTGCTGGCCGGGCTCGGGCTGATCGGCATCGCCGCACTGGGGCTGGGCGCGATTGCGCTGCGCTGGTCTGTCGGCGGTTTCGCGGCATTGCCGTCAGTGCTCCCGCTGACCCTCGCCGCCGCCACCGGCGCGCTGGGTGTGCAGACGCTGATGGGCGGCTTCCTGCTGGCGATCATCGGTGGCCACGATGCGCGGTTCGTCGCGGCACCGGTGCAAACGGCATCGTCCGGTAGGGTGCGCGGCCTCGTCGCGCACTTGCGCCGGTCACCGCGATACACTGCCGTGGCGGTTGCCTGCTTTGTGCTCCATAACGCGATCATGATCGGGCTGGATCATCTTGGCTTCCACTATGCCCTGTGCCTTGTCGGCAGCGCGGTGGTGCTGACCCCGGCGGGCTATGTCCTGCAAAGCCGGTTCACCTTCCGCGAGACGATGCGCTGGGCCAGCTTTTGCCGTTATGGTGCCGCGCTGGTAACCAATTATCCGGTGTCGCTGGCGGTCCTGTGGTTGCTGCGCGATGTGCTGGCATTGCCAATGACGCTCGCCGCGCCGATCGGCGCTGTGGTGCTGTTTTTCTGGAATTACGCTACCAGTTCGTGGGCGCTGGCGACCTCGCGCCGCAACGCTACGCTTGCCGCAGGGGCCGCGGCCCATGGCTGAGCCGCTGCGGATTGCCGTAGTCGGCCTGGGCTGGGTGGGGCAGGCGCGCCACCTGCCCAGCCTCTTTGCATCAGACCGCTTCCGCCTCGTCGGCGTGATCGACCGGCGCGAAGGCCGCGCGGCCGAGGTCGCGGCGCGTTACAAAGGGGTGCGATCCGCCACCGCCTCGCGGCTGGCCGATGTGCCGTGGATGGATGAGGTCGATGCGATCTCGGTCGCCACCGCGCCGATGGCCCACCACGACCTCGTCTGCGAGGCGCTGGCGCGCGGCCTGCACGTCATTACCGAAAAGCCCTTCGCGATGTCGCCCGTCGAAGGCGAGGCGATGGTCCACGCTGCCGCAGCCGCGCAGCGCACGCTTGCGGTGGTCCACAATTTCCAGTTCGCCCGCTCGATGAAGCGCCTGCATGCCGATCTGGCATCCGGCCGGATCGGCGCACTGCGATCGATCCGCGCGGTGCAGGTCGGCAATCCCGGTCGGCGGCTGCCGACGTGGTACGAGGATCTGCCGCTGGGGCTATTCTATGATGAAAGCCCGCATCTGCTTTATCTGCTCGCCAGCGTGGTCGGCCCGCTCGGTCTGGTCAAGGCGGTCAGCCGCGAGAGCCGCAAGGGCCTGAACACGCCCGATCAGGTCGATGCGTGGTTTGCCGCGCAGGGCACCGATATCCCGATCACGCTGTCGTGCAACTTCGAATCGAGCCTCTCCGAATGGTACCTGATGGTCCACGGCGAACACGGCGTCGGCGTGGTCGATGTGTTCCGCGACATCTACCTGCGCCTGCGCAATGACGGCGCGCACGGGACGGCGGACGTGATCCGCACCAGCCTTTCCGCCACGGCGCAGCACTGGTGGCAGCATATCGCCAGCGGCATCCCCCATCTCACCGGTCGCCTGCGCTATGGTAACGACGAAGTGTTCGATCGTTTCGCCCGTGCAGCGAGGGGAGAGGCGGGCGCGGCTGCGCCGATCGACGCGGCGGCGGCGCTGCGCACACTCGCGCTCCAGCATTCTGTCATAGAAACAAGGGACCGGGTGTGAACTCGGGCGTCGCGGCCCGCCCGCCCGGCCTCGGGTCTTGGTGGGCGGCTTCGTGCGCCTCCTGACCGTCAGCCATTTCTACGAAAGCCACGGCGGCGGCATCGAGCGCGTGGCGGCGCACTTGTGCCGGGCGTTCTCAGGGCAGGGGCACAAGGCGGTCTGGGCAGCCAGCAGCGCCGATGCTGTGCCTGCAGATATCGCCACGGTCCCGCTTGCATGCCGTGATCCGCTGGAACGGCTGACCGGGCTGCCGATGCCGCTGCCGGGCCCGCGCGCCCTGCGCGATCTGGCGCGGGCGATCGACGATGCCGATGCGGTGATCGTCCACGACGCTCTCTACGTCACCTCCATCGCGGCGCTGGTCATGGCGCGG
This sequence comes from Novosphingobium colocasiae, assembly GCF_014652555.1. Classification (GTDB taxonomy): domain Bacteria; phylum Pseudomonadota; class Alphaproteobacteria; order Sphingomonadales; family Sphingomonadaceae; genus Novosphingobium; species Novosphingobium colocasiae. The sequence goes on from NZ_BMZA01000003.1 coordinate 266,093, forward strand.
CGGCGGGGCAAGCGGGTGGTGCTGGTCCAGCACATCGCCGCGATCCCGTTCGCCTCGCGTCTGATGCGCGGGGTGATGGCGCTGGCCAATCTGATGGTGACGCGGCCGATGCTGGCGGCGGCGGACGAAGTGGTGTTCATTTCCGACACGGTGCGGCAGGCGCTGCTGGGCAGCCCGCCCCGCCGCAGCGCTCATCTTGCCTTCAATGGCGTGGACCATGCGATTTTCAACGCCGCCGGACCGGTGGCCCAGCCCGGCCCGTCCGGCGCGAAGCGGGTGCTTTTCGCGGGCCGCTACGTCGCCAAGAAGGGCCTGGCGGTGCTGCGGGCCTGCGCGCAGGCACGGCCGGACTGGCAGTTCGTGCTGGCCGGATCAGGCCCCCTGCGGCCTGCGGACTGGGGACTGGCCAACGTGACCGACCTTGGCCCGCAAAGCCCGCAGGCGCTGGCGGCGCTCTATCGCGGTGCTGATGTGCTGCTGTTGCCCAGCGTCGGCGAAGGGTACCCGCTGGTGATCCAGGAGGCGATGGCCTGCGGCCTGCCGGTGGTCTGCGGTGCGCCGGCCCAGCTTGCGGACCCGGCCGCCGGCAAATGGCTCGCCGGTGCCGCGATCGACCTTGCCCGCCCCGATGCATCGGCGCAGGCCTGCATCGCCGCCATCGAAACCCTGGCCGTCGATGAAGCGGCGCGGGTGGCAATGGCGGACTATGCGTCGCGCACTTATTCCTGGCCGGTCATGGCTGCGAGGCTGGCTGCACTCGCTGCCGGCGCGCCCCTCAAATCAGCTCGGTAACCGGCGGCAGTTCGGCCGGTTTGGGGTCGAAGCCTGCCGCCACGAACCAACTGCGCGAGCGCAGCGACTGGCGGCGCGAGAAGGTGAGGACGGCGCGGTCTATCGCGCGGCGATAGCCCGGTGCGCCATCCCCGGCGACGGCGCGCAGCAGGTCTTCCAGTGCCTTGCCGACGCGGTGGTAGAACAGGCGATCGTCATCGGTGGCGGCGCGATCGGTCAGCACCTGTCCAAGCCGCGCGGCGGCGGCGAGGGTCTGCGGGCCGCCGTCCGCTTCGGGCAGGTCCTGCGCGGTCGCGACCAGATCGGCGACGCAGGCACCATGGTAGGCGGTCAGCAGCGGCAGGTGCTCCAACAGCATGCGCAATTGCGCCACCGTGACCCCGCACTGCTCCACCGCCAGGAGGTTGCCGGTATCGACCGCCGGGATGATGACGCGCTCCAGCGTGTGGATCACGCTTTGCAGCCGGATGGCGGGATCTGGCGTCATCCGATTTCTCCTTCAAGCAGGTTGCACAGGGTATCGCTCATCCCCGCCGTCACCGAGGCGAGGAAGCCGAGCAGCGCGCTCTGGTGATTGGTGCCGTCGCGCGCGGCGATGATCGACGAGGTGTGGTTCATGGTGATCAGCTTGTAGCTGGTCATGACCTGATACCATTTGAGCGTGGCGGGATCGATGCGTCGGCCGGTCTTGGCCTGATAGGTGTCGAACAGGCGGCTGACCGGGAACATCGATCCGATCATCAGTTCGCCATCAGGCTGGACCGATCCGAACAGCGGTTCGAGGCTATAGGCCAGGTCCTCGTGGAAATCGCCGATATGGGTCAGTTCCCAGTCGAGCATCGCGGTGATCCGCAGGGTGCTCTCGTCGAACAGGAAATTGCCCAGTCGCCAGTCACCGTGGAGCAGGATGGGGTCGGCGCAGACCGGCAGGTGATCGTACAGCCAGGTCTCGGCCAGCGTCAGCAGCGGCAGCGAATCGATCTCTTCGAGTTCGCGCACCTTGGTCCAGTAATTGACCTGCCATAGCGCGGCGTCGGTCGTGCCGGGGCGGGGCATGGCGAAATCTTCGAGCGCGGCGGTCGCCAGATCGGTGGCGTGGGTTTCGATCAGGCAATCGATAAACTGCGGGGTCAGCGCTTCGGACACCCGGTCGCCCATGGTCGCGCCAAGGCCGGACGGACCCGAAGCACCGTCTGACGGCTTGGTGACGCCGCCGACGAAACCGGTAATCATCAGCGGCTGACCCATCGCGGCACCATCATCGACGCACAGCACCGGCGGTACCGGGGCCCGCCCGGCCATGGCCCGCAGGACCTGACCCTCGCGCCGGCGGCAGGTCTCGATGATCCCCTCGCGCGGGTCCATGCGCAGCACGCAGCGGGCGAATTCGTCCGGCCGGTCGCCTTCGACGTCGAACACGAACTGTTCTTTCGACGCGCCGCCGCCCAGCCGGCGCACGCCGGTGGCACGCAGGTTCAGCCCGCGCTGGCGGAACAGTTCGGCCAGCCCGGCCTCGATCTCAGGGGCGCTGCGCGGGACGTAAGGGCCTTGTTTACGCCGTTCCTGCTTGTCGAGCAGCAGTTCGAGCAGGCGTGGCTCGATCGCCTCGTGATCGGGGCGCGAGGTGGCGGAAGGGGATGGGGAGATCGTCTGCACTGGGTGTCCTTCGAAGGTTCAGCGGCCGCGGAAGCGGGGTTTGCGCTTTTCGGCAAAGGCCAGGACACCCTCGCGGGCGTCATCGGTGGTGGCGGCCTTGACCATGGCTTGCGCCTCGGCTTCCAGTTGCGCTTCCATGGCCGCATGGGTGGCCTGGCGCAGCAGCCGGCGCACTTCACCCAACGCCACGGTCGGGCCATCGGCAAGCTGGCGGGCGAGGGCCTGCGCGCGCGGGGCGAGCGCTTCGGGTTCGAGCATCTCGTCCATCAGCCCCGCCTCCAGCGCCTGTGCGCCGGTGAGCGTCTGGTTGAGCAGCATGAACCGGGTAGCCCGGGCAAAGCCCATCCGCCGCGTGCAGGCAAGCGATGCCCCACCGTCACAGGCGAGGCCGATACCGGTGTAGGCATAAACGAACCGCGTGCCGGGCGTGCCGATCACGAAATCCGCGCCCGCCGCGATGGCCACGCCGCCGCCCGCACACACGCCCTGGACTTGTGCCACGATCGGCGCGTCGAGCCGCTGCAGGCGGATCAGGCCGGTGTGAAAATCGCCCGTCCAGCGGCGCATGATCGCCGGCAGTTCATCGATCTGCGGCGCAAAGGTGGAAATGTCGCCGCCATAGCTGAAGGCCGGGCCATCGGCGCGCAGCAGGATCGCGCGGACATCGTCGCGCCCGGCCAGCGCATTGGCCAGATCGTAGAGATCGCGGGAGAATTCGCCGTCGATCGGGTTGCCCAGCTCCGGGCGGGCCAGCGTGATCGCGGCGATGCCGTCGGCGATGTCGAGCGTCAGTGTCCGCGCGGTCATGCGGCGTTCTCCGGGAGGGGGGCGAAGCGATCGTCGAACCGGTTGAGGTCGGGCACGGGCAGCACCGGGCGGCGGTCGATATCGGCGACGGTCCGGCGCAGTTCTTCCAGCAGCGCGGTACGCGCTTCAAGGCTGATATAGGGGACGTTGAAGCCGATAAAAGGATCGAGCACCGTGGTGCCGACATATCCCAGCGTGCCCTGGAACAGGTGGCGCATCATGCCCTGCACCAGTTCGCCATGGAGGCCGCGCTCGCCGAACATGTCGTGCCGTCCGCCCAGGCTCATCGCCGCGAAGCTGCGCTTGCCGGCAAGGCCGCCCTGACCATACACCCGCTTGCCGCCATAGCAGACGCCTGACAGCAGCACCCGGTCGAACCACCCCTTGAGGATCGCCGGCGCGCCGAACCAGTAGATCGGGAAGGTGAACACCAGCATGTCGGCAGCGAGCACCGGTTCCAGTTCGGCGACTATATCGGCTGCCAGCGTGCCGCCCTGGTAATTGTGGCGCTGTTCGAGAGTATAGACCAGCCGGCCCGGGTCGCGGCGATCGCCGAAATCCGCCGGCGAGGCGACCGGGTTGAAGCCCTTGGCGTAAAGATCGGACAGGCTGACTTCATGGCCGTCGGCCGCGAACTGGTCGGCGATCACGGTCTTCATGGCGTTGACGAAGGAATCGCCTTCGCTGTGGGCGTGGACGATATGGACTTTCATGCAGTGATTTCCGTGCTTGCGGGGTAAAGAATGCCGTCCAGCGCGGGCAGCGCTTCGGGTGCGGGATCGAAACCGGTGCCAACCACCCAGCGCCGTTCCAGAAGCGTCTGGGTTTCGGTATGGGTGAGGATCAGCGGCGCGATAGCGGAAAGCCTGGCGGCATCCGCACCGATTTCCTCCACCGCCTGCTCGATGCACGCGCGCATCGCGCCGACCGCCTGCTCCAGTTCGCTGCGCCGCAGGGCCTGGGCCGGGCAGATCGCCTCGACGCGGGCGATCGCCTCGCGCAAGGGTGCGGCGCAGGTGTCCTGCGGCCTGGCGTGCTGCCCCAGCGCATGGCCGAGCGTGGCGAAGGCGTGGGCGTCGTGGATCAGGAACGCTTCCTCGTGCGGGATCTGGTCGCGCACAATGCCGATCGAGCGCAGGATCAGGCCGAGCTGTTCCTGCGCGAAAGAAGCCTCGGCCGGGATCAGCGGGACGATGATGTCTTCGAGCGCCTTGCGGATCGCGGCAAGGCGCAGGCGGGTATCAGGTGCCATGGAGCGTCTCCCGCAGCAGCCGGGCAAGGTTGTGGAGGCACACGTGGCCGAACCCGGCGAGCCAGGAGAGCAGGATGTCCTGATGGCTCTTGCCGCCGGCGGCGCAGCGGATGCCGGTCGCAAGGACGATGATCGCGGACTTCCAGGTGTTCATGATCATGTAGTAATCGATCCGCGCGCGATCGACCGGGAAACCCGAAGCCTGCTCGTAGCGGCGAAAGAACGCCTCGCGCTCGATCAGGCCGCATACCATGAACCGGCCTTGTGCGTCGGTATAGCCGTACCCTTCCTGCAGTGACCAGGCGAGATCCTCATGGTAGTCGCCCAGATGCGCCAGCTCCCAGTCGAGCACGGCCGTTATCGTGCCGCTGTCCGGCTCGAACAGGAAGTTGCCGGGGCGGAAATCGTGGTGGACCAGCGTCACCCGCTCGATCGTTGGCGCGTTGGCGCGCAGCCACTGCGCGGCGAAGCGGATGATCGGGATCGCCTCGATCGAATCTTCCTCCCACACCCGGTCCCACCAGTTGATCGTGCGCAGCACCCCCTCGGCCGAACCTTCGGGCGGCACATCGAAGGCATCGAGCGCGGCGTCGCGCCAGTCGAAGCGGTGGATCGCGGCGAGCATATCGACGAACTGCGGGGCCAGCCGCGCCTGCCATTCCGGCGAGAACCCCGTGCCCAGCCCGGAGACGTTGCCTTCCGACCCGGCGGGCTTGGTCACCCCCGAAACGAAGCCGTTGATCAGCGAAGGGCGACCGAACCATGCGCCATCAGCGTCCACCCAACGGGCAGGAGGCACCGGGATCGTCCCGCGCACCGCGTTCATTACTTCGAACTCGCGCAGCCGGTGGGTTTCCACCACCGATTCGGGCGGTTCGCGCCGCAGCACGTAATCCGTCGGGGCGCTGCCCTGTTCGTGCAGGGTAAAGCGGTACTGCTCCTTCGATGCGCCGCCGCCGAGCGGAGCCACGGCGTGCACTTCGGCTCCGGGGGCATGGACGGCGAAGAACGCGCGCAGTTGCCCGGCCACTTCGGCAAGCGTGCTCGGGCGGTAGGGTGGATCGGCGCGGTTGCGCAGTTTGCGGGTCAGCGCCTCGTCGACCGTGCGTTCGGTGGGGAAGCGGGCCTGAAGCCGGGCAATCCACGCCTCGCTCGGCGTGCTCTTGGGGTCCTGCGCGCCGGCTTCGGCGACCTTCGGCCGTGCAGCGGTCATCACCATTTCCGACATCCTCTAACCCACGGCTTGATCGGCCGTTGTGATTGTGATGTGTAATGCGTTACACTTGATTGTAAAGCAGCTTATGGATTTGCGCGTTGAAATGGCCGGCAAGCGGATATCCGGCCCCGGTTCGCAGCCATTTCCGCGCAGTTGAGAGGATGAGCATGATCCGATCCATCCCCAAGGCGGAGCGCCGGGGCATCATTCTCGATCGCGTCGAGGACCTCATCAACGCGACATCGAGCACCGATTTCACGATGCAGACGCTTGCCGGGCATGTCGGGGTCAGTCCGACCACATTCTACAACATCTTCGGGTCGAAGGGTGCGGTGCTGTACGACCTGCTCAACCGCGGGCTGGACGAGATCATGAGCGGCTGCGACGCGATGCCTTCGCAAGGCGATCCGGTGCGCGATGCGGTAGCGACGATGACGTTTGCGGCCGAATTCTTCGTGCGCAAATCGCGGCTTTACCGGCCGCTCTACAAGTTCCAGCTCGGCGAGCGCGACATGGCGGCGCGGCCGTCCTACCTGACGCGCGGACTCGAGCTGTGGCGCCGCCGCCTCGCCGGGATGATGGAGCTCGGCTACCTGCACGACGATCCCGCCAGCCCCGGCTTCACCCGCCACGACATGGCGCTGGCGCTGCTGTCGCACTCGTCCGGGGTGATCGACCTGTGGGTGCAGGGTGATCTGGATGACGATGCCTTCGTCGCGCGGATGACGCACGACGCGTGGATGCTGGTCCTGGCCGTGGTGCCGGACGCGCGCCGCGCGGCGCTGGCCGAAGAGATCCGCAGCCTGCGCGCCCGTCTCGGCCACTTCGGGTTCGTCACCCCGGCTTAGGCATTGCCCAAGCTCCGCGTCCGTTGTCGCTGAACCCGAATCGCCTCACTTTCTCTGTTGCAAATAAGAATGAGTCGCATTAGCGACACTGGCGCGTCGGGGGCAATCTCCGGGAAAACGCGAAGCCGGCACGCGCGCCGGCGTCCGCCTTTGCGGACCCCTGCCGACGTCGCACGAGCGACGCCGGCGGGTCGGGATAACGGATCGATTGGGCGCAAGCCCGGAACAGGGAATGACAATGAAGCGTGGATACTTGGCCGGAGCTGCGGCGGTTGCATATCTGGCGGTGCTGGTGCCGGCATCACAGGCTGAAGAGGCGGAGGGTGCCGCCGAAACGGCGGCGCGATCGACAATCATCGTGACCGGTGCCCGCCAGACCAACGCATCGGGCACCAAGACCGATACGCCGGTGCTCGAAACGCCGCAGCCGGTCACCGTCATCACCGCCGATACTTACCTGGCGCAGGGTGCGGTCTCGATCTCCGACACATTGAACTATGTCGCGGGCGTCCAGTCCAACCCCTATGGTTCGGACAGCCGGGTGGACGGCGGCTTCATCCGCGGCATCAACCCGATCCAGTTCCGCGACGGCATGCACGATATCTACAGCTACTATGCCAGCATCCGCTCGGACCCTTACAACTTCTCGCGCGTCGAAGTGGTGCGCGGCCCGGCTTCGGTGCTGTTCGGATCAGGCTCGATCGGCGGGCTGCTCAACATGGTGTCCAAGGACCCGCAGTTCAAAAACACGGGCGAATTCTCGCTGCGGTACGGCACGTTCGACCGCAAGGAGGTGCTGGCCGACGTCAACACCGTGCTGACCGATGGCCTGGCAGGCCGGATCGTCGCGCGGGTGCGCGATGCCGGGACGCAGACCGATCACGTCCCTGACGACCGGGTGATGATCGCGCCGTCGCTGCGCTGGCAGCCGACGCCCGATACCGATGTGGAACTGCTGGGCCTCTATCAGGAAGACGACGGCGGATCGACGGCGCAGTTCCTGCCCAATGTGGGCACGATCAAGCCCAATCCCAACGGCAAGCTGGCGAACAGCCTGTTCATCGGCAAGCCCGGCTGGGATCGTTACGACGGACGCCTGCTGCAAGGCACCGGCACGGTCAGCCACCGGTTCAGCGAGGCGGTGCGGATCAACCTCAAGGCCCGCTATATCGACAGCGACCTGACGTACCTGACCCACTATCCGGACAGCTACGGCAACCCCGACAATCCCTATATCGATCCGGACCAGCGCGTGATCGGCCTCTATGCCGACGGCAGCATCGCGCGGATGGAAATCTTCACCACCGACAACAATGTCCAGTTCGATTTCCACACCGGCGATCGGATCAGCCACAAGCTGCTGGCGGGTATCGACTATAGCTGGAACCGCGTGCGCAAGACGGGCGGGTACGGCTATGAATTCATCGATATCTACAATATCGATTATGATGCCCTGTCCAATTACGGCGGCGGCATTCCGACCGCGTCGGACCCGAACTTCGTCGGCGGCAGTTTCGAGGACACCGCGCAGAAGCAGTTGGGCGTCTACGTCCAGGATCAGGTCCGCCTGTACGATCGCGTCTCGGTCGTCGTCGGGGCGCGGCGCGATCACGTCAGCACCCGGGATACCGCAGGGGTGGTGGTGAAGGACAACGCCACCACCTTCCGCGCCGGCATCATCGGCGATGTGCTGCCGTTCCTCTCGCCGTTCTTCAGCTATACCCAGTCGTTCGAGCCGATCTCGGGCTCTGCAAGCGACGGCAACCCGTTCAAGCCCAAGCGCGGGCGGCAGTTCGAAGGCGGGATCAAGCTGCACCCCGACGAGCGCACATTGATCACCGCGACGGCGTTCCATATTCGCGAAAACAACCGCCCGGTCGATGACGCCTCCACCCCCGATCCGTTCGACCAGCGCCAGGCGGGCGCGCTGACATCCAAGGGCTTCGAGATCGAGGCCACCCGCATCCTGCCCGGCGACTTCGAACTGATCGCCAATTACAGCTACACCCGCATCCGCGAGGCCGGCTCCAGGCAGCAGCTTGAGGATGTGGCGAAGCACAACGCGTCGCTGTGGACCACCAAGACGCTGCGGCTGGATGACGATACGGCGGTGCGGCTGGGCAGCGGCGTGCGCTATACCGGCGCGCATGTCTCCGGCAATATCCGCACTCCCGGCTATACGCTGGTCGATGCTCTGGTCGAACTGACCCGCGGGCCGTGGACCCTGGCGGTCAACGCCACCAATCTGTTCGACAAGGAATACTATGCCTCCTGCCTGGGCCGCGGTGACTGTTTCGTCGGTGCCGAGCGGAATGTCTTCGGAACGGTCAGCTACCGGTTCTGACCCGGGAGGTCGCGCGGGCGGTCCGCGTTCGTGGGGCTCGACTTCGCGAGAAGCCTGCATCAGGGGAGCCCGTGCCCGCCCGATGCAGGCAGCCGACCAGTTTCGGTCAGCGCGCGTGCGCCAAAGCTAGGAAAGACATGGCTACTCGATCCGCCCCTGCGCCATCGGCCGTTGCTCCAGCCACCGGGGCAGGCAAGGCCCTGTCGCGCCAGCTCTGGGTGATCCTGCATCGCTGGGCCGGGCTCAGCCTGACGCTGTTCCTGGCGGTGGCCGGCTTCACCGGCATCTTCCTGTCCTGGCTCGACGAACTGGAGGTTGCAACTGCGCCGGAACTGCACCTTGCGGCACCGCCGTCACCCGGCGCACGGCCGATGGACGTGCTGGCGATCCGCGACCAGGTGCTGGCCCGCTATCCCGGTGCCCGGATCAATTTCGTGCCGCTGGATGTGGAGCCGGGGCGCAGCCTGCGACTTCATCTGAGCTGGCCCGATCCGAAGACGGGAATCGAGCAGCCCGGCCCCGGCTGGGATGACCTGTTCCTCGATCCCTATACCGGGCGCGAACTGGGCCGCCGCGAATGGGGCGATATCCGCCAGGGCATGAAGAACCTCATGCCGTTCGTTTATCGGCTGCACTACAGTCTGGCGCTGGGGCCGACGGCGATGCTGGTGTTTGGCGTGGCGGCGCTGATCTGGACGCTCGATTGCTTCGTCGGGTTCTATCTGACCCTGCCGGTGCGCCACAAACCGCCGGCAAGGGGCACGGTCCGGGCGACAGGCAAGACATGGTGGCGGCGCTGGCAGCCAAGCTGGATGGTGCGCTGGCGGGCATCGGGGTACAAACTGAATTTCGATCTGCACCGCGCGGGCGGGCTGTGGCTGTGGCCGCTGCTGCTGGTGTTCGCGTGGTCGAGCGTGTCGTTCAACCTGCCGCAGATCTATGTCCCGGTGATGAAGCAGTTGGGGGCAGAGGACCCGCGCGAAGCGTTCTTTTCGGCAATGCTGCCCCGTCCGCGCGCGCACCCCGCGCTCGGCTTCGAAGCGGCGCTGGCGCGGGGGCAGGTGCTGGCCGGTGAAGAGGCGCGCAAGGCGGGTGTGGCGATGCGCAGCGACGGCGAGACCTATCTGTGGCACTCGCCCGAGATCGGGGCCTATGTCTATGGCTTCACCACCTCGGCCGACATATCGAAGCACGGCGCGGGGACCAGCGTGGCGTTCGACAGCGACACCGGCGCGCTGAAAGCGGTACAGATCCCGACCGGGAGCAACGCCGCCAATACCTTCACCGCCTGGATCGTCGCCCTCCACACCGCGCATGTCCTGGGGACGCCCTGGCGGATCGCCGTCAGCCTGATCGGCGCGGCGGTGACGATGCTGTGCATCACCGGGCTCGTCATCTGGACCCGCAAACGCAGCGGCAGAGCCGGACGATCGCTCCGGCGAAGTGCGGCGACCTGAAAAAAAAAAGGCGCCGCCAGGATTGTCGTCCCGGCGGCGCTACAGGGTTTCCCGTTACGACGGGAGGGGTCTCAATACTTGAACGAGGCGGTGACGCCGTAGGTTGCCGGGCGGCCGATGCCGCGGCTGATGTTGTCCTGCGCCACAGTCACGTTGAGCCAGTAATATTTGTTGGTGCAGTTGTCGCACCAGACGCTCACCGACCATTTGTCCTCCGGCCCGTTGACACCGACGCGGCCACTGAGCAGTCCATAGGACCCGATGACGAACGGATGAACCAGACCCGGCAGCGCGCGATCCTGGGGCAACTCCGGCGCGTTAGGCGGTACGATCGTGTTCGAGCCTCCGAGACTTGCATCGTTGCCTTTGACCCAACGCCAGTTGGCACCGATAAACGGCCGCACCGAACCGACGTCGAACGTGTATTCACCGCCAAGAGCATAGGACCACTCGGGCGTCAGGGGCAGTTCCGAACCAAGGATGGTGCCCTGGTTGCCCACCACGTCATATTCAAGCGGCGAAACCTTGGTGATCTCGCTTTTCAGGTACGTTGCCGAACCCGTCAGTGTCAGCCCCCGGAAGGGAACCGCCGTCACATCGATTTCAGCGCCTTTGACCCTGGACTTCGGAATATTGCGAAGCTGCGGCAGCAGCCCCCACACCGGATCGGCAATGCTGCCCTGAACCTGCTTGTCGCGATACTCGTAAATGAACCCGGCCGCATTCACGATCAGGTGACGTTCGAGCAGTTCCGACTTCGCGCCCACTTCGTAGGCCAGCACCGATTCCTGAGTGACCGGCTGGAGACCGACGTAGCTGGCCGGTGACGCGGTGGGATAGCTGCCTGCCTTGTAGCCCTTCGACACGTTGCCATAGAGCAGCACGTCGTCCGTAACCTTGTAGTCAAGGCCGACACGCCAGGAAGTGTTGTGCTGCTTGAGGGTGTCGTGGAACACCTCGCCCGGAATCAGATCATAATTGTGCGTGAAGCAATCGCCCGGCTGGATATACGTAAACAGGTCCGGGTTTTTGCGCGAACCATCCGGATTGAAGTTATCATTGAACAGGTCGCCCAGAAAGTTGAAGATGTTTGCGATGTTGCCGTCGCCCGCATCCGTTCCGCAAGCGGTGTTCTTGATCTTCGAATCCGTGTAACGCGCACCGGCCTTGGCCGTCAGGCCGGGCGTGATTTCCACTTCCACATTGGCGAACGCAGCGATGTTCTCGATTGCGTTATGGACCTTGATGCCATTCTGGAAGATGCCGGAATTGATGGCGCTGGTGTTGTTGGCATACGATTGTAGCTGATCTTCGTTGATCTTGCTGTTCTCGTAGTTCACGCCAACGACCCAATGCAGCCCCGGATTGTCGGTATTTTCCAGACGGACTTCCTGCGCGAAGCTGTCGATCCGGCCGTCCATCCGGGTCTGGTCCTCGTTCTGGATCGCAGACCCGCTGCGCGATGCGCCCATGTGCTGACGGAAGCGCGCGTAGGACGACAGTGACGTCATCAGCAGCCCGTCGGTCGGACGGAATTCCAGCCGCAGCGAGCCCTGTTGCTGGTTACGGTGGGCATAGAGCCGGGTCGGGGTGGCCTGCTGGATGAACGGGTTGTCCGATGGCCCCACCGGACCGCCCCAGTCCGCAAGGCGCGGATTGCCGCCCGGGATCAGCGGCTGCGTCAGCACCGGATTGCCAAGGTCGGTACCCAGAAGGGTTGGATACGCATAATTGGTAGCAACGAGCGCCAGCGCCAGCGGCTGCGAATTGTCCTTGTTGGCGGCGAGGGTAAGCGTTGCCTTGAGCTTGTCGCTCGGCTCCCAGTCGAAGATCGCGCGACCCGTGTAGTAGGCTTCACGGCCATTGCGGTCATCGGGCCGCGTATAGCTGATCTGCCAGGGGTCCATGGTGTGCGTCATGAACGCGAAGCGCCCGCGCAGCGTGTCGGAAATCGGCCCGCTGATGTGTCCCGACGCCTCGAACATGTTGAAACGACCGTAGGAAATCGATCCGCCTACCTCGAGCTGGTCGGTCGGTTTGTTGGCGATCATGTTGATCGCGCCACCGGTAGAGTTCTGCCCGAACAGCGTGCCTTGCGGACCCTTCAGGACTTCGAGCCGCTGCAGGTCGAACGTCTGGTTCGCGGCCAGCACCGGGAACGCCAGCGGCGCTTCGTCAAGATAGAAGCTGACCGCCGGGTACACGCCGAGCGCGGTCGAGTTGAAGCCGATGCCGCGCAGCGAGAAGATCGGGGTGTTGTAGGCCGAGCGCGCGAAGGTGAGGCTGGGGACGGCGATGGCCAGATCCTCGCCCTTGAACACGCGCTGCTTGGTCAGGTTTTCCGCTGAAAGCACGTTCAGCGTCGCGCCGACATCCATAACGCTTTGCGCGCGCTTCTGGGCGGTAACAACAATTTCGGCGATACCGGAGTTCTCGGTCTCACCAGCGGCCGACTGTGCAAATGTAGTAGCTGGAAAAAGAGTAAGCGCGGCAACCGAGGCGCTAACATATAGCGCCAGCCTTTTATCAGACATCGTATTCTCCCCTGTGGATGGTCTTGTCTAGGAGTGATTCCCGAAATTATATCGGCTTTTATTCTACTCCAGTTTTTCCATGACAAGCGATTTTTGGATTTGGTCTTATAGTTTTTTCGTATGCTGGATGTGTCGCTTGGGTGATCATGCTGATTCCGTGGCAAGTAATTCAACTTCCACCGGAATTTCATTGAGGTTGACGTTGCCCGACGGCGCGTCGAGCAGGGTGTGATCGGCCAGGTGGTTGGAATTGACCCCCGGCCGCGCCTTGGCATGAAGCTGGCCCGGGACGTCTTCGTCGTGGCCCCAGCCATGTGGCAGGCTGACGTTGCCGCGCCGCATCTCGTCGCTGAGGTGGACCGGGACCTCGACCGTGCCGGTCCGCGATCGCACGCGGACCCGCGCACCGTCGGGGATACCGCGTTCGGCCGCGTCGGCGGGGTGCATCAGCAGGACGCACAGCTCCGGCCCCTTGGCGAGCGAGGGGAAGTTGTGCAGCCAGGTGTTGCAGGTGCGCACCTGCCGGCGGCCCATTAGGCGCAGGCTGGCATCGCGTTCGCCGTCAACCCAGGCTTCCAAACGCGCAAGATCGTCGGTTATGACCGTCGGGGCGAGGTCGATCTTGCCGTCGGGCAGATGGAGCACCTTGTCGATCCGGGGCTCCATCGCGCCGAAATCGACGCCGTGCGGCATGGCCTTGAGCCGTTCCAGCGTCAGCCCGTCCGGCCGGTCGCCGAAGTGGTCTCCATAAGCGCCCGATCGCAGCAGCACATCGAGCATCCGGTCCTCGCCCGGCTCGCTGCCGACATGCTGGACGATCTGCTCGAACGAAAGCCCGGCGATCACCGCGTTGCCCTGGTCGCGCAACTGATCGACCAGCATCCGCAGCGCCTGGTCGTCGGCGGCAGCGGCGCTCTGCCCGGTCAGCCGGCCGATCAGTTCGCAGATGATCTCGCTGTCATGCAGCGCTCCGGACGGAGCCTCGAACACGGGCGGTGCATACTTGATGTAGTCGCGCACGGTCAGGAAGGTGAAGAACACCATAAAGTCCGAATGCGACAGGTGCGGCGGGGAGGGCAGGATCACGTCGGCATGACGGGTGGTTTCGTTGATGAAGATATCGAACGAGAGCATGAAATCGAGCTTGCTCATCGCCTGCGACAGCCGCCCGCCGCCATTGGGGCTGGACAGAGCCGGGTTGGCACCCATGGTGACGAGCGCCCGCATCTGGCCTTCACCGGGCGTTTCCATCTCTTCCACCATGAGCGCGGCAGGGAACTGGCCGGCCATCTCGGGCCAGTTGCTCACGCGCGAACGCCAACGGTCGTAAGGGAGCTGCCCGTCGCGGCAGCGGTCGGACATGATGACGCCTTCGAACACGCCTTGCGGGAACATCGGCCCGCCTTCGCGGTCGAGGTTGCCGGTCAGGATGTTGATGGCGTTGATGAGCCAGTTGGTCAGCGACCCGAACCGCTGCATGGCGGAACCGATGCGGCCGTAAAGGCAGGCGCGCGGGGCTGCCGCGATCTCGCGGGCCAGCGTGCGGATGTCCTCTGCGGGGATGCCCACGGCCGGGCCGACCCGTTCGGGAGCGAAGTCCTGCGCCATCGCGCGCAGGGCATCCACGCCCTTGAGAAAGGGGGTGAGATGGCCGGGCTGGACCAGTCCTTCATCGAACAGCGTGCGCACGATCGCCAGCAGCAGCGCGGCATCGCCGCCCGGCTCGATCGACAGATACCAGTCGGCCATGCGCGCGGTTTCGGTCCGGCGCGGATCGATAACCACGACCTTGCCGCCGCGTTCCTGGATCGCCTTCAGTCGCCGGGGCACGCCGGGCGCGGTCATGAAGCTGCCGTTCGATTGCAAAGGGTTCGCGCCGATCAGCACGAAGTAATCGGAGCGGTCGATGTCGGGTACCGGGAACGAAGTGAAGCCGCCGAACATCGACATCGCCGCCAGGAAGTGGGGGTGGCAATCGATGCTGGAGGTCGAATAGATCTGCCTGGTCTGCAGCGCGTTGAGCAGCGGGCCGGTGTAGAACGCGAAGCCGGGAATGTGGGCGATGCTGGTGCCGAAGAACAGGCCAACGGCATCGCGCCCGTGCTCGGCCTGGATCGCCTGCAGACGGTTCGCCGCATAGTCCAGCGCCTCGTCCCAGGACGCCGGTTCAAATTGCCCGTTACGGCGGATCATCGGGCCGGTCAGAACGTCGGAGGCGTGGTGCAGGTCCTTCACCGCCACCGCCTTGGGGCAGACGAAACCCTGGCTTAGCGGGTCCTGCTTGTCGCCGCGTATGCTCACCACTTTGCCGGCGGTGTGATCGAAGGTGACTTCGGTCGCGCAGTTCTGTTCGCAGAAAGGGCAGATGCGGCCGTGGACGCGGATATCTGCGGATTGCCCGGCCTGGGGGGCGGTGCCGGGGGATGCGGTCATCTTGGTGTCTCCGCCAGGGTGACGCACGCGTGTGCGGCGCGCATGCGCATCAGGATTTCATGGTCTCCACGATCCATCGCCCGGTCTTCCTTCCATATTGTTTTAGGGGTTGTGGGGATTTAGGATTCCCATTTTGTCGGAGATGTGATTCACGCTCTGGA
>NZ_BMZA01000004.1:0-181642 GCF_014652555.1 Novosphingobium colocasiae
CCAAGGGGGTGGCATCGGACAACCAGATCTGGTGCAACGACGGCGAACCGCTGCTGTTCGCCAAGGGCACCAAGGGCCTGTCGCTCGATCATGACACGCTGACGCTCAAGGTAGTCGACGTGACCGGGGGGGACTGGAAGGCGGCCGGCGTCGCGGTGCACAACGTGCGCAACCGGGGTCTCGCCCACATGCTGGTGGAAATGCCGTTTGGCCCGTTCCCGATGGCGCTCGGCGTGATCTACGACGATCCGCGCCCCACCTTCGAAAGCCAGGTTGTCGAGGAACGCGCCAAGCTGATCGCCGGCAAGGAGCCGAACCTCACCAAGCTGCTCGCCAAGGGCCAGACCTGGACGGTCACCGAAGCCGAGGCCGCGCACGGCCTGATGGACTGAGAGAGTCGGGTCAGGCTTTTGGATAACCTGACCCACAGCCTCGTCGGCTGGGCGCTGGCCGAGACTGGCCTAAAACGGCTCACGCGCAAAGGTACGGCTGCCTGTATCCTGGCCGCCAACATGCCGGATATCGATGTTTTGTTCGGTGGGGCACCATGGCCGCCGCTGGCGATGCACCGCGGGTTCACCCACGGGCTGGTCGGCGGGGTTCTGTTGATGCCGCCGGTGCTGGCCGGGCTGCTTTGGCTGCTTGATCGCTGGCAGCAGTGGCGTGTCGGTTCATCGTTGCCGCATTGGCCGATGCGGTTCGGATGGCTGATCGCGCTGTGCTATCTGGGTGCCTTGACGCATTCGTTGCTTGATCTCCAGAACGTCTATGCGGTCGAACTGTTCTCTCCGTTAAGCGACCGCTGGTTCCACACCGATGGATTGTTTATCATTTCGCCGTGGCTGTTGGTGATATGTGGCCTTGGCGTTGCCATTGCCCGGCGAAGGTGGAACACAGGCGCGCATTGCGCTGGTCGCCCGGCTCTCGCCGCAATTGCGGCCACCATCGTATTCGTCCTGATAAATATAGGCATCTCCCGACAAGCCTATGCCGCCGTCGAAGCAGATGCCCCGTATGCCAGGCCGGACAGGATTTTCGCATCGCCTGAGCCCATCGCCTTCTGGCGGCGGGATATCGTCTGGCGGCAGCAAGGTGCGATCACGCATGGACGCTATGATCCTTTGCGCCACCCGACGGGGCTTGTGGAATTCTCGGCTGCGCAGCCGGACTACATGAATGATCCACGCGTTCGCCGGGCTGCACAAAGCCTAGACCGCCGATTGCAGTCGTTTCTCGCGTGGTCGCAAATGCCAATGGCGCAAGTCGTGCAGAACGGCGGGGTGGTAAAGGTGACCTTTCGTGACGCACGGTTCGATGCGCCTTCCTTGCGCGATCGGTTCACGGTATCCGTCAGTTATCCGGTGAAAATTCGGCAATAGGAATGTTTTCGGCCGCCGCCTTCGCCGGGCGATACAGCACCGCGCTGGCGAGGAATGCCCAGCCGGTACCGCCCAGCCAGCCGGCGATGACGTCGCTTGGCCAGTGAACGCCGAGCCAGACCCGCGTCCAGGCGATGGCAAGGCTGACGACCAGCGCGGCGCAGATCACCGTGTGGCGCACGGCGGCGCGGCTGCTCAACGCGGCGAAGGCCAGGGCCATGGCGATATAGACCACCGCCGAATTAAAGCTGTGCCCGCTCGGGAAGCTGTTGCCGCCGGCCTCGGTGAGGTGGGGCACGATCTCCGGCCGGGCGCGGCCGACGAGGTGTTTGACGAGCGAGTTGACCAGCCACCCGCTCGCCACCGTCAATGCGAACAGCACCGCCTCGCGCCGCAGCCGCAGGAACAGCAGTGCGGAGATCGCGGCGAGGCCGAACAGGTTGCGCAGCAGCACGCCGCCGAGGCCCGTGACGTCGCGCACGGCCTCGAGCAGCCATTTCGGGCCCGAGGGGGCAAGCGTGGCATCGCGCCAGAACAGCAGTCCAAGCTGATCGATGGTCTCGGCGTGGCCGGTCCGCACTGCCCAGGCAACCAGCGCGAAGCCGGCCCAGCAGGCGAGGCCCAGCGGCAGGGCCTTGCCCGGATCGATGCGAAAGCCGCGGCGCGGCAGGATGACGGTTTCGGAGGCGACGACCATTGCGCTAGGGAACGCCATTCTCGTGGAGTCGTTGCACGCTCATGCCTTCCCCCGTCATCGTCTGGTTTCGCCGCGATCTGCGCCTGTCCGATCAGGCTGCGCTTGCCGAAGCGTCAGCACAAGGCCCGGTGATCCCTGTCTACGTAATGGATGACGAGACGCCAAGGCACCGCAGGATGGGCGGCGCTTCGCGGTGGTGGCTGCACCGTTCGCTGGAAAGCCTTGATGCCGCGCTGCGCGAAAAGGGGTCGCGGCTGATCCTGCGCCGGGGTGTCAGCGCTCAGGTGCTGGCGGAACTGGCCGAAGAAACCGGGGCGCAGGAGGTCCACGCGCTGCACCACTACGAACCCTGGTGGCGCAATGCCGAGAAGGCGCTGGCGGCAAAGCTGACGCTGTGCCTGCACCATGGCAATTACCTGGCCCCGCCCGGATCGGTGACGACGGGTGCCGGCAATCCCTACAAGATCTACACCCCGTTCTGGCGCGCGCTCAACGAACGTATGCCCCCGCCCGAGCCCACGCCGCGCCCGCACACCATCACAGCGCCGGCCCAGTGGCCGCGATCTGATGCGCTGGCGGACTGGAAGCTGCTGCCAAGCCGGCCCGACTGGGCGGGGGGCATGCGCGCGATGTGGCAGCCGGGCGAGGCGGGCGCGGCGAAGTGCTTGCGGGCCTTTGCCGATGCGGCGTCGCGCTATGAAGCGCGCCGCAACCTGCCGTCGGACGATGGGACTTCGTTCCTGTCACCCCATCTCCATTTCGGCGAGATTTCGCCTGCCAGGGTATGGCACGCCGTGGCCGATGCCGGCGGGTCGGTCGGCACATTCCTGGGTGAACTAGGCTGGCGCGACTATGCGCAGAACGTGATCCTCCAGTTTCCCGATTACGGCGGAAAATCGGCCAAGGAGGGGTTTGATGCGTTCGCGTGGCGATCGGGCAAGGCGGCCGCCGCAGACATGGCGGCATGGCAGCAGGGGCGCACCGGCTATCCCATCGTCGATGCCGGGATGCGCCAGCTCTGGCACACCGGGTGGATGCACAACCGGGTGCGGATGATTGCCGCCAGTTTCCTCATCAAGCATCTGCTGATCGACTGGCGCGAGGGCGAGCGGTGGTTCTGGGATACGCTGGTCGATGCCGATTACGCCAGCAACGCGGTGAACTGGCAATGGTCGGCGGGGTCGGGTGTCGATGCGCAGATGTTCGTGCGGATCATGGCTCCGCTGTCGCAATCGGAAAAATTCGATGCGGCCGACTATATCCGCCAGTGGGTCCCCGAACTGGCAGGCCTGTCTGACGCAGATATCCACGATCCGTCGCCGGGTCGCCGGCCCAAGGACTATCCGGTGCCGCTGATCGATCACAAGGCGGCGCGCGAGCGGGCGTTGGCCGCGTGGAGCGATCATCGCGGCTGAGCCGACCGGACGGATTGTCCTGACCCGATTGCCGGACCATATTGGCACGATGACCGCGCAAACTGCCAGGGGCGAGGAATTGACCACAGCGGGCCGAGCCATCGGCATCGGTCCGCAATGGCTGGCGCGCCTGTGGTCGGGCGGAATCGCACGGATACTCGACCGGATCGACGCCGGTCTGGAACGCGGCACCATCGCCGCGACGTTTCCGGACGGAACATCGCGCATTCTGGGTGGGCGGCTGGCGGGCATGTCCTGCGAGGTTCACGTCCGGAACTGGCGTGCGCTGCTTCGTCTGGCGACCGGTGGCTCGGTCGGCTGGTATCAGGCCTGGGCTAACGGCGAATGGGACAGTCCGGACATGGTGCCGCTGTTCGCGCTGTTCATGGACAATGCGCAAGCGCTGGGCGGCACGGCGCGGGCGCACGGGCCGTGGCGGCTGCTGGCGCGGATGCTCCACCGCCTGCACCGCAACACCCGCGAAGGCGCACTGACCAACATTCACGCCCACTACGATCTCGGCAACGATTTCTACGCCGCCTGGCTGGGCGAGACGATGCTCTATTCCAGCGCGCTGTACGAGCGGCTGCCGGAGGGGCCGGATGCGATGGGGCAGTTCTTCTCTCCGCTCGACCGGGCGCAGGCGGCCAAGATCGATGCCATTGTCGAGCGGCTGGACCTTGATGAAGGCGCGCGGGTGCTGGAGATCGGCTGCGGCTGGGGCACGACGGCGGCGTTCCTCGCCAGCAACCGCAATGTTCACGTCGATGCGATCAGCCTTTCGGACGAGCAACTGGCGTTTGCGCGCGATCACTGGAACCTGGAGCAGGGATCGGTAGACTTTCGCAAGCAGGATTACCGCGATGTCGACGGGGCCTATGACGCCATCGTCTCGATCGAGATGGTGGAGGCGGTAGGGCGTGAGTTCTGGCCCGATTACATGGACTGCATCGCCCGCAACCTGAAGCCGGGTGGCCGGGCGGCGATCCAGTATATCGCCCTGCGCGATGATCTGTTCGAAGCCTATGCCCGCAGTGCCGACTTCATCCAGGCATATGTGTTCCCGGGCGGGCTGCTCATCAAGGAAAGCGAGTTCCGCGCGCTGGCCGAGGAGCGGGGTCTGCAGTGGCAGGATCGGCAGGGCTTCGGCCTCGATTACGCCCGGACCTTGCGCGAATGGCGCGAAGCGTTCGACGCGGCGGTGCGGGACGGGCGGCTACCCGCCGGTTTCGATCAGCGCTTCGTGCGCTTCTGGCGCTATTACCTCAGCTATTGCGAGGGTGGGTTCCTGGGGCGCGGCATCGATGTCGCGCAAGTGACGCTGGTGCGGCCCGGATAAAGCGGTTCACCGGCCTGCGGGCATGCCGCCGCGATTCTGCCAGCGTTCCAGCACGCCTTCGAACAGGTCCGGGTCCAGCAGGTCTTCGAACGCGCAACCGACCACGCCGGATTCCCACCACACCACCCGCGCCGCCTGGCTGTCGAGGCCGGGCATGGTGAGCCAGCAACGGGTGCCGGGATGGACGAAGCTGATCGCGGTTGCCGAAAAGCCCGACACCGAAAGGTCGCGCACCACGGTCTGGAATGCGCGGCCGCCCGATGCCCGCAGTGATGCCGGGACCGAAGTGCGGTTGCGATAGCCGCTGCGATCTTCCTGCGCAGCGATCTGGTATCGATCCTGATCCAGCCCGGGCATCGGCGGCATCCTTGGAAGCGACGCGGCCCGAGATGCGGGCCCGCGATTGCCGAAGATGTCACCGGGCGGTTACCCGCGACTTACGCAGGTTGGTTAAAGGAAAGCCGGGTGGGAGAGGGGAATTGTTTACCAAGCAGCGCGATCAGCGCTTCGGCCACGGCCTCGGGCGGCTTCACCGATGCCGGATCTTCGCCGGGATAGGCGCGGGCGCGCATGGCGGTGCGGGTGGCACCGGGATTGTAAAGCGCAACGCGGATTTTGGAGATGTTCGCCACTTCCTGCGCGTAGCAATCGAGCAGCACCTCGAACGCGGCCTTGGTGGCACCATAAGCACCCCAGTAAGCGCGCGGCTTTTCCGCCACCGTCGTCGTCAGCCCGATCACCCGCGCGTCTGCGCTCTTGCGCAGCAGCGGATCGAAGTTGGCGATGAGCGCCTGGGTGGCCAGCAGATTGACCGTCAGCGCCTTGTTGAAGGCCTTCTGGTCGATCTGGGCCACGGCCGTCAGTTCGGGCAGCAGCGCGGCGGCGATGACGAGGATATCGAGCTTGCCCCAGCGTTCCAGCACGGCCGTTGCCAGGCGTGCGATGCCGTCCGGCTCGACCAGATCGACCGGCGCGATCGTGGCGCTGCCGCCGGCCTGGAAGATGTGGTCCTCGACCGCTTCCAGCGCCTTGGTGTCACGCCCGGTCAGGAGAACGTGCGCGCCCTCGGCTGCCACCGCGATCGCGGTGGCCGCGCCGATGCCCTTGCTCGCCCCCGTGACGAGGGCGATCTGGCCTGCAAACTGACCGTCGCTCACGCCGCGTCACGCTCGGCGTTGGCGCGGCCGGAAAAGTCGGTCAGGCGGGTGGGGTATTCGCCGGAGAAGCAGGCGTCGCAGAACTGCGGGCACTTGGCGTTGCGCTTGGGTTCGCCCACGGCGCGGTAAAGCCCGTCGATCGAGACGAAGGCCAGGCTGTCGGCCTTGATGAACCGGGCCATCGCCTCGGTGTCCATGTTGGCGGCCAGCAGTTTGGAGCGTTCGGGGGTATCGACGCCGTAGAAGCAGGAATGCTCGGTCGGCGGGCTGGCGATGCGCATGTGGACTTCGGCCGCCCCGGCATCGCGCATCATCTCGACGATCTTGAGCGAAGTGGTGCCGCGCACGATCGAATCGTCGATCAGGATGATCCGCTTGCCTTCGACGATGGCACGGTTGGCGTTGTGCTTGCGCTTGACGTCGGTGTTGCGGGCCTGTTCGCCGGGCTGGATGAAGGTGCGGCCGACATAGTGCGAGCGGATGATGCCCAGTTCGAACGGTATGCCCGATTCCTGCGCGAAGCCGATCGCGGCCGGCACGCCGCTGTCGGGAACCGGGATCACCAGATCGGCGCTGACGCTCGATTCCTTGGCCAGTTCCTTGCCGATCTGCTTGCGCACTTCATAGACCGAGCGGCCATCCATCACCGAATCGGGACGGCTGAAATAGACGTGCTCGAAGATGCAGGGGCGCGGCGAAGGGTCGCCGAACGGGCGGTGGCTGGAAATCGTGCCCTTGTGATCGACCTGGACCAGTTCGCCCGGTTCGATCGAGCGGATGAATTCGGCCCCGATGACGTCGAAAGCGACGGTTTCGGACGCGAACACCGTGGCATCGCCGATGCGGCCCATCACTAGCGGGCGGATGCCCAGCGGATCGCGGCAGGCGATGATGCCTTCGGCGGTCATGCAGATCAGCGAATAGGCGCCTTCGACCATCCGCAGCGCATCGACGAAACGATCGAGCAGGGTGGGATAGCGGCTGGTCGCGACCAGATGGATGATGACTTCGGTGTCGGAAGTCGACTGGAAGATCGACCCCTTGGACACCAGATCGCGCTTCAGCGTCATCGCGTTCGAGATGTTGCCGTTGTGTGCGATCGAGAACCCGCCGGAAGCAAGGTCAGCGAACAGCGGCTGGACATTGCGCAGGCCCGAGCCACCGGTGGTGGAATACCGCACATGACCGGACGCCATGGAGCCGGGCAGGTTGGCCAGCTCGCGGCCCG
Organism: Novosphingobium colocasiae; assembly: GCF_014652555.1. Classification (GTDB taxonomy): domain Bacteria; phylum Pseudomonadota; class Alphaproteobacteria; order Sphingomonadales; family Sphingomonadaceae; genus Novosphingobium; species Novosphingobium colocasiae. Next base: position 7,216 of record NZ_BMZA01000004.1, read on the forward strand.
AAAAGACCTGCGCGACATGGCCCAGGCCCCGGTGCGAATAGAATTCGCTGCCGTCGAAGCTGGTGATGCCCACCGCCTCCTGGCCGCGATGCTGAAGCGAATGCAGCCCCGCAGCCGCGATGCTCGCGGCGCCGGGAGCGCCGATGACGCCGAAAACGCCGCACTCTTCGTGCAGCTTGTCCCCGTCGGCATCACGGAAGGGGTGTGTCAGGTTCATGGGTGTGTCCGGCCGCCTTGGCGCTTCAAAACGTCCGCGCATTTGGCGTCAGTCGATCCCAAATGCAAGGGAAAGAACGGCCTGGCGGGAATCGGGACGCAGGCGTGCCGGATTTGCTGCAGCCTATATCGGAACCATGACCGCGCGATGACGTTTGTGCTGCGCCCGGACGCGGCTCACCCGCGCCGCTTGCCAGTCTCCCGCGTGCCGCCTAAGTGCGGGCCTTGTCATTCATCCCCTCGCATCGACGGACCACGCCGCTTGCTGCTCTCACCCTTCGAATGGACTATCGCCAAGCGCTACATGCTTCCCGGCAAGGGGGAGCGATTCATCGCTCTCGTTGCCGGTATCAGCCTGTTCGCGGTCATGCTGGGGGTCGCCGCGCTGGTGATCGTGATGAGCGTGATGAACGGATTTCGCGCCGAACTGTTCGAGAAGATCGTCGGGCTTAACGGCCACGCGATCATCCAGGCCTACGGTGGCCGGCTCGACGATTGGCGCGAAGTGCTGAAAGAAGTGAAGGCGACGCCCGGCGTCACCCGCGCGTCGCCGCTGATCGAGCAGCCGCTGCTGGCAAGCTTCAACGGCCGTGTCGAAGCGATTCTGGTGCGCGGCAACACGCCCGAAGACCTCGGCCGGTTGCAGGACAAGGTCCAGGCGGGGAGCCTGGCCGACCTCAAACCCGGTGCCGATAGCGTGGCGATCGGATCGCAACTGGCGCAGAACCTCGGCGCGCAAGTGGGCGACATGATCACCGTCATCAATCCGCAAGGCCGCGCGACGCCGTTCGGGACCGTGCCCCGACAAGTTGCTTACCGGGTGGCCACCATCTTCGAGATCGGTGTCTACGATTACGATCAGGCCTTCGTGGTGATGCCGATGCAGGATGCCCAGACGCTGCTGCTGACCGGCGACACCATCGGCATGATCGAGGTGACGACGACCGATCCCGATCAGGTCGGGCCGATCCTCGCCCCGCTGACCCGCAAGCTGGCCGGCCGCGCGGCAGTGTCCGACTGGAAGAAGATGAACGCATCGCTGTTCGAGGCGCTGGCCGTGGAACGGGTGGCGATGTTCGTCGTCCTTTCGATCATCGTGCTGGTGGCGGTGTTCAACATCCTCAGTTCCCTGATCATGCTGGTGCGCGCCAAGACCCGCGACATCGCGATCCTGCGCACCATGGGCGCGACCCGCCGTTCACTGTTGAAGATATTCGTCACCACCGGTTTCTGCATCGGCATGCTGGGCACGCTGGCGGGGTTGGTGCTGGGCTTCGTGTTCCTCTATTTCCGCCAGCCGATCGTCCGGCTGGTAGAGATCGTCACCGGCCAGAACCTGTGGGACCCTTCAATCCGTTTCCTCACCGAACTGCCGGCGCGGGCCGATCCGGTCGAAATCTCGGTCATCTGCGTCATGGCCTTGCTGTTCAGCTTCCTCGCCACGCTCTATCCCGCGTTGAAGGCGGCGAGTACCGATCCCGTACAGGTGCTGCGCTATGAATGAGGAAACGATGACAGCGGGCAGCCCCGTCGTCCGCCTTGCCGGCGTGACCCGCAGCTTCGCCCAAGGGGGGGTGACGATCGATGTGTTGCGCGGTGTCAACCTGTCGGTGCGGCCGGGCGAGATCGTTGCGCTGTTGGGGCCTTCGGGCTCGGGCAAATCGACGTTGCTGCAGGCGATCGGCCTGCTTGAAGGCGGGTTTGGCGGCAGGATCGAGATTGCCGGTATAGACGCCAGCAAGCTGGGCAAGGACATGCGCGCGGCGGTGCGGCGCGATCACATCGGCTTCGTCTATCAGTTCCACCACCTGCTGCCCGATTTCAACGCGATCGAGAACGTGGTGCTGCCCCAATTGGTCGCCGACACGCCGCGCGGCGATGCCGAGGTGCGGGCCACCGAACTGCTGACAGCGCTGGGTCTTGGCCAACGGCTCGATCACCGGCCCAGCCAGCTTTCCGGCGGCGAGCAGCAGCGCGTGGCGGTGGCGCGGGCGCTGGCCAACCGGCCCCGGCTGGTGCTGGCTGACGAGCCGACCGGCAACCTTGATGAAGCGACGGCGGACAAGGTGTTTCAGCAGTTCCTTGCGCTGGTGCGCGGAGAGGGCAGCGCCGCGCTGGTCGCCACGCACAATGAACGGCTGGCGGCCGCGATGGACCGCGTGGTCCGCCTGCACGACGGTATTCTGGAAGAGTGACTTTTTTGCTTTTGGTGCGTTGAACCAGGGCTTTCCCAGCGCCAGATTGTGGAAAGGCACGCAAGACCAGAAGAAAGGAAGGCCGCGATGACCGATACTCCTGGGACGGTTCAGGGCGAAACAGGCAAGCCGGCGGGGTTCGGATGGGGCGATGCCGCCGAACTGCACAAATGCGCCGACGGCGGCGGACTGTTCCATCGTTTCAAGACCATCCGTCGCGGCAGCTTCGCCGAACTGATCCGGTTCGTGATGGACCTGCCCGAAGATCACCAGGACGAATACGCGATCCAGAAAGAAGGCGATCGCCTGTTCAAAGCCGGCGAGATTCGTACCCTGTCCAGACGGCCCGATTTCCCCGCCCCGCATGGCTGATCGCCGCACGATCGCCGATTTCTCGGCCGATCTGCCCCAAGGCGGATCGGCCAGCCTGGCGGATCGGCTGGGCAAGGTGGTGCTGGTGGTCAATACCGCCAGCCAGTGCGGCTTCACCCCGCAATATGCCGGCCTCGAAACGCTGTGGCGCAAGTTCGGGCCGCAGTGTTTCGAAGTGCTGGCATTCCCGTGCAACCAGTTCGGCGCGCAGGAACCCGGCAGTGCGGAGGAGATCGCGCAGTTCTGCGCGGTGAACTTCGGCCTCTCGTTCCCGCTCATGGCCAAGGTGGACGTCAACGGCCCTGACGCCGCTCCGCTGTTCAGGTGGCTGAAGCAGGCTGCCCCGGGGCTGCTCGGCACCCGGGCGATCAAGTGGAACTTCACCAAGTTCCTGATCGACCGCAGCGGCCACCCCGTGCGCCGCTATGGCCCGACCACCAAGCCCGAAGCGCTGGAAAAGGACATCGCGCGGTTGCTGGCGGGATGAATTTTGCGGGGCTTCCGGTGCTGTGGCGCAGGAAGCCGTCACCGCCTTATCATCACCAACTTCTACCAAGTCTCGATAACTTTGACTCATGTTGCTCTCTCCCCTTCAGGGGAGAGATACGCAGGCTTGGCGGCTTGCCGCCTAGCCGGAGTAGAGAGGGGCGAAGCGGCACCATCCCCCTCTCCCAACCCTCTCCCCTGAAGGGGCTACCGCATGCACACATCGTGTTTTGGCTCATTTTAGGATGCTGAATGGAATCCGGAGACGGCCAAATGGATTCGATTTAGAATCCCAGCCGCCACTTTCGCGCAATTTTCGAAAGCGAAATTGGCTCGAACCGCGATGTGTGCATGCGGTAGCCTGAAGGGGAGAGGGCTATGAGTTCGGATCAACGAGCCATCTTTCTATTTCAATTGGTTATCTGTTTTTCGGGGCGGGCACGGCCGATGCTGTGCCTGCCGCTGACACCGGTGCCGAACCGAAGCCGGGGGCCGGCGATGTCGGTGCGGGGGTTGGCTGGGCAATTTGCGCGGGCGCGGGTTCGAAACGGGGGTCGAAGATGCGCCGGGCCGGAGACGTGAGCCAGTAGGCGATGCCGTCCGCCGTGGCTTTCATCCCCGCGGCGTTGAGGTGCCAGCCGATCCCGTCAGTAGCCTGCTGCCCGAATTTGGACCCGTTCATCCACGGCACCTTGTCGCACGGGGTGTGCGTGGCCGAGGCCTCGTTCATCTGCACCACCTGCGCCCCTTCGGCGGCGGCGGTGCGCAGGATGGTCTCGCTCAGCCGCGCGGCGATTGTGCGCAGGACATCGGCATCCTCCGGGCTCATCGCCACGGCGGCGCACATGCGATCGGCAGTCGGTATCAAGGTCAGGTACTGGACGAACATGACCCGCGCCGATGGCGCACGGCGGTGGATTTCGCGCACGATCTGGCGCAGCCGGTCCTCGTTGGCGGCATAGTCCGCCTCGCTGGGGATGAACAGGGCTGGGCAAACCCGGGCCTTGTCGCCCGGCAGCGCCGGCGATGCGGTGGCGACCTGGGCGCGGCACGAGGCGGCGAAGGCGTTGCCGACATAGTTGAGATCGTTGCCGCCGATGGTCAGCGTGACCAGCCGGGTATCGGGAGTCACCGCTTCGATCTGCGGCGGGATCTCGCCCCAGGAGTTCAGGATGTTGGTGGTCTGCGCCCCCGAACAGGAACGGTCGATCAGCACCAGGCTCAGCCGTTCGGCAAGCAGGGTGGGGTAGTTCGCCATGCTCTGCCCGCAGCGCGCCGGGGCACCCGGCGCGGGAGGCTTGCCGGGGGCGAGGCCCGGGCCGGCAGCGAACGAACTGCCCAGCGCGACATAGCGGCCGCCGAACAGCGCATCCTCGGCCTGGCGCACCACGGCCTTGTCCTTGCGCTTCCAGATGACCGGTGCCTTGCGCTTCTTTTCCTTGCCCGAAGCTTGGGCAAGGGGCGTGGCTGCGACCACCGGCTTGGGTGCCGGCTTCGTTGCGTGCTGGGGATTTTCCGTCGCCACCGCGCCCGCGCCGACCCAGGCCCCGACACCCGCCAGGACCGCCGCCGCCGCGACACCGGCCAGCGCGCTTAACCCCAGACGCCCCGTCACTTTACCCATTCCAGCCCGATCTCCTCATAGATGTCGCGTGCTTCCGCCCAGTTTTCCTCGACCTTGACGTGGAGGAACAGGTGGACTTTCTGGCCCAGAACGGCCGCCAGTTCCGTGCGCGCGGCCTCGCCGATGGCGCGGATCTTGGCACCGCGCTTGCCCAGCACGATCGCCTTCTGGCTATCGCGGGCGACGACGATCTGCTGGCGCACCTCGACCGAGCCGTCCTTGCGCTCGACATAGGCTTCGGGCCGGACCGCGCTGTCATAGGGCAGTTCATCATGCAGCAGGCGGTAGATCTGTTCGCGGGTGATCTCGCAGGCCAGCAACCGCTGCGAAGCGTCGGACACCTGATCCTCGGGATAGTGCCACGGGCTTTCGGGCATCAGGCCCGCAAGATGCCCCTTGAGCTGCGCCACGCCGTCGCCGGTGAGCGCGGAAACGAAGAACACTTCGGCGAAATCGACGGCGGTGGTCAGTTCCTGCGCCAGTTCGAGGAGCTTCTCCTTGACCGAGGCATCGACCTTGTTGAGCACCAGCAGCTTGCGCTCGCGCCGCCCCTTGAGGCTTTCCAGCAGCGGCTCCAGTTCGTGGCGGCGCAGTTTGACCGCATCGACCACCAGCAGCACCGCATCGGCTTCCTGCGCGCCTTCCCACGCGGCGGCGACCATTGCCCGGTCAAGCCGGCGGCGCGGTTCGAAAATGCCGGGAGTATCGGCGAGGATGATCTGCGTGTCATCGTGAAGGGCAATACCCAGCAGCCGCGCGCGGGTGGTCTGCGCCTTGGCCGAGGTGATCGCCACTTTCTGGCCGACCAGCGCATTGACCAGCGTGGATTTGCCGGCGTTGGGCGCGCCGATGACGGCGACCAGACCGCAATGTTGCGTCACGCGAATTTCCTCATGAATTCCTCCGCCGCCTGGGTTTCGGCGTCCTGCTTGGAACCGGCGGTGGCTTGCGCCGCGCCGATGTTGTGAATGGCCACTTCAACCGTGAATACCAGGGCGTGATCGGGGCCGGAGCGGTCGAGCAGGCGATATTCGGGCATACGGCGGCGATTGCCTGCGGCCCATTCCTGCAGCGCGGACTTTGGATGCTTGCGCTTGCCGGTCTTGCCTTCCATCGCCTCCTGCCACAACCGGCGGACCATCTGCCGCGCCGCGTCCATGCCGTGTTCCAGGAAGCATGCGCCGATCAGCGCCTCCATGATGTCGCCCAGGATATTGTCGCTCTCCTGGCCGCCATCGTCGCGCGCCTGCTTGCCTAGCCGCATGCGCGGGCCCAGCCCGATGGCGCGGGCGATCTGGGCGCAACTTGCGCGGCTGACGAGCGCGTTGAGCCGTTGCGACAGCCGGCCCTCGGCTTCGGGGCTGGTCTGGTAGAGCCATTCGGCGATGGTCAGGCCCAGCACCCGGTCGCCCAGAAATTCCAGCCTCTCGTAAGTTTCCTTGTCGCCGGTGCTGCCGTGGGTGAGCGCGGCGGTCCAGAGCCGGTCATCGCCCGGCGCAGCGCCCGTGGTCTGTTCGATGAATGTGCGGGTTTCCGTATCGAGCAAGGTCAGAACATGCCTCCGATGCGGCTCCAGCGGGCGGCGGTGAACCAGGTCCACGGCTTGATCCAGCTCGCAGACCCGTCGGTAGAGAACATCATCACCGATGCCTTGCCTACCAGATTGCCCTGCGGAACGAAGGAAATGCCGCCTTCGTCCGTGCTGTAGCGGCTGTCGAGCGAATTGTCGCGGTTGTCGCCCATCAGGAACAACGCGCCTTCGGGGACGACGTAGACGGCGGTATCGTCACGCGGGATCTGGCCCAGATCAAGGACGTTATAGCTCTTGCCCTCGGGCAGGGTCTCGCGGAACTGGGGATAGCGGCAGACCGGCAGCCCCTTGTCGTCCACGCTTTCGAATTCGGGCGAATAGCAATGCGTGTTGGGGCTTTCGGGAACGACGAAATCATCGGTCTTCACCTTGGGGACCGACTTTCCGTTGATGAAAAGCTGGCCGCCCTTCATCTGGATCTGATCGCCGGGCAGGCCGATGACCCGCTTGACCCAATCGACATCGTTCGACGGCGGGGCCTTGAAGATGACGATATCGCCGCGCGCCGGCTGGTGCGCCAGAATCCGTCCGGGGATCAGCGGCACCGAGAACGGCAGCGAATACTTCGAGAAACCGTAGGACCACTTGGAGGCGAACAGGTAATCGCCCACCAGCAGCCGGGGCAGCATCGATTCACTGGGGATCGAAAACGGCGAGATGATGAAGCTGCGCAGCACCACCACCGCCAGGATCAGCCACGCCATCGACGCGAAGAAACCATCATCCTTCTTCGGCTTGGGCTGTCCGTCCGCCGCCGGCAACGTGCCGGCCCCGCTATCCTGGGCGGCGACGGTGGCGGGATCGGCAGGCTGGTTGTCTGGCTGGGTCATGGTGGGACACTTGTTGCGCGCGGTTCGTCTCGTCAAGTGCGTTACTCATCGCACCCTGCGGCTGAACGCGGCATTGCGGGACAGTGCCGGCGATCGGCAACGCAGCGGCATTGGGGTTGGACTTCGCACCTGCGGTATGCATAAGTCCGGGCGCAGCGTGGTGCGAGGAGGAAAGCGTGGCCCAAGCCGTCTGGAACAAGCTGAAAGAACTCGAAAAACCGACACTGGGACAGCTTTTTGCAGGCGATCCGGCGCGGCTGGACACGCTGGCCACCCGTTTCGAACTGGGTGAGGATGCCGCTGCGGGGGCGATCCGCTTCGACTGGTCGAAAACGCACCTTGATGCCGCGCATATCGCCGCGTTCGAGGAATTGGCGGCAGCGATGGACTTTGCGGGCCGCCGCGCCGCGCTGTTCGCCGGGGATATCGTCAACCCGACCGAGGGCCGGGCGGCCGAGCATACCGCCCAGCGCGGTGTTGGCAGCGATGACAGCGTCAGGCTGGCGGCAGACCTGCACCACCGCACCGCCGCCATCGTTGAGGCGATCCATCGCGGCGCGATGGGCGAGGTGAAGCACCTGATCCACATCGGCATCGGCGGATCGGCGCTGGGCCCGGCGTTGGCGATCGACGCGCTGGCGCGAGACGGGGCGATGGTGGACGTGCATGTCGTCTCGAACATCGATGGTTGCGCCATGGAACAGGCGTTCGCCGCCTGCGATCCCGCCACCACGATGCTGGCAATCGCTTCCAAGACCTTCACCACCATCGAAACGATGACGAACGCCGAAAGCGCGCTGCAGTGGCTGCGCGAGAACGGCGTGGAAGATCCTTATGGCCGCGTAGTCGCGCTCACCGCATCGCCCGACAAGGCGGTGGAATGGGGCGTGGACGAGACGCGGGTGCTGCCGTTCAGCGAAAGCGTGGGGGGACGCTATTCGCTGTGGTCATCGATCGGCTTCCCGGTGGCGATGGCGCTGGGATGGCCCGATTTTGCCGAATTCCTCGCCGGTGCAGCGGCCATGGACGTGCATTTCCGCGATGCCGAAGGGGCTGCCAACCTGCCGCTGCGCGCGGCCTTCGCCGATCAGTACTACACCCGCCTGCGCGGCTGCCAGACGCGCGGCGTGTTCGCCTATGACGAGCGGCTGGCGCTGCTGCCGGACTATCTCCAGCAACTGGAAATGGAATCGAACGGCAAGAGCGTGACGTTCGACGGCCAGCCGGTGGACGGGCCGACCGCGCCGATCACCTGGGGCGGGGTGGGCACCGATGCCCAGCACGCGGTGTTCCAGTTGCTGCATCAGGGCACCAGCCTGGTGCCGGTGGACTTCATCGCCTCGATCGCGCCGGGTGACGATCTCGATCCGGCGCATCACCGCATCCTGTTGTCCAACTGCTTCGCGCAAGGGGCCGCGCTGATGGCGGGCAAGCCGAGCGATGACCCCGCCCGCGCCTATCCGGGTGACCGGCCGAGCGCGACGATCCTGCTCGACGATCTGACCCCCGGCGTGTTTGGCGCGCTGATCGCGTTCCACGAACACCGCACTTTCGCCAATGCGGTGCTGATGGGGATCAACCCGTTCGATCAGTTCGGCGTGGAACTGGGCAAGGCGATCGCCAACCAGATCGAACAGGGCGGCACCCGCTTCGACCCGTCGACCGAAGCGCTGCTGGCGCTGTCCGGCATCGGCTGAGACCAAGGCTCGTTGATCCGACCACATAGCCCTCTCCCCTTCAGGGGAGAGGGTTGGGAGAGGGGGGGGCCGCTTCGCCCCCTCTCTACTCCGGCTAGGCGGACAAGCCGCCAAGCCTGCGTATCTCTCCCCTGAAGGGGAGAGAGCGACATAACTCGTATTACTGGTCCAGGAAAGAGCGCATCTTGCGCGATCGGCTGGGGTGCTTGAGCTTGCGCAGCGCCTTGGCTTCGATCTGGCGGATGCGTTCGCGGGTGACCGAGAACTGCTGGCCAACTTCTTCCAGCGTGTGATCGGTGTTCATGCCGATGCCGAAGCGCATGCGCAGCACGCGCTCCTCGCGCGGGGTGAGGCTGGCCAGCACGCGGGTGACCGTTTCCTTGAGGTTCGCCTGGATCGCGGCATCCACCGGGATGATCGCGTTCTTGTCCTCGATGAAATCGCCCAGGTGCGAATCTTCCTCGTCGCCGATCGGCGTTTCGAGGCTGATCGGCTCCTTGGCGATCTTCATCACCTTGCGGACCTTTTCGAGCGGCATCGACAGGCGCTCGGCCATTTCCTCGGGCGTGGGCTCGCGGCCCTGCTCGTGCAGGAACTGGCGGCTGGTGCGGACCAGCTTGTTGATCGTCTCGATCATGTGGACCGGGATGCGGATCGTGCGCGCCTGGTCGGCGATCGAGCGGGTGATCGCCTGCCGGATCCACCACGTAGCATAAGTGCTGAACTTGTAGCCGCGGCGATACTCGAACTTGTCGACCGCCTTCATCAGGCCGATGTTGCCTTCCTGGATCAGGTCCAGGAACTGCAGGCCGCGATTGGTGTATTTCTTGGCGATCGAGATAACCAGCCGCAGGTTCGCCTCGACCATTTCCTTCTTGGCGATGCGCGCCTCGCGCTCGCCCTTCTGGACCATGTTGACGATGCGGCGGAATTCGGGAAGCGCCATGCCGGTGGCGGCGGCGATGTCCGATACTTCCGAACGGATGCGTTCGACCGAATCGGCCTCGTTATCGGCGAAAGCGGCCCACTTCTTGTCGCGCTTCGACATTTCCGGCAGCCAACTGTCGTCCAGTTCGCGGCCGACATAGGTTTCCAGGAACTCGGCCCGCTTGACCTTGTGACGCTCGGCCAGGCGCAGCATCTGGCCGCCCAGCGCGGTCAGCCGGCGGTTGAAGGCATAGAGGTTATCGACCAGGTATTCGATTTTGGTGGCGTGGAACTGCACCGATTCCACCTGCGCGGTCAGATCCTCGCGCAACTGCTGGTACTGGTCTTCCTTGCCGCCGGGGAAATCGATGCCCAGCGCTAGCGCGTCCAGCCGCTCGTTCTGAAGCTTCTCGAAGGCTTGGAACAGGTCGGTGATGAGGGCGAACTTCTCCAGCGCTTCGGGCTTGAGCGCGGCTTCCATCTGGGCGAGGCTGAGGGTGTTGTCCTCTTCCTCTTCCTCGGCGGGGCGCTTGGCGCGGCGTTCGATGCCGTCCTCGTCCTCGTCCTCGGAAGTTTCCTCTTCCTCGATGTCCTCTTCCTCCTTGTAGGAGGGGCCGGCGGTCGCCTCGCTGATCTCGCCGTCGTTGTCGCCTTCGCCGTCCTCGTTGAGGTTTTCGGGCGCGGGTTCCTTCGAAAGCATCGCATCGAGATCGAGGATCTCGCGCAGTTGCATCTCGCCGTTGTTGAGCGCTTCGGACCATTGGATGATGGCGTGGAAGGTGATCGGGCTTTCGCACAGGCCCAGGATCATCATGTCGCGGCCGGCTTCGATCCGCTTGGCGATGGCGATTTCGCCCTCGCGGCTGAGCAGTTCGACCGCGCCCATCTCGCGCAGATACATCCGCACCGGATCGTCGGTGCGCTCGATCGTTTCCTTTTTCTTCGGGTCCGCGACCATGCGCGGGGTGCCGTCGGAATCTTCGGGCTCCTCGGCATCGCGATCATCGTCGGGCTCGCGATCGGCGTCCTCGTCGCTTTCGACGATGTTGACGCCCATTTCCGAGATCGCGGCCATGATGTCCTCGATCTGCTCGGAAGACATCTGATCCTGGGGCAGCGCTTCGTTCAGCTCGTCATACGTGATGACGCCGCGACGCTTGGCGCGGGCAATCAGCTTCTTGACCGAGGCCTCGTTGAGGTCGATCAGCGGAGCATCGTTGCCGTCGTTTTCGCCGCCGGTGGTTTCGTTCTTGCTCATTCTTTACGCCGTTTATCCCGTACTGCCCCGCTCCGTCAGTGACCCGGCAAACGACCGGAACCGACAGACCCCTTCAATTATACGATCAGGACGATGCCGCATGTCTTGCGGCCATGTGCCTTAGCCGCGCGTCAAATTCCAGCATTCTCTCGCGCAGACGCTGCTGTTCCGCAAAACTTTCCTCGGTGAACTCGTGGATGTGGCGATCGGTTGCCGCTTTGAGCGCCGCTTCCAGCATCGGTCGTTCCACCAGAATGAGAATTGCAGATGCCAGGTCCGGGCCATCCTGTTCCAGGGTTGCATCAGGACCGAGAAAGCCGAAGCGCAGGCCGGAATAGGCAGCAGGGCCGGGCACTTCCAGTCCATTGGCTGCCAATATGGTAGCCAGATGTTCGCTTTCAAGCGGCTCCCCGGCATCGACGCTGTCCACCAGCAGCGCAAGGCGCGGATCGAGGCTTGGCGCGCGGGCCAGCATCTCGGCGTGCTGCGCGATCTGGGCGGGCCAGCGCAGCAACCCGGCGATGACCGCGGCGGCCAGACTGTCCCGCGCGCCGCCGCTGGAAGCGCGCCGCAGGCGTTCGAGTGATTCGGGCGAGGACGGAGCCGGAGCGGGCTGGCCGAAGCGCCCGTTGCGGCCCGGACGGCCGCGCGGCTGGCTCTGGTTCGACCAGCCGCTGTCGCGCTTGGGGAACGCGAAAGCGGAAAACCGGTCGGTCAGCTCGCGGCGATAGAGGCTGGCGATATCGGGGTGGGCGATTGCCTCGACATGCGCCATCAGCCGGGCCTTGAGCCCGGCCTTGTCCTCCGGGGTGACCAGCGGCACGGCATCACGCTCGGTTTCCCACAGCACGTCGATCAGCGACCGCGCCTCGTCCAGCACTGCGCGCATCGCCGCCGGTCCTTGCGCCTTGATGAGATCGTCGGGGTCGAGCCCTTGGGGCAGACGGACGATCCGCAGCGAATGGGCGGGGCGCAGCAGGGGCAGGGCCCGGGTGATCGCGCGCATGGCGGCGCGCTGGCCGGCGGCGTCGCCGTCGAAGCACAGCACCGGCGTTTCGATATGCCGCCACAGCATCTCGATCTGCTGCTCGGTCAGCGCGGTGCCCAGCGGCGCAACCGCCTCGGCGATACCGGCGGCGGCGAGCGCGATGACGTCCATATAGCCTTCGACCACCACCAGCCGCCCGGTCTCGCGGGCAGCCGGCGCGGCGCGGTGCAGATTGTAAAGCGTGCGCCCCTTGTCAAACAGCGGCGTGTCGGGGGAATTCAGGTATTTCGGGGCACCAGAGTCCTTTGGGGTCTTGTCCTTGGCCAGGATCCGCCCGCCAAACGCGATCACCCGCCCGCGCGCATCCTGGATCGGCAGCATCAGCCGCCCCCGGAACCGGTCATAGGGATCGCGATCCTCGACCACGATGCGTAGCCCCGCCTCGATCAGCATCGGCTCGGGAAAGCGGGAGAGGGCACCTTTGAGCGCCTGCCGGTCCTCGGGCGCATAGCCGAAGCCGAAGCGCTGCACCGTCGCCGCATCGAACCCGCGTGAGGCAAGGTAGGCCTGCGCGCCCTCGCCGCCGGGGGCGGTCAAGTTGTGGACGAACCATCCCTGCGCCTCGGCCATGACATCATGGAGCGAATCGCGTTTTTCGGCTGCCTTTGCCATGCGCGGATCGGGCGCGGGCACATCCAGCCCGGCCTCGGCGGCCAGTTCCTTGACCGCGTCCATGAACGACAGTCCCTGATGGTCCGTCATCCACCGGATCGCATCGCCATGCGCCCCGCAGCCGAAGCAATGGTAGAACCCCTTCTCGTCGTTGACCGTGAAGCTGGGCGACTTCTCGCTATGGAACGGACAACACGCCTTCTGCTCGCGCCCGGCGCGCAGCAACCGCACCCCGCTGCGCGAGATAAGCGCGGACAGGGTGATCCGCGTGCGGAGCTGGTCGAGCCATTGGGGGCTTAGCATCGAACGTCATGCCCGCGCGAACGCGCCGGGCCCCACAAACTCCCCTCCCGCCTGCGGGAGGGGTCGGGGGAGGGCATGTTGGCAATAGTTTCCGCAATGCGCGCCAGCACGCTCTCCAGATTGTCCATCACCTCGGCATTCCAGAACCGGATCACGATATAGCCCTGTGTTTCGAGAAAGGCGGTGCGGCGGGCATCGTAATCGCCCGCGATCGCATGCTGTCCGCCATCTACCTCGATGACCAGCCGCAACTCGCGCGAGACGAAATCGCAGATGTATTGCCCCACCGGAAACTGGCGATTGAACCGCACGCCGGCAACCTGCCTCGCCCGGATCGCCTGCCATAGACGCCTTTCGGCCTCGGTGGCATCACGACGCAACCTGCGCGAGCGCGCGGTCGGCCGGGTGTAGCCTTTGTCATCGTCGCGAAATCCGCCGCTCGCCAATCGCCCCTCCGGTTAGTCGCTTGGAACAGGCCCTCCCCCGGCCCCTCCCGCAGGCGGGAGGGGAGGCTGGGTGCTCGGCCTTTCAGGCGAGCGCGCTCTTCACCCACCCGCTCGCCTTGCTCATGTCCAGTTGCGTGCCGTGCCGCGCCTTCAGTTCGGCCATCACCTTGCCCATGTCCTTCATCCCGCTGGCACCCACTTCGGCCTTGATCGCCTCGATCGCGAGGCGGGTTTCCTCCTCGCTCATCTGGGCGGGGAGGAATTCCTCGATCACCACCAGTTCGGCTTTTTCCACTTCGGCCTTTTCGGGGCGGCCGCCCTGTTCGAACAGGGTGATCGATTCGCGGCGCTGCTTGGCCATCTTCTGCAGCACGTCCACGACCAGCGCGTCATCGTCGGGTTTTTCGCTGGCGGTGCGCAGTTCGATGTCGCGGTCCTTGATCTTGGCGAGGATCAGGCGGACGGCGGCGAGGCGGGGCTTGTCGCCGCCCTTCATGGCGGAAACCTGCGCGGACTTGATGGTATCGCGGAGCATCGTGTTTTCGTTTTCCCGATAAGCAGATAATGTGTCGGGCGCGTCCCTAGCAACGCCTGCCGAAAATTGCACCCGTTTGCAGGCGCGTCGGGGTTGACGGCGGGGGCAGGCGTCTCTAGCGGACGGGCCTTAGCACACATACCCTGATATCCGATAACGGAGCGACCGCATAATGGCCGACGCCGCCACTTCTCACGCGCCTAAACCAGATGGAGCCACCGGCGTTCTCGTCCTTGCCGGCGGGCAGGTGATCTGGGGCCGCGGCTTCGGTGCGGTGGGCGAGGCCGTGGGCGAAGTCTGCTTCAACACGGCGATGACCGGCTATCAGGAAGTGATGACCGATCCCAGCTATGCCGGGCAGATCGTCACCTTCACGTTCCCGCACATCGGCAACGTCGGCGTCAACGACGAGGATCTCGAATCGCTGGTCGACGGCGCGGTCGGCTGCGTGGTGCGGGAGGATGTGACCGAGCCTTCGAATTTCCGCTCGCACGGGCGCTTGCAGGAATGGCTGGCCGCCAAGCGCAAGGTCGGGCTGGCGGGCGTCGATACCCGCGCGCTGACCCGGATGATCCGCCAGTCCGGCGCGCCCAACGCGGTGATTGCTCATCACCCGGACGGCGCGTTCGACATCCCGGCGCTGATCCGCCGGGCGCGGGAATGGCCGGGGCTCGAAGGCATGGACCTCGCCAAGCTGGTCAGCCGCGCGCATCAGCAGGGCTGGGAAGGCTCCACCTGGGAACTCGGCAAAGGCTATGGCCGTTCGCCGCGTGACGAGCGCCCGCATGTCGTGGCGATGGACTTCGGGGCCAAGGACAACATCTTCCGCAACCTGGTAAAGGCCGGCGCGCGGGTCACCGTGGTGCCGGCCGAGGCGACGCTGGAGACGATCCTCGCGCTGCAGCCCGATGGCGTCTTCCTGTCGAACGGCCCCGGCGATCCGGCGGCGACCGGGGCCTATGCCGTCCCCGTCATCAAGGCGCTGCTCGATCGCGACATGCCGATTTTCGGCATCTGCCTCGGCCACCAGATGCTCGGCCTTGCCGCCGGTGCCCGCACGATCAAGATGCACCAGGGCCACCGCGGTGCCAACCACCCGGTCCAGCGCGTCGGCGGCGTGTGGGGCGAAACCGAGAACCTGGTCGAGATCACCAGCATGAACCACGGCTTCGCAGTGGACGCGGCGAGCCTGCCCGAAGGCGTGATCGAAACGCACCGGAGCCTGTTCGACGGCTCCAACTGCGGCATTTCGATTTCGGGCAAGAAGGCGTTCGGGGTGCAGTACCATCCCGAGGCGTCGCCGGGGCCGCAGGACAGCTTTTACCTGTTCGAGAAGTTCGTGGGGATGTTGGGGTGATCAAATTTGCTGACGCGCAAAACGAGGTACTCAAAACTCTTTTGCTGTGCCTCCATAGTGAGGATAGTCAGCAATTCTTTAATGCGTCGGAAATTGCTCGGCGTAACGGGCAATTATTTGGCGCTGTCGTAGGTCGGGCGGCAGAGAAATTGGTCGCAGATGGGCTGCTTGAGCGAAGATTTGATCGGTATGATGAAGACGATGATGACGCGGCCAGTTTCTACCGTCTCACGGACGATGGGATTTTCAAAGCGGAAGAGCAGGTCGACGACGTTTTCGAAATAAGAGGTGCTGCTCCCGGCGAATTGATTCTTGATGGTGGAAATGCGGCGGGTCATGTGCCTGCATCTGATCGCGTGGTCCCGTTGGATCACAACTCACCCCAATATCGCGAATTTAAACAAGGTCTGTCCGTCCTTCTTTCTGAGGTTCGCGGTAACAATAAAATAGGCGACACACCAGAGGAACGCGACCGAATTGTTCGGTCGTTAGATGCTGCAAACGAGCTTTGGGGCTCTCTTGAGTTGAAGGTCATTCAAATTCGCGTGGGCGTGATATTGGCAGTGGAGGATGCTGGAAACGCGCTGCAAAAGGTAGGTAGGGAAACCGCGTGGTCTCTGCTCATCGACTTGTTGAAACGACTGATTAAAGAAAAGATTGGGATAGAAATCTAATGCCGGAACGCACTGACATTTCCTCGATCCTTGTCATCGGCACCGGCCCGATCGTTATGGGTCATACCTGCGCGTTCGACTATTCGGACACCCAGATGATCAAGGTTCCCAAGGATTGATCAGCGTCAGCCCCACCCCTTGGAAGTGCCGCACGTTGCGGGTGGCCAGCGGCAGGTCGCGGTCTGCGGCCTGCGCTGCGATCAGCGTGTCGAACACTTGCGATCCCAGCCTTCCGCCGGCGATGAGCACACTGGCTGACAGGGTGCCCCATCGCCGTGCCATGGCCAGATCGAAGCCGATCGTGCGCCCTTCGTGTTCGGCGATGAGGCGTTCCAGCCATGCCGTCAGCAAGCGGCGTTTGTCTGCTCCCGGCGTGGTGCGGATGCCGATGTTCAGTTCGGCGACGACGAACGCGGACAGCGCGGTCTCGGTTCTGTGTTCAAACAGCCAATCGACAACCGCCGGTTCGGGGACAGGCTTGACCAGTTCGCTGAAGACGTTGGTATCAACTAAAATCATCGTATTCCCAAGGCACCTCGCGTTCCCAAGGCATGCGGCCGGGGCTGTTCATCTCGATCCCCGGTCGGGTCATGGCGATGAGCTCGTGAACCCAGTCATCAGGCGCACGCTTGGCATACGTGCGTTCGACGAGGCCGCCGATTACATCCTCCACCGACACGCCGCTCGCCTGCGCTGCCTCGCGCAGCGAAGCAGCGGCTTCGTCCGGCACGTCAATCGTGTATCGCTCCACCGTCGCCCGTCTCCTTGTCGCTTACCTACAGAATTAACACAGCAGGTGTTTCCTCCCAATGCCCAAACGCACTGACATCTCCTCGATCCTCGTCATCGGCGCCGGCCCCATCATCATCGGCCAGGCTTGCGAGTTCGACTATTCGGGCACGCAGGCGATCAAGGCGCTGAAGGAGGAGGGCTATCGCGTCGTCCTCGTCAACTCCAACCCGGCGACGATCATGACCGATCCCGAGTTCGCCGATGCGACCTATGTCGAGCCGATCACGCCCGAGATCGTGGCCAAGATCATCGAGAAGGAGCGCCCCGATGCGGTGCTGCCGACCATGGGCGGGCAGACCGCGCTGAACACCGCGCTGGCGCTGTACAACGACGGCACGCTGGAGAAGTTCGGCGTCAAGATGATCGGTGCCGATGCCGATGCCATCGACAAGGCCGAGAACCGCACCCGTTTCCGCGAGGCGATGGACAAGATCGGGCTCGAATCGGCACGGTCAGGCACCGCTCACACGCTGGAAGAGGCCTTCGCGGTGCTGGAGCGCACCGGGCTGCCCTCGATCATCCGCCCCAGCTTCACGCTGGGCGGCACCGGCGGCGGCGTTGCCTACAACAAGGCCGAGTTCGAGACGATCGTGCGGTCGGGCCTCGATGCTTCGCCCACCACCGAAGTCCTCATCGAGGAATCGCTGCTGGGCTGGAAGGAATACGAGATGGAGGTTGTCCGCGATCGCAAGGACAACGCCATCATCATCTGTTCGATCGAGAACGTCGATCCGATGGGCGTCCATACCGGTGATTCCATCACCGTCGCTCCCGCGCTGACGCTGACCGACAAGGAATACCAGATCATGCGCACCGCCTCGATCGCGGTGCTGCGGGAAATCGGCGTGGAAACGGGCGGTTCGAACGTCCAGTTCGCGGTCAATCCCGCCGACGGCCGGCTGATCGTGATCGAGATGAACCCGCGCGTGTCGCGCTCGTCGGCGCTGGCATCGAAGGCCACCGGCTTCCCGATCGCCCGCGTCGCCGCCAAGCTGGCGGTGGGTTACACGCTGGACGAGATCACGAACGAGATCACCGGGGCCACCCCCGCCTCGTTCGAGCCGACGATCGACTATGTCGTCACCAAGATCCCGCGTTTCGCCTTCGAAAAGTTCAAGGGCGCGGAACCGCTGCTGACGACGGCGATGAAGTCGGTCGGCGAAGTGATGGCGATCGGGCGCAACATCAAGGAATCGATGCAGAAGGCCCTGCGCGGGCTGGAAACCGGGCTCGACGGCTTCAACCGCGTTCCCGCGCTGGAAGGGGCCGGCCGCGATACCATCACCGCGCAGCTCGCTCGCGCCACGCCCGAACGCCTGCTGGTGGTCGGCCAGGCGCTGCGTGAAGGGTTCACCGTGGACGAGATCCACGCGATCACCCATTACGACAAGTGGTTCCTGCGCCACATCGCCGAGATCATCGCCGAAGAGGCCCAGGTCATGGAAAACGGCCTGCCGATCGATGCCGCAGGCCTGCGCCGGCTGAAAGCCATGGGCTTTTCCGACAAGCGGCTTGCCACGCTGGCGGTGCGCTCGGTCGGGGTGGCGGGCGGGCTGGGCGAGACCCAGGCGCGCCGTTCGGGCCTGCTGCACGATGCCATGCGCGCGATGGCAGGGGCCACCAGCGAGGAAGAGGTCCGCAGCCTGCGCCGCAAGCTGGGCGTCCACCCGGTGTTCAAGCGCATCGATAGCTGCGCCGCCGAATTCGAGGCGGTCACGCCATACATGTATTCGACCTATGAAGGCCCGATCTTCGGCGCGCCCGAGGACGAGGCGATGCCTTCGGATCGCAACAAGATCGTCATTCTGGGCGGCGGACCGAACCGGATCGGGCAGGGGATCGAGTTTGACTATTGCTGCGTCCACGCCTGCTTCGCGCTGGCAGAGGCGGGCTATGAAACGATCATGGTCAACTGCAACCCCGAAACCGTATCGACCGATTACGACACGTCGGACCGCCTCTATTTCGAGCCGCTGACGGCGGAGGACGTGCTGGAAATCCTGCGCGTCGAACAGTCCAACGGCACGCTGGTCGGCGTCATCGTCCAGTTCGGCGGGCAGACCCCGCTCAAGCTGGCGCAGGCGCTGGAGGATGAAGGCATCCCGATCCTGGGCACTTCGCCTGACGCGATCGACCTGGCCGAAGACCGGGAGCGGTTCGCCGCGCTGGTCGAGAACCTCGGGCTGAAGCAGCCGGCCAACGGCATCGCCCGCAGCCGTGATGAGGCGGTCGCGGTGGCCAACCGCATCGGTTATCCCGTGCTGATGCGCCCCAGCTACGTGCTGGGTGGCCGGGCGATGGAAATCGTCGATTCGATCGAACAGCTCGATGATTACATCGCCACCGCCGTGCAGGTGTCGGGCGATTCGCCGGTGCTGATCGATCAGTACCTGCGCGATGCGGTGGAGTGCGATGTCGATGCCCTGTGCGATGGCGAACAGGTCGTCGTCGCCGGGGTCATGCAGCACATCGAGGAAGCCGGCATCCATTCGGGCGACAGCGCCTGCACCCTGCCGCCCTATAGCCTCTCGGACGATATCGTCGCCGAGATGGAGCGCCAGGCCGAAGCGCTGGCGATGGCGCTGGGCGTGAAGGGGCTGATGAACATCCAGTTCGCGGTCAAGGAAGGGCCCGATGGTCAGGAGGTCTACCTGATCGAGGTGAACCCGCGCGCCAGCCGCACGGTACCGTTCGTCGCCAAGGCGATCGGCCAGCCGGTCGCCAAGATCGCCAGCCGGGTGATGGCCGGAGAGAAGCTCTCCACCTTCCCGCCGTTCAAGCGCGCGCTGCCGTACATGGCGGTGAAGGAAGCGGTGTTCCCCTTCGCGCGTTTCCCCGGCGTCGATCCGGTGCTCAGCCCGGAGATGAAGTCTACCGGCGAAGTCATGGGAATCGATGGCGATTTCAGCCATGCGTTCCTCAAGGCGCAGCTTGGTGCCGGGATGACGCTGCCGCAGGGTGGGACCGCCTTCGTCTCGGTCAAGAACGCCGACAAGGCGCAGATCCTCGATGCGGTGCGCCAGTTGGTGGCGGAAGGCTTCCGGGTGATCGCCACCGGCGGCACGCAGAAGTACCTGGCCGATGCCGGCCTGCCGGTCGAACGGGTCAACAAGGTGGCCGAAGGCCGCCCCCACGTGGTCGACAAGATCGTCGATGGCGATGTGGCGCTGATCTTCAACACCACCGAAGGCTGGCAGAGCCTCAAGGATTCGCAATCGATCCGCGCCTCGGCGCTGACCAGCAAGGTCCCGTACTTCACGACCGCGGCCGCCAGCCGCGCCGCTGCACAGGCAATTTCCGCTTTGCGCAGCAGCCAGCTTGAAGTGCGTTCGTTGCAGGATTATTATAACTGAGTTCGATCTAGCTTCCCCACATCGCTACGGATCGGTCCTGATCCCCTCCCCAGGGGGTCAGGCAGCCGAACTGTCGATACTGACGGGGAGCGTCTGGAGGATGATTTGATGGCCAGTGTCGAAAAGCTGCCGATGCTCGCGGAAGGGTATGAACGGCTGCTCACCGATCTCAAGGCGCTGCGCGAGGAACGTCCGCGTATCGTCGATGCGATCGAAGAGGCGCGCGCGCATGGCGACCTTTCCGAAAACGCGGAATATCACGCCGCTAAAGAACGCCAGGGCCAGGTCGAGGCGACGATCGCCGATCTGGAAGACAAGATCACCCGCGCCCAGATCGTCGATCCGGCATCGCTGTCGGGCGACAAGATCATCTTCGGCGCGACGGTGACCCTGCTCGACGATGACGACAAGCCGGTGCGCTACCAGATCGTCGGCCCTTACGAGGCGGACGCCAGAGTCGGCCGGATCAGCTACAACTCGCCGCTCGGCAAGGCGCTGATCGGCCGCAAGGTCGAAGAGGAAGTGGAAGTCACCGTCCCTGCGGGCGACAAGTGCTACCTCGTCCAGAAGATCGAGTTCATCTGAACGCTGCTTGCCGATTGCGGCAGATATGAAAAGGCCGGCAAACCGCCGGCCTTTTTGCGTTCTGCGGAGGCTACCGTTATAATGCCGGCGGAAGGCGGACGGTAACACCCCCGGAATTCTTCGGTCGGTCGCCCCGCCTCGATTCCTTGCGTCGTGTAACGCAACGCGATACACTGGCTCATGATAATCGGATTCCGGGACAAGGGGCTCGAAGCGTTCTACAGCACCGGCACAACACGCGGCATTCAGGCGTCTCATACAAAGAAGCTCCGGAATATCCTCGGTCTGCTGGAAGTTGCGGTAAGACCGCATGATATGAACCTGCCGTCCTTCAAACTTCATCCATTAAGGGGTGATCTGAAGGGATATTGGTCCGTGTGGGTCAACGGAAACTGGCGTATCACCTTCCGTTTTGTCGGCGCTGATGTCGAACTGGTCGATTATCAGGACTATCATTGAGGCTCTGACTATGATGCACAATCCTCCCCATCCCGGCGAACTGCTCCGCGACGAAGTAATTACGGCACTGAACCTCTCCGTAACCGAATCGGCCAACCGGCTTGCGATGTCCCGGGTCGCGCTGTCGCGTGTCCTCAACGGAAAGGCGGCGATCAGCCCCGATCTCGCGGTTCGGCTTGAACAGGCGGGCGTAAGCACGGCGCGGGCGTGGCTTGCTATGCAGGCAAACTATGATCTCTGGTGCGCCATGCAGCATGAGCAACCACCGGTGCGCCGACTGCAGGATGTGGTTTGAATTTGCCCGCTCGGTCTGGGCAGACCATCTCGAAGGCCGCAGCAACGCACAAAAAAAGGCCGGCAATCCGCCGGCCTTTTTTGCGTTGGGTTCGGACCGCTCAGTGATCGTGGTCGGGATCGAGCAGCTTGTGCAGGTGGACGATCACGTACTTCATTTCGGCATCGTCCACGGTGCGCTGGGCGGCGGACTTCCAGGCGTCCTTGGCGGTCGCCAGGTTGGGGTAGACGCCGACGAGGTCCATCGTTTCGAGATCAGTGAATTCGAGGCTGCGCGGGTCTTTGACCCGGCCGCCCATGACGAGATGCAGCTTTTGCATAGGCTGGGGCTTCCTGGTTAGGAGGAAGCGCCCATTATCGTCAGCATCACCCTTCGCGCAAGCGCGGAATTGTGAGACTTTCGGCCTGTTTGTGTCACTGATTTTCAATAGCGCACCGGCCGGCTGTGCCCCCGCTTAAAAGGGCTCGGCCGACCGGTTGCAGATCCAGGTCAGTGGACGAAGCGATCCTTGATCCGCTCGGCCGCAGATCCCGCCGAATGGCTGACATCGCCAGCCTTTGCAGCGGTCGCCTTGCCGAGGGTGGCGGCGGCACCGAGCGCAGCCACGCCCGCCTTGCCCAGCGTGGTGCCAAGCGAACTGGAGGCGCGGCCGGCCTTGTTGGCCAGCGTGCCTGCACCCCTGGCAGCGCCGCTGCCCAGGACCTTGGCGGCACCGGCACCTTCGCCGACGAGCATCGAGGCGGCACCGGCAATTTCGGCCAGTTTCAGCGCCTTGCCCAGAGCCTTGCGGCCGGAGCGGCGCGGCAGCAGCGCGCTGACGAGAATGCCCGCCGCGATGCCGCCTGCGATCACCGCGACCGGGTGCGCCTTGACGAACGAGACCACCTTGTCGGTCGTCTCGGCCACTGCCTCTTTCGCGGCTTCCGCCTTGTCCGACAGGATCAGCGCGTTTTCCGGCGTGGTCGCTTCCGGGGTGATGGGCGTTACCTTGGTTGCGGACTTGGTCATTTCTTGTCTCCTCGGTGATGTCCCGGGCCAAGCAGGACGTCGATCCAGGCCATGATCGGGTTACGCAATATCCAAAGCGCCAGCGTGGCGATGGTTGCGCCGATCGCGCCGGGATGTTCCTCGACTACGGCAACGGCTTCGTCGAACATGGCATGCGCCTGTTCGGACACTTCGTCCATCAGCCGGCCACCGATGCCACGTTCGGCATAGTCGGCCTTGATGGCTTCCAGGCGGGTATCATAGGCAGCCCGCGCCGCATCACGCGCAGCGCGATCGGCCAGGACCTGCGCGGCCAGCCGCGCGCTCATGCCACGTCTCCCAGCGCGGTGCGGGCATCGTCGCCCAGCACCCGCCCGATCCGCGCCATCCGTGCCTTGATCGACAAGCCGCACAGTGCGGCTATTGCCAGCAGCGCCAGCGTGACGGCCGCCATCGCGCCCCATGCGGTCAGCAGCGGGCCGAGCGCGATGACCAGGCCGACGACCAGCGCCATGACCGCAAAGAACACGAAGACCAGCGCGACCACCGCCAGCGCGGCAATACCCTTCGCCTCGCCGGCGGCATAGGCCGCACGCGATTTCTGATACGCCAGCTCCGCTAGGGCCAGCGCCTTGGCTTCGGCGGCAAGGTCCCTCAGGTCCTCGCCCAAGGTCGGGCTGTCGTCAGCCTCTGTGTCGATGTCGTTCAAGTCGGGCTCGCCTGGATGCCCGGCGAAGGCCGGGCTTGGAATGATGCGTATCGCGGGTACGGCGGCGGGAACCGGCCCCGCCGCCGCCACTTCGCTCACTTGCCCTTGAACATGCGACCCAGCATGAAGCCGGCCGCGATAGCCGCGCCGATGGCGACCCCGGGGCTCTTGCGCACGAAGTCCACCGCGTCCTCGCCCAGCTCGTCGAGCGACTTTTCATCCAGACTGGCGGCCGCGTCCTTCATCGATTGCGAGGCGCTGCGGGCATAATCGCCGTACTTTTCGCCGGCCTTGTCATCGATCATGGCGATGTTCTCGTCGATCATGCCGGCAAGGGTGGCGATGGTGCGGCTGGTCATCGCCTTGCCGTCGTTGGCCCAGCCGGTGGCCTTTGCTTTGGCATCCGCGGCATAGACGCCGGCCTTGGCCATCGCGTCATCGGCGAAAGTATTGGCCTTGTCGCGCGCATCGGTAGCGAAGGCGTTGGCCTTTTCCATGGCTTCGTCGGAACGGGCCTTCGCCTCGCTCGACAGTTCGCCGGTGGTCGCCATGATCTTCTCGCGATAGCCGTCAGCCAATGCCTGGGCACCGGCGCGTGCTTCGTCGATCGCCTTGGCGAAGTGCGACTTGGCGTTTTCGGTCACAGTCTCGTCGGGGGCAGACGTATTGGTCATGGCCTTGGGTCCTTCCAGCACAGCATCCGGACGATGCGCATCGTCCATCCGCGTTATATAGGGTTGCGACGCGCGAAGTCACACAAACTTGCGTCCCTGGTGTTGCAACGCAACTTGTCTTGCGAGGTTCCGCTGCTAAGACCGCCGCCAACCGCGCGAATGCCGCGCATCATTCAGGAGGTCCCGCAGATGACAGCCATTATCGACATTCACGGCCGCGAAATTCTCGATAGCCGGGGTAATCCCACGGTTGAAGTGGACGTGCTGCTCGAAGATGGCAGCTTCGGCCGCGCCGCTGTGCCGTCGGGCGCATCGACCGGCGCGCACGAGGCGGTGGAACTGCGCGATGGCGACAAGAGCCGCTATCTCGGCAAGGGCGTGCTCAAGGCGGTCGAAGCCGTCAACACCGAGATCGCCGAAGCGCTGGTCGGCCTCGACGCCGAAGACCAGCGCGACATCGATCTGGCGATGATCGAGCTGGACGGGACCGAGAACAAGAGCCGGCTGGGCGCGAACGCCATCCTCGGCGTCAGCCTCGCCACCGCCAAGGCAGCCGCATCGGCGCGCGGCCTGCCGCTCTATGCCTATGTCGGCGGCGTTTCGGCGCATGTCCTGCCGGTGCCGATGATGAACATCATCAACGGCGGCGAACATGCCGACAATCCGATCGATTTCCAGGAATTCATGGTCATGCCGGTCGGCGCGTCGTCGCTGGCCGAAGCCGCGCGCTGGGGTGCGGAAATCTTCCACACCCTGAAGAAGGGCCTCCACGAAAAGGGCCTGGCGACGGCGGTGGGCGACGAGGGCGGCTTTGCCCCCAACCTTGCCAGCACCCGCGATGCGCTGGACTTCATCATGGCCTCGATCGAAAAGGCCGGCTTCAAGCCCGGCAGCGAAGTCAAGCTGGCGCTGGACTGCGCTTCGACCGAATTCTTCAAGAACGGCAAGTACGAAATCTCGGGCGAGGGGCTGTCGCTCTCGCCGGTCGCCTTCGCCGATTACCTTGCCGACCTGTGCGAAGCCTATCCGATCATCTCGATCGAGGACGGCATGAGCGAGGACGATTTCGAAGGCTGGCAGGCGCTGACCGACAAGATCGGCAGCAAGGTGCAGCTCGTGGGCGACGATCTGTTCGTCACCAACCCCAAGCGCCTCAAGATGGGCATCGACATGGGCCTCGCCAATTCGCTGCTGGTCAAGGTCAACCAGATCGGCTCGCTCACCGAAACGCTGGAGGCGGTCTCGATCGCGCAGCGCAACGGCTACACTGCCGTGATGTCGCACCGCTCGGGCGAGACCGAGGACGCGACCATCGCCGATCTCGCCGTTGCCACCAACTGCGGCCAGATCAAGACCGGCTCGCTCGCCCGTTCGGACCGGCTTGCCAAGTACAACCAGCTCATCCGCATCGAGGAAGAACTGGGCGCTGCCGCCCACTACGCCGGGCTGGCCGCGTTCGGCCGGCTGGCGTCCTGACCTGAACCCGGCACCTCTCCCGGTGAACCGGGGGAGGTGTGGGGCGTTAAAGTTATGATATCGTCGGGTTAGTTCTCCTCAGGCGTTTCGGGCGAGGACTTTCCACGCATCGCAGTTCTTGCAGGCACGATGGATGCTGAAACAAGTTCAGCATGACGTGGTCTGTGAATGAGGACTTGCATCTTCAATGCGGTGCCTACCCGTGTTCACAGGCGCAGGGCTAATTCCCTGAATTTATCATGCTGAACTTGTTTCAGCATCCATGAGGCCCTCTGCACGGCCGCTGCCGGCAAAGGTCAACGCACGCCGAAAGCACCCGTCGCCACGGAACAGCGCCAAAATCGAGATACGTCGCTCCACGCTTCCGTGTCCCGACTTCGCTCGACACCCCAGGACCACTGGCCAGATCGGGTGACGGGCCCCGGTGGGAAAGGGAACCCGCCACCCTTTTTCCGCAGACCATCTGTGCGGGACCGCTCCGGTCTGGGCGAGGGGGGCGACCGGGTGGGGCGACAGAGGCCGGGAAAACGCCTAGCGCAAGGCGGCCGACTGGTACGGCGGATCGTCCAGCAGCACGACCGACCGCGAGGACTGTCCAAAGTATTCCAGCATCGCGTCATATCCCTTGGGGCTGAGCTTGACGTAGATCCGCCGCGCGTCGCCCGGGTCCGCCTCGCGCACCAGCAGTTCCTGCTTTTCGAGGATGGTGATCCAGCGCAGCGCGGTGGTGGACGGCACGGCCGAGCCGATGCAGGCGCTGGTGACCGACACCCGCCGCCGCTCCTTGGCGGCGATGAAGAGATCGAGCAGGATATCCCAGGCGGGTTCGCCGAACAGATCATCGGACCGGAAGATCTTGGTGCGGCGGCGGCGATCGTCATAGCTTTGCCGGGCGAGTTCCACCCAGACCGGATGGTCGCGGCTGGCCGCGGTGCGCGCTTCCTGCGACGATTTGCCCGAGAGCACATCGTTGCCGTTGGCCGGCAGTTCCATCGCCATCGTGTGGTTGATTTCCAGTTCGCGCGCCATGGCGAGAAGTTCGTTGGCAATGCCGATCAGGCGCACCGCCTTTGCCCTGTTGCGATTGACCTGTTCTTTCTTTTCCATCGGGTGGAATGACCGCCTTTGCCGGGATGCCCGCCACGGTTTCCCCTTCCGTGCGGGCGATCCACAATTGCAGGATCAGGCCATGGCGGCGCGGGATGGAGGAACCGCGCCCGTTGAAAAGCATGGTCTTCCAGTCGTGCGTCATGTGCCCTTGGCGGGCAGGATAGGCATGCTCAGTGCAGAGCGTCTCGCAGATGTTGGTCCGCAGTGGACGTATCACCCTCCAATCTGAATTCACGCCGCACGGCGTCGATAGCCGCCTGCAGGTGTGCGGCGGCAATGCTCGCGCCCAGCCGATCCAGGCTTTCCAGGTGGCGCGAGAGGTCTTCGATCATGTTCATGGCTGTTCCAACGGCATTCACGGGTAAAAACTCCAGATGGCAGCCATCGCGGGCCAGCGCCCGTCCTTGATGGCTGCCACATTGCGACCCGCAGCGGAATTCGCTCCGCTGTCGAGAATTGCCTCCATTTAAGAGTAGAAACGGAAGCAATGCTATCATCCTGTCCCGAAATTCGTCCGGCGTAAAACGGGCAGTTTCGACTGTCCTGATAGTGAACATTTTGTAAGTGTTTGTGAATTTTGTAAAGCGTTCGGTGCGGGAGATTAGTTTAAGGGAATTTATATAAGTAAATTTACTTAACAGAGGAAAACAAATCGCGGATATGTTGCGTGACTGTGCCACATCGATAAGATGCACGCAGAGGTGCAGAGAGGCGGCGATCCTCTGCGGGAAGGGCACGGGTGCCGGTGAGCCGGGCGCTGCCGTGCCGCAGGGGCATCAGGCAGAAGCCATCAGCCTCGCCCGGATGTCCCGTTCGCGTCGAGCTTAGTCGAGACGCCGCGGCGCAGGTCAAGGCATCTCGACTAAGCTCGATGCGAACGGATCAGGTGGAGCAAGGTTTTGGGGCAAGGGCTGCACAGCCTGAGCCGCGCGCGCTACTCAAGCAACCCGCACAACCTCTCTGCGCCTCCGCGTCTCCGCGTGGCAAAAAAGTCCCACACTCCCCGGCCGACATCGCGCCGGCCGGGAAGCCAGGCCGATCAGGCCCCGAAACGCTCGCGCAGCTTGAGCAGGGCAATCGCCGCCTTGGCCGCTTCGCCGCCCTTGTCCTTTTGCGCGGGGTCGGCGCGGACCAGCGCCTGTTGCTCGTTCTCGACCGTCAGGATGCCGTTGCCGATGGCGATGCCGTCCATCGTCAAGGCCATGATCCCGCGCGCGCTTTCGCCCGCGACGATCTCGAAGTGATAGGTCTCGCCCCGGATCACCACGCCGATGCCGACATAGCCGTCATAGTCGCCAGCCCCGTCCGCGAGCGCGATCGCGCCGGGGATTTCCAGCGCGCCAGGGACGGTGATGACATCGACCTGGTGGCCGGCGGCGGTCAGCGCGGCGCGGGCACCGGCGACCAGCATGTCGTTGAGGTGATCGTAGAAACGCGCCTCGACAATCAGAAAACGGGACATGGTCTTATCCTTGCGCGAGTTCGATGCGGCGTTCGCCGACGATGTTGATGCCGTAGCCTTCCAGGGCGACCAGCGAATGGTGCGAATTGGTAAGCAGGATCATGTCGTGGATGCCCAGCTCCGCCAGCACTTGCGCGCCGACGCCATAGTCGCGCAGTTCCTCCACCGTCTCGCCGCTGTGCGCCGCGTCGGTTCCTGCCGTCTCGAACGTGCGGCTGAGCAGCTTGTGCATCGGCCGATTGATGGCGACGATGACGCCGCTGCCCGCTTCGCCGATCAGTTCCATCGACCGGCTGAGGAGGTTTGCGCGATCGTTGCTCTCGCCGAACAGGTCATCGAACAGTGACAGCGCGTGCATGCGCACCAGCGTCGGCTCGGTCGGATTGATGGTGCCCTTGACCAGCGCGAACGTCTCGTCGCCGGTGGACTTGTTGAGGAGGCAGATCGCTCGCCAATCGCCGCCCCAGCGGCTGGTGAAATGGCGTTCGGATATCCGCACCACCATGTGATCGTGCTTGCGGCGATACGCGATCAGATCGCGGATAGTGCCGATCTTCAGATCGTGCAGCCGCGCGAACGACATCAAGTCGTCCATCCGCGCCATCGTGCCGTCGTCCTTCATGATCTCGCAGATCACGCCGGAGGGGTTGAGCCCCGCCAGGCGCGAAATGTCGACCGCCGCCTCGGTGTGGCCGGCGCGGACCAGAACGCCGCCTTCGCGGGCGCGCAAGGGGAAGACGTGGCCGGGGGTGACGATATCGTTCTGCCCCTTGGTCCCGTCGATCGCGACCGAGATGGTGCGGGCGCGGTCAGCGGCGGAGATGCCGGTGGTCACCCCTTCGCGCGCTTCGATCGAAACGGTGAAGGCGGTCTCGTGGCGGGTGCCGTTGTTGCGGCTCATCAGGTTGAGGCCCAGTTCCTCGACCCGCTGGCCGGCCAGCGTCAGGCAGATCAGGCCGCGGCCGTGCGTGGCCATGAAATTGATCGCGGCGGGGGTCGCCATCTGCGCGGGAATGACCAGATCGCCTTCGTTCTCGCGATCCTCATCGTCCACCAGGATGAACATCCGGCCGTTGCGCGCTTCGTCGATGATTTCCTCGATCGGGACCAGCATGTCGCGGTCGTCGTTGGAAAACAGCGCCTTTTCCAGCTTGCTCAGCGTTTCGGCCGTGGGGTTCCAGTCCGCCTCGGTGCAATCACGCAGGGTGTTGGAATGCAGCCCGGCAGCACGGGCGAGGCCGGCGCGGCTCATCCCTCCTTCGGTGACCAGCTTGCGAACCTTTTCTATGACATCCGTCGCCACGACTCTTGATCCTCACATTTCAATGTGCGGCATTTCGTCGCATTCACATCGAAATTCAAGTCCCAAACTTAGCGGAGCGTCGCTCCACCTCGCCAAGGCTGCCGCGCGCTGATAAACCGCTGGCGATGCCTGATCCTGCCCCTTCAACCCTGCCGGTTCCATCCTGCTATAGAGAACCCGAAACGGCGGCACGGATAGCGCTGGTGGCGCAAAGCTATGCCCGGTTGCTGGGGCGGCCGCTGGTTCCGGCCGGGGACGATCCGGTCGCCGCCTTGTGGGCTGCGCCCTGCGTGATCGTGGCGCACGGGACGGAGGTCGATCCGGTGTTCTTCTTCGGCAACGCGCGGGCGTTGGAGGCTTTCGAGATTTCGCTGGAAGACTTCGTGCGGCTGCCCTCGCGCCTGTCGGCCGAAGCACCGAACCGGGCCGAGCGCGAGGACATGCTGGCCCGCGTCACGCGCGATGGCTTCATCGATGATTACCGGGGCATGCGGATCAGCGCCCGGGGCACGCGGTTCATGATCGGCAGCGGGATCGTGTGGAACCTGATCGACGCGGACGGCATCCGCCACGGCCAGGCGGCGACATTCGACTGGCCGGCATGACCGGCGCTGTGGCAGGGCCCTGGGGCGCGGGGGTGATTGATGCGGTGATCGCTGAAATCCGCGCCGCACTCGCCGCGACCACCCGCCGCCCGGTCGTGCTGGGCCTGTGCGGGGCGCAAGGTTCGGGCAAGTCTACGCTGGCGGCTCAAGCGGCGGCCCGGCTGCAAGCGCTCGATCTGCCGACCGCGATCCTCTCGCTCGACGATCTCTACCTCACCCGCGCCGAGCGCCACGAACTGGCGCGCACGGTGCATCCGCTGTTCGCCACGCGCGGGGTGCCGGGCACACACGATGTCGCCCTGGGCCGCGAAACGATCGCCTCGCTGGAGCAGGGCGCGCCGGTGCCGATGCCCCGCTTCGACAAATCGCGCGACGACCGCGTGCCGCGTGCCGACTGGCCATGCGCCCCGGCACACTGCGCGGTGCTGCTGTTCGAAGGGTGGTGCGTGGGAGCCCGGCCGCAACCGGTCGAGGCGCTGGCCCACACCGTCAACGCGCTTGAAGCGCAGGAAGACGCCGAGGGGACCTGGCGAGGCCACGCTAATGTGGCGCTAACCGGGCCTTATGCGCAGCTTTTCGCGCGGCTGGACCGGCTGATCCTGCTCGCCGCACCCGACTTTGCCGTGGTCGAAGGGTGGCGCGCCGAGCAGGAGGAACGCGCGGCAAGCGCGGCGTCGGGCACCGGTTCGCGACTGATGGACCGGGCGGCACTGGCACGGTTCGTGGCCCATTACGAGCGGCTGACGCGGCACATTCTGGCCGACATGCCGGGCTATGCCGATCGCGTCATCCGGCTTGGTCCGGCGCGCGAAGTGCTGGAAATATCGTAAGTTAGGTCGAACTATCTGCGGCCGCACGGGCGCGGGCGGCAGAGCGCAGCTTGCGCTTTTCCAAGTCGCGCAGGCGCGGTACACCATCGTCGATCAGGTCAGCCAGTACCGCCCCGCGCTCTCCCGGCGGGCGGGTGGGGCCGACGGTCGTGTCGCAAAAAGTCTGCCGCTCGATCTCGGCATTGACCAAGGCTCCCACCAGCACGCCATAAGCCGAAAGATAGAGCCACATCAGGAACACCACGAAGGCTGAAAGCGACCCGTAAGTCGCGTTGTAATCGCTGATATAGGCGACATAGAGCGAGAAGCCGAAGGATACGGTGATCCACAGCAGCGTCGCCAGGATCGAGCCCGGAGCCAGCCAGCGCCACTTGGCCGGGCGGCGATCGGGGCCGTAGCGCATGATGAGCGCGAAGCCGACGCTGCCGAGCAGGATCGCGGCAAGCCAGGTGACGATCTGGAACACCAGTGCCGTGGTCCCCCCAAGCAGCCGGTCCGCCTGCGATTGCAGCCAAGCGAACGCGCCGCCGGACAGCACGCCGGTAACGGCCAGCGCAATGGCCGCCAAGGTCAGCGCGGCGGCACGCAGGGCGAGGGCGATGAAATTGCGGGTCTCATGCTCTTCGTTGATGATGTTGAGCGCGCTCATCATCCCGCTCGCCGCGCGCATCGCGCCATAGATCGCAAAGAGCAGCGCGATGCCCAGTGCCAGCCCGGTCACTCCGGTGCTGGTGTTGACGATCTGCATCAACTGGTCTTCCAGCAGCCGCGCCACGTCCGCCGGGACGATATCGACGATCCGCTGCATCTGATCGCGCACCGTATGGGCATCGCCGAGCAGGCCGTAGAGCATGACCGTCGCGGCGATCAGCGGGGTGATGGCAAGGAACGAATAGAACGCGAGCCCGCCCGCGAGCAGCGCCAGCTCGTGGAAACCGATCATCACCCAGACGCGCTTGATAACCCGCTTCCAGGCGGCACGCGGCATTGCCCAGGGGGCCTGAGCATCGGCACCGGGTGGAGAAATCGGCGACAGCGCCGGACTATCTGTCATAAGCGTCGATCTGACCGGGAACCATTGCCGCAACGCAGCGATTGAACCAATCAGGATTCTGCCGGAACGCCGGCTGTCCCAGGGGGTGATTCGTAGCGCAGACCATGATGAGGCAAATCGACCAAGAGCGAGCCGGTTCCCGGTCTGCCGACTATTTTGGGCCGCGCGGCCGCAGCTTCACCGGTCTGGCGGTGGTGCTGGCAGCGCTGTCGCTTGCCGCTCCGGTGCGCGCGCAATCCTCCGCTTCCCCGCAGGAACATGTGAACGGCACCGCCGCGCAACCGGTGACGGATGACCTGAAGGCGGGCTCCGTCCCGGTCCCGCCGCCGCCCGCTCAGCCGCCGCTGCCGGCCATCGATCCGATCATCCCGGACAGCGAGTTCAATTCCGCCGTCCCGGCGCTCGACACCACTGACGATGCCGAACTGAACAAGCCGCTCGAATCGATCGAGGCGTTCGAAGCGCGGCTTGCGGGTGAGCAGGCCGGGGCCAAGCCGACGCAGGGCCAGGAAGCGCCGCTCGGCGATCCGGCGCTGGCCGATCATGATACGACCGAGGAAATCGGCGATGCGCCGGTGCGCGATGCCGAACTGACCGCGCCGTTGCCGCCGATCGATCAGTTCCAGGTGACACCGGTCAAGATCGCCGGTGACGACGCCGATGACGACGACGTCGAGGTTGCCTATACCACCAAGCTCGAAGGCCTGGACAAGGCCGACAAGGATACCGGTGCCGACCTCGCAAGCGAGTTCAAGGGCCTGTCGGCGCTTCACAAGGGCAAGGGCAAGGCTGCCAATATCGCGATGGTTTCGGCGCGGCTGACCGAAGACAGCCAGTTGATGGAAACCGTGCTGGCGTCGCAGGGCTGGTACTCGCCGCTGATAAAGACCCGCATCGATCGTTCCGAAGCGCCGGACGGGCAGCCGCTCAGCGCCGTGATCGCGGTCAATCCGGGCAAGCGCTATGTGCTGTCCGACATCGTGGTGCAGGCCGCCCCGACGGTGCCGGTCGATCTCATTCGCAGCAACCTGGCGCTCAAGGTTGGCGAGCCGATCGTCGCCGATCGGGTGCAGGGGGCCGAGGCGCGCGTGGCGGTGGCGCTGCCCGAAAACGGCTATGCCTTCGCCAAGGTCGGCGATCGCGATATCCTGCTCGATCAGGATACCGGCGATGGCGTCTATACGCTGCCGGTCGAGGTCGGCCCGCGCGGCAAGTTCGGCGGTTTCGTGACCGACGGGCGGCAGGCGTTCGCGGCCGATCACATCGCGGTGCTGGCCCGTTTCAAGCGCGGCGAACTCTACGATAGCCGCAAGGTCGATGATCTGCGCAAGGCGCTGGTGGCGACCAACCTGTTCAATACCGTGACGGTGCAACCCAGCCGCACCGGGCAGGATGCGGGCGAGGGGACCGAATTCGTCGACCTTTCCGTCCACCAGATGGCCGGCAAACCGCGCACGATTGCCGGCTCGCTGGGCTATGCGGCGGGTGAGGGGCTTTCGGCGCAGGCGACCTGGACTCACCGCAACCTGTTCCCGCCCGAAGGTGCATTGATCCTGACCGGGCTGGCCGGGACGCGCCAGCAGAACGTGGGTGCCACCTTCCGCCGTTCGAACGCGGGCAAGCGCGATCGCACCTTTGAGTTGACGGCCGAGGCTTATCATAACGACTACGACGCCTACAGCGCCTATACCGGGCGCATCGCCGCGCGCATCAGCCGCGATTCCACGCCGATCTGGCAAAAGCGCTGGACTTATGCCTACGGTGTCGAAGCGCTGATTACCGGTGAGACCGACTATAACTCCGCCACCCAGACGCGCGATCGCAAGCTGTTCTACGTCGCCGGGCTCAACGGGCAGGTCGGGCTGGACCATACCGACAGCCTGCTGGACCCCACCGAGGGCTTCCGCCTGACCACCCTGATCCAGCCGGAAGCGACAGTGAAGGGCGGCTTCAATCCCTACGTCCGTGCCCGTATCGACGGCTCGGCCTATTATTCGGTGACGGACGGGATCGTCCTTGCCGGGCGGCTGCGCTTCGGCACCATTCAGGGGGCAGGACTGTTCGAGATCGCGCCGTCGCGGCGGCTCTACGCCGGCGGCGGCGGCTCGGTGCGCGGCTTTGCCTATCAGAAGCTGGGCGAGCAGGCGGGCGATGGCGATCCGCTGGGTGGACGCAGCCTGAACGAAGGATCGGCCGAGGTGCGTTATCGCTTCGGCAATTACGGCGTGGTCGCCTTCGTCGATGCCGGCCAGGCCTATCGTGAGACGACGCCGCAGTTTTCGGACTTGCGCTACGGCGTGGGGATCGGCGGGCGTTTCTATACCAACTTCGGTCCGGTCCGGCTCGATGTGGCGACTCCGCTGGCCCGTCGGCCGGGTGAATCGCGGATCAACGTCTATGTCTCCATCGGGCAGGCTTTCTGATGGATGAGCCCAACGATACCGCGCCCGGCGATGCCGTGGTTGGAGAGAACACCGGCGAAACCGTGGTGATCGAGCGCCGCAGCCTGTGGCAACGCTCGCGCCTGCGGATCGCCAAGACCGTGGTCGCCGGAGTGATCGGGCTGGCGGCGCTGGTCGTTGCGGTGATCTTCGGCATCGATACCGGACCCGGGCACCGCTTCGTGACCGACCAGATCGGCGCGCTGAAATTTGCCAACGGCATGCGCATCACCGTCGGCCGGATCGAGGGTTCGCTCTATGGCAAGATGGTGCTGCAGGATCTTTCGGTGCGCGACACCAAGGGCGAATTCCTGTTCTCCCCCGAAGTGCATGTGGATTGGCGACCGTTCGCTTATCTCGACAAGCATGTCGATGTCCGCTCCGCCACCGCGCAGCGCATCATCTTACGCCGCAGCCCCGAACTGGTCGAGACCCCGCCCAGCGATGCTCCGCTGTTGCCGGACCTCGATATCGACATCGGCCGGCTCAAGGTCGATCGCTTCGTGTTCGAGCCGGCGGTGGCGGGCGTGCGGCGCATCGCCACGATCGATGCCAAGGCACACATCGCCGACGGCCGCGCGCAGATCTTCGCGCGCGGCGGCACGATCGCCATTGCCGGCAAGGAAGGCGGCGACCGCTTCATTGCGAAGCTGGATGCCGTGCCCGAGCAGAACCGGCTCGACCTCGATCTCGATCTCAGCGCGCCGACCGGCGGTCTGATCGCGGCGCTGGGCGGATTGCAACAGCCGTTGCGGCTCAAGGCCGGCGGCAAGGGCACCTGGGCGGCATGGCAGGGGCGGATCGATGCCAACTACGGCGCGGGCGAGATGACCCGGCTGGGCCTGACCGCGCAGAACGGCACGTTCCACCTTCAGGGCCCGACCCGCTTCGCGCGGCTGTTTACTGGGCCGACGGCGCAACTGCTGGGCCCGGTCACCGATTTCGACCTGACCGCAGCTTTTGAAAAACGACGGGCAAAGCTGTCCGGGCGGCTGGCCAGCGATGCCTTCGTGCTGGTGCCCGACGGCACCGTCGACCTTTCGGCGAACCGCTTCGATGGTCTCAAGCTGACCTTTGACCTGATCCGGCCTTCGGCGATCGCGCCCAAGCTGAGCGGTGCCGGCATGCACGCCGTGCTGACGCTCGACGGTGAATTCCGCACGCCTGCCGTCGCCTATTCGCTGGCGGCGAACCGGGTGGTGATGAACGACATGGGGCTGGAGGGATTGACCGCCAGCGGCGCGGCGCGCGTCGATGCCGATCGCATCCTGATCCCGGTTTCAGCGCGGGTGCGGCGCATCACGGGCCTCGACACGGTGGCCGGCGGGACGCTCGCCAATGTCCGGCTCAACGGCGATCTGGCGATCTCGGGCACCCGGGTGCTGTCCGACAACATGCGACTGGCTTCGGACCGCATCGATGCCGGCCTGGTGCTGGCCGCCGATGTTTCCAAGGGCTTCTATACCGGCGCGGTCGATGGCCGGATCGACAATTACCGGCTTGCCAGCGTGGGCATCTTCAACATCCGCACCAACATGGATCTCAAGGCGGAGCCGAGCGGCTATGCCCTGACCGGCAAGGTCATGGCCCATTCGACCAAACTGCTGAACCCCAGCGTGGAAAGCTATCTGGGCGGCAACTTCGCGGTGTCGAGCAATGTGCGCTACGGCTCTGACGGGGTGGTCCATTTCGCCGGGCTCGATCTCAACGCGCCCGATCTGAAGGTGCGCGGCGGGCAGGGTAGCTGGTCCCCCAGCGGGGCGATCGCTTTCAATGCCAAGGGCACATCGCGCCGCTACGGCAACCTTGCGGTGCGGGTGACCGGCACGATTGCCAACCCGAACGCCCATGTTCTGGCCGAGCGTCCCGGCTTCGGCATCGGCCTTGCCAATCTGGATGCCAGGGTCACCGGCGCGCGCGGCGGATACCGTTTCGACCTGACCGGCGACACCGATTATGGACCTCTCAAGGCGGACGTGACGCTGGGCATGGGCACGGCGATGGCGGTGACGATCAACAGCGCAAACCTGTCCGGCGTCGATTTTGCCGGCGGTCTGGTGCAAACCGGTAGCGGCCCGTTTGCCGGCACGCTGACCGCGAACGGCAACGGCGTGAACGGCCTGCTGCGGCTGGCGGCCGAAGGACGATACCAGGCCATAGATTTCAACCTGCGCGCGCAGAACGCGATCTTCCCCGGCGCGGCCAACCTGTCGATCGGATCGGCGATCGTCGATGGCCGGGCCGTGCTGTATGACAAGCCCAAGGTCATCGCAGATGCGCAGCTTGCGGGCACCACTTACGGTTCGCTCAACCTCGCCGCGGCACGCGTGCTGGTGCAGTATCAGGATGGCCGGGGCGCGGCCAAGGGCCTGATCGAAGGCGTGAGCGGGGTGCCGTTCCGGGTTGCGCTCAATGCCCGGATGGAGCCCAGCCTGTGGACCGTGGCGCTGGACGGCAAGGCGCGCGGGCTTGATCTGAAGACCAGATCGCCGGCGCGGATCATTCCCGGCAAGGGCGGTTACGAATTGCTGCCCACCGCGATCGAGATCGGCGGCGGTACCGCGCAAGTGGCCGGCCGCTATGGCCCCGGTATCAAGGTGCAGAGCCGCCTCGAAGGCGTGGACCTGGCGCTGGTGAACGCTTTCCTGCCCGGTTACGGCGTTGGCGGGCGGGCCAGCGGCAGCCTCGATTTCGAGCAGGCATCGCCCGGCGCTTTCCCGCGCGCGGATGCCCGGCTGACGCTGAACAACTTCACCCGCACCACTGCTGCCACCGTCAGCCAGGGGGTCGATGTCAACTTAGTCGGCAAGCTGCTGCCGGACGGCGGCGAGGCGCGGGCGGTGATGCGCCGGGGCGGGTCGGTAATCGGCCGCATGGTCGCCAGCCTGCGGCCGCTGCCGCCCGGTTCCGGTCCTTGGATGGAACGGCTGATGCAGGCCCCGCTGGGCGGCGGCATCCGCTATAACGGCCCGGCCGATACCCTGTTCTCCTTCGCCGGTCAGGCCGACCAGCGGCTGAGCGGGCCGATCGGGCTGGCGGCGGACTTCTCGTGCCGGGTATCCGATCCCTGCCTCAACGGCCTCGTCAAGGGTTCCGGGCTGACTTACGAAAATGTGACGTATGGCACCAAGCTGACGGCGATGGACCTGGCGGGCACCTTCACCGGCAACCGCTTTGAACTGCAATCGCTGAACGCCAGGGCGGGCAGCGGAACGATTACCGCCAAGGGTACGGTCAGCCTCGCCGCCGATGCCGGCTATCCGATGGACCTTAGCGCCACGCTCGACGACGCGCGGCTGGCGCGCAGCAACTCGCTCTCGGCCAGCGCCAGCGGGACCATCCGGCTGACCAAGGTGGCCGGGCAACCCGCGCTGCTGTCGGGCGAGCTGACGCTGCCGGAAACGCGCTACACGATCGTGCGCGAAGGCGCGGCGCAAGTCCCCCGGCTGACCGGCGTGCGCTTCAAGCCACCCAAGGGCCCCAAGCGCATCACCGGCGACGAGACCGCGCCGAACGCGGCCAGCGCCTTCTCGCTGGTAAGACTGGACCTGCACTTGCGCGCGCCCGAAAAGCTCTATGTTTCCGGCATGGGGCTGGAATCCGAGTGGAGCGCCCGGTTCGACCTGTCCGGCACCAGCGCCGCGCCGGTGATGGGTGGCCAGGTCCGGCTGATCCGCGGCACGCTGGGCTTTGCCGGCAAGTCATTCGAGCTGACCAAGGGGCTGATCGGCTTCACCGGCGAATCGCCGATCGATCCGACCGTGGCGATCACCGCCACCGAGACGATCGACGATATCGACGTGACGGTGGACGTGGGCGGCCGATCGAGCAATCCGCAGATCACCTTCACCTCCTCGCCGAGCATGCCGAACGACGAGGTGCTCTCGCGCATCCTGTTCGGCAGTTCGGTCGAAAACCTCACGCCGCTTCAGGCGGTGCAGCTTGCCGCTTCGCTCAATTCTTTGCGCGGCAGCGGCGGCGGGCTCAACCCGCTGGGCAAGCTGCGGGCGGCATCGGGCATAGACCGGCTGCGCATCCTCGGGCCGGACGAGGCCACCGGGCGCGGCACCGCTGTTGCCGCCGGGCAGTACCTGACGGACGACATCTACGTCGAACTGATCACTGACGCGCGCGGCTTCACCGCCACCCAGCTCGAAGTCAGCGTGACCAAGTGGCTTTCGGTGCTCAGCCAGGCCGGCGGTTCGGGCGTGAACAGCGTCAACGTGCGCATCAAGAAGGACTATTGATGCGCGCGGCAGCGATCGGTCTGGGTCTGCTGCTGGCGCTGGCCGGATGCCGGCGCGAGCCCGAATTCGATGAGCGCTACAAGTCCGCGCAGGAGCGCATCGCCCGGACTGCCGCCGATATCGAGGCGCAAGTCGATGCTACCGGCGCACCCACGCCGCTGGCGTCGCCGCAGTAGCCAAAAGCCCCGCTCGCCGCCGATTTTCCTACACTTCGCCTTTTGCGTAAGCTGCCCGGCTTCATCAGGCTGGAGGGTGGAATATGGACAACGGGCACTATATCGTGCGCGCGGGCGACAATCTTGGCCGCATCGCTGAGGCGCATCGCACGACCGTCGCGACGCTGGCCGCGCTCAATGCGATCGCCGATCCCGATCGGGTGCGGACGGGGCTGGTGCTCAAGCTGCCGGGGCGCAAGCCTCTAACGGTGTCGGCGTCAGACCTCTGGGCGGCGAACAACCTGCTGCTGCCACCGGCCAACGAACGCTATCGCCCAGCGCTCGTCGAAGCGGCGCAGCGCACCGGCCTGCCGGCATCGACCATCGCCACGATCGTCGATGCCGAGGCAGCGAAGCGGCGCGGCACGGGGCAGTGGGACCCGCGCAGCAAGGCGGCGACCTCGTCCGCCACCGGGCTGACCCAGTTCCTCGACCGCACCTGGCGCAGCGAAGCACGGCGCGCCGGCGGTCTGCTCAACGCCGAGGCGCGCGCCGCCGGGTGCGTGAACGCTGCCCACGCGATCACAGACGACGGCGCGTTGCTGGCCCTGCGCTGCGATCCGCGCGTGGCGATCCTGGCAGGTGCCGATTTCGCGGTGGTAAACCTCGCCCAGCTAGTCCGCATGAGGGCGCTGCCGGCCCGGCCCGATCCCGCCGCAGCGGCCAAGCTCGCCTACCTTGCGCATCATGAGGGCGCAGGCCGGGCGGCAGCGTTCCTCAACGGACGCATGGGCTATGTCACCCCGGCCATCCTCGCCGCCAACGTCCCGCACCCCGCCAGACGCCGCGCCCTGATCGCGGCGGCAGGCGGTCAACACGGCCTGGCCTATCGCCGCTGGATGTGCGCCTATGTCGACGCGAACATCGACGTGTGCCGGTTCATGATCGACAAGACCGGCGTGACGGTGCCGCCGCTGGCTAGCTTGTGCCGCTGACCCGGCTTCCGAACCGGCCTTGCAGCCGGACAAGGCGGTGAAGGGGCCTGCCGGTTGCGGGGCGGCAAGCGGTTGCCGTCAGTGCGGCGGCCTGTCCGGGGTGGTGGGATCAATGTGCAGTTCCGGCCTATCCGCAGGCAACGGCAGTGCGGCACCGACCCTGGTGGCAAGGCCGGGATCGGTGATCGGGCGCGGATCGTCGCCTGCCGAGAGCACCGGCAAGTCCAGCAGGCGCAGGAGCGGTGTCACCAGCGGCACGTCGCCGCGCTGGATCAGTCCCCGCCCCGGTCTGTCGCCAGCCGGGGCACCGCCCAGCAGGCTCGCCGCATCGAGCCGGCCCATCGCCGACAGCAGGTTTGCCCGGGCCACATATTCGCTCGCCAGCGCCGCGTTGTAGCCGTTCTGGACGTTCAGCAGATCGCGCGCCAGGTCGAGCACATCCAGCGTCGTGCGCTGTCCCGCACGCTCCTCTATGCGTGCCCCCTCATAGGCCGCGCGGGCCGCATCAACGGCGGTGAC
This sequence comes from Novosphingobium colocasiae, assembly GCF_014652555.1. Classification (GTDB taxonomy): domain Bacteria; phylum Pseudomonadota; class Alphaproteobacteria; order Sphingomonadales; family Sphingomonadaceae; genus Novosphingobium; species Novosphingobium colocasiae. The sequence goes on from NZ_BMZA01000004.1 coordinate 47,438, forward strand.
GTACCACCCCAGGCTCGTGCGCGCCGAAGCCAGCGTGTTCCAGGCCACCGCGACGCTCGCCCGGTTTTCGCGCATCGCCTGGTCGATCAGCAGCCAGTCCGCCCGGTTCGCATCGTGCGCCTCGGCCACGCGCGGGGCTCGCGCCAGATCGAGCAGGGGGATCGTCGCGGTCACTTGCGCCTGCAGCCTTCGGGTGCGCCGGTCATCGGTATAGGGGGTCAGCGTGCCCACGGCAGCGGTGCCGCGCACGTCCACCTGCGGCAGCCAATCGGCCCGCAGCCGGTCGGCCTGTCCGCGCGAGATGCGTTCGCGCGCACGCGCGGCGGCGACCAGCGGGCTGCGCTCGTCTGCGGCGGTGTAGGCTTCATCAAGCGTCGTAACCGGCAGTTCCAGCAGGTCCGGCGGGGCCAGATCCCCGGCCGGGGCACCGACATCGCGAAGAAACTGCGCCTGGCTCGCGCCGAGCTGGCCTTCGGCTTGCGCCAGTCCGGCGCGGGCCGCGGCATAGCGGTTCTGCACTTGCTGCAGGTCGGTGGCGGTGATTTCGCGCACCGAGAACCGCACACCGTCGTCGTCGAGCTGCTTGGCGAGAATGGCCGTGTTCTGCCGCGCGATGGACACGGCATTGGCATCGCGGATCACCAGGACGTAATCGGTGACGACGGTCAGCAGCACCTCGTTCTCGACGAAGCGCAGTTGCTCGGCACCGTAATCGCTCTGCGCCCGCGCCACCGCCTCTCCCGCGCGGTTCCGGCCGAAGGTCAGCAGCGGCTGGGTGAGCACGGCTGCGGCGCTGCTGGCCCAGCCGCTCTGACGGGACTGGGTGCCGAGGATCGTGTCGTTACGATCACTGGTGAGACCGTAACTGCCTTCTACATCAAGGGTCGGGCCATAGGCGGCGCGCGCCTGGGCCACGCGATGGTCTGCCGCGCTGGCGCTGGCCCGCTGGGAGGCCAGCCGCGGGTTGTCGGTGGAGGCAAGCGTGATCGCCTGGGTCAGCGTGCGGACCGGTTCCGGGGCGCTCGGGGCAGCGTCGGGGCCGGGGGGCAGCATCGGGGCCGCAGTGGACTGACGCGGCGTCGGCGGGATGCCGCTCTCGTGACTGGCGGCGACGGCAGCGGCGATGCCGGAGCCCGGATCGGCCGGACCCTTCGCCCAGGCCGGCGACCCCAGGACATATTCGGCAGCCGCAAGCGCCGGCCAGAGAAGCACGCTGCGCAAGGATCAGTTGTCCCGAAACGCCCGGCCAAGCTGGTCGCGCAGCGGCTTGGTGATGTACGACAGCATCGAACGGGTGCTGGTGGAGATGAACACCTCGGCCGGCATGCCGGGCTTGAGCACCATTTCGGGATGGCGGCGCAGGGTCTGCGGCGCGATCGCGATCCGCGCCTCGTAGAACGACTGCCGGGTATCGGGATTGGTCGATCGCTCGGGTGCCAGATAAGTCAGCCGGCCCTCCAGCTCCGGGGTTGCGGTGCTGTTGAAGGCGGTGAACTTGACCCGCGCGGCCTGGCCGACGTGGACCTGATCGATGTCGGCCGGCGAAATCATCACCTCAACCGTCAGCCGGTCGCGGTCGGGAACGATTTCCATGAACGGCTCGCCCGGCCGGATCACGTCGCCCACCGCGGTCAGCGCCAGCTTGTCGACGATCCCGGCATAGGGCGCGCGCACGATCGCGCGGTCATCCGCCGCTGCGGCGACCGCCCGCTTGATCTGCTGATCGTTGATCGTGTTCGAAAGACTGGCGAATTGGGCTCCGGCCTCGGCGCGGCGGCTCTGCTTCAGAGTGAGCGCCTGTTCGCGCGTCTCGCTGATGCGCGCCTCGGCTTCCGCGATCTGCGCCTGCAGCGAGGCGATCGACCCCTCGATGTCGACAGAAGTGCGTTCGAGCTGGTTGAGGCGGCTGATCGTCACCAGCCCCTTGTCCCACAGGGTGCGCACGCCCTCGCGCTCCGGGGCGATCAGCGCCTGCTGCTTGCGCAGCGCGGAAATCTGGGCGGTGAAACCGGCGATCTGCCGCTGGTACTGCGAGGCGCGGGCATCGAGCTGGGCGTGGCTCTGCGCCAGTTCGGCGTTGCGCGTCAGGAACAGCCTGCGCTCGCTGGCCATCGCCGCCTGCGCGCCCGGATCGCGGCTGGACAGAAGTTCTGCCGGAAAGGTGATCGCCGGCGCGCCCATCCGTTCGGCGTCGAGCCGCGCCCGCTGCGCCAGCATCTGCGCCACCGTCAGGTTGGAGTAGAGGTTTTCCGCGCCGGACACGCTGTCGTCGAGCTGGACCAGCGACTGGTCGCGCTCGACATGATCGCCGTTGGCGACGAGAATGCGGGCGACCACCCCGCCTGTCGGATGGGCGATCCGTTTGACCCGCGATTCCACCCCCACCTGCCCGGAAGCGACGACCGCGCCGCCGATCGGCACGAGCACCAGCCCCACGAAGGCGGCGAGGCCCACGAGCGCCAGGGTGTGCCTTGCGGTGCGGATGCCATGCGCGACACGCAGGTCGGGATCGTCAGCGGCTGCGGCCGGGTCCCCGGACGATGGCACGGCAAATGGCAGGGGGGGCATGTGGCTTAACCCAGGGCAGCAGCGGGAGAGGGGGGAATGTCGATCGGCGCGGGTGCCGACGAAGTCCGGGTGATGGCGCGCAAAACCTCGTCGCGCGGTCCGAAGGCTTCCTGCTTGCCCGCCCGGAGGAACAGGACGTGGCTGACGCGCGAGAGTGCCGATGGGCGATGGGCGATGATGATGACGATGCCGCCCCGCGCGCGGGTGCCGGTGATCGCGCCTTCCAGTGCCGCTTCCCCTTCGGCATCGAGGTTCGAGTTGGGCTCGTCGAGCACCAGCAGGAACGGATCGCCGTACAGCGCCCTGGCCAGCCCGATGCGTTGGCGCTGCCCGGCAGAAAGCGCCTGGCCATCAGTGCCGGCCGGGGTGTCATAGCCCTGGGGCAGGGCGACGATCATGTCGTGCATCCCGGCGGCGCGGGCGGCGGCAATGATCTGTTCGGAGGATGCCGCCGGATCGAAGCGGGCGATGTTCTCACCCACCGTGCCTTCGAGCAGTTCGACGGTCTGCGGCAGATAGCCCAGCGCAGTACCCAGCCGTTCCGGGTCCCACTGCTCGAGCGTGGCACCATCAAGCCGGATCGCCCCGCGCAGTGGCTTCCACACACCGGCCAGCGCGCGGGCCACCGTGGTCTTGCCGGCGGCGCTGGGGCCGATGATCCCGAGGGCATCGCCCGCAGCCAGCTTGAAGTCGATCCCGCTCGCGGTCAGCCGTTGCGTGCCGGGCGGCGCGACGTGGATCTGCTCCACCGCCAGCGTCCGGTTCGGGAGGGGCAGGTCCACCCCGGCCGGCGCGGTCTCGGGCACTTGCACGAAGAGCGCGTTCAGCCGCGCCCAGCCGTCGCGCGCGGCGCTGAACGTGCGCCAGCCGCCGATCACCTGATCCACCGGTGCCAGCGCGCGGCCGCACAGGATCGATGAGGCGAAGATGACGCCGCCGCTGGCCTGCCCGCTCATGACCAGCAGCGCGCCCACCGTGATGAGGGCGCTTTGCAGGAACAGGCGGAACACGCGGCCGATACCGCCGTAATAGGAAATGCTCTCGGCCAGGCGGCGGTTGGCACCCAGGTACGTGGCATTCACGGCTTCCCAGCGTTCGCGCATGCGCCGGCGCATGCCGAGCGCGGCCAGCACCTCGACATGGCGCAGGTTGCTCTCGGCCAGGCCGTTGCGGCCCGACTGGATCTGCGACACCTCGCGCATCGGCTGGCGGGTGGCGCGTTCGTTGAGGAATGTGAGGCCGATCGAGATCGCCGCCCCGGCCAGCGCCACGGCTGCCAGAATCCAGTGCAGCAGGCAGACGGCGGCGAGGAAGAAGATGATCCACGGCAGATCGATCAGCGCCGCCGGCCCCCCGGATGAAAGCCACGCGCGCACCGCGTCGAGATCGCGCATCGCGCTCAGACCATCGCCGGATCGGTGACCGCGCAGCGCCATCGCGCTCATCAGGTCCTGGACCCGTGCCGACAGTTGCCGGTCAACCGACGCCCCGATGTCGGACAGGATGTGCTGCCGCATGCGGTCGAACAGCCCCTGGAACACATAGACCGCCGTCACCATCGCGAACAGGCCCGCAAGCGTGGGCAGCGACCGGCTCGGCAGGACCGAATCGTAGACCAGCATCAGGTACAGCGACCCGCCGATCAGGAGGAAGTTGAGCACCGCACTCAGCAGGCCGACCATGACCAGAGCCGAGCGGAAGCGCGCGACCATCGCTGCCAGCGCCGCGTCGCCGCCGGCCCCGCGCGCCGTCCCTGCTCCCATTCGCCTCAACAAGTCTGCCCCCCAACGAACGTCGCCCGCCCGTCTGTCGAATCGGCCCCGGCATTCGGCTCGCAATGTTCCAGTTTGGTGTAATCCGCGCAAGCATCGCGGGTTCGCCCTTTGCGAGGAGGCAAGCGGACCGACAAGCGATGCTCGACCACTGTGCTGTTAAAATCCTGTAACGGGAAGGACTATATGACAGCCCTTGCGTTGACTTGCCCGTTTTTGCTGCGGATAGAGGTGCTAAATCAAGGGGAATTTAGCGTGGCGGAATTCAACGGCGGCAGCGGCGACGACATCTATGTGGGTACGCCGGGAACAGATTTCATTGCCGGGAACGGCGGGGCGGACCAGTTATCGGGTGGTGCTGGCGATGACCTGATCTTTTCGGATCAGCGTGATTTTGGGATCGCAGGTCCGTTCTCTCTTGAAGCTATAGTACCTTCGCTAGATGCGACAGATGAAGCGGATGTCATTTTGGGCGGTTCCGGTGATGATCACATATACGCAGGGTATAATGACAGCGTTGATGGAGGGGCCTATTCAGCCTTTGGAAATCGGCTATACATCAGTTTTCAAGGCGCGATCTCGGGCGTTCATGCAGATTTTCGTCCTCTGCAGAGCGGCCAATCGGTAACGATCGGTGCTGGCGTCATCGAGAACATCCAGAATATCGGCTATTTCGAAGGCAGCAATTTCGACGATTTCATCGCCACCATCGACACTGCATATCCTTCGGGGGGGCCTGTGTACGGGATGGGCGGTAACGATACGATCATCGCCAATTACTATACCGGATGGGGAGCGGCGATTTACGGCGGCGATGGCAATGACAACATCGACGCCACTATTGCGCAGTACGGACCTGTTGTTTACGGCGACGATGGCAATGACATCATCAGTATGCCTGCAAGTTCTTCGGATACTGCTTACGGCGGTTCTGGAAATGACATAATTTATGGCGGAAATTACACCTACGGTGGGTCGGGTCATGATCATATCGAACTTCAGTTTGATTATTATGGATCGATTGCGTTCGGAGAGACCGGGAACGACTACATACATGCGGCAGGCAGTGGTTCATATATCAGTGGTGGCAGAGGGGCTGATCGAATATTGGGGGATGTTGCGGACGATTATCTAGCGTCCGGCGATTTTCTTGACTTGGTAGCCCAAGACGACGTCGATCTTGAAAAGGACATTGTTGAAGGTGACGATGGCGCTGATCAGATCAGCGTTGGACTCGGCGATGACGCCGACGGGGGAGCGGGACCCGATACTCTGCGTTTGTCGCTGGGCGGATCAACCGGGGGGGTCGATCTGAACACAAACTTCTTCATTGCAAGCGGCACTTTTGAGCTTTTCGACGGCACGGTCAGCAACTTTGAAAAATTCGCATATTTGAGACTGACGCAATCGTCGGATAGCCTGAATGTTACCGCGACATTCGGTCCGCTTGAAGTCCGTGCCGGAGCCGGGGACGATCAAGTGACTGTTTCTGGAGCCCAGGTGACAGTCTTTGGAGAAGAAGGGGCAGACACGGTCATCACGGACAGTCTTGCGGCAGAAGTCCACGGCGGCGCTGGCGACGACACCTTCGTCAGCGGGTCAGCGGCTGACGCCTTCTACGGCGATGATGGCAGGGATACCATCTCCTACGCCAAGTCTGCGGCAGGGGTCACAGTCGCACTCGGAGACCTGAACCAGCAGGGCACTGGTTCTGGAGACAAGCTATACGGCGTCGAAAACATCATCGGCTCCGGCTTTGCTGACACGCTCTCCGGTTCCAATGACGCCAACGCAATTTACGGTGGCGACGGCGATGATGTCATCAATGGCAACGCCGGAAATGACACCCTTGCCGGTGACGGCGGCACCGATATGCTCAGGGGCGGGGCGGGCGATGATACCTACATCCTCGGCGACGGCGACGCCGAGGATGTCATCGTCGAAGATGCGAACGCGGGCACCGACACCGTCGGCACCATGCTGAGCAGCTTCACCTTGGCCGACAACGTCGAAAATCTCGTATTCATCGGCATTGGCGCATTCACCGGCACCGGCAATGCCTTGGCCAATCTGATTACGTCAGTTGGCGGCACGGGCAACGACACGCTCGATGGCGGCGCTGGCGCAGATACTATGTTCGGGGGCACCGGCAACGACACGTATTATGTCGACGATGCCGGCGATATTGTCCTCGAAAATGCCAGCGACGGCATCGACGAGGTGCGTACGACGCTCAACCTCTATGGACTGGCCGCGAACGTCGAGAAGCTGACCTTCACCGGCATCGGCAACTTCGCAGGAACCGGCAACGCTCTCAACAACGCGATCATCGGCGGCACCGGCGACGATACGCTCGATGGTGCCGTCGGCCGTGACACGATGACCGGCGGGCAGGGCAACGACACCTATCGCGTGGACAATGTCGGTGACCTCATCGTCGAACAGGTCGGCCAGGGCACCGACACGGTTGAAACGACGCTCAGCGCATTCACCCTCGGCGCCAACATCGAAAACCTGACGTATACCGGCCTCGGCAACTTCACCGGCACCGGCAACGCGCTCGATAATGTCATCAATGGCGGTGCCGGGATCGACCGGCTCAGCGGCGGCACCGCCGGGCTGGACACGCTGATCGGTAACGGTGGCAACGATGTCTATACCGACATCGGCCGCACTTCCGGCAGTGTCACCATCGTCGAAGCGGCGGGCGGGGGCATCGACACCCTGCGCACCGATGCCGCTATCATAGCGCTCGCCGCCAATGTCGAAAACCTCGACGCGGGCGGCTCGGCGAACCACGTGATCGTTGGCAATGCCGAGAACAACCGCATCGTGGTCTCCTCCACCAACGCCACCAACGACCGTATCGATGGCGGCACCGGGGTCGACTACATGAGCGGCGGCGCGGGCAACGATACCTACCTCGTCGATGATGCGCTCGACCGGGTGGTCGATACCGCCGGGGTCGATACCGTGCTCGCCACCAGCGCCAGCTACGTGCTTGCGGCCGGCCTCGAAAGCCTGCTCTTCACCGGTACCGGCAACTTCACCGGCACGGGCAATGCCGCCGCCAATGTGATTGACACCTCGGCCGGAACGGGTGACGACTGGATCGACGGCAAGGGCGGGGCAGACCGAATGATCGGCGGGCTCGGCAACGACACTTATGTCGTCGACGATGCCGGGGACTCCATCCGCGAACTGGCCGGGCAGGGCATCGACACCGTGCGCACCAGCTTCACGTCCTTCACGCTCAGCTCGGCGCTCGACAATCTGACCTACACCGGCACCGGTGCCTTCACGGGGATCGGCAATGCGCTCGCCAATGTCATCCAGGGCGGCAAAGGTGCCGATCTGCTCGATGGCCTCGTGGGTGCCGATACGCTGATCGGCGGGCTTGGCGACGATACCTACGTGGTCAGCGAAGCGGGAGATCTGGTGGTGGAGGCGGCCGGGGGCGGGATCGACACCGTGCTGACGCGGGCGGCTGCGTATACCCTTGCCGATCAGGTCGAGAACATGACCTACACCGGTGCCCTCGCCTTCACCGGGACCGGCAATGCCCTCGCCAACACCCTGACCGGCGCGGCCGGCAAGGACGTCCTCTCGGGTCTTGACGGGAGCGACAAGCTCTACGGCATGGACGGCGCGGATACGCTGATCGGCGGGCTGGCGCGCGATCTGCTGTACGGCGGCAGCGGGGCGGACAAGTTCTCCTTCCTGTCGCTCGCCGATTTCGGCGGCGTGTCCGGCAGCACCAGCGATCTCATCGCCGATTTCAGCCAGGCGGAGGGCGATCGCATCGATCTGTCGGCGATCGACCCCATTGCCGGCGGCGCAGACGATGCTTTCACCTATCTCGGCTCGGCTGCCTTCACGCACAATGCTGGCGAACTGCGTTCCGTCATCAACGGAGCAGATACTTACGTCGTCGGTGATGTCGATGGAGACGGCAAGGCGGATTTCATGCTCCACCTGACCGGTGCCTTGACGCTCGGCGCGAGTGATTTCCTGCTCTGACCGTGGCCTTATCGCGGACCGGTCGGGTGCTGCACCCCGAAAGACCCGACCGGGACCGTGACAGCAAGCCTCTCGAACGAAATCCGCTCCGGTCAGGTGCTGCCGAAAAGCGCAGATTTGTGCGAATTGTGATAGCTGGCTGGGGCGGCAGGATTCGAACCTGCGAATGCCGGTACCAAAAACCGGTGCCTTACCACTTGGCGACGCCCCAGCGGGAGAGGGGCGCTTAACGCCTCTCTCCGGTCCTGAAAAGGCTTCTTTTGCGGTTATGCGCGAAGAACGGCGTCGATATCCGCCGCGCTGTGCCGTTCCGGTAGCAGGCCGTCGCCCTTGCGGTTGACTATGACGCCGCGTTGTACGGCCGGGCGATCGGCGATCGTGCGGGCCCAGCGGTTGAGGTGTTCGTAGCTGGCGGTGTCGAGAAATTCGTCTGCGCCCACGTATGTCTGGCCCAGTGCCAGCCGGCCGATCCACGGCCAGGCGGCGATATCCGCCACGGTGTAATCGTCTCCGGCCAGATAGGCGCTCTCAGCCAACCGCTTGTCGGCCACGTCGAGCAGGCGTTTGGCTTCCATGGCGAAGCGGTTGATCGGGTATTCGAACTTTTCGGGCGCATAGGCGAAGAAGTGGCCGAAGCCGCCGCCGATCATCGGCGCGCTGCCCATCTGCCACATCAGCCACGACAGGCATTCCGCCCGTGCCGCGCTGCCGGTGGGCAGGAACCGCCCGAACTTTTCGGCGAGATGGAGCAGGATCGCGCCCGATTCGAACACCCGGAACGGCGTTTCGCCCGAACAGTCGAGCAGCGCGGGGATCTTGGAATTGGGGTTGATGGACACAAAGCCCGAGCCGAACTGGTCGCCTTCGCCGATCTGGATCAGCCAGGCATCATACTCGGCTCCGGCGATCCCGGCCGCCAGCAGTTCCTCGAACAGGATCGAGACTTTCTGGCCGTTCGGCGTGCCCATCGAATAGAGCTGGAACGGGTGTTCTCCGCGCGGCAGCTCGTTGTCGTGCGTGGCACCGGAGACGGGGCGGTTGATGTTGGCGAACTGGCCGCCGGACTCCTTGTCCCAGGTCCAGACGCGCGGCGGGGTGTAAGTGGCGGACAAGGGCGATCTCCTGAGGGGGCGGGAATGTCCCCCTCAGGTAGGTTCGGCGGGCCGCAGGGCAAGGGCGCTATGGCGGAAAGTCAGGCGATCTTGCGCACCCAGCCATGCGGATCGGGGGCCTCGCCGCGCTGGATGGCGACCAGCCGGGCCTTGAGCTTGCCGGTAAGCTGGCCCGGCCCGCCCGAGCCGACGGTGAATTCACCATCGCGGCCGACGACGCGACCGACGGCGGTGACGACGGCGGCGGTGCCGCAGGCGAAGGTCTCGATCAGCTTGCCGCTGGTGGCGTCATCACGCCACTGGTCAAGGCTGTAGCGCTCCTCGCGCACGGTCAGGCCTTCGTCGCGGGCCAGCGCCAGCAGGCTGTCGCGGGTGATGCCGGGCAGGATCGTGCCGCTCAGCGGCGGGGTGACCAGCGTCCCGTCATCGAACACGAAGTAGAGGTTCATGCCGCCCAGTTCCTCGATCCACTTGTGTTCGGCGGCATCAAGGAAGACGACCTGATCGTGACCGCGCGCCAGCGCTTCGGCCTGGGGCACCAGGCTGGCGGCATAGTTGCCACCGCACTTGGCCGCCCCGGTGCCGCCGGGCGCGGCGCGGGTATAGTCCGAAACCCAGATCGAAACTGCGGGCGCGCCGGACTTGAAGTAGTTGCCGGCGGGACTGGCGATGACGATGAACTTGTACTGCTTGGCCGGGCGCACGCCCAGGAACGCCTCGGTCGCGATCATGAACGGGCGCAGGTACAGCGAAGCCCCTTCGGCCGACGGGATCCAGCCGGCATCGGCCTTCACCAGTTCCTCGATCGCGGCGATAAACAGCGATTCGGGCAGTTCGGGCATGGCAAGGCGACGGGCCGAGGCATTGAAGCGCGCGGCATTGGCTTCGGGGCGGAACAGCGAAATGGTGCCGTCGGCCTGCTTGTACGCCTTCAGGCCTTCGAAGATTTCCTGGGCATAGTGCAGCACCGCCGCGGCGGGATCGAGCGCGATCGGCTGGCGGGGACCGATGACCGCATCGTGCCAGCCTTCGCCCTCGCTCCATTCGATGACCACCATGTGATCGGTGAAGTGGGTGCCGAAGCCGGGATTGGCGAGAACGGCGGCGCGCGCCTCGTCGCTGGTGGGGCTGGCAAGCGGGAGGGCGGTAAAAGTCAGGCCTTCTGCGGCGAGAGTCGCCATGGGAACACGAATCCTCGATTGTTCAGATCGGGGCGCTTTGAATTAAAATTACAAAATGCGCAACCGAAAAGAAATTTTCAGTTAGTTATCTTTTGTCTTAGCACCAGCGGCCGGGGAGGGAAATGCTCCAGCGATGATAAGCGCTTGTGTCGGGCTGACAACCCCTTGACCTTTGCGCAGTTCGGTCCGAGCAGCTTCGTTCATGCTGTTCATCCGACCGCATCTGATCCGCCGGGCTGTTGTCCACGCACGCCAGTGGTTGCGATCGAGCGAGGCGGCGTTCGTGGTGCTGGCGACGATCGTGGGGGCGGCCGCAGGTGTGGCCACCGTGGCGCAAGGGTGGCTGGCCCATTCGCTGCAGCATATGTTCTACGGTGTCACGATTAACCGGTTGAGCGCGCTGGGATCGATCCGCCATTTCTGGAAGCTGCTGGCCTTGCCGGCGGGTGGACTGGCCCTGGCCTTGATCGACCGGGTGGTCGCACGGCGTCGGCGCGCGCCGATCGACGTGGTCGAGGCCAATGCCCTGCACGGTGGCCGGATCCCCGCATCGGACAATGTGGTGATTGCCGCGCAGACGATCGTTTCTAATGGCTGCGGAGCGTCTGTGGGGCTGGAGGCAACTTATGCGCAGGTGGGCGGGGGGATCGCTTCGCTGTTGGGGCAATGGCTGAGCCTGCGCCGCGAGGACTTGCGCACGCTGGTCGGAGCGGGGGCCGGTGCGGCAGTGGGCACCGCTTTCGGCGCGCCGCTGACCGGTGCGTTCTATGCCTTCGAGATCGTGATCGGCACTTATACGTCGGCCTATGTCGCCCCGGTAATCGCGGCCAGTCTGACGAGCAGCGTGGTCATGCGCTTGCTTGGGGTGGAGCCCTATCTGCTGGCGACGGTATCGGGCAGCTTCACCCTGCTCGATTACCTCGCCTATGCTGTGCTCGGCGTTGTCTGTGCCGGGCTCGGCATCGTGATCATGCGGTTGGTCACACTGGCCGAACGCTGGGCGCAAAGGGTGCCGGTGCCGCATCGCTGGCGGCCGGTCGCGGGCGGCGTGCTGCTGATGCCGTTGGCGCTGGTTTCGCCCCAGACGCTTTCCGCTGGGCACGGGGCCTTGCACATCGACCTCATGCTGCATCCGTCGCTGACGTTCCTGCTGGTGGTGCTGGTCCTTAAGATCGCCGCTTCAGTGATTTCGCTGGCCAGCGGGTTTCGCGGTGGTCTGTTCTTTGCATCCCTGTTCTTGGGCTCGCTGATCGGGCAGGCCTATGGCCTCGCGTTTAATCTCAACCCGTGGGGACTGGCCCTGGTGCCGACCGATGCGGCCTTGGTGGGCATGGCGGCGCTCAGCGTGGCGATCGTCGGCGGGCCGATGACGCTGGCAATGTTGATGCTGGAGACGACGCACAACTTTGCGCTGATGGCCGTCGTTCTAACTGCATCGCTGCTGTCGACCGCCGTCACCCGCGAGGTGTTCGGCTATTCGTTCTCCACCTGGCGGCTGCACGTGCGCGGCTCCGCCATCAAGGGGCCGCGCGACATCGGCTGGATGCTGTCCCTGACGGCGGCGCGGATGATGCGGCGCGATTGGAAATCGGTGCCGGTTGCCGCGACCGTGACCGAGTTTCGGGTGGCGGTCCCGATCGGATCGACCAGCAAGGCGATCCTGGTGGGCGAGGACGGTGCCTATCACGGCATTGTGCCGACCGCCGCCGCCTATGCTCCGGATCTCGATCCGCACCGCCCGGTGTCGGAACTTGCGACGCTTCGCAAGACCATGCTCTTGCCAGAGGTCGGGATCAAGGAGGTGCTGGCCGTCTTCAAAACATCGATGGCCGATGAACTGGCCATCGTTGATAAGGATGGAAAGGTTGTCGGCGTCGTCTCAGAAAACTTTGTCCGGCGCCGCTATCTGGAAGAGATCGAGTCCGCGCAGGCCCGCATGTTCGGAGAATAGAAAGCGGCTTACCCACGCGAAACCCATAAAATCGTCGCCAGCAGCGTCCCCGCCACGCAGGCCGCCGCCAGCACGATGATCAGTCCCATGCCTTCCATCAGCGCGCCGCTGCCGCCTGTCAGCAGATAGCCGCCAGAGAGAAATGCGATCCAAGCGGTGCAGGCGATCACCATCGCCCGGATGCGCGCTGCCCGGCCGGTCTGGCGAAGCAGCCGGTTCGCCAGCCACGCGACCGCAAAAACGAAAACGCCTTCGATCATGGCCATGATCAGGAACGCGGGCAAGGCGCGCATGGTGGGGTTTCCATGGTGGATTGAGCAAGGCCCAAATGAGAAGGGCCGCACCGGTAGTCCGGTACGGCCCTTCGCATGGTCAGCGGCCGGGAAGTGCCGCCAGCGAAGCCTTTATCGCTAGTTGGAAGACTTTAGCGATAATGCTCCGCGACGGAAATTGCCGACCTCTCTGCTGAACCATGAGACATCGGATCACCTCCTTTCGCGCTGTTGAGCCAAGATCACCGCAAGAATGCGGCCGGGACTTCAGGAGTTCCTGGGCGCGTTTCCCGGTTCCCTTCGTCTTGATTGAATTTGTGTCCGATTCCGCAGCGCACAACAAGTCTTGCAATCAATTTTTTTGCGGTCATTATCAGCACTTCGGGCCGGTTTTCCCCAGCCTTGAAAGGGCCCCTGAAACGGCCCGCGCCGCCTACCGGCAATCCTCGATCACGCGCCCCACTTCGGCCCAGTTGTGAATCGACAAAAGCGGCATTCCCGGCACCGCAATGGCGAACCGGCCGCGGCTGAAGGCCATCGCATCGAGCAGCGGATCGCGCGCCGTCAGCACCGCCGAAAGGCCATCGGCTTGCGGCTGGGCGGTCAGCGATCGGCTGGAGCCGGTGGTGGATACCGTCATCGTTGCGGGGCCGCTCGCGGTGCCGGCGCGGATCAGCGTGACGGTACGCGCCACCGCGTCGCACCGCAGGGTGAACTGGCCGTCGGCGAAGACCGCTTGCGAACCGCCGGGCAGCGGCCGCCAGACCCAGTTTCCGGGCGTTGCCGGCAGGTCGATCCATCCTGTGGCGGCGGGTGCGCGCGGCGGCGGCGCGGCAGGCCGGGCGGTGGCGGGTGCGCGCGGGGTGACGGGAGCGGGCAGGGCGGGGGGCAGTCTGCTCGCCGACGTGGGGGTGGGCGTCGGCGTCGGGCGCGGGATCACCTGCCGTTCGGAACAGCCGCTCAATCCCGCCAGCACGGCGAGCCCGGCCATGCAGGGAAGACGATAGCGGCGGGACAGGGACGGGACAGGGCGGACGCGCGGATTTGCCTTCATCCTTGCGGTATGGAATGACACGCCCTCCCTCACAAGGCTTGATGCGACCGATGACCCCTTCCGCCCCGTCAGATGCGCCAGACCGGCCGCGCAAGCCGCCGGCCAAGGCGCGTGTCGATCAGTTGCTGGTCGATCGCGGGCTGGCCGAAAGCCGGACCCGGGCGCAGGCGTTGGTGCTGGCCGGGCTGGTGTTCAGCGGCGAGGCCAAGATCGAAAAGCCGGGCCAGCAGGTGCGCAGCGATACGGTGCTGGACGTGCGCGGGCGCGATCATCCCTGGGTTTCGCGCGGCGGCATCAAGCTGGCCCATGCGATCGCCCATTTCGCGCTCGACCCCTCCGGGGCGGTGGCGATGGACATCGGCAGTTCGACCGGCGGCTTCACCGATGTGCTGCTGACCAATGGCGCGCGGCGCGTCTTCGCAGTCGATTCCGGGACGAACCAGCTTGCCTGGAAGTTGCGCCAGGACCCGCGCGTGACCGTGCTGGAGCAGACCAGCGCCCGTATCCTCACCCCTCAGCATATCGACGAAGCGTGCAACTGGGTGGTCTGCGATGCCAGCTTCATCGGCCTCGCCAAAGTGCTGGAAGTGCCGTTGCGGCTTGCCGCGCCCGATTGCCGGCTGGTGGCGCTGATCAAGCCGCAGTTCGAGGTAGGGCGTGGCGAAGTGGGCAAGGGCGGGGTGGTGCGCGATCCCGAACTGCACGCGCGCGTCTGCGGCGAGGTGCGCGGCTGGCTCGAAGCCGGGGGCTGGACGATCGACGGCATCGTCGAAAGCCCGATCACCGGGCCGGAGGGCAATGTCGAGTTTCTGGTGTCCGCATGGCGGGGAAATGGTTCGAAATGACGCATCGCCGCGCGCCCGCGCCTATGCGGAACGATTGCACAACGCCGGAACGCACCCAATAACGCTGGGCAAGACGCTGTGATTCGGGACGGTGAGGTCAGCTTGAAGGGCATGGTCCGATGAATTTCCTGGCAAGCCCCGCGCAACTGCGCGCCAGCCTGCTGCGCTGGTCGCTGGTCTGCGTCCCGTTGTGCCTGCTGCTCGGCTTCCTTTCGGGCAAGGCTTCGGTCAGCGGGCCGGACAATCCGTGGTTCGCCGCGCTGGTCAAGCCGGCCGCCTATCCGCCGCCGCTGGTGTTCCCGCTGGTGTGGAGCACGCTCTACGTGATGATGGGTCTGGCGCTGGCGATGGTCATCGCCGCGCGCGGGGCGCGGGGGCGGACGGTTGCGGCAGGCGCGTTCGCGGTACAGTTCGCGCTCAACCTTGCGTGGTCGCCGGTGTTTTTCGGCGGGCATCACATCACCGGCGGGCTGATCGTCATCGGCCTGCTCGATCTGGCGCTGATCGCCACGATCTTTTTCTTTCGCCGCATCCGCCCGCTGGCGGCGTGGCTGCTGGTTCCCTATCTTGTCTGGGTGCTCTTCGCGACTTACCTCAACTGGGCATTCCTGGAAGCCAATCCGGCACTGGACGGGGCGGAAGCCCCGGCGGCGGTCGAGCGCTTCGAAATCTAACCGGACAAGAGTAAAAACCCATGCAAAGCGAAAATCCCTTCGTCGCCGATTTCGTGAAGATGATGAACAGCGCGGCCGGCACGCTCGCCGGGATGGGCCGCGAAGCGCGGGAAAACGCGCGCGAGAAGTTCAAGGAATTCATGGGCGACATGGACTATGTCACCCGCGAGGAATTCGACGCGGTCAAGCAGCTTGCCGCCACCGCCCGCGAAGAGGCCGAAGCCCTCAAGGCGCGTGTCGCCGCGCTGGAAGCCAGGAACGGCTGAGCGTTACCGGGGAACGCAATCGGCAAGGCGGCGTTGAACATCGTAAACCCTTCCTGAGGTTCATGATGTTCACACAGCTCAACCCCACCATTCCCCTTCACGTCCTAGGCAAGGGCGACGGCTATGCGATCGGCATGATCGACTATGGCCAGGAACACAATCTGATCTGGGTCACCGCGCTCGACAATTCGGGCGAGATCTGGTGCGCCCCTAACCCGACCGTGCGGCTGGGCCGCAACTGGACGATGGGGCGCGGCGAAAATCCTTTGATCGCCAGGGACAAAGCCGCTGAACGCGCGGCGGGCGAGGCATGCGAGGCGTGCGCCGGAACCGAGCATGAGCAAGCTGCGGTTTGCACTTAGTGTTGTAAAGATTTGTTGCAATTCGTCGCAATTACAATGCGTTGTTCTGCATCGTTGATCTGCAGTCTCGTTAACAAGCGGGTCCCGGATCAGGTTCGGGACGACGAAGTGGGGAGGGGTGGGGCATAAGCTTGGCCCCCCAATCTTCGTCGGCCCGGGCTTGACCCGGGCTCCCGCTTTCCGTCTCCCTCCAGCGTTATATCGCAAACCGACCCTCGCTTGCAGCCCCGCGCGTAACGGTTCACAGCCCTGCCATGCATTTGCGCGCGCCCGCCATAGTCTGCGCTACCCGTTCGCACGGTGAGACCGCCGCCATCGCCCGCCTGCTGACGGCCGAAGCGGGGTTGGTGGGGGCCTATGTCGCCGGGGGCCGGGGGCGGCAGTTGCGGCCGGTGCTGCTGCCGGGCAATCTGGTCGAAGCCGATATCCGCGCCCGCGCCGCCGGGCAATTGCCGTTCGCGCGGATCGAACTGGTCACCAGCCGGGGGCCTTGGCTGAGCGAGCCGCTGCCGGCCGCCGCGATCGCCTGGGCCACCGCGCTGACCGCCGCGGCCCTGCCCGAACATCAGCCCCATCCGCCGCTGTTCGCCGCGCTGGCCGCGCTGCTGGACGCGATCACCGTGTCGCCATCGGCGCGCGGCTGGACGGTGGCGCTGCTGGGGTACGAAGTGCTGCTGCTGCGCGAGCTGGGCTTCGGCGTGCCGGTCGGGCGGCCCGACCCGGCGGACTGGAGCGCCGTGCTGGCCGCGTTCGACCGGCTCGGCCCGGCGCTGGCGCGCAACCCGCTTGCCCATTGCCGAACGGATGTTATGGCGGCGCGCGATTCCCTGCGTGCCCGGCTGGCGCGCATCGAGGGCGGTTGACGGACAAAGGAACAGGCAATGCGTATCGCGGTCTTTGCAGGCGACGGGATCGGCCCCGAAGTGACCGAACAGGCCGTCCGCGTGCTCGAAGCACTGGGCCTGCCCGGTCTCGAACTGGTCGCAGGCGATGTCGGCGGCGCGGCCTATCGCAAGCACGGCCATCCGCTGCCGGCCGCCACTCTGGAAACCGCGCGCTCGGCCGGTGCCATCCTGTTCGGCGCGGTGGGCGATTTCACGCTCGATCATCTGGAGCGCGCGCTGCGCCCGGAGCAGGCGATCCTGGGCCTGCGCAAGGAACTGGGCCTTTTCGCTAACCTGCGCCCGGCGCGGGTATTCCAGGGCCTTGAGAGCCTGACCACCCTGCGCGCCGAAGTGGCCGAAAAGATCGACCTCCTGATCGTGCGCGAACTGAACGGCGACGTATACTTCGGCGAAAAGGGCATGCGCACGCTGGACGACGGCCGCCGCCAGGGCTGGGACATGATGTCCTACGCCGAGGACGAAGTGCGCCGCATCGCCCATGTCGGTTTCAAGGCCGCCATGGGCCGCGGCAAGAAGCTGTGCTCGGTGGACAAGGCCAACGTGCTGGAAACCTCGCAGTTGTGGCGCGATGTGATGATCGAGGTCGCGGCCGAGTATCCCGAGGTGGAACTGACCCACATGTACGTCGACAATGCGGCGATGCAGCTCGTGAAGAACCCCGGCGCGTTCGACGTGATCGTCACCGGCAATCTCTTCGGCGATATCCTCAGCGATCAGGCCAGCATGTGCGTGGGCTCGATCGGCCTGCTCGCCTCGGCCAGCCTGGCGGAGACGTCGTTCGGACTTTACGAGCCGATCCACGGTTCCGCGCCGGACATCGCCGGCAAGGGCCTCGCCAATCCGATGGCGACGATCCTGTCGGCGGCCATGCTGCTGCGCCACAGCTTCGGCCTTGAAGATCAGGCAGCGCGGATCGAGGCGGCAGTGGCAGCCGCGCTGGCCGACGGCATCAAGGGCGGCGATCTGGGCGGCAGCGCCGGGACCCGCGAAATCGGTGACGCGGTGCTTGCGCGCCTGTAACATGCGCCATAAACGCGGCTAACACGCGGGCAATGGTTTCTTGAGGTTTACTACCTAATACGGGGCGCATGACCATTTCCGGATCGGATCTCAGCCAGGCCGTCGATGCCGCCAGCCGCCCGCTCGAACTCGCGGTCGTGCTGCCGACTTTCAACGAGCGCAAAAACGTCGCCACCATGGTCGAGCGGCTGGAAGCGGCGCTGGCCGGGATCGCCTGGGAAGCGGTGTTCGTGGACGATAACAGCCCGGACGGCACTTCGGACGAAGTGCGCCGGCTGTCGCTGTCGAACCCGCGCGTGCGCTGCATCCAGCGCATCGGCCGGCGTGGCCTGTCGAGTGCCGCGATCGAGGGCATGTGCTCCACCGCCGCCCCCGTGGTCGCGGTGATGGACGCCGATCATCAGCACGATCCGGCACTGCTGCCCGGCATGCTGCGCGCGGTGACGCAGGAGGGGTTTGACCTTGCCTATGCCTCGCGCTTTGCCGAAGGGGCGAGCACGGAAGCCTGGGGCCGGCCCGATCGCGTCAAGGCCTCGGGCCTTGCCAACAAGATCGCCAACAAGGTCACCGGCGTCGAACTGACCGACCCGATGAGCGGCTTTTTCATGCTGCGCGCCGAAACCCTGCGCGGCGATGCCCACCGGCTTTCCGGGGTCGGCTTCAAGATCCTTCTCGACATCCTGGCCACGGTCGACCGGCCGCTCAAGGTCAAGGAATTCCCCCTCAACTTCGCTGCCCGCGCGGAAGGCGAAAGCAAGCTGGACCAGACCGTCGTGTTCGAATTCCTCGTAGGACTGTACGACAAGTGGCTGGGCCGCTTCATCCCGACCCGCTTCGCCCTGTTCGGCACCGTCGGCGCGCTCGGCGTGCTGGTGCAGGTGGCGGCGCTGCATGCGATCAAGGCGCTCTTGGGCCACAGCCTCGCGTCCACCCAGCTTTCCGGCAACGAATATTTCATCCTCGCCAACACGCTGGCGGCGATCGTGGCGATGACGTTCAACTTCGTCCTCAACAACGAACTCACCTATTCCGACAAGCGCCTGCGCGGTTTCGGCCCGCTGATGAAGGGCTGGGCCCAGTTCGCGCTGACCTGCTCGCTGGGCCTGCTCACGAACGTCGGGTCTGCTGCCGTGCTCAAGTCCATCGGCATCAACGAGATGATCGCCGTGGTCGGCGGCATCGTGCTGGGCTCGGTATGGAATTTCGCGCTGTCGTCGAAGTTCGTCTGGGGCAAGTATTGAGGCTTGCGTGCAGGCAGCGCCAAGGTCGGATGCTGAAGCTCCGGCCCTGCGCGCGGATCGTGAACAGCGCCGCTCTGCCTGATGGATGCTGAAACGAGTTCAGCATGACGATGTTGTTGGAATGCGGTGTGGTGGCCGGCCCTGAGAACGCTGATCAGGAAGCCCTCGTCGCCCTGAACTTGTTTCAGGGCCCATTCATCGTTTTGCCCGGTTCGCGCGTGGTGCACGATAATAGGGGGTACCGCCCCCCCCAACCGGCGGGCTGGTCCGAAACAGGCAAATGGGTTCGCGCAGAGACGCGGAGGCGCAAAGGTGCCGCGCTTGCGGCAGCGCCGCATTCTCTTCCAACGGAGCGTTTGTCTTGATGCTGAAACATGGCTCAAGCCTGCGGCGCAGAGCGACATCTCTGCGCCTCTGCGTCTCTGCGCGAACTCATTCTTTTTATGGGAATCGCGGCCCGAGCGTGCCGATCCGGAAAGGTGATCCGGTGCAGGTTGTCACTGACAGCACGCTCAGCGGTCAAAGACGGCGCTTCGCCGCATCACGGGCGATGGTCTGTCAAACCTGTAGATCGCGTCGATATCTGTTTCCTACGCACCCTGTCCCGGCGCATGGTGGCCGTGGCTCTTTCCCATCGTCAGGTTCCGACAGCGCGCGAATCGCGATTTTTTCGCGCAAACTGTAACTTTCGGAAAACGCCAATAAATACTTGATATAAAATTGAAATATCGCAAAGAACGAAAGTTACACACTGTAACCTTTGTAAACTTCGCAAGGCCCCGGCTCACCGCCAGGTCGGTGACCACATCCAGAAGTTGTAGGCCTTCAGGTACGGCAGCGGATACCCGGCGATGATCGGGTAGAACAGCACGAACAGGGCCACGCTGGCGGCCACCGTGCCCGCGCCCAGCCAGCGCCAGCGGCCCTTGCGGCGCGCGACCTGTTCAAGGGCCAGCGCCAGCACCGCCATGAGGAAACTCGCGGCGAGCAGGTAGTGGTAGAAGAACTGCACCGGCTTGGTGTTGTGCACC
Source organism: Novosphingobium colocasiae (assembly GCF_014652555.1). Lineage (GTDB taxonomy): Bacteria > Pseudomonadota > Alphaproteobacteria > Sphingomonadales > Sphingomonadaceae > Novosphingobium > Novosphingobium colocasiae. The sequence continues at coordinate 67,712 of NZ_BMZA01000004.1, forward strand.
CACATGCCGATGCACAGCAGGTACAGCACGGCGAAGTACAGCGCGTCGTAACGCCGGTGGCGCAGCGCTGCCCACAGGGCCCAGAATACCGCCGGCAGCCCGGCGAGCAGCGTCAGCGGGTTGCCCAGCATGATAATCCCGCGCCGCGCACCGTCGACGTTCTCGAACAGGTACCAGATCGGCCGCCAGTCGGTGACCCACTGGTACCAGACGCTGCGATAGGGGTGCGCCTTGGTGACGCTATCCTGCAATTTCAGCATCTTGAGGTGCTGGCCGATGAAGTCGAACGGCAGCACCGGCTTGCGATCGTAGAACATGGCCGGAAGGTAGGTCAGCCAGTAGACCGCCAGCGGGAACAACCCCAGCCACAGCGCCGCTTCCGCCAGCGAGATGCCCGGCATCGGCCCGGCTCCCGAGCGGCCGACGATCCGCCAGCCGCTCTCGCGCAGGCGCAGGACCAGAAAGGTGAGGCCGGGGACGATCATCACCGGCACGCTGGTCCACTTGGCACCGATCGACAGGCCCATGCACAGCCCGGCGAGCATCAGCCGCACTCGCGCCCGGCCCGGCGATCCGGCGTCCAGCGCCGCGCCGAACTGCCACAGCGCCACCATCGCCAGCGATGCCATCGTCATGTCGAGCATGGCGATGCGGCTCTGGATGAACCACATGAAGTTGGTGGCCAGCAGGATCATGGCGGCAACGGTCGCCCAGCCGTTCTTCGATGCGTGCCAGACGCTCCGCGAAAACGCGAACAAGCCCAGCGTGCCGAGCATCACCGAAGGGATGCGCCAGGCAAACGGCCGATCGCCGAGGAAATGGATCGAGGCGGCCAGCACTTCCTTGGCGAACATCGGATGCTCGCGGTTGGCCGGGATCATCTTCAGCAGTTTGAGCGCCGCCGGGACATAGTGCACTTCGTCGAAGTAGTAGCGCGTCGGCACGCCGATCCGCCACAGGGCGAGGGCAAGGAAACCGAGCGCGATGGCGATGCACCAGCCGTATGGATCGTGGTCATGGCGGCGGTCGAGTTGCATCGGGCGCGTGCGATAGGAGCGATTGTGAAAACGCGCAATGGTCCACACGTACACCGCGCGCGCGATCCGCTTGCGCTCCATCCGCTGCGCTCGTAGATGCTGCCGCCATGAAACGCACGACCGGACAAGACCGCACCAAGACCCGCAACTGGAAACCGGCTACCCGCGCCATTCGCGGGGGCACCTGGCGTTCGGAAATGGGCGAGACGAGCGAGGCGCTGTTCCTCACGTCCGGCTACAGCTACGACGATGCCGCCACTGTCGCCGCGCGCTTTGCCGGTGAGCAGGACGGCATGACCTATTCGCGCCTGCAGAACCCCACCGTGGCGATGCTGGAAGAACGCATCGCGTTGCTGGAAGGGGCGGAGGCGTGTCGCACTCAGGCATCGGGGATGGCGGCGATGACGGCGGCACTGCTCTGCCAGCTTTCGGCGGGCGACCACATCGTCACCGCGCGCGCCGCGTTCGGTTCGTGCCGCTGGCTGGGCGATCACCTGCTGCCCCGTTTCGGGGTGGAGGTTTCGGTCATCGACGCCACCGACAATGCCGCGTGGGAAGCGGCGATCCGGCCGAACACCAAGGTGTTCTTCTTCGAGACCCCGGCCAATCCGACCATGGACGTGGCCGACCTCGAATACATCTGCGGCCTCGCCCGCGCGCACGGTATCACTACCGTCATCGATAACGCCTTCTGCACTGCCGCGCTGCAGCGACCGCTGGAGTTCGGGGCTGATGTGGTCGCCTATTCGGCTACCAAGTTGATGGACGGGCAGGGTCGGGTGCTGGCCGGCGCGGTCTGCGGGACCGAACAGTTCATCAACGAGAAGCTGCTGCCGTTCCAGCGCAACACCGGCCCCAACCTGTCGCCGTTCAACGCCTGGGTGGTGCTGAAGGGGCTGGAGACGCTGGACCTGCGTGCGAAGCGGCAGAGCGAGAACGCGCTCAAGGTGGGCCAGTTCGTGGAAACGCGGGTGCCGCGCATCCTGCACCCCTGGCTGGACAGCCATCCGGCCAAGGCGTTGGCGCAAAAGCAGATGGACGATTGCGGCCCGATCTTCTCGATGGTGCTCGACGGCGGGCGGGCCCAGGCCCACGCCGTGCTCGATGGTCTGGAATTGATCGATATCTCCAACAACATTGGCGACTCTCGTTCGTTGATGTGTCACCCGGCCTCTACGACCCATCACAACATGGGGCCGGAAGGACGCGAGGCCATGGGGATTTCAGAGGGCATGCTGCGCATCAACATCGGGCTGGAAGACCCTGACGACCTGATCGCCGATCTCGATCAGGCGTTCGCGAAGGCCGGGCTCTGACCGGGACCGTGCCTCACGCCGATCCGGCCGCGCTGCTGGCGGCGATCGTCGAATCGAGCGACGACGCGATCGTCGGCAAGGCGCTCGACGGCACGGTGCTTTCGTGGAACGCGGCGGCCGAGCGGATTTTCGGCTGGACCACCGCCGAAATGGTCGGCCGCAATATCCGTACCCTGATCCCGGCCGACCGGCAGCGCGAAGAGGACGACATCATCGCGAACATCGGTGCCAAGCGCCGGGTTCCGACGTTCGAAACCGTCCGCCTGCGCAAGGACGACAGCGAGGTCCACGTGGCAGTTACCGTGTCGCCGGTGCTGGACAGTGGGGGAAACGTCGTCGCCGCCAGCAAGATCGCGCGCGACATCACCGACCACAAGCGCATCGAATTGCAACTGCGCGATGCCGATCAGCGGTTCCGCCTGCTGGCCGACAACATCTCGCAGCTAACCTGGATCACCGACAGCACCGGGTGGATATTCTGGTACAACAAGCGCTGGTACGATTACACCGGCACCACGCTGGCGCAGATGGAAGGCTGGGGCTGGAGCCAGGTCCACCATCCCGATCACATCGATCGGGTGACTTTGCTTTGGCAAACCCACCTGGCCAGTGGCGAGTCCTGGGAGGACACCTTCCCATTGCGCGGTGCCGACGGCGAATACCGCTGGTTCCTATCACGCGCGGTGCCGATCCGCGATGATGACGGGCAGATCATGTTCTGGTTCGGGACCAACACCGACGTCACGGAAATGCGCGAGGCCGAACAGCGGATCGAACTGCTGCTGCAAGAGGTCAACCACCGCAGCAAGAATATGCTGGCGATCATCCAGTCGCTGGCCCGGCGAACCGACGGGGATCGCGAAGAGTTCGTGGACAAGCTCGAACAGCGCATCCGGGGGCTGGCCGCCAATCAGGATGTGCTGGTGCGGCGGGCGTGGTCGCGCATTCCGGTTTCCGAAATGGTCGAGGGGCAGTTGCGATCGCTCGGGGATTCGCGGGCACAGGTAACGTGCCACGGTCCCGAAGTGCCGCTGTCTCCCGGCGCGGCCGAAGCGCTGGCGATGGCGATCCACGAAATGGGCACGAACGCGCTCAAATACGGGGCGCTGTCGGTGCCCGAAGGACGGGTGCGGATTTCGTGGGCGCTGGATGATGGCCAGTTCCGCATCGGCTGGATCGAGGCGGGCGGACCAGCGGTCGCGCCGCCGCAGCGCAAGGGCTTCGGCTCGCGGATCATGGTCGATGTGCCCCGGGTCAAGCTTTCGGCGCAAGTGACGGTCGACTATCCGCGTGAAGGATTTCGCTGGACGCTGACCTGTGGTGCCGATGCCCTGGACTGATCGCCGTGCTGCATTGCGGCGGGCGGCAGGGTCAGGTGCGGTCAATGGAGTTGTGGACCGGTTCATTCGGCGTTAGGCTGGCCGGATTATGAAGGAACTTTTCCAGCACGCCGCCGTCACGGACGGCATCACGGTGCGGGTCGCCGTCAATTTTCTGCCCGAGCAATCCCGCATCGAGGCGGGCAAGTGGTTTTGGGTCTATCACATCCGCATCGAGAATGACGCCGATGAAGCGCTGAAGCTGCTCTCGCGCCGCTGGAAGATCACCGATGGCAACGGCGATGTCAGCATCGTCGAAGGCGAGGGCGTGGTTGGCGAACAGCCAACGATCCCGCCCGGCGGCAGCCACGATTACGTTTCCGGATGCCCGCTTTCCACTTCGCACGGCAGCATGGAAGGCTATTACGTCTTCCGCCGCGGCAACGGCACGGAACTGCGCGCGCTGATCCCGTTTTTCCCGCTGGCCGCGCCCGCCACGGCGGGGTGATGGCCATCGCGACGGCTGAGGATCGCGCATGAAGCGTACCCATTTGCCCCTCAATGCGCTGCGCGTCTTCGATGCCGCCGCCCGTCACCTGTCATTCACCCGCGCTGCCGATGAACTGGCGGTGACGCCGGCGGCGGTCGGTCAGCAGATCCGTGCGTTGGAAGACGTGCTTGGCGTCGTGCTGTTTCGCCGCACCAGCAAGGGCCTGGAACTGACGGAGGAAGCGAACGCGGGGCTATCCGCGTTGCGTACCGGGTTCCTGCATTTCGAGGACGCCGTGCAGGCGATGCAGGCCGGCCAGTCCAGCCACGTCCTGACGATAGCCGCGCCGCGCGAATTTCTGGCTGGCTGGCTGCTCGACCGGCTGACCGCTTACCGCAACGACAATCCCCATGTCCGCTATGCTCTGGTCGACGGCGAGCTGACTGACTTTACCGAAGCCAACCTCGATCTTGCCGTGCGCTGGACCGAAGGGCCGGGCGAGCTGGAAGGCGTGCCGCTGGGCTCGCCGGAGTGGGTGGAGATCGGAGCCGGGGACTGGATCGGCTGGCCCGGCGATCCGACGCCCGGTGAAACCACCGGGAATGACGATAACCGGCCGCCGATCATGGTCCCCGATGCCGGGCAAGCGCTATCGGCAGCGCTGGCCGGTATGGGCCGCGCCCGTGTACCGGCGTTGCTGGCGCAGGGGCTGGCCCCTGAAGCGGCCGTGGCCGGTGCTCGAGCAGCCTGCCGCCACGGCTACTGGCTGGTCGCGCCGCTGCCGCAGTGGCGCCAGCAGAAAGTCCGCTCGCTGGTGCAGGCGCTGACGGCCTGATCGGCTTCAACTTGGCGATCAGCGCCGCCGGTTGGGATCCAGCGCCGAACTGGAGCGGCGCGGGCCGCCGCTTAGATCGGCTTCAGGGCCCGTTCCGGTGCGCGGCACGCTCGACATCGGGCGGCGTGCAGGGGGAACGGCACCGAGATTGCCCGCTGGGCGTGGCGGGGATGCCCCCTGGCCTTCCAGCGCCACCAGCGCATCGATCCGCTTCTGCGTCGCCGGATGGGTGGAGAACAGTTCCGAGACATGGGTCGGAACGATATAGAGCTGCGCCGCTGCCGGATTGCGCTCAACCGCTGCGGCGGGGACCTGCTGGGCCGGTCCGGCGATCTTGGCCAGCGCCGAAGCCAGCGCGCGAGGGTTGCCGCTGATTTCCGCGCCAGCCTTGTCCGCACCGTACTCGCGCGTGCGGCTGATCGCCATCTGGACGATCATCGCCGCGAACGGAGCCATGAACACGGTCAGGATCGCGGCCATCGGATGGGGCCGGTTATCGCCATGACCGCCGAAGAGCATGCCGAAATTGGCGATCATCGAAATCGCGCCGGCAATCGTGGCGACCATCGTCATCACCAGCGTATCGCGGTTGCGGACATGGCCCAGTTCATGCGCCATCACCCCGGCGACCTCTTCCGGGGTGAGCATGTCCAGCAGCCCGGTGGTCGCCGCGACCGCGGCGTTCTCGGGGTTGCGACCGGTGGCGAAGGCATTCGGGTTGGCGCTGTCGACAATGTAGACGCGGGGCATCGGCAGTCCCGCCCGGCGCGCCAGTTCGGCAACGATCCCGTGAAATTCCGGAGCGCTGCGGGCATCGACCTCGCGCGCGTTGTGCATCCGCAGGACGATGCTGTCGGCGTTCCAGTAGGTAAAAAGGTTCATGCCCGCCGCCGCCACCAGCGCGATCACCGCCCCGCTGCTGCCGCCGAAGGTATAGCCCACCACCATGAACAGCGCGGTCAGCGTGGCCAGCAGCATCGTCGTCTTGAAACCGTTCACCGGGGGCATGTCCTTATGCGAGGGGCGGTACAAGGCCGCGTTCCTGATCTAGGAGCGCCGGGCCGCGTTTCAATTGGCTGTCGGGTGCCGAATCCGCCGATCCACGGACGATGAGCCCGGTCGGTGGCGGGATCTCGCCCGTCGCCACATCGCCTTGTGTCTCCAGACGCAGGGCCGCGCGCACGGCGTCGCATGCAAGCCGGTCCCATGACACGGCGATGCTGGCGAGGGGCGGGGTCAGTTGCTCGGCCAGCGGTGTGTCGTCAAAGCCGATGACCGACAGCTCTGCGGGAACCGCGACCTCGGCCTCTGACGCTGCGCGCAGCACGCCCGCCGCCATCGCATCGTCGCAGGCGAGGATGGCGGTGGGGCGCGGGCTGACCGCCAGCAGCAGCCGCCCGGCGCGGACTCCGGAGGCGAACGAAAGGTCCCCCGGTTCGATCAGCATGGCCCCGCGATCGAGCCTGTGATCGGCCATCGCATCGAGAAAACCCAGTTCGCGCTCCCGCGCCAGCAGCGAGGTATCGGGCCCGGCGACCAGCCCGATGCGGGTGTGCCCTGCTGCGACCAGCCAGTCCACCGCTCCGGCCATGGCGGCGCGATCGTCCGCTTCCTTTCCAGCGCTATCTCGGCCCGGGCCCAGGCGGATGCAGGCCACGCCCGCATGTGCGCAAGCATCGGTCAGGGCGCTATCCTGAGACAGCGGCGGCGGCAGGACGATGGCGGCGGGGTGGTGCCGGTCGAGGAAGGCGGCGAGGGCAGGGCCGCCGCCGACTGCCGGGATCGGCTGGAGCAGCAGCGCATATTCGCCGCCGGCCAGTGCCCACTCGATGCCGCATGCCACTTGCGCGGTGAGCGCAGAGAGCGGCAGTTCACGGCTGTCATGCGCCAGCGCGACGAGGAAGTTGCGGCGCAGCGCCAGCGCCCGCGCCTGTGCATTGGGCACGAACCCGGTCTGCGCGATCACCGCCGCCACCTTGTCGCGCGTGGCCTGACCGAGCAGCGGGGAATTGTTGATCACCCGGCTGACGGTCTTTTTCGAGACCCCGGCCATGCGGGCGATATCGTTGATGGTGATGCGTTGGGAAGAACCTGACATGGCGGCGGGGAGTGCCCGTCCTGTCACCGGTTACCCAGCCGAAATGGCTCCGAAACGGAGCCGGTCGCGGCGCTTGCGGCTGGTCCCAAGTCCGTTGCGGTTGCAGGCAATCCTGCTATGGGCCATGGCGCGCAACCCCGAAGAGTGATGATGAAGGCTTCCACGACGCAACGCCACTACGGGATGGATTGGCTGCGCATCGGCGCTTTCGTGTTGCTGATCTTCTACCACATCGGCATCAACTTCACCCCCTGGGGCTATACCACGCCAACCCGGGGCGTGGTGCCGTGGGCGGAGATCCCGCTGCTGGCGACCAGCGCGTGGCGGCTGGGGCTGCTGTTCGCCATTTCCGGCTATTCCAGCGCGGCGCTGCTCGCCCGCGAAAAGAGCGACGGCGCGTTCCTGCGCAGCCGGCTGGTGCGGCTGGGGGTGCCCTTGCTGTTCGCGCTGATCGTGATCGTGCCGCCGCAGCCCTATGCCGGACTGGTCCATGGCGGATACACCCAGTCCTATCTCTACTATTTCGTCCATGACGCTTTCACGTTCCAGGATATCCGGGGCGAATATGTGCCGCGCCCGATGCACATGTGGTTCGTGATCTATCTGCTGACCTATACGCTCGTGCTGGCCGCTGCGCTGAAGCTGCCGCTGCGGGTCCGGCAGGCGGCCGGCCAGGTGGCGGAGCGGGTGCTGGCGGGGCCGTGGCTGCTGCCGGCAGGCATCGCGATCATCTTTGCGGTGCGCCTGTTCCCGGGCAACTGGACCGACAGCCACGAGTTTTTCCGCGATCCTGTCGCCCATGTGCATTACTGCCTGCTGTTTTTCTTTGGCATCATGCTGCGCCGCTCGGAGAAGCTGCGGCTGGCGATCGCGGCGCAGTGGAAGCTTGCCCTCGCGCTCGGCGTCGGGGCCTTCGCGCTCGTGGCCGCCGATGCCATCCGCTATCCCGGCAACGTGCCGACGCCGGGCCCGCTGCTCGTACCGCTGCACTTTGCCAAGGCAGTGCAGTGCTGGGGCATGATCGTGGCGCTGTTCGGCATCGCGGACCGGTTCTGGAACCGCGACAACCGCTGGCGGGCGATGCTGGCAGAAGCGGTGTTCCCGTTCTATATCATCCACCAGACGGCCGAGGTCTGCTTCGGCTACTGGCTGCGCGACAAGGGGCTGACCGCCTTGCCCGAATTCCTGGCGCTGATGATGGTGACTTTCGCCGCCTGCTGGGCCTTCTATCTGGGTGGACGGGAGCTTCGCTGGTTGCGGCCGCTGATCGGGCTGTCGCCCCGGCGGAACCGTGCTGCACCGTCCCCGCCCGCAGCAGACCTTGCGCCGGTTTCCGGCTGACCGGGCTTCGCGCCCGTGCCGGCTTGCGTTTAAAGGTACACTGGTTTAATTTTTTGCACATGGGCGCTGGCGTTTGCGTGATAGGTGCCTTTGTCTCGACTTGCCAAAGGCGAAGTTGGAATTTAATGGCTTGATTAAATCGATCACTGCGCGAGGTCTGGCGGACGGCAGGGGCGGGAAAACTCGTCCAGCCGTCGCGAGCAGGATTTCGGGCCTGAACACAAGGGACGATGCATAATGGCTACCGCTGAACTGATTGCCGAAACCCCCGTCGCTGCCGAGGTGGCCGAGCTGGTCGCGCGTTCGCGTGCGGCGCAGGCTCAGATCGCCGACTATACGCAGGAGCAGGTCGATCGCCTGATCCGCGGCATGGTCTACGCCGTTGCCCGTCCCGGCATGGACGAGGAAATCGCCCGCGAAACCGTGGAGGAAACCCAGCTCGGCAACTACGAGGGCAAGTTCAAGAAGATCTCGGTCAAGACCCGCGCCACCCTTTATGACATCATCGACGACAAGTCGGTTGGCATCATCGAGGAACTGCCCGAGCGCAACATCGTCAAGATCGCCAAGCCGATCGGCGTGATCGGTGCGCTGTCGCCCTCCACCAACCCCGAGGCGACCCCGGTCATCAAGGCGATCAGCGCGGTCAAGGGCCGCAATTCGATCATCGTCTGCCCGCACCCGCGCGCCAAGTTCATCAACGCCAAGATCTGCGGCCTGATGCGCGATGCGCTGGTCAAGATGGGCGCGCCGGCCGATCTGGTGATCGCCATCGAACAGCCTTCGGTGGAAAAGACCAATGAAGTCATGAAGCAGTGCGATCGCATCCTCGCCACCGGCGGCGGCGCGATGGTGACGGCGGCCTATTCGTCGGGCACCCCGGCGCTGGGCGTCGGCGTCGGCAACGCGGTCATCACCGTTGATGAGACTGCCGATCTTGACGATGCGGCGGCCAAGATCCTGCTGTCGAAGACGCTGGACAACGCGGCTTCGTGCTCGTCCGATAACTCGGTCATCCTGGTCGATGCCATCTACGATGCGATGCTGGCCAAGCTGATCGAGAAGGGTGGTTTCATCATCGAAGGCGCGAACAAGACCAAGCTGCAGAACGCGATCTGGGAAGACGGCGAGCATATCAACGCCAAGGTCGTTGCTCAGCCGGCCGAATTCATCGCCAACTATGCCGGCTTCGAGATCCCCGAAGGCACCCAGTTCTTCATCGTTCCCGAAACCGGTACAGGTGCGGACTACAAGTTCTCGGGCGAGAAGATGACCGTCACCATGACGCTGTATCGCGCCAAGGACATCGACGAGGCGGTCAAGCTGACCAACGCCATCCAGGCCTATCAGGGCCAGGGCCACTCCTGCGGGATTTACTCGAATTCCGACGAGAACATCATGAAGCTGGCCAACGGCACCAAGACCAGCCGCGTGATGGTCAACCAGCCCCAGTCTGCCTCCAATTCGGGCAACCTGTGGAACGGCATGCGCCAGACCTTCTCGCTGGGCTGCGGTTCGTGGGGCGGCAACTCGACCAACAACAACATCACCTGGCGCGATCTCATCAATGAGACCTGGGTGTCCAAGCCGCTGGCGACCCCGAAGACCATTCCTTCGGATGAAGCCCTGTTCGGCAAGGACATTATCGAACTGATCGGCTGATCGGGCAGGGCGGTGCGCGGGTGGCTATCGGCTTCCCGCGCACCGCCCGCCACTTCGCCCGGATGAAATATCGTCTGGCGAAATCGATCGGCACCATGCCGCATGGTTCGGCATCATGGCACGCCGGATCGACAGGGATTGCCGCTTCTTCCCGCAAATGACCGCCCCAAGGGCCGTGCGCAATGGTCGCACGAACAGCAAAAACAGGGACCAAGATGACTGAACAGTTTGGGCTGACTGAGGATCAGCTTGCGATCCAGGACATGGCGCGCAAGTTCACCGCCGACCAGATCACTCCGTTCGCGGCCGAGTGGGACGAAAAGTGCCACTACCCGGTGGACGTGTGGAAGGCGGCCGGCGAACTCGGCTTTGGCGGCATCTACGTGTCGGAGGAAAGCGGCGGCATCGGCCTTGGCCGGCTCGAAGCGGCGCTGATCATGGAGGCCATGTCCTATGGCTGCCCTTCGACCAGCGCATTCATCTCGATCCACAACATGGTGGCGTGGATGGTCGATGCCTTCGGTGATCAGCGGCTCAAGGATCGCTACCTGCCCGGGCTGGTGTCGATGGATCTCATCGGTTCCTACTGCCTGACCGAGCCGGGTTCCGGTTCCGATGCGGCGGCGCTGCGCACATCGGCCAAGCTGGACGGCGATTCCTATGTGCTGAACGGCACCAAGCAGTTCATCTCGGGCGGCGGCGTCAACGATGTCTATATCGTGATGGCGCGCACCGGCGAGCACAAGTCGCGCGGAATTTCGGCGTTCCTGGTCGACAAGGATACCCCCGGCGTCAGCTTCGGGGCGACCGAGAAGAAGCTGGGCTGGAACTCCTCACCCACCGCACAGGTCATCTTCGAGGACGCGCGCATTCCGGTCGCGAACCGGGTCGGTGCCGAAGGCGATGGCTTCAAGTTCGCGATGGCCGGACTGGATGGTGGCCGCCTCAACATCGGCGCGTGCTCGCTCGGCGGGGCGCAGCGCTGCCTTGATGAAGCGGTGCAGTACGTCAAGGACCGCAAGCAGTTCGGTCAGGCGATTGCCGAATTCCAGAACACCCAGTTCACCCTCGCGCAGATGCTGGCCGAACTGGAGGCTGCGCGCGCGCTGCTCTATATCGCGGCGGACAAGGTGACTGCCAAGACGGCCGACAAGACCCGGTTCGCGGCCATGGCCAAGCTGATGGCAACCGATACCGGTTCCTCCGTGGTGGATCGCGCGCTCCAGCTTTTCGGCGGCTATGGCTATCTCAAGGAATACCCGATCGAGCGCTTCTGGCGCGACTTGCGGGTCCATCGCATCCTCGAAGGGACGAACGAGGTCATGCGGATGATCGTCGGGCGCGAGATGCTGGCTTGACAGACGTCGGATTGCGATTGGCAGCGCGGCAATGCCTTTGTATGCTGCGCTGCAAAATCCAGTGATGCGGGAGCCGTCATGACCAAGCCGCCGAAAATGCCTAACCCACAGGCATCTATCGATTACCTTACCGATGCCTGCGCCAAACTTTCCGGTGCGATGCAGCATTTCCTGCAGAATCCGCCGTCGCTCTCCATGGCGACCTCTTACGACACGTCGGCGGTGCTGGCGGCCATGACCGATGTGATGACCGGCGTCATGGCACAGCCGCAGCGGCTGATCGAAACGCAGATGAAGGCGTTCGATGAATGGTCGCGGATGTGGCAGGACATGTGGACCCCCGGTCTGGCTGCCAAGCCGGCCGTAGCGCCAGAGCGCGGTGATCGCCGGTTCAGCGATGCCGATTGGGAAAGCAGCCCGTTCTTCCGCTCGCTCAAGGACAGCCACCTGCTGGCAGCCCGCCACTTGCGCGAATTCGTCCAGTCCTCGACCGAGGAGGACAAGTCCAAGCGGGCGATGGCCGAGCTGATCGTCGAGCAATACCTTAACGCCGTTTCGCCGACAAACTTCATCCTGACCAACCCGCAGGTCATGCGCCGGACTATCGACACCTGCGGCGCGAACCTGATCGCCGGTTTCGCCAACATGCTGGAAGACCTCGCCACCGGACGCGGCATCGTCCAGCGGCGCACCGATGACGGGGCGTTCCGGCTGGGCGAGAACCTGGCCTGCACGCCGGGCGGGGTGGTGTTCCAGAACCACCTGATGCAGATCAACCAGTACACCGCCACCACCGCATCGGTGCGCGCCCGGCCGCTGCTCTACGTGCCGCCGCTGGTCAACAAGTACTACATGATCGATCTGCAGCCTGCGTCCAGCCTGGTGAAGTGGCTGGTCGATCAGGGCCATACCGTGTTCGTGGTATCCTGGGTCGATCCCGACGAGAGCCACCGCGATTGCGGGGTGGAGGACTATGTCGGCACCGGGGTGATCGAGGCGATCGAGCAGGTCCGCAAGGTCACGGGCTCCGATGCCGTCGATCTGTTCGGCTTCTGCATGGGTGGCACGCTGCTATCGATGGCGACCGCGGTGCTGGCCGCGCGCGGCGAACTGGACAAGGTGGGTTCCGCCACGCTGATCGGCGCGCTGGTCGATTTCACCGACATGATGGAATGGTCGGCCTTCGTGAACGACGCGCATGTCGATGCGCTCGACGTCCACATCGGCGACAAGGGCTATATCGCCAAGGACGAGTTGCAGCGCCTGTTCTCGATGATGCGGGCGAACGATCTGATCTGGTCGTCGTACATCAGCCACTATCTGCTGGACAAGGAAGCGCCGCCTTCGGACCTGCTGTTCTGGTTCGAGGATGGATCGCACATTCCCGAGGCGTTCCTGCGCACCTACAACCGCAAGCTCCTGCTGGAAGACAAGCTGCGCGAACCGGGCGCGGTGACGCTGCTGGGGGAGCACCTGGACCTTACGCAGATCACCGTTCCGGTGACGATCATCGGCCTCAAGGACGATCACGTCTCGTCATGGAAAAGCGTGTTTCGCGGCCGGCAGTATTTCGGCGGTGAGCCGATCTATATCCTGGGCGGTTCCGGGCATAACGCCGGCGTGATCAATCACCCGTCGCGCAAAAAGCACGGGTTCTGGACCAATGCCGACAAGACCACCGACGCCGACGCCTGGTTCGCCGGTGCCCAGAAACACGAAGGATCGTGGTGGCCGCATTGGTCCGACTGGCTTTATGCCAACGATCCGGGCGAAGAAGTGCCGGCCCGCAAGCTGGGCGGCGGCAAATTGAAGGTTTTGGAAAAGGCCCCGGGCAGCTACGTGCTGGGCGCCTGAGATCGAGATACCAGGGAGTTTTTTCGAGCGTGGAAAACAACGACGTCCAGTGCTTCATCGAAGGGCGGGTAGGCCGGCTGCGGCTCAATCGCCCCAAGGCGATCAACGCACTCAACCTCAACATGGTCCGCGACATGACCGAGGCCCTGCTGAAATGGCGGGAGCAGCCCGAAGTCCAGGTGGTGATCATCGATCACGCCGAAGGCCGCGGCTTCTGTGCGGGCGGTGACGTCGTCAGCATCGCCAACAGTGCCACCGGGCACGGTTCGGCGGGGGATGCGTTCTTCTTCCAGGAATACCGGATGAACCATCTCATGTACACGTACCTCAAGCCTGGGGTGGTGTTCATGGACGGCATCACCATGGGCGGCGGCGTCGGCATATCGATGCCGTGCCGCTATCGCGTCGCGACCGAGCGGACAGTGTTCGCCATGCCGGAAACCGGCATCGGCCTGTTCCCCGATGTCGGCGGCGGACGCTATCTGTCGAAGCTGCCCGGCCGCATCGCACAGTATCTGGGACTGACCGGTGGCAGGCTTGACGGCGCGGAATGCGTCGCCACGGGCTTGGCCACGCACTACATCCCTTCGGAACGGCTGGAAGAGGTCAAGGAACAGATTCTCCTTCACCCCGAAGGCCTGCGCTCGATCCTCGACAATGCCAGCGAAGCGCCGCCGCCGGCCAAGGTCATGGACATCCTGCCCGATATCAACCGCGTGTTCGCGTCTGACCGGCTGGAGGATACGCTTGCCGCGCTCGAAGCGGACCCGTCCGAATGGGCGCAGAAGCAGCTTTCGATCCTGCGCACCAAGTCGCCGCTGTCCTGCAAGGTGACCCTGCGCCTGCTGGTCGTCAGCCCGCACTTCGGCAGCTTCGAGGACGAGATGCGGCTCGAATTCGGCATCGTCCATCGCATGTTCCGCCAGCACGATTTCATCGAGGGCGTGCGGGCGCTGCTGATCGACAAGGACAACAAGCCGCGCTGGCATCCCGCCAAGCCCGAAGACGTGCCGGATGAACTGGTCGCCTCGGTGTTCCAGCCGCTGCCCAAGAACCGGGCCTGGACCCCGCTGCCCGTATTGTCGAACTGAACGAGAGAGGAAAAACGATGGCTTACGAAACGGTCCTGGTAGAAACCCGGGGCGCTGTCACGCTCATCACGATCAACCGCCCCAAGGCGCTGAACGCGCTCAGCTCCGTGGTGCTGACGGAACTGATCGAAGTGTTCGCCGCTTACGACGCGGACAGCAGCCAGCGCTGCGCCGTGCTGACGGGCTCGGGCGACAAGGCGTTCGCCGCCGGTGCCGATATCAAGGAAATGGTCGAGAAATCGCCTGCCGATTTCTACGCCGGCGATTTCTTCGCCGACTGGACCAGCAAGATCACCCGCGTCACCCGCAAGCCGTGGATCGCGGCGGTCAACGGTTTTGCGCTGGGCGGCGGTTGCGAACTGGCGATGATGGCTGATTTCATCCTCGCTTCGGATCGCGCCAAGTTCGGCCAGCCGGAAATCAAGCTGGGCGTAGCCCCCGGCATGGGCGGCTCGCAGCGCCTGACCCGCGCCGTCGGCAAGGCCAAGGCCATGGAAATGTGCCTGACCGGCCGCATGATGGACGCCGAGGAAGCCGAACGCGGCGGCCTCGTCAGCCGGATCGTCCCGCACGATCAGTTGCTGGAAGACGCGCTCAAGACCGCCGAAACCATCGCCGCGATGCCGCCGCTGGCCGCGATGATGAACAAGGAAATGGTCAACGTGGCGTTCGAAACCACGCTCGACACCGGCATCCTGATGGAACGCCGCATGTTCCAGGTGCTGTGCGGCACCGAAGACAAGACCGAGGGCATGACCGCCTTCGTCGAAAAGCGCCCCGGCAACTGGACCGGCCGCTGAACCTGGTCCGGAGCCGGTCATGACCGGCTCCGCATCGCTGGAAACTTTGCAATTCGGCCGGCTGAAGGGTTCAGCTGGCCGTTTGCTTCTGGGTCCGCCGCCGCTCGGTCTCGAAGCGCGGCAGCCGCATGCCCTTGGTGCGGCTGGTCAGGTGCCAGGCGCGGCACAGTTCGCAGCGGTAGGGGCGCAGCGGGAAGGGAGCCTGTTCCGCCACGGCCAGCGCCGCCGCTTCGTCGGCATAGCGGGCCTTGCGTCGGCAGATGGCTGGGCGGGTGCGCAGGCGATCAGCCCAGCAGCTTTGCGCCCAGCAGCATCAGCAGCTTGACGTCCATCGCATAACCTTGCGCGCGCCAGTCCGCCATGCGCGCCTCGATCTCCGCAAGCGGGATCCGGTGGACGCGGATATCCTCACCATCGACGCCGCCGCCTGCGCCGGTCCTGACCAGATCGTGCGCGCGAAACAGCGTGAAGCTTTCGCTGACCATGCCGGGCGAGGAAAAGAACTCGCCCAGATTCTCCATCCGCCCGGCGCGGTAGCCGGTCTCTTCCTCCAGCTCGCGGGCGGCGGCGATGCCGGGGTCTTCGCCCTGGTTGTGGTCATGATCGCCGACCAGCCCGGCCGGCAGTTCGATGCACGGCCGGCCCAGCGGCACGCGGTACTGCTCGACCAGAATTACATGATCCTCGGCATCGACGGCGAGGATGACCGCCGCGTGTATGCCGCGCGCCCGGCCGACGTATTCCCAGCGCCCCCGCCGCTTGGCGGTGATGAACCGGCCTTCCCACATGACTTCTTCGGGGGAATCGCGGTCTGCGGTCATACTTCGATCAACCTGTCGGGCAATTCGTTGATATCCTGGTCGCTGCGCGGGAAATGCGGGGCAAGGATCGCGCCGACCCGATCGACGGCGGCGATCATGCCGTCGGCAACGCGGCCCTCGCTTACCTCCGCCAGCATGGCGGCCATCGCCTCGCCCCAGACTTCGGGGGCGACCCGCGTGGCGATCGCCGCATCGGCGACGATCTCGGCCCGCCGTTCGCGCATGGAAAGATAAATCAGCACGCCGGTGCGCCCGGCAGTGCGCCGCTCCGCCCCGATGCGAAAGGCGCGGATCGCGGCGGCGTGGACCCGCCGGGTGCGGATCGCCGGCAGCACCAGCAGCATCCGCAGCGGTTGCCACATCTGCAGGACCATCATCCCGGCGAACTTGAGGCCGGCAACCAGCGCCGCCAGCGCGAAGATCGTGCGCGGGGTCCATTCGTGGCCCCAGCCGCCCAGCAGGTGGTCGTACAGGCCCATGTAGAAATCGGGCGCTATCGCCAGCGCCATCAGCGCGACCAGCCCGGTGGCAGCGGCCCAGGCCAGCGCAACATCGGTATAGCCGTCCGAGCGATCAGCGAGGATCGTCACGATCTCTCCCGAACTGTGCAGTTCGGCGGCAGTGACGGCCGCGCTGATCCGGGCGTGATCGCTATCGTCAAGGGGCCGGGTGTTCGCCATCGTGCTTCGTCCTACCAGCTTCCGCTCGATCCGCCGCCGCCGAAGCTGCCGCCGCCGCCGGAAAAGCCACCGCCGCCCCAGTCGCTGCCGCCGGACCCCCAGGACGATCCGGACGAACCGCCCGGTATCCATACGATCGGCGCACCCCAGCCGCCGGTGCGCCGGCCGCCGCGGCTGGCGCTGCGGATCATCGGCAGGATGAAGAAGAACAGGATGAACACCACGAAGATCAGCGGCCCGACCCAGCCGCCGCTGTCGTTCTGCTGCGCCTGATCGGCCGCTGCGGCCACCTTGGCGGCTTCTTCGGGCGGCAGGGTGAGCTGGCGGATGATGGCATCGCTGCCCGCCTCGATCCCGCCGGGCAGATCGCCCGCCTTGAAGCGCGGGACGATGGCCTGGTTGATGATGAGGAAGCTCATGCCGTCCGTCAGGACCGGCTCGAGGCCGTAGCCGACTTCGATCCGCACCTTGCGCTCGTTCGGGGCGACGATCAGCAGCGCGCCGTCGTTGCGGGCCTTGCTGCCGATCCCCCAGGCGCGACCGAGCTGATAGCCGTAATCGGATATCTCGTACCCTTGAAGATCAGGCACGGTGACGACAACCAGTTGCCGCTGCGACTGGGTTTCCAGCGCGGCGAGCTTCTGGGTCAGCCGCGCTTCGGCGTCATCGGGAATGACGTTGGCGGCATCGACGACCCGCCCGGTCAGCTCGGGAAAGCTCGGGGCCGCTTGCGCCGGTATCCCGGCGACAAGCGCGAGGCCCAGGATCAGCGCCGCGCCGAGAGCGCGTAAGCGGATCACCGGATCAGATCTTTCCTTCGAGGCTGGGCGCGACTTCGGCACCCGGCGTGACCGACTGGTAAGGCACCAGCGGCTCGGCCCCGCGCAGCTTGGCACCGATCATCGAGGGGAAGGTGCGCACTTCGGTGTTATAGTCCTGAACCGCGCCGTTATAGTCGCGGATGGCGATGCGGATGCGGTTTTCCTGCCCTTCGAGCTGGGTCTGCAACATCTGGTAGTTCACGATCGACTTGAGATCGGGGTACTGTTCGACGCTGACAAGCAGCCGTGACAGTGCCTGGCCGAACTGGCCCTGTGCCGCCTGAAACTGCTGCATCTTGGCCGGATTGTTGAGGTCTTCGGCGCTGATCTGCACGCTGGTCGCCTTGGCGCGCGCTTCGACCACGCCGGTCAGGATCGCTTTTTCCTGTTCGGCCGCGCCCTTGGCGGTGGCGGCCAGGTTGGGAACTAGGTTGGCGCGTTCCTGGAAGGCCGCCTGGACATCGGCCCAGCGCGCCTTCGCCGCTTCCTGCTTGGTCGGCACGGAGTTGAAACCGCAGGCGGCCAGCGAGAGGGCAAGGCCCAGCGCGAGGACAGTGCGGCCCTTGCGGGTGAGCGCGGCGAACGACATCGGCGATCTCCTCGGTGCGCCCTGCTGAAGCGCAGGGGCTATCGAGCGATAGATAGCAGCGCCGGGTGGCGGTTCAAGGACTGCGCGCGGGAATGTCCGGGCAGGTGGCTAACAACCGATTGTGAGGCAAGGCCCTTTATGCCATCCGTGGCCGGTGCATCGGCGTGCCGAACCGGAAGGAGTGAAGATGTTTCAGGAATTCAAGACCTTCATCGCGCGGGGCAATGTTCTCGACCTTGCCGTGGGTGTCATCATCGGCGCGGCGTTCGGCAAAATCGTTGCCTCGCTGACCGAAGACGTCATCATGCCGTTCGTGGGCCTCATCACCGGCGGTATCGATTTCACCAACAAGTTCCTGGTGCTCGGTACCATCCCGGCCGACTATACCGGCGAGAAGACTTACGCCGCGCTCAAGGCGGCGGGCGTGCCAATGTTCGGGTATGGCGCGTTCATCACCGCCACGATCAACTTCCTGATCCTGGCTTTCATCATCTTCCTGATCGTCAAGCAGGCGAACAAGCTGCTCCACAAGCCTGCGGAAGAAGCGCCCGCCGCGCCGGCCGGGCCGACCGAGGTCGAACTGCTCGCTGAAATTCGTGATGCGCTGAAGAATCGCTGATCGGGGAGGGCGTTCGTCCCTCCCTTCACATTCGCGCACAAGCGCTTATATGCGGTGGTGCCGGCTTGCCGGATATGACGATAAATTGCAGCGTGCAATAGATGCAGCGGACCCGGGGGCGGTACCCGGCGGCTCCACCACTTCCCTCGCGTGTCTTCGGACAGTGCGGGGCAAATGACGGGGCCGAACTAGGATCGACGTGTGTTGAAAAGCGGTGTTTTCGTCCGGGCTGAGTAACCCGTTCAAGGCTCAAAACTCATAAGTGCCAACGACAACGAAGCACTTGCTCTCGCGGCGTAATTCTAGGGGCTAACGCCCTGAAGTTACAAAGTCAGAACACGGTTGGACCCACCGGGTAACAGAAGCGGATTCCAGGGGCCCGGGGTGAGCCTTGCAACAGAATCACCCCACCTTCCTGCCCTTTTGCCGTTCCGCTCAGGCCGCCTCCCGGTCCGGATGTGCCGATACCACCGCGGCTGCTGCGTGGGAACGGGCCAGTCTTTCGGCCTTTTCGTACTTGATGCAATCGAGGATCTTGCCTCCGGCCATGAACACCGCGCCGGTGCACGCAAGGAACAGCAGCTTGCCGCCGAAGCCCGGAAAGCGCCCGAGATAGACACTGCCGCGTTCGACAGCGCCCAGCGCCAGGGCGTAAATGATCATGTACGCTTCCCAGTGGGTCTTGATTACGAACAGGCGACCAATTTTGCGGAGCATTTTCATCCTCTTGTAACGCCCACCGTTTCAGCAATGATCGTGCCAGACACGTGTTACCGCCGAATCCATCACTGCGATTCAAGGTTAATGTAAGGTCAACCGACGCGCAGTGTAAGCCTGCCCTACAGGGCTGTCACGAAACGGGGCGGTCCGATCTGATCACGCCCAATCTTGCCTTCGCGGCGGGCTTGCGTCATAGGGTGGCTTCCTTCCCCAGGGCATTATCGGAAAGTATGGTTGCGTCGCGCGACGGGACACCGTCATGGTGGCGCACGGTGAACGTGTGCGAGGAAAAATGACCAATTCTGTTGAACGTGCCGGGCTCCAGGTCGATGCCGCGCTGGCGCGCTTTGTCGAGGAGCAGGTACTGCCGCCGATCGGCCACGAAGCGGGTGCCTTCTGGCAAGGATTTGCGGCGCTGCTGGACCAGTTCGCCCCGCGCAACCGCGCGCTGCTAGCCAAGCGCGATGCCCTCCAGGCGACGATCGATGCCTGGCACGGGGAACGCGCAGGCAAGCCGATCGAGCGGGGCGAATATCAGGCGTTCCTGCGTGAGATCGGTTATCTCGTCCCCGAACCCGGCGATTTCACCATCGGCACGCAAAACGTCGATCCCGAAATCGCCACGATGGCGGGTCCGCAGCTTGTCGTGCCGGTGCTGAACGCCCGGTTCCTGCTGAACGCGGCGAACGCGCGCTGGGGCAGCCTTTACGATGCGCTCTACGGCACCGACGTCCTTGACGCCGCGCCCGCCGTTCCCGGCGGCTATGACAAGGCGCGCGGCGCGGCCGTGGTCGCCCGCGCCCGGGCTTTCCTCAATGCGACGCTGCCCGGCTGGGAAGCCGCGCTGACCGGCGGGGAATGCCCTTATCCGTTCGCCACCCGCGATGGCGGGGTGCTGTTCACCCACAACGGCCTGGGCATCGAAATCGTCCTTGATCGCGCCAGCGAAGTGGGTCGCGATGATCCGTTGGGCATCGCTGATGTCCTGCTCGAAGCCGCGCTGACCACGATCGTCGATCTGGAAGATTCGGTTGCCGCTGTCGATGCCGAGGACAAGCTGGCTGCCTACACCAACTGGCTGGGCGTGATCCGGGGTGATCTGGCGGAAACCTTCCAGAAGGGCGGCCGCGCGCTGACCCGCGAACTGGCCGGCAACCGCGTCTGGACTGCCGCTTCCGGCGAAGAAATCACCCTGTCGGGCCGCAGCCTGCTGTTCGTGCGCAATGTCGGCCACCTCATGACCAATCCGGCGATCCGTCTGGCCGATGGCTCGGAAATCCCCGAAGGCGTCATGGACGCGGTCATCACCAGCGCCATCAGCACGCAGGATGTGCAGAAGCTGACCCGCTTCGGCAACTCCCGCCAAGGCTCGATCTATATCGTCAAGCCGAAGATGCACGGGCCGGAGGAATGCGCCTTCACCAATGACTTGTTTGATGCTGTTGAGGATCTGCTGCAGCTTCCCCGCCACACCGTAAAGGTTGGCGTCATGGACGAGGAGCGCCGCACTTCGGCCAACCTTGCAGCCTGCATCCACGCGGTGAAGGACCGCATCGTCTTCATCAACACCGGGTTCCTCGACCGCACCGGCGACGAGATCCACACCTCGATGCGCGCCGGGCCGATGATCCGCAAGAACGACGTCAAGGGATCGGTCTGGATCGCGGCTTACGAGAAGCGCAATGTCGCCATCGGGTTGAAGCACGGCCTTTCCGGCATCGCCCAGATCGGCAAGGGCATGTGGGCCGCGCCGGACATGATGAAGGACATGATGGCGCAGAAGATCGGCCATCCCCGCACCGGTGCCAACACCGCCTGGGTGCCTTCGCCGACCGCCGCCACGCTCCACGCCATGCACTATCACGAAGTCGACGTGTTCGCCCTGCGCGAGACGATGGACGATGCCGAGATCCCCGGCCTTGACCTGCTGCTGCAGATGCCGCTGGCCGGCGGCATCAACTGGTCCGAAGAAGAAGTCCAGGCGGAACTGGACAACAACGCGCAAGGCCTCCTCGGCTATGTCGTGCGCTGGATCGATCAGGGCGTCGGCTGCTCGAAGGTGCCGGACCTCCACGATGTCGGCCTGATGGAAGACCGCGCCACGCTGCGCATCTCCAGCCAGCACATGGCGAACTGGCTGCTGCACGGCGTTTGCAGCGAAGATCAGGTGATGGACAGCCTCAAGCGCATGGCCGTCAAGGTCGATGGCCAGAATGCCGGCGATCCGCTGTATGAACCGATGGCGGGCAACTGGGACACCAGCTTCGCCTTCCGTGCCGCTTGCGACCTCGTGTTCAAGGGCGTCGAACAGCCCAGCGGATATACCGAGCCGCTGCTGCACGGCTGGCGCCTGAAGAAGAAGGCGGCGGCGCTGGCAACCGCCTGATCGCCGCCCCGGCTTAACAGCCCTTCAAGGAATGGTCCCTAGGTTGCCGGCCGGGCAACCTGGGGACTTTTCGTTTTGGCCGATGTCGATAAGCCGCGTGTCGAACCGCGCACCCGCATGAGCCTGGCCGCGCGGCTGCGCTGCACGCAGGGTGAGCGCGCGATGACGGTGATCGATCTGTCCTCGCGCGGGCTGCTCGGCATGATGAGCGATCCGCCCGCCCGCGGAGAATTCGTCGAAGTGCGGATCGGTGGCCATTCGCTGATCGGCCACGTGCGCTGGCGGGCCGGTGGCCGGTTCGGCGTGGTCCTGCGCGAGCGGATCAGCGTTTCGGCGCTGCTAGGCGGCAGCGCGGGCTCCGCGGCGCTGGCGGGGAGCCGGGCAGCCCGGCGCGTTTCGGGCGGCATGCTGAGCGCCATCGGGTCCGACAGCACGCTGGTGGCGCGGGCGATGCAGGCGGTACTGCTGGTCATCGCCGTGGGCGGGGCGTCTTATGCGATGGTCCGCTACGCCTCGTCCAGCCTCGCCTCGGTCACCCGGGCTCAGGCCGCCATGGCCGGCGAAAACGCGGCGGCTTCCCGCAATCCTTAACGATGCCTCAAGGGTTGGGCCGTAGATTTGGGCCGGTCCCGGTGTTGTGATCCGGGGAAAGGACCCGCCCGATGTTCTTCAACAAGCAGCGCCTCGAAGAACGCACGGTCATCGCCGTGCATGGCCGGCTGCGCTTTGACGGGCGCGATGAACCGGTGACGCTGGCTAACGCTTCGCCGCGCGGCGTCCTCGCGCTGCTCGACACGCCGCCCAAGCGCGGTACCCGGGTGGCGATCGAGATCGGCGGCTCGATCCTCAATGGCCAGGTCCGCTGGTCCGGCGCGAACCGCTGCGGCATTGCTCTTGGCGGCAGCATCAGCGTCGCCGATCTGCTCGAAGGGCAGGCCGTGCCGGTAACCTTCGTGACCGAACGCGACAGTGCATTGGGCAACCCCGGCATCTTCCGTGCTGCGGTGTCCGACGGCCCCCTGGTCTCTCGCGTTCTACAGGGCCTGTTGCTGGTCGCTGCCGTCGCCAGCGGTGCCTTCGCGATCAGCCGCCTTGCCCCGGCGGCACTTTCGCCCGATGCGCCGCAAGTGGCGCTGCTGGATGGGCATGTTCGTTAAAGGGGATCACCGCTTGCATTTGTAGTTTAATTTAACTACAAATGCGGGGTGGCTCGAAAAGCACTCCGCGATATTTCATGGCTCAAGGGGGCGCTGAAAGACTTCAGGGCTTTTCCGGTGCCCGCACAGCAAAAGGCCGCGCGTGGGCTGACGCAGATTGCCGAAGGGGACACGCCGGAGATTGCCAAGCCGATGATCGGCCTTGGAACTGGCGTGTGGGAACTGGCCATCAAGGAGCGCGGGGATGCATTTCGCGTAGTTTATGCGCTTCAGCTCGACGATGACGTCTGGGTCGTTCACGCCTTTCAGAAGAAATCGACCAGCGGAATCGCCACGCCGAAGCATGAAATCGACGTGGTGAAGGAGCGCATCAAACGCTTGAAGGAAGCGCTGTCATGACGGATGAAGAAGACGATTTCGAACTGGTGCGCGGGTCCGGCAATGTGTTCGCCGATCTGGGTTTGCCCAATGCCGAACTGGAACAGTTTCGTGCCATCCTTGCTGCCGAAATCGGCAAGACGCTGGCTGCCGACAAGCTGACCGTCCGGGCGGCCGAAAAGCTTACCGGCGTTGCTGCCGCCGACTTCTCACGCATCCGGCAGGCACGGCTCAAGAGCTTCACGATCGACCGGCTGATGACCATCCTCGACCGGCTCAACCGCAAGGTGCAGGTGTCCGTCGCGGTTTATCCCCGTGATCGGACGGGGGCGAGTGCCTTGGGGCTGCGATGACGTCGCCGGCAGCCGAAATTCGCTCGCACCGCCCCCAACTTAGCCGATCACGCGCGCGATCGCGCAGAATTCCTCGATGGACAGCGTTTCGGCGCGGCGCTGGGGGTCGATGCCAAGCGTTGTCAGGGCATCGAGCGCGCCCGGCACGCCCTTGAGGCTTTGCCGCAGCATCTTTCGCCGCTGGCCGAACGCGGCTTCGGTGACCCGTTCGAGCGTGCGCATCGATACACCCTCCGGCGCGTCTCCGGGCACGACGTGGACGATTGCGGACATCACCTTGGGGGGCGGGGTAAAGGCGCTGCGGTGGACTTTGAGGGCCAGTCGCGGCCGCGCGCGCCATTGCGCCAGAACCGCCAGCCGGCCGTAAGCCCCCGTATCCGGTTCTGCGACGATGCGCCGCGCGACTTCCTCCTGGAACATTAGCGTCAGCGAGCGCCAGGCGGGGGGCCACGCTTCGCCCGCCAGCCAGCCGATGAACAGCGCGGTGCCGACGTTGTAAGGCAGGTTCGCGACGACGTGGAAAGGCCCGGTAATGCCGGGATCGACCTTCATCGCATCGCCCTCGATGACGCGAAGCTGGCCGGGAAAAGCCTCGCCAAGCTCGGCCAGCGCGGGCAGGCAGCGGCGGTCCATTTCGATCGCGGTGACGTGCGCCCCGGCGCGCAGCAATGCCCGCGTCAGGCCGCCGGGGCCGGGGCCCACTTCCAGCACCTGCTCGCTGCGCAACGATCCGGGAATAGCAGCAATGCGATCGAGCAACTGTTCGTCGAACAGGAAGTTCTGGCCCAGCGCCTTGCTGGCGGTGAGGCCGTGGCGGGCAATCACTTCGCGCAAGGGAGGCAGAGCGGGGAGGGGGGCGGTCATACGGTTCCCTGCCGCCGTGCCGCGCATGCACCTGCCATGCGCAAGGCGGCGATAGTGGCACCGGGATGGGCCAGCCCCTTGCCGGCGATGGCGAACGCGGTGCCATGGTCGGGCGATGTGCGCACGATCGGCAGGCCAAGCGTGACGTTGACGCCTTCATCGAAGTCCAGCGCCTTGATCGGGATCAGCGCCTGATCGTGGTACATGCACAGCGCCACGTCGAAGCCGGCGCGTGCATGGGGCGCGAACAGCGCGTCTGCCGGGTGCGGGCCGGTGACTGCCAGCCCTTCGGCCTGCAGCGCGGCGATGGCGGGGGCGATCACCTCGCGATCCTCGCTGCCCATGCGGCCGTCCTCACCGGCATGGGGGTTGAGCCCGGCGATCGCGATGCGGGGCTGGCTGATGCCGAAATCCCGGATCAGCGCGCGGGCGACGATGCGGGCCTTGTTCTCGATCAGCGCGCGGCTGATGAGGCCGGGCACGTCGGCCAGCGGGCAATGGACTGTGAGCGGCACGGTCCGCAGCGAAGGCCCCGCCAGCATCATCACGGCATCGCTATGAGCGACTCCGCAGGCATCCGCGACGAATTCGGTCTGCCCCGGCTGGGTAAAGCCGATCCGCGCCAGATGCGATTTGGCGATGGGGCCGGTG
Source organism: Novosphingobium colocasiae (assembly GCF_014652555.1). GTDB lineage: Bacteria > Pseudomonadota > Alphaproteobacteria > Sphingomonadales > Sphingomonadaceae > Novosphingobium > Novosphingobium colocasiae. Next base: position 92,952 of record NZ_BMZA01000004.1, read on the forward strand.
ACGATCGCGCCTGCAACGCCATCACGCGCAAGGCCGGCGGCGCGGGTCAGGCTGTCGAGCGCGAGGTGCGCGCCATCGGCGTCCGGCGCGCCGGGGTGCCAGCCACAACCCTCGGCACCAAGCACCGGCAAGCCGTGGGCGAAAGCGTCGATCGCCTCAGCCGGGTCGCTGATGGCAATGATCGGCACCGGTAGGCCGCACCCTTGCGCCGCCTCGTGCAAGACCTGCGAGCCACCGGCAACGAAGAACGGCGCAAGCCCCGCTTCGCCGCGTTGGGCCCAGGCGTGCACAAACAGCTCCGGGCCGACCCCGGCGGGATCGCCCAGCGAAACGGCAAGCGGCAGAAGGGGCGCGGCCGCCGCCATCGCGTCAGCCGCACCAGTCCGGATCAGTTGTATTCGATGACAGCGTCACGCCGAAGGTCGCGCAGATAGGCTTGCGCGCGCTTGTTGACGCGATCGTCTTCCATCTGGGCCATCAGCTCGTCGAAGCTCGGGCCTTCGTCGGTCTGCGCGTCATCACGGCCGCACAGCATCAGCATGCGCACGCCTTCGGAGATCGAGCCGAACGGCGGCGAGGTCTCGCCGATGGAGAGGGTCAGCACCGCGTTCTGCAGCGGCCCCGGCAGATCTCGCGCGCGAACCTGATCGTTGGCGACGACCGATGCGCCGATCGAGGCTGCCACCCGGTCCACGTCGCCGCAGCCCTTCGCGGTCTTGATCGTCTCGGCAAAGGTCTTCGCCTTGGCGCTGGCCACCGCTTCGCTGGTGCCGGCGGGGAAATCGACCGAGATTTGCTTGAGCGCCAGCACCGCGTCGCGCGGATCGGCGGTGAGGACCTGGCGCTTGTCGATCAGGTAGAGGATCGAGAAGCCGCCGGGGATCGGGATCGGGCCGACAAGCTGGCCGGGCTGCATCTCGCGCGCGGCGGTGGCGAGTTCGGCGGGAAGCTGGCCCAGGCGGATCCACCCGAGATCGCCGCCGACCGCTGCAGTGGAAGCCTGCGAATACTGGCGGGCATACGCGACAAAGCTGCCGCCCTTGCGCAACTGATCGACGATCTGGAGCGCGTTGGCGTGTACCTGTTCCTGCGCTTCGGCCGGGGCGGCGAGATAGATTTCGCCGAGGCGATACTCGTCCGTGCCCTTGGCGGCCTTGAGCCGGTCCAGCATTTCCTTCACTTCATCGGCCGAGACGTTGATGAAGGGGGAGACGTTGCGCTGGAGCAGCCGCTGCCACGCCAGCTCGCCCTTGATCTGCCGCTTGAGCGAATCGGCGGAGGAACCGATCCGGGTCAGGTAGGCGTTCATCGCCTCGATATTCTGGTTGAAGTTCTGCGACGCGACGCGGGCATAGGACTGATCGATCTCGTCCTGCGAGATGTCGATATCCGAAGCCTTGGCTTCCTGGATCTGCAGCGTTTCGTCGATCAGGTTGCGCAGCACCTGCAGGCGCAGGCGGTCCTTTTCCTCGTCGCTGATCTTGCCCTGGTTCGCGGCGAGGATCAGCGCCAGGCGCTGGGCGACGTCGGTCCCGGTGATGACGGCTCCGTTGACCACGGCGGTCGCGCGCCGGACGTTGGGGTTGTCGTTGGTGAAGATCGTGACGTTGTCGGGGATGACGATCGCCCCTTGCGGCGAATCCTGCGCCAGCAGCGGGGCCGCCGGGATCAGGCCGGCGATCAGCGCCGCGCCGCTCAGGATCGCGCCTGCGCGCCGCTGCAATGTCTTTCGATGGAATGCTTGCACCGTGATCTTAATCCCGTTCCCGACCGCACCGGCCTCGCCATCGCTGGCCAGCCCGGCAGATTCTGGCCTGTCCGACTATCGTTAGGCAACCTTTGCGTGATGTGCCGCGCGGGGGCTTAACTGAAAATGAGCGTGTCCGATAGACCGTTTGCCGCCGCCTGCCAACGGTGGCGGCAGGGGCGGCGGGGCGGCTTGTCCACTGTGAAAAATCCCCCGGTCGCGTCAGCGGGTGCCGAGGTTCTTGAAGTTGAACCGGACCAGGAAAGAGTCGCCTCGCTTGGCGTCGCCATTGGTCTGGTAGTCCCGCCGCCAGGTCAGCGAAACTTCGAGGCAATCGTCCTCGTAAGCAAGGCCAAGGCGGCTGCGCAGCGGCTGGAACCCGTCCGAGCCATATGTCGGGTCTTCGTTGCGGTCGGTCAGGTTGACCGTGGTCGATCCGAACAGCGACCAGTAGTTGGCGAAGGTGACCCGCCCCGCCGCCTGCACTTCCTCGCGATCGCGCAAGTCCTCGATGCCGCTGGTGATGCCGCGGTTGAGTTTGGTGTAGCCAATTTCGGCGTAAGTCTTGCGGCTGCCGACGGTGGCGTTGAATTCCATGCGCCGGACGGCCAGCGTGTCCTTGTCGAGGCGGAAGCGCTGGACCAGGCTCACGAAATCGCGATAGCGCACCTCGGTGCGGCCGACGATGTCGGAAACCTTGCTGGACAGGCCGGTGCCGTCCGGCAGCAGCGTCGGCCGGCTGCTGAGGCGGACCGACTGGCCGACCACGGTGTTGATCCGCCAGCGCGGGACGTCGAGTTGCCAGTGCACGCCATAGGTAAAGCGCACGCCGTCCTCGATCCGGTCGTAGCCGGGAAAGCGGTTCAGTGCGAAGAGGTTGCCGGTTTCCAGTTCGATCGAGCGGGCGTCTTCGTTCGGGACTGAAAGGTTCTTGATCTTCGGCAGCGCGACGAGCTGGATATGCGGGGTCAGCACCTGGGTGCCGCCGAAAGCCGCGCCCACCAGCGGCCACTCCACATCGACCGCCGCCGAAGCCACGCCGCGCGCTTCCCAGCCCGGATTTCCGGCATAGAGTGACGTCACGGTATCGGCGTTTTCGTCGGAATGATAAACGTCGGCACGGCCGAGTGCGGTGAAGGTCACGAGCTGGCCCAGCCCGGTCAGCTTGCGCAAGGACCATTCCACCCCGGCAAAAGCGCGCTGGGTGTCCTGGCCATCGGTGCGGCTGATCGCCAGCGTATTGACCTGTGCCTCGATCTTGCCGCCCAGCAGCGGATCGCTGAAGCGGCGGCGATAGTCGATCGCGGGCAGCGCCACCGGGATCATCCCCTGATCGGTCCCTGCCTGCATCGTCTGCGTGGCATAGCCGGCGAAGGAGAAGTAGCTGTCGGCGTCGATCCGCTCGACGTTGACCATCGAGCGCAGGCGATCATCGCGGCTGATGTCGTACCGGCGCAGGAACGTGCGATCGGTCGCCCGGCGCAGCGCGAAGCTTACGCTCCAGTTGGGATCGAGCTGGAGCCGCCCGTTGGCGAAGATATAGCCGCGAAAAGTGTCCTGGCTGCTGGGGCTGCTGGTAGCGATGGTGGTGCGGTTGCTCGACGTTGCGTAACCGGTGATCTGATAGGCTCCGCGCTCGGTCAGGGCGCGGTATTCGGCCGAAACCATCGGCGCGGCCCCGGTGAACACATAGGCGGTGGTGGTCAGATCGCGGTTGTCGGCGATCCGCCAGTACCAGCCGTCGCTCACTTCGATGCCGTTGGACCGGCTGAACCGGAAATCCGGCACCAGCAGACCTGACTGGGCGCGCCCGTCCGAAGCCATCGCCAGCCCGAACAGCGGAAGCTGGATCGCGCCGAACAGCTCGATCCGCGCATTCTCGAAGCGCAGGCGCTTGTTCGCCTCGGTGTAGGTCAGCCGGTCGGCCAGGATGCGCCAGGTGGGATTGCGCGGACAGCCCTTGGACGTCTCCACCGCGCAACCGGTATAGGCGGCGTGCGTGAGGACCATGTTGCCCGCTTCGTCGCGCTGGCCCTTTTCGGCGGCGAGCCGGCCGCCTTCGCGCATCACCACCAGCAGGTTTTCCATCGCGCCCGATTTGAGCTCGTCCGTCAGCTCCACCCGGTCGGTATAGGCCTGGTTGCCATCGCGATCGACGACACGGACGTTACCGGTGGCGATGACGAGCCCGGTCTTGCGGTTCCACGTGACCGTATCGGCGCGCACGGAATCGTTCTCGTGGCGCAGCACCACGTTGCCGCTGGCGGTGACCATATCGCCGGTCTGATCGTATTCCACGGCATCGGCGGCGAAAGCCACCGGGGTCTCGCCATTGGTGGGGACGGGCGGCGCGGGCGGTGCCCCGGCGATCGGCTGGTCCTCCACCGGGCGGGCGGAGAGGTCCTGGGCAGCGGCGGGGGCCGTCAGCGCGCAGACCAGCAAGGTTGCCAGCGACGGGCCGAGCAGGGCACCGAACGCTTGCGACCGGGCAGGGCGGGAGAGCAAGCGGGCGCAGGAGGCTTGCGGCAGGAACGGCGCGGCAGGGAGCATGCCTTGCCTATCGCACCGCCGTTGCCTAACTGCAATGCGGTGTTGCGCCACGGCGTAAAAGTTCGGGCCGAGCCGAGCGCCCCCGTTGAACCCAGGAGTATGCATGAAAGTCCAGTTTCTCGACGCGGTCTCCGCTTCCCCGTCGCGCCTGATCGTCCGTCCGGTGAACCTGGACGCGGTGCCGGCCGATCTCGAACCGGTGCTGGCGCAGGCTGCCAGGATAGCCCGGTTCACCGGCAAGGCGGGGCAGATCTTCGAAGGATTCGCCGAACGGTCAGGCGATGTGGCGCGCATCGCGCTGGTCGGCATCGGTGCGGCCGGCGGGGATGACCGTGCCGGAGCGATCGAACGCGCAGGCGCTACCGCTGTCGCGAAGTATCTGACTTCGGGGGAAACCGCGCTGACTTTCGACCTCACCGGCAGCGGCTTTTCGGCGGCCGATGCGGTCGGCCTGGCACTGGGCGCGCAACTGCGCAGTTGGCGGCACGATCGCTATCGCACCAAGCTTTCGGACGATGCCAGGCCCTCGCTCGCCGAAATCACCGTGATCGGCGCGCCTGAAGGTGCGGCCGGGCTGTGGGAGGTCGAACAGGCCGTGGGGCAGGGGGTGATGTTTACCCGCGAACTCGTCACCGAACCGGCGAACGTCATTTATCCCGAAAGCTTCGTGGAACGCTGCATCGCGCGGATGGAAGGCACCGGCCTCAAGCTGCGCGTGCTGGACGACAAGGAAATGGCAGCGCTCGGCATGGGCGCGCTGCTGGGCGTGGCGCAGGGCTCGGTCCGTCCGGCGCGGCTGCTGGTGATGGAATGGAACGGCGGCGCAGAGGGTGAAAAGCCGGTCGCCTTCGTCGGCAAGGGAGTCACTTTCGACACCGGCGGGATCAGCATCAAGCCCGCCGCCGGCATGGAAGACATGAAGTGGGACATGGGCGGGGCCGGCGCGGTGGCGGGCACCATGCTGGCGCTGGCGCTGCGCAAGGCGAAGGCCAACGTGGTCGGCCTGTGCGGGCTGGTGGAAAACATGCCCGACGGCAACGCCCAGCGGCCGGGCGATGTCGTCACCTCGATGTCGGGACAGACGATCGAGGTCATCAATACCGATGCCGAAGGCCGGCTGGTCCTGTGCGACGTTCTGACCTTTGCCCAGCGCGAATTCGCGCCGGTCCGAATTGTCGATCTCGCCACCCTTACCGGCGCGATCATCCTCAGCCTTGCTCACGAATATGCCGGGCTGTTTTCAAACGACGATGCGCTGGCCGGCGCGCTCACCGCGGCGGGCGATGCCAGCGGCGACAAGCTGTGGCGCTTCCCGCTGGGCCCGTCCTACGACAAGATGATCGACAGCCCGATCGCAGACATGAAGAACACCGGTGCCCGGTTCGGCGGCTCGATCACGGCAGCGCAGTTCCTCAAGCGCTTCATCGAGAACGACACCCCTTGGGCGCACCTGGATATCGCCGGCACTGTCTGGGCCGACAAGCCGGGTGCCACCTGGGAAAAGGGTGCGACCGGGTACGGCGTGCGCCTGCTCGACCGGTTCGTGCGCGATACGCTCGAAGCCTGATCGAAAGGATCGGGCGGATCGGGGCCATGCAGGTCGATTTCTACCACCTCACGCGCGATCCGCTGGGCGGGGCGCTGGCGTTGATCGCCGGCAAGGCCACGGCGGGCGGAGAGCGCATGGTGGTGGTGTCGGGCGACGCGGCGCAGCGCAAGGCGCTGTCGCAGGCGCTGTGGTCGGCATCGCCCACCAGCTTCCTTGCCAATGGCGAGGCAGATGAACCGCATGCCGAACGTCAGCCCATCGTCCTGTCCGATCAGCCGGTAGCGGTGAACGGCGCGCGCTTTCTGGCGATCGTCGACAATGTCTGGCGCGACGGGGAGGAAGCGTTCGCGCGCACCTTCTTCTTTTTCGAGGATCATGACCGCGATGCTGCGCGGGCGGCGTGGGCGATGCTGGGCAAGCGCGAGGGCGTGGTGCGCAATTACTGGAAGCAGGATGGCGGCCGCTGGGTTCGCGCCGGATAAGGCGATCCTTGCGATGGCGTACAAAGGCGGGTAGGGGCGCGCCCAACAGCTCCCACACCATAATGCGCAAGGAACAAGACGATGGCGGTTACCCGCACCTTCTCGATCATCAAGCCCGACGCCACCCGCCGCAACCTGACCGGCGGCGTCACCAAGATGCTTGAGGATGCCGGCCTGCGCGTCGTCGCCTCGAAGCGCATCCAGATGACCAAGGAACAGGCCGAAGGCTTCTACGCCGTCCACGCCGAGCGTCCGTTCTTCAACGATCTGGTTTCGTTTATGATCTCCGGCCCGGTGGTCGTGCAGGTGCTCGAAGGCGAAGATGCCGTGAAGCGCAACCGCGACGTCATGGGCGCAACCAACCCAGAGAACGCCGACGAGGGCACCATCCGCAAGACCTACGCCGAATCGATCGAAGCCAACTCGGTCCACGGCTCGGACTCGGAAGAGAACGCCGCGATCGAGATCGCCTATTTCTTCAAGCCGGAAGAAATCGTCGGCTGATCACGCTTTCGCGTCAGCGATGAAAAAGGGCCGTCGGAGCGATCCGGCGGCCCTTTTCGTTGCGCGGCGATGGACAGGACCATTGCGATCGGCAAGATGCGTGAGGTCAAGGAAACGGTGCGGGAGGCTACGATGCAAGGCATGGGCGCAGGGGACGATAGCTGTCCGTTCAGCTTCAACTTCGATCCTGACAGCTTCAAGCCGGGTGATACCGTAAGCTATCGCGTCTCCGGTTCGCTATCGGGCTTCCCGTTTGTCGGCACCCTCATCGAAGTGGGGGCGGACTACGTCGTTATCCAGGGCGCGCCCGACAAGCCGGACGAAGTCTATCGCGGCACCCGCGAAAGCCGGCCGTTGGTGGATTACGACCAGATCTGACCGGCCCGTCAGGTTGACGGGATGGCACGGCTGCGCCAAGGGCGCGGCCATGGGGGACTTGCGCCGATGGATTGAAGCACGCGGGCTGCTGGCGCTGCTGGCGCTGCTGGCGGTGCTTCTTGTCCTGACGCTGCGGCTGGCACTGCCCGGCGGGGTCATGCCCCGGATCGAGGATGGCCGCGTGGTCGCCGCGCTGTGCAACGGCGGTGGCACGGTGCTGATCTCGGGGCAGGACCGCAATGCACCCGATCAGGGCGCGCACGATACGCCTTGCGTGTTCTGCGCGCTGGCGCTGGCAGCACTGGGCGGCGGCGATGCCCCGCTTGTCGCAGCCGTATCCTCACCCGATCCTTTTCCCGAACCCACGGCACAGCAGGCGCTGCTGCTGCCGATACCTCCACGATCACGGCCGCCTTCGCAAGCGCCGCCAAGGGCCCGCTCCGCCTGACAATCCGCTGATGATGTTCGCGACGCGGCCCACCCGGGCGTGCCGCCACGGAGTATGCCAAAATGAAATCCTTCCACTTCGCGGCAGCCCTTGCCGCGGTTCTGCCCGCGCCTGCTTTTGCCTGCGCCTCGTGCGGCTGCACGTTCACGTCCGACTGGCTCTCCCAAGGGCTGGTGACCCAGCCCGGCCAAGCAGTGACCATCCGCTACGACTATATCCCGCAGACCGATCTGAGAACCGGCACCGGCAAGGTCGATGCGGCCGATCTTGACCTGCCCAACGAGCGGGAGATCGAACGGTCCACTTACAACCACATCGCCACGCTGGCCTATGACCGCCAGTTCGCGAATGACTTCGGATTCAACCTTGCGGTGCCATGGATCAGCCGACCGCATCGCACTATCGCCGAAGATACCGTGGCGGTGACCCGCTCTACCGGCGCGGGGATCGGCGATGTGCGGCTGGTCGGTCGCTGGCAGGGGCTGTCGACGCCGAACGGCATCACCGGCCTCCAGCTAGGCGTGGTTCTGCCCACCGGATCGACAAAGAAGCGCTTCGCATCGGGGCCCGAAGCGGGCGAGGAGATCGACCGGGGGTTGCAGCCCGGCACGGGAACGGTTCAGGCGATCGTCGGTGCTTATCACTACAGCACGATCGCGCCGTCGCTGGCGCTGGTGCTTCAGGGGCAGGTGCAGTTTGCGATGCACGGCCATGACGGGTTCCGGCCCGGCACGCTGGGCGAAGCATCGGCGTCACTGCGCTATCTGGGATGGCAGGCGGTGACGCCCGAACTCCAGATCAATGGCCGCATCAACGGGCGGGACAAGGGCGTTCAGGCCGATCGGACCAACAGCGGCGGTGAACAGGTCTACCTCTCGCCCGGAGCCAGCGTGAAGCTGACCTCCAGCCTGTCCGCCTTCGGGCTGGTACAGGTGCCGCTCTACCAGCGGGTGAAGGGCTGGCAATTGACCCCCAAGGTCATTGCCTCAACCGGATTGCAAATGCGGTTCTAGCGTTCCGCACTCAGCGTGGCGAGGATGCGGTCGAGGGTCGGCCCGTCGAGCGTGTCCTTGCCGGCACGGAAGGTGTAGCGCAGCCGTCCGTCACGGCCGTAGATGCGCGTTTCGGGAAGCGCGCCGGGCACTTGCGATGGCTTGATCGACGTGTCGGCCAGCCGCGCCAGCGGGAAGCTGACCCGGACGGCGCGTCTGATTTTGTCGCGCGAGGCACCGCTGTCGAGGGCGATGCCGATCATCTCCACCGCTTCGCCGTGGAACCGGGCATAAGCGGCGTCCAGCATCGGCATTTCGACGCGGCACGGCGCGCACCATGTCGCCCAGTAATTGACGACCACCACCTTGCGATCAGCGGCGCTCAGATCGAGGTTTGCGCCATCGATAGTAGTCGCGCGCCATGCGGGGAACCGAGTGGCCGGCGCTGCCGCGAGCGACAGTCCGGCGCAAAGACATGCCATTAGTGCAAACTTCGCTTGCGACGCCGAAGCTTTTCCAAGGAATTGGATCATGGCCGGCCTAGATCCAGTCGGATCGGGCAACTTTTCGCGCACCGACCCAGATTGCTGCTCCGCCAATTCCGACTGTTAAGACTGTCAGAAACACAATGCCGGCTGCAAGTGGGCGTCGTGCATTGGATGCAGCAATGGATGCGTTGCATTCTGCCGTCCCGGGGTCGGGGCCGTGCCCTTCACCGTCTGTACAATCCGCGGGAGCGGTGTAGGCTCGCAATGCCGCTAAAGTGGCGAGGAGCGTCAGAATTATCGCGAATCGTAGCGTTTTCTTGGGCATCTTCGTTAGAACGCATCCGCCGCATCCAGCAGCACCGTCAGCCGCTTCGGCGCGACCGCGCGCCAAGATCGCGCCAGCCACGCGCCCACATCGTCCCAGTCCACACCACCGCGATCGAGCCGCATGCCGATCCAGCCATCGCCAAAATAGGCGGGGCGGAAGAACCGTTCTTCATCCCGCTCGATCAGCAGGCCCTGTTCCTCCACGCCGCTGATCTTGACCAGCAGGGCGATGCGGCCGTCGCCGTGGTGGTCGGCGGTGAAATAGGCGAACTTCTTGCCCTTGGTCACGCCGAAGCAGGGCATGCCGTGGCTGACGATCTCGTCGCTTTCCGGCAGCGCCAGCGCGCGTTCGCGCACCCGTTCGGCCAGCCAGTCGGGATCGCGCTCGCGGCTGACGAGGCGGGCGAGGCACCGCGAATAGAGCTGGTGTTCGGCGATCAGCACCCGCGCGGCGAGGCTTTCTGCGGTATCGCCCGGGACAATCGCCACCGGGGTCTGGCCCAGGATCGGACCGTCATCGAGTTCGGCGGTGACGAGGTGGACGGTGACGCCGCCGTGGCTGTCCCCCGCCGCGATGGCGCGGTCATGCGTGTGCAGGCCGGTGTACTTGGGTAGCAGCGAAGGGTGGATGTTGACCATCCGGCCTTCCCACGCGGATACGAAGTCCTCCGTCAGGATGCGCATGTACCCGGCCAGTGCCACCCATTGGGCCCCGCTGGCGCGAATCGCCGCGTCCATCGCCGCGTCATGTTCGGCGCGTTTCATGCCCTTGTGCGAAAGCGCAAAGGTGGCGATGCCTTCCGCCTCGGCCAGCCGCAGACCCTTCGCATCGGGATCGTTGGCAGCGACGAGGACGATTTCGTAAGGGCAATCCTCGGCGCGGCTGGCGTAGAGCAGGGCGGCCATGTTGGTGCCGCTGCCCGAGATCAGCACGGCGACCTTGGCCCGATCAGGCAAGGTGGACGGCCTCCCACACCGCGCGCGCCGACCAGTCTTCGGCGGTTCCCTGCACGGTGCAGCCCTTTGGCCCCGGCTCGATCGCGCCGATCACGTGGACCGTCTCGCCCGCCGCTTCGAGATCGGCTTGGAGCGCGGCTGCTTCGTCTGCCGCCACGGCCAGCACCATGCCGATCCCGCAGTTGAAGGTGCGGGCCATCTCGCCCGGCTCGATATTGCCCTGCGCCTGCAGGAACGCCATCAGCCGCGGCTGGGTCCAGGCACCGGCATCGATGCGCGCGTGGCAGCCATCGGGCAGCACGCGGGGGATGTTTTCCAGCAGGCCGCCGCCGGTGATGTGCGCCAGCGCATGGATGCGGCCCGCGCGGATGAAGGGCAGCAGGCTTTTCACGTAGATCCGCGTCGGCGCGATCAAGGCGTCGATCAGCTTGGTGTCCTGATCGAACAGCGCCGGCCGGTCGAGCTTCCAGCCCTTGTCGGCGGCGAGACGGCGGACCAGCGAATAGCCGTTCGAATGGACGCCCGAAGAAGCAAGGCCGAGCAGCACATCGCCGACGCCCACCTTGTCACCGGTCAACTGCTCGCCGCGCTCCACCGCGCCGACGCAGAAGCCGGCCAGATCATAGTCGCCCGCGCCGTACATGCCGGGCATTTCCGCCGTCTCGCCGCCGATCAGCGCGCAGCCGGCCATCCGGCACCCTTCGGCAATGCCGGCGACGACGCGCGTGGCGACGCCGTTCTCCAGCTTGCCCGTGGCGAAATAATCGAGGAAGAACAGCGGTTCAGCGCCCTGCACAATGAGATCGTTGACGCACATGGCAACCAGATCGATGCCGATGTGATCGTGGCGATCAGAATCGATCGCCAGCTTGACCTTGGTGCCCACGCCATCGTTGGCGGCGACCAGCAGCGGGTCCTTGTACCCGGCCGCGCGCGGATCGAAGAAGCCGCCGAAGCCGCCAAGCTCGGCGTCGGCCCCGGGCCGGGCGGTGGACTTCGCCAGCGGGCCGATGGCCTTGACCAGGGCGTTTCCGGCCGCGATCGAGACGCCGGCCTGCTCGTAACTGTAGCTCTTGGGGGAGTTATCGTCGGACATTGCGGCCGCATAGTGCTTTACGGCTTGGATTTCCATCGCCGTTTGGGCAAAAGGCGCATGCTTTTCGACCTATGACCATGGCCTTTCCCCAAAAATCCTCGCAGATCCTGCGCAAAGGCCGTTTCGCCGCCGGTACGCCCGGCCGCCGCGCGGCAGTGATGGCCGGCGTTGCGGCACTGGCGATCGCGGGCGTGGCGGGCACCTCGCGGCTGATCGCCCAGATCGAAGGCGATCGCGGCATTGCCCCGGTGATGACCTCGCAGGATATCGAAGTGTCCGGGATAGACGTCGATGTCACCGGCAAGACCGGCGCGGATGCGCGGCTGGCGGGGTGGAAAGAGGCGGAAAAGCTGGCGTGGAAGAAGATCGGCGGGCCGGACATGCCGATCGAATCGATCGACGCGATGGTTTCGTCCGTGGTCATCGAACGCGAACAGGTCGGCCCGCATCGCTATATCGCGCGGCTTGGCGTGATTTTCGACAAGGCGAAGTCGGGCGGCATCATCACCGCCGGTGGCACGATCACGCGCTCTGCCCCGATGCTGACGATCCCGGTGCTCTATTCGGGCGGCGTTGCGCAAGTCTATGAAGTGCGCGGCCCCTGGCAGCGCGCCTGGGCCGAATACCAGGATGCCCAAAGCCCGATCGATTACGTGCGGCCTTCGGGCTCCGGCGGCGAATCGCTGATCCTCACCGCCGGGCAGGTCGGCCGGCACAGCCGCCTGTGGTGGCGCAACCTGCTCGACCAGTTCGAAGCGTCGGACGTGCTGGTGCCGGTGGCCCGGCTGGAACGGCAGTGGCCGGGCGGACCGGTGATGGGCACGTTCACTGCCCGCTACGGCCCGGACAACCGCTTCCTCGGCAGTTTCAGGCTCAAGGCCGCGAACGAGCAGGATCTGCCGCGCATGCTAGACGATGCCGTACTGCGCATCGACCAGCTCTATCGCGGCGCGCTGGCGCAGGGGCTGCTGACCCCTGATCCCACGCTGACCGCCGGGCAGGCGGTCTACGACGGGGCCTTCGCCGAACTGCGCGACAAGCTGATGCCCAAGGCGTCGGACCTGCCGACTGCGCCGCAGGCCGGCCCGCAGATCACGCTGGACCAGACCGTGCTGGGCGAGACGGCAGAGGTTTCGGTCCAGTTCGCCACCCCCGATGCCGCCGCCGTCGACGCGGCGCTGGCCGCCGTTCGCGGCGTGCCGGGCGTGCGCGGCGCGGCGACCGTGAGCCTGGCGATCGGCGGCACCTCGGTCATGCGGGTTTCCGTGGTCGGCGGGGCGGAGCGGCTGGCGGGGGCGCTCAAGGCGCAGGGCTGGAATGTCTCTGGCGGCGGCGCTACCCTGCGCATCAGCCGCTGATCCCGGCGGCCTCGCCCGAACGATTTCCGGCACCCCGGCCATGCGACAGATCGCCCTTCCGTTCCCGTCCGATGCCCGTGATCCTTCGCGGATCATCGTCGGCACCGGCAACGGCCACGTCATTGACGCGCTGGGAGAGCCGGCGCGCTGGCCGTTCCGCACCGCGCTGCTGTCTGGCCCGCCGCGATCGGGAAAGTCGCTGCTGGCCCGTTGGTTCGTCGATGCCGGGATGGGCGATGCGGTGGACGATGCCGACCGGATGGACGAAACCGCGCTGTTCCATGCCTGGAACCGGGCGCAGGAAAGCGGCCGGCCGCTGCTGATCGTCAGTGCCCTGCCTTATGGCAACGGGGCCGGGCGCTGGCAGGTGGTACTCCCCGATCTCGCCTCACGCCTCGGCGCGGCGCTCGCGCTGGAAATCGGCCCGCCCGATGATGAAAGCATGGCCGCGCTGCTGGGCGTGCAGGCCGAGATGCGCGGGCTGGTGCTTGACGAAAGTGCAACCACTTATCTTGTAGGACGGGTGGAGCGTAGCCATCTGGCGGCTGAACGCCTCGTTGCGGCGATCGACCGGCTCAGCCTGGAGCGCAAGCAGGCCCCTGGAATCGCCATCTGGCGTGATGCGCTGGAAGAGATTATGGGGCCCGGCAAACCGGAGTGAAGGCTGGTCGCGGCGGTGGGGCTTGCCACGCGACGGAATTGATGGGAAATTTAGGCCATGCTGGGTGATCTTGTCCGCTACCTGGATTCCGTCGTCGCGCGCGATCCCGCGCCGCGTTCGCGCTGGGAAGTGCTGCTCTATCCCGGAGCCTGGGCGCTGTTCTTTCACAAGATCGCCCACCGTCTGTTCAAGGCGCGGCTGTTTTTCCTCGCCCGCGCGGTGAACCATTTCTCGCGCTTCCTGACCGCGATCGACATTCATCCCGGTGCCCGCATCGGCAAGAACTTCTTCATCGACCACGGCTTCACCGTCATCGGCGAAACGGCCGAGATCGGCGATAACGTCACGATCTATCAGTGCGTTACCTTGGGCGGCTCGAACCCCACCAACGGCGTCGGCGGCAAACGCCACCCGACCTTGCTGGATGACGTGATCGTCGGCTCGGGCGCGCAGATCATAGGTCCCGTCACCGTCGGCCGTCGCGCGCGGATCGGGGCCAGCGCGGTGGTGACCGAGAACGTGCCCGAAGGCGCGACGATGATCGGCGTCAAGGCCCGCTCCACGCTGGTTTCGGCCGAGACCTATGCCCGCCAGTTCATGCCCTATGGCACGCCGTGCAAGGAGCCGTGCGAGCCAGCCCCGAACCAGCGCGTCGATGAACTGGAAGAACAAATCGCGCTGCTGCGTAGTGAGATCGACGCGCTCAAGGCGGCGCGTGAGGATGTCCGGGCCGACGAACCGGTGGTGAAGGGCATCTGACCGGGATGAGCGTTGGCCCTAACGGTCCCACCAGCACCCCTGCCAGCATCGTCGCATTCCCCGGCCGCGCCCCGCTCCAGATCGGGTTCGAGCGGCCGGAACTCCAGCGCATCCTCGATCTCTACGGCCGCATGGTCGCGGCCGGGCTGTGGCGTGACTATGCCATGGATTTCGACAAGGACGCCGCCGCCTTCAGCGCCTATCGCCGCGCGGCCGAACGCCCGCAGGCCCGCATCGAAAAACGTCCGTCGCTCCGTACCCGCCAAGGCATGTGGACGCTGTTCGGCGAAGCCGGGCAGATCCTCAAGCGCGGCCACGAACTGGCAGGCGTGCTGAGCCCGCTGGAACGCAAGCTGCTCAAGGTGGTGGAAGACTGATCCTTCCGGGGATCAGGACAGCCGCAGCCGGCAACCGCAAGCGCAGAGCTTCGGGCGCGAGATGTAGTGCCCGCGCGCGCAGAGGGGCCCATAATACCGATAGCGCCAGCAATGCACAGCCGATGAGCAATGTCGTCAGGGCTACCGCCGAGCTTACGGAGCCAAAGGTGTCCAGCAACGCGAATAGGGCCGCAATCACATAGGCCAGCGCCGATACCAGCAGCGCCCGGCGATCGATGATCAACGCGATAAAGCCAAAGGCGCAGTAAATCCCCAGCACGGCGAGGCCGCTAGCAAGCGAAATGCGATTATTGCCGAGAACCCCCAGCCAGTAAAACATCGGGTGGGCGAGTAACGGTGCTGCGAGAAGGTGAAGCCAGAAAGCGATGTCAGCACGCTGGGTTCGGCGTTCAGGATCAGATAGATCCCACCGCATCGCGACTATGAACACGACAATCCCGCAACCGAGGGCAACGGGCGCGATGAAGGGATTTGCGGCAATTTTCTGGTCCGTCAAGGCGGCCACAATGGCCAGGACAATGAGCACGGCTGCGCCGATTGCGGCTGCGACTGTGATCGCGATGCGGAAACGCAACCAGTGCAGGACAGCGCAAATTCCCGCAATTGCGGCCCCAGCCAAAGCCATCAGTCCCTCCTGCCACGGATAGCGGACTTCTGCGGTCCAGAAGTTGGTGTGGCCGTTATAATTGAAGGAACGGACGATCTCATGCCGCGGCATTAGCAGTCCCGCAACGTCACTCGCCGCGATCCCTGCGCCAACGACAAGCGCGCCCAGCAAAACAATGGACGGGAGTGCCATATGGCGTTTGCGGGTGAATATTTCGGCCATCGCCCAACTAGCGATAGCGACCAGAGCGCCGCCGACCCAGGCATGGCTGTCAGTCCCCACATAGATGGCCGAAAAGATGACGAGCGAGCAGGCAATGGTGACGAAAATGTCATTGAAGCTCGAGATCAAGCGCACATTCTCTTCGTCGGCTGCCGGCAGGTTGCGAAGCTTGGCGACATGGTCCCGCAATGCATCGGCGGCTTGTGCGGTGATGGCACCGGCGGCCACTGCGGAGGCAATCTCGCTCTCTGAATACACTTATCGCTCCGTTCATGCGTTGCCGGAATGTGTCGCCAAACGCCTGGCGCTGCTGGTGTTCGGCGCTTAACCGAAAATCAGGTCGGTGTTGTCCAGGTTACTTTGGGCCTTGGTGATGCCGCCGATCACCAGCACGAGGCTTGATGCCGAACCACACAGCAGCAGCATGGCGAGGGCGAGCATACCCTCGTTCGCGCCGGGGGGAACCAGCACTATGGCGTTGGTCATCCCGTCGTACAGGGCAAGGATGCCCAGCAAGGTAAGGATCAGGCCACCGCCGAGATAGCCGGCCCACCAGATGCTGACGCCGGCGACATCCGCCTTCGCTTGCCATTCGTCCTCGCCGTGGCTGCGGTTCCACAGTTCACGGACGATGCCGGGGGGCACGAACAGGTTCGCGATCGGGACAAAGTAGCTTGCCACGCTCTACACCGGGCGGGCCTTGAGCCCCGGCAAACCGGCATCGTGCAGGTTGTCGATCGCGAAATAGAGCCAGACGAGAAAGAACAGCGCGGCAGGGACGACCGTGAGCACGCCGAGCAGCGTGGTTAACGACATGACGGCGATCGCCCCCACTTCCATCGCCGACTGCGGCACGGCGTATGGATTCGAAAGCACCTGGACGCAGCGCCACAGCCACAGGGGCAGCGCCAGGCCCCATAGCAGCACGAACGCGCCCAGCGACAGTTGCGCCAGGACGCCCAGCACTTTCAACCGGCCGGTGCGGCCCCGATCGATCACTCCGCGCATGCTGACTGCCCCCAGCCCGTTGCCGCACGAAGCTGCCGGTGCGAACGCGCGCGGTCAATCGTGATGCGGCGGTGTGGTGTTAAATATTTGCAATCATCGGCTGAGCATCCGCAGCGCGTGTGCAGCCTGGTCCATGCCGTTGACGAATTCGGCGTCCCCGGCGCAGGCGCTGATTTCGGGCCAGGCGGCGGCGAAGCCTTCGGCGGATAGCGCTTCACCCTGCAACAGCACCCCATCATTCATCGTGATGTGCGCGCTCTGGAACACGCCGCCCCCGGCGCCGACGATGGCGTTGGTCGGGGCATCGCGCGATACCAGGTAGATCGCCGCCGGAACCACGCTGTCGGGCCCGAAGGCGTGATAGGCCTCTTCCGGGAAGATATCGGCGGTCATGCGGGTGCCGGCGGTGGGCATGATCGCGTTGACCCGGATATCGTAGCGCGCGCCTTCCATACGCAGGGTGCGGGCAAGGCCGATCAGGCCCGCCTTGGCCGCGCCGTAGTTAGCCTGGCCGAAGTTGCCGCCGAGCCCGGTGGACGAGGTTGTCATCAGCACCCGGCCGTAGCCCTGATCGCGCATGATGTTCCACACCGCCTTGGTGGCATAGGCGCTGCCGAGCAGGTGGACGCGCACTACCCGTTCGAAATCGGCCATGTCCATCTTGGCAAAGGTGCGGTCGCGCAGGATCCCGGCGTTGTTGATGAGGACGTGGACACCGCCCCATGCCTCTTTCGCCCGGGCGGCCATCGCCTCCATCTGCGCGAAATCGGAAACGTCGCCGCCATCGGCCATGGCTTCACCACCGGAGGCACGGATTTCCTCGACCACGGCGCGGGCGGCATCGGAATGGCCGCTGCCGTCGCGCGCGCCGCCGAGGTCATTGACCATCACCCTGGCACCGCGCCGCCCCAGTTCCAGCGCATAGGCCCGGCCGAGGCCATTGCCGGCACCAGTCACGATGGCAACCTGGCCGGCGAACGATATGGTCATGAGGCGGGTCTCCGAAGGCCGTGCGAAGCGATTCTGGCGCAAGGGGCCGCGGATCGGCCCGACTTCTTCCATAGCGCGACTTGCCCCGGACGCCATGCGGAGTCATAGGCGCATCAACGAATCTGTCCTGTCGGAACAGCGAAAGGCCCCGGTCATGAAAGTGCGCGTCCACGTCAGCCTCAAGCCCGGCGTCCTCGATCCGCAGGGCCGCGCCATCCAGCACTCGCTCGAAGGTCTGGGCTTCGCGGGTGTCCACGATGTGCGCGCCGGTCGCCTGTTCGAGCTGGATGTCGACAACGGCGTATCGGATGAGGCGCTGGACGATATGTGCCGCAAGCTGCTCGCCAACATGGTGATCGAGAATTACCGCATCGAGAAGGTGGCCGCCTGATGGCTTTCAACTCTGCCGTCATCACCTTTCCCGGCTCCAACTGC
Organism: Novosphingobium colocasiae; assembly: GCF_014652555.1. Taxonomy (GTDB): domain Bacteria; phylum Pseudomonadota; class Alphaproteobacteria; order Sphingomonadales; family Sphingomonadaceae; genus Novosphingobium; species Novosphingobium colocasiae. The sequence goes on from NZ_BMZA01000004.1 coordinate 110,908, forward strand.
GACCGCGACATGGCGGTGGCGCTGGAGAAGGTATCGGGAACCGCGCCGCATCGCGTCTGGCACGGCGATGCCGACCTGCCGCAGGGGCTCGATTTCATCGCGCTGCCCGGTGGCTTCTCTTATGGCGATTACCTGCGCTGCGGTGCCATCGCCTCGCGCTCGCCGGTGATGCAGGCGGTGATCGAAGCGGCCAATCGCGGCGTGCCGGTCTTGGGCGTGTGCAACGGCTTCCAGGTGCTGACCGAAAGCGGCCTGCTGCCCGGCGCGCTGCTGCGGAACGCCACCATCCGCTTCGTCTGCAAGGACGCGAAGCTGACCGTGGAGAACGCCCAGTCGCTGTTCACCGGCGGCTATGAGGCGGGGCAGACCATCTCCGTGCCGGTCGCGCATCATGACGGCAACTACTACGCCGATGATGCCACGCTGGACCGTCTCGAAGGTGAAGGCCGGGTGGCTTTCCGCTATGCCGAAAACGTCAACGGTTCGGCGCGGCAGATCGCCGGCGTGCTGAATGCCGCCGGCAACGTGCTGGGGATGATGCCGCACCCCGAACGCGCGATCGAGACGACGCATGGCGGCACCGACGGGCGCGCGCTGTTCGAAAGCGCGGTGCGCGGGCTCGTCGGTGCCTGAGCGGGGGGATCAGGCCGGGAAGGCCTGACACAGCACCAGTCCGGCCCCTGCCGCCAGCGCGAGCACGGCCATGACGTTCCATTTGCGGCCGATCACCAGCCAGGCGGCCACGCCCGCAATCAGCGCCGCGCGCCAGTCAAGACTGGTCAGGTTGGGCAGTGCGATCTGCACCGGGCCTACGGTGGCCGGAGCGACCCGTGTGAACAGGACGTGCAGCGCGAACCAGACTGACAGGTTGGCGATCACGCCGACGATGCTGGCCGTGACCGCGGCGAGCGCCCCCTTGAGCCGCGGCGCATGTTCCAGCCGCTCGATCCACGGCGCGAAGGCGAAGATCCACAGGAAGCAGGGGGCGAACGTCACCCAGGTGGTCAGCGCCGCGCCCAGCAGGCCGGCGATGATGGGCGTGAACGGGGCAGGGTCGCGAAACGCCGCCAGATAGCCGACGAACTGGGTCACCATGATCAGCGGGCCCGGCGTCGTTTCGGCAAGCCCCAGGCCATCGGCCATCTCCCCGGGCGAAAGCCAGCCGAAGCCCTGCACCGCCTGCTGGGCCATATAGGCCAGCACCGCATAGGCCCCGCCGAAAGTAACGACCGCGAGCTTCGAGAAGAACACGCCCACCTGCCACAGGACGTGGTCCGGCCCGAGCAGCGCGAACACCGCGATCATCGGCGCGGCCCAGGCGGCGCTGCCGATGGCGACGGCGTTGAGACTGTGCCGCCACGGGCGCGGGGCCAGTTCCCCCGCCGGCGCGACGGGTTTGAGCGCCAGCAGATGCGGCACCTTGGCGGCGGCAATCGTGCCGATCAGCCCGGCCCCCAGCACCACCAGCGGGAAGGGCAGGTTGAACAGGAACAGGCACAGGAAGGCGATACCCGCCAGAGCCCGCTTGAACCCCGTGTTGAGCGCCCTTCCGGCGACCCGCATCAGCGCCTGCACCACGATCGCCAGCACCGCCGCCTTGATGCCGAGGAACAGCGCGGCGAACCACGTCAGCTTGGCGGCGAAGCCATAGAGGATCGACAGGGCGAGGATCACCGCCGCACCGGGGATGACGAACAGCAGCCCCGCCGCCATCCCGCCCCTGATGCCATGCAGCTTGTTGCCGATCCAGATCGCCAGTTGCTGCGCCTCGGGGCCGGGGAGGAGATGGCAGAAGTTCAGTGCGTGGAGATATTGATCCTCGGTCACCCAGCCGCGTTCTTCGACCAGTTCGCGGTGCATGAGCGCGATCTGGCCGACCGGGCCGCCAAAGCTGAGGCAACCGATGCGCGCGAACACCCGCACCAGTTCGGGAAAATCGGGAACGGGGGATGCAGTTGCTGCAACGGGCGGCACATTGTCCGGCACGAAAGCCCTATACCTTTCCATCCGCTGGAATGCGGACCTTTGAAAGGCAACGCTTGGGCGCATGGTGCCTGACCGGGAGGTTGCAGTGCCCCGGAAGGCTCTGTGTTACGCGGGAACACGGCGGCCCGCAAGCCGCCACCGGCAGGATCAGGCGGCGGTCTGCTTGGACAGGTAGTGGCGGCTGCGGAACAGCGCTTCGGCATCATGTGCCGCCATCGGCCGGCCGAAGTAGTACCCTTGGATCTTGCGGCAGCCGAGCTGGCGGATGATCTCTACCTCCTTCTCGGTCTCCGCACCTTCGGCGGTGGTGGACATCTCCAGGCTGTCGGCCATGGCGACGACCGCGCGGATGATCGCCAGGCTTTCGGCGTTGCCGGTGGCCGCACCCTGCACGAAGCTGCGATCGACCTTGATCGTGGAGAAGCGCAGCTTGCGCAGGTAACCGAGCGAGGAATAGCCGGTGCCGAAATCGTCCAGCGCGATCTTGCAGCCCAGCGCCATCGCCTGCTCCAGCGCGGCGCGGGCCTGATTGCCGTCGCGCAGGAAGACGCTTTCGGTCACCTCCAGTTCCAGCCGCTGCGGCGCAAGACCGCTGGCGGAGAGGGCGGAGACCACTGTGGCGGCAAAGCTCTGGTCCAGCAACTGCTCGCCCGAGACGTTGACGGCGATGCGGATATGCTCGGGCCAGTGCGTCGCGGCGATGCAGGCCTGATGCAGGACCCATTCGCCGATCGGCACGATCAGGCGGGTATCTTCGGCCAGCGGGATGAACTTGGCCGGGCTGACCGGCCCCAGCGCCGGGCTGTTCCAGCGCAGCAGCGCCTCGAAGTTGGTCACCGCCTCGCTGGTGGCATCGACGACCGGCTGGAACACCAGGCTGAATTCGTTCGAATCGAGCGCGCGGCGCAGAGCGAATTCCAGTCGGCGGCGTTCCTCGGCATGGGCGTGCAACGCCGGCTCGTAGCTGTAGTGGACGTTGCCGCCCGAATCCTTGGCTCGATACAGCGCCAGATCGGCGTTGCGCATGAGCGTCTCGACCGTCGCCCCATCGCGCGGTCCGATCGCCGAGCCGACCGATGCCCCGACGAACAGGGTGTGGTGATCCACTTCGTATGGTTGCGACAGGCGGTGGATGACCCGCTCGGCGACGCGCTTGACGTGATCGAGATCGGACGCGTCGCGAATGACGATGGCGAATTCATCGCCGCCCAAGCGGCCGCACAGCTCGTTTTCGCTGAGCTGTTCTTTCAGCCGTTCCGAAACGCGGGCCAGCAACTGGTCGCCGATGTGGTGGCCCAGCGTATCGTTGACCGCCTTGAAGCGATCGAGATCGATCATCAGGAACGCGCAGCGCCGCCGCCAGCGCTCGACATCGGCCAGCGCCTCGCCCAGCGTTTCGGTCAGCATCATGCGGTTGGGCAGGCCGGTCAGGGTGTCATATCGGGCGAGCCAGGCGATCTTGTCGGAATTCTCGCGCGCTTCGGTGACATCCGAGCCGACGCCGCGAAAACCGTCGAAGTGGCCTTCATCCGTGAACTTGGGAGTGCCCGAAAGCTCCCACCAGCGCGCCTGTCCGGCGATGGAGACGCGCACCAGCAGATTGGAGAAATGCTCGCGCCGTTTCAGCCGCTCGGCCAGATCGTGGAGGCTGCTGGGGAACTGCCCGGTCTCCCACGCCTCGCCGGCGATGAGCTGGATGAACGAAAGGCCCTCGATCTCGCGGGCCTCGCGGGCCAGCGCAAAGGCGAAGCGGGGGGAGATTGCGCGCACGCGGCGGCCGGTATCGACCTGCCACAGCCAGTCCGCCTCGCCTTCCTCGAATTCGCGCAGCAGCATCGAGACGACCTCGTCCTTTTCGACCATGCCGACATGGGCAACTTTCGCGGTCAGGTCGCGCCGCCCGTTCTCCACCGCGCCGAAAATGACCAGGAAGGAGAACAGCGCGCTGATCGTCGCCATGTCGATCATGCCGGAAAACGCAAACTGCGCCGCGGCCGTGCCGCCGGCGATGCCCGCGAACAGGACGGTGGCCATGGGCACAGCCGGCATCAGCATGGCCGTGCCGACCATCAGGATCGCCAGCACGGTCCACATCTTCACCAGTATCTGGGCATCGATCAGGAACCCGAACCCGGCAAACGGGATGGCCCAGGTCAACGCATTGATGATCGAACCGAGCAACTGGCGCTTGATCTCGGCGCTCGACAACCGGCGGCGCTCGGCCCCGATCAGGGACTGGTCGATCCGCCAGGCATTGAACAGGCCGGCACCGACTATCACCAGCCATAGCGCGAGGATTGCCGCGGGGATGCGGCCCATCAGGAAGAACCCGAGGGCCAGCGCGGCCACGCCCTGCGATACCGAACGGCCGATGCCGGCACCGGGCAGGGTGGAATACTGGAGGCCCCGCAAGCGCCCCCAATCGCCCTCCGCCGGATCGGTCACGCCGAGCACGGCAAGGATGGGCAGGTCCTTGGGCAAGGACAAAATCTGAGTGGGCGCACGGTTCACCCCCCGCCCATACCCCAAGGGTGGTTAGTGCCGGGTAAATGCGTAGGGCGACGAGTGCAAAATAGTTCACATATCGCGGCGGGAAGCGGGAAATGGGGTCAGCGAAGTTTACAAAGGTTACACCGTGTAACTTTCTGTTCTAGTGATATTGTTCATATAAAACAGTGGGATAGTCATGTTTTTCGAAAGTTACACATGTGCCGAAAAAATTCGCGGTCGCAGTGGGGCCGACAATGAGAAAGAGCTGCGCGGATGATACCGTGCGGCGGGTGTGTAGGACAGTAGGGGAGGGGGATATAGAACCTCTCCCAACAAAGAGGATTTCACGCAGAGGCGCGAAGGCGCAGAGAGGTTCTGCTCGCCGCAGCGCCACTTCCTGTTTCATCGGTGCGCTTGTCTCCCGTTGAAAATAGGAGGAAGCCTGCGGCGCTGCGCCACACCTCTGCGCCTTCGCGGCTCTGCGTGAACCCGTTTTTTTCTTCTCGCGACAATCCTGAGGATGTCGATTCCCGAGGGGGCACCGGATGATTGACGCCGCCCGACCTCGCACGTGAGAGCCTGATTGGCGATGCGGCGGTCGGCATGGGCGGAGGGGCGAACTGCCCGATGGACCCTGCAACAATTCGGGGTGAGGAGGCGGGCGTTTCGTGCGGGACATTTGCATCCGCCCGGACGAAAGCAGGAAAAGATGGTTCACGCGGAGGCGCAGAGGTGTTGTGCTTGGCGCTGCGCCGCTTTCCATTTCGATGGCGCGTTTGCCTCTCCGTTGAAACAGGGAGAAAGCCTGCGGCGCTGAGCGACACCTCTGCGCCTCCGCGCCTCTGCGTGAACCCGTTTTTCTTCTTCTCGCGACAATCCTGAGGATGTTGATCCTATCGCAAGGGGGCACCGGATGATTGACGCCGCCCGGTCAGGCCGTGCTGCCTGTGCCCCTCCACCATGCTGCGCATGGTTCCCCTCCCCCGAGGGGGAGGATGGGTCTATTCCACCGTCACGCTTTTCGCCAGGTTCCTCGGCTGGTCGACGTCGGTGCCTTTCACACAGGCCACGTGGTATGCCAGCAACTGCACCGGCACGGCATAGACCAGCGGGGCGATCAGGGGGTGGACTTCGGGCATCTCGATCGTGGCGATGCAGCCTTCGCCAGCTTCCTCGATCCCGGCCTTGTCCGAGATCAGCACCACCTTGCCGCCTCGGGCGCGCACTTCCTGCATGTTGCTGACGGTCTTTTCGAACAGCGGCCCCGACGGGGCGAGGACGATGACGGGAACTGCCTCGTCGATCAGCGCGATCGGGCCGTGCTTCATTTCACCCGATGCATACCCTTCGGCGTGGATATAGCTGATTTCCTTCAGCTTGAGTGCGCCTTCCAGCGCCAGCGGATAGTCCTGCCCGCGCCCCAGATAGAGCACATCGCGCGCCGGGGCGATGAGGTGGGCCATCGCCGCGATCTCATCGTCATGGGCAAGCGCGGCGTTCAGGCATGAGGGGATTTCGACGAGGTTGTTGACCACTGCCGTTTCTTCCGCCCGGTCCATCCGCCCGCGCTTGACCGCGAGATGCGCGGCGAGTGCCGCCAGCACGGCAAGCTGGCAGGTGAACGCCTTGGTCGAGGCGACGCCGATCTCCGGCCCGGCGTGGGTCGGCAGCAGCAAGTCCGCTTCGCGCGCCATGGTGCTGGTGGGCACGTTGACGACGACGGCGATGGTCTGTCCGGCCGCCTTGCAGTGGCGCAGCGCGGCCAGGGTATCGGCAGTCTCGCCCGATTGCGAGATGAACAGCGCGAGGCCGCCGGGCTCCAGCACCGGATCGCGGTAACGGAACTCGCTGGCGACATCGATATCCACCGGCAACCGTGCGAAGGTCTCGATCCAGTACTTGGCGACCATTCCGGCATAGAAGCTGGTCCCGCAGGCGACGATGGTGATGCGGTTGATGGTGGACAGGTCGAAATCGATTTGCGGCAGCGCGACCGACTGATCGATCTGGCGCACGTAGCTGCGCAGGGTCTGCGCCACCACCGTGGGCTGCTCGAAGATTTCCTTCTGCATGAAGTGGCGGTAATGGCCCTTCTCGATCTGCACGGCGGACGCGCCCGAGGCGACGATTTCGCGATCGACCGGGGTGTTGTCGGCATCGTAGATTTGCGCGCCGTCGCGGGTGATGACGACCCAATCGCCTTCTTCCAGATAGGTGATACGCTGGGTGAGGGGGGCAAGCGCCAATGCGTCCGAGCCGAGATAGGTTTCGCCATCCCCATAGCCCACCACCAGCGGCGAGCCGAGGCGCGCGCCGATCAGCATGTCGGGGTGCCGACGAAAGGCGATCGCCAGCGCAAACGCGCCGCGCAACTGCGGCAGCACGACCTTGACCGCATCCTGCGGCGACAGGCCCGCTTCGACCTGCTCGGAAACCATGTGAGCGACCACTTCTGTATCGGTCTGGCTCTCGAAATGGCGGCCGCGCGCTTCAAGCCCTTCGCGCAGCGGCTTGAAATTCTCGATGATGCCGTTGTGGACCAATGCCAGTTCGGCGGTGGCGTGGGGATGGGCGTTGGCGGCGGTCGGTGCGCCGTGCGTGGCCCAGCGGGTGTGGGCGATCCCGGTGAGGCCCGGTGCCGGATCGACCGCCAAGGCCTTGACGAGATTGAGCAGTTTGCCTTCGGCGCGGCGGCGGATCAACTGGCCGTTTTCGACCGTGCAGACCCCGGCGCTGTCATAACCGCGATACTCCATCCGGCGCAGGCCATCGACCAGCCGGTCCGCCACGTCTTCCTTGCCGACAATTCCGATGATGCCACACATGCAGGCGGGTACTTTCGTTCAGATGGAGTAGGGCACGCGGATGCCCGGCATGTTAGCCGGGAAATCCTTGGTATTTCGTGTAACCAGGATGGCTCCGTTGACCTGCGCGGTTGCCAGGATCAGGGCGTCCAGCAGTTTCATGCGCGAGCGGTGACGGATGTCTGCGGCGGTCTGGGCAATCCGCGCATCGATCTCCACCACTTCGAACGGGGCGATCAGATCGCGCACCAGATCGCGGGTTTCCAGCGGCTCGCCCGCAAGAACTTCGGTCCACGCGATCCGGCTGATGCGATGGCGCTGGTAGCGACCCAGTTCGGCACGCGCCATCGGTTTGCGGTTCAGCCAGTCGATGATGATGTTCGTGTCGAAAAAGGGGTCGGACACCGATCAAAGGTCTTCGTAAGGGGTGCGATCCTCGCGGATGGCGCGCTGGTATTCGACGCCATCGCCGATGTCCAACCGATCAGCCCAATAGCCATACCCGCGTTCGATCCAGTCCTTGCGATCGTCAGCGGGGCTTTGCGCCTTGAAACGCGCCACCGCTTCACGGAGCACCGAGGCGCGGGATTTGCCCTGCGTCGCGGCGCGGGCGTCCAGCCACCTGATGTCCTCATCGGGAAGATCGGCCAGAATGCGGGTCATGATATCGCGATATCATATCGTGATATCATGCGCAATCGCTCAATCGCCGTCGAGCAGGTTGCCAAGCCCGCCCAGGATCGATCCTTCGCCCCGGTTCTGCCCGCCGGCGGGCATCGCGGCGGCGAGCATGCGGCCGGCCAGGCGGGAGAACGGGAGCGACTGGATCCACACCTTGCCGGGCCCCCGCAGCCGGGCGAAGAACACGCCTTCGCCGCCGAAGATCATCGACTTGACCGATCCGGCGCGGATCACGTCGAATTCGATCCCCGCCGTATAGGCGGCGACGCAGCCGGTATCGACGTGCAGTTCCTCGCCCGGGCGCAGTTCGCGTTCGACCACGGTTCCGCCCATCTGGACGAACACCCAGCCATCACCGTCGAGCCGCTGCATGATGAAGCCTTCGCCGCCAAACAGCCCGGTCATGATCCGCTGCTGGAACTGGATGCCGATCGACACCCCGCGCGCGGCGCACAGGAAGGCGTCCTTCTGGCAGATCAGGCGGCCGCCCACGCTATCGAGCTTGATCGGCAGGATCGCGCCGGGGATCGGCGCGGAAAAGGCGACGCGCGCCTTGCCGGAACCCTTGTGGGTGAAGACGGTGGTGAACAGGCTTTCGCCGGTGACCAGCCGCTTGCCGGCGCCGAGTAACTTGCCCATGAACCCGCCGCCCTGATCGCCCGACCCGTCGCCGAACACGGTCGACATATCGACGCTGGCGTCCTTCCACACCATCGCCCCCGCTTCGGCGACGGCGCTTTCGCCGGGATCGAGTTCGATCTCGACGAACTGCAGTTCCTGGCCCTTGATCTCGAAATCGATGTCATCGGACAGGGATGCGTTGCGGGTGTGGCTCCAGGGGCTGTTGGGCATCATCGTCTCCGTGTGATGGGGCAGTTTGGGCGCGCGTGGGGCGGGGCTTAGCCGCTTTTCTTCGCGTCGGCCTTTTTCTTCTTCATCGCGTCGTGGAAGCGGTCGGCCCAGCCGGGTTTTACCAGTTGCTCGCCGCGGACCAGCCGCAGTTCGCCATCGGCAACGTCGCGGGTCACGGCGCTGCCGGCGGCGACGATGGCGTCCGCGCCGATGCTGACCGGGGCAACAAGGGCCGAGTTGGAGCCGATGAAGGCGCGTTCGCCGATCACCGTCCTGTGCTTGAAATAGCCGTCGTAGTTGCAAGTGATCGTGCCCGCGCCGATGTTCGCGCCGGCGCCGACGGTGGCGTCGCCCAGGTAGGTCAGGTGGTTGGCCTTGGCCCCTTCGCCCAGCACCGCGTTCTTCATCTCCACGAAGTTGCCGATGCGCGAGCCGGCCTTGAGCACCGCGCCGGGCCGCAGCCGCGCGTAGGGGCCGATCGAGACGCCGCTTTCCAGCGTAGCTCCTTCAAGGTGCGAGAAGGCGTGGATCACGACGTTGTCCGCCACCGTGACGCCGGGGCCGAACACGACGTTCGGTTCCACCGTCACATCGCGGCCGAGCTGCGTATCCCAGGCGAAGAACACGGTGTCCGGGGCGATCAGGGTTACCCCATCGACCATGGCCTGCCGGCGGCGGCGCGCCTGCCAGCGGCCTTCGGCTTCGGCCAGTTCGCCCCGGCTGTTGATGCCGCCCACTTCATCGGGATCGTCGGTCCTGATGACGGCGCAAGTGCGGCCGTCCAGCGTGGCGACGTTGACGATATCGACGAGGTAGTATTCGCCTTGGGCATTATCGTTAGTGACGCGGCCGAGCAGGTCGAACAGATCGGCGCTGTTGACCGCCATCAGCCCGGAATTGCACAGCCGGCAGGCGCGCTGTTCCTCGGTCGCGTCCTTGTATTCGACCATCATGGCGATGCGGCCGTCGTCATGCGCGAGGATCCGGCCATACTGGAGCGGATCGGCAGGCTCGAACCCCAGAACGACCACGGCAGGGCTGTCGGCCTCGTGCAGCCGGGCGATCATCGCGCGCATGGTCTCGGGGCGCACGAACGGCACATCGCCGTAGAGGATCAGCACGTCCCCGGCGAAACCGGCAAGCGCTCCTTGCGCCTGCTGGACGGCGTGGCCGGTGCCCAGTTGCGGCTCCTGCACGGCGATCGTGGCGCGCGCGCCGAGCGCCTGTTCGAGTTGTTCGCGCCCGTGGCCGGCGACGACCACCTGGGTGCGGGGTGCCAGCTCCTCGGCGCTGGCCAGCAGGTGATCGAGCATCGGCCGTCCGGCGATCGGGTGAAGCACCTTGTGCAGATCGCTTTTCATCCGGGTGCCCTTGCCGGCGGCAAGGACGACGATGGCAAGGGGCGCGGCGGGAGCGGAATTTTCGACCATGCCCCGTCATCTGCCAGCAAATTGTTGCGGTTTCCACACCAACACTGCACGGCATCGGGGATGAACAGCTTTCCCTTCGCCATCGTCGGCTTCGATCTCGACGGTACGCTTCTCGATACCCACAAGGACCTTGCCCGCGCGGCGAACCACGCGCTTTCGCTGGAAGGCCGCCCGGCCGTTCCGGCGGCCGAAGTGCGCGATCTGATCGGCGGCGGTGCCAAGAAGATGCTGGTGCGAGCGCTGGAGGTGACCGGCGGGGCGCTTCCTCCCGACCGTTTCGAAGAGCTGCACGCCGCGCTGCTGGCCTTCTACGAGGCGAACATCTGCATCGATACCGACCTTTTTCCGGGCGGTTACGCCATGCTCGATGCGCTGGAGGCGCGCGGGGTCAAACTGGCGGTCGTGACCAACAAGCTGGAGCGCTTTGCGCGAGCGATCTTCGACGGGCTGGGGCTGACCGACCGCTTCTACACCGTGATCGGCGGCGATACGCTGGGGCCGGGGCGGTCGAAACCACGGCCGGACCTCATCAACCTGATGCTCGAACGCGCCGGGCATGCGGGCAGGGCTGCCTATGTCGGCGATTCCATTTACGATACGGGCGCGGCTGCGGCCGCCGGCCTGCCCTGCGTTGCGGTCAGCTTCGGCTTCCGCGACCGGCCGGCGCACGACCTGGGTGCGGCGGCGGTGATCGACCATTTCGACGAGCTGGTGCCGGCGCTGGAGCGGCTGGGGTGAGAGCGTTTCGTAAAAAACATTCCGGCTTCAAAGGCGGTTAGGCCCACGCTTCGTCATGTTGAACTTGTTTCAGCATCCATCTTGCCGCCCGCGCCGTTCTGGGCGGGCGAGGTGCAGCCGCGTCGGAAGCGCTATCCCGACGCTGCGGCGTAAACGGCGGGATGGACCCTGAAACGAGTTCAGAGTGACGAGGATTTGAGAACGGTCCCTACTGCCCCGGCGCGGCCGCTCCGTTCGGCAGGACCAGCACCGTCACCGCAGCGCCCGGCGCGAGCCAGCGTTTTGCCATTGCCTGCACATCGGCGGGGGTGAGCGCGGCGAGGCGGGTCTGGGCGGCGAGGTAGCGGTCTATGCGGTCGCTTTCGGTCTGCGCGCGATCGACCAGCGACAGCCAGCCGCCGTTGGTCTTGAGCGCGTTGGCCAGGCTTTCCAGCATCGGCGCGCGCGCCCGCAGCAGGACGTCGGCATCGACCGGCGCGTCGCGGAGGGCCTGGACGGTCTCGGCGATCGCCGCGCGGGTGGCGGCCATTTCTGTGCCGTCGATCGACGCGGTGACGGTGAAGGTGCCGTAGCCCTTCCAGTCCCGCGACAGCGTGCTGGACGCTGAAGGCGAATAGGTCTTGCCCAGCTTTTCGCGCAAGGTGTCGGTCAGTTCGATCCGCATCACCCGCTCCAGCAGGCCGAGCTTGAGCGCTTCGAGCGGGTCGCTGTCGTCACGCGTCGGCCAGATGACCTGGACCAGCGCCTGATCGGCGGGGCCGTCGTGGCGGATCACGCGCAAGTTGCGCGCCGTGGTGAAGGGGCGCGGAGGTACGTCGTCATGGCTGCGGAACTGCGCCTCGCGCGCCGGCAATGCGCCAAAGGTGGCGGCGACCATGGCGATCGCCTTGTCCTCGTCGAGATCGCCGACCATGCCGATTTCGATCGCGCCATGGGTCAGGCGATCGGTGATGTCGGCCTTGAGCCGGGCATAGCTCAGCGCCCGGTAGGTGTCGGGGTTTTGCAGGGTGAACCGCGGGTCGCCATCGCTGAGGATGCCGCCGATGTCGGCCCCCAGCGCCGAGCCGGGCGTGGCGCGCAGGCGGTTGAAGTAGGTGTTGATCGCCTGCCGGTACTGCACCTCGCCTTCGGCGCGATAGCCGGGGTCAGTGACGAGCGCGGCGAGCAGGCGCAGTTGCAGTTCCAGATCCTGCGGGGTGGTGCCCGCGCCGGCCTCGAACGTGCTGCCGGACGACGATAGCCCCAGTCCCACCGTGTGCCCGGCGAGCAGGGTGTCGAGATCATCGCGGCTGTGTTTGCCGAGGCCGCCTTCATCCAGATAGGGCACCATCTCGGTCGCGGTGGGATTGGCGCGCGTGTCCAGCATGTCGCCACCGTCGATCGCAAGGCTGACCGCGATCTGGTCCTTGGCGATATCGGTGCGTTTGAGGTTCAGCCGCACGCCGTTGGCGAACTGCACCTCGCGAATGCCGAGCCGCGCGTCGCGGGTATCGCTCTGCACGGTGCCGGGCGTGCCGAAGCTGTCGTAAGCGAAAGTGCCGGTTGCCGCTGTGGTGCCGCCCGCGATATCCGCGCGGATTGCTGCGTTCCAGGCCTTGCGCACCGCTTCAGTGCCGCCCACCGGCGCGGTGCGCCCGCTGAAGCGCAGCAGCGGGTCCTTGAGGGTGATGGCTTCGCGGCGAAGCGCCGCCAGCACGGCGGCCGGATCGATCGTGGACGCGAAACTTTCGAAGCGTTGCAGCGCCGATTGCGGCGTGGCGGGCACCAGCCGATCATCGACCAGATCGAGCGCTGCCTGCATCAGCGCGCCATTGCTGCGCGTATCCGCCGAGGCGGCGGCGTCCATCAGCGCGCGGCGCACGTTGGCGACCGGTTCGGCCACTTCGGCATCGGTGAAGCCGCTTTTGAGGGCGGTGCGGTAGACCTGCGCGGCGGCATCCAGTCCGGGCTGCCATTTGCCATCGACGGTATCGACGATCAGCCGGGTGGAGCGCGCGGTTTCGAACACGTCACCGGTGCCGAAGCCGGCTGCCCGGAACGGCGGCTCTGCCCGCCGCGACAGGCGCTGGAGCCGGCGGTTGACGATTTCATAGCCGATCTGGCGCAGCAGGTTCTCGCGCCGCTGGGCGACGGTATCGGGCTCGTCCAGCCACGGGCCGTTGCGCATGGCAACGATGCGTTCGGACAGCGCCGGATCGAGGTATACCCCCGTGCGGCCTTTGTCGGCGGTCTTGACCGGGCCGGCATCGGGCTGTGGCTCAAGCGGAGCGGCGCTCCAGCTTTCGAAGTGGCGGCGGATGGCAGCTTCTGCCGCATCGACATCGAAATCGCCGATGACGGCCAGCGTCACGTGGCCCGGCACATATTCGCGGCGATAGAACGCGGTCAGCCCTTCGGCGGTGGCGTTCTGGATCGACGCCGGGGTACCGATCGGCAAGCGCTGGGCATAGCGCGAGCCGGGATAGAGGAAGCTGACGGAATCGACGAAATCGCGCAGGGCAAAGCTGTTGCGATCGCGCATTTCCGAGAGGATCACGCCGCGCTCACGCCCCACCGCTTCGGGGGAGATGGTCAGTTCGCTCGCCGTCTCGCGCATCAGCATCAGCGCGGTGTCGATCAGATCGGCATCGGCGCGGGGCAGGTCGAGCTTGTAGACGGTGCGGTCGAAACTGGTGGAGGCGTTGGTATCGGCTCCGAAGGCCAGGCCTTTGCGTTCGAGCAGGGCCACCATCTGCCCTTCGGGCACCCGGGTGGAGCCGTTGAAGGCCATGTGTTCGAGGAAGTGGGCATAGCCCTGCTCGCCGTCGCTCTCGTCGAGCGAACCGGCGTTGACGTCCATCCGCACCAGCGCCGTGCCCTTGGGCATGGCGTTGTGGCGCAGGATCACCCGCATGCCGTTGGGCAGCCGCAGGAAGCGGTAATCCGGATCGACCGGAACGTCGCTCTTTTCGAAAGCCCAGCTCGTATCGTCAGGGCGCGGCGGCGGCGTGGATGCCACCTGCGGCGCGCAGGCGGAAAGCGTCAGCGCGGCGGCCAGCGACAGGGCGAGGGGGAAGCGGTAAGGGGAAGGGCGCATCGCCGCGCACCCTAGCCGCTCGCCCGGCGGGGGCAAGCGGCTTGCCGGCGGCAGGTCTTACTTGCCGCGCAGCTTGCGGTGCTTGGACAGGTCGAACACTTCGGTCGGCCCGCTTTCGTCCTGCAGCAGGCCAAGGCGGCGGGCCACTTCCTGATAGGCCTCTTCCTCGCCGCCCAGATCGCGGCGGAAGCGGTCCTTGTCGAGCTTTTCGCCGGTGGTCATGTCCCACAGGCGGCAACCATCGGGGCTGATCTCGTCAGCCAGGATCACACGGCTGTAATCGCCGTCCCAGATGCGGCCGAATTCGAGCTTGAAATCGACGAGGCGGATGTTGATCGCCGCGAACATGCCGCACATGAAATCGTTCACGCGGATCGCCATCGACGAGATGTCCTGCATCTCCTCGTTGGTGGCCCAGCCGAAGCAGGCGATGTGTTCCTCGGCGATCATCGGATCGCCCAGCGCATCGTCCTTGTAGTAATATTCGATCAGCGTGTGGGGCAGCATCTCGCCTTCGGGGATGCCGAGGCGCTTGGAGATGGAGCCAGCGGCGACATTGCGCACCACCACTTCGATCGGGATGATCTCCACCTGCCGCACCAGCTGTTCGCGCATGTTCAGGCGGCGGATGAAGTGGTTCGGCACGCCGATGTGGTTCAGGCGCGTGAAGACGTATTCGCTGATGCGGTTGTTGATGACGCCCTTGCCCTGGATCGTGCCCTTCTTGAGCGCGTTGAAGGCGGTGGCATCGTCCTTGAAATACTGGATGATCGTGCCGGGCTCGGGCCCTTCGTAGAGGATCTTGGCCTTGCCTTCGTAAATCTGACGGCGACGGGACATCGGTTTCGTCCTTGGAGCAAGAGCTGGAAACGGGCTGACCAGCGGGCAAAAAAGAGCAAGCCCCGGCACACTCGAGTCGCTTGCGCGCCTCACGCGGCCGGGGCAATTCGGGCCGCATATAATGGATAGCGCTCCAAAAGCAAACCGGGCTCATATGCCGGGCCAGGGCAATCGCACATAACGAGTTTACCTGCAGCTTCGTCATGCTGAACTCGTTTCAGCATCCATTGCGCGGTTTGCCCCACCATCGAATAGGGCTTGGTCCCTGCGTCCATCGCCTTTCAGGGTCCCGGCCCGCGGCACGATGGACCCTGAAACGAGTTCAGGGTGACGAATGCGATAAGCAATTTCATATGCGAGTGCCCTGTATGCCGGGCCGGGACATCTTGCCGCAATTGCGGTCGTCGCGCTAGGCAGGCGGGCATGTCGCTGACCGTCCGAACCCTCACCGGGCCCGAAATCGCCGCCGCCAGTGACGCGCTGGCCGACTTGCGCATCGCCGTGTTCGCGGACTGGCCGTATCTCTACGATGGCAACACAGCCTACGAGGCGGAGTACCTGCGCGAATTCATGGCGGCACCGGATGCGGTGCTGGTCTGCGCGCTGGATGGTGACCGCGTGGTGGGTGCGGCCACGGCATCGCCGATGTCGGCGCAGGATGCGGCATTTCAGGCCCCGTACCTCGCGCAGGGGGTGGACGTTTCGCGGATGTTCTATTTCGGCGAATCCGTGCTGCAGCCCGCGTATCGCGGGCGCGGGATCGGCCATGCGTTCTTCGATCATCGCGAGGCCCATGCACGGGGCTGCGGGGCCTTGGCGAGTACCTTTGCCGCCGTGATCCGCGAGGAGGACCATCCGGACCGGCCGCAAGGCTACGTGCCGCTGGACGCCTTCTGGCGTCGGCGGGGGTACGAGCCGATCCCGGGCCTCATCGCCCGGCTTTCGTGGAAGGACCACCGGGACGAGGACGAGTGCGAGAAGCCGATGCAGTGCTGGGTGCGGGATCTGTCCGGTCAGGGCTGACGCAGCACGTCGACGATGTGGCGCGCGGCCAGGGTCACCTCCTGCCAGGTCTGCGCGAAGTGGGCCGCATCGCCGTGGTAGGGGTCGGCGACGCTTTGCCCCGCCAGCGCGGGGACGGCATCCAGCAGCAGAGCCACTTGCGCGGTCGCGCCGGCGGGGGCCAGTTTCTGCAGATCGGACAGGTTGCTGCGGTCGAGCGCATAGATGCGGTCGAACCGCAGGAAATCGTCCGGCGTGACCTGCCGGGCGCGGTAGGAGCCGATATCTATGCCGTGGCGCGCGGCTTCGGCGCGGGCGCGCGGATCGGGCGGGTGGCCGATGTGCCACGAACCGGTTCCGGCGGAATCGACCAGCAGTGACAGTCCGGCCGCCCCGGCTGTCTCCCGCAGCGCGGCTTCGGCCAGCGGCGAGCGGCAGATATTGCCAAGGCAGACGAACAGCACGGACAGGACAGGGGAACTTTGCATAGGCACCGCGCAACGATCGGATCGGGCCGGTGATCCTACCCGTCCGGGCGCGCAAAGCAATTTTACGGATGCAACCGTTTGGCATCGGGAACCGGATTCCGCTTGGGGGCAGGGGCTGACCCCAATCCTGTTAACCTTCCAAATGCTGCAGTAATCAGCCTTACCGGGCCTGTGTCGAGAAGTGGGCAGAGGAAGAATTCATTAATGTTTGAAGCGTAATTGCAGGAAACCTGGCGTGGATTTCCCATGCCTGTTTCTGGTTAACGTCGATGCGCCAGTTGAGAAGCATGTTCAAAGCCGTCCTGCGTGACACGGGCGGCAACATTCTGCCCCTTGCCGCCGTGGGTATGCTGATCGCGGCGCTGGTCATCGGCTCGGCCATCGATTTCGCGCGATCCTATCGCACGCAGAACCAGCTGCAGGCCGCCTGCGACGCGGCCGTGCTGGCCGGGCGCAAGTCCGTGACCACCGCCGGGCTCGACAGCACCGCGATCACTGCCGCGCGCAACTATTTTGCCGCGAATTATGATGACCTTGTCCAGAACACATCGAACACGGTGTTCACCCCCAGTTCCGATGACAACGGCAACACCGTCGAGGGGACCGCCACCACCAGCCTGAACACCGACGTGATGAAGGTGTTCGGCTATCGCGTGATCAATCTTACCGCAACTTGCGCCAGCTCGATGGGTGTCGGCAATTCCGACGTGATGATGGTGCTCGACAACACCGGATCGATGGGCAGTTCGCTGGGCAACACCACCCGCATCGCGGCGCTGCGCACGGCGATGAACAACTTCTATACCACGCTTTCGACATCGACCGCCGGGTCCAACGCCCGCATCCGCTACGGCTTCGTGCCGTTCAGCACCACGGTCAACGTCGGCCGCCTGCTGTACAATCTCAATCCGGCCTATCTGCGCGACAGCACGACCTACCAGTCGCGCGAGCCGGAATACCGGACCGAATACAGCTACGGCAACAGCCCCAATTCATCGTCGTCAAATACGGTCTATGTGAACGGAACGGCGACGACGGGCCTGTACAATTCCTCGCGTTACAGCAGCAGCACCGCCTGTTCCAATGCGGCCAGTTCGACGCCGGCGGAAACGACGTTTTCGAACTCCGGTTCGGCGACCGTCACATCGAGCACGACCACAAACGGCAGCAACCAGCAGGTGACGACAACCATTTCCGTCCAGACGCAGATCAAGGCCACGAGCTATTACTGCTCCAGCCGTTATCTCTACGCCAACTACGCGACGCGTATCGCGACGACGACGACGACGGACACCTACAACCCGATCGCGACCCAGGTGTTCGATCACTGGGATTACAAGCCGGTCGCGTTCGATACCAGCACGTTCAAGACTTTCGCCTCAACATCGGTCCCGAACGGCAGCAGCGGTGCCTCGCGCAGCTATACCTGGAACGGGTGCATCCATGAACGCGACACGGTCAACCAGAGCAGCTTCAGCTATTCCACGCTGACCGGCTATTCGCCGTCGACCGCTTACGACATCAACATCGACATGGCTCCGACGACGAACGTCGCCACCCAGTGGGCGCCGATGTGGCCGGGCATCATGTACAATCGCTACAACGTGACGACCAATCGCTGGGGCCAGACTTCCTACACCGAGACGACCAACACGATCAGCACGACCGAGGACTTCGACCAGCCTTCATCGCCGTGCCCGGCCGCAGCGCAGGGGTTGCAGACGATGACCGCCTCGGCCTTTTCCACTTATGCCAACGCGATGGTCGCCACCGGCAACACTTATCTGGATACCGGGATCATCTGGGGCGGCCGCCTGCTTTCGCCCGACGGGATCTTTGCCACCACGGTCAACCAGGCGCCCACGAACGGCGGCGAAGTGGCCCGGCACCTGATTTTCATGACCGACGGCATCATGGAGCCCAACTACACCGTCAATCAGGCCTGGGGGCTGGAGTGGTGGGATCGCAAGATCACGACCGACGGGTCCAGCAACGATGCCTCGCGCCACACCTCGCGCTTCCTGGCGGCCTGCGCGGCGATCAAGGACAAAGGTATCCGCGTCTGGGTCATCGCCTTCACGGCCAGCCTGTCGACCGACCTGACCACCTGCGCTTCGCCGAACAGTTCCTACACGGCGTCCGATGCCGCCGGTCTCAACACCGCATTCCAGACGATCGCCAAGGAAGTGGGCGAACTGCGGGTGGTGCAATGATCGCGCTGCGCACCCGCCGCTTCGCCGCTCGCCTGCGCGGTGCCTGCGAGGGCGCGGCGGCAGTCGAGTTCGCGCTGGCGGCACCGGTGCTGCTGGTGCTGCTGATCGGCATGTTCGACATGGGCCACATGGCATACCTGAACGCGGTACTGAACGGTGCCGTGGAAAAGGTAGCGCGCGATTCGGCCTTGGAAACCGCCAATACGACCACGTCCGACCAAGCGGTGGGCACGATCATGGCGGGCGTCGCCCCCGGCGCGAGCGTGACGACGACGCGCAAGAGCTATTACGACTTCACCGACGTCGCCCGCCCGGAACAGTGGGGTGATACCAACGCCAACGGTCGCTGCGACAATGGCGAGAGCTACACCGACGAGAACAACAACGGATCATGGGACGCCGATATCGGCCGGACCGGCAACGGCGGCTCGGGCGATGTCGTCTATCTGACCGCGACGATGACCTACCAGCCGCTGTTCAAGGTGCCGTTCACCGGCAATGCCAATGGCACCCGGACGCTCAGGGCGACGGCCGTGACCAAGAACCAGCCGTTCGGCAACCAGGGCCAGTACAGCACTGCCGCGAGGACCTGCACATGACCGCGCGGCTGACCCGCAAGTGGCGTGTCGCCGCTCACCGCCTGCGCAAGCTGCGCGCGGGCGAGGGGACCGGTGCGGCCGGCGTTGCCATCATGGAGTTCGCGCTGGTCCTGCCGGTGCTGATCACGCTCGGCTTCTACGGCACCGAAATCGCCTATATGTCGACCATCAACATGCAGATCAGCCAGATGGCGACATCGGCGGCGGACAATGCTTCGCGTCTCGGCCAGACCGACAACAGCGCGGTATCGCCGACGGTCACGGCCGCGCAGGTCGATTCGGTGATGACCGGGGCGCTCCTGCAGGGTGCCGCATTCAACTTTTCCAGCCGGGGCCGGATCATCATTTCCAGCCTAGAGCGCGATGTATCAACGAACCGCGAATACATTCACTGGCAGCGCTGCCGGGGAAGTCTTGCCAGGAATTCCTATTACGGCGCGCAGAACTACGGCCTGAGCGGAGCTACGCTGAACGGAATGGGTGCGACCAATCACGTGATCCATGCCCCGCCGATCGTATCGGGCGCGCCCACCGGGGCGGTGATGTTCGTCGAAGTGTTCTATTCCTACCAGCCGTTGTTCGGGAACGTCTTCGTCCGACCGACCGAGTTTCATCGCGAAGCCGCCCTGCTGGTCCGCGACGATCGCAACACCGGGACGATCCCCGGCAACGGCCAATCCGCCTGCACCTGATCGCGGCAGGTCGCGCATTCGTGCGAATGGTCAATTGACAGCGAAATAGGCCGTTGACGCCGGTCCGGCGCTGCGGCACGGCCACGCCAGCGCGGCGGAGGAGACCTTTTCACGCCGCTCCCCGTTGAAACGCACCATATGCGCAAAGTGGAGCACGACATGAAGATCGCATTCATCGGCCTTGGCAACATGGGCGGCGGCATGGCGGCCAATCTGGCCAAAGCCGGCCACGACGTGAAAGCCTTCGACCTTTCTGCCGAAGCGCTGGCCCGCGCCAAGGAAGCCGGTTGCGAGCCGTTCGACACGGTTTCCGCCGCTGTCGCCGATGCCGAAGCGGTCATCACCATGCTGCCCAACGGCGCGATCGTGAAAAGCGTCTACACCAGCGACGTGATCGGCAAGGCCCCCAAGGGCGCGCTGCTGATCGACAGTTCGACGATCGACGTGGCGACGCTGCGCGAAGTGGCGGCGCTGGCTGGTGATGCCGGGTATCCGATGGTCGATGCGCCGGTTTCGGGCGGTGTCGCGGCGGCGGCCGGCGGCAACCTCACCTTCATGGTCGGCGGTTCGGACGAAGCCTTCGCCGCCGCGCAGCCGGTGCTGGAGCCGATGGCGAAGGCGGTGATCCATGCCGGCGCGATCGGTGCGGGTCAGGTCGCCAAGATGTGCAACAACATGCTGCTGGCGATCCACATGATCGGCACCTGCGAAGCGCTCAAGATGGCCGAGCGCGCGGGTCTGGAACCGCAGAAGTTCTATGAGATCAGCTCGAAGTCGACCGGGTACTGCTGGTCGCTCAACGACTATACCCCCGCCCCCGGCGTCGGCGCGGCCAGCCCGGCGGACAACGGCTATGCCGGCGGTTTCGCTTCGGCGCTGATGCTGAAGGACCTGCGCCTGGCGATGGACGGCGCGGCGCATGCCGGTGCCAAGGTGCCGATGGGCGAACACGCCAAGGCGATCTACGAAGCCTTCGTCGACAGCGGCAACGGCGGGCTGGACTTCGGCGCGATCTTCACGACGCTTTGAAGCTTTAAAAAATCGTCGTCATTCTCGCGAAAGCGGGAACCCATCTGATGCCGATCGATATCGCACCGAAAGGAGATGGCTCCCCGCTTTCGCGGGGATGACGATGGTTTTTGGCGTTCAGCCCACAGCCCCCGGATCGACCCGCAGCGCGCTGGCGCGGCGGAATAGTTCCAGCACCAGCGGCTCCTGCTCGCGATCGCGGATGCCCACTTCGAAGTGGATGCGCCGCGCTGGGCGGGGCAGCACTTCGACCAATACCCCGGAGGCCAGTTCCTCCCGGATCATCATTTCCGGCAGGACGGCGGCCCCCGCGCCGCGCACGATCACATCGATCAGGGTGCGCACGTTGTTGCAGGTGCTGACGCTGCGCGGCGCGCGCGGCAGCGCATCGAGCGCGGCCATCGTCTCGCCGTGAAGTGGAGACTGCACCGGCAGCGACCACACGCCGGGGAGGGTTCCGGCGGCATGGTTGCGGGCGACCGCGGGGTTGGCGACCCATACCAGATCGAGCGAGCCGATCGGCGCGGTGCGCACGCCGGGGCTGGCGACCGGCCCTGCCAGCAGCACGATATCGCACGTACCCGCCAGCAGCCGCTCCACCATGCGGCGGGTGAGGTCCAACTCCACCTCCATCGTCACCCCCGGCAGGTCGCGCTGGATTTCGACCACCAGGTCGGTGAGGCAGGTCGATGCCGCCATCTCGCCCGATCCGATCCGCACCACCCCGGTGGCACCGGAAAAGTCGCTCGCCTCCATCAGGGCTTGCTCCAGGCCGGCCCAGTGCGGTTCGCACGCCTGCACCAGTTGCCGCCCGCGCGTGGTCAGCACCATGCGCCGCCCTTCGCGCCGGAAAAGCTGGACACCAAGTTGCAGCTCGACCTCGCGCACCCGGGCCGAAATGGCGGGCTGGGTGGTGTTCAGCCGCTCCGCCGCTGCACGAAACGTGCCGAGGCGGGCGATCATCAGCAGCGTTTCGAGGTGGTAGATGGCAATGCGTTTCATAAGTATAGTCTATCAAAAACGATAAAAAACTATCGCTATTCCTGATCGAATTGAATGGTGTACGCAAGCTCCCACAACGGGAGACGAATCTCATGAAGAAGATTTTTCCGAGCGCCGAAGCGGCGCTTGAAGGATTGCTGAAGGACGGACTGCTCATCGCGTCCGGCGGTTTCGGCCTTTGCGGCATCCCTGAACGGCTGCTCGACGCCATTCGCGACAGTGGCGTCAAGGGCCTGACGTTCGCATCCAACAACGCCGGCATCGACAACGAAGGCATCGGCAAGCTGCTGCGCACGCAGCAGGTGAAGAAGATGATCTCGTCCTATGTGGGTGAGAACAAGGAGTTCGAACGGCAGTATCTGTCGGGCGAGCTGGAAGTGGAATTCTGCCCGCAGGGCACCCTGGCCGAGCGCATGCGCGCCGGCGGTGCGGGTATCCCCGGCTTCTACACCAAGACCGGCGTCGGCACCCAGGTGGCCGAGGGCAAGGAAACCAAGGTGTTCGACGGGCAGGAATACGTCCTCGAACGCGGCATCTTCGCCGACCTGTCGATCGTCAAGGGCTGGAAGGCCGACGAAACCGGCAACGTCGTGTTCCGCAAGACCGCGCGCAACTTCAACGTGCCGGCCGCCACCTGCGGCAAGGTCTGCGTGGTCGAAGTGGAAGAGATCGTCCCCACCGGCTCGCTCGACCCCGATGCCATCCATCTGCCCGGCGTCTACGTCCAGCGCATCGTCGTCGGCGCGCCGTATGACAAGAAGATCGAATTCAAGACGATCCGCGAGAGGGAGACTGTCTGATGGCCCAGGAAACAAAGGGTTGGACCCGCAATGAAATGGCCGCGCGCGCGGCCCGCGAGCTGGAAGACGGTTTCTACGTCAACCTCGGTATCGGCATCCCCACGCTGGTCGCCAACTATGTCCCCGAGGGCATGACGGTGACGCTGCAGTCGGAAAACGGCATGCTGGGCATCGGGCCGTTCCCATATGAGGACGAAGTCGATCCCGATCTGATCAACGCCGGCAAGCAGACGATCAGCGAATTGCCGCAATCGGCCTATTTCGACAGCGCGCAAAGCTTTGCGATGATCCGCGGCGGCCATATCGATCTCACCGTGCTGGGCGCGATGGAAGTGGCCGAAAATGGCGATATCGCCAACTGGATGATCCCCGGCAAGATGATCAAGGGCATGGGCGGCGCGATGGATCTCGTCGCCGGCGTGAAGAAGATCATCGTCGTGATGGAACACACCAGCAAGAACGGCGATCCCAAGTTCATTCCCGCCTGCACCCTGCCGCTGACCGGCAAGAACGTGGTGGACATGATCGTCACCGATCTGGCCGTGTTCCAGCGGCCCGACCACGCCAGCCCGTTCAAGCTGGTCGAATGCGCGCCGGGCGTCACGCCTGAGGAAGTGGCTGCGAAGACCACCGCGCACTATATCGTGTGAACCTCTTCCCGGCGCGGCTTGCGAGAGCCGCGCCGGGGTTGCATATCTTCCCGGCACACCTGCGCACGGGAGACATGCCATGACCGATCTTGCCGCCATCCCGCTGACCCGCATCGACGGGGCGGCCGACAGTCTCGCCGAGCATGCGGGCAAGGTCCTGCTGGTCGTCAACGTCGCTTCCAAGTGCGGATTGACGCCGCAGTATGAAGGGCTGGAATCGCTTTACCGTTCGTACAAGGACCAGGGGTTCGAAGTCCTGGGCTTTCCCGCCAACGATTTCGGCGGGCAGGAGCCGGGCAGCGAGGACGAGATCGCGCAGTTCTGCTCGCTCACCTACGATGTTTCCTTCCCGATGTTTGCCAAGGCAGACGTGACCGGCCCGGCCCAGCAGCCGCTTTATGCCGCGCTGACGGCGGCGAAACCGGAAAAGACCGGCCCGGCCGAGGAATTCCGCGAAAAGCTCAAGGGTTATGGCATGACGCCGACGCAGGATCCCGACGTGCTGTGGAACTTCGAGAAGTTCCTGATCGCGCGCGACGGCACGGTGGCGGGCCGGTTCGCACCGGGGCTGGAGCCCAAGGCCGCCGAGGTCGTATCGGCGATCGAGGCCGAACTGGCGAAGTAGCCCGGCGATGCAGCTCGATCTGGTCGATGTCTTCGCTAACGGCCCGCTCTCGGGCAATCCGCTGGCCGTTGTTCACGACGGCGGCGGGCTGTCCGATGCGCGGATGCAGGCGCTGACCAACTGGCTCGGTTTTTCCGAGACTACGTTTCTCTCCGCGCCGACCGATCCGGCGGCGGACTATGCCGTGCGGATATTCTACCCCGGCGGCGAATTGCCCTTTGCCGGGCATCCCACGCTGGGGAGCTGCCATGCGTGGCTGGCGGCGGGCGGGGTGCCGAAGGCGGCGGGCAGGGTGGTGCAGCAATGTGGCATCGGCCTCGTCACCGTGAAGCAGGACGGCGACCGGCTGGCCTTCGCCGCGCCGCCGCTGGTCCGCTCGGGCCCGCTCTCGCCCGAGGACCGGGCCGAAGCTATCCGGCTGGCGGGGGTGGATGCGGCGGCGGTGGTGGAGGCGGTGCACGTCGCCAACGGCCCGCAATGGCAACTTCTGCGCCTCACCAGCGCCGCAGCCGTGCTGGCGGCAGAGCCTGCCCCGAAGGCCCCGGCGGGCACCGACATCGGCCTTGCCGGCCCATGCCCGCCGGGCGGCCCGGCCGACTGGGAACTGCGCGCCTTCTTCGCCAACCAGCTCGGCGCGTTCTGCGAGGACCCGGTGACCGGGAGCTTCAACGCGGGTGTCGCGCTGCACCTGTTCGGGGCTGGGCTGGTTGCGGGCAATTACGTTGCGGCGCAGGGGCGCAAGGTGGGCGCGGACGGGCTGGTATATGTGAGCCGGGATGGGGATGGAGTTGTGTGGATTGGTGGGCGGTGCGCGATGGTTGCACATCAAGGTCTAATAGCTGAGAAACCATGACCAGAAGTTTGTTTATCGCCAATGTTGCAATGTCATGGGCAATCGTGATCGTAGGTATATTGGTCTCTTCAAAAATAACTTATTGGATTCTTCCATTTGTGATTGCAGCGGCATTTGCAATGCTGCGTGCGGCGTTCATGGCTCGATCAAGTGAGCTAGGTATGGAAAGGACGGGGCGCTTCGGCATTTCAGCTTACATGCTTGGCTTTGTTTTTTTGGGGATAGCTCTGTTGCTCGATAGGACGTTCACATTGCCGCGCTTCGTGCTCGGTATTCTTGGTGGTGCCGGAGTCTGGTCGATCGCGATCACTTGGCTCTGCGCTGCGGTTCTGATCAATGGCGGTTGGTACGTAAAAAAGTGACAGGGCACCCTAAACGGTATGACCCCAGCTCCGCTTCCTTCTCAGCATACAACCGCTCCAGTTCCGCGCGGCTTTTCTTTTCCGCTGCGGTCTTGAGCTGGCCGCAGGCGGCGTCGATGTCGCGGCCGCGGGGGGTGCGGACGGGGGCGCTGATGCCGGCTTCGAACACGATGTTCGAGAACGCCCGGATGCGCTCCGGGGTGGAGCATTCGTAAGGCGCGCCGGGCCAGGGGTTGAAGGGGATCAGGTTGACCTTGGCCGGCAGGTTGTAGTGGCGCAGCAGGCGGACCAGTTCGCGCGCGTCGGCGTCGCTGTCGTTCTTGTCCTTCAGCATCACGTATTCGAAGGTGATGCGCCGGGCGTTGCTGGCGCCGGGATAGTCGGCACAGGCCTGCAGCAGTTCCTCGATGCCGTACTTCTTGTTGATCGGCACGATCTCGTCGCGCACGTCCTTGGTCACCGCGTGGAGCGAGACGGCGAGGTTGACGCCTATTTCCTCGCCGCACAGCGCCATCTTGGGGACGACGCCGCTGGTCGAGAGGGTGATGCGGCGCTTGGACAGGGCCAGGCCGTCGCCGTCCATCACGATTTTCAGCGCATCGCGCACATTGTCGAAATTGTAGAGCGGCTCGCCCATGCCCATCATCACGATGTTGGTGAGCAGGCGGCCATCGGCGCTGTAACTGCCTTCGTCTTCGTCCTCGTCCAGCCCGGCCATGTTGCCGCCCGCCTTGGGCCATTCGCCCAGCGCATCGCGCGCGAGCATGACCTGGCCGACGATCTCGCCGACCGTCAGGTTGCGGACCAGGCGCATGGTGCCGGTATGGCAGAAGCGGCAGTTGAGCGTGCAGCCCACCTGCGACGACACGCACAGCGTGCCGCGATCGGCATCGGGGATGAACACCATCTCGAAATCGTGACCGTCGGCGGTGCGCAGCAGCCACTTGCGGGTGCCGTCCGTCGAATGCTGGGCCTCGACGATGTCGGGGCGGCCGATGACGAAGCGGTCTTCGAGCCAGGGGCGCATGGTCTTGGCGATATCGGTCATCGCCTCGAAGCGGGTGACGCCGCGATGATAGAGCCAGTGGAACACCTGCTTGGCGCGCAGTTTCGCCGCCTTGGCATCAAGCCCGGCCTGTTCGAACAGTTCGGCGATGCGCTTGCGCGGCAGGCCCATCAGGTCGATCCGGCCATCGGCACGGGGCGTCACCCCATCCACCACAGCGGTGCGGGGAACGGGTACGGGGTCGATCTGGCCCGGGATCGCCATGATCCCGCCGGCAGGCATGGAGTTCGTGTCTGTCATGATTGGGCGGGCCTATAATCGATTTCGCGCGATTGCGCAAAGATCGGCCGCCCTATCGGAAACCATAGGTCTGCAAACGGCTTTGCGCGCCCACGCGAACGGGCTTTGCGTGATCCGGTTCCTTCGATCGAACCGATCGGCGGCTCCGTCCATCGCACCAGTGTTGCCCAAAAACATCAATGATTTCGTTGTGTTAGGTTCAGGAAACTTCGCGTCGATGCCGCGCATTCCACCGGTCCATGCGGTTGGATCGCACCGCAGTTGACTATGGAGTTCCCTATGAAGAAGTTTCTGTTCGGTGCCCTTGCCGGCACCGCACTCGCCTCCGCCCCGGCCTTCGCGCAGGACGTCGCGCCGGCCGAACCGTTTTCCGGCCCGCACGTCGAAGGCGTGATCGGCTATGACATGAGCCGGGCAGGCAGCAGCATCGATGACGATTCCGACGTGCCCAACGACCAGGATATCGATGGCCTGCTCTATGGCGTGGGCGCCGGGTACGATTTCAAGGTCGGCAATTTCGTCGTCGGCCCTGAGGCGGAAGTGACCTGGTCGACCGCCAAGACCAAGTTTGACAATGGCGATTTCGAAGGGTTCGGCATCGGCAACGTCAAGACCAACCGCGACCTCTATCTGGGCGCGCGCGTCGGTTATGCCGTGACCCCCAAGACCCTCGTCTACGCAAAGGGTGGTTACACCAATGCCAAGTTCGACATTCGCAATGCCAGCGGTACGGTCACGACCAACCGCGATCTGGATGCGGACGGCTGGCGCGTGGGTGCCGGTGTGGAGCAGGCGGTGACCAACAACGCGTTCGTGAAGGTGGAATACCGCTATTCCAACTACAAGCGCGGCGAAGTCGATTTCCGTGACGACATCCCGGACAGCAGCCGTTTCGACCTCGACCTCGATCGTCACCAGATCGTTGCCGGCGTCGGCGTGCGGTTCTGATCGAGCGCCCGTCCGCACCAGCGGGCAGGCCGGAAAGGCGGGGGCTGCGGCTCCCGCCTTTTTCGCGTCAGCGCAGCCGAGCGCAGCCGATCGAGGCGGCGTCCATCGCCGATGCGGCCCCCGCCAGCGGCCAGGTATTCGAAAAGCCACCGCCGCGATCGTCGCGCGCCGATACGGTCATCGCCGGGGCGGAGCGCATGACGGCAAGGATGGCGGCGTTGGCGCGCGCATCGGCCGGCCAGGCATCGCCGCCGCCACCGGTGAGCGCGAACCGTTCCTCGCCGATCCGCAGCACGATCGCGGCACCGGGCATCAGCTTGCGTGACAGGCGGAAATGGACCTGGTTGCGCGCCGCCCGTCGCGGCCAGGTGCCGACCGCCGCGAAGGGCTGGTAATCGCGGCGCATCGCGCTGGGCTGGGCCATGGCGATGGCATAACAGCGCGGCACCAGCGGATCGCGGAACGCACCCCAGGTTTCGTAAAGGCCAAGGCTTTCGCGTGCGGCCGCCGGCGCGGCCAGCGCAACCGCTGCGATCAGAACCGGGAGAAGGCGCGCCCAACGTGTCATGCCCGGGCTATAGGGCCGGTGCGCCGGCAAGGAAACCGGGCGCTGCAATCCTGTTCATTCCTGTTGCAATGCAGCACGCGCCGACGCACTCTGCGTTGTATCACTTCGGGAGGGGAGGAACCGCAGTCGGCATTTCTGCCGACCGGCTTTTCCGGGGGAAACATACGTGGGACGATACGACTTTATCGTGATCGGCAGCGGCCCGTCAGGACGCCGGGCGGCGATCCAGGCGGCCAAGCTGGGCAAGTCGGTGCTGGTGATCGAGGGGCGGCTGAAGGTGGGCGGCGTTTCCGTGCATACCGGCACGATCCCGTCCAAGACGCTGCGCGAGACGGCGCTCAACCTGTCCGGCTGGCGTGAGCGGGGATTTTACGGCCGGTCCTATCGGGTGAAAAAGGAGATCGGCAGCCAGGACCTGTCGATCCGGCTGGGCAAGACGCTGGCGCACGAAGTGGATGTGCTGGAGCACCAATTCCTGCGCAACGGCGTGGCGACGATGGCGGGCTTCGCGCGCTTCGTCGATCTGCACCGGGTGGTGGTTACTTCGCCCGACGGCAGCGAACTGGCGGTGGAGGGGGACCGGTTCCTGATCGCGGTGGGCACGGTGCCGCACCGGCCCGAAGGCATCGACTTCGATGATCCCGACATCCTTGACAGCGATCAGGTGGTGGACATCGCCCGGCTGCCCCGGTCGCTGGCCGTGGTCGGGGCCGGCGTGATCGGGATCGAATATGCCACGATCTTTTCGGCGCTGGATGTGGCGGTTACCGTGATCGAGCCGCGCGCCAACTTTCTCGAATTCATCGATCGCGAGATCATCGAGGAATTCGTCCACCAGTTGCGCGATCGCGGGGTGACTTTCCGGCTCGGATCGGCGGTGGAAACGGTGGCCAGGGGGGCGGACGGCCGCATCGTCACCACGCTCAAGGACGGGCGCGCAGTGCGGTCGGAAATGCTGCTCTATTGCGCCGGGCGGATGGGTGCGACCGCCGGGCTCGGGCTCGATGCCTGCGGGATCGACGTGGACGGGCGCGGCCGGGTCGCCGTCGATGCGACGACATTCCAGACGTCTGCGGCCCACATCTATGCGGCGGGCGACGTCATCGGGTTTCCCAGCCTCGCCTCGACCTCGATGGAGCAGGGCCGCATTGCCGCCTGCCACGCCTTCGGCCTGCCGCTGCCGCCGGCACCGGCCTATTTCCCTTACGGTATCTATGCGGTGCCCGAAATCTCGACCGTAGGGATGAGCGAGGAGGAAGTGCGCCGGCGCGGCATCAATTACGAATGCGGCATCGCCCGCCTGCGCGAAACCAGCCGGGGCCATATCATGGGGCTGGAGCAGGGGCTGATGAAGATGATCTTCTCCAACAAGACCCGCCGCCTGCTGGGCGTCCACATCATCGGCGAGGGGGCGACCGAACTGATCCACATCGGCCAGGCGGTGCTGAACCTGAAGGGCACGATCGACTACTTCATTGAGAACACCTTCAATTACCCGACGCTGGCGGAAGCCTACAAGATCGCCGCGCTCGATGCGTGGAACCGCATGGCACGGTAGTTCCTTTTTGCCGCCGAACGGCATATCGCTGATGCGGCCAGCAGGAACAGGGGTGCTTTTCTTTTGACGGTTCGACGCTTGAGGAGAGGCCTCGCATGATGCGCCTGTTGATCGACTGGCTGTTGGCTTGGCTGCCCCTGCCGCACACCCGTTGCTTCGGGCTCCGGCGCGTACTGCTGCGCCGGGCGGGTATCAGCCTGGGTGATCGGGTATGGGTCTGCGGCGGCTGCCGGGTCTACGGCCGGGGCGAGCTGTCGATCGGCGCGGGGACGTGGCTGAGCCCGGACACGAAATTCCACACGCGGCGAGGGGCCGCCATCACCATCGGGGCCGGTTGCGACATCGGCCCGGACTGCCTGATCCTCACCGGCAGCCATGAGATCGGCGAGCGCGGCGCGCGGGCGGGGCAAACCACCACCTCGGCGGTGGTCATCGGCGACGGGTGCTGGATCGGCGCGCGATCGACGATCCTTCCGGGTGTATCGATCGGGGCCGGCAGTGTGATCGCGGCGGGATCGGTCGTGACTTCGGACGTTGCCGAAAACACGCTGGTAGGCGGCGTTCCCGCGCGGCTGATCCGGGCGCTGGATTGAGGCGCAAATAAAAAGGCCGCCGGCGAGGGTATCGCCGGCGGCCTTTCACATCGCGAGCTGCGGCTGGATCAGGCCCAGTTGGCCATTTCCGCCTCAAGGTTCTCGACGATGGCTTCGAAGAACTGTTCGGTGGTCATCCACGGCTGATCGGGACCGATCAGCAGCGCCAGGTCCTTGGTCATCTTGCCGCTTTCCACGGTGTCGATGCAGATGCGTTCCAGCGTTTCGGCGAACTTCACCACGTCGGGGGTGTCGTCGAACTTGCCGCGGTACATCAGGCCGCGGGTCCAGGCGAAGATCGAGGCGATCGGGTTGGTCGAGGTCGCCTTGCCCTGCTGGTGCTGGCGATAGTGACGGGTGACGGTGCCGTGCGCCGCTTCGGCTTCAATGGTCTTGCCGTCGGGGGCCATCAGTACCGAGGTCATCAGGCCGAGCGAGCCGAAGCCCTGCGCGACGGTGTCCGACTGCACGTCGCCGTCGTAGTTCTTGCAGGCCCAGACGAACTTGCCCGACCACTTGAGCGCCGAGGCGACCATGTCGTCGATCAGGCGGTGTTCGTAGATGATCCCGGCAGCCTTGAACTTCTCGGCGAAGCCTTCGTTGTCGAACACTTCCTGGAACAGGTCCTTGAAGCGGCCGTCATAGGCCTTGAGGATGGTGTTCTTGGTCGACAGGTACACCGGCCACTTGAGGCCGAGACCGTAGTTGAACGAGGCGCGGGCGAAATCGCGGATCGATTCGTCCAGGTTGTACATCGCCATGGCGACGCCGGCGGCCGGGAAGTCGAACACGTCGAGATCGATCTTCTCACCGTTTTCGCCGTCCCACACCAGGCGCAGCTTGCCGGGGCCGGGGATCTTGGTGTCG
Organism: Novosphingobium colocasiae; assembly: GCF_014652555.1. Classification (GTDB taxonomy): domain Bacteria; phylum Pseudomonadota; class Alphaproteobacteria; order Sphingomonadales; family Sphingomonadaceae; genus Novosphingobium; species Novosphingobium colocasiae. The sequence goes on from NZ_BMZA01000004.1 coordinate 141,960, forward strand.
GTGGCGCGATACTGGTCACCGAAGGCGTGACGGCCGACCACGATCGGGTCGGTCCAGCCGGGGACGAGCCGGGGCACGTTGCTGATGACGATCGGTTCGCGGAAGACGACGCCGCCCAGGATGTTGCGGATCGTGCCGTTCGGCGACTTCCACATTTTTTTGAGGCTGAATTCCTCGACCCGGGCTTCATCAGGGGTGATCGTCGCGCACTTTACCGCAACGCCGCATTCCTTGGTGGCGTTGGCCGCGTCGACCGTGATCTGATCTTCGGTTTCGTCACGCTTTTCGACCGAAAGATCGTAATATTTCAGGTCGATATCGAGATAGGGGAGAATGAGGCGTTCGCGGATCCATTGCCAGATGATCCGCGTCATTTCATCGCCGTCCATTTCGACGACCGGATTCTTGACCTTGATCTTTGCCATACCGTGCGGGCTCCCAGGGAGTGAGATTTGCGCGTGTCTTAGGCACGCAGGCGCACGATAGCAAGGCGCGAGTCCGCCGGGTTGGGCCGGTATTTACGTGCCTGCGCGATGATGATGCGATTGCGAATCAAAAGCAGATCAGGCGGCGGCGAGCTGGGCCGAAAGCGTGCCGAGGTTGTGGTAATCGCAATTGGTCAGGATCTTGCCGTCGCGCAGCGTCATGAACGAGACACCGTCCATGCTCACCGGCGTCCCGGCGTGCCGGCGGCCTTCGAATTCGCCATGGAACGATCCGGTGAAGGTCCACTCGGCGGCGGCAGTATCGCCGATTTCGGTATGGCGATGATAGGTCACCTTGAAGTCGGGCATCATCGAGAAGGTGAATTCGAACACCTCCTTCACCCCGGCATGGCCATGGTGAACCAGGCCGAACGGCTTGTCCTCGAACCGGCAGTCCTCGGTGTAGAGCGAGAGCAGCGTTTCAAGATCGCCGGCCCAGCCGCGCGTCAGGCCGGCAATCAGCGGATGGGGGGTGTCGGTCATGAGCGGGTCCTGCTTTGTGCGCGGCGGCGAGCCGGGCATGGGGGGCTGCGCAAGGCTTTGCGCGGAAATAACAAACCAATCGCTCGATATGTTTGTCGGCCCCGCCGTCGGAGTCAAGGCCGGGGCGGGGCACGCCGATGCATTGCGGGCCAAAACGAAAAAGCCCCGGCGGATCCTGCGATCCCCGGGGCCTTTCGAATGGTGGGCGTAGCAAGGATTGAACTTGCGACCCCTACGATGTCAACATAGTGCTCTACCACTGAGCTATACGCCCACACCATTCGGCATGTTTCCGACAGCTTCCCGCCGGAGGACTGGCCCTTTAGCGTCGAGTTCGGAGCGATGCAAGCGGCTTTGGCCGCTTTATTTCCGGTTGTCCGCGCCCCGCCATCGTTCAGAGCTGCGCAGTCTCGCTGAGCCCGAAAACGCGCTGCACTTCCATGACGATATCGCGCAAGTGGAAGGGCTTCGACAGCACCTTTGCCTGCGGTGCCTCGCGGCTGGCGCGCAGAGTCACGGCGGCGAATCCGGTGATGAACATGACCTTGGTCATCGGCGACATTTCCGCACAGCGCTGCGCCAGCTCGATCCCGTCCATCTCGGGCATGACGATATCGGACAGCAACAGGTCGAACGCTTCGGTTTCCAGCCAGGGCAGGGCGGCGGTCCCGCAATCGACCGCGACCACATCGTAGCCAGCCCGTTCGAGCGCGCGCGCGAGATAAGTGCGCATGGCTTCGTCGTCTTCGGCTAGCAGGATGCGAATCATGATCTCATGTCCGGGTTTTTATGTGGAACTGTCTGGTGTGGCGACGCCTTGCCCGGCTTATAGCGGAGCACGGGTTAAAATTCTCGCCCGCTTTCAGCACTGACCGGTTACGGGACGCTTTGACAGCAGGGGGCGAAACGCACAGCTTGGGATGCATGAACGGAGCAGGCGAAGGCAGCGATTCGGGCCGGGTTCGGGGTGGCCATATCCCCGGAAGCGGCGGGCGGCCCTCATTTTTTCAATCCGGCACCAGCCCCTCGGCGATCCCCGTACTGCTCTCGGTGCCGCACGCCGGACGCGACTATCCGCGCGCCGTATTGCGGGCCATGCGCAACCCGCGCGCGACCCTGCTCAAGCTGGAGGATCGCTATGTCGATCTGGTGGCGCAAGGCATGGCGCGCAGCACCGGGGCCGGGCTGATCGCCGCGATGGCACCGCGCGCGATGATCGATCTCAACCGCTCCACCGAGGATGTCGATTGGGAGATGTTCAGCCGGGCGGGGCGGCCGCCACTGGCCGGCCATGTTCCCAGCCATCGTGCCCGCAGCGGGCTCGGCCTGATCCCGCGTCGCTTGCCCGGGATCGGCGAAGTCTGGCGGCATCGCCACGAGATGACAGAACTCGACGCGCGGGTCGATGGCATCCATGCGCCCTATCATGCGGCGGTAGGCGCCGCGCTGGAAGACTTGCGGGGCCGCTGGGGCGCGGCGTTGCTGCTGGATGTCCACTCCATGCCGCCGCTGTCGCCGCGTGCGGGCCAAGGTGCGCCGGCCATCGTCATCGGCGACCGGTTCGGGGCCACTTGCCACGGCGAGGTCATCGCCGCGACGTTTGCGCACTTCGCCCAATGCGGGCTGGAGGCCGCGCACAACCGGCCTTATGCTGGCGGCTATGTGCTGGAACGCCATGCCCGGCCGCAGCGGCGCATCTATGCCCTGCAGATCGAGATCGATCGCAGCCGTTATCTGGATGGCGAGTTGAGCGAACCGGGGCGCGGCTTCGAGGGAATCGTCAGTGCGCTGAGCGGGCTGGTGCGGAAACTGGCGTGCTGCGTGGCCGAGCTGGGGCAGTCCGGGGTGCGGACGGACGGCGAAGGTCCGGCCTGGCCGCTGGCAGCGGAATAACGCCGTGCTCGATAAGGCGATGTTTCCCGGCATCGGATAGCCAAAAGCACGACGTTGGCGCGCATGCGCGAACGCCCACGCCTGCGCGAACCGAGCGAAAGTCTCGTTTTTTGAAAAAACCACCTCGCGCGGTGCGCGAGGTGGCCAAGGTTCAGGGAGGAAGTGCACCGAAGTGCACCAACCTGACCGGGCCATGAGGGGTGCGCCGATCAAGCATAGCCAACATAGCATGCCTTTTCGGGGATTCAAGACGGCATCAAAGCAAAATGCATGGCGCTTGATAAGAGCAAACTGAAAAGCGTGCTCTGATTGTCCGGAAGGTGTGGCGAAAAGTGCACACCTTCCGGATTTGCGGCGCGATTGCGCGGCCTCAGACGTCCTGCAGCGCGGGGTTCGGGGTCAGGGCCGGGCCTTTGCCCTGGGCGACCTGGCGGCCGAAGATGTCCCGGACCAGTTCGAGCGAGAACAGGTGGGCGTAGATCAGCGCCAGCATGCCGTTCTGATTCCACTGGCGCAGGATATCGCCGCGCACTTCGCGCAGCTTCGATTCGTCCACCATCTGGAAGCCGCGATAGGTGAACGGCTGGCCGGTGCCGGCATCGATGTTCAGTTCGCCGTCCATCAGCAGGTTGTGCTTGCGCAATTCGGCGATGAACTGGGCGGTCTTGTTGCCGGCGATCTCGAAGTTTTCGCAGAACTGGAGCATCGACTTGGTGGTCTCGCTGGCTTCGGCACCATCGAACAGGGGCTCGCCCTCAATGTCCTCGCCGACCAGATCGCTCGACGGATCGACGCAGAGCGAGAGTTCTTCGGTATCCGGGCGCAGGCGGGCCAGCATGAACGGATAGCGGCGCGCGTAGGCCGGGATGTAGACCGGGTTGGTCAGCGAGCCGTCGGCTTCGACGAAGACGTTGACGCCTTCGTTCATCCCGAACAGTGCCAGCGGCACGGCGTTTTCGCCGGCGGTGAACACGATCGGGAAGTTGCGCTGCGCCTGCGGGAATTCCTCGACCGTCAGCGGCACCGAATTGACGTCGACCAGCCAAGTGGCCTTGTCGGTGGAGCGGGTCTTCCACGCCGAATGCTGCTGCGAGTTGAGCGGCACGAGATCGTTGTAGAACAGGGGTAGGGCGGCATTCTGCGGCGCGCTGGCCATGGAACTCTCTCCGAAACGTCTATTGGGCTGCAATCGGTGCCCGCTTTACGGCCAGCTTGGGCACCACGCAAGCCGGGGACCCCAGCTTCCCGCGCAAATCCCCGCGTGGACGCCGCCCGCGGGTTCAGATCAGCTTGCCGGGGTTAAGCAGGCCCTTTGGGTCCAGCGCATGCTTGACGGCGTGCAGCATCGACAAGGCGACCGGATCGCCCAGCCGGGCCAGTTCGGCGCGCTTGAGCTGGCCGATGCCGTGTTCGGCGGAAATCGAGCCGCCCCACCGGGTGACCAGATCGTGGACATAGCGGCTGATCTGCTTGCCTTCGCCTTCCTGCCACAGCCGCGCATCCGTCGCCGCCGGGGCGATCACGTGATAGTGGATGTTGCCATCGCCAAGGTGACCGAAGGCGACCGCTTCGACGCCGGGCCATTTCGCTTCGATCAGCGGCGCGGTCTCCTCGACGAAATCGGGCATCAGTTCCACGGGTACGGAAATGTCGTGCTGCACGGCCGGGCCGCGCGCGCGTTCGGCGGGGGCGACGGTTTCGCGCAGCAGCCAGAACGCCTCCGCCTGCGTCTCGTTGGCGGACATCACCGCATCCTCGACCAGCTCGGCCTCGAACGCGCTGGCCAGCGTGGTCTCGCACCCATCGCGCAGCGTTGCTGCGCCCGCGCGATCGGCGACGACTTCGATCAGGACATGCCAGGCATGCGGCTCGCCCAGCGGCGCGCGCGCACCGGGCAAGTGCTCGATCACCGCGTCGAGCGAGGCGCTCGGCATCACCTCGAACCCTTCGAGCGCGTCGCCCATGCTCTCCTCGCAATGCAGCAGCAGCTTGCGGGCGGCGTGCAGCGACGGCACCCCGGCCCAGATCACGACCCGCTCGGCCACCGCCGGCAGCAGCTTGAGGGTAGCGGCTGTGACGATGCCGAGGGTGCCTTCGGAACCGATCAGCAACTGCTTGAGATCGAAGCCGCGATTGTCCTTCTTGAGCGGGGTCAGCATCGAGAACACCTGCCCGTCCGCCAGCACCGCCTCAAGGCCCAGCACCAGCGCACGCATCGAACCGTGGCGCAGCACCTGCGTCCCACCGGCATTGGTGGAGATCAGCCCGCCGACCGTTGCCGATCCCTTGCCGCCCAGCGTCAGCGGAAACCGCAGGTCCTGCGCCTCGGCCGCTTCGTGCAGCGTCTGCAGCACCACCCCGGCATCGCAGGTGACGCGCCGCGCCGCGCTGTCGATCGCGTGGATCCGGTTCATCTTGCGCAGTGACAGCAGCAGCGCTTCACCGCTGACATCGGGCGTGGCCCCGCCTGACATGCCGCTGTTGCCGCCCTGCGGCACGATCGGCACCCCGTGCGCGGCGCAGAGCCGTACCAGCGAGGCGAGCTGGTGCGTGCTGTCCGGCGAGGCGAGGGCGCAGGCGCGGCCGGTGAACCGCCCCCGCCAGTCGGTCAGCCAGGGATCGAGCAGGTCCGGGTCCTGCGTGATCGTGAGATCGGGCAGCGTCGCGGCGACCGCGCCCAGAAACGTGTCGAGCCTGTCGGTAGTGGGGGTCATGGCACAGCTATGGCACAACGCGGCACGGCTTTCACCCCTGTCTGCCGATGCGCGCATTAAGCGGTGGTTCAAGCTCTTGCGGTAAGGCAAAGGCATCGCCATGGCGAAGCCGTTGAGGGTTTGCGGCTTGGAAATACCGATGGGACCGGCGGCTCGATGAATTTTGCGAGTATCCTGCTTTATCCGATTGCTCTGCTGTTTCCGGCAGTGGCGGGGGATGATGGCGGCAAGGACCGCGATGCCGGATCGCCACCTGCCGCTGCCGCACCGGCGTTGCTTCCGGAGGATGCGCCGGCGATGCGCGGTCTTGACGAGGTGGTTCCGGCCGCAATGACCTTCCGGTCGATCCAGCCTATGGATTCCTACCAGATCCGCATCGAACAGCGCATGACCATCCGCATCGCCCCGCGCGGCGCGGCGCCGATGGTGCCCGATGCCTTCGTCGGCCTGCCCGATATGACGCTGGCTCCGCGCTATCTGGAGCGCAAGATGGGCAAGTGCCTCAGCATGTCCGCCATCGCTGGCGTCCGTCCGCAGGGGGATAACCGTTTGCTGCTGTTTCTGCGCAACGGCGCGATGGTGGCGGCCGAGCTCGATCGGGCGTGCCGGGCGCGCGATTTCTATTCGGGGTTCTACCTTGCAAATTCTTCGGACGGGAACCTGTGCGTCGATCGCGACAAGCTGCTGTCGCGCAGCGGTGCCAACTGCACGTTGACGCGGATCCGGCAACTCGTCGAAGACCGGCGCTGACCCCTCGGTCCGCCCTGCAAAGTGCGCAAAAACTTGACTTGCCCCCCCGTTTGCGCATAGGGGCCGCCCCAAAGCTCGCATGACACGCAGCGGCGAAGCCTGTATTTTCGGGTCTTTCGCCTTTTCGGCGTGGCAGGCCTTGCCGAACACTGCATCAGCCGATCATTTCACTCTATCCCGGAAACTGTCCTGCCCATGAGCTTCGCCGATCTCGGCCTCTCTGACGAACTGCTCCAGGCGGTTACTTCTGCCGGCTATACCGAGCCGACGCCGATTCAGGCGCAGGCGATCCCGGCGGTCCTGATGATGAAGGACCTGATCGGCATCGCGCAGACCGGCACCGGCAAGACCGCCGCGTTCGTTCTGCCGATGATCGATGTGCTGGGCAACGGCCGCCGTCGCGCGCTGATGCCGCGTTCGCTGATCCTGGAGCCGACCCGCGAACTGGCGGCGCAGGTCGCCGAAAACTTCGAGAAGTACGGCAAGAACCACGATCTCAAGATGGCGCTGCTGATCGGCGGCGTGCAGATGGGCGATCAGCTCAAGGCGCTGCAGGGCGGGGTCGACGTGCTGATTGCCACCCCGGGCCGGCTGATGGACCTGTTCGAGCGGGGCAAGATCATGCTCACAGGCTGCGAACTGCTGGTCATCGACGAGGCGGACCGCATGCTCGACATGGGTTTCATCCCCGATATCGAGACGATCTGCTCCAAGCTGCCGACCAACCGCCAGACGCTGCTGTTCTCGGCGACGATGCCGCCGGTGATCAAGAAGCTGGCTGACCGCTTCCTGACGAGCCCCAAGTACATCGAGGTGGCCCGCCCGGCTAGCACCAACGTCAACATCGCGCAGTACAAGGTGCCGGTCACGGCCCGCAAGAAGCGCGAGGCGCTGCGCGCGCTGCTGCACGCCGATAACGTCAGCACCGCGATCATCTTCTGCAACCGCAAGACCACCGTGCGCGAACTGGCCAAGAGCCTCAAGCAGCACGGGTTTGCCGCCGGCGAGATCCATGGCGACATGGAACAGCCCGCGCGCATTGCGGAACTCGATCGGTTCAAGGCCGGGCAGATCAACATCCTGTGCGCCTCGGACGTCGCCGCGCGCGGGCTCGATATCAAGGGCGTGAGCCACGTCTTCAACTTCGATACGCCCTGGCACCCGGATGATTATGTCCACCGGATCGGCCGCACCGGCCGTGGCGGGGCCACGGGTCGTGCCTTCACGCTGGTCGCGCCGGAAGATGCCGAAGCGATCGAGAACGTCGAGAAGCTGACCGGCGGGCCCATCCCGCTTTATACGCTGGGCTCGGAAGAGGCCGGGGAACGGCCCGCGAGCGCCGAGCCGGCCGAGCGCCCGGCGAAGAACGCACGCACCAAGCGCGCGCCGCGTCGCGAAGCAGAGCCCCGGCGTGAGCCCGAGGCCCGGCGCGAACCGGAAACGGGTCGTAAAGCTGAACCCCGCCGCGAGACTAGGCCTGCTGCGGGTGATGATCGCGGCAACGGTGCCGAAAAGCGCGGCAGCACCCGGCGCGATGGCGATAGGGATAACCGGCGGCCGCGTCAGGCCGATCTGGAGCCGGGCGATAGCGGCGGCTGGAACGGGCCGGTGCCTGAATTCCTCAACTTCTCAGCGATTGCCTGACACGCTCGCCGGCACCGCCATGGTGCCATCGAAAGTGGGGGTGAACGGCTCCGGCTGGGCGCGGAAAGGTGCCAGGAGGTGCGCGGCGAAATCCTCCGCCGGGGGGGCATCAACGCCGAAGCGGGCAGGGCGATCGGCGTCGGGGCGATAGGCGGTGCCGAACAGCCGGTCCCAGATCACCAGTTGCGATCCGAAGTTGCTGTCATAGGCCTCCACCTGATCGGCATGGTGCCAGTGGTGAATGCGCGGCGGCGTAAACACCGCCTCCAGCGGCCCGAACGATAGCCGCGTGTTGGCGTGCAGCAGCGCCGAATGGAACGTATAGCCCGCCAGGTAGATGGCGATGGCCGTGGTCGAAAAACCCACCAGGTACATCGGCAGCCCGGTCAGGGTGGTGATGGCGATCTGTTCCATCGGATGGACCCGCGCAGAGGCCAGCCAGTCCAGGTGTGTGCTGCTGTGGTGAATGCGGTGGAAGCGCCAGAGCAGCGGCACGGCATGTTCCAGCCGGTGTACCGCATAGATCAGGAAATCGCAGATCAGCAGCAGGACGATGACCTGCACCGCCAGCGGCCAGTGCCCGGCGACCCCGGTGTGGGCGCTGCCGGACAGCATGATCGCCAGCAGCAGCGCGGCGCAGACCTTGGTCATCTGGCCGCCGACCGTCGCGTGGAGCAGGTCCGCCACCAACGCGGCGCGGCCGCGCCGGCCGGCCTTGGGGGCGGGGAGCAGCCGTTCGAGTGGCACGAACAGCACCGCACCGATAGCCAGCATCCACAATATCCCGGAAATATCCCACATTGCGGCAAGCGTCCCTGAACAGCCCGGCCACGCGCGCAGCCGATGCCCCTGCCTAGCGCCAACATGGTTTCCAAATGGTGTGGAAATTCCGCAAGGCCACCGCATCCGTAACGGCCTGTTTACCAGACACGCATAAACCGGGGGCTCATACCGCAAGCGATTGCGGGGCAGATCAACGGGGCAGCCGAGCCATGAACCAGCGCGTCATCCATTACGCGGAATGTGCATTCCTTTCCGTCCTCGCCTACTTCACCCTGCGGCGCCTGTTGCCGGTGGTGGGAGAGCATCCGCAAGTGATGGTCTCGCTGGCGGCGGAACTCGCTGGTGTTGTCTTCATCTTTCTGCAGCGCCCCGGCGATGTGGCGACCGACATGCGCTCGATCATCCTCGGCTTCGGCGGCACCAGCATGGCGCTGCTGATCGCGCCGCTCGGCACCGCTCTCGCCAGCGAAGCGGTAACCACCGCACTCATCACCGGCGGGTTCGCACTGTCCGTGCTGGCCAAGCTGTCGCTGCGCCGCAGCTTCGGCATCGTGCCGGCCAATCGCGGCGTGAAGTCGGACGGCATGTACCGCTTCGTGCGCCACCCGATGTACATGGGCTACATGATCAGCCACCTCGGCTTCATCCTGCTTTACCCGCATTTGTGGAACGTCGCGATCCTGGGGCTGGCCTGGGTGCTGCTGTGGGCCCGCACCCGCGAGGAAGAGCGCGTGCTGATGCGCGATCCGGCCTATCAGGAATACGCCGGCAAGGTGCGCTTCCGGCTGATGCCCGGCCTGATCTGAACCGGACATCCCCACCGATTCCAGAGCGCCCGGAAGCTACGGCTTTCCGGGCGCTTTTCTATTCGGCAGCGGGTTTGACGAAACTGTCGATCACGCGCTTTCGGCCCGACGTTTCGAAGTCGATTTCCAGCTTGTTGCCTTCCTGCGCCGCCACCGTGCCGTAACCGAATTTCTCGTGAAACACCCGCGCGCCGATTTCGATATCGGTGCGCGGCTTGGCGGCGAAGCTGGCGGCGCTGCGGGTCGTCTCGGCGATGCGGCGCGGCGCGGTGTCGAATTCGCGGGCGGCGGCGCGCTGCCAGCCGGGGCCGCGCGTGACGGTCCGCGCCGGTTGCGCACGTGCCACTTCGGCAAACGGATCGGCATGTTCGGTCCACTGCGCGCGCCACAGCGAAGCGCCACCTGACAGCGTGGTCTCGTTATCGACATGATCGCCCGGCAGTTCGGCGATGAAGCGCGAGGGGATCGAACTGGTCCACTGGCCATAGATGCGCCGGTTGGCGGCATGGAGGATGGTGCAGCGCCGCCGCGCGCGGGTGATCGCGACATAGGCGAGCCGGCGCTCTTCCTCCAGGCTGGCAAGCCCGCCTTCATCCAGCGCACGCTGCGACGGAAACACGCCTTCCTCCCAGCCCGGCAGGAACACGTGATCGAATTCCAGCCCCTTGGCGGCGTGCATGGTCATGATGGTGACCTTTTCCTCGTCCGCCGCCGCTTCGTTGTCCATCACCAGGCTGACATGTTCGAGGAAATCGCCGAGGCTTTCGTATTCCTCCATGGCGCGGGCGAGTTCAGACAGGTTTTCGAGCCGCCCGGACGCCTCTGCGGTGCGTTCGGCCTGCAGCGCTTCGGTATAGCCGCTCTCGTCCATGACGGTGCGGATCAGGTCGGCGGGGTTCTGTGTCTTCGCCAGATCGCGCCACCGCGCGACATCGCGCATGAAGGCCAGGAACGTGTTGCGGGCGCGGGCGGGCAGTTCGTCGGTATCGACGATTTCCAGCGCCGCTGCCGCCAGCGGTATGCCGCGCCGCCGCGCCAGCAGGTGCAGCTTTTCCAGCGCTTTCGCGCCCAGCCCGCGCTTGGGGGCGTTGTATATGCGCTCGAACGCCAGATCGTCGGCGGGCTGGGCGATCAGGCGCAGATAGGCCAGCGCATCGCGGATTTCCGCGCGTTCGTAGAACCGGAAACCGCCGACGATGCGATAGTTGAGGCCGATCGAGATGAAGCGGTCTTCGAACTCGCGCGTTTGGTACTGGGCGCGCACCAGGATCGCGACCTGATTGAGCGCGGCACCTTCGCGTTCCAGCCGCTCGATATCGTCGCCCACACGGCGCGCTTCCTCGGGGCCATCCCACACCCCGATCACCCGCACCCGGTCGCCGGCGTGGCGATCGGTCCACAAGGTCTTGCCGAGCCGCTGGGTATTGGCGTCGATCAGGCCCGATGCGGCGGCCAGGATCTGCGGGGTGGAGCGATAGTTCTGCTCCAGCCGGATCACCCGCGCGCCGGGAAAGTCCTTTTCGAACCGCAGGATGTTGGCAACCTCAGCCCCGCGCCAGGAATAGATCGACTGATCGTCATCACCCACCACGCAGATGTTCTTGCGGCTTTGCGCCAGCAGCCGCAGCCAGAAATACTGGACCTGGTTGGTGTCCTGATATTCGTCCACCATCACGTACTTGAAGCGCTGCTGGTACTGCGCCAGCACTTCGGGATGGCCGCGCAGGATGGTCAGCATGTGCAGCAGCAGATCGCCGAAATCGCAGGCGTTCAGGGTTTTCAATCGATCCTGATAGAGCTGGTAGAACGCGCGGCCCTTGCCATTGGCATAGGCCTCGTTCTCCCCAGCATCGAGCTGGTCAGGGAGAAGGCCCCGGTTCTTCCAGCGATCGATGCAGCCGGCAAGCTGGCGTGCCGGCCAGCGCTTTTCGTCCAGCCCTTCGGCCACGATAAGCTGCTTGAGCAGGCGAAGCTGATCGTCGGTATCGATGATCGTGTAATTGGCCTGCAGGCCCACGAGTTCGGCGTGACGGCGCAGCATCTTGGCGGCGATGGCGTGGAAGGTGCCGAGCCACGGCATCCCTTCGACCGCCGGGCCGATCAGATGGCCGACCCGTTCGCGCATTTCGCGCGCGGCGCGGTTGGTGAAAGTGACGCACAGGATCTCGCTTGGCCAGGCCAGCCGCGCGCGCACCAGATGGGCGAGCCGGCGGGTCAGCGCGGCGGTCTTGCCGGTGCCGGCACCCGCCAACATCAGCACCGGCCCTTCGGTGGTCAGCACCGCCTCGCGCTGGGGCGGGTTCAGGCCGTCAAGCAGCGGATCGCCCGGCGGGCCGTCCATCGCGGTGGGGAGGGGGGCTTGCGGGGTGTTCACCCGCGAACAACTAGGGAACGGATTAACCCGGCGCAAGGCCGCTTCGTCGCAGCAGCGGAACAATTCCCCCTGCCGCTCGTCGCATTTCCAAGATAATCGCAATGGAGAGTTACGATGCGCAACACTATTCTGAAAGGGTGGAGCCTGAAAGGGGCGAGCGCTCTGGTGCTGGCCGGACTTTCGGCTTCCGTTTCCGCGCCGATCCTCGCGCAGGAAACCATGACGCCGCCGCCTGCTACCGCCCCGGCAACCGATCCCGCCGCCCCTGCGGCCGGGCTGACGCCCGAACAGCAGGCGGTTTACGATACCTGGCCGGCCGACAAGAAGGCCGATTACGCAACCTGGCCTCAGGCGTACAAGGACTACTACTGGAGCCTCAAGACCGAACAGCAGACTGGCTACTGGGCGCTGACGGCCGACCAGCGCGGGCAGGTCTACAAGATGACCCCGGAACAGCGCGAAACCGCGTGGACCTCGATCCTGCAGCAGATGGCGGGTACCACGCCCACTACGCCGCCGGGCCAAGCCAACCCTCCGGGACCGGGCATGCCGACCACCGGCGTCCCCAACCCGCAAAGCGCCGAGCAGAACGTGCGCCCGGCGATGCCCGCCGACCAGAGCTATCAGGGCGGTCCGTACAAAGGCGCGCTGACGCCGCCGCCGGCGGATGCCATGAACAAGGAATATCCGGTCTGCAGCAAGACCGTAAAGGATAGCTGCCGCAATCGCGGCGGCGTCTGATTTCGTCACGCAAATGCGCGTAAAGCAGGGGCATCGGCTTGCCGGTGCCCCTGTTTTCGTGAGCGGGCGTAGCCTGAATGAGCGGAGTTTGCGTCTCCCCTCCCCGCCGGGGAGGGGCTGGGGGAGGGGGAGTGATGCCGCAGGCAGCGCGTCAATGCTGGCCAGGTACACCCCCCTCCCAACCTCCCGCCTTAAGGGTGGAGGAGCAGGCGGCGCCATCGAACGTCACTGCGGTCTAAGTTGCGGACTGGCGCAACAGGTAGAGTTGAGCCTTGCCCACCGTCCGCTCCGCAGCGATTTCGAAGCCTTTGACCGCCACGCCCTCATCGCGCATGGTTTCAAGGCTGACCCAGGTCTGCGGGCCGATCCAGCCCAGCCGCGCCAGCTTGTCGATCGCCACCGCGCCCGCGCCGGAAGCATAGGGCGGGTCCAGCATCACCAGATCAAGCGCCTCGCGCGCCGGGCCCAGCGACAGCGCCGAACTGGCGCGGACGTCGCTGCGGGACTGGGCCTGCATGTTGGCGATGTTGCGGCGGATGGCGCGGATCGCGGCGGCATCGGAATCGACGAACAGGCAATGCGCGCAGCCGCGCGACAGCGCTTCGAGGCCAAGCGCGCCCGATCCGGCGAAGAGGTCCGCAGCCTTGAGCCCCTCCAGACTGCCCAGCCGGCTGACCAGCATCGAGAACAGCGTTTCGCGGGTGCGATCCGATGTCGGCCGCGTGGCTTCGCCTTCGGGGGCGAACAGTCGCCGACCGCGCCATTCTCCGGCGATGATGCGCATGCCGCCGGGCTTTGCACCCGCCTTGCTCCGTGGGGGCTTCATGCGTTCCTGCCGCCCAGGCTTTCGCGGAAGCGGACGACCTGCTTGGGTTCGATCTCCACCGCCTGGCCCTTGGGCAGATCGCCCAGATGGAACGGCCCGTAGCCGACGCGCAGCAGCCGGCTGACTTCGAGGCCGAGGTGTTCGAGCACGCGACGAACCTCGCGGTTCTTGCCTTCGGTCAGCGTCATCTCGATCCACTGGTTGCGGCCGGTGCGCCGCTCCAGGTTGGCGTCGATCTTGCCGTAGCGGACGCCGTCGATCTCGATCCCCTCGATCAGGTCTTCGAGTTGCGCCTGGCTAATATCGCCGAAGGCGCGGGCCCGATAGGTGCGCTCCACCCCGGTCGAGGGCAGTTCGAGCTGGCGCTTGAAGCCGCCGTCGTTCGTCAGCAGCAGCAGCCCTTCGGTGCTGAAATCGAGCCGGCCGACCGGCATCACCCGCCCGGCACCCGCCGGCAGCGCGTTGCGCAGCGCGGTGTAGATCGTCGGCCGCCCGGCAGGATCGCGCTCTGCGGTGATGAGGCCGGCGGGCTTGTGGAACGCGAACAGCCGGGTCGGCTCGGCCGCCTTCACCGCCACGCCGTCTACCGACACGCCGGCCAGCGATGTCAGCACGGTGGCCGGCGTCGTCACCACCTCCTCGCCGATCTTCACGCGGCCCTCGGCGATCATGCGCTCCACCTCGCGGCGGCTGGCGATGCCGGCGCGGGCGAGCAGCTTGGCGATGCGATCGCCTTCGCGGTCCTTGGGTTGCTGCGGCGGGGCCGGTGGCTTGCCGGTCGAGCGGAACTGGCTGACCGGCGGCCGCTCGGTGCCGCCCTTGCGGGGGCCGGGAGCGGTGCGGCCGGGCCCGCCTTCTGAACGGCGGGAGCCGGGGCGGCCGGAATCGGAGCCGGGGCGGCCGGGCCGGCGAGGGCCGCGCGTCGTGCCCCCGGGAGGGCCGCTTTTGCTGGGTGGTCTGGACATGGCTGTGGCCCATACCTGTTGATCGCCGGTTCATCCAGCCTTCCCATTACGGTGGCGCACGGTAAGTTCCGCGCAACGGCAGCCGCATCGGGCGGTTCAGGGAGTGACAATGGCCGATCGCAAGACCATCGATGTGCTGCGTTCGGCCTTCACCAATCGCAAGACCGGGGTGATGCTGGTGTTCGGCATGGCATCAGGCCTGCCTTATGCGCTACTTCTGGGTACGCTCTATGCGTGGCTGGGCGAGACCGGCGTTGATCTGGAAACGATGGGCGTGTTCTCGCTCATCGGGCTTGCCTATGCCTTCAAGTTCCTGTGGTCGCCGCTGGTGGATCGCGGGCGGGTGCCGTTCCTGTGGCGGCTGGGGCGGCGGCGTTCGTGGCTGGTGCCGATCCAGGCGCTGGTCGGCACGGTGCTGATCGTGCTGGCCTCGCTCGATCCGGTGACCTCGCTGGGGATGTTCTCGCTGCTGGCCGGCATCGCCGCGTTCGCCAGCGCCACGCAGGATATCGCGATAGACGCCTGGCGCGTCGAAGTGGCGGACGAGGATGCGCCGCTCGAACTGCTCTCCTCGATCTACCAGTTGGGCTATCGGCTGGCGGCACTGGCCGGTGGCGCGCTGGCGCTGATCATGGCGGCGCGGATCGGCTGGCCGCTGGTCTATGGTCTGTTCGGCGGCTTCATGTACCTCGCCATGGCTGCAAGCTGGTTCGCGCCCGACACGGCGGCCGACGAACCGCTGGCCGGGACCGACGATACACCCGGCCACGGCCTCGCCCGCAGCGTGCGGCTTACGGTGCTGGCCTTGGTCGGCGCGCTGTGGGGCTGGGCGCTGGTGACGGTGCTGGTGTTCATGGTCCGCTCGCTGGGCAGCGATGCGGCTGCGCGCCCCGATGCCACGGCGTTCATCAAGCTCTACGGGCCGCTGATCGTCATCGCCACCGTGGTGGTGCCGGCGGTGCTGGCGGGCATCCTTGACGGATGGCGGAGGACCGGGCGCTATCCGCCGGCACCGGGCGATGCGGCGGCGCGTGGTTTCCTCGATCACGCTTACGATGCGCTGATCGATCCGCTGTCCGAACTCGTCAGCCGGCTGGGCTGGGCGGCGATCCTGGTCCTGGCGATCGTCCTGACGTACCGGTTGACCGATTCGATCTGGGGTCCGTTCGCGCTGCCGTTCTACCTGCAGGAACTGCACTACACGAACGACGAGGTGGCGATCGCCTCCAAGTTCTTCGGCGTCGGCATGACGATGGGCGGGATCGCGCTGG
The DNA here is from genome assembly GCF_014652555.1 of Novosphingobium colocasiae. Taxonomy (GTDB): domain Bacteria; phylum Pseudomonadota; class Alphaproteobacteria; order Sphingomonadales; family Sphingomonadaceae; genus Novosphingobium; species Novosphingobium colocasiae. The sequence continues at coordinate 157,695 of NZ_BMZA01000004.1, forward strand.
CAGCGCTGCTGTTCGCATGGCTTGGCCGCATGCCCACCGTGATCCTCGGCGCGGTGCTCGCCGCCGCTTCGAACCTGCTTTACGCCGATCTGGCGCAAGGCGGCGCCGGGCTCGATGCCTTCGGGCGGCTGTCGGGCTTCACCTGGGCGGTGGGCCAGTTCGGTGCCGATCCCCGGCTGGCGCGCCTGCTGCTGGCCATCGCCGGAGAGAACCTCGCGGGCGGCATCGCCGGGGCGGCGTTCGTGGCCTATCTGTCCGGCATCACCGCCAAGAGCCACGCGGCGGTGCAATACGCGCTGCTGTCCTCGCTGACGGTGCTGGTCGGCTCGCTCGGCCGCGCGGCTCTGGGCCAGATGATCGAGGAGGGCGGCTATGCGCGGGTGTTCTATACCACTGCCGCGCTGGGGCTTGTCGCCGTGGTGCTGTGCGTGATCGAGGCGATGCGCCAGGCACGCGCGGGCCGCCGGACGGCGGAGGCTTCAGTCGGGTAGCTGCCCGTTGGCCGCCAGCACCGTCCCGGCCAGATAGAGCGATCCCGCGATCAGCACCGTGTCTCCGGGTGCCACGGACAACTCGCGCAGAGCCGTCTCCACATCGTCCGCTTCATCCGCCTGCGGGAACAGCGCGCGGAATGCGCTGGCCGCGTGGTATTCGTGGCCGGGCACCGGCACCACCGTCACGCTGGCCAGATGGCGGCGCAGCGGCGCGATCAGCGCCTCCGGGTGCTTGTTCGCCAGCATGCCGATCACGAGATGGATCGGTGCGGAACTGCCGGCAAAGTGAACGCCCAGCGCCGCACCCGCATCGGGGTTGTGGCCACCATCGAGCCAGCATGGCGTAGCGGGCGGAAGCAGCCGCGTGACCGGACCATCGGCGAGCCGCTGCAGCCGGGCCGGCCAGTTGGCCCGGCCCATCGCGGCCGCCAGCGCCTCGTCAGCGATCGGCAGCGCATCCTGATGGCGCAGCATGGCGATCGCCAGCGCGGCGTTCGCGGTCTGGTGCGCCCCGGCCAGTGCGGGAAGCGGCAGGGCAAGATCGCCGTGATGATCGCGATACAGCAGGCCGCCGTCCTGCGCACGGATTGACCAGTCGCGCCCCTGGCGGAACACCGGGGCGATCACCCGCTCGGCCTGCTCCTCGACAGCGTCAACAGCATCCTGTCCGTAGGCCAGCGTCACCAGCGGCACTCCCGGCTTGGCGATCCCGGCCTTTTCGAACGCGATCCGCGCCAGCGGCTCGGCAGGAACACCGGCTTCGGGGGCGAGCAGGAACGCTTCGTGGTCGATGCCGAGCGAGGCGATCCCGCACGCGGCGGGGGCTTCCAGCACATTGGTGGCGTCCAGCCGCCCGCCCAGGCCGACCTCGATGACGCAGGCATCGGCAGGGACGCGCGAAAAGGCGAGGAACGCCGCCGCCGTCGCCACCTCGAAAAAACTGACCGCGATCGCGCCGGCCTCGGCCTCGTCCAGCACTTCGGCCAGCAGCTCTGCCAGCAGATCGTCGGATATCAGCGCGCCCGAGACCCGGATGCGTTCGTTGAAGCGGACCAGATGCGGGCTGGTGAAGACGTGGACCCGGTGGTCTGCCGCCTCCAGCGCCGCGCGCAGGAAGGCACATGTCGACCCCTTGCCGTTAGTCCCCGCCACATGGAAAACCGGCGGCAGCGAGCGCTGCGGGTTGCCCAGCCGGTCCAGCAGTTCGCGGACCGGTTCGAGGCCGATCCGGCCCTGCGGCAGCGACAGCGCGGCCAGCCGGTCAAGTTGCGCCTGAACCTCGGGGTTATCGGAAACCGCGAAGTCGGCCGGGCGCGCCATGGCTCAGACCCGGCGCGCCGCATGGACGGCTTGCGCCAGCGCTGCGGTCAGTTCGCGGAGCGGGCCGGGGGCATCGTCGCCATGCTGCTTGACCAGATCGACCAGCGCCGATCCGACTACCACCCCATCGGCAACCGCAGCGATCGCGGCGGCCTGTTCGGGCGTGCGCACGCCGAAGCCGACTGCGACCGGGATGGAGCTGGCGGCCTTGAGCTTGCCCACCATCTCTTCGATCGAAGCCTGGGCAGCCTGTTGCGTGCCGGTGATCCCGGCGACCGAGACGTAGTAGAGGAACCCGGACGATCCTTCGAGCACGGCCGGCAGCCGCGCCGCATCGGTGGTGGGCGTGGCCAGGCGGATCAGCGAAACGCCCGCCGCGCGCAGCGCCGGGCCCAGCTCCGCGTCTTCCTCGGGCGGGATATCGACGCAGATGACGCCATCGACGCCGGCCTTGGCGCACTCATCCCCGAACCACTCCGTCCCGCGCGCGACCATCGAATTGGCGTAGCCCATCAGCACCAGCGGGGTTTCGGGATGGCGGGCGCGGAATTCACGCGCCATGCGGAAGATATCGGCCGTGCGGGTGCCCTTGGCCAGGCTACGCAGGTTCGCCTCCTGGATCGCCGGGCCATCGGCCATCGGATCGGTGAAGGGCATGCCGAGCTCGATCACATCCGCGCCGGCCTCGACCAGCGCGTCGAGATTCGCCGCGGTATCGCCATCGCCGGCGGTGATGAAACAGACGAGCGCGGGGCCTTTGGCGAAGGCTGTTTCGAAGCGGCTCATATGGCCCTCTCCCCTTCAGGGGAGAGGGTTGGGAGAGGGGACTTCCCCGCCATCTCCAGAGCTTGCGAAAGCGCGATCATCACACCATCCATATTGGTCATCACGTCCAGGTTCGTGAACCGGATCACGTGGTATCCGCGTTCGTTCAGATAGCGTGTCCGTTCGGCATCGCGCCGATCGTCCACGTCGTGGGTCTGGCCGTCGATTTCGATGACGAGCCTTGGATCGTTCGCCGCGAAATCGGCGATGTAGGGCCCGATCACCTTCTGTCGACGAAACTTCACGCCGTTCAATCGTTGTGCCCGGACTTTCAGCCATATCCGGGTTTCGGGTTCGGTCATTTCCCGACGCATCGCCTTGGCATAAATGGTCAGCCTAGCGTCGCGCATATGCCCCTCTCCCAACCCTCTCCCCTAAAGGGGAGAGGGCTTTTTATCAAAGCTCCACCCCCAGTGCTTCGGCGACGGTGAAGATGTCCTTGTCGCCCCGGCCGGACACGTTGACGACGAGCAGCTTGTCGGCGTCCATCGCGGCGGTCAGTTGCGGCAATGCGGCGAGGGCGTGGGCGCTTTCCAGCGCCGGGATGATCCCTTCGAGCGAGCAGCACAACTGAAACGCTTCCAGCGCCTGATCGTCAGTGATCGGCACGTAGTTCACCCGGCCGCTTTCGTAGAGCCAGGAATGTTCGGGTCCGAGGCCCGGATAGTCGAGCCCGGCGCTGATCGAGTGGGCTTCCGTGATCTGGCCGTCCTCGTCCTGCAGCAGGTAGGTCTTGTTGCCGTGGAGGATGCCGGGCTTGCCACCGGCGAGGCTGGCGGCATGCTTGCCGGTCTCGATGCCGTGGCCCGCCGCTTCGATGCCGGTCATCGCGACATCGGGATCGTCGAGGAACGGGTGGAACAGGCCGATCGCGTTCGATCCGCCGCCTACCGCAGCCACTAGCATATCGGGCAGGCGGCCTTCCTTCTCCATGATCTGCTCGCGCGTTTCCTTGCCGATGATCGACTGGAAATCGCGCACGAGTTCCGGATAGGGGTGCGGGCCCGCTGCCGTGCCGATGATGTAGAACGTGTCATGCACGTTGGCGACCCAGTGGCGCAGCGCGTCGTTCATCGCATCCTTGAGCGTCATCGCCCCGCTGGTCACGGGGACCACCTCGGCCCCCAGCAGCTTCATGCGAAAGACGTTGGGCTTCTGACGTTCCACATCGGTGGCACCCATGAAGATGGTGCAGGGCAGGCCGAACCGCGCGGCGACCGTGGCGGTGGCAACGCCGTGCTGACCGGCACCGGTCTCGGCGATGATCTTGGTCTTGCCCATCCGCATCGCCAGCAGGATCTGGCCGATGCAGTTGTTGATCTTGTGCGCGCCGGTGTGGTTCAGCTCCTCGCGCTTGAAATAGATCTTCGGGCCCTTGCCCGCGGGGGCGAGGCCACGGAAGTGCTCGGTCATGCGCGGGGCATGGTAAAGCGGGCTGGGGCGGCCAACGAAGTCCTTCATCAGGTCATCGAATTCGGCCCAGAACGCCGGATCGTCCTGCGCGCGGCGATATTCCTTCTCCAGATCGAGGATCAGGGGCATCAGCGTTTCGGCGACATAGCGTCCCCCGAACTGGCCGAAGTGGCCGTTTTCATCGGGCAGCGAGCGCAGCGAGTTGGGCAGGGGTTGAGCGGTCATAATGCCGCCGATTGGCAGAGGGGGCGCTGCTTGTCCAGCGATCCGCCACGCGCGAGGCGCGCTTTTTCCGCCTCAGGAAATGCCGCGCAGCGCCATCGCGAAGGCGGCGATGCGGCCTTCGTCCTTGACCCCGGGCGCGCTTTCGACGCCGGAGGACACATCGACCAGCGGCGCGCCGGTCACTGCCACCGCCTGCGCCACGTTTTCGGGGTTAAGTCCGCCGGCCAGGCCCCAGGCGACCGGGCCCTTCCAGTGGGCCACCAGGCTCCAGTCGAAGCTCAGTCCCATGCCGCCGGGCAGGGTGCCCTTTGGGGTCTTGGCATCGAACAGCACCAGATCGACCGCACCGGCGTATGCGCTGGCGCGCAGCACGTCCTCGGCGCTGGCGACGGACAACGCCTTCCAAACCGGCAGGCCGAAGCGGGCGCGAAGCTGCCCGGCGCGTTCGGGCGTTTCCGCCCCGTGCAATTGCAGGATGTCGAGCCCGGCGGCCGTCACAGCCTCGGCGATCGTCGCGTCATCGGCATTGACGAACAGGCCCACCCGGCTCGCCTGCCCTTGCGCCTGAGCCGAAAGTGCTGCCGCTTCGCGCACCGTGACGTTGCGCGGGCTGGACGGGAAGAACACGAGGCCGACATGATTCGCCCGCGCCTTCAGCGCGGCGCGCATCGCGCTTTCGCTGTTGATGCCGCAGATTTTGATGGCGGGTGTTGGCATCGCCGGAATCCTGCCTAGAGTGATGCGCTATCGGCCATGAACCGGAGAAGCGAAGGTGCGCTATCTAGTTGCTATTGCGGCGCTGGCAATGCTGTGCGGCTGCGGCGTGAAGGAATCGTTCAGTCAGGCCGCCGCGGAGGTCGATCAATTCCACCGCGCCCTTGATGCCGAGCAGTATGCCGCGATCTGGAAAACCACCGGCTCGGACATGCGTGCGGCCACCACCCAGGATCAACTGACCAAGGTACTGGCCGCCGTTCACCGCAAGCTGGGCGGGGTCAAGGACAGCAAGCAGGTTGGGTGGAACACCAACGCCACCACCGGTGGCACCTTCCTCACCCTGGCCATGGAGACCACTTTCGAGAAAGGTGCCGGTACCGAGCAGTTCGTCTATCGCAAAATCGACGAGAAGAACCTGCAACTGGCGGGCTACAATATCCAGTCGCAGGACATGATTATCAACTGAGCGGCGCTTACGGTGCCAGTTCGAAGGCGACCGAGACGGTGACCGAGGTTTCCAGTTCCCCCGCAGCAACCGGCGGCGGTGCCGGCGGCGGGGCAGCGGCTACCATGTCGGCCTTGGCGTACATCATCGGCATCGGCCGGGCATAGCCGCCACCTTCGTTGATCGAGACGATCCGCACCACCCGCAGCCCGGCAGCGCGGGCATAGAGCTCGGCCCGCGCGCGCGCTGCCTTGATCGCGTCCACCCGGGCTTCGTCCTCTGCCGCTGCCTGTTCTGCCAGCATGAAGTTGGGCCCGTTGACCTGATTGGCCCCGGCCGAGACGAGGGCGTCGATCACTTTGCCCATCTGGTCCAGTTTGCGGGCGCGCACGTTGACCGAGTTGTTGGCCTGATAGCCGATGATCCGCTGCGGCGCGTCTTCATAGCTGCCGTCCGGGAGGCGCTTGGGCTGGGCCCATTGCGGGTTGAGGTTGATCGTGCTGGTCTGGATGTCCTTGTCGGCAACGCCGGCGCGCTTGAGCGCGGCGATCACTTTGGCCATGGCGGCGGAATTGGCGGTCAGCGCCTCGCTGGCGGTGGCCCCCTGCGTGGTCACCCCGGCCGAGAAACCGGCCATGTCCGGGGTGCGGGTGGACGCGCCCTGGGCGGATACCGTCAGCAGGGTGTGCCCGGCGGCAATCGCCGGGATGACCGAGGCATCCTGCGCCTGCGCCGCGCAGACGGGCAGGGCGGCAATCAGCGAGGCTGCGGCAAGAAGGGCTAGTTTGCGCATGGTTCGTTTCTCTCTCGACGCCGGAATGACCGGCCATGAACGGTGTTTGAAATGCGGCGAATTGCATTTGGCTGAACGACGGCAAGGCAATTCATCGGTCCTGACCCTAATGACACCATTTGGTCAGGGTATTGTTGTGCGGGCCGGACGGGAGTAGCGTGGCGCACGGGAGAAATGCCAATGATCACGCTTTACTATTGCCCCAGTCCAAATGTTCACAAGATCTGCATCGCGCTGGAGGAGATGGAACTTCCCTATGCGCTCAAGCCGATCGACCTCAGCAAGAACGAACATCGCGACACTTCGTTGCTCAGCGGCTCGTCCGCAGGGCGCCTGCCGGTGCTGGCCGATGATGAACCGGCCGATGGCGGGGAGCCGCTGGTGACGTTCGAATCGGGCGCGATCCTGCAGTACCTCGGCGAAAAGACCGGCCGTTTCCTGCCCGCCGACCTGCGCGGTCGCCAGCGGGTGGTCGAATGGCTGTTCTGGCAGATGGGCGGCCTCGGCCCGATCGGTGGCCAGCACTGGCACTTCCGCGCGCTGGCCGATCACTTCAAGAACGGGGCGGACACGACTTATTCCGAGAACCGCTATCGCAACATGTGGCGGTCCATGCTGACCCGTATGGACGGCCGGCTGGCCGAAGCCGAATACCTGGGCGGCGACTATTCGATCGCCGACATGGCCTGCTTCCCGTGGATCGAATACATGGACCCGCGCACCGAATACCCCGGCGAATTCGCCAATGTCGAACGCTGGACCACAGCCGTCGCGGCGCGGCCGGCCGTGCAGGAAGGCTATCGCAAGGCCTACGCCGTCGATACCGGATACGAACGCAACGAAAAGGGCGCGGCATTCTATCCGATGGATGGCATCGGCAAGTACGTGGTGATCGTCTGATTTTTGCCGAGGGGGCGGCGCTTAAAGCGTCGCCTCGATCGAGCGGGCGGCGGCGAGGGGGTCTTCGGCGCGGCTGATCGGCCGGCCGATGACCAGCACCGAAGCGCCGTTGTCACGCGCCTGGCGCGGGGTGACGATGCGCTTCTGGTCGCCGGTCTTGCCTTCTGCCGGGCGCAGGCCGGGGACGACGAAGAAGCCGTCCTTCCACTGCTTGTGCACCGCGCCGACTTCGTGGCCGGAGCAGACGATGCCGTCGAGCCCGGCCGAATGGGCCAGTTCGGCCAGCCGCAGGGCCTGGGCATGCGGGTCTGCCGACACACCGATGGCAGTCAGATCGTCATCATCCAGACTGGTCAGCACGGTTACCGCGACGACCTTGCAGTTCTCTCCCGCAGCCGCCTTGGCATCTTCCATCATCGCCCGCCCGCCGGCAGCGTGGATCGTGACGATCGCCGGTTCCAGCACGTGGATCGCCTGCATCGCGGCGGCGACGGTGTTGGGAATATCGTGCAGCTTGAGATCAAGGAAGATCGGCAGCCCCAGCTTGTGCAGTTCGTGGACGCCGTGGTGGCCATGCGCGCAGAAGAATTCGAGCCCCAGCTTGATCCCGCCGATATGCCCGGAAACCTTGCGCGCCAGCGCTTCGGCGGCGTCAAGGCGGGGAAGGTCGAGCGCGAGATAGACGGGATTGCGATTCATCTTACGGATTTTCCAAGGGGGTTTGGGTTGCAACAGGGTCGGTCGGAACGACCGGGGCATCGGTGGCCGGCATGCTGAGCGCGCGCAGGCTGTTTTCCAGCGAACTGATCCGCCGCGTCAGCCGCCAGCGCAACGCGCGCTGGTAAAGCCACATCGGCACTGCGCCCAGCAGCAGGAATGCCAGCGCCACCACGCCGACGGGCCACAGGAACCCGCCGGCTTCACCGCTGGGCTTGATCCAGAAGTTCACCGGCACGCCGGGCCCCCAGTTCATCACCAGAAACCCGACCAGAATCGCGGTCAGTACGACCCAGCCAATGGTGCGGATGACCTGCATTGCGTTCTCCTCAACCCCGTCCGCTTATCGCGGTCTAAGACGGAATACCGCCGAAGGGAAGGCCACGGTTGAGGAGAATCGCGCGGATTTTCAGCCGCCGAACACGCGCGCGAAGATCGTGTCGACGTGCTTGAAGTGATAGTCGAGGTTGAACTTGTCCTCGATCTGCTCCGCCGTCAGCGCGGCGGCGACTTCGGGATCGGCCTTGAGAAGTTCCAGCAGCGAAAGCTGGCCGTCGGATTCCCATACCTTCATCGCGTTGCGCTGAACCAGGCGATAGGACGCATCGCGGCTGAGGCCGGCCTGCGTCAGCGCCAGCAGCACCCGCTGCGAATGGACGAGGCCGCCCATGCGATCGAGGTTCTTCTGCATGCGCTCGGGATAGACCAGCAGTTTGTCGATCACTCCGGTCAGCCGCGCCAGCGCGAAATCGAGCGTGATCGTGGCGTCCGGGCCGATGAACCGTTCCACCGACGAGTGCGAGATATCGCGCTCGTGCCACAACGCCACGTTTTCCATCGCCGGGATCGTGGCCGAGCGCACCACGCGGGCGAGGCCGGTCAGGTTCTCGGTCAGCACCGGGTTGCGCTTGTGCGGCATCGCCGACGAACCCTTCTGCCCGGGCGAGAAGTATTCCTCGGCCTCCAGCACTTCGGTGCGCTGCAGGTGGCGCACTTCGGTGGCGAGGCGCTCGATCGAGCTGGCGATGACGCCCAGCACCGCGAAGAACATCGCGTGGCGATCGCGCGGGATGACCTGGGTGGAAACCGGCTCCACTTCCAGCCCCAGCTTGTCGGCAACGTAGAGTTCCACCGCCGGATCGACATTGGCGAATGTGCCCACCGCGCCGGAAATCGCGCATGTCGCCACATCAGCGCGCGCGGCGACGAGACGGGCGCGGGCGCGGGTGAATTCGGCGTAAGCCTCGGCCATCTTGAGGCCGAAGGTGACCGGCTCGGCGTGGATGCCGTGGCTGCGACCGATCGTGGGGGTGTACTTGTGTTCTTCCGCGCGGCGCTTGATCGCGGCGAGCAGGGCGTCGATGTCGGCGATCAGGATGTCGGCGGCGCGGGCGAGCTGGACGTTCAGCGTGGTGTCAAGCACGTCGGAGCTGGTCATGCCCTGGTGCATGAACCGCGCTTCGGGACCGACCTGCTGGGCCACCCAGTCCAGGAACGCGATGACATCGTGCTTGGTCACCGCCTCGATGGCATCGATCGCGGCGACGTCGATCGCGGGGTTGGTTGCCCACCAGTCCCACAGCGCGTTGCCCGCGCTTTCGGGCACGGTGCCCATCTCGCCCATCTTGACGGCGGCGTGCGCCTCGATCTCGAACCAGATGCGGTAGCGCGCTTCGGGCTCCCAGATCGCGGTCATCGCGGGGCGGGCGTAGCGGGGTACCATGGTTCGACTCCTCAATTCCTGACGGCCCGCCGCTAGGGCGGGGGGGCGCGAAAGGCAAGGCCGGGGCGTTTTGCGGCGGGCTGATTGAAGAAAAGAATGGTTCACGCAGAGGCGCGGAGGCGCAAAGGCGCAGAGGTGTCGCTCGGCGCCGCAGGCTTCCTCTCCCTTTCGACGCTGCGGCAAACGCACCCATTGAAGAGAACGGCGGCATAGCCGCAGGCGCGACACCTCTGCGCCTCTGCGCCTCCGCGTGAAATCATTTTGATTTTCTCCCATGCGATTGATGTCTGCCAGCAAGCCAACAATTCTCGCGTGTGAACGGACAGCGCGATGGCTAGAGAAATTTGGCACTTCTGGTACATGGAGTGACGTTCGCACTAGGAGCGCACATGACCGCAATCCTTATCCCTCTGGCCATCGCCCTGACCGCTTCAAAGGCCGATGTGCAAATTGCGGAGCAGTTTCATGAAATGGTCGATGCCGCAGGGCTGAAACTGCCTTTTGTTCGCGCGGTTACCTTGGATATATCGCCAGATGGACAAGTGTTGGCCTGCGAAGCGGGCGATGGACAAGGCGCTGCTTCGAGCATGGAGCAGGTATGTTCGTTGGCGCTCAAGCTCCGTTTCAGAAACGTCGCCAAAATCGATGGCATGCCGGCCTTCGGACGCGCGGAAACCGTGGTCATGGGCTATGATGGTGGTGGCAAGCCGCCCCAGTTCGTATGGCCGCGGGACCTCGTCCTCAGTGTGAATCGTTTGCCCAAGGGGGTAAAGGGTTTCCTTGACATCAACCTGAATCTTCTCGTGTCAGCAGCGGGGGCGGTTGACCGCTGCGAAAATGCTGCGGACAAGTACCAGGCCTACGCGATTCAAGCGTGCTCTCAAATAATAGGTCAGACGACCGCAATCGTGAAGGATTGCGGTGGGAAGGCCGTAAGTCACGTAGAGTTATATAGCGTGAGATTTATTTTAGGCAGTGATGCAAAAGTTGCAGAATAGCCTGATTTATCGCGACGCACCCAACCTCGTCATTCCCGCGAAAGCGGGAACCCATCTGTTGAAGGTGTTTGTTGCTGGAACATCAACTGGGTCCCCGCCTTCGCGGGGATGACGAAAGAGGGGGGTGAGGGAGCTTGATGTTGCGCGCCCGAAGCGGCCTTGGCGTGAACAGAGGCGTGCTTCCCGGTCGTTTCAGCCCCGGGCTTCCCACCGGAAGCCGATCGCGGTCTCCCCCGTCACCGCACCTTCGGCATCGAAGCGTCGTTCCACGATCTTCCCCGTGCCGTCGCGGCCCACGGCGACGACCGTAGAGCACCGTGTGCCATAGACGGCGTTGCGGATGAACAGCGGGATCGCGTCGGGCGAATCCGCTGGTGCGTCCGGGGCCGGCGGGGTCTCGTCGCGCAGGGTGGTCAGCAGTGTTGCGGGATCGCCGGTGCCGCTTGCCAGCCAGCGGTCAAGCGCGGCGATCAGGCGGCGGGTCTTGGCCCAGGGCGCATCGAAGCCGCCGTTGGACAGGCCGTGGAGGCCGGGGGGCAGCGGGCGGTCCTCTTGCGCCGGGTAGTTGGTGAGGAGGCTAACCCTGCCGCGATCGACGAGGAACAGGTTGAACGGGTTCATCGTCGCCACCGGCTCGCTCTCCCGTCCGCACAGCACATCGGTTACCAGCTTGCCGCGCGACGGGCGGCCGGGCTGTGCGCCTTCAGGCGTGCGGTAGTTGGTGACAACGGCGAATCGTCCGGCCTCGCTCACCCCCAGCCAGGTGCCGCCGCCGGTCAGGTCGCGGCCGGCGATCAGGCCCGGCTCGTCAGGCCAGCGGGCCAAGGGCGCGGCGAGGCGATCGTGGAATTCGTCGCGGTTGCCGGCGCAGACGAGCAGCCAGTCGGGATGAGCATCCCACGCCAGTGCCGTCACGCACATGCTTCAGATCAGTCCCTTGGCCCGCAGCGAGACGTGGCCTTCGCGCCCGATCACCACGTGATCGTGGACGGTCACGCCCAGCAGGCGGCCCGCTTCGGCGATGCGGTTAGTGATGTCGATATCGGCGCGGCTCGGTTCGGGGGAGCCGGAAGGATGATTATGGACGAGGATCAGCGCCGCCGCCCCCAGGTCGAGCGCGCGGCGGATCACTTCGCGCGGGTGGATCGCGGCCTCGTCGATCGAGCCTTCGCCGACCAGATCGTCAAGGATCAGCATGTTGCGCGCGTTGAGATAGAGCACCCGCACCCGCTCCACGGTAAGGTGCGCCATGTCGATCGTCAGGTAATCGATCAGCGCCTGCCATGACGAAATGACCGGCGCCTCCCGCACCCGCTGGCGGGCGAGGCGGGTGGCGGCGACGGTGACGACGCGCAGGGCCGCGACGGTCGCCTCGCCCATGCCAGGGTGCCCGGCCAGCGTGCGCGGCTCGGCCTGGAGCACGGCGGCCAGCGAGCCGAAGCGCTGGATCAGGCTGCGGGCCAGCGGTTTCATGTCGCGGCGGGGAACCGCCTGCATCAGCAACATTTCTATGACCTCGTGATCGCCCAGCGCCTCGGCCCCGCCTTCGACCAGCCGCTTGCGCAGACGGCCACGATGGCCGCTGGGATCGTTGCCGTCAGCCGGGGCGGCGGATGAAGCGGCGCGCGCTTTCCGGTCCGGCGCTGTGCCGCGTTCATCGAAGAGTGGGGCGTCATCTGCCATCGTTACGGCACAAACAATTGCCTTTCCTGCGGGGCAAGCGCAAGTGATGGAGCGAATGGCGCAAGACCTGGACCACCCGCACGCGGAGATCGACCCTGCCCCCGGCGGGGCGGGAATATCCCGCCGACGGCGCATCGCGCTGTCGGTGGCGGGGGTGCTTGCGGTGGCGCTGGCCGGTACCTGGCTGGCCCGCAAGGATATCGCCGATAACGTGATCGGCGGGCAACTGGCGCGGATGGGGCTGCCCGCGCACTACAGGATCAAATCGATCGGCCCGGCCGAGCAGGTGCTGACCGGGCTGGTGATCGGCGACCCGGCCCACCCCGATTTCACCGCCGACGAAGTGCGCGTGCGCACCCGGCTCTTGTGGGGCCTGCCCGGCATAGGCCGCATCACGCTGGTCCGCCCGCGTCTCTACGGCTCGATTCGCGGCGGCAAGCCCAGCTTCGGATCGCTCGACAAGGTGCTGTTCACCGGCAGCAAGGAACCGTTCGAGATGCCCGACCTCGATGTCGAGGTGGTCGACGGGCGCGGGCTGATCGATGGCGATTACGGCCGCATCGGCGTCAAGCTCGCCGGCAAAGGGGCCTTGCGCGACGGTTTCGCCGGAGAAGTGGCGGCGATCGCGCCGGCGCTGACCTTGCCGGGGTGCAGCGCCGGCCGCACCAGTCTCTACGGCCGGGTCTCGATCACCGATCGCCAGCCGCGTCTTCAGGGGCCGCTGCGGCTGGCCGATGTGGCTTGCGCCGGGGCCGGGCTCAAGCTGGCAACGGCAGGGGCAGATATCGACGCCACGTTCGATCGCACGCTCGACGGCGGGGAGGGCACGCTGGGCCTGCGCACCGGCCCCTTCGCGCAGGACGCAGTGGCGTTCGCGCAAGGCGAGGGCACCCTCCATGCGAGTTATCGCAAGGCAGCGCTGATCGCCCGCTACGACCTGACCGCGCGCGATGTCCGATCCGCCCAGATCAGAGCCCGCAGTCTGACGCTGTCCGGGCAGGCGCGCTCTGCCGAAGGCTTCTCACGGCTGGAGGCCGAGACCGATGTTCGCGCCGATCGCGTGGCGCTGGGCGACAGCATCGACACCGCGCTGGCCGGTGCCGCGCGATCGGGGCAGGGGACGCTGCTCGAACCGGTGGTCAGCCAGATCCGGCAGGCACTGAAGCGCGAATCGCTGGGCAGCTCGCTGGCGATGAACCTGATCGCCCGACGCTCTGCCAAGGGGCTGTCGCTGGTGGTGCCGCGCGCCGATCTGCGCGGCGGCAGCGGCCGCACGCTGCTGGCCGTCTCGCGCTTGCAGGCCACTGTCGCGCCCGGCGCAAGGGTTGCGCGGCTGACCGGCAATTTCGTCACCGGCGGGGTCGGCTTGCCGCATCTGGCCGGGCGGATGGAAAGCAACGGCCGCTCCGGGCTGACGCTGAACGCGACGATGGCGGACTATCGCGCCGGCTCGTCCCGCATCGCGGTGCCCCGGATGGTGGTTGCCCAAGGGCGCGACGGCGTGTTCGGCTTTGCCGGCAGCGCCCGGTTGAGCGGGGCGTTGCCCGGCGGCTGGGCCGAGGATCTGGCCGTGCCGCTCGACGGCGCGCTGGCGGGTAACGGCAACTTCCGGGTGTGGACGCGCTGCACCCCGGTGTCGTTCGCGCGGCTGGAACTGGCAAGTGTCAGGCTCGATTCGCGGGCGCTGTCGATTTGTCCGGTCGGCGGGCGCGCCATCGTCGAGCGGCGCGGCGGCGTGCTGTCGATCGCGGCGGGCAGCACCGGGCTCGACCTCAGCGGGCGCATGGGCGAAACCCCGATCCGCATCGCCAGCGGGCCGATCGGCTTCGCGATGCCCGGCGCGATCAGCGCGCGCAAACTCCAGATCAGCCTTGGCCCGGCGGGCAGCGCCTCGCGGTTCGCGATCTCGCACCTCGATGCGCGGGTGGGCAAGGATGTGGCAGGCACGTTCGACGATGCCGATATCGCCCTGTTCGCGGTGCCGCTCGACCTGCACCAGACGGCGGGCAACTGGCGCTATGCGGGCGGGGTGCTTGAGATCGACCGCGCCCGCTTCACGCTGGTCGACCGTCAGGCCCAGCCGCGCTTCCAGCCGCTGATCGCCCGCGATGCGACGCTGCGACTGGCTGACAACCGGATCGTGGCCGATGCCCTGCTGCGCGAGCCCAAGAGCGATCGGGCGGTGGTCACGGCCGCGATTCGCCACGATCTCGGCACTGCGCGCGGCTCTGCGGACCTTGATGTGCCGGGGCTGCTGTTCGATCGGCAGATGCAGGCGGGCGAACTGTCGGCGCTGGCGCTGGGCGTGGTGTCCGATCTCAAGGGCACGGTCAGCGGCACCGGGCGGATCGACTGGAACGAGCGCGGCGTCACCAGCCGTGGCCGCTTCGGCACCCAGGGCCTCGATTTCGCGGCGGCGTTCGGCCCGGTTCAGGGACTGTCGGGCGATGTGGTGTTCACTGACCTCCTCGGCATGGTGACCGCGCCCGATCAGAAGCTGAAGATCGCTGCGATGAACCCCGGTGTCGAAGTGGCCAAAGGCGTCCTCTCGTTCGAAATGAAGCCGGACCACTATCTCCAGATCAACGGCGCGCGCTGGCCGTTCATGGACGGGGTGCTGACGCTGGAACCCGCGCATATGCGGCTCGGCGTGGCGGAAACGCGCAACTATACGCTCAAGGTCGACGGCCTTGATGCGCAGACTTTCGTGCAGCACCTTGATCTTGCCAATATCCGCGCCACCGGGGTGTTCGACGGCCGGTTGCCGCTGGTGTTCGACGAAAACGGTGGCCGTATCGACAACGGCTTCCTGCGATCGCGCGAGCCGGGCGGCAATGTCTCCTATATCGGCGCGCTGACGTACAAGGACCTGTCGGCGATGGGCAACTTCGCCTTCAACGCGCTGCGGTCGGTCAATTATCGCCAGATGGAGATCGGCCTCGGTGGCTCGCTGTCGGGTGAGATATTCACACGCATCAGCTTCGACGGGCTCAGCCAGGGCACCGGCGCATCGCGCAATTTCCTGACCAAGCAGGTCGCCAAGCTGCCGATCCGCTTCATCCTCAACATCAAGGCACCGTTCTTCGGCCTGTTCGGCTCGATGCGTGCGCTTTACGATCCGGCCTACATCACCGATCCCCGGCTGCTGGGCCTGGTCGGCAAAGACGGGCGCGTGCCGGTCGTGCTGCCGAACGCCAGCGGCATTCAGCCTCCAGTCAGCGGGAATACGCCATGAAGTTCATCGAGTTGACCAAGTTGCGTGGCGCTGCGACAACGCCTTCCATGATCCACGGGAAGCCTGAAACCGCCGCCGTCCACGCAAACGTCCGCTCCGGCCGGCGCTCCGTGTGCGTTGTTCTGATGGGAATGCTGGCAGTGGCACCGCTGGGTGCCTGCGTGAACGTCTCGGCCCCTGACAAGCCGATCGTGATCGAGCTCAACATCAACATCAGGCAGGATGTGATCTACAAGCTGGCGGCCGATGCCGCCGACACGATCGAACAGAACAAGGACGTATTCTGATGGTCCAGTTTCGCACTCGTAATGGCCTCGCCGCACTGATCGGCACCGTTGCCGTGCTTGGCGCAGCGGGCACTGCGCTGGCTGAAGATCGCGATCCCGCCTATGCCACCGCCCGTGCGGCCGGGCAGGTGGGCGAACAGCGCGATGGCTACCTGGGCGTGGTTCCGGGTGCCCCCGCCACCGTTTCGGCGATGGTCAAGGATCTCAACAACCGCCGCCGCGCGATCTACACCGAAAAGGCGGCCGGCAAGAGCACGATCGAGGAATATGCCTTCACCACCGCGTGCCGGCTGATTCTGCAGACCGCGCCCGGCGAAAAGTATCAGGGCCTGGACGGCAGTTGGAAGACCCGCGGTGCCGGTGCCCCGGAACGCGATCCCAAGTGCCCCTGACGATCTGACGGCAGGCCCGTGCGCGGGCCTTGTCCCAAAGGCCCAGAGCCGGCGGCAGCGACAGGCTTCCGTCGGCTTTTTCGTAGATTTTTCAGGCTTGCGCCAAGGGGCCCGCTCGGGGAAACTCCATAAGAGTTGCAGTGCAGCACGCCCGCCGGTTGACTCGGGAAAGTGCCCACCCTAAGGGGGCGGCGCCGTCGGCGAGGAGCCGTCGTGCGTGTCATCCTTGCTGGGGTCAGCGGAGTATGGACATGAACGACGAACAATCCGCCGGAGATCCTGTCGGTGAGGATGCGCGCATCGATGCGCTGGATGAGCGGCTCGAAGCCCTCAAACAGCGCGAAGAACAGCGCCACGCACCGTCCGGAAGCGTGCAGACCGATGCGAGCTATCGTGCCGGCAACCGCGTGCTTTCGGACCTTCTGGGCGGGATCGCAGGGGGGCTGTTCATCGGCTGGGTGATCGATCACTTCGCCGGAACGTCGCCTTGGGGTCTGTTGGTGATGCTGTTCCTCGGAATATTCGTCGCCTTCAGGAACATCATTCGGAATTCCAACCGGGGCAACGACTGACCGCAAGGGCGCGGGCAGAGCGGCACCGGGGCCGGCAACGGTTCAATCTAAGGCAACAGGGATTAGCGCGTGGCAGCCGAAGGCAAGGTCGATCCGATGCACCAGTTCCAGCTCGAGACGCTGGCTGGCGCTGACTGGAACATCGCGGGTTACCACATCCCGTTCACCAATTCGTCGCTGTGGATGGCGCTTTCGACGCTGGCTCTGATCGTGTTCGTGGCCGGCGGCATGAAGCGCCAGCTCGTGCCCGGCCGCTGGCAGATGGCGGTGGAAACCTTCACCGGCTTCATCGACGGGATGCTGGCCGCCAATATCGGCGCGAACGGCAAGAAGTATGTGCCTTACATCTTCTCGCTGTTCATGTTCATCCTGTTCGCCAACTTCCTCGGCCTGCTGCCGCTCGGCGTGGTGGGCTTCCATCCCTTCACTTTCACCAGCCACTTCTCGGCCACCGGGGTCCTCGCGGTGCTGTCGTTCTCGATCGTCATCATCGTCGGTCTGGTGAAGCACAAGCTGCACTTCTTCTCGCTGTTCGTGCCGCACGGTACCCCGCTCATCATGATCCCGCTGATCTTCATGGTCGAGCTGATCTCGTTCCTGGTGCGCCCGTTCAGCCTCGGCCTGCGACTGTTCGTCGCGATGATGGCCGGCCACGTCCTGCTCGAAGTGCTGTCCAGCTTCGTCATCAGCACCGGCAATGCCAACATCGGCCTGTTCGCCATCGCCGGCCTGCCCAGCTTCATCCTGATGATCGGCATCTGCGCGCTCGAACTGCTCGTCGCCGGTATCCAGGCCTACGTTTTCGCCCTTCTCACCTGCGTCTATCTCAACGACGCCGAGAATCTTCACTGATCTTCCAGATCACGCATTTCACCAAAGGGAGTTTTTAATATGGACGCAGAAGCTGCAAAGCTGCTTGGTGCCGGTCTCGCCGCTATCGGTTGCGGTCTCGCCTCGATCGGCGTGGGTAGCGTTTTCGCCAAGTTCCTCGAAGGCGCGCTGCGCAATCCGGGTGCCGCTGACGCTCAGCAGGGCCGCCTGTTCATCGGCTTCGCCGGTGCGGAACTTCTGGGCCTGCTCTCGTTCGTCGTTGCCGCGCTGCTGATCTTCGCCTGATCGCAAGCGTCGTTTCGACCTGCCGTTTCGTTTTCGGCCGCCTGAACCCTTTGGTCGGGCGGCCGGGACGATCCGGACCAGAAATTTTCACGGTTACCTCGGGACAGGGCTGACCCATGCCTCAGATCGCACAGTTGGGCGAGTTCTACGCCAGCCAGATATTCTGGATGCTGGTGTTCTTCGGGATCACTTTCTTCGTCGTCGGACGCGGAATGGTGCCGAAGGTGATGGACACCGTCGCTCAGCGCGACAAGCAGATCGCCGACGACCTTGCCGCCGCCCAAAAGGCGCGCGAGGCCGCCGATACCGAAGAAGCCGCATGGCGCACGCGTGAAAACGCCAACCGCAATGTGGCTCAGGGTCTGATCGCCGAAGCGCGTACCAAGGCTGCCGAAGCCACTGCCCAGCGCCTTGCCGCTGCGCAGACCGGCATCGACGCCACGCTGGCCGCCGCCGAGAACCGCATCGCCGAAGCGCGCCGCGCCGCAGCCTCTCAGATCGAGGATGTCGCCGCTGACGCCGCCGGGGACATCGTCAGCCGCCTTGCCGGCCTCTCGCTCGATCCGAACGCCGTTCGCTCGGCCGTGAAGGAGACCCTCGCTCATGGCTGAAGCCGAAACCGCCGCGCACACCGGCGCAGTCGAACATCACGCCGAACCGGCGCTGATGGGCTTCGCGCCGCCGGTCGCCATCGTCAGCGCCTCGATGCTGGTGCTGATCCTCATCATGCTGTGGAAGAAGGTTCCTTCGGCGATCACCAAGGGCCTCGATTCCAGCATTGCCGAGATCAAGGCCCAGCTCGAAGAAGCCCGTTCGCTGCGCGCCGAGGCCGAAAGCCTGCGCAAGGAATATGCCGACAAGATCGCCAACGCCGAAAAGGACGCGGCCGCGCTCTTGGAGCATGCCCGCCACGAAGCCGAAGCGATCGTCGCGAAGGCCGAGACGGACACCGCCGAGGTGATCACCCGGCGCGAGAAGATGGCGCAGGACAAGATCGCCGCCACCGAACTGGCTGCCGTCACTGAACTGCGCAACCAAGCCGCAGCCGCTGCCGCCGGAGCCGCCAGGGGCCTGATCGCCGCCAACTATTCGGCCGGTGCCGACAAGGCGCAGGTCGATCAGGCGATCGCCGGGATCTGATCCCGTCCCGGCCGTCGTCGATCGCGGCATCCGGGAAACCCGCACAAAAAGGCCCTCGTCGTCGGACGGGGGCTTTTTTGCGTTCCGAAAGCGGGGCGATTTGATCGAGATCGCTGGCTTTGGCCGCGCAACCGCCTAAGCTGCCTGTCCCATCAAGAGGAGAGGCTATTCATGTTCGTCAAGCTGACCAGCGTCGATCGTACACCCACCGTCATCAACGCCTCGCAAGTCACCTTCATCTCGCAAGTGACCGACGGCACCCGCATCCGCTTCGGCGAAGGGCGCAGCGTGACCGTGGTCGAGCCGCTGGAAGAAGTGATGAACCGGCTTGACCACACCCAGTCGTTCCCGGGCGATCTGGTAGCGGGCTGACGCCGCCTAGAAACTGTCCTTGGCGGCGCGCAGGGCGGCGAACGTCGCCACTGCGTCGCCGGGGTGCCCATCGGGTGCCCAGCGGGCCTGCAAGCCCGGATCATCGGCCCTGAGAAACGGGTTGGTCAGCAGCTCGCGTTCCAGCTTGGCCGGAACCGTCGGCAGGCCTGCGGCCCGGCAGCGGTCTATCTGGGTTGCATAGTCGGCCAGTTCGGCGTTGTCCGGATCGGCGTGGCGGGCAAAGCGGGCGTTCGATGCGGTATATTCGTGCGCGCAATAGAGCATCGTCTCGCCCGGTAGCGCCTTGATGCGCGAGAGGCTGGCCCAGAACTGCGGCGGCGTGCCTTCGAACATTCGGCCGCAACCCAGCGCAAACACCGAATCGCCAACAAACGCCACCAGCGCATCGGGCAGGTAATAGGCGCAGTGGCCCAGGGTATGTCCGCCGACGTCGATCACGTGGGCGTCCCAGTCGCCCAGCATGATGACATCGCCCTGCCTGACCGTCCGGTCCACCCCGTCGATCTTCGCCGCATCGCCTTCGGGGGCGGTGATCCGGCAGCCGGTCACCGCCTTGATCGCTGCGTTGCCGCCGGCGTGATCGGGGTGCCAGTGGGTGTTCCAGATCTGGGTGATCTGCCACCCCTTGATCGCCGCCTGCCGCAGATACTCGTCTGCGTCGGGCGTATCGATGCAGGCGGTTTCCTGGCTTTCCGGATCGTGCAGCAGAAAGCCGTAATTGTCCGAAAGACAGGGGAACTGGTGGATCTCGATCATCGGGTCTCTCCTTACCCCCAATGTAGCGATCCGCCCCCAAAGCAAAAGCCCGCCCGGCATCCCCGAAGGAGGCCGGACGGGCTTTTGCAATTTCCCTTGTTTCGTCATCCCCGCGAAAGCGGGGACCCAGCTACCAACGGTTCGTTGGGTTCCCGCTTTCGCGGGAATGACGAATGCAGGATCAGCGGTTCTTGAGCGCTTCGCCCAGGATGTCGCCCAGCGACGCGCCCGAATCGGACGAGCCGTACTGTTCCACCGCTTCTTTCTCTTCGGCGAGCTGGCGCGCCTTGACCGAGAAGTTGGGCTTCTTCGAACGATCGAAGCCGGTGACCATCGCATCGAGCTTCTGGCCGACCTGGAAGCGATCGGGGCGCTGTTCGTCGCGGTCACGGCCGAGGTCCGAACGCTTGATGAAGCCGGTCGCACCGTCTTCACCAGCCTGCACTTCGAGGCCGCCGTCACGCACTTCGAGGATGGTCACGGTGGTGACTTCGCCACGACGCAGCGAACCGGTGCCGGTACCGCCGGCAGCAGCCGAAGCCGTGCCGCCCGCAGCCGGAGCGCCACGCTCAAGCTGCTTCATGCCGAGGCTGATGCGTTCCTTCTCGATATCGACGTCGAGCACGACCGCCTGCACGGTCTCGCCCTTGCGGTGCAGCGCCAGCGCGTCTTCGCCCGAGATGCCCCAGGCGATGTCCGACATGTGGACCATGCCGTCGACGTCGCCGTCGAGGCCGATGAACAGGCCGAACTCGGTCGCGTTCTTGACTTCGCCTTCCACGGTCGAGCCGACCGGGTGCTTTTCGGCGAAGGCTTCCCACGGGTTCTGCTGGGCCTGCTTGAGGCCGAGGCTGATGCGGCGCTTGTCGCTGTCGACTTCCAGCACCATGACTTCGACTTCCTGCGAGGTCGAGACGATCTTGCCGGGGTGGACGTTCTTCTTGGTCCAGGACATTTCCGACACGTGGACAAGGCCCTCGATGCCGGCTTCCAGTTCCACGAACGCACCGTATTCGGTGATGTTGGTGACCGTGCCCGACAGCTTCGCGCCGACCGGGTACTTGACTGTTGCGCCATCCCAGGGATCGCTTTCCAACTGCTTCATGCCGAGGCTGATGCGCTGGGTATCCTGGTTGATGCGGATGATCTGGACCGTCACGGTGTCACCGATATTGATGACTTCGTTCGGGTGGTTGACGCGCTTGTAGCTCATGTCGGTGACATGGAGCAGGCCGTCGATGCCGCCGAGGTCGACGAACGCACCGTAATCGGTGATGTTCTTGACGACGCCTTCGATCACCTGGCCTTCGGACAGCTTGTCGATCAGTTCCGAGCGCTGTTCGGCGCGGGTTTCTTCGAGGACGGCGCGGCGCGACACGACGATGTTGCCGCGGCGACGGTCCATCTTGAGGATCTGGAAGGGCTGCGGCACGTCCATCAGCGGGGCAACGTCGCGCACCGGGCGGATATCGACCTGCGAGCCCGGAAGGAAAGCCACGGCGCCGTCGAGGTCGACGGTGAAGCCGCCCTTGACGCGGCCGAAGATGGTGCCTTCGACGCGCTTGCCTTCGCCGAATTCGTTTTCGAGCTTGTCCCAGGCGGCTTCGCGGCGGGCGCGGTCGCGGCTGAGCATCGCTTCGCCGTCAGCGTTCTCGACGCGATCGACATAGACTTCGACTTCGTCGCCCACCTTCAGGCCATGCTCGCCTTCGCCACGGGCGAATTCGCGCAGGGCCACGCGCCCTTCGCTCTTGAGACCGACGTCGATGACGGCCTTGTCGTTTTCGATGGCGGTGACGGTGCCCTTGACGACGCGGCCTTCGAAGCCGTCATCGGCGACGCCGCCGAGCTGTTCGTCGAGCATTCTCGCGAAATCGTCGCGAGTTGGGTTGGCAGAAGTTGCCATTAAGACTTTCCTTCATAACGATTTTCCGGCCAGGCGGTTGTCTCCGCCGGTCTTCCTCCGCCTTCCGCATGATTGCCTGGGCGGGCCAAAAGGGCCGTACCGCCGCGAGGGCCGGATGCCGTTCGCAGCATCCCTGCGGCGGAAACCCGCCCGCAAGGACCGCGCGCCTTTACGCTCCGGCCCGCGTCAATGCAAGGAAATTGCCGGGTTGCCGACCGCCAGCCCCATAAGAAAAACGCCGCGCTGCCCGGGGGCAGACGCGGCGTATTCGGTGTTGACCTGCGAGGCGTTACAGGCCGGATGCCGTCTTAGTTGACGGCGTCCTTCAGGCCCTTGCCGGCCTTGAACTTCGGCTGAGCCGAAGCCTTGATTTCCATCGGTTCGCCGGTGCGCGGGTTGCGGCCGGTCGAGGCCTTGCGCTTGGCGACCGAGAACGTGCCGAAACCGACGAGACGGACTTCATCACCCTTCTTGAGCGCACCCGAAATGGTGTCGAACACGCTTTCCACCGCCTTGGTGGCATCGTTGCGGGTGAGGCCGCTGGATTCGGCGACGGCGCTGATCAGATCATTCTTGTTCATTATGGGAACCCCCTACCTTTCAATGAAATCGGACTTGATGGGAATTTCAGATTCGCCTCTGGAATGGCGACGGAATTGAGCGGTTTTTACCCGTGCTGTCAAAGCCAAAAACCGCTAAAAACTCGCGGTTTATCGCGTTTTTCAGCCCTTATTTCGGCGTCTTTCGATTGTGCGACGCAGCATCGTGCGGCCCGGAATTCGTCCGCGTGGCGAACGCGGCCGAGGTGCCGCAGCGCAGCAGCCGCAGTGTGCGAGATGCCGGAGGACGGGAAAAAGCAAGGGCGGCCCGCGGGGAGCCGCCCTTGACTTTTCAACCGGTAAGATGGCGAACGAGCGTTAAGCTCAGCCCTGACCACCCTCGGTGCGCACATCGCGACGCTCGGCGATGCGGGCGCGCTTGCCGGTGCGGCCGCGCAGGTAATAGAGCTTGGCGCGACGCACAACGCCGCGACGGACCACCGCGATGCTGTCGATGTTGGGCGAGTACAGCGGGAACACGCGCTCCACGCCTTCGCCGAAGCTGATCTTGCGCACGGTGAAGTTCGAATTGAAGCCGCGGTTCGAACGGGCGATGCACACGCCTTCGAAGTTCTGCACGCGGCTGCGGTTGCCTTCGATCACCTTCACGCCGACGCGGATGGTGTCACCAGCGCGGAATTCCGGAATTTCCTTCGCGGCCTTGGCGATTTCCTCGGCCTCGATCTGTTGAATCAGGTTCATGAACCCTGGTCCCTGTGTTTTCGCCGCGCGCCAGAGGCAGGCCGGTCCCGAGCGCCGACGTGACGCTCCCAAAGGTCCGGTCTGCGTAACCGAGTATCATCCTCCGCCTGCCGTTTCCGCCAGGCGGCGATTTTCGCGTGATCCCCCGATCGCAGCACTTCAGGGATCGCGCGCCCTTCCCATTCGACGGGTCGGGTATAGTGCGGGTATTCGAGCAAACCGTCCTCGAACGATTCCTCCGCCCCGCTGGAAGGCGCGCCCATTACGCCGGGAAGCAGGCGAATGCAAGCGTCAAGCACCATCAAAGCCGCACATTCGCCGCCCGAAAGCACGATATCGCCGACCGACACTTCCTCGACATCGCGCCCGGCAAAGATACGCTCGTCGAAGCCCTCGAACCGCCCGCACAGGATGATGACCCCCGGCCCCGCCGCTAGCTCGCGAATGCGCGCCTGGGTAATGGGCTTGCCGCGCGGGGTCATCGCGAGGACGGGGAGGGGGGCAGCAGTACCGGCAAGCCCCTCCCCTTCAGGGGAGGGGTTGGGGTGGGGGTTCTCGTCCAGCGTCAGGGTTGGCGGCGCGCCCCCACCCCCATCC
>NZ_BMZA01000004.1:181670-235126 GCF_014652555.1 Novosphingobium colocasiae
AGGGGCGCAGCGATCTTAGCCTTCGCGGTTGCGCGCGCATGATCGATCGCATCGGCCAGCACATCGACCTTGAGCACCATCCCGGCCCCGCCGCCCGCCGGCGTGTCATCGACGGTGCGATGCTTGTCCTTCGCGAAATCGCGGATCTGCACCGCATCCAGCGACCAGTCCCCGCGTTCCAGCGCCCTGCCTGCCAGCGACACGCCGAGCGGCCCGGGGAACATTTCGGGGTAGAGGGTGAGGATGGTGGCGGCGAAGGTCATCTTGGGCCTCTTGGAGTCAACCATGAACACGCCAGCCGATGCCCGATGATCGGGCCGACCAAGAGACCAAGTGAGATAAGCCCAATCATGAACGTGTCGATGAACACACCGCCAAGCTCTCCACCACAGCTCAACTCACCGGGGCCAGATACCCGATAGCATTCGGCTTCCTGCAGGCGCCCCTGCCAGAACGCCCATGCCGGGATCGTTATTAGCATCGCCGGCATCGCAAGCACGAACTGCCAAGGCCTGCGCAACAAACCAACCTTCCACATGATCCAGAGCAACCATGCAACGAGCAGGCTCATCAAGGCGAGGAGGGCTAGAACGAGAGGAAGGATGAAGACGAAGAACAAGATCACAACGCCCAGTTCTCAATCACCAGTCCAGGCACGTCAGCGAAGTCAGCCTCGTTTTCGGTAACGACGATCAGGCCCAGTGACAGCGCATGAGCGGCGATCAAACGATCATAGCCCGCGCGCTTGAACGGTACCTTGGCATAAGCTTTGGCGGCCGCATCGTCGAACGGGAGCACAGGGATCTCCTCGGCCATCAATGCCAGCACCTCAAGCGGAGGCGGCTTCCCGCGCTCCGAACCATGCAGCACCTCGGCAAAGACAATGGCCGAGGTCACGATCTCCCCTGCATCGCATTCTGCGGCACGCGCCATGATCCTGTCGTCAGTATCCAGGCCAATCGCGATCAGGACATTGCTGTCGAGAAGGTATTTCATTCGCCCGGCAGATGCTTGCCGCGCCAATCCGCATCATCCCAACGCAACGGCCTGGGCTCGAAAATGCGGTCCTCGGACTTGATTGGTTTCAACCCCGAGCCTGCAGCACATCCGCGCACTTTTTCGATATTGAACTTGCGGTTGGGCTTGGCCTTGGGATGAAAGATCAAATCGCCGTCCTTTTCCTCGACGGTCCACTCGCGATCGGGCTCAACGCCCAGTGCCGCTGGAATGCGGATGGCGATCGAGTTTCCTGACTTGAAGCTCTTGGCAGTGAACTCGATACCCATCGGCAGCTCCTGTATATACGCAATGTATATACTACCCCGCGAAGGCGCTGGCAACGATCAGCCGTTCGGCATCCCACTCCGGCACGGCGGCGGTGTTCATCGGCACCATGAACCGCTCGCGGCGGCCCTTTTCATCCGGCTCGGCGCGTTCGATCTCCAGCACGTCACCCGCGCCAAAGTTATCGACTGCGATCACCGTGCCGATCGCCAAGCCTTCGTCAGTGACAACAGCAAGGCCGATCAGATCGGCGTGATAGTATTCGCCTTCGGCCAGCGGCGGCATCGCCGAGCGGGGGACGGTCAGCGCCGTGCCGCGCAGCTTTTCGGCGGCGGTGCGGTCGGCCACTTCGGTGAAGCGGGCGATGGCACCGCCCTTGCCGTCATCGCGCAGCTTGGCCAGCGTGAGGGTGGAATCGTTGAAGGCGCGGTAAGCCTTCAGGGCTTCCACGCCTTCGCCGAACAGTTTGAGGCGCACCTCTCCCGTCACGCCATGCGCGCCGGAAATGGCGGCAAGCGTAACGGGGCGATCGGATCGCGATGCCAAGGCTTAGGCCTCGGTCGATTCCTCGGTGCTTTCTGCAGCCGGAGCTTCCTCGGCAGCGGCTTCGGGGGCCGGAGCAGCAGCGGCTTCGGCAGCAGCCTTGGCGGCTTCTTCGGCTTCCGCGATCTTGGCGGCCTTGTCCTCGGCGCGTTCCTTGGCCTTCTTGCCCGGCTCACCCTTGTTCGGGTTCACGGTGGCGGCACGTTCCTTGATCCCGGCCTTGTCGAGCAGGCGGGCGACGCGGTCGGTCGGCTGCGCGCCGACGCCGAGCCAGTAGCGCACGCGGTCTTCGACCAGGCGAACGCGGTTTTCATCGTCCTTGGCGAGCAGCGGGTTGTACGTGCCAACCTGCTCCAGGAACTTGCCGTCGCGCGGCGACAGCGCGTTGGAGACGACGATCTTGTAGTAGGGGCGCTTCTTGGCACCGCCGCGGGACAGACGAATGGAAACGGCCATGTGACTTACCTTTCTTTCAAATTCAGTATGATAAAGTTATTTCTTCAAAAACTTGCTGAGATCGGCACCGCCGCCGCCGAGCCCGGGAAAGCCACCCGCACCCGGGCCAAGCCCCGAGCCGCCAAGGCCCGGCATGGCGGCGTCGAGGCCGCCCTTGCCGAACATGGCGGCGAGGCCCTTGAGGCCGCCCATCTTCTTGATCTGCTTCATCGCCTTGGCCATCTCCAGGTGCATTTTCAGCAGCTTGTTGACGTCCTGCACTTGCGTGCCCGATCCATTGGCGACGCGGATCTTGCGTTTGGCGTTCAATAGCGCCGGGTTAGCGCGCTCTTTAGGGGTCATCGAACCGATGATCGCGTCCATGCGCAGCAGCACCTTGTCGTCCATGCCGGACTGGGCCATCGCCGCCTTGGCCTTCTTCATGCCGGGCATCATGCCCGCCAGCATGCCGAGCCCGCCCATGTTCTGCATCTGGCGCAACTGGGTGCGCAGGTCGTTCATGTCGAACTTGCCCTGCTCCATGCGCTTGGCGAGCGCCTCGGCCTCTTCGATCTTGACGCTCTCGGCCGCCTTCTCGACGATCGAGACGATATCGCCCATGCCGAGGATGCGGTTGGCGACGCGGCTGGGGTGGAACACCTCCAGCGCATCCATCTTCTCACCGGTGCCGGCGAACTTGATGGGCTTGCCGGTGACCGCGCGCATCGACAGCGCCGCACCGCCGCGCGCATCGCCGTCCATGCGGGTGAGGATGACACCGCTGAGATCGACCTGGCCCGAAAAGCTCTGCGCGACGTTCACCGCGTCCTGGCCGGACAGCGAATCGACCACCAGCAGCGTTTCGCGCGGGGTCGAGATCGCGGCCACGGCCTTCATCTCGTCCATCAACTGCTGATCGACGTGGAGCCGGCCGGCGGTATCGAGCAGCAGCACATCGACTGCCTGCAGTTTTGCCGCCTGCATGGCGCGGGTGGCGATTTCGGTGGGCTGCTGGCCGGGGATGATCGGCAGGGTGCCGACGCCGACTTGCTCGCCCAGCACCTTCAACTGTTCCTGCGCCGCCGGGCGGTTGACGTCGAGCGAGGCCAGCAGGACTTTCTTGCCCTGCTTGTCCTTCAGCATCTTGCCGAGCTTGGCGGTGCTGGTGGTCTTGCCCGAGCCTTGCAGGCCGACCATCATGATGACCACCGGCGGTGCGGCGTTGAGATCGAGTTCGGCGGTGGTCTCGCCGCCCAGCGTCTCGATCAGGGCATCGTTGACGATCTTGACGACCTGCTGGCCCGGCGTGACCGAGCGCAGGACGTCATGGCCGATCGCCTTTTCGGTAACCTGATCGATGAAGCGCCGGACGACGGGCAGGGCGACATCCGCCTCCAGCAGGGCGATGCGCACTTCGCGCATGGCATCGCGGACGTCCTGCTCCTTGAGCGCGCCACGGCCGCGCAGCTTGTCGAAGACGCCGCCAAGACGATCCGAAAGACTGTCGAACATTGACCAACTCCAGTTGCGACGTACACCGGACACGATACCCGTAACGCCAAAAACGCCGGTGGGCGAAACCTCGCCGACCAGCGCTTGCGGGACATTACGCGAAAAACGCCGGCGGACGAAACCTCGTCAACCAGCGTATCGCGCGTCACGCGAAACCTATGTGTCGAAATGGTGGAGCCGAGGGGGATCGAACCCCTGACCTCTACAATGCCATTGTAGCGCTCTCCCAGCTGAGCTACGGCCCCGTCCATTTCAGCCGAAACGAGCCTGGGCGGTTCGTTTCGTCCCTCACTTGCGCTTGGGAGGTCGCCCTCTAGGGGGGTGCTCCCGGCTTGGCAAGAGGGTTTTTGGAGTGCCGGAATTTTTCACCGGCGCTCCTTTTCAAGTCGCCTTACGTGTCGATTTCCTCGCCGTCGTCACCGCCGCCGATACCTAGGTCGTCGTCGCCGCCGAGGTCCACGTCGTTGTCGGGCGAATCGCCGTCTTCATCAATGTCCAGATCCTCATCGGCGAGGTCCAGGTCCTCGTTCTCGACGACTTCCTTCTTCTGCACTTCCTCGAACGGAATCGGCTGCTTCGACTTGAGCACCGGTTCCGGATTCCAGGTATTGCCGCATTCGATGCAGGTCACCGGGTCATCCTTGCCCAGATCGTAGAAGCGGGTGCCGCATTTCGGGCAGCCGTGCTTGGCACCCCACTCAGGCTTGGCCATGAAACGTCCTCGTCTGTTCCGCTCCCGCCAGAAGCCGGGGAGCGCGAAAAAATCCGTGTATTGATGGGTAGGCACGGACGCGAAATCAAGCTTGGGCTTGTCCGCGTTCGGCCACATCAGGGCGCGCGCCTTGCCATAGCCTGCCCGCGCTGTCAAAAGCCGCCCCGATTTTCCAGTATTATTCGCCGAAAGCCTGATCTCTTGAGCCACGATACCAGCGCCATGCGCCCGCGCCGCTTCCTGCCCAACGGGCCGCTTCGCGGACGGATCCGTGTCCCGGGCGACAAGTCGATCAGCCATCGCTCGATCATGCTGGGGGCGCTCGCGGTCGGTGAAACGAAGGTGACCGGGCTGCTGGAGGGCGAAGACGTGCTGGCCACCGCCGCCGCCATGCGGGCGATGGGGGCCACGGTCGAACGCACGGGCGAGGGGGCGTGGTCGGTCCACGGTGTCGGCGTCGGCGCGCTGCTGCAACCGCAGGCACCGCTCGACATGGGCAACTCGGGCACCTCTACGCGGTTGCTGATGGGGCTTGTCGCCAGTCACCCGATCACCGCCACCTTCGTCGGCGATGCCTCGCTGTCCAAGCGGCCGATGGGCCGGGTCATCACCCCGCTCAGCCAGATGGGCGCGCGGATCGAGGCGAGCGTGAGCGACCAGGGCGGCGGACGGTTGCCGCTGATCCTCAAGGGCGCGTTCCCGGCGGTGCCGATCGCCTATCGCCTGCCGGTCGCTTCGGCACAGGTGAAGAGCGCGGTGCTGCTGGCCGGGCTCAATACGCCGGGCATCACCACGGTGATCGAACCGGTGCCCACTCGCGATCATTCGGAACGCATGCTCAAGGGGTTCGGCGCGGAGCTGGATGTCGAGACCGATCAGGACGGCACCCGCATTATCACCATCCGCGGCGAGGCGGAGCTGAAGCCGCAGACCATCGACGTGCCCGGCGATCCGTCCTCCGCCGCGTTCTTCATCGTCGCCGCGCTGGTGGTCGAAGGCAGCGAAGTGCTGATCGAGAATGTCGGCATGAACGCCACCCGCGCCGGCATCGTCACCGTGCTGCGCCAGATGGGCGGGCATATCGAGGAACTGAACCCGCGCGAAGTGGGCGGCGAACCGGTGGCGGACCTGCTGGTGAAGCATTCGCCGCTGACCGGCGTGACCGTCGATCCCGCGATCGTGCCGAGCATGGTCGATGAATTCCCGGTGCTGTTCGTCGCCGCGGCGCTGGCCGAAGGACGCACGGTGACGACCGGGCTGGAGGAACTGCGCGTCAAGGAATCCGATCGCCTGGCGGTGATGGCGCAGGCGCTGACACTGGCAGGCGCGCGGGTGGAGGAAACCGAGGACGGCCTCATCATCGACGGCACCGGCGGCGCGCCTTTGGCGGGCGGGGCCGAACAGCCCGTCGCCACCCACCTCGACCACCGCATCGCCATGGCCATGGCGGTGGCCGGCATCGCCAGTTGCAACGGGGTGGAAGTGGACGATACCCGCCCGATCGCCACCAGCTTCCCGACCTTCGAAGCAATGCTGGACGGCCTGTGCGGGTAACCGATTGGCTATCGGCCGACGCCGCCAACGCCATCGGCTTCGCCGGCATGGCCTGCATCATATTCGCTTATGCCTATGCCACCGGGCGTAGCCGCCCGAACCCGTTCGTCCAGCACGGCGTCAACCTTGCGGGCGCGCTGCTGCTGACCGTATCGCTGCTGGTCAACCTCAACCCGCCCTCGCTGGTGCTCGAAGCGTTCTGGGCCGCGATTGCCGTGTGGGGCCTGGCGAAAGCCTTTCGCGGCCGGGGCTGAGGGCGACAGGCAGTCGAGGCCGGCGCGACGTGGCCGAGATGAACGGAACGTGTGACGTTGATTAAAAGCTCGACGCGCTAACGCGGTGAAAGCTGGACCAGCGCCATCGGCGCAACCTGGGTGCGCGGATTGATCGTCCAGGCCAGCGCCTTGCCGGTCGTTTCGGCCACCGGTCCCTCGTCGGTGTTGTTCGCCAGGATTTGCCCGTCGGTGCGGATGATGAAAGTGCCGTCGATCGGGTTGGGCTTTCCGCCATCGTCGCCGGCGGTCATCCCGCCAAGGCCGCCCATCAGCCCTGCCGCGCCGCTGCCGCCGCCGGCAGGGCCGAACCCCGGCGCATCGATCCGCACGCTGCCATCATCGCGCAGGGCGATCTGGACGAAGGCGTTGGCCATGGGGAAGCGCTCCACCGTCGGAAAGGTGAAATCGTGATCGAGCCGGCCTGACAGGACATAGTCCACCGCGAACCGTCCGGCCCCCAGATAGGTCACCTTGTTCCACCCGGCCTGGCGCTGGAGCCGGGCGGCGATCTCCTGCGCGGCGGCCGGGTTGCCGGGATCGATGCCACCGAACAGGTACTGCGCCGCCTGCGCATCGCTCTTGCGCTTGGCGGCCTGCTGCGCTTCCCAGGCCTTTTGCTGTTCGGCCAGCTCGTCCTGGTGGCAAGGGCGCTCGTCGAAAGTGTCGTCGGCGTGGCATGCCTCGGGCGTAAAGCGCGCCTTCTTTTCCGCTTCGATCAGCGGCAGCATGTAGATTTCGCCGCTGTAGCGGAACGTGAAGCTGCGATCCTTGCCGATGTCGAGGCTGGAGGTGAACTTGCCCGGCGCGAACAGGCACGCCGCCAGCAGCAGGGTGAGGGCCCCGATCCCGAGCGCCGCGACCAGCCGCCGCCAGCCTGCCTGTCCGATACGCCTTGCCATTGCCCGGGTCCCCCATGTCGCCATCGACGGTGCCCGGCCGGTCACTCCGATCGGGTCGCCACCGCATATAGCGCAATTGCGCCGGCGTTGCTCACATTCAGGCTTTCCATGTCCGCGCTGATCGGCAGGCGGGCAATCGCATCGCAGTGCTGGGTGATGTTGTGGCGCATGCCGTCGCCTTCCGCGCCCAGCACCAGCGCCACCGGCCCGGCGGGCAGCGCCTCGCCCAGCGTGGCCTCGGCCTCGCCGTCAAGGCCGATGCGCCAGTATCCGGCCTCGGCGATCTCCTCCAGCGCGCGGGCGAGGTTGACCACCCGCACCCACGGCAGCACTTCCAGCGCGCCCGAGGCGGACTTGGCGAGCACGCCCGATTCGGGCGGGGCATGGCGATCCTGGGTGACGATGGCGCAGGCGTTGAACGCCGCCGCCGAGCGCATGATCGCGCCGACATTGTGCGGATCGGTAACCTGATCGAGCACGACCACCGGGCGTTCGGGATCGCCCTGCAACACATCGTCGAGGAAGATGTCATCGAGCGGCGCGCACTCCAGCACCAGCCCCTGATGCGGCGCGTCGCGGGCGACCAGGCGGGCAAGGTCGGCGGGCTGGGCCCATTCGACCGGGAAGTCGCTCGGCAATTCGCCATCGAGCGAGGCCACGCCTTCGCGGGTCGCCCAGAGCTTGCGGTGCTGGCGGTCGGGGTTCTTCAGCGCCGCCTCTACCGCGTGGCGGCCCCACAGGCGCACCATGCCGGTGCCGGCGCGTCCGCTGCCCCGGCCGTTCTTCATCCGCCCGGCGCGGCCGCGCAGCGGCCTGGCCGACCGGCCGCCTTGGGCGTCCTCGCCCGCGTCCCCGCCGCGGGGGCCATGATGGGAGCCGCGCTTGCTCATCGACAAATTCCTCGAATCTTCAAAAACTGATCCGCTCCTGCCAGCCACCCCATTGACAGGCAAGGCTCGCTTGGGCAAAGGCGCGCTCCTCGGCAAGACGGTCGCCTCGGCGGCCATCGACGGCGGCGAAAATCCGCCACGCACGAACCGGTGTGGACAGGTGGCCGAGTGGTTAAAGGCAGCAGACTGTAAATCTGCCCGCGCAAGCGTACGCTAGTTCGAATCTAGCCCTGTCCACCACCGAGCGCCGTTAGGCGGCAGATTTACTCGGGTTTTTCCGGGTTCGCCAAATGAGGTTCGCCAAACAGTTTTCGCATCGCCTCGTCCGCGAGGCGGGTGCGGTCGGCTTTGGCGGCGTATTTGGCGAAGGTGGCGTTCTTTTTGTGGCCGGTGACCGATCGGCCTTGCGCATCGGATGCGCCGGATTCGGCGAGCTGGCGGGAGACGGCCTTGCGCAGGCCGTGCAGTGATCCGGGACAATCGGCTTCGCGCGCCCACTTTCGGAAGCGGTTGCCGAGGCTTTCGACGGTGTACGGCGTGCCGCGTTCACTTACGATCAGGAACTTGAAGGGCGTTGCCGGCAGGGCGTTGATGGCGGCGCGCGCTTCGGCCGTCAGGGGCACGCTGGTTTCATCGTTGCCCTTCGCGTGCGCCACGTGCCAGCGGCCGTCACGCAGATCGTCGCGCTCCAGCCCGGCGAGGTTGCAGCGACGGGCGGCGGTGTTGAGGGCGAGTTCCAGCACCAGGCGGGCGGTGGTGCCGAGATCGTGATGGGTGCGATACCGTGCGATCTCATCATCGGTCCAGGTGTGGAAGCCGGGGCCGGAGCGGAACGAATCGGTTAGGGAGGCCGGGTTCGTCGCCATCCAGCCCAGCTTGATCGCGTAATCGAAGAGCTTCTTGAGCGCCTTGCGCAGGTTGTTGGCGCTCGCCGGCGTATCGGCCAGCTCGGCGATGTGCGAATCGAGCACCCCGACGGTGGCGCGCCTGGCGGGATAGGTGCCATAGCGCAGGCCGCGCTTGTCCACCCGATCGAGATACCGTTCGATGATCCGGCGGTACGTGTATTGGCTGGATGGCTGCATGCGCAGCCAGCGCGGCGCGGCGAATAGCTTGCGGGCAAGATCATCCATCGAGCCATCGGCTACCGGCCTGCTGCCTCCGATCGCGATCGGGCCGCCGGCGCGTGCCTCGGCCAGTTCGATCATGAATTCCGGCGTGCCGGGCTCGGCCTTGAAGTGGTACGGCTTCTCGCCCGTCTTGCGATAGCGATAGCGGGTTCGGCCGTGGCGATCCTTATAGGCGGT
Source organism: Novosphingobium colocasiae (assembly GCF_014652555.1). Lineage (GTDB taxonomy): Bacteria > Pseudomonadota > Alphaproteobacteria > Sphingomonadales > Sphingomonadaceae > Novosphingobium > Novosphingobium colocasiae. The sequence goes on from NZ_BMZA01000004.1 coordinate 191,082, forward strand.
GACATTATCGGGCAGCCAGCGGTGGGACTTACGGCGCGGCATCCTTGAGGCCTTCCTCCCACGGGTTGGGCTCTTCTTCCGGATCGGGCGCGGGCAATTGCGGTTCGATTCGCGGCGAGGTGGAGGTATCGAATATCATCCTGCCGGACCGGGGCTCAAGGATCAGGACAGCGCCGGTCTTTCGCGCGGCGCGAATCGCGCGCTCGACATCGCTCTGAAGGAAGGCGGCGCGCTCGGTCATGTCAGGCCTGCTGCTGTTCCCAGGCATCGGCGATGCGGGCGCAGGCGGTGGCGAAGTGGGTGGGGTTGTGTTCGATGCCGGTGAACACCTTGCCCTGGCGGATCGCGGCGACGCCGGTTGAGCCGGTGCCCATGAAGGGATCAATGACCGTGCGGCCGGCGACGTTGCGCAGGATCTTGTCCATCACGGCGAGCGGCTTGACGGTGGGGTGCCCGTGGACCTTAGCGGCCATGGTGCCGGCAGTAATCCAGCGGTGCATGTCGTGATGATCGCCCACGGGATGGTGGCCGGGGTTCCATGCGTGCACGAACGGTTCGGTATCGGCGAGATAGTGCTTGTTGCGCATGGGCGAGGGGTTGGGCTTGATCCAGTGCAGCAGGCAGAAGCGGTGGTAGCGCGGCTTGAGGTAGGCCAGCAGATCGGGAAGCTGATCGTTGTGGCAGAACACCACCAGGCTCCCGGCGCGCAGCGGGTTGATGATCGTCATGTCGAAGCCTTGATCGAGTGCTTCGTTGACTATCTGGTCGCTTGCGCCGCGTGCCTTACGAAAACCGCCCCCACCGCTGTTGTTGAAGGCGTAGGGCGGGTCCATCACTTCGGCGTCGAAGAAGCCGAGCTTGGGACGCAGGGTGTAGGCGTCCGCCTGGTAGAGGGTGTGCGGGCCGATCCGGGCAACGCCGATGTCGCCACCGGGCGCGCCGGTATCGAGGCCGATGAAGAGGGGCTGGGTCATGCGGTCGCCAGGAGGTCGGGCGACGGCCGTCGCGACGCGCAGGACGGGTTAAGCCAGATGCATTCGGTGCGGGGAAGTGCGCCATCGGCCCGAGCGGCGCGATCAATTCGGAGCCACCCTTGGAGCGCGCGATCATAGATCGGACTTGGATAACCCGAGAGGACCACCATGCCGCGCAACTTGTCCAAGAAGGCAAGCAGCTCGGCATGATCGTCATCGCTCAATTCGTGCCGGTACACGCCGCCATTATCGGCCCGGCGATGCGCACGGGCGCGCGTCTCGGCCAAGTAGGGCGGATCGACATAATGCAGAGTGTCGGGGCCGTCGTGCGCAGCCATAACCTGCATCGCCGGGCGGCTTTCAATCACCACGCCACGCAGGCGCGCCACCGCCAGGTCGAGGCTATCAGGAAGGTTGGTCCAATCCACCGCAGGGGGTGATCCGGAGCGGTTCGAGTTGGCCCGGAAGCCGGTGCGATATTGGCCAGACGCGCCATCGGACCCATGGCCCATGAACGAACGGACAATCAGCCGGCGCGCCCTTTCGACCGCGCAGCCCGCCAATTCATAGGCGCGGTAGAATTCATCCCTGGCGAAGGGCGTAAGACGAAGGGCGGCAGTCAACCGCGAGCTGCCATCCGTATCGCGCAGCACGCCGAACAAGTTGACCAGTTCGGCATCGAGATCGTTCCAAACCTCTGCGGCTGCGCGCGGCTTGCGGAAGCCAACCGACCATGCGCCGCCGAACGGCTCGACGTAGACCCGGTGCGGCGGAAACTGTGCGATTATCCATGGTGCGAGCAACCACTTGCCGCCGTGCCAGCGCAGGATTGGGCGGGTTGGAGCGGGGGCGGTATCCATCACCAGCGCCCTTTCCGTGTTTCCCATGCGGCCAGTTCATCCGCAAAATTGACCGCGGTGCCTTCGTGGTTCGCAAAGAACAGGCCCGGCAGTTCGGAGCCGTTGGGCCGGCCGCCCTCGATCCAACCGAGGCCGAGCTTGACCAGCTTGCGCGCGGCAGCCCAATCGGGGGAGCCGCGCAGCTCGATGCCGTAGCCGTTGCCGTCGATCGGGTCGAAGCCGGAGAGGCGCAGCATGGTGGCCTGATAAGGGGTGAGTTTCGGTGTCATGATGCTGCCCTCATTTCCGGCCAGACGGCTTGGAGGAACGCGGTCGCGACCTGGAGATTGATCGCATCGCCATATCCACGCAGTGCGCCAGTTCGGCCGGGATACCCTGCAGCCAGGCAGAATGCGCCGGGTTCAACGGGCCGCAGCTTTGGTCCGTCAGGGTCTCTGCAGAGCAGCCAGTCAGCTCCAGCCCAGAAGCCGTTTGTCGGACCGCGCAGCGGATGGCGAACGGCCCCTGCGGAAGTTCCTGCATCGCCGCCTTCGCCATACCCGCATTCGACAGGCGCGGGCGGGTGGGGTCGCCGTTGTCGTACTGGTATTCGCCCCGGTTGGCGTCCATCGCGGTCGGAGCGTGCCACCCGGCCAGTAGGGCCTGCCGGGGCAACAGGTCTGTTCTGTCGCGCTCCGAACCATCCGGGTTGGTGGCGATCGTCGCCATTCCCGGCGTGTCTTTCCAATCCCGCGCGCTCGCTGTGGACCAGCCAGAGCATATATAGCCGCTGGCGTATGTTGGGCGCCCCCAGGCCCGCAGAGCAAAGATCGAGCGCCCCGCCGGCGTAAAGCGATCCTTCCATGTCAGCCGATACAAGGTCGAGCCAAGCGAGGCCGTCGTTATCCGCAACCTGTTCGCCCACGACTGCGTGAGGGCCGCAGACCGCGATGAGCCAATACCAGTGCGGCCAGAGGTGGCGAGGATCAGCAAACCCTTCTCCTGCGCCTGCCGTGCTGAAAGGCTGGCATGGGCAGGAGCCAGACCAGAAGGGGAAATCGTCAGGGATGCCGGCTGCGCGGGCGGCGACGGACCAGAGGCCGATCCCGGCGAAGAAGTGGCACTGAGCAAATCCAGAAAGTTCTGCTGGAACGACATCGCGAATGTCCCTTTCGTCAACCTCGCCGGGGGCGATCCAGCCATCGGCCATCAGGGCGCGCAGCGCGTGCGCCTTTTCGGGGTCGGGTTCGTTGTAATAGGCCCACATTTCAGGTCGCCCTCGCCGGGTGGCGGGAGAGGTAGTGGGTCAGGGTGGGGGCGACGCGGGTGCCGTCGGAATAGACGTAGGCCTGGCGGAGGGCGCACCAGCTTGCGGCGTGGGTGGTCTGGTCTGCGGCGCGGAAGGTGTGGCCGGAGCCGTCGCGGGCGGTGGCGTCGATCGGGATGAAGGCCATCATGGGCGGGCCTGCGTTGCCGGGATGCAGAGCACGTCCGCATTTCTGGTTGCGGTGAACGACCAGACGGCGGCTTCGATCAGGCCGGTATTCGCGGCGATCAGCCGTTCGAACGTGTCGTTGAGGGCCTTGGCGATCTCTTCGTTGGGCAGCCATATTTCCGGGCCGTCCTCTCCCCATCGCGCGCTGTTGTCATCGCAGAAGCGATCAATCACCCGTTCGAGCAGAGCGCAGTCGCCATCCTCCCGAAACGGGCGCGTATGGAAGGGGCCTTCGGTGGTGGCTTCGACTATGGCGATCCACGTTCCGGCCGGATATTCCCGCCCGGCCGTGGCGATCACGGCTTCGCGCGTCGGTTCGTTGAGCGCGTAGACTTCGGGCTTTTCGTCCGGACCTGCGATATCGACCGCCCACCAAGACCATTTGCGGGTGTCCGTTGAAGCAATGGCCTGCTTGACGATTTCGGCCACCCACACCTTCCCGTCGTCGCTTAGCTCATCCCATTCGCAGGCGGCGAAGGTGGAAATTACGGGGTTGCTATCGACGATCGCGCGGGCGCGTTCGAGGTCTGCGGGATCAGCCATTTCGGGTCTCCATGCGGAGCAGGCGCGCGCGGTGGTTGCGCTGGATATCGGCGCGGGCGCGGATCTGGGCGGTGGCGTGGTGGTAGGTCCGGTCTTTGAGCAGGCCGTGGAAGAACAGCGTTTCGGCGCAGAGGTGCAGGCGTTCCTCGTAAGTCTGGCCGGTCCAATCGGTGGCGAGTTCGGTGAGCTGGACGGTCATCAGCCTGCCCAGCCTTCGATGAAGTTGCCGCAGGCGTGGATGAGCTGGCCGAGGGCTTCGCGCTCTTCATCGAACGCGGCGCCATCGTGCAGGCTGTCACGCTCGATCTCGGCCGCGAGCTTGAGCGCTTCGGCGAGTTTGCAGGTTACCTCGATATCGCCGAACGGGGCGGGCCAGTTGGGGCCTTCGCGGTGGAAACGCAGGAGCTCGGCGACGGCTTCGCTGGCCTGGGCGGCGGCGATCAGGGCGTTGGCGGGGGCGGTCATGGCCAGCGGTATCCGCAATCGTCGCAATCGCAGCCGGTCGCATGCTCTGGCTCGACCTCGATCACCTCAGCCAGGAAGGATGGCAGTTCGCTGTTGTCCGGCAGGGCGATCACGGGAACGGTGGCGGCGACGCTGGCGGGCAGCTGGTAGGTTTGCTTCGGCCGCCGTGCCCATGCGGTTGCCGGATCGCACGGGGTGAACTGGTAGATCGAACCGCCGCCCAGCAGGACGGGGCCGAGCATGACCGAATCGAAGAGCGGCTCGACCTGCAGCATCTTCGTGCCGAAGCGTTCAACCTCGGCCACCCGGCCGACGAGCGTGCGGTGGCCGAGGGCTTCGACGATGGCATATTCGCCTTCGGGCAAGGCCGAGGCGTCCAGATAGGTCACGGTTGTCATGAAAGGTCTCCGATGAAGTCGGCGGGGTCGGGCCAGTTCCAGAGGCCCTGTTTGCCGCGCATGGGGATGGGTTCGGGCCACGGTTCGATATCGAGCATGGGCCAGCCCAAGTTGGCGTGGCTGTCGCGGTCGCTGTCGTTGGCGCGGGGGACGCCGAATTCTTCGGCGATGCGGGTGCCGAGGCGCGGTTCGCCGACGATCGCGGTGCCGAGGGCGGCGGCGAGGGGGAGCGGTTCGAGGCCATCCATGAAACCGCGTTCAAGGATGGGGATCGCAATATCGGCATGCAGGCAGGTTTCAGCGGCGGCGATGCGTTCCTGTTCGCTGTGGTGGCGGTCCATCAGCAGCGTCCAGAGCCAGCATGCCTCTTCGCGATCGACCTTGCGGGCGGCGGCGTGGATGACGATGCGCTGGCCGATCAGGCTGGCGGGCGGACGCCAGGAGCGGAATTCGTAGGGCTTGGCACCGGCGATCACCAGCGAGGCCCATGGCTGCCAGAGGGTGAGGGCTTTCATGCGGCACCGCCTTCCGCCGCTTCCTTGGCTTCTACTGCTGCGATGGCCGCATCTTTCGCCTGTATATAGGCGGTGGGATCGTTGCGCAGGTTGGCAAATGTGTCGAAGACGGCGTGATTGAGGGCCTTCGGCACGCGCCGCCAATGTGGCCAGCACATCAGATGACCCGGCTTGGCGTGCTTTGCGCAGTCCTTGATCGGGCACGGTGCCCCGATCGCCGCGCTCACGATACACCGCCTTGCTGGCCGTAGCCTTCATACTGGATGCCGCAGAACGGGCAGTAGGTTGGAACAGCAATGACGGGTCTACCCCGCTTGCGGCTCTCGATCTTGCTCGTTGCGATCCTCGGGCGGACGAAGGAAGGGCTGCCGTCGCGCGGAAAGCCGATGGTCACTTCGATTTCGGTATTGTGCTCGCGCAGCTTCTCATTGAAGTCCGCCAGGCAGTTGCAGGTCTTGTCAGTCATTTGCGGGGCACTTCTGTTTGAAGGTCAATCGTGTTCGCCCAGCAAGCGGGCCTGGGCGGCGTAGGCGGCTTCGGGTGAGGTGGCGCGGTGCGTGGCGGAGCCGGCGTGGAGATCGTCCAGGTGTTGCCGGGCACGCCTGCGCTGGCGTCGCCATTCGGGGCCGCGACCGGCCTTGAAGGCATCTGCCAAGGCGGTGCGGATGTCGCCGGGGAGGGCCTTGAAGCATGGGTCGCACAGGCGCTGCCAGCGCTTGCGGGAGCGGCCGCAGCCGGGGACATCGCATAGGTGAGCGCGGGGCATCAGCGGTCCTTTCTTTGCAGGTGGGCCAGAACGGCGGCGACGGGTGCGGGTCCGCCGAAATGGTAGGGGTGAAGCTGGGCGGGCAGGCGTGTGAGCGGCACCACGGTGGTGACCACAGCGACGGGCCGCCCAGCGGCATCGCGATCGAAGTTGATCAGCACGCGGCCGGGCGCGCGGTTTCGGCTGGCCGGCAGGCGGATGCAGCGCGCGCCGAAATCGATGCCACGCCGTACCGCCTCGCCCGACAGCACGGCGAAGGCTTCGCCGGCGTTGCCGCCGATCCGCTCGACATAGCGATCGACCGCGTTGGCGGAGACGATGAGCGGCAGCATCATGGCCTTGCCTCCGGCAGGACGAGGGGAAGCGGCACGCCGACCATCGCGCCCAGATCATCGAGCGCGGCCTGGGCGGCGTCGATCGTCGCCTCGGCCTTGCGGCGGGCCATGTTCCAGCGGATGTGGGAGACAGTCTCGCGACGCCATGGATTGACCGGGGCCGGCGCGCCGCCGAAGCGATGGGCGATGACCTGGTCGCGCGCCGCCAGTTCGACCTTTTGCCAGCGGGTCAGCATCGGCCGATCCACTTCACCAGTTGGGCGATGGCGACGACAGCGGCGAGCGTTGCCGCAGCGGTGCCGTAAAAGCGGAGAAGCGCGGCTTCGTAGCGGCGGGTGATGCGGCGCTGCCATGTGAAGTGGCGGCGGGCGTTCACTGCACTGCTCCGGCCGGGGCGCAATCGGGGCAGTAGGCCAGGATATCGCCGCGCGCTTCGATGGTGGTCCAACCTTCGGGCAGGACCGGCGTGCGGCGGTGTTCGACGCATTCGCAACCGGTGCAGATGAAGGTGCAGGGCGGCGGGACGGGGCGGGGCTGGTCCGCCGGGCGCGGCGATCGGGAGGGGCTGGGCATGGTGCCTTCCTTTCAGAACAGCCGGCCGCGCAGGGCTTCGACCCCGACGGCGACAAGGACGATGGCGACGAAGCCCGCGACGGCGAGGATCGAGGCGGCGAGCGAGGGCGCTGGGCGCACGTCCGGCGTGCAGCGCTGGCAACGGCAGTTGACGGGATGGATCGGCATCATGCGGCCTTTCTCGGTTCGGGAGGGGGTAGCGCGGCGCGCATTTCGCGGCCGGTCTGCAGCAGGGCGTGGGGGCGGTTCGCGGGTTCGCAGTGCCAGCGCAGGGCGATGACGAGGTGCGCCTTGTCCGCCAGATCGGCAGTGAAGCCGCCGGCTTCGCGGGCGAGATCGAGCAGGGTGTGCAAGCTGCGATCGAGCGCGGCGGCGCGGGCGGGCAGGGTTTCGATGCCGGCCGGTTCGCCTTGGCCCCGCAGGATCCAGAGCCAGTCCCGGGCGATGGCTTCGAAGGTGGCGATTTCGGCGGCGGCGGCATCGGCGGCCATTCGGCCTGACCTGACCATATCGGGGAAGCGGCGGCGGCGGGTTTCCAGCATGGCTTCGGCCATGGCGGCGAGATCGGGCCAGTCATCGCGGCGCACCGGCGGCTCTTCGGTTTCGATGCCGGACCAGATGCGCACCGGGCCGACATAGGGCCGCTGGCGGATGGGGAGGGGCGGGCGGCTCATATGATCCGTTCCGCATTCTGGGGCTGGGCGAAGACCCAGCATTTCACGCTCTTGCCCGCCGGGTTGTTGACGTTGTCGTAGCGCAGGAACTTGCGCGAATGGCTGTTGCGCAGGAGCTTGCGCAGGGCATCGCCATCGGGCGGGGTGAGGCCGGCGTGGCGGGCGCGGGCTTCGAATTCGGTCAGGCGGATGGCGATCTTTTCATTCGGCTTGCGGTGCTGGTTGAGCGATTTGCCCTCGCCATGATCGGTCGCCTTTTCGGCATCGATCAGGTGATCGACCTGATCCCAGAACTTGGCGACCATCGGGTGATCGCCGCCGCTGGACATCTGGCGATCGAGCGCCATGGCATCGACCAGCGTGAGCGTTTCGGCGATCCATTCGGGGCGCATTTCGCGACCGAACAGGTGCGGCAGGCTTTCGACGGCGGCGGCGAGTTGGCTGTGGTTGAGGATGCAGCGATCGTTGACCAGGCCTTCGACGCGGCGGCCCATTTCGCGCAAGTGAACGTCCTGCCGATCGAAGAAGAAGGGCAGGTATTTGGCTTCGTTGCGAACGACGTGGACGATGGTGCCGGACAGGCGTTCGGCCGGCCAGCGCTTCAGGCGGGTGGCGGCTTCGCGGGCGGCATCGGAAAAGCGCGACTTGTCGATATCGAGCGACATGAGGCGTTCGAGGACGGCGGGAATGGCATCGATCCGCTCATTCTGCATGAGGTAGATCGAGCCAAGGAACGGCGGTTCGCTGGTTTCGAAGCCGCCGGTCTTGCGGGCGGTGGCGCGGGGGTTGCGGCCGTTGTAGAGGGTGAGCAGATCGTTGTAATCGTAGGACCGGGCCCCGCGCCGGTCATCGTCCCGCTTGCCTTCGATAATGCCGACCGGAAGGTTCGACACCTTCATCATGATGCGGGTCAGCGCGGCGATGCTGGCGGCGTTGGGGTTGTGGCCTTCGTAATTGGCGCGGCCGAGCATCTTCCAGAAGAAGACAATCGCGGTGGTCTTGCCGGAGCCGGGGACGCCGGTGACTTCCAGAAAGCCCAGCGAGCCATCGCGCCGCCGGATCTGCACGGCGAAGAGCGACATGGTGAAGAAGGCCAGGATGACCAGCCCCTTGGCACCATAGGCGGTCCACAGATCCGGCAGCCATTCGAAATCGAGGCGATCGGGATCGTAATCGATCGCCAGCATCCGCTCTTCAGAGTAGAGCTTGACCGCATCCTTGCCGAAATCGAAATACTTGTTCGAATTCAGCTTTTCGACCTTGCCTTCGCGCACGGCGATATCGCCGAACAGCCAGGCCTTGTGCGGTTCCGAATAGCCGGTGGCGCGCACCGGGGTGATCTGCTTGAGCTTGCGGAGCTGGCGCTTCTTGATGCGGTTGAGCTGTTCCTGCCCGCCCAGCCAGAGGCCGGCAAAGGCCAGCATGCGGGTTTCGAATTCGCCGTTCTTCGCCAGCGCATTGTTGGAAAAGCGCGCCTTTACGGTGGGCCGATCGGGGAAATCGAGCTGGATGAAGAAGTTCGTCTCATCGTCGATCTCGTCCCGCTCCATGTAGAGGACGCGGAAGGCGCAGGTGCAAATCTCGTCGATCAGGAAATCGCGCTGTTCGTTTTCCTGATCGTAGTTGACCTTGCACCACCAGAGGCGGTTGCCGTGGCGGAAATCGAAGGTGGCGAACTTGGTCTTTTCATAGATCAGCTTCGCCTTGACGCGGGGCGTTTCGGCGACGGTGACCGCGCCGTTGTGCAGGTATTCCGCGATAGCCTTCGGGCTTAGGGGGGCCTTTTCGGCATCGCCCTTCCACTGCTGGTGGCGCAGCAGCAAATCGTTCCAATCGAGATCGGTGCCTTCGCCATCGGGGGTGACCTGGGCGGCGGTGGCAGCCCAGCCCTGATCCCTGGCTTGCAGCACGAAGCGACGGGCGTATTTGACGCCGGCACCGCCGGGATCGAAGGCGAAGACCAGGCGCGGGCGGGTGGGGCGCTTGATGCGCTGGAGCTCTTCGCGCAGGCGATCCAGGAAGTGTTCGGGCCAGTAGTTCGACGACATGGCCGAAACGACGGCCAGCCCCGCGCCCTGGGCCAGCGCGGCGGCATTGAAGATGCCTTCGGTGATCCAGATATCATCGGCGCGGGCGAGCGTTTCCCAATCGATCCGGGGCGGGATCCAGCAGTGGCCGCCCGGCTTGCCGCCCTTCTGGAAATGCGCCTTCTTTTCGAAGCGCGCGGGCTTGTCGATCAGGCGTTCCCAGAAGGTATCGCCGACCGGGAAGCGCACCGTGGCCGACGTCTGGTTGCCTTCGCGGTAGAGTTCCTGCGTGTAGGAGCCGCGCAGGTATTGCAGATCGAGCCCGCGTTCGTGCAGCAGATAGGCATCGGCGGTGGCGGTGGGGTTTTCCTCCGTGGCGACGAAGCGCTTGGACCATTCCTCGAACAGATCGGGCAGCAGCGAGCGGACGGACCATTCGGAGCCGCAGTTTTCGGAGCGGCCGCATTTGACCACCTTGGGGTCTTTAGCCGCGCAGTAGACCTCGCGCTGGTTGCAATCGGGGCAGCGCCCTTCCTGCAGCCATGCGCCGCCGGTCTTGCGGAACTGGAACTTGTCCTGCAGCCCTTTGAGAATGTCGGCTTCGAGATTCACGGGCGCGCGGCTCCGCCAACGATCGAGAGGTGCGGGGCGCGGTTGGCGCGCCGTGTGGTGACGGGGTAGGGGCCGGTGTAGGCGGTGGGCGGGCCGCGTTCGGGATCGATGCAGCCGGCGCAGAGACGCTGCCAGCCCCGGCCGTTCGTGAAGGCATCGAACAGGCGGTTCCACCGCCGCCCGCAGCAATCGCAGGCCGGGTAGATGGCGAAGGTCTTGCCGCAGTTGCGCGACTTCATGACGTGAACAGGCACAGTTTCCCCCTCGGCCGAAGCGGCCGTCATTCGAATTCAGGCTTTGTGGTGGGCTCCGCGCGCGGATCAGCCGGAGGCGGCGAACATGCTCATCTGATCGGGATCGTCATCGGGCGCGGCGCGGGGCGGCAGCACATGCGGCACGCGATCGCGCGGGCACAGCACCAGATCGAAACCGGGACGCTGCAGGATCCCCGGGTTGTAGGTGTGGATATAGACCACCTGGGACATGAAGGTGTGGCCGCAGCCGCTGTTGGTGCAGTGCGCGATCAGTTCCTTGACCGTAGGCGTCACGCGGGTGGACTTGCGGATATAGGCCGGGGCATCGCAGATCGGGCAGAGGACGAAGGCGCTATCGCCGGTTTGCATGCCGCCGCTGCGGAGGCGGAATTCCAGTGGTGCCTCGATCAGCGGGCGCGCCGCCAGATGCCCTTCGCCGCTCATTTCCGGTCCCCCGTCTGTTCTGCGCGATCGAGCATGGCCAGACCGTCGGTCAGGCTGTCGATCGCTTCGTGAACTTCCTTGCGCGCGCGGCGCACGGTGGTGCGATCCGGCCGTCCGGCGGCATCAATGAGGGCGGCCACCGCTTCGCCGTTTTCCTTGGCCACCTTGCCTGCCACCAGCGTCAGATCGCGGTCGGCCGGTTCGCGGGCGGCGATATCGAGGCGCAGGGCGTGGAGGCGGTGGAACGGGGCGTGATCGCCGCCATGCTCCATGAACGCCCGGTCCAACCGCTCGGCATCGATCAGGCGGATTTCAACCTCGCAATCCGGATCGGACCAATAGCGCGCAGCGCGCTCTCCCACGCCGCAGATCGCCGCGGCGCGATCCCACCCGATCCGGGCGGCGACCTCGGTCAGCGTGTGCTGGTAAGTGAGGGGTTCGCGGCGCTTGGTCATTGGGCTTTGACCAGCGGCATGAAATTGTAGCGCCAGCGGTCTGCGAAAAACGCACTGAGTTGCGCATGCACCATCGGACCCGGTGCGCCGGGCATGTGCCGCAAAATACGATCAAGGGTGCTTCCTACCTGCTTGTCGTAGTCACATGCTGCGAGAAACGCCTTCCGCTCTCCGTCGCGGGTGTGGCCTTGGAAGACGTCAAGCAGGGTCAGGTACAGCGCACCCGCAGTTTCGGACAAGCCTGCGAGGGTGTTGCGCTGCAGCGTGGAGTAGTTGCTCACGCGGCGGCTCCCTTCGTTTCGGTTAAATGTTTGAAAGGGACGCGGCGGGCGGCGGTGTCTACGCCCTGAAACCGCAATGCGGCGCAGTGATCGACGCCCACGAAGCGAGGGTGCCCCGGCAGTTCGACAGGGTAGATATCGGGGCGAAGATGATGACGAGATACGCCGTAAAGCGATTCCGCACGGATGACGTGCTCCGCAGGCAACTGCTTGGATTGATGGACGATCCGCGACATCGTGGATTGCGGTATTCCAAGATCACGGCCGAGCTGGCTTATCGATCCGGCTGCATCGCGGCATGCAAGCAGCGCTTCATATCTGGTCGGGCGAATATCCATAAATGGGTAGCTATCCAGTAATGGATAGGCAGTCAAACCGAAAATGCATGGGGCAGCGCTATTCGTATTTGGGTAGGCTCAAGACGTGGCCGAACTGATTCCCGAAAGACTAGCGGAACTGCGCAAAGCGGCGGGCTTCAGCCAAGCGGAGCTGGCCCGGCGCGTGGGAATCGGGCAGTCGTCTGCGAACCGCCTGGAAAAAGGTGGGACGCGAAATCCTCGGGAAATCATCGAGATCGCCCGCGTGCTTGGCACGACGCCCGAGTATCTCACCGGAGAGACGGACAGCGTTTCGCCAGTTGCTGTCTCTGATCTGCAATTACCGTATCGGGCTGGGCCGCCCGAAACGGTGGAACTGCAAGAGTTCGACGTGTCGTATGGCCTAGGCGCGAGCTATATCCACGACACGGCCGTAACGGGGCGCAAGCGGGTGTTCTCGCGGGCATGGATCCGGCAGTTTACCGATTCGCCCTTCTCTGACCTGTTCTGGGCCACCGGCAACGGCACCTCGATGATGCCGGCGATCCTGGAAAACGACATCCTGCTGATCGATACCCAACAGCGCACGCCGCGCATGTGGGACCAGTTCTGGGCGCTCGACATGCACGGCATGGGCATGATCAAGGCCCTGCGGCCTGGAAAGGACGGCGCGATGCGGATCACGTCGATCAACAGCGATTTCAAGGATGAGGTCGCCTACGACGGCGAAATGAACGTGGTGGGCCGGGTGGTTGCCATCGTGCGGAAGGTTTGATCAGCAGGCAGGGGGGCAATGCCGAAGAAACCGAAGCTGAATGAAGTAGCATGTCCGAAGTGCAAGGAGCCGATTGCGGTCGATGCCGAGATTTGCCCGCACTGCAAATCCGTGTTCACTGCCGACGAAGTAGCGAGCCGGAAGAAGGGCCACGCCCAAGCCAAAGCATTCGGCTGCGGGGCGGTGATTATGGGCGTGCTGCTGATCGCCATGTGCAGCGATGTGGAAAAACCGCCGCCGCTAACGGATGATCCAAGCGACGTTCCGGTGGCCAGCGCGACGGCGAGCCCCACACCGCGCGCCACCGAGACGGCGGACGCGGACGCGGAACCGCTCGCCAACAACCTCACCGGACCGCAGAACAATGCTGCGCGGTCTGCGGTACAGTACCTTGGCATCGGTGGATTTTCGCGGCGCGGGTTGATCGAACAGCTCTCGTCCGACGCGGGCGATGGCTATGACGTGGCTGATGCGACAGCGGCAGTGGATAGCCTGGATGTTGATTGGAACGAACAGGCTGCGCGGTCTGCGAGGCAGTACCTCGACATTTCGGGGTTCTCCTGCGATGGCCTGATCGAGCAATTGTCTTCCAGCTCGGGCGACCAGTACACGAAAAGCCAGGCCGAGTTCGGGGCGCAGCATGCTGGGGCATGCTGATCTTTCCAGGTGGTTTTGGCCTGCCGCCGCAATGGTGCTACTGATGGTGCCGGCCACTGCCTCCGCCCGCTGCCTGACAGAGGCCAAGATCGATGCGGCGCTGGGCGAGCAGATCAGAGCCGACGTGCCGTTTATCGATCGTTCCACGCTGCCCGACCTGCCGCTGTGTTCCGGGCTGACATTGGGGCAACAGGTGCAGCGGATGCGCGCGGCGCTGCACCCGGAGGAACAGCGCCAGCGGGAAGAAGAGCAGGCGCGGCTGATTGAGCAGGAGAACGCCGCCGCGCGGTCACGCGAAGCGCAGGCGGCGGCGCAAAGGGCGCAGGCCGCCGCACTGGACGAACCGGCGGACGGCGGATGGGCTGCGCCGACGCCGGTTGCGGCGATTGCGGTTCCGGTGCCCAGGCGCGCGAGCGCTGGGCGGACGAAGGCCAAGGCCGCGCCGGCGAAGCGCAAGGCAAGCAGCAGATCTTCCTCCCATGCCAGCTATCGAAGCTGCCGCGAGGCGCGGGCGGCCGGCGCGGCCCCGGTCTATCGCGGATCGCCCGGCTATGCGCCGCATCTGGACCGGGATAATGACGGGGTGGCTTGCGAGTGAATTGCAGTGTCGGCGAGATGAACGGGGTGGGCCGAATGGTCGCCCTCGCGGGGAAAGTTTAAGGGTGCCGACGACGTTGGTCAGCATTAAGGGGCGAAGAGGAAGGGATCAGGAGGGGTAAATTTGGAGCTTGGGGGAAGTGCGCCCACTAGCGGCGAAAGCGTCAGCAGCGTTCTGAACGCGACCGGGACATTAGCGGAAATCACTGGCCCAGGGTGGGCACTATCCACCCTGGTAGTAATTTTGCTATTATTACCCAGGTATGGATTGTTCGCGTATCTCGCGACCCTCTGGAAGGAGGATCGTGCGGATGCCCGGAAACGAAGAGTGGATTCAGAGCGTTTATCGGCCAAGTACCGGAATCGTCCGGAAATTCGGCGTCAAAGTCCGAAGGTTGGCCGCAAAGCGCAAGGAGAGATAGGAGGCGAATCACATGACTAGTTATGCGGTCGTCGTTTTCAGCGTCGCTATCGCGAGCTTTGGGTTGATTATGCTGGTCCGGCGAAACTTACGACAGCGACCCACTGCCCGCCATTTTCGCGACCTGTACATATCAATCGCGGATGACTTGGTGAGTGCGCCCGAATTGCCCCCCGAGTTTGCGCGACAGCTGGTAGCGATGTCTGCCCTCCCCGAAGGATGGTTGACCCGGTACATGGTCTTTAGCACGATTAAGGCGATGGTGTGGGGTGATAAGCACAATCCTGGGGCCAAGGATTTATCTGTTCATCGCATTCCGGTGCAGTATCGGGCGCGGTATGTGACAGCGATTTTTGCTTTTTTATTGAGCGACACTTATCGTTGTGCGTTGTTCGGGCGCGTTGTGCGCAGTGCCATACCTTGGTTAAAAGCTGCGATTCAGGAAGTTAAGCCGGATGTTAACGCTCACGCAACACAGACTATTGTGGAGCGAGTGTCCGAGTACCATCCTGCGAAGCGGTTTGAAGAGCGAGAATTGGCGGTTTGCGCCTAAATTTGAGTGCTTTCCAGCGCCAGTTTCTGCCTGATCCCGCCGCCGCCCATCGTGGTTTCAAGGCTTTCGACCAGCCATGTGATGCCGTCCACCGTCTTGCCCCAGCCTGACAGGGTGGCGGGCCGATTGGGCTGGATGGTGCAATCCGCCACGGCGAGATCGTATTCGAACTTGAAGCCGCCGCGTTTGCGCTTGCCGGCTTCGGCGTGGGCGGCCTGCTTTGCGTCCGCCTCGCTGGCGTAGACGCGCTTCAGCTTTTTCGGGTTCTTGCCGCCGGTGCTGACCTTTTTGCGGCGGCCGGCGGCCTGATCGTGCCACTGGGCTTCGGCCCCATCATTCTCGTCCCGATCGGCGCGGGTGAAGCGCCAAGCCCAGCCATCGCGGCGGGTGAGGGAAAGGGCAGGAATCGCCTTGCCGCCGGCGGTGGTGGCGCTGCCGACCGGAATGAAGATCAGCTTGCGATCCTTCCACGTGGCGACGGCGTCATAGCGGCTGCCGAGATCGCGGACGAAGGCCATGTCGCTCTTGCCGTGCTGATCGATCGCTGCGATGGGCTTGCCGGCCAGATCGGGGTGGACGCGGGCGGTGATGCCGTGGCGCGCGGCGATATCAGCCAGCACCGCGCCCAGGGTGGTATCCTTCCAGACTTTCGTGCGGCGCTGGCGATACTTGCCGGACAGATCGGCAGAGCGGGCGGTGATCGTGACCTGATCGGGATAGCCGCCTGCCTCCACCTCATCCACGGTGAAGCGGCCCTTGTCGATCAGGCCGGGTGTCACATCGTCCCCCTGCGCCCAGCCCAGCGCCAGTGACAGCACCTTGCCGGGCGCTGGCAGGGCGAGCAGGCCATCGGTGTTGTGCAGCGTGATCGACAGCTCGTCCGCCTCGCCGCCGCGCTTTTCGGTGAGGGTGAGGGCGAGCAGGCGCGGGTCGATCTTGTCAGCCAGATCCTTGCCATCGAGGGTGAGGCGCACTGCGGCGATGTTCGCCGGCATCAATCGTGCCGTTCGAGTTCGAGGGTGAAATCGACGCCGCGCGGGAGATTGCCGGCCAGAATGCCCCGGAACGCCTTGTTCAGCGACACGATGCGATAGGCCCCATAGATGATGCCTTGCCCGTCGATCAGGTCCCAGTGATCGCCGGTGCCCGCCATTTCTTCCAGCGTAGCAATGGCACCATAGGTGCCGGCGATTTCGGGGACGAGCAGGCCGGACAGGGTGATCCGATCGTCGCCCGGCCCGGCGAACTGGCTGGCGGCGCGCGCGCCGAAGCGATCGGCCTTTTCGTGCCGCCAGTCCATCTGCTGCTGGAATTCGGAATAGGCCCAGGTGTTCATCCCGAAGACGAACATGCCCAGCGACATCAGCGGCGGCAGGGTGACGGGGGCGGTGGCCATCAGCGATCCTCGTAACTGCCGCGCGCCTTGCGCGCCTTCATGCGGTCAATCAGATCGGCGGTGCGACGGGCGAGCGCTTCGCCATCCTCTCCGGGCTGCTGGTAGATCTTGAAGATGTACGTGTCGCCGCCGCCCCGGCCGGAGCCGATTGGCCCGGCGGCGGCCTGCATGGGGGAAAGGCTGATCGCGCCGGCAGCCATGACGCCCGCCGCCATGCGGCCGACGGCGCGGGCGGGGCCGTGGCGGTTCCCGTCTATCCCGCGTTCAAGTCCGCCGGCGACGTGGCCGCCCAGCGCCATGAACACGCGTGAAGGGCTGTTGATGCCGAGGTACTTGCGGAACGCGCTGACGCCGTTCCGGGCCACCTCGATCAGCTTCCACGCCAGCGCCATGGGATTGATCGCCAGCAGCATGCCCTGCATCATCATCGCGCCGATGTTCTTGAGCCACCCCGGCAAGCCGCCGATGGTCTTTTTCACCCAGGCGACGCCGCCCAAGAACGCGGCCTTGATCCGGTCCCAATGGGTATAGATCAGGTAAGCCGCCGCGCCGACGGCGACGACGATCGCGGTGATGAGCAGCACGATCGGGTTGGCGAGCATCATGGCCCCGGCGCGCAGGAAACCCTGGCCGAGGAAAATGACGGCCGTGCGCAGCAGGCCCAGCACGGGTGCCGCCTTTCGGGCGAAAGCGATGACGTTGGCCACCGGGCCCAGGATAGCGCCGAGCGCATACTGGGCCGCGCCGAGCCCGACCTTGAAGGTGATGAGCGCGGCGGCACCTTTCATCAGACCGGCGGCGAGCGCGGGGTGCGCCTGCGCCCAGTTGGCGACGGCGGTTGCGGCCGAGCCCATCATGCCCAGAACATCGGTTGCGACCGGCAGCAGCGTGGTGCCCAGGACAATCGCGAGGCGGGACGCGGTGCCGAGGAAGGCGCGCCACTGCACGGTGGCGTCGCGGGTGACGCGCTGGTCGAATGCTTTGTCTACCGTGCCCGATGACCGCGCGATCTGGGCGCGCATCTGCCGGTAATCATCCATGTTCTGGATCAGCGTGCGCAGCGCGGACTGCGCCTGCATATCCTCGAACGCGAAGCCGAGCTTGGCCATGTCGCCGCCGGTGGCCTTCTTCGTGATCTCGGCAATTGCTTCGATCGGCGTTTTTCCCTCGGCATAGGCACGCTTTAGAGCATTGGGCAGATCGACGCCGAAGTTCTTCTTGAACGCGGCGATCGTCCCCGGGGAATTGATCTTCGACAGCAGGTTCTGGACGTTGTTGGCCGCTTCGTCGGCATCGCCCGCACCGCGCCGGGCGATCTGCAGGGCGGCGGACAGATCGGCCACGGCCGGCACGCCCTTCTGCCCCAGCGCCTGCATCTGCGCGGTGAGGCTGGGGAAATGGCGCGCCATATCCTTCACCTCGAACGCGCCGGCATTGCCCGCCGCCGCCATGACATCGAGCGCGGCCGACGTCTGGGTGATGGGCACCTTGAGGTTGTTGAGGTTGGCGTAAGCTGCCGCCGCCCCGTCCGACAGGTCCACCTTGAAGGCGGTGCCGAGCCGGCCGATCGGCGCGATCATCAACGCGGCCTTGCGCGGATCCAGACCGAAGCCGGACAGGACATCGACGCCGGCGCGCATATCCTCCGGAAGCTGGCGCGCGGCGGCGGCTGCAGCGATGATGTTGTTGGCCATCTGCGCGGTGGCGCGATCGGACAGTTCGGCCTTCTGCTGGATATCGACCATGCCGCTGGAAAATTCGGCAGCCTTGGTGGTGGCAAGGATCAGCGGCGCGGCGAGCGCGGCCCCGCCCAGCACGTTTTCCTGCCCTTTGCCCTTCAAGGCGGCGGCGCGGTTGGCCATGGCCTGGCGATCGGCGTCGATCGCCATGATCCGCTGCTGGCGGGCGATACGGGACTGGACGGTTTCCAGTTCCTGCAGCTTCTGCTTCTGGCTGTTCCACAAGTGGGTGGTGTTGCCGGTGGTCTGCTCGATCAGGCGATCATAGCGCTTGATCTCATTCTGCAGCTTCTTCGCCTCGCCGTTGAGCGCGCGGATCGATTGCGAACCCTTCCTGCTCAGGCCGACGATGTTGCGCAGGCCGGTGGACATCTTGTCCACGCCGATGAAGTTGACCAGCAGGGAGAGCTTGTTGTTCATCCGACCAGTACCCGCGCCAGCTCCGCCGCGACAGCACGGTTGGACGCCTGCCAGCGCTCCATGGCGCGGCGATGGTGCGCCAGGAGTTCGTCAACCGGAAGCGCCTCAAGAACGGCCGGTGACCAGTGATAGATCAGCGCCAGGTCGGCCATCAGCTCTTCGGCTGATGTTCCGCGATCAGCATGGCGATGGCCTGCCGCTCGGCTGCCGTCATAAAAAAACCGCGAATGATCCCGCCGATTTCCATCAGGTCCGCCGGATCGAGCATATCTGCCTCATCATCCGTCAACGGCGGGTTGGAAATGCGCGGGATGACCTTGAGAAGCGCGGCGACGTTGCTGGCCGCCACGTCCTGCAGGTTGAGATCGCGCAGCTCGCCGCCGCGCGGCTTGCGGATCGTGATCGAGGGGATGGTGGTTTCACCGCGCACGATGGGTTCGACCAGCGATACCGTCTCGGTGCGGGGGCCATTGCTGGTTACGGCGGCGATTTCGGCGGGGCTGGTCATGCGCGGGGCTCCTGTTGATGCGGGGCGGGTGGGCCGGGAAAGGGCGAACCTGCAGGGCAGGTGGGACCGCCGTTCCCGGCCCGGCCGGTTCGCGGTGCCCCGCAATGGACCGCGCGCCGGGTTGGGAGAGATCAGCCTTGCAGGATGGCGGTGATTTCGGCGTAGCGATCGACGCCATCGACCATGAACACGCCGCCGATCATATCGATCTCTATTTCGACCCGGCCATCGACGACGCGGCGGTAGTAATTGAGGGGGGCGGTGTACTTGTGTTCGGTGGCATCGCCCGGCTTGTCCTTGCCGGGATCGATCTCGGTGAACCGGCCGCCGGCATAGATTTCAACGGCCTGCGCGGGGCTGCCATCGTCTGCCCTATAAGCGCCTACCAGGCGCAGGCGCACGCCTTCGACGTCTGTCGTGCCAAACGTGCGGAGCAGGCGCTTTTCGTGGCCGCCGAAAGTGAGGGTGGCTTCGAGCGGTTCAAGGCCCTTGTCCAGCTTGACGCTGCCGAGCATGCCGCCACCGCGGTAATCCTCGGTGCTGATCGCCAGCTTGGGCTGTTCGAATTCGGAAATGACGCCTTGGTAGCTGTTGCCGTTCACGAAGGCGTTCATATTCACGAGGGTGCGGGGCAGGCCCATGGCTTGTTCCTTTGCTTAGACGAGCTGGTCGGCGAAGCCGTCGTAGAACTCGGCCGTGTTGATGAGTTCGACGATCGGGTTTTCTAGCGGGGCGCAGGGCGTGTATTTCAGGCCGAAGGTGGGGCGGCCGGCGGCGAGCTGTTCGGCGCTGTTCTTGGTCCGGTCGAAGTAGAATTCCGCCCCGACGATGCGGCCTTCCACCTTGAGCTGGCGGCACTGCGCGTTGACGTTTTCCAGGCAGTCCTTGATCAGGCCCACGGTCATCGGCTGATCGAGGAAGGGGGCCATCGTCGCCTCGAGCAGATCGACCAGCGCATGGCGCGTGCGTACCGCGCTTTCGAAACTGAATTCGGGCTGTTCATTGCCGGCGCAGGTGCGCTGACCCCAGAAGCGATAGCCCTGACGGCGGATCATCGTGGTGATCGGCGCGGCGTTGAGCACGCCGGCATCAGTGGACGGATCGAGCAGATCGAAATGCACGCTCTTCGTGATCGAGGTGACGCCGCCGAGCGGGACGTTGCTGATGGTCTTGTGCCAGCCCTGTTCCTCATCGATCTTCGCGCGCAGGCCCAGCGCATCGGCGATGGCGCAGCCTTCCCAGTCGTTCACATCTGGCCAGAACAGCATCATGTCGCGCGCGCCGAATTCATCGCGGTAGACCACTGCCTCGGCAATATCGTCGCCGATAGCCGCGACATAGGCAAAGCCGCGCAGGCGGGCGGCGGCGACGGCCAGTTCGGCGCTGACCGCCTGGGTATCGAGGCCGGGCGCGCCGAGGATGCGCGGGCGCTGCCCCGTGACGCTTTCGGCTGCCATGAGCGCCTGGATGCCGGCGATTACCAGATCATCCTGATCCTCTTCGCCCGTAGCGATGGGCACGCGCAAGACGTTGACGATCGGACTGCACTGATCGCCGATGGCCTCGAGCGCCTTGGCCAGGGTGCCGCCAGTGCCGGCCTTGCCCGCCGCCGCATCGACATCGGTGACCAGCACCGGGGTGTTGAGCGGGAAGGCGGCGTTGAGATCGGTGGTGGGCTGGCCCACGGCGGCGCTGGCGGTGGCGATCAGGCCGATGATCGCGGTGCTGCGGACCTGGGCGCTGCGGGCGCCGGTGGTGGTATCGGTGATGGTCAGGCCGTGGTGCATGGCGGGATCCTTCTACGCTGCGATCAGGGCGGGGAGGGGGATGGCAAGGGTGGTGCGCGCGGTGGGCGCAGGCACATCGGTGCGGGTGCCGGACAGGGTGATGACCAGGCTGCCCCCTGCTGGCGTGCCGGACAGGGCGATTTTCGAGAGCCTGATGCGCGGCTCCCAGCGGCGCAGGGCCACGGCGGTGGCGGCACGCAGCAGCATGGCGGTGGCAGCGTTGAGTGGCTGGTCGATCAGATCGAACAGGAGCGAACCGTATTCGCGGCGCATGGTCCGCGTGCCGATCGGCGTGGACAGGATATCGGCGATCGACTGCGCAAGGTGCTGCGCGCCGTCAATGGCCTGGCCGGTGGTGGCGTTCATCCCGTTCATGGGATGGAGGCATGGCGCGGAACGCGCGCGCGCGGCCAGTGGGCGGCGGGGTGACGCGGCGCGTTACACAGCTACCAGCGGCGGGCGAGGCCCCGCGCGATCAGATATTCGCCGGCGTCGCGGCCGTTGACGGTTACGGTGGCGAGGGTGCGGCCGTAGCGATCTCTGCCGCTGCGATCGATGCGCACCGGGCCGGTGGCGATCAGAGCGGACAGGGCATCGCGGCTGCGATAGCCGAGATCGTAATCGCACCAGGCGCGGGGGCGATGTTCGGTGCACTTGGGGCTGCCGGGCAGTTCGGGCGCATCGATATTGGCGATGCGGATGCGTTCGCCCGCGCAGGTGCGGAATGTATCGCCGTCGTGCACTGAGGCAATGCACGCGGCGGCTGCGGCTGCGAGGATTAGGGGCGCGGGCATTTCGATAATCTTTCCCAATAGCGATCGGCAGTTCAGAGTGTTAAAATCCGCGTGCTCGGACCCTCTTAGGGGGGCAGAATTTTCAACAGCGAAGCGTTTAGAATGCAATTGGGTTCGAGCACTGCTCCCGGCACCACTTTGGATAAATTTTCATGAAATACAGTGGCATAGATCAATTTGAGGGCGAGCCAGTCCTTGAATGGTTTGAGAGATTGCTAGCGGTTCACAGCTTCCTCGATAGTGAACGTAACGAGCAGCATTCGAACCGAAGGCGGGGCATCTACGAAGACGAGTTTGATGAAGAGCCGCCAAGAGACCAATCCGGAAACCTATTCATGGTCGCCGACGATGGCGCGTTTGACGAAGATGCCTTTTTGGCTCACCGCGCCTCACAAATAAAACGAACCCATGCAATCCGAGCATCTGAATTCCACCTGAGCAATGCTTTGCAGCAATATGCCGCTGCTCTGTCGCACTACCGTTCAACGCTTGGATGTGAAATTCCCGATGACACTGATTAGAATTCGTCGATAGTAATCGAGTTCAGAGCGGCCCGCCAGTCTGACTGGTGCCGCTCTGAACATTTCCGTGCTTGTGGCCGGTGAGGCTGATTCCGGAAGCAGTCACGTCCTCGCTGACGGTGACCGTGCCTTCGATCGATACGTCGCCCCGGATCGTCAGGCCGCCGGGTGCATCGATTTCGGCGGTTCCACCGGCGGGCAGGGTGACGCTCAAGGCGTGGCCGACCGGATCGTAAGCGATTCGCGCGCCATCGGCGAACAGGAAGAATTCGGTTAGGGTCACACCCGGTGGCGGGAAAGCGTCCTGCCAGATTCCGGTGAGCGCGACCGCCCCGGCCAACTGGCCATCAGGTGCGAGAACTATGACCTGTTCGCCGACGCTGGGCGGGGACCAGACGCGGGTCTGCCCGGCACGCGAGGCAAGCCAGCGGATCGGCGGCGTTTCCGCACCGCCGTCGTCATCATCGGGGTCGCCATAGCGCACGGTGCAGGTGGCTGCGGCGAGATCGACGGCGGTGACGGTGCCGAGCCGGATCAGTTCGGACAGGTCGGCCGGGATGTCTTCTTGCTGTTTCACGCCTCGTTGACCGAGAGCGCCCCGGCGATCGCCACGCGATAGGGTCGCACGCTCGTGGGTTGGCCGACCTCCCAGATCGGGCGACGGGCGGTGACCAACCGGGACTTGAGGATGCGGGTGATGCACACCTTGTCCCCCTGATTGCCGCCCAGCACATGATAGGCCGTCGCATCCTCGGCAATGTAGAAGCCGACGTGCCCACCGCCGTCGCGCCGGAAAACCAGCACATCGCCCAGTGATGGCACAAGCGAAGGCTGGCCGAACTTCGCCCAGTTCGCGGCCCACAGCGGCCCGGAGATCACCGGTTTTCCGGCACGCTTGCAGCACACCGCGACGAACAGGCCGCACCATGGGACGCTATCATGACCGTAGACGGCGGCCACATCCTTGCCCACCTCGCGCGCCCAGGCGAGGATAACCGGGTTGTCGGCGGGGCCGGGTGCTTCGAACGTGCCGTGAAGAGCAAGCGCCTCGCTGATCAGGCGCGGAAGCGGCGTTTTTCCGGCCAGCCATTCATATCCACGTGGGTAGGCCATGGTCATTTCCTTTTCGGGAAAAGGCGGGCGCGGAGCTGGGCGGCGGGGCAGCGCCAGTGCGGTTCGATGGCGAGGATGCGCTTGTGCAGCCGCCGGGCGCGCCAGTAGGCGAAGGCAGACAGCGCGGCCGGGAGCGCGAAGGCGAGATCGGCCAGCCAGGTCACGGCGTGCGGCCCTGATCGGCATCGAGTCCCAGGCGGCGGCGCATCAGCGTCTGCAGAGCGTCCAGGAAAAACGCGAAGCCCAGCGCGCCCAGCACCATGCTGAACAGCACGACGCCCTCGATCGGCCAGTCGCGCAGCTTGCCCACGGTCACGCTGATGGTGGCGAAGGCCGGGATGGCGGAGAGTTCGGAGATGGTCAGCCAGCGCCGCTTGCGCCGCCACAGGATCAGCGCCGCCGGATCGGCAGGCGGCTCGGGTGCCATGCCGAACAGCAGCCAGCCCAGACGTGCGCCGCACAGGGCAAGCGCGGCTCCCAGCGACGCCAGCCAGACAAGGAGATCGTCGAGCTTCACGCCGCGCCCCCGTCCAGCGCCGCCATCATCAGCCAGTGCAGCCCGCTTTCGCGCAACCCAAAGAGCCGGCCACCGGGGCGCACCAGGCGCTTGCCGACGAGCCGCAACTCCTCCCCGGCCGGAACGGTACGCTTTTCGTCGCGGATGACCTTTTTGCCGTGTTTATCGAGCAGGCCGGTTTCGACCGGCACCACCTCCTCGCGCGTCAGTTCGACGTATTCGGTCACATCCTCCCACTCATCATCCCACACGTCGCAGCACAAAAAGGCGAGGCGGAACGACGGCCTCTCGGGCACGGTGAAAACGGTGCGGTTGGCCCAATCCTCGGGAGAGAGCACCGTGCCGGCCGCATATGGATTGACCACCGCATCGCGCCAGTCATCGGCCGCAGCCTGTTCGATCCCGGCATCGATCAGGATCTGGATAACCCGCTGGGCCCGCACGCCGACGTGTATGCGCGCGCCATCCTCACCCTTTTCGGCAACCGAATCGTTGAACTGGAACGTTCCGATCTCGGCGCGGATCGCTGCGGCGGCGGCGCGGTGCGCGTCCGTGAGGCCACCGATCCAGTGCTTGTCATGCTCGTCCGAGGTGTTGATCGTGCCGGTCGAGGCATAGATCGTTGTCCAGCGAAATGACGCGCTGCCGTTGGCGTAGACATTGTCGCTGGCGGGGCGGAAATGGCTGCCCGCGACAATATCGCCCAGCCCGCTCCCGGTGCGGTTGAAGGCCAGGGCGGTCAGCGTCGAGTTGTCGTCCTTGATGTACCGCAGGGATAGCACGCCGCTGGAAAGGACCAGCGCACCACCCTTGAGATCGGCACTGCCGGCCTTGTTGTGCAGGACGTAGCCCGGCGTGACGCCGCCCAACACCATAGCGGGAGTGCAGGGC
Organism: Novosphingobium colocasiae; assembly: GCF_014652555.1. Classification (GTDB taxonomy): domain Bacteria; phylum Pseudomonadota; class Alphaproteobacteria; order Sphingomonadales; family Sphingomonadaceae; genus Novosphingobium; species Novosphingobium colocasiae. The sequence continues at coordinate 215,738 of NZ_BMZA01000004.1, forward strand.
CCCTTGTTCGGGACCGTGTAGTTGTTGCCGAACAGCCAGGTTGGCGTCGATGCCTGCGACGCGTCGATGCGATCGAGGTTGGAGTAGCGACCGGACGCAAACGTATAGGGGATCGAGACCGACTGTGCCGCGTGGGACAGCATGGCAGGATCGGCCCCGGTATCGGTTCCCCGCACGCGGATGTTCGAGCAGGACCATTCGATGTGGGGCACGTTGCTGCCGCTGATGCTGATCGCATCAGCGGGCTTCTTGTAGGCTCCTCCATCCGGGATCGACGAAATATGATCGAGCGCGTGGATCAACACCCGTGCGCCGGCCTCCGGGTTCACCAGCTTGACCGCATTCTGGTTGCCCTCCACCCCGGCGAAGTCATTCATGACCCGGCATTCGGACTTCGGGATGGTGAGCAGAGTCGTCCCCTGCTGCGCACACAGGTTGGTCATGCGGATCAGCGCATCGGTGTGCCCGTCCCCCGAAATTTCAAAGAAATGCGCCGCCTGGTGGCCGTATTGGGCCGCCGACGTAAAATCGATGCCAACAGCGCCGTTCCACAAGAGCTTGCCCGGCCCCACTCTGCCCGGCAGCATGCCCAGCGGCAATTCGATGCCGCCCGTGCCGAAGCCGCGAATGGTGAATTGCTCGATCGTGCTTGTGTCCTGCAGCGTCACCGGTTCGCCGGTCGGCATCCGCGCGGAAATGCCGTAGCCGCCCGTGCCGTTCTTCCCGCCCACCAGCGCCAGATTGCGCAACTGGCCGAACCACCAGTATTTTCCGCCCGTGAAATGACCGCCCATCCGCACGCCATCGCCACTGTCGGCGCGCGTGATCACGGTGGCGCACTTGTCGCTGGCTTCCTGATGCCCGTTGCCTTCCAGCGTCGATCCTTCGGAGACCGCCAGCGGTGCCAGCCCGGTGATACTGTACGAACCGGCGCGCAGCGTGACTTTCCGCCGGAGCGATTGCGCGCCGACCGTATCCGCCGCAGCCTTGTCCAGCGCCTGCTGGATCGTCGCATAGTCCGCGCCGCGCAGATCGTCGCGCAGGACATCGGCCGCCGTGCGGTCGATCGCCCCGGTGCCATCGGCCTTGTGGCCCAGAGCGTGCGTGCCCTTGCCATCGGCGGTGGACTGCATCACCCGCTTGCTCAACGGCTGATCGGCGGTGAGCTCGTAGCCCGGTACGCCGACCGTGCGGAGATAGCGGCGATCTTCGCCATCCGGGTTTTCGCCGGTCACCTGCGGGCAGACGAACGCCACGCCCGGTGCGAAATCGGCCAGTGCGGCGGCGATCGTGGCGCGATAGTTCGTGCCCGCCTCGGCCGCGATGGCTGCGCCTTCAGCGGCGGCGGCGCTGGCGGCGGCGGCATCGACATGCGGCTGCGCCAGACGATCGACCAGCGGGCCGGCCGGCGTCTGGCGGGTCTGGCCGTTGACCACGATCGGCAGGGTTTCGGTGCCGTCGATATCCTCGGTGGAGTGGGGCGGCAGCGCGGTAATCTTGGACATGGCGTTGCCCTCAGGTCTTGATGCAGTAGAGGACCGCGCGGTTGCGCGGCCGGGTTTCGGTGCCACCGGCGGCCGAGATGTAGTTGGCCTGCGGCGCATCAGAGGCGCGCACCATCCGGTCATTCTCCTCGCTGCCGTCGTGGCTGGCGTAGAGTTCGGTCGAGATTTTCAGGCCGTGCGCATGTTCCTTGAGCTCATCGGCCTGGAAGCTCGCGAAATCGCGGTCCGCGTCGATGCCGCGCCCATCGTCCCAACCGCGCAGGAACTCGCCGCGCAGATCGGGCAGGTTGAAAGTGGTTGAACCGTCACCGCCGCCCCACTCGGTGCTGATGGCAGAGAACAGCGCGGCATAGGTCTCGCGCGAGACCGCCGCGCCGTTGCAGGCCAGCCATCCGGCGGGTGCTACCGCCATGGCGAACGCCGCCACCTGTCCGGCGGGCGCGTACCAGGCTCCGTGCCGGCCATCGAGCAGATCGGCATCGAGTCCGCTGCCCGCGCCATCATTCGATGGCCGCCAGACGTCGGTCAGAAGTGCGGCGAGGCTGGCGGTCAGCGAACCGATCGCGGCGGTGACAGGGCCCAGCAGGGCTGCCAGCAGCGCGGCCAGCTTGAGCGGGGTGACGATGCGCTGATCGTCCGTGCCGGCGTTTACTTCGCCCTGCGTTGCGATTTCCGCCACGCCCTGGCTTTCCTCGGTCGCCGCCGGATAAGTGAAGACGGCATTGCCATAGGCGATGTTGGCGGCCAGATCGGCCTCGAACGCGATATCGAAGGCCAGCAGGCCGAACGCCAGCGCCACCTTGGTCATGATCGGATCGGCGCTGGGATGCACCGCGAACAGCGTGCCGTCCGCCAGAAACAGGCCGAGGCCGGTGGCGGTCCAGGTATCCCCGCTGGTATCGTAAGCGGTGAGGTGGGTGACGTTCGGCGCGGTGGCCACGCCGCTGGCAACATCGAGCCGCTTGAATTCACCCGGCAGCGCGGTGAGCGTGGGCGCATAGTCGAACGCGGTGGCGGTGAGCCCCAGTTCGGTGATTTCCACCGGATCGGTGCCGCTGGCCGCCTGCACGGCGGCAAGGCCGGCATCGGTCATCTTGAGGACGATCACCGCCATCAACTGGTCTCCAGATAATCGAGGCCATCCTCGGTGCGGATCGGCTCGCCATCCTCGGTCTGCAGCACGATCGACCAGTCACGGCTCGTATCGATCATGGTGGTGGCGGCGGCGCGGTACATGCTACCCGCCAGCCCGCCGGCGGCGAGATAAAGCCCGGCCTGCGCCTCCAGCACCTGCACGAAATCGAAATGGGCGCGCAGCGGCTTGGCGGCGGCGACATCGCGGATGAGCGCCGATGCCGTATCGGCGGTGAGGAATTCAGCGCCGATATCGGCCGGGGCGCGCACTTCGAAGGTGTGCGGATCGCGCGTGGGTGTCGTCTCCCACCATTCGGTGAGCGAAAGCAGCGGGTGGAAGCGCGCCAGCACCTGTTCCACCGCCGCGCGGGTGCCTTTGACCTGATGGTACGGGATGGCGGCGGCGACGGCGGTGCGCTTCTCGGCTTCGGTCCAGGCGCTGTCCCAATGGCTGATCGCCAGGCCCCAGGCGAGGAACGGCAGCACCTCGGCCGGGCAGTTCGCCGGATCCCACAGCGTGCCCACGGTGGACAGATCGATGCCCGACAGCATCGCCTGTTCCAGCGCGCGTTCGGCCGGGGTGGCGTTGGGCGGCAGCAGGCTCACAGTTCGGTGCCCGCGATGGTTACATCGATCGAAACGGCGCTGCCGATCTGGTGGCTGGTGATGGCGATATCGTCAGCCGGGCTGATCAGGTTGACCCGCTGGACATTGCCGACATGCAGCGCGGCGATCAGCGCCGAACGGGCGACATCGCGGCCCAAGCGGCGGACGGTGGCAAGGTGCGCGGTCAGCGCCGCCTGCGCGGTTTCGAGGATCAGCGCCTGATCGGGCCCGGCGAACACGTAAAGCTCTGCCTCGATCGCGAAATCGACCAGCTCGGCCGGCTGCACGATGACGTGATCGGTCAAGGGGCGGATGGGCCCCTGCAGCAGCGCGTTGACCGCATCGAGCACGTCGGTGGACGGCACACCATCGCCGCTGGCGGACAGCACGGTAACCACCACTTCGCCGGGGCTGGGCGAGACGGCGGTAGCGTCCGCCACATCGCCGTGCGCCGATCGAGCGTGATAGACATAGGCCAGCTCCGGCCCTGCGACCGAGAAGCTGTGCGGGGCGAGCTGGATGCGCTGGCGATAGGCGGTATCGCTTTCCATCACCGCCGCCGTCGTTTCCGTCGCCGGGGTGACGGTGAGCCGTTCGACATCATACAGCGCGCCGAGCTGGTCGAGATTGCTGCCGGTCGCGAACGCCAGCAGCAGTTGTTTGGCGGCGTGGTTGCAGGCTTCGGCGAGCACCAGTTCGTCATAGCCATCCGCTTCCAGTAGCTTCATGGCCGGGTCGCTTTCGACCAGCGCCGTAAATTCCGGGCGCAGCGCGATCAGCCGCGCCAGCTTGCCGGCGAGGCGCGTTTCGAAATCCGGTTGCGGAACCAGATCCGGCGCGGGCAGCGCGGATAGATCGACGGCGGGGGATGAGGCGATGGAACCGACCATGACCGCTGGCATGGGCCATCCGCGCGCGCGCAGGACAGGGGGCGGCGGTGTGACGCGCGGCGTTACCCGGCAGGGCTGCTATCGCGTGTCGGGATCGAACAGGCTGGCGGCCACTTCGAGCGCCAGTGTGTCGTCTTCCGGGCCGAAGCCGAGGATGCGGCGCATGGCATAGCGGGCCCGGATCGGCGTGCCGTTGCGCAGATAGCCGACGGTGGAAATCTCGCCGAACTGGCTGACCGAGCCGACCCGATCGACCGCGCCGGTGGCGGGGCGGATTTCGACGCCGTCCTGATCGGCGTCGATCTTCCAGTTGCGGGCGCGGCGCAGGCCCTTGAACATCTTGCCGCCGGCGCGGGCGCGCAGCCTGCCGCGCCGGTCCAGGCGCGGCTTGCGCGGGGCCATAGGCGAGCCATCGGGTTCGACGTTGGCGGCGATGCGTTTCAGGTTGTTGGCGCGCAGGCGCTGCCCCAGCTTCATGGCGGCGCGCTTGCGGGCGGCAGGCTCCATCCCCTGCAGGATGCGGCCGAACCATTCCTCGAACTGCTGCAGATCCTCGGCCATCAATCGTCCCAGGGCGGCGCGTCATCCGCGACGTCGAGCCCGGCGAAGGGCGGCACCGGATCGGCGTCACCCAGGCCCAGCCCGTCATCGAACAGGGGGTCGGGCTCGGCCAGCCAGCTTATCGCGGTGCCGCCGTTGAGCACGGTGGCGTTCTGGGTGAGCGGGATCTGCAGCAGCACATCGGCGCTGCCGTTATCGAGGATCTCCGCGTCAAAGGTCACCCCGGGGCTTTGCGGGGCGAGCAGATCGGGCTGATTGACGCGGCACCAGCGGAACACCGCCAGCATGAGCACGGCGATATCGGTGGTCATTTCCACAACCAGCACGCTGGCCTGGAATTCGAAGCCGAATGCCTCGGTTGCGGTGCCCCGGCACTTGGCAGCACCGCGTTCGATCCACAGGCGCAGCTTGTCCGGGTTCTTTTCCAGTTCCGGCAGGACGGCGGTGACGGCGGCGCGCAGGGAGTTGAGCTTGTCCATCGGTCAATCCCAGAGCTGCACCGTCTCGCGCAGGCTGGGCGCGATTTCGGTGAGTTCGGGGAGGGTCACCACGATCCCGGCGGGGAGGGCGGTGCCGAGCGTGGCGAGCGCGGGGTTGAGCGCCAGCACCTGTTCGGTGACGCCGGCCGTGCGGCCGAGGACGCGCCAGCACAGGGCATCGAGCGTTTCGCCGTCGAAGGTGGTGGCGGTGGTCACGCAGCCACCTCAAAGGCTTGCTTCGACCCTAAGGGATGCTTGTCGTCGCGGGGACGGGACAGCCGCGACCATGATCCAGGCTTAGTGCGGCCAACGAACTCTAACCCAGCGGCGAGTACTGATTTTCCCGCTTCGTCATCGAGTATATAGGTAATAAAACGGCTATAGCCCAACGCGAATGTCGCTCTCTTCGCCGCACCATAAAGAAACGAACAAGCCGGGTGGGCATGCTCCCTTCCGCTGCGATCGACTACTTTTGGGAGATCTGGAATGACGCAAAGTCGGGTGATTTCTAGCGTCCTGCCATCGTCTTGGTAGCGAGATACAGGACGGCCCACGATCGCGACGCCGATGATACGATTATCTTCGACTACCGCTAAGCTAAACTTGTGGCCTTGAGGAGCCCGATGATGGCGGTGATGGAGGTCAACGAACGCCGTTGCATCCCGAAAGGATATTGGGGACAGTTGAAGCCTTCCGCAGGCCATCAAATCAGCTCCACCCGGTTGCGGGGCACGGGATCGCCGCCGATGCTGCGCAGATCGGCGACGGCGGCGAGGGCGCGGCGGCGCAGTTCGTCGCTGGTTTCGTCCTTTTCGACGGCGCGATCGAGGCCGGTGTTCGTGGCCGAGATATCGCGATAGTCGGATGCCAGGTCCGCCCCGGCGAAATAGCGCACGATCCGGCCCCACAGCATCACGGCGTGGTTCTGGCCGTTGACCTGCTGATCGGTCACCTGATCGAGCGACGCCGCGCCGGCGAGGACGCGGGCGGTGCGCCATTCGGCGAGTTCGCGGAAGGCGTGGAGCATCGCGCTTTCGATCGCCTCGGTCAGGCGGGCGGTGGTGACCGTGCCATCGCCCAGGCGCAGGCGGTCGCGGACGGATTCGAGCGTTACCGGCGGGAACCAGCCATCGGCCACGACTGCCGCGTCGGCAGGATCGTTCGGGGCGGCAGGCACGGAAATGAGGCCGGTCATGTCCTGTCCTTACAAAAGTGTAATCGGGGGGTGGGGACGGGTGCGGCGGCGGTGATCGCAAGCGAAGCCGATGCCGTTCCCGTCCGCCCCCCGAGCGCCGTGGGGCGTTCCGTCAGTTGCCGTCGTTCGATTCAGCGGCGGCCATCGCCTTGAGCTGGCGCTCGATGCGGTCGATGTCCTTTTTCACGCCGACGTCTTTCCATAGGGCGATGGCGCGGGCGTAGTGGGTGCCGGCTTCGGTCAGGTAAGCGCCCTTGCCGCCGGCGGGGGCATTTTCGTCTGCCGGGTCGAAGGCTTCGGCTTTGCGATCGTATGCGCGGGCGATAGCCTTGTGCAGCTTGGCGCGGGCCTGATCGGGCATGTCGAAATCGGCGGTGAGCGTGGCGACACGCAGCAACTGTTCGAGCGTGACCTGTTCGGCGCTGGCGAGCGCGATAGTCGCCAGGTCCTCGGCCAGAAAGCATGCCGGGGTGCGCTTGTAGGGTTCGGGCAGGGTCAGCGCGAACTTGAGAACGTGGGCACCGATCTGCAGCGCGAGATCGATATCGCGATAGTCGATCGCCCAGATCATCTGGGTGACAAGGATTTCGTCCTGCGCGGCTTCGCCCGCATCGCCGGCGGCGAGCGCGCCTTCGACCCACGGCACGAAGGCCTTGGCCATCTGCGCCTTCATGGGATTGCGCGTCTCGATCGACTGGACGTCGGCCAGGGTGCGCAGGTTGTCATGCAGCAGGACGCGCAGGGCGGCGTATTCCTGACCGGCGGCGGTGTCGGCTGCGGGCGGCGGCGGCGCGGCTTGCGGGCCGTCGCCTGCCACGGCTTCGCCGGCAAGCTGGGCGAGGACACGCTGGCGATGGCGCAGGGCGGGGCTGAACATGCGGGACCTCTCGGGTTGGAGCCGGGATCTGTACCGTCCCCCGGCCGATGTGGGATCTTCCCTTCGCCGCGCCGTACCGCAGCTCGGGGCCTCGCTACCCTCTCGGGTGGTATTACGGGGCGACCGATCGGGCCGGTGCACCGCCGACCACGATGTTTTCGACCAGCACGCAGAGTTCGTATTCCTCGACCACGTAGGCCTCGTTGACGCTCTCGTAGTTGGCGATCCGCTTGTATTCCGGCTCGTCCTTGAGCTGGCGGCGGCGGGTTTCTTCCTGCCAGTAGATCGAGAGGTTCTTGAGCGTGGTGATGAGGATCGCGTTGCCGGGGAAGAACGGCACGCGCACCGCCGGCAATCCGCCGATCTGCTTGGTCGAGCGCAGGATACGGTCGGTCGCTTCGACTTCGGTGGCAGTCGTGCCAGTGGTCTGGGCGATATTGAAATACTTGTCGTCGACCAGATCGTGGCCGACGATCACGACAAGATCGGTACGCCCGCGCCAGAATTCGGGGATCAGCCGCTTGGCATCGAGCGCCAGGGCATCGAGCGAGCTGTAATCCGCCAGAGCATGGGCCGAACCGCCAACCGCGTTGTAGGCCGCCGCGCCGTCGAAGAGTTCAACGCCATCCTTGACGTAGATCTTCTTGAGGTTGGGGTTGTTGGTGCCGTTGGTGTAGACGGTCAGGTGGCCGTCATTGAACACCTGCGCTGGGGCGTTGGTGCGGATCTTGTAAAGCCACCCGAAGTTGACGTCCTGCAACAGCGGGTTGTCGGTACGATTGGTCTGGGCGGCGGCGGACGTGCCGTACCAACCGACCATGATCCGATCGAGCGCCTGCTGTTCGAGGATCGCGTTGCGGATGAGGATCTCGAAATCGGACTTGTGACGCCAGGCATCGACCATGGCGTAGCCGCGCGCCCAATCGTACTCGGTTTCCTTGCACAGGTAGCGGCGCTTTTCCGCATTGCCGCTGGGATCGGTAGGCTGGCGGCGGGTATTGCCGCTGGTATCGGTGCGGCCGGCGATGGAGCGGGTGGTCTGGATGCCCAGAACCTGCCCTTCCTGCTGAATGACAGGAACCACGTTGATCGCGGCGAGGAATTCGGAATTTTCGACCATCACGCTTTCGAGCTTCTGCTCGATTTCGGGATCGACGTTGAATTGATCGGTGGCGCTGGCGACGCCGTTCAGCGCGGCGATCTGCGACACGTAGGCGTTGAAGAGGGCGCGGGTTTCGTTGCGCATGGGAGTGTTCCTTGTTCGGTGCGGTGGCGGCGGCAGGCAGTGGCGGGGCGGGTCAGCAATCGGTCTTGGCGAAGTTGCCGTTCTGGCCGTTCGCGAGCGGGCGGCGCTTGTAGGTGGGGGCCGGCTCGCTTTCGCGTTCCTGCTTGAAGGCGGCGAGTTGCACCGCCAGGCCATCGACCTCGGTGCGGAATTCGGTGCGCAGCGTGGTGAACTGCTTGTCGATCGTGCCGGTGAGCTGTTCGAGCAGTGGCGTGAGCTGGGCGAAGTCGAGCGCGCCCGGCTTGGCCTCCGGTTCGCTGGACGGCTTTTCCTCGGCCTTGGGCGGTGCGATCTTGGCGGCGAAGCCATCGAGCACCGACTTGAGCGAGGCGAACAGGCCGGTGCCGTCCGCCGGATCGGCGTCAGCGGCGAATTCGATCAGGGCCGAGACGTCGCGCGATAGCTGGATGGTGCCGGGGAGGTGGCGGTTGAAAGCCAGGCGATCGGTGGCGATGGCGGCGGGACTGTCGGTCAGGGCGCAGCCCATCAGGTAGGCGAAGCCCTTGCCGGCGAAGTTGGGTTCGATCTCGATCGAGGGATAGACCTTCTGTCCGGCATCGTTGAGCGCCTTGGCATCGTCGGTCACGTCGAGCACGCCGAACAGGCCGAGGCGCTTTTCGGTCTTGCCGTTGAAGTTGACCTCCACTTCGGCGGTGGAAAGCTCGATCACGTCGCCATAGGAGCGGAAGGGCTTGTCCCCGGAGATGCCCCGGATGTGCTCGATGTTGAGCCGGGCACCGTAGGTCTTGGGATCGTAGCTCGATGCCATTTCCTTCAGCATCTTGTCATCGATCGTGCGGTTATCGACCGTGCTGCCGGCGGTGGCGAGGAGGAAGGGCTTGGTCTTCATGGGATCGGCTCCGGTCGGCGCTGGGTTCTGGGGCGGTAGGCTGATGACGCCTTGAGGCCGCAGCGGCGGCGATCTGGCAATGTCGCGCGCGGGTGACGCGCCGCGTTACACCGGCGAGCCTTGGACATAGGGCCGCCAGCGCGGTGCATGGCATGGCCATGCACCATGCCGCAGCCTCCACCGCCACCGAAACCGACAGCCCGCCCGCGATCAGCCGGCAGGTGGCGCGTGCGCAGCGGCGCGAGGCGCGCAGCCTGTTCTGGCGCGGATGGACGCTGGTGCAGATCGCCGAGGAAATGGGGGTGAAGTACAGCACGCTGGCGAGCTGGAGCCGGCGCGACGGGTGGGAGCTGGCATCGCCGATCGCGGTGATCGACGACCGGATCGAGGTGAAGATCGCCGCGCTGCTGGACAAGGAGCCGTTCACCGAAGGCGACATGAAGCGGGTCGATTTCCTGATGCGCCAGCTCGAAAAATCGGCGCGCATCCGCAAATATGGCGAGACCGGCAAGGAAGGCGATCTCAACGAGCGGATCGCGGCGCGCAACGGCCCGGCGGCCAAGGCGAAGCGGGAGGAAAAGCGCCGGAACTTCCTCACGCTCGACCAATGGCAGGCGCTGCTGGACGATTTCCACGCCAAGAACTTCGCCTATCAGGAATTGTGGTGGGAGCATCGGAACGAGCGCACCCGCAAGCTGCGCAAGAGCCGGCAGGTGGGCGCTACTTGGTATTTCGCCCGCGAAGCCTTGGCCAAGGTGGCAGAGGCGGTGCTGGAAGGCCAAGGCGCGACGGCGCTGGACGAGGACGAGCGGCCCCGCAACCAGATATTCCTTTCGGCCAGCGAGCGCCAGGCGCTGAAATTCCGGCGCGAGATCGTGGGCTGGGTGCGCCGGGTCACCGGCGTCGAGCTCAAGGGCAAGATCATCATGCTCGACTTCGTCGGGCAGTATCCCGACGAAGAAGGGGAGGGTGGCGAGCCGGCGGCGACCGGGCCAGCGCTGGATCCGGTCGGGTTCTATTTTCTTTCGACCAACAGCGCGACCGCGCAGGGCGAAAGCGGCGATTTTTACTTCGATGAATATGCCTGGGTGCCGAATTTTTCGGAGCTGAATGGCGTCGCCAGCGCCATGGCGACGCACAAGATTTACAAGAAGACCTATTTTTCCTCTCCATCGATCAAGACGCACGCCAGCTATGCGTTCTGGAACGGCGAGGACTGGAACAAGGGCCGGGCAAAGGGCGAGCAAAAGCCGTTCGACATCAGCCTGAAAAACCTGCGCGGCGGCGCGCGCATGCCGGACGGTTCGTGGCAGCAGTCGCTGACCATCCACGACGCGGTGGCGGGCGGGCTGGGCAAGCTGGTCGACGTGGACGAGCTGCGCCGCGAATATTCCGAAGAGCGCTTCCGCAATCTGTTCGAATGCGAGGACATCGACGATACCGAAAGCAGCTTCCCCTACGCCCGGATTTCCCCGGCGCGGGTCAACAGCTTCCTCAAGTGGAGCGACTTCCGTCCGGCGCTGATCGATATTCCCGGCGGGCGGCCGTTCGGCGATGCGCCGGTGTGGATCGGGTACGATCCGAACAAGCAGGGCCGCGACGATGCCGCGCTGGTGGTGCTGGCCCCCCCGGAGGATGCGGGCCGAGGCAAGTTCCGCGTGCTGGAAAAGCACCGGCTCAACGGCCTCGACTTCCAGGGGCAGGCCGATTTCATAAAGGCCGTGGCCACCCGTTACAACGTGACCGATATCGCCATCGATACCACTGGGCACGGGCAGGCGGTGTTCGAGCTGGTGAGCCACTGGTTCCCGATGGTGCGCAAGATCGAGTATTCGGTGGCCAGCAAGACTGCGCTGGTGATCAAGGGCCAGAACGTGTTCCGCGCCCAGCGGATCGAGTTCGACGCCGGGTGGAGCGACCTGATGGCGGCGCTGATGGCGATCCGCCCGGCGCTGACCGGGAGCCAGAAGGGCGTCACCTATATCGCGCGGCGCAATGGCGAGGTGGGCCATGCCGACATCGCCTGGGCGCTGCTCAACGCACTTTCCAACGAACCGCTGGATGCCGGGACCGCCCATGAGGGCGCACGCGGCGGCAGGGCGATATTCTTCGACTAGGAGCCGATCGATGACCCAGACAAGCACCAGCGCTCTTCCTGCCACGGTGGAGCAGGTGGAGGCCGACGCGGTTACGCACCCGGGCCAGATCTTCAGCTTTGGCGATCCGGAGAGCGTTCTGGACCGGCGCGAGATCACGCAATACTTCGAGATATGGCACAACAACCGCTGGTACGAACCGCCGCTGCCGATGGGCAAGCTGGCGCAGGCGTTCAACATGGCCCCCTATCACCGCAGCGCGGTGGGCCTGAAGGTCAACATGCTGGTGACGCAACAGGTGCCGAGCCGGTGGCTGGCGGCCGTCGATTTCGAGCGGTTCGCGCTGGATTTCATCCAGATGGGCAACAGCTATCTCGAAGCCGTGCTCAATTTTGCCGGGCGGCTTGCGCGGGCGGAGCATTCGCCCGCCGTGCACACCCGCGCCGGGGTGGAGCCCGGTGTATACTGGTTCGTCAACGGGCCGATCGGCGACACGCACCAGTATGCGGCGGGGCAAGTGTTCCACTTGCAGCAGCCGGACGTGGCGCAGGAAATCTATGGCATGCCGGAATGGCTGGCGGCGTTGCAGTCAGGCCTGTTGAGCGAGAACGCGACGCTGTTCCGGCGGCGCTATTACCTCAACGGCGCGCATGCGGGGTTCATCCTGTATGTCAGTGAGCCGCTGGCAGATAATGAGACGGTTGACGCGATCCAGACCCAGCTTGGGCGATCCAAGGGCGTGGGCAATTTCAAGAACCTGTTCATGTATGTTCCCAACGGGAAAAAGGACGGCGTCCAGCTCATTCCCATCGCCGATGTGACCGCCAAGGACGAGTTTTCAAACATCAAGAACATCAGCCGGGACGACATGCTGGCGGCGCACCGCACGCCGCCGCAACTCATCGGAGTGATTCCGCAGAACAGCAGCGGCTTCGGCAAGGTGAGCGAGGCGCGGGACGATTACTACCTTAACGAAGTGGTGCCGATCGCGACTCGGATGCTGCGGATGAACGACTGGTTCGGCGTGCCGGTCTTATCCTTTGCCGATTACCTGTGCAGCGATGGGGCGGTGATCCGCCAGAGCGGCAACGGCTTCCAGAAGGTGCCCAGCGGCGCGCGCTGAATTTCGCCTGCCTGAAAAGGCGGGGGACCGGGGCGCGCCAACGCCCCAAGCCCGACGAACATCGCTCGTCATGATCCCGACCGGTCCCGCCTCGGAGACCATCCCGCCTGCCGAATCGGCAAGGGAACAATTAGAGAACATGAACGATGGAGTCGAATCCCCTTCCGGCTTTCGAGCCGGTCCATCCCGTCAGGCCGCTGGCACCCTATATCGGTGGCAAGCGCGCCCTCGCAAAGCGCCTCATCGCGCTGATCAACATGATCGAGCATCGCACCTATGCCGAGGTTTTCGTGGGCATGGGCGGCGTGTTCCTGCGCCGTGGCCTGCGGCCCAAGGCCGAGATCATCAACGACTGGTCGGAAGACGTGGCGACGTTTTTTCGGGTGATCCAGCACCACTATCTTGCCTTCCTTGACATGCTGCGGTGGCAGGTGACGAGCCGGGTGGGGTTCGAGAAGCTGCTGCGGCAGGATCCTTCCACGCTGACCGACCTGCAGCGGTCGGCGCGGTTCCTATACCTGCAGCGCCTGGCCTTCGGCGGGACGGTGACGGGGCGCGGGTTCGGCGTGGATCCGCGCACGCCCGCGCGCTTCGATGTGACCAAGCTGGCACCGATGATCGAGGCGGTGCACGAGCGCCTGGCCGGGGTGGTGATCGAGCGGTTGCCCTGGGCGGAATTCATCGCCCGGTATGACCGGCCGGATACGTTGTTCTACCTCGACCCGCCTTATTACGGCAGCGAGAGGGATTACGGCCGCGACATGTTCGATCGTGAGCAGTTCGCGCTGATGGCCGCGCAACTGCGCCACATCAGCGGGCGCTTCATCCTCTCGCTCAACGATCACCCAGAGGTGCGGCGGATATTCGCCGGTTTCGACATGCGGTCGGAACGGCTGACCTACACCGTCGGCGGCGGCGCGAAGGCGACCGCTGCGGGTGAGCTGATCATCACGAACTGATGCCGAGGCCGGCGGGGAGTTCATTGCCGCCGGCCTTCCACAGGACGCTGGTGGGCAACACCTGCATCCTGTCGGCGGGCAGCGGCCGGTCAAAGCGATAGAGATCTTCGAGCGGCGCGTGGAGCCAGGTCGCCCAATCCTGCCGATCGATGATGACGGGGCAGCGATCGTGGATGGCGGCCAGTTCCACTGCATTGTCGGTCATCACGCCGGTGTAGCAGGCACCCCACTCATCGGTCTCGCGCCAAAGGCCGGCCCAGGCGAACAGCGGTTCGTCCTTTACCGATAGCCATGTCGTGGTCATCGCGCCGGCCGGGCCGACCGCCTCGGCGAATGCCGCCGCAGGGATCAGACAGCGATGCTCCGGGTTGGCCGCCCAGCGTTTCCAATAGCTGCCGAGCTTGTCGAAGCGGGCATTGTTCGTCGGCTTGGGTTTGAGGGGCTGGCCTGACTTGCCGCGCAGATAGACGGGGAAGCCCCACGTCATCTGTTCGAGTATCCGCGTGCCCTCTGTTTCCCGGACGACCCAGCCCGGCTCACGCGGGTGAACGATCGGCGGGCCGGCGTTGAATTCCCGCAGCCGGCGGGCCGAGAAATGATGCTCGATGCGTTGGCGATCGCCGGGGGAATAGCGGTTGCACATGGATGGGTTCTGGGGCGTTCCGCTGTCGTGTTCAAGGTCGGGCAGATAGCGGCGCGTCAGGTGCTTGAGCTGGACGGGGTCTAGCGGCTCGATGCCGAGGCGCAGGCTCCAGTTGGTCAGAGCGCCGTGCAGGCCGGTGGTCTGCTCATATCGGGCGATGTGATCGTGCTCTTGCCATGACCATTCCATCGCCAGGTCACGCCAGAACGCGGCGGCCTGCCATTGGTCGGCTACGCCCCGTTCGACCAGCCAGGCCAACGCCAGGCGGTGCCCCCATGTGCGCTGCGGGGCACCGCCCTCCGCCTCGGCAGCGGCGTCGTAGAGGACACGAAGGGCAAGGCGGGTGAGGCGATCGATTCGCATTCGACCGAGGTAGAACAAAAATAGAACATCGAACAGGCCGGGCGGACCGGTGGTTGCCCCCTCGACCCCGCGCGCCGCGCTCGCCCCCACACCTCGCTTTCGGCTTCTTCATCGAGAATTATGCATCTCTGACCGATGTCGCGCAAACTGCGGACGGGTGCATGTCTCGCAGTGGGGTAATATCGGTAATCTCACCTTCGCGGACGGCCAAAAGTGGCGAAATTTCGCCATTCGTGCGGCCTGCCGTCGGAGGTAATATCCAGTAATATTTATTACCTCGATTGCCTATCGCATTGTTTTATATGGGTTTTCGTGATCAATGAAATTACTGTTCGAGGTGGTAATCTCATTACTTTTAAGTGACCAATTTATTACCTAATAACTATATGAAAAACCGACAATATTACCAAAATTACCCATTTGCGAGGCGCATGCCCAATGTCTGCCTTATCGACGTAAAGGGGCGAGCTTCAAGCTATCGTTGCGCAAATGGTCGGATGGGGAGCGCGGCGATCTGCGCTATGCGGTTCTATGCGCGAACGAGGTTAGTGAGGTTCGCCAAATGGATCGGTGTCCCGCAGTCCTGCGTGGGGCTCAAAATTGGGTTCGCCAAACCACAGTTCGGTTCTCAAAAGATAATCCGACACTAGCCCTGTCCACCACCGGCCTTTCCGCGAATGTTCGCCGAAGTCCCTAGAAGTCCCGGAAAACCTAGCGTATTGTCGCCCCAGAGCCGCCTTCGTTCGCTGCCGTTCGCGTGCAACCGGCGTTGAATGTGGGGAAGGTGTGGGGAGAGAATCGCTCTTCCCCACATTCTGATGCTCTTGCGTAGCCTGCGAAAGTGTGGGGAACGAAATGGGCAAACTTTCTGCGGTGGCGGTCAAGGCCGCTCTGGCAAATCCGGGCACTTATCAGGATGGCGACGGCCTGTTCCTGAAGGTCGGGAAAAGCGGCGCGGCTTCGTGGCTGGTGCGGCTCCAGCAAGACGGCAAGCGCCGGGACATCGGATTGGGCAGCGCTAAACTGCTGATACTGGCCGAGGCCCGCGAAAAGGCGGGGCAGTTGCGCAAAGCCATCAAGGTCGAAAAGCGCGACGTTCTGGCAGAGCGCAAGGACGAAGCCTCCGCCAAGGTGACGTTCCGCGAGGCCGCGCGCCAGTATCATGCCGAGAACGAGGCGGGTTGGAAAAGCGCCGTCTATGCCCGCCAGTGGCTCGCCAGTCTGGAAAACTACGCCTTCCCCAAGCTGGGCGAGTTGCCCACCGGGGGAATCGCCGCTGCCGACATTATCACCGTGCTGACCCCGATCTGGCAGGAAATCCCCGAAACCGCACGGCAGGTGCGCAACCGCATTTGCGCCGTGCTGGATTATGCCCATGCCAAGGGCTGGCGTTCACGCGAAGCCCCGTCCGGCAATGGCAGCCTGAAAGCGGGGCGCGGCCTGCCCCGGCAGGTGAAGGCGCGGGAGAACCGCAAGGCTATGCCCTATGTCGCACTGCCCGCATTTTTCATCGCGTTGCGGCGCAAGCCATCGTTCGGGCGGCTGGCGCTGGACCTGCTGATCCTGACCGGCACGCGCTCGCAAGAGGTGCGGCTGGCGACATGGGCCGAATTTGACCTTGAGGCGCGTCTGTGGACGATTCCCGCCGAACACATGAAGCGGGGCAAGGCGCACATGGTCCCGCTGTCAGACGCGGCTCTGGCGGTTCTGGCAAAGGCCGACGCCTTGCGGATGGTGGGTAGCGACGTTGTTTTCCCCGGCGCGACGGGCAAGCCGATGTCGGACATGACCCTGCTGAAGGTGCTGCGCGACATGAGCGAGCCGTATCATGTCCACGGCTTCCGCTCCGCTCTGACCGATTGGGCCGCGAACGAGGGCTTTCCCGATGCCGTGGTGGAAGCCGCGCTGGCACACAAGACGCCCGACGCGGTGCAGGCCGCCTATCGCCGGACGACGTATCTGGGCACGCCGGGCCAGCCGGGCGCGCGGGTCAAGCTGATGGGAGCTTGGGGGCGGTTCTGTGCGGGCGGAGCCGCTGGATCGGGCAATGTCGTGCCGCTGACCGGGAAGAAGGCGGGGTAGCGATACCAGCCTAATGACAGCGAATCACGGCCGGTTTGGATCGGGCTTATCGCGGCCCGATATGGGAAGGGGCAGCGGTGCCGGGTCCCAAGTGCGGGTGAACACGCCGGAGCCATGACCGGACGGCGGCGCAGTTCGGCGCATCGAACGGCCGGTTTCATCGGCGGACCGCGTGGCTGCGGCGGCGCGTTTCGCAGTTTCCTTTCCGTGCAACGTCGCGATTGGCGCGCAGGTGCAGCACGTCTCGTTCGGAGACAAGCAGGGTCGGGGAGTTGTCTCGCAACTGCCGCCATTCCAGCGTGCCGTCTCCCATCCACTTCTTTATCGTGGCCCCGTTCGTTCCGAGTAACGTCGTGGCCGCGCCGATCCGCAGCCAGCGCTGCCCGTCGATCGTGTAATGCGATTTCACCGACATCGGCGTTCCCCGTTTGCGGGTTCCATCCACCATCGACAAGAGCCAAGAAAAGGATGCTTGCTCGTCGCGGCTGAAGGCCGTTAGACCCCGATTGAATGTGAGGGGCAATAGCGCGTGGATATTCAAGGTTACGTCGGTGAAATTCGCGCACTCTACGCCAGTGGCCAGACGACCGAACACAGCTTCCGCCCCGCCTTGGCCAAATTGTTCGGCTCCATCGATCCCGCGTTGACCGTCATCAATGAACCCAAGCACCTAACCGACGTTGGCGCGCCGGACTTCGTGTTCAATCGCGGTGATGTTGCCATCGGCTGGTGTGAGGCCAAGGACATCGGCAAGGACGTGCGGAAATTCGCCGCCACCGATTACAGCAAGGCCCAGAAAGAGCGCTACAAGAAGGGCCTGCCCAACCTGATCTATACCAACGGGCTGGACTTCGAATTTATCCGCGATGGTGAATCTGTCGATTTCATCACCATCGCCGACCTGATCCCGACGCTGCCTGCGCGGGCCGAAAACTTCCCTGTTCTGGAAAACCGGCTGCGCGACTTTGCCCATGTTACTCCGCTGAGCGTCACGTCATCGGCAAGGCTGGCGGCGATGATGGCGGGCAAGGCGGCGATCATAAAGGACATCATGGGCCGCGCGCTGGTCGCCGACATGAAGGGCAAGGAAGCCACCGGCGACGCAACCGACCTGATCGGCCAGTATGAGGCTTTCAAGACCAGCCTGATCCACGACATCACCGTGGAAGAATTTGCCGACATCTACGCCGAAACCATCGCCTATGGCTTGTTCGCCGCACGTCTGCACGATGACACGCCGGACACGTTCACCCGTGCCGAGGCGCTGGACCTGTTGCCCAAGACCAACCCGTTCCTGCGCGAACTGTTTATCTACATCGCCGGTCCTAACCTGGACGAACGCCTGCGCCGCGTGATCGATGAACTGTGCCATGTGTTTTGCGCCACCGACATGGACAAGGTGCTGCGCAATTTCGGCAAGATCACCGCACGGCAAGACCCGTTCCTGCACTTTTACGAGGACTTTCTGGCCGAATATAACCCGGCCAAGCGCAAGGCGCGGGGCGTCTGGTATACGCCCGAACCCGTGGTGAATTTCATCGTGCGCGCGGTGGACGAGATGCTGAAAACCGAATTCGGGCTGGCCGATGGCTTGGCGGATACCAGCAAGGTCACCGTGGATTGGGACACCGGCCAGAACGATCCGAAAACCGGCAAGCCCGCGCATATCAGGAAGGAAGTCCACCGCGTCCAGATTCTCGACCCCGCCACCGGGACCGGCACCTTTCTAGCCGAAGTGGTGAAACTGGTTTCCGACCGGATCAAGGGCGTCGCCCCCGGCCAGCTATCCGCCTATGTCGAGCGTGACCTGATCCCGCGCCTGCACGGGTTCGAGCTGCTGATGGCCAGCTATGCCATGTGCCACATGAAGCTGGACATGATCTTGACCCGGCTGGGCTACAAGCCATCGGCAACGCCGCCGCGTCTTGGCGTTTACCTGACCAACAGCTTGGAGGAAGGCGAACGGGTGGAACAGACCCTTTTCGGCCTGTCTCGCGCCATCGCCGATGAGGCCAAGGCCGCCAGCGACATAAAGCGCCAGAGCCCCATCATGTGCGTGATCGGCAACCCGCCCTATTCAGGAGAAAGCGCCAATAAGGGCGACTGGATCATGGGGCTGATGGAAGCCTACAAGAAGGAACCCGGCGGGGTTCACAAGTTGCAGGAACGCAACCCCAAGTGGATCAACGACGACTATGTGAAATTTATTCGCTTCGCTGAACACATGATCGAGAAAAACGGCGAAGGGGTTCTGGGGTTCATCACCAACCACGGCTATCTGGACAACCCCACTTTTCGCGGGATGCGCTGGCAGTTGATGCAGAGTTTTGATCGCATCTATGTGCTCGATCTGCACGGCAACTCCAAGAAAAAGGAAGTCTGTCCCGACGGTTCGCCCGACAAGAATGTGTTCGACATTAGACAGGGCGTGGCGATCATCGTGGCGGTGAAACATCGGCGGAATGGCAAGGAGGCAAAGCGCTTGGCCGAGGTGCATCACGGCGACCTATGGGGCGACCGCGAAAATAAAGGTCGAGCACTCTGGGCTGGGGCAATGCCTACTTTGGCCGCCACCATCTTGCCCCACAAGGCCCCGTCTTATCCTTTTGTTCCCCGCGACTATGAGGTTGAATCGAAATATTCAAAGGGATTTTCCGTGGCCGGATTGATGTCCGCTAATTCAGTGTCCCAAGTGAGGAGCAAACCCTCCGACTTCAGTCGGATGCTGGCTTCAGCCTTCG
>NZ_BMZA01000005.1:0-53311 GCF_014652555.1 Novosphingobium colocasiae
CCCCGCTGGTTTTCACAGTGTTGCGGGAAGAGAGCGGCGCCCCGGGTCAAGCCCGGGGTGACGAAGAACTGGCTGATATCGGGCCGTGTCAGACCCGCAACCCAACCCGAGACGAATGGGGAACTGCTTCAGCCGCACTGGCCGCGATGGCGCAGCTTGTGGTCGGCCAGCACCAGCGCCATCATCGCTTCCACCACCGGTACGCCGCGAATACCGACGCAGGGGTCATGACGGCCCTTGGTGAACATCTCGGTCGCTTGCCCGTCCCGGGTTATGGTCTGCTGCGGGGTGAGGATCGAGCTGGTCGGCTTGAAGGCAACCCGGCAGGTCACAGGCTGGCCGGTGGAGATGCCGCCGGCGATGCCGCCTGCGTGGTTCGCCAGGAATTCGGGCGCGCCGTCTGGCCCGGTCTCTACCGGCGGGCGCATCGGATCGGCGTTGCCTTCGCCGGTCAGCCGCGCGGCCGCAAACCCGTCGCCGATCTCCACGCCCTTGACCGCGTTGATGCCCATCATCGCTGCCGCCAGATCGGCATCAAGCTTGCCGTAGAGCGGAGCGCCCCAGCCGGCGGGCACGCCGCGCGCATAGCATTCGACCACCGCGCCGACGGAGGAACCGTTCAGTCGGGCATCATCGACGATTTTCTCCCACCGCTTGGCGGCAGCGGGATCGGGGCAGAAGAACGGGTTCTCGCCGATCTCGGCCTCATCGAAGTTGCCCGGGTCGATCATGTCGCCGCCGATTTCCGAGACATAGGCGCGGATCGTCACTTCCGGGATGACCAGGCGGGCGACCGCGCCGGCAGCGACGCGGCTGGCGGTCTCGCGGGCCGACGAACGACCGCCGCCGCGATAGTCGCGAAAGCCGTACTTGGCATCATAGGCATAATCGGCATGGCCGGGGCGATAGGCCAGCGCCACGTCCGAATAGTCCTTCGAGCGCTGATCGACATTCTCGATCATTAGGCTAATCGGGGTGCCGGTGGTGCGCCCTTCGAACACGCCGGACAGGATGCGGACCTGATCGGGCTCCTGCCGCTGGGTGGTGAACTTGGACTGGCCGGGGCGGCGGGCATCGAGGAACGGCTGGATCATGCCTTCATCGATGGCAAGGCCCGGCGGGCACCCGTCCACCACGGCACCGATCGCGGGACCATGGCTTTCGCCCCAGGTAGTGAAACGGAACAGGTGGCCAAAGGTGTTGAACGACATGGCAGAGCGCTTTGTCGCAAGAAGGGCGAAAAGTCCATCGGGTCCGACGTGCCTGCCTGATAAGGCCCACCCCTAGCCCCTCCGCGCGCGGGAGGGGAGCGAGACTTGCTGAGCCGCAGGCGAAGCTAGTCGTAACGGGGTGGGCTTGTCCGGCGGTCGCGGAAGAGTCAGAAGGAGAAGATGTTCCTCGTCGTCTTTCGCAACCGCAAGCGCACCGATATCGATGCCGCCGCCTATGCGGCCGATGCCGATGCGATGGCGGCGCTGGCGCGCGCGCAGCCGGGCTTCCTGTCGTTCAAATCCTATGCTGCCGAGGATGGCGAGGTCATCGCGCTGTCCGAATGGGCGGACGAGGCATCAGCCCGCGCCTGGGGCCGGCAGGCTGAACACGCCCGCGTGCAGGGCCGGGGCCGGGCGCAGTACTACGAGAGCTACACCCTGTTCGCCTGCGACCAGCCGCGCGTGCACCGGTTCGGGCCGGAAGCCGAAGCCTAGGTTCACGACCTAGTCCACCAGCCCCCGCTCGCGCCGGTCGGCCCGCCGTTCCACCGCGCGGAACAGCGCGTCGAGATCGGCGACGTCCACGTCCAGCACCTCGTTCCATTCGCCCAGCACCGCTTCCAGATCGGCGATTTCGTAACCGGGGCGGTTGGCCACTGGCACCGGCACCGTCGTTGCCCGGTGCGGCCAGGGGTGGCCGGTCAGGCCGTTGTAGGCGTAGCCGACCGCGACGAGGATGAGGATATTGGCGGCGATCGGCAGCAGCACGGGCCAGCTCCACGCCTGCGCCCCGGTCGCTCCGAGCGCGCAGAGCAGGGCACAGGCCCCGCCGGGCGGGTGGAGGCAGCGGCATAGCGACATCACCGCAATCGCCGCGCCGACCGCGATCGCCGCGCTGAGCCAGGGGATGTGAAAGAGGTGCCCGGCGGCGATACCGACGGCGGCGGACAGCCAGTCCCCGCCGATCACCGGCCAGGGCTGCGCCAGCGGGCTTGCCGGCACCGCGAACACCAGCACCGCCGATGCGCCGAGCGGAGCGACCAGCCAGGGCAGGCTTTGCGCCTGCGATCCCAGCAGCGCCATGGTCACCAGCCCGGCCAGCGAGATCCCGATGACACTGCCCATCGCCCCGCGCAACCAGCCCAGATGCCCGGTCGCCGCCTGCCGCCCGAGCCGCGCGGTGCGACGCATGAAATTGGTGACCACGTGTTGCTGCCCTGCTTCGATTGATTCGTGCCTGCTTTTCAAGCACCTGCCATCGACATGGCGAGGGAGGATTTCCAGCCCACGGGCAAGCCGGGCTTTAGGCTGGCAGGCAAGTGATAGGATCAGGCGGTGCTATCGGGTGCTTTCTGCCACAGCATGAATGTTGCGTTGTCCGTTGACCGCATCGCAAGGGTCATTTCGGCGTGATCAAAACCCGGTAGCGCGAAAAGAAATTCGATCATGGCAGTTTCACCTGCCGCGCCCTGAGGAAAGGCGCATGCCAGTTTCTTGTCAGCGCTATACAGCAGCCACCAAAGATCGGCCCCCCACGGTCCACTGTCGTTGGTTTCTATCGCGACGCCATAAAGGTCGCGTTTGGCAATGGATCGGCGATGACCGTCGTCATCGCTCACCGCAATTTGATCGCCGGTGCCATCGACGACCCACTTGCTCTCGGGCTGAAGCCGGGCCGGCTTCTTTTTAAACCAGCCGAACATGGCATCTCCTATCTTGCCCGCCGCTTTCCCCGCGCTAGATCGGCCCAGAGAATTTGAAAAAGGGATATTGCGTGACTTTGAGCTTCTACGGCATTCCCAACTGCGACACCGTGAAAAAAGCGCGCGTCTGGCTTGATACCCAGGGCATCGCCTATGCGTTTCACGATTACAAGAAGGAGGGGGCCGATCCCGTGAGGTTGGCACGCTGGGTGGCCGAGGCGGGGTGGGAGAAAGTTCTCAATCGTGCCGGCACCACCTTTCGCAAGCTGCCCGAAGCGGATCGGGCTGACCTTGATGAGGGCAAGGCTGTGGCCTTGATGGTCGCCAATCCGAGCTGCATCAAGCGCCCGGTGGTCGAGCATCCGGGCGGCCTGCTGGTCGGCTTCAAGGAGCCGGAGTGGCGCGCGGCGCTGGGCTGAGGATCAGCCTTTCGTAGCAGTGACGATGAAGTTGAGCGAAAGATCGTCCGACAGCGCCAGCCCCTTGAGCGGGGACCAGGCGATCCCTTTCGGTTCGCCCAGCTCAAGGCCGGCATCGGCGGCCAGCGCGGCCAGTTCCTCGGGTGTGGCGAACTGGTTCCAGTCGTGCGTGCCGCGCGGCACCTGGCCGAGCCGTTCGGCCGCCTCGACCATTAGCAGCCGCGAGGTCAGCGTGCGGTTGGGGCAGGACAGGATCATCAGCCCGCCGGGTGCGAGGCGGGCGGCCAACTGGCTGATGAAGGCCGCCTTGTCCGTCACATGCTCGATCACTTCGAGCGCCGTGACGAGATCGAAGGTGCCGAGGTTGAGGGTGCCCAGTTCTCCGGAGAGATAGGTTACCGTTCCGGCAGCCCCCTCTCCTTCAGGGGAGGGGTAGGGGAGGGGGGCAAGGAGGCCCATCGCCTCTGCGTGTGCGGTTGCCGCCGCGATATTTTCCGGCGCGGCATCGACGCCGCAAACCGCCGCGCCGAGCCGGGCGAGCGGTTCGCACAGCAGGCCGGCACCGCATCCGGCATCAAGCGCGCGTTTGCCGGCGAGCGGGCGGACAGAGCGGGAATCGCTGCCGAAATGGGCGTCGATCGCCTCGCGGATGAACGAAAGGCGCACCGGGTTGAGCTTGTGCAACATCGCGGAAGAGCCGTTGGGGTCCCACCATTGCGAGGCAAGAGAGCCGAAATGAGCGGCCTCGTTCGGATCGATCGTCGGTGCGGCGGCGCTGGTGGCGGTTGCATTGTCCATGAACCACCCCTAACAGCGCGCCCGACTCTTATCCACCGCAAGGCTCGACCAAAGGAGCACAAGACCCTTGGCACGTATCGTGATGAAATTCGGCGGCACCTCGATGGCCGGCACCGAGCGCATCCGGCGCGTGGCGGGGATCGTCAAGCGCCAGCAGGAAGCCGGGCACGAAGTGGCGGTGGTGGTTTCGGCCATGGCCGGCGAGACCGACCGGCTTGTCAATTTCTGCCGCGAAGCCAATGCGCTGTACGATCCCGCCGAATACGACGTGGTGGTCGCCAGCGGTGAACAGGTGACGTCGGGCCTGCTGGCACTGACGCTGCAGGCGTTGGGCTGCAAGGCGCGGTCGTGGCTGGGCTGGCAGGTACCGATCAACACTGACGATGCCCACGCCAAGGCGCGCATCGAGGATATCGACGCCGAAGCCCTGATCGCCTCGATGGCATCGGGCGAGATCGCGGTGATCCCGGGCTTCCAGGGCGTTTCGCCGGCGGGCCGGGTGACCACGCTGGGCCGGGGCGGTTCCGACACCTCGGCGGTGGCGGTGGCGGCTGCGGTGAAGGCCGATCGCTGCGATATCTATACCGACGTCGACGGCGTCTACACCACCGATCCGCGCATCGTCGCCAAGGCCAAGAAGCTGCCGCTGGTGACCTATGAGGAGATGCTCGAACTGGCCTCGGTCGGCTCGAAGGTGCTGCAGACCCGCTCGGTCAGCCTCGCCATGAAGGAAAAGGTCCGCATTCAGGTGCTGTCCTCGTTCATCGACGAGAACGCGCCCGCCGCCGACACCCTGCCCGGAACGATGATCGTCAGCGACGAAGAACTCGAAGGAAGCGACATGGAACGCCAGTTGATCACCGGCATCGCCGCCGACAAGAACGAAGCGAAAGTCACGCTCACCCGCATCGCCGACCGTCCGGGCGCGGTGGCATCGATCTTCGGGCCGCTGGCCGAAGCCAACATCAACGTCGACATGATCATCCAGAACATCGCCAAGGACAAGGGCGAGACCGATGTCACCTTCACCGTCCCGCAGGCCGATCTGGTCCGCGCCCAGGCGCTGCTGGAAGAACGCAAGGATGCGATCGGCTATTTCCGCATGATCGCGGAGGGCAATGTCGCCAAGATCAGTGTCGTCGGTGTGGGAATGCGCAGCCATGCCGGCGTTGCCAGCACGATGTTCCGGGCGCTGGCCGATCGCGGTATCAATATCCAGGCGATCTCCACCAGCGAGATCAAGGTCTCGGTCCTGATCGACGCCGACGAGACCGAACTGGCCGTGCGCGTGCTCCACACCGCTTACGAACTGGACGCCGCTGCCTGAGCCTGCAGGCGATCGCGCCAGTGGTGTGCGATTGCGCGCCCACAGAACGCAGAAGGACTGGCCAGCGGTTAAACTGACCAGTCCCGGCCACATGGGGGCGGCCTAACCCGGGGCTCCCGGCTATCTTTTCGCGATCCGTGTCGATGCCGGCTGGACCGGCGATCGATTGCATCCAGAAACTAACCAAATCGCCCCGCCGCGCGTGCGGAATGCAAGCGATTGTAAATTGAATCCGTTACAAAGACGTCAATGCGGGCTTAGGCAGTCCGCCATTTTTGCGCCATCCAGCGGCCGGATCGTCGCGCTGCAACAACATCGACGGGTTTCCGGGCTGGAATGCGGGTTAACTAACGGTAAGGCTGGTCTTTTGCAACGCGAAACCGACGGAAAGCCGCGCTTCGCGACTTCGCCGTCGCATTTATGCAATGGTTTGAATAAGTTTCATTAAATCAAGGGATTGTAGTGCGTCGCTGCGGCGCGGCGAAGCAGCCCGCAAGCGACGCCGCCTCGGCCTTGGCACAGACTGTGAACCCGCCGACAGGCGTCGGGTGACGCGCTGCCGGCGGCGACGGGTTGTGCGACCCTCGGGCGTGTTCAGTCGGCCAGTTCCGGTTCGGCCGGGAGCGATTGCGGCGCAGGGGCCGGCAGCCCGAGCGCGGTGGCAACGCCCATGCCGTAGGCCGGATCGCAGCGCGTGCAGTTGGCGATGTGGCGCTGTTTGATGAAGTCCGGCGCATCGCCCATCGCCGCCGCAGTGTTATCGAACAGCGCCTGCTGCTGGGCCGGGGTCATCAGGCGGAACAGCGCGCGCGGCTGGCTGAAATAATCGTCATCGTCCTCGCGGAAGTTCCAGAAATCGGCCGCACCGGAAAGGCGCAGCGGCGGCTCGCGGAATTCGGGCTGGTCCTGCCACTTGCCGAACGAATTGGGCTGGTAGTGCGGCATGCCGCCGTAATTGCCGTCAACCCGGCCGGCCCCGTCGCGGTGGTTGGAAAACACCGGGCAGCGCGCCGCGTTCACCGGGATCTGGTGATGGTTCACCCCCAACCGGTATCGCTGGGCATCGGAATAGGCGAACAGCCGGGCCTGCAGCATCTTGTCGGGCGAGACGCCGATGCCGGGGACGAGATTGTTAGGCGCGAACGCGCTCTGCTCGACATCGGCGAAGAAGTTCTCCGGATTGCGGTTCAGCTCGAATTCGCCCACCTCGATCAGCGGATAGGCACCGTGCGGCCATATCTTGGTGAGGTCGAACGGGTGGAAGCCGCAAGTCTCCGCCTCGGCCTCGGGCATGACCTGGATCATCATCTTCCACTTGGGAAAGTCGCCGCGTTCGATGGCGTCGTACAGGTCGCGCTGGTGGCTTTCGCGATCGCCGCCGACCACCGCTGCCGCTTCCGCATCGGTCAGATTCTCGATCCCCTGCTGGGTCAGGAAGTGGAACTTCACCCAGAACCGCTCGCCACCTTCGTTGTAGAACGAATAGGTGTGGCTGCCGAAGCCGTGCATGTGGCGGTAGCTCTTGGGGATGCCGCGGTCGGACATCACGATCGTCACCTGGTGGAACGCTTCGGGCAGCAGGGTCCAGAAATCCCAGTTGTTCGTGGCGCTGCGCATGTTGGTGCGCGGATCACGCTTCACCGCCTTGTTGAGGTCGGGAAACTTGCGCGGATCGCGCAGGAAGAAGACCGGCGTGTTGTTGCCGACCATGTCCCAGTTGCCTTCCTCGGTATAGAATTTGAGCGCGAAGCCGCGAATGTCGCGTTCGGCATCGGCCGCGCCGCGCTCGCCGGCCACCGTGGTGAAGCGCGCGAACATCTCGGTCTTCTTGCCCACTTCGCCAAGGAAAGCGGCGCGGGTGTAGCGGCTGACATCGTTCGTCACCGTAAAGGTCCCGAATGCGCCCGAACCCTTGGCGTGCATGCGCCGTTCGGGAATCACTTCGCGGTTGAGGTTGGCCAGCTTCTCGATCAGCCATACGTCCTGCATCAGCAGCGGCCCGCGCGGGCCGGCGGTAAGCGAGTTCATGTTATCGACCACGGGCGCGCCGAAGGCCGTGGTCAGCGGGGTGGCACCGGCGCTGCCGTGAGCGTAGGGGCACTGGCCGTTCGGGGTGTCGGATCCGGTCATGTCTGGCTCCTCTTTCCTGTTCTGGAGGCCCATAGCGGGCTGATAGGGAGAGGTTAGCGCTGTATGGGGCCGGAGCGAAGCCGATTGGTACCCTGACAGTCATCGGATTTTTCAATCAGTATGCGGAAACCATCGCGAGTTTCGCGATTACCCGAACGCCCGCCCGCTTGTGTGCGCTGCCGCGGCATCCTATGGCGCAGCCGACAGGGATAAAGCGCGCTCAGGGAGCACCGATGACCGCCAGTTCGAAGACCGCCGCGATGATGGCGCGGGGATGTGCATTTCTGGGCAGCGAACACGCGATCCTGTGCGGCGCGATGAGCTGGGTTTCCGAGCGTAATCTGGTGGCCGCGATCAGCAACGCCGGCGGATTCGGGGTGATCGCCTGCGGGGCGATGACGCCGGAACTGCTCGATGCCGAGATCGCCGCCACCAAGGAACTGACCGCCAAGCCGTTCGGCGTCAACCTCATCACCATGCACCCGCAACTGTTCGATCTGATCGCGGTCTGCGAAAAGCACGCCGTCGGCCATGTCGTGCTGGCCGGCGGTATCCCGCCCAAGGGCAGTGTCGAGGCGATCAAGGCATTCGGTGCCAAGGTCATCGTTTTCGCGCCCACCCTGGCGCTGGCGAAGAAGCTGTTGCGGTCGGGTGCCGATGCGCTGGTGATCGAGGGATCGGAAGCGGGCGGCCATATCGGCCCGGTATCGACTTCGGTGCTGGCGCAGGAATTCCTCCCGGCGCTGGCGGCGGACCATCTGGTGTTCGTGGCGGGCGGCATCGGCCGGGGCGAGATGATCGCCAGCTACCTGGAAATGGGTGCCGCCGGGGTGCAACTGGGCACGCGGTTCGCCTGCGCCAGCGAATCCATCGCTCATCCCGATTTCAAGAAAGCGTTCTTCCGCGCCAATGCGCGCGACGCGGTGGCCTCGGTGCAGGTCGATCCACGCCTGCCGGTGATCCCGGTGCGGGCGCTGCGCAACAAGGGTACCGAGGAATTCACCGCCAAGCAGGTGGAAGTGGCCCGGCTGCTCGATGCCGGGACGGTGGACATGGGCGAAGCGCAATTGCAGATCGAACACTTCTGGGCGGGCGCGCTGCGCCGCGCGGTGATCGACGGTGATGTCGAAAGCGGGTCGATCATGGCCGGGCAGTCGGTCGGCATGGTCACCCGCGAAGAGCCGGTGGCGGACATCATCGCCGCGCTGCTCGGCGAATGCGAACAGGCACTTACCAGCCGCGCGGCGGCCTGATACACCTCCCGCTGCGCGCACGGGCAGGCTCCCGGCGCGCGGCCCGTGGAACGGCGAGCGCGGGGTGAGAGAGGAACGGCCATGCGCATCAACGGCATCGACCATGTCAATCTGCTGACCGACGATCTCGACGCTTCGGCTGCGTTCTACGAACTGGTGCTGGGGCTGGCGCGCAGCGATATACCGATTGACCTCGGTGGCTTGCGCGGCGTGTGGTTGCGCGATGGCGACGGGCAGGCGGTGATCCACCTGATCGACCGGCTGTCCATGCCGGAAAGTTACGCGGGCCACAATCCGGGCGCTTCCACCAACGGTTTCCACCACGTCGCGTTCAGTTGCACCGGGTTCGACGATTGCCGCGCCCGGCTGGAAGAACTGGGCATAGATTATCGGCCGAGGCATTTCGCGGGCATGACGCTGCGCCAGATCGTGGTTCAGGGGCCGGATGCGGTGAACATCGAATTGAACTTCGTCGCGGCGTGATGCGTCGCGTCGCGCGGGGGTTGCCGGACCTGACCTTTTCCCCTTAGCGTGCCCCGGTTCCTGTCTGCCAAGGGTTGAGGCTTCTTCCATGATCGTACCCCATACCCCCCGCCGTCTGGGACCCCGTCTCGTCAACCCGGTCGGGCTCGGTTGCATGAACGTGTGCTGGGCCTATGGTGATGCGATCGATCGCGATGCGGCGGTGGCGCTGTTTCGTGGCGCGCTCGATGCTGGTTACGATCACTTCGATACCGCCAATATCTATGGCCAAGGTCGTAGCGAGGAAATCTTGCGCGATGCAGTGATGGACCGGCGCGGCGAGTTCTATCTGGCCACCAAGACGGGAATCGTCGCGACTGGCCCCGACCGGGCCATCGATTGCCGGCCAGAAGCCATCACCGCATCGATCGACAAAAGCCTGGTGCGGCTGGGAACCGATTTCGTCGATCTCGTCTATATGCACCGGTTCGATCCGACAGTGCCGATCGCCGATAGCGTGGGCGCGATGGCGCGGCTGGTCGAAGCAGGCAAGATCGGCGGCTACGGCGTTTCGGAATGGTCTGCCGCGCATATCCGCGAGGCGCATGCGGTGTTCCCGATGACGGCGGTACAGCACGAATATTCGCTGTGGACCCGCAACGTCGAACTGGGCGTGCTGCAGACCACGGCCGAGCTGGGGATCGCGATGGTGGCCTTTTCGCCGGTCGGGCGCGGGGCGCTATGCGCGACGCTGGGCGATGCCTCGGGTCTGATGGACAAGGACCTGCGCCGCACGATGCCGCGCTTTACCGCCGATCACTGGCCGCATAACCGCGCGCTGATCGAACGGTTCGAGGCACTGGCGCTGAGCGCGGGGGTCACGGCGGCGCAACTGGCGCTGATGTGGGCGATGGCGCAGGGTGAGCACGTTCACGTCATCCCCGGCACCACCTCGCCCGCGCACATGGCGGAAAATCTGGGGGCCAGCGCGATCGATGTGCCGGCCGATGTGATCGCGGCGGCGGGGGAACTCATCAATCACGCCAGCGTTTCGGGACCGCGCTATAACGCCGCGACCCAGGCGGCCATCGACACCGAGGAATTCGCCTGACCTCGGCCAGGGAGCGACCGGCATGTGTGACGATCTGACCCCGCAGCATATCGATACGCTGCTGGCCCGGCGCGGGCTGACGCGGCGCAGTTTTGCGGCGCTGGGCACGGCCGGCATGCTGGCCGGATGTGGCAGCATGCGCGCGGCGGCCGGTGATGCGGCGTTGGCGGAACGATCGGTTTCGATCTCCACTGCGGATGGGGTGTGCGACGGGTTTCTGGTCCATCCGGC
Organism: Novosphingobium colocasiae; assembly: GCF_014652555.1. Taxonomy (GTDB): domain Bacteria; phylum Pseudomonadota; class Alphaproteobacteria; order Sphingomonadales; family Sphingomonadaceae; genus Novosphingobium; species Novosphingobium colocasiae. Next base: position 10,646 of record NZ_BMZA01000005.1, read on the forward strand.
CGAAGGCGCGCATCCCGGTGTGCTGATGTGGCCCGACATCGCCGGTCTGCGCGAAGTCAAGCGGATCATGGCGCGGGCGCTGGCGGCGCAGGGCTATGCCGTGCTGGTCATCAACCCCTATTATCGCTCCGCCCCGGCCCCGGTTTTCAATTCGATCAGCGAAGTGTTCGCCGCTGGCGGGATGGACAAGGTCAAGCCGATGCGCGCGCTTTTGACGCCTGCTGCGATCACCCGCGACGCGGCGGCATTCACGGCTTTTCTGGATGGCAACGCGGCGGTCGATCGCAAGCGCAAGCTGGGCACTTACGGGTTCTGCATGGGCGGGCCGTTCACCGTGCGCACCGCTGCCGCCGCGCCGGAGCGGGTGGGGGCGGCCGCTTCGTTCCACGGCGGCGGATTGGTCGGGGCGGAACCGGACAGCCCGGTTCGCCTGCTGGAACGGACCAAAGCGTCATACCTGTTCGCCATCGCCAGGGACGACGATGCCAAGCAGCCGGCCGACAAGGACGCGCTGCGCACCGCCGCCGACGCCGCGCATCGCCCGGCCGAGATCGAGGTCTATCCCGCCGATCACGGCTGGTGCGTGGCCGATGCGCCGGCCTGGGACCCTGTCGCTGCCGACAAGGCGTTCGAGCGCATGCTGGCGCTGTTCGCGAACCTCTGACCGGATTTTCTTGCTGCCTGCCGAGGCGGCGCTAGGATCGTGGCGATCTCGCATCGCGCGGGGCTCGGAGGGCTTTCATGTTCCAGTTCCTGTTTGCGCTGGTTTTCTTGGTTGTCGTGTTCCTGATGATGGGTGTGCGCGTGGTCCGGCAGGGCTATGTCTACACCATCGAGCGCCTCGGCCGGTTCACGCTCGCCGCCCAGCCGGGCCTGCACATCATCATCCCGTTCGTCGATCGCGTCGGCCAGAAGGTCAACATGATGGAACAGGTGCTGGATATTCCGGGGCAGGAGATCATCACCAAGGACAACGCCATGGTCGGCGTCGATGCGGTGGTGTTCTTTCAGGTGCTGGACGCCGGGCGCGCCGCTTACGAGGTGCACAACCTCTATGCCGCGATCATGGCGCTGACCACGACCAACCTGCGCACGGTGATGGGTTCGATGGACCTCGACGAGACGCTGTCCAAGCGCGACGAGATCAACGCCCGGCTGCTGTCGGTGGTCGATCACGCCACGTCGCCGTGGGGGGTGAAGATTACCCGCGTCGAGATCAAGGACATCCGGCCGCCGCTGGACATTTCCAACGCCATGGCCCGCCAGATGAAGGCCGAGCGCGAGAAGCGCGCGGAAATACTTGAGGCGGAGGGCAAGCGCGCTTCGGAAATCCTCAAGGCCGAAGGCCAGAAGCAGGGCCAGATCCTGGCGGCGGAGGGCCGCCGCGAAGCCGCCTTCCGCGATGCCGAGGCGCGCGAGCGCGAGGCCGAGGCGGAAGCCCGCGCGACTCAGATGGTGTCGGACGCCATCGCCAGTTCGGGGGTGCAGGCGATCAACTACTTCGTGGCGCAGAAGTACACCGAGGCCGTGGGCAAGTTCGCGACGTCGCCCAATGCCAAGACCATCCTGTTCCCGGTGGAGGCGACGCAGTTGATCGGCTCGCTGGGCGGGATCGGCGAACTGGTGAAGGAAATCGGCAGTGGCGGCGGCGGGACCACTCCGCCCGCGCCGGTCGCGCCGCGCCGTTCTTCCGTGCCGCCGGTGACGCCCAATCCGCCCTATCCCCCTTCGGGCCAGTAAGCCGGGAGGCCGACGATGGACGCAGTCAACGCGCTCGAACCCCATTACGCCTGGCTTGCGCTCGGGCTGGTGCTGGCGGTGGGGGAAATGGCGATCCCCGGCGTCTTCCTGATCTGGATGGCGGGGGCGGCGCTGGTGACCGGGCTGGTCGCCTGGGTAGTCCCGATCGGTCTGCCGGTGCAGATCGTGCTGTTCGCGCTGCTGTCGATCCTCGCCGTGTTCGGCGGGCGGCGCTATCTGGCCAGCCACCCGGTGGTGTCCGCCGATCCCAACATGAACCTGCGCGGAGAGCGGGTGATCGGCGAGACGGTGATGGTGACGCAGGCGATCGAAGGCGGGCAGGGGCGGGTCCGGCTGGGCGATGGCGAGTGGCTGGCCCGGGGCGCGGATTGCCCGGTCGGCACGCGGCTCAAGGTGGTGGGCCACGACGGCACGGTGCTGATGGTCGCCCCGCCGGCGTGACGTGACCGGCGCATATGGAACTGGCCGCAGCGCCACCCCATATGGCGGGCATAAGGAGACCTCCCGCGATGACCGACAAGATCCATCTGACCGATGCCGAGTGGCGCGAGAAGCTGAGCCCGGAACAGTATCAGGTCCTGCGCCAGGCCGGCACCGAGCGCGCCTTTACCGGCAAGTACGAGAGCAACAAGCAGGAAGGCACATACCTGTGCGCCGGTTGCGGCGCGCCGCTGTTCTCTTCGGACACGAAGTACAATTCCGGTTCCGGCTGGCCGAGCTATACTGCCCCGGTCGATGGCGGCGCGGTGGACGAGCATCGCGATACCTCGCACGGCATGGTCCGGGTCGAGGTGACCTGCGCAAAGTGCGACGGGCACCTGGGCCACGTGTTTCCCGATGGGCCCGGCCCCGATGGCCTGCGCTACTGCATCAACAGCGCCAGCCTGGACTTCAAGCCTGAACAGGGCTGATCGGGTCCACCGTTTTCGACAGGCTTGTTAAGCCCGGGTTACAAAAGCCGATGCCAGGGTGTAGGGGACGGCGGGACTGTCTGTTCCGGCATGTTTGCCGATGAAGGGGTTGGCACCAGACAATGGCGAGTAATTCCGGGCGTCGGCGTCCGCCGGAGAGTCCTTCGCCCGAAACGGGGCGCAAGCCGCTCTGGCGCAGGGTTCTGCGCGGGCTGACGATCTGGGGCTTTGCGTTCGCGCTTCTGGGCGCGATCTTCCTGGGTTCGGCGGTGTTCTTCACGATGCGCCAGTTGCCCGATTACGGCTCGCTCAAGAGCAGCCAGAACGGCCAGATGATCGTGGTGCGCGCGCGCGACGGCACTGAACTGGTCTCGCTGGGCCCGAGCTACGGCAAGTGGCTCGATTACGGCCAGATCCCGACGGTGATGAAAGACGCGATGGTCTCGGTCGAGGACCGGCGGTTCCGCAGCCATATCGGCATCGATCCGGTGGGGCTGGCCCGCGCGATCATGGTGCGGGCGGAAAGCGGGCGCTTCAAGGAAGGCGCATCGACCATCACGCAGCAGTTGGCGCGCAACATCTTCCTCAACAACGCCAAGACCTTCGGCCGCAAAGGCCGCGAGATGATTCTGGCGCTGGCGCTGGAGCGCAAGTTCACCAAGGACCAGATCCTTGAACTGTACCTCAACAAGGTCTATTTCGGTGGCGGGGCCTATGGAATCGATGCCGCCAGCCGCAAGTTCTTCGGCCATCCGGCGACCACGCTCTCCACCGCCGAAGCGGCGATCATCGCCGGGCTGGTCAAGGCTCCGTCGAACTACGCGCCGACCGCCGATGTCGACGCGGCGATCGCGCGCGGCAAGGTGGTGCTGTCGGTGATGGTCGATAACGGCGTGATCTCGCCGGGCGAGGCGAGCCAGGTCGATCTGGCCGACGTCAGCATCGTCAAGGAGAAGGCGCAGAATTCGGTCCGCTACTTCACCGACTGGGCGCTGCCCCAGCTCGATCTGCTGCTGCCCGAAACGAACGAGCCGATCGAGGTGTGGACCACGCTGGACCCGTCGCTGCAAAAGGCGGCGACTGCGGCGGTGGACAATAACGTGCCGGCGGGAACGCAAGGCGCGCTGGTCAGCATGGACCGCGACGGGGCGGTGCTGGCGATGGTGGGCGGCACCGATTACGTCAATTCGAACTACAACCGCGCCACCAGCGCGGTGCGCCAGCCGGGATCGGCGTGGAAGCTGTTCGTCTATCTGGCGGCGCTGGAAGCGGGCTACACCCCCGATGACCGGGTGGTGGACGAGCCGGTGACGATCGACGGCTGGAGCCCGCAGAATTCCGGGCGCAGCTATGCCGGCGAAATCGATGTGCGCACCGCCTTCGCCTATTCCAAGAACACCGTTGCGGCACAGCTTGGCAACGAAGTGGGCTTCGGCACCGTGGCGTCGATGGCGCGGCGTTTCGGGATCACCACGCCGATCAACACCAAGCCGGCGATGGTGCTGGGCACCTCGGAAGTGCGCGTGATCGACATGACCCGTGCGTTTGCCGCCGTGTCCGCCGGCGGCACCTCGGTCGAGCCATACGGCATCGTCAAGGTGACGACGACTTCGGGCGAACTGCTCTATCAGCACAAGAGCGTGCAGGGCCAGGTGCTGGTGCCGCATTACGTTGCCGCCGGCATCACCGACCTGCTGCAGTCGGCGGTGGCCACCGGCACCGGCCGCGCGGCGCAGATCGGCCGGCCGGTCGCCGGCAAGACCGGCACCACCAGCTCGAACAAGGACGGCTGGTTCCTCGGCTTCTCCAGCGGGGTGACCACCGGCGTATGGATGGGCCGCGACGATGCCCGTGCGGTGGGCGGCCTGTCCGGCGGCCACGCTCCGGCGCGCGCCTTTGCCGATTACATGAAGGTGGCGGTGGCGCGGCGGCCGGTGGAGGAGTTCGATACCAAGCTGCAACTGCCCGAGTGGCAACTGGAGCCCGATGACGAGCATCTTCAGGGCAATCCGGACGACTATTACTATACCGACGAGAACGGCAATCTGGTCCGCCCGCAGACTGGCGGGCCAGGCGGGGCAGACCCGCGCTATGATGACGGCTCGGTGGGACCGGGTCCGGGGCCGGGCGCTCCCCCGCCGGAGGACGGCGCGCCACCCGCCGCTGCCGACGATTTCCTCGATCGTGCCACCGGCCGCCGCGCGCCGGATCCCGGCCTGCGCCCCGGCCAGAGCGTGGTTGCCCCGCGCCCGGTCGGCGTGCGCACCCCGGTGCCGACCCTGACCCCGGTGCCTACGGTCCCCGCCACACCGCGCGGGAACTGATACCAAGACTCGTTTATCCGAACTGATAGCCCTCTCCCCTTCAGGGGAGAGGGTTGGGAGAGGGGGATGGTGCCCCTTCACCCCCTCTCTACTCCGGCTAGGCGGACAAGCCGCCAAGCCTGCGTATCTCTCCCCTGAAGGGGAGAGAGCGACATGAGTCAAAGTTACTGAGCTTGGTATGAGGGCGCGCGCGCTCCTGAGCCTTGCCAGGCAACGTGGGTGATTTCATCGGATTTTACTCCAACCGCACGAATAAAAAGCCCGCCGGACTGCGCGTCCGGCGGGCTTCTTGTTTGAGCAGGTCCGGCGGGGTTAGCGCATACGGACCGGGACCAGCGTGGCGGGCTGGCCGCGGGGCTGGACCTTGAGCAGGATGGCGGAGCGGCCCTCGGCCTTGGCGGCCTTGATCGCGGCATCGAGATCGGCCGGAGTGGCGACATCGCGGCCCCCGGCGGAGAGGATCAGGAAGCCGCGCGCGAAGCCCTTCTGGCCGGCATCGGAGTTGGGATCGACACCGACGACGACGACCCCCTTGAGGCTTTCCTGAACGCCCAGGCGGCGGGCGATCTGCGGGGTGACCTCGATCACCGAAAGGCCGAGGGTCTGTTCGACAGTGCCCTTCTGCTGTTGCTGCTGCGGGTCCTTGCCGGCGAACGGATCGGCGCTGTCGCTGTCCGGGTTAAAGGTCTGCTGCAGTTCCTCTTCCGAGGGGCGCTGCGTGACCGTGGCGGTCACCGTCATCGCCTTGCCGTCGCGGATGATGTCGAGCGGGATTCGCGTGCCCGGCGCGGTGTTGGCGACGAGGAACGACAAGGTCTGGTCCTTGGTCACTTCCTTGCCGTTGACCCGCACCACCACGTCGCCGGCCTTGAGCCCGGCCTTGGCGGCTGCGCCGGTCGGCTCGACACCCTGGATAAATTCACCCTTGCGGCGATCGATCCCCAGCGCATCGGCCAGATCATCGTTGATCGGCTGGATGCGGACGCCCAGATAGCCGCGCTGGATTTTCTCGCCCTTGATCAGCTTCTGGACGATCGGCGCGGCGGTTTCGGCAGGGATCGCGAAGCCGATGCCGACGCTGCCGCCGGTAGGTGAGAAGATCGCGTTGTTGATCCCGATCACCTGGCCCTTCATGTCGAACATCGGGCCGCCCGAATTGCCGCGGTTGATGGAGGCGTCGGTCTGGAGATAGCGGTCGTAAGCGCCGCCGGTGCCGGTATTGCGCAGGACGGCAGAGATGATCCCCGCCGTCACCGTGCCACCGAGGCCGAACGGATTGCCGATCGCCACAACCCAATCGCCGACCCGCGCGTGCGAGCTGTCCCCGAAGGTGACGAACGGAAAGGCCTTGGGGCCACTGATCTTGAGCACCGCAAGATCGGACGCGGCGTCCTTGCCAATCAGCTTGGCGGGATATTCGGTACCATCGGGCATGGTGACCGTGATCGATTCGACCTGGCCCTTGCCTTCGGCGGTGATGACGTGATTGTTCGTCACGACATAGCCGTCAGCCGAGATGATGAAGCCCGAACCGAGCGACTGCGCCTCGCGGGTCTGCGGCTGCGACCCGCCGCTACCGCCGCCCCCGAAGAAGTTCTCGAACGGGGTTCCGGCGAACGGGTTGGCGCTGTTGTCGGCCACTTCGATGCGCTGGCGCGTGGAGATGTTGACCACTGCCGGTGCGAGCTGTTCTGTCAGATCCGCAAAGCTGGTCGGCGCGCCGCTGCGGGGCACGACCTGGGCAATCTTGGCAGTGTCGTTCTGGGCGACCTGGGCCCCGGCGGTATAGCCGGTGGCGAGCGAGAGGGTGGCGCCGCCGAGCAACAGCGCGGTGCTGAGTCCATATACGTATTTCACGGCCTTCACGTCCTCTGGTTCCTCCGTCTGGCGGTGGGTCTGCCCCCGGTCCGATACCGCCCCGATCGCTACGGGGCGGGATTGTGCCGATTGAAGCCGGAACGGCTTAACCGGAATTGAATGACGCCCGGTTCAACCCGGCCCAAAAGCACGGGTTCCCGCCGGTCGACGGGATCAGGGTTCCTTGAAGTGCTTGAGATAGGTGTTGTCGGGCGAAAGCACGAGCGTGGTCTGGGTCGTATCCGAACCGAATGCATAGTCGTAGCTCTGCATGCTGCGGTAGAAGTCGTAGAACTGCGGGTCCTTGCCGAAGCTGTCGGCATAGATCTTGGCGGCCTGCGCCTCGGCATCGGCGCGGATGATCTGGGCATCCTTCTGGCCTTGTGCCGCCACCGTCTTGGCTTCTTCCTGCCGCGCGGCCTGCATCCGGCTGAACGCGCTTTCCAGCGCCCCTTCGGGCAGATCGGCGCGCTTGATCCGCACATCGACGACTTGCGCGCCATATTCGCGGGCTTCGCGATCCAGGCCGTCGCGAATCTTCACCATCGCTTCGCCGCGCTCGGCGGTCAGCAGCGACTGGAAAGTGCGCTTGCCCAGTTCCTGGCGCAGCACCGACGTCAGGATCGGTTCGAGTTGTTCGGTGACGCGCGCGGTGGTGCCGGCGGTGCGGACCATCCGTTCGGGATCGACGATGCGGAAGCGCGCATAGGCATCGACGTTCAGCCGCTGCTGATCGGTGGACAGCACCTGCTGCTGCTCCATGTCGACCGACAGCAGCCGCTTGTCGATCCGCTCGACCCGATCGACGAAAGGTAGGCGCAGGGCAAGGCCCGCGCCGCTGTGGCCGAAATCGGTGTTGGGGCGATAGGGGTTGATCACTTTGACGACCCGCCCGAACCGGACGATCACCGCCTGTTCGGTTTCATCGACCACGATCACGCTGGCGAGCAGGGCAACCAGCACCAGCCCGGCGGCGACGAACGCGGCTTTGTAATCCTGCCAGAGCTGCATCACTGGCCTCCCGCCTGGGTGGCATCGGGTGCCGGCAGTGCGCGCTTTTCGACCTGCGGCAGCGGCAGGTAGGGCGTTACGCCGTTTGCTTCGAGCACGACCGAGCCGTTCTTGCGCAACAGCCGCTCCATCGTTTCATAGTACATCCGCCGCTTGGTAACGTCCGGAGCCAGTCGGTATTGCTCGTAGACCTTGTCGAACGAGGCGGCATCGCCCTGGGCCCGGGCGAGCAACTGCTGGGCCCAGCCGCGCGCGTCCGAACGGTCCCGCTCGGCTTCCTGCTGCGACACGGTGACCTGCTGGAAAGCGTTGACGACCTTGGCCGGCGGATCGGCCTTCTTGATCTCGACCCCCTGGATGCCGACGCCGGCGTGATAGTAATCGAGCACGCGCTGCATCCGCTCACGCACATCGGCCTCGACATCGGCGCGGCCGGCACCCGAAATCGCGTCGATCAGGGTGACCTGGGCGATAGAGGCGCGCATCGCGGCCTCGGCCACTTCGCGCACGGTTTCCTCGGGGTCTTCGAGCTGGAAGGAATAGTTTTTCAGGTTCTTGATGTTCCAGCGCACCAGATAGCTGAGATCGACCAGGTTCTTGTCGCTGGTGAGCATCAGCTTCTCGGCCTCGCCCTCGGGGATCGAGTAGACGGTGAACGAGGTCACGTCGGTGACGGCGGTCTGCTCGAACGGCCAAGGCAGGGTCATCGACATGCCGGGGCCGAGCGTGCGCGAATACTGGCCCATGCGGGTGACGATCGCCTCTTCCTTCTGGCCGACCACGTGGACGCTGGTGAAGCCGATCCACGCCAGCGCCACCGCTCCGGCGGCGAGCGGTAGCCAAGACTTGCCATCGGGCCGGGGCGGCAGCGACGGGAACCCGCCGGGGCCGCGCGAACCGGGGCCACGGGGACCGCGCGGGCGAAAGATTTCCTCGATGCCGGCTGACCGGCGCGGCGGCTGGTTGCCGCCGGGAAGCCAAGGGTTGCGCGGGCCGGGGGCCTGCTCCGGCGCGCCTTCGGGCTGTTCGGGCGCGGCCTGCGGGCCGGGTTCGCCATCGTCGCCGGAATCGCCGTTGCCGCCCCAAGGGCTCTTGCGGCCGGTCATGGCCAGTGACCACCGTCCTGTGCCACGCCCCAATTTCGCACTGCCAAAAAGTGTCATGCGCCCTTCTATAGGAAGGCATTGCGCACAAAAACAGTGTCTCTCTTGTCCTTTTTGCCGTGCTGGGCCACGGGAACCGCAACGATCGCGACGAAGGAACCCGCTGACGATGAACGGCCAGGACGCTGAAGCGCTCAAAGCCCGGTTGCCGCAAACTGTGGCAGGGCGCACCCGTTCGCTGCGCCTGAGCGATGGCCGGGCAACGCTGGTTCTGGATGCCACCGGGCTGGCGGCGGCCGCGCGCGAGGCGCTGGAGGCCGATGCCCGTGCTGCGCTTGCCGGGATGCCGGGCGTGGCGGACGTGCGCGTGGCGATGATGGCCGACAAGGTGGCCCGCCGCATCATCGCAGTCGCTTCGGGCAAAGGCGGTGTGGGCAAGTCGACGGTTTCCGCCAATCTTGCGGTGGCGCTGGCGCGGCAGGGACGCAAGGTGGGGCTGGTCGATGCCGATATTTACGGCCCCTCGCAGGCGCGGCTGCTGGGGGCCGAAGGGATGAAGCCCAAAGCGCGTGACAGCAAGCTGGAACCGGTGGCCACCGCGTGGGGCGTGCCGGTGTTGTCGATGGGGCAATTGTCCGATCCCGGCCAGTCGATCGCCTGGCGTGGGCCGATGGCGGCGGGCGCGCTGACCCAGATGCTGGAAGGCCACTGGGACGATTGCGACGTGCTGGTGGTCGACCTGCCCCCCGGGACTGGCGATATCCAGTTGACGATGCTGCAGAAATTCAAGCCGGCCGGAGCGGTGATCGTCTCCACCCCGCAGGACCTGGCGCTGATCGACGCTACCCGCGCGATGGAACTGTTCGACAAGAGCCAGGTGCCGGTGATCGGCGTGGTGGAGAACATGGCCGGCTATGCCTGCCCCCATTGCGGCGAGGTGAGCGATCCGTTCGGCAGCGGCGGTGCGGAAGCGGTGGCAGGCCAGCGTGGGGTGCCGTTCCTGGGTCGCATCCCGCTCGACATGGCGATCCGGCTGGAAAGCGATGCCGGTACACCCCCTGCTGCGGGTGATGCGCCGCAAGGGCAGGCATTCCGTGCGCTGGCGCAGAGGGTGGGCGAATGGCTCGATCGGGGCGCGGCGGCCTGATGCCGGTCACCCGCCGCGGCCTCCTGATCGGCGCGCTGGCGGGCGGCGGGCTGGCCGTCGGGTATCTCCTGCGGCCGCGCCGCTTTCCCCTGCCGCTGGAGCCGGGCCGCGACGAATGGGCGTTCGGGGCGTGGATCAAGATCGACCGCGAGGGCGTCGTCACCGTGGCGGTGCCGCAAGTGGAAATGGGGCAGGGCGTGACCACGCTGCTGCCGCAAGTGGTGGCGCACGAGCTGGGCGCGGACTGGCGGCAGGTGGCGGTCGAGCCGGCACCGGTCAGCCCGATCTATGCCAACCTGCCGCTGGCGGCGCGCTGGGCCCCGCTGTGGATGCCGTTCCTGCCCGGCCTGGCCGAGAGCGACAGTAGCGTGCTGGCGCGGCGCTGGGCGCAGGACAACCGCTTCAACGTGACCGCCGAAGGGACCGCGCTGGCCGCTTACGAGCCGGCGCTGCGCACCGCTGCAGCGGCTGCGCGGGAACTGCTGGTGCAGGCGGCGGCAGCGCGCTGGGACGTGGCGGAAGAGGAATGCCGCGTCTCCGCCGGGCTGGTCCGGCAGGGTGCCAGGACGCTGGGTTTCGGTGCGCTGGCGGCGGATGCGGCGGAGCTTTCACCGCCTTCGGCTCCCCCGCAGCGGGCTGATCCGGTGGCGGAAAAGCCGGGGCCGGTGCTGCCGGGGCGACCATTGCGCTATCCCCGGCTCGATCTGCCGGCCAAGGTCGATGGCTCGTGGGTGTTCGCGGCAGACGTGCGCCTGCCCGATATGGTCTACGCCGCAATCCGTCATGCCCCGATCGGCGATGCCGCGTTCGCCGGCTGGCGCGATCATGCGGGGGCCGCGAAGCTGCCCGGCGTGGTGCGGCTGGTGGAGCAGGAGCGCTGGGCAGCCGCCGTCGCTGCCGACTGGTGGAGCGCCGAACGTGCGCTCGACCGCGCCGGGCCGAAATTCCGCGTTTCGCACGCCGCCGATTCGCAGCGCATCCTTGAAGCCATCGATCACGCGATGGCTTATGGTGATGCGCAAAGGCTGGTGGCGGAGGGCGATCAGGATCTGGTGACCGGGGGGCTGCCGGTGCAGTATCGCTACGATGTCGCCCCGGCGCTGCATGCCACGCTGGAGACCGCCAGCGCCACCGCGCGGCTGGCGGACGGGCGGCTGGAACTGTGGGCGGCGACCCAAGCACCCGAGGCGACCCGCCGCGCCGCCGCCCGCGCGCTGGGCCTGTCGCCCGCCGATGTTGTGCTCTATCCGCTGTCGATCGGCGGCAGCTTCGACCGGCGGCTGTCGTCCGAAGAAGCGGCACAGGCGGCGGTGCTGGCGAAGAAGATCGGCCGCCCGGTGCAACTGGTCTGGTCGCGGCGGCAGGAGCATGTGGCGGGGATGCCGCGGGCGCCGGTCGCGGCGGTGATGGGGGCTACCCCGGACGTCGCCGGCGGCATCGCCGGCTGGCGCGCGCGGATCGTCGCGCCGGCCGCCTTTCGCGAATTCGGGGAGCGGCTGGTCGGCGGCAAGACGGCAGCCGAAGCCGCAGCGGCGGTGGCGGGGGAACACGATCCCGTCGCGGTGGACGGGGCACGCCCGCCCTATGCCGTGCAGGGATTGGCGATCGATCACATCCCGGTGGCAACCGGCCTGCCCAGCGGGCGGATGCGCGGGCAGGCCCACGGCTATACGGCGTTCTTCACCGAATGCTTCGTGGACGAGATGGCGCACCGCGCCGGGCGCGAGCCGCTGTCTTATCGCATGGCGATGCTGGGCCACGATCCGCGCCTTGCCGATTGCCTGCAACGCGCGGCGGCGCTGGCGCAGTGGGGCGGCGGCGGTGACAACAGCGGGCAGGGCATCGCCGCGCACACGATGGGGGCGGGGCGGATCGCCGTGGTCGCCAGCGCCCGGCGCGACGACGAGGCCGGCTTTCGCGTCGATATGCTGAGCGCGGTGGTGGACATCGGCCGCATCGTCAATCTCGACATCGCCCGCCAGCAGATCGAAGGCGGCCTGATCTTCGGCCTCGGGCTGGCGCTGGGCTGCGCGGTCGGCTTCGAGGGCGGCTGGCCGACGGTGGACCGGATCGGCCAGCTATCGCTGCCGGGACTGGGCGAATGCCCCGAGATCGCGGTCGATTTCATCGACAGTGCTGATGATCCGGTGGACCCGGGCGAACTGGGCGTGGCCGCCGTTGCCCCGGCCATCGCCAATGCCCTGTTCTCCGCCACCGGCGTGCGCTATCGCCGCTTGCCGCTTTCGGCCGAGGATTTCTGAACATGACCCCTGCCACGCTTCCTGCCGATCACCCGCCCGTCAGCGGCGGGCGCGTGGGTGTGCTGCTGGTCAACCTCGGCACCCCCGACGCGCCGACCCCGGCCGCCGTGCGCCGCTATCTTGCCGAATTCCTGTCCGACCGGCGCGTGGTCGAGATCCCCGCCGTGGTCTGGCGGCCGATCCTCCACGGCGTCATCCTGCGCACCCGGCCGAAGAAATCGGCGCACGCCTATCGCCAGGTCTGGACCAGCGAAGGCTCGCCGCTGGCCGCGATCACGGCGGCGCAGGCGGGCGCGTTGCAGGCGCTGCTGGGCGATGCGGTGCGGGTGGACTGGGCGATGCGCTACGGCAATCCCGCCCTGCCGGACCGGCTGGCGGCGATGAAGCAGGCCGGCTGCGAGCGTATTCTGGTGGCGCCGCTCTACCCGCAATACTGCGGGGCGACGACGGCATCGGTGATGGACCGGCTGGGCCAGGCGCTGGCGGCGATGCGCTGGCAACCGGCGATCCGCACCCTGCCGCCTTACCATGACTACCCGGCCTACATCGATGCTTTGGCGACCGATCTGGGGGCGCAGCTCGATGCGCTGGCGTTCGTGCCGCAAGTGCTGGTGCTGTCGTTCCACGGCATGCCCCAGCGCACGCTCGATCTTGGCGACCCCTATCATTGCCATTGCCGCAAGACCGCCCGGCTGCTGGGCGAACGGCTGGGCCCGCGCTACCCGGGGCTGCGGATCGAGACCGCGTTCCAGTCCCGCTTCGGGCGGGCGAAGTGGCTCGAACCGGCGACCGAAACGGTGCTGGCCGCCGAGGCAGGCGCGGGCGTGCGGGGCCTGGTGGTGGCGGCACCGGGCTTCTCCGCCGATTGCGTGGAGACGCTGGAAGAACTGGCGATCCGCGGGCGCGAGGTCTTCGCCGCCGCCGGGGGCCAGAACTATGCGGTGCTGTCGTGCCTTAACGCGGGCGAACCGGGCATGGCGATGCTGGAAACGCTGGTCCGGCGCGAACTGGCCGGGTGGGTCGATCAGGGCTTGAAATCTCAATCACTTGCCGTTCGTGTCGAGCGAAGTCGAGACACCTGAGCACAGCGCCAGCGTGCCTCGACTTCACTCGACACGAACGGGACTTGCGGTGCTGCTTAAACGCTCGACGGTCTAAGCCGCAGGCTACGCCTTATAGCTTCATATCGTCATTGCTAACCCGCGTAGCGGGTGACGCAATCCAGAGCAGCGCATACCGCCCTGGATTGCCGCGCGACCTTCAGTCGCTTGCAAAGACGAAACGGGGGCACCCGTAGTGAGCTTCGGCATTACAACAATTTCACTGCAGTACTAATCCCTACCCGTTCTATATTCGTTCCGGCGGCGATCGCATGGAGTCGGACGGGATGGAACACGGGGATTTTGCCTATGGCGCGGATGCGGCGGCGGGGGCCGGGCGGACCGCGATCAGCATTTTCGCGAACCGCGCCCATGTGCGCGATGCCTTGCGTGATGATGCCGTGGCGGCGGGCGCGCGGGTGCAGTTCGCGGGGTCGCTGGCGGACATCGCCGATACGCCCGATCGGCCGCTGGGCGATGTCGTCTGGCTCGATTGCCCGCTGATCGATGCGCAAGGGCTGGCGGTGCTTGCGGGGCTGGACATGCGCGCGGCCACCGGGGCGGTTCGGCTGGTGGTGTCGACCACGGTGGATGCGCTCGATGATATCTATGGCTGGATGGACCAGTCGGTGCCGCTGCTGCTGGTCGATCCCGGCCGCGTCGATCGGGTGATCGCGCTGGCGCGGGTCATGGCCGAACGCCCGGCGGGCGGCGGCGTGCGCGAACTGTCCGATGATGACCGGATGATGCTGATGCGGCTGACCGAACAGGTCGGCGCGATCGCCGGGCGGATCGAAAAGCTGGCCCCCGGCGGACCAGCCCCGGCCGCAGCCATGCCGCCGCCGTTCGCCGATGCGGGTGTTGGCATAGGTGCCGGCGGGCGACCGGCATTTTTCGCGGCGGACAAGGACAGGCCGGCAGACCTTCCCGAAGCGCGGCTGGTGCGCCGGATCATCCGCCAGCGTCAGTTGCGGGCGCGGTTCTTCGATGGCGATCTGTTCGCCGATCCCGCCTGGGATATGCTGCTCGATCTGGCCGCCGCGCGGGCGGAAGGGGTGCGGGTCTCGGTCACCTCGCTGTGCATCGCCTCGGGCGTCCCGCCCACCACGGCGCTGCGCTGGATCGGCCAGATGGTCGAAGCCGGCCTCTTCACCCGCGCCTGCGACGACAACGACCGCCGCCGCGCCTTCATCGAACTGAGCGACCGCGCGGTGCAGGCGATGGCGGCCTACTTCCGCGAAGTGGCGCTGTCGGGGCCGGTGCCGGTGTGAGGGTGGTGTGGGGGGTGGGGGGAGGAATCTGGGGTGAATGTTTGTCGGCTATTGATCGGAGCCGGTCGCTTTCCAGAAGACCCTCATACGTCCGCACATGCGAGCACTGGCCGTTTGCAGAGGTAAATGAACTGTTAGAGACCATTGAACCAATGGGGCGGATTGCGCCTAACGCCAAGGTCACTTTGAGCCGCAATCCGGTTGCGGTTCAGTGAGAGACGCGGCCTACTGCGAATTTGTTTGGCCAAGATTCACAGCTTGTGATTATACGACGTACATGGACGCGATTTACGGCATTGGAGCCTACACGGCGCTTGAGGCTTCCCGAATGGTCGGGATGAGCCAAGCCACTCTGCGTCGATGGCTCCTAGGTTATCAGCACGATAGCAAGGATGAGCCAGCGCTCTGGCAACCACAGTACGAACCAGGCGACGACGGCGTGCTGCTAGGCTTCCGCGATCTTGTGGAAGCGCGGATCGTCAACGCACTGCGTGAACGGCGCATTGGGCTCACAACAATACGCAGATGCATCGAGCGGGCACGAGCCATCGTCGGCGACGAACGCCCCTTTTCGACCCAGCAATTCCGCACCGATGGCAAGACAATATTTCTAGAAATCACGAGGAATATCGACGAGCCGGAATTCATTGACCTTAGAAAAAGCCAAGGCGTGTTCAAGCGCGTGGTCGAACCCAGCCTGCAGGATCTCGAGTTCGGCCCCTCTGGTGCCGAGCGCTGGTGGCTTTTGCATGGCAAGAAAACGGTTGTCGCTGACCCCGCAAGATCCTTTGGTCAGCCCATTTTAGCCGACCATGGTATCTCCACGGCGCGCATCGTCGAGGTTGTCGCTGGTGAAGGCTCCGTTGAAAAAGCCGCCAAGGTTTATGAGATCAAGCCGAGGCTTATACGCGATGCGCTGGCTTACGAGGCCAGTCTTGGCGCACAAAAGGCGGCATGAAGCTGCTGGTGGACAACAATTTGGCTCCGAGACTTGGTCGGGGTCTTGGCGCGTTCTTCGACGGTATTCATACGGTTATCCATATTAAGGATAAGTTTGGAACTGGGAGCCTAAAGACGAACAGTGGATCGAACTACTCAGTAAGGAAGGCCGGTGGTGCGTCCTGACGGCCGACCGGAATATCGCAAAAAAGCGACCGTCCCGCCATATATTTGCCCAGGGCGGACTAATCGGGTTCTTTCCAGCCCCAGCCGTCGCCAAATGGTCAACCGAACGCCAATGCGCCCGGATTCTGACGCTCTGGCCCACATTGATCAGCATTTCCGAGACGGTTTCCAGCGGATTCTATGAGGTAGGAGCCAAAGGGGACCGACTTCGGCAAATCTGAGGGCTCAAGCGGATCCACACATTGGCTGGTGTCGGCGTAACCCGACGTTCCTAGCAGCGGGAATGCCGGCAGTTTTGTCCGACGAAGCGTCATGAACTCACGGCAAATGCCTTCCAGTGGGTATAGTCGATCATCAAACCCACCCCCCTCAATCCAGCATCCGTTTCTTCAGCGCGTGGATCGCCCACCACATGCCCAGCACCACCACCGGCGTCAGCACGCCCAGCACCAGATGCGCGTGAAGCCGAGGCGCAAAGCCTTCGGCCGCTTCCAGCACATGGCCGAGCAGGGCGATCAGGTAATAGCTGAGCGCCACCACGGACAGGCCTTCCACCAGTTGCTGCAACCGCAACTGGCGCGCGGCGCTCTGTTCCATCGATGCCAGCAGCCGGGCGTTCTGGTTCTCGATGCGGGTTTCCACGCGGGTGCGCAGCAGCGACATGAACTGGCCGAGCCGGGCGGAAAGCTGCTCGGTGCGGCGGCGGTGGGCCGAACAGGTGCGGACCGCCGGCTGGAACCGGCGCTGGGTGAAATCGGCGAGGGTCAGGAAGCCGGGGCAGGGGCGCACGCGCAGATCGGCGAGCCGTTCCTCCACCAGCCCGGCATAGGCCTCGGTCGCGCTCATGCGGAAATCGACGGCGGCGGCCTGCGTGGTCAGCGCCAGCGCCAGCGCGCTCACCTCGTCCAGCAGGCTGTCGTCGGAGACGTCTGACCGGGTCATGCGGCGAAAGGCGGCATCGAACTGCGCCTCGATCCCGTCCAGCACCTTCCACCCGGCGCGCGCATCGGGCAGGCCGAGCAGCGCGAGGTTGCGATAGTTGCCCAGCTCCTGCAGCCCCTGCACCGTGCGCGACAGGGTGCCGCGATCGCAATCGCCCGCCGCGATCAGCAGCAGGCCGAAGCCATCGTCGCCCAGCACATAGTCGGACCACATGCGCACGCCGCCGCTGTCGCTGCCCGGCTGGGCCCCGACATGGCACGATACCAGATCGGTTTCGACGAACGCGAGGCGCGGCAGCAGCGCCTGCGCCTGTGCCTCGTCGGCCACCACCGCCACGCGGGTGGCGCGCAGCACCGTGCCGGGCAAGGCCTCTGCCCAGTCGAGCGCGGGGGCGAGCCGGGGATCGTCGCGCATGGCGAGCACCGCCTCCGTGCCCTCCAGAAACAGGGTCAGCGTGGTCGCTTCGTTATGGCGTTCCCAGCACAGCCGGATGCCCGGTGCGAAGCTGCTGATAAGGTGGCGCTGCCCCGGTGCCAGCGGTGCGCCGCCCAGCGCTTCGAGCGCGCGGCGTTCGGCCTCGCGCTCATCGCCATCCTCGACCATGCGCAGGTATTGCACGATCGATGCTGGCGCGGTGAAGCGCGGCCAGCGGCGCAAGTGCATTTCATTGACCACCGTGCGCCGCAGTGGATGCTCCGCGCGCATGCCCGACCCCCTTGTCCTGAACCCCGTAACCCTGTGGCGATGAGACCATGTCCGGGCCTGCACAGCAAGCCGTCCGCCGCGAACCGGCCGAAAGTGCAATAGCGTTCGCGGCGCGGGCCATGGCAATCAAGCGCCGACCACAGAACACGAGGGAGAGTTTCGACATGGGTTTCCGCCTCACCGCAAGCCTGGCCGCCAGCCTTTCGGCCCTGGCGCTGGCCGCCTGCTCAGGCGCGAAGGACAGCGAAGAGACGACCGTGCCCGCTGCCGCCACGACCAGCGAAGCGCCGGTGGCTGACGAAACCGCCGCCCCGGCGGAGGCTGCCGTCGCGACGCCCGCCCCGGCAGCAAGCGCCACCCCTGAACCGACCCCCACGCCGACCCCTTCTGCCACGCCGACGGCCAAGGCCAGCGCCGCGCCGGCCAAGGCCGCGCCCGCCGCTCCGCCGCCGGTCGCGGTGGTCGCCCCGGCCACGTTCGCGCGCTGCGCGGTGTGCCACAATGCCGAGAAGGGCGCGGGCGACAAGCTGGGGCCCAACCTGTTCGGGGTCTATGGCCACAAGATGGGGCAAGGCAGCTTCGCCTTCTCCGACGCGACGCGCAATGCCGGCCTGACGCTCGACGACGCGACGCTCGACAAATGGCTGGAAAACCCGCGCGCGCTGGTGCCCGGCAACCGCATGAGCTTCCCCGGCCTGAAGGATGCGGCCAAGCGTCAGGAAATTATTGATTACCTGAAGCAGTTGCACTGATTTTGGCGGAATAGGTACCAATTCCGTCGTCCCCCGGGTGACGAACAGGGAGTGGATCGCGAGTTCGATCTGGTTTCGAAAACCTACCCCGCATCGCCCTTTCGCGGGGGCGTTGCGGCCATCGCTTCGAGCATCGCGGCATCCGCTGCCACTTCGACCGGAGCCACCGGCAGGGTACGGCGGCGGACGACCGCTTCGGGCAGTTCGCGCCGGATCCAGTCGAGCATGTGTTCGCGCGCGAAGCACCTGAGATCGAACAGCGTCGGGCCGTCCTTCGCGCTCATCAGCAGGCGCACTTCCATCGCGTCGGGCGAATGGTCGGTCACCTGCAGGACTTGCGCGCGACCGTCGAACAAGGGATGAGCGGTGATGAAGCGGCCCCACTCCTCGCGCAGCGGCGCGATGTCGGTTGCGGGGTCGAGATAGAGCATCACCGTGCCGAGCAGTTGCGAGCCGGTCTTGGTCCAGTTCTGGAAGGTATCTTCCAGGAAGCGGTTCGACGGCACCACCAGCCGCCGCTCGTCCCACAGCCGCACGACGACGTAAGTGGTGCGGATATCCTCGATCCGCCCCCATTCGCCATCCAGCACGATCACGTCGTCGATGCTGATCGGCTCGGTCAGCGCCATCTGGAACCCGGCGATCAGCGCCTTGAGCGCGGGCTGCGCCGCCGCGCCCACCGCCAGCGCGGCCAGCCCGGCCGAGGCCATCAGCGTCACGCCGATCTCGCGCACGCCGGGGATAGAGGCGAGAATGCCGGCGATGGTCAGGAACACGATCAGAAAGGTGCCGATGCGGCTGAAGATCGCCAGCCGCGTGCGCCGCCGGCGGGCATTGCGGTTGTCGGCGATCGAGATGTCGTTGCGCACCATCATCGCTTCGACAAAGGACCGCAGCACCGCCACCGCGATCCATCCGGTGAGGAGGGGCATCACGAACGGCGCGAACCGCGACCACACCGAATCGAGCGCGGGCGTATCGCGCGCCGCCAGCACCACCCCCATCGCCACGAAGGCCCAGCGGGTGGGGCGCGCCAGCCGCTCCACCACCAGATCGTCGGCCTCGCTCTGGCTGGACCGGGCGAACCGGCGGAGCACCCGAAACAGCACCGCGTGGACGGCAAGGCCCAGCGCCATGCCGATGGCGGCGGCGACGAGCGCCACCAGCGGGGCTTCCGCCCAGTCCGGCAAGGGCGCGATGGTGCGTTCGATGATGTCGATCATGCCGCCCAAACTATGCTGCGGCGCTGCGGTTGCAACCCAAGGTCAGTTTTGAACGCTACCACCCGCCGCGCGCGGGCGGCGACCGATCCCGCGCGGACGGTCAGTGCGCCGCGCCCCAACTGATCCCGTGGCCCACCTCGACGCCGAGTGGGACGTCCAGCCGCACCGCCGGTTCGGCCGCCCCAGCCATGACCGCGCGGATCACGGCGGATGCGGCCGGCACATCGGCTTCAGGCAGTTCGAACACCAGTTCGTCGTGCACCTGCAGCAGCATCCGCACATGGCCAAGGTCCGCCTCGGTCAGCGCGGGCATCATCCGCGCCATCGCCCGCTTGATGATATCGGCGCTGGTTCCCTGGATCGGCGCGTTGATCGCGGCGCGTTCCGATCCCTGCCGTTCGGCCTGGTTCTTGGAGGTGATGCGCGGGAACCAGGTCTTGCGGCCGAACAGGGTCTGTGAATAACCGCAGGTCCGCACGGTTTCGAGCGTCTCGTGGATATAGCGCTGGATGCCGGGGAAGCGCTCGAAATAGCGGTCGATCATCGCCTGCGCCTCGTCGGCCGGAACGCCGAGCCGGCCGCCGAGGCCCCAGCGCGAGATTCCGTAGAGGATGGCGAAGTTGATGGTCTTGGCGCGGCCGCGCGTATCGCGGTTGACCTCGCCGAACATCTCCATCGCGGTGCGGGCGTGAATATCCTCGCCGTTGGCAAAGGCTTCCTTGAGGCTGGGAACGTCGGCCATGTGCGCGGCAAGCCGCAGTTCGATCTGCGAATAGTCGGCCGAAAGCAGCACGTTGCCGGGTTCTGCCACGAAGCATTCGCGGATCTGGCGGCCGATTTCGGTGCGGATTGGGATGTTCTGCAGGTTGGGATCGGTGGACGACAGCCGCCCGGTCTGCGCGCCGACCAGGCTATAACTGGTGTGGACGCGACCGGTGTCGGGGTTGATCGCGGCCTGCAGCGCCTCGGTATAGGTGGAGCGCAGCTTGGAAAGCTGGCGCCATTCCAGCACCTTGGTGGCAACGCTCGCGCCTTGCAGGGCGAGGCTTTCGAGGACGGACTGATCGGTTGAATACTGGCCGCTCTTGCCTTTTTTCCCGCCCTTGTAGCCCAGCTTGTCGAACAGGATATCGCCGAGCTGCTTGGGGCTGCCGATGGTGAAATCCTGGCCCACTTCGGCAAAGATATCCAGTTCGATGCCCTTGATCGCTTCGGCGAATTCGCCCGAGAGGCGGGCCAGCCGATCACGATCGACGCGGATGCCGTGGCGTTCCATCGCCGCGACCACCGGGATCAGCGGCCGGTCCACCCGCTGATAGATGCGCGTCGCAGCTTCCTGCGCCAGTCGCGGCTGGAGCAGGGCGTGCAGCCGCCAGGTCACGTCGGCATCCTCGGCCGCATAAGGCGTGGCACGATCCAGCGGCACTTCGCCGAAGGGGATCGCCTTCTTGCCGGTGCCGCAGACGTCCTTGAAGGTCATCGTGGCGTGAGCGAGGTGGCGCTGGGCCAGTTCATCCATTCCGTGGCCGCCGCCGATCCCGTCGATCGAGCGGCCGGCATCGAGGCAGAAGCTTTCGATCATCGTGTCGTCAACCGGGGCCATGGCGATGCCGTGGCGGGCCAGCACGTTGAGGTCGTACTTGATGTTCTGCCCGACCTTGAGCACCGCATCGCTTTCCAGCACCGGCTTGAGCAGCGCGATCGCGAGGTCCAGCGGCACCTGTTCCGGCCGCTGGGCAAACATGTCGGTGCCGCCATGGCCGAGCGGGATATAGCACGCATCGTTCGGGCCCAGTGCCAGGCTAATGCCGGCAAGGTCCGCGCGCATGGCATCGAGCATCGAGGTTTCGGTATCCACCGCCACCAGCCGCGCATCGGCGATCCGCGCCACCCAGTGCTGCAGGGCCTCTTCGGTCTGGACGCATTCGTAAGCGGCATAATCGATCGCAGGCCATTCCGGCAACGGCTGACGCGACGCGCCCTCGGACGGACCGGCGCCGACCACTTGGGGCTTGGCGGGGTGCAACTGTGTCGGGGCGGAGGGACTACCCGTGCCGGTGTCCAAGCGTTTGAGCAGGCTGGTGAAGCCATGCTTGCCGAGGAACGCCGCCAGTGGATCGGGCGGGATCGCATCGAGCACGAAATCGTCCAGCGGCATCGGCAAGGGGCAATCCTCGCGCAGGGTCACCAGCACGCGCGACAGGCGCGCCTGGTCAGCCTGTTCGATCAGCCGTTCCTGCAGCTTGGATTTCTTCATCGCCGGTGCTGCCGCCAGCGCCGATTCGAGATCGCCATAGTCCTGGATCAGCTTGGTCGCGGTCTTCGGGCCGATGCCGTAGACGCCGGGCACATTGTCCACCGCGTCGCCCATCAGGGCCAGCACATCGCCGACCTTTTCGGGCGGGACGCCGAACTTCTCGATCACTTCGGGAATGTCGATCCGCTGGTTCTTCATGGTGTCCAGCATATCGACGCAGCCGCCGCCGGTGGCGCACTTGCCCACCAGTTGCATTAGGTCCTTGTCGGACGAGACGATCGTCACGTCCCAGCCGCGCAAGGTGGCGGCGCGGGCGTAGGATGCAATCAGATCGTCGGCTTCCAGCCCGGCTTCTTCGATGCAGGGCAGAGAGAAAGCGCGGGTGGCATCGCGCACCAGCGGGAACTGCGGCACCAGGTCTTCGGGCGGCGGCGGCCGGTTGGCCTTGTAATCGGCGTAGATGTCGTTGCGGAACGAATGGCTGCCGGCATCGAGGATGACTGCCAGATGGGTTGGCCCGTCGGCCTTGTGCAGATCGTCAGCCAGCTTCCACAGCATGGTGGTATAGCCATAGACCGCGCCCACCGGCGTGCCTTCCGGGTCGGTCAGCGGCGGAAGGCGGTGATAGGCGCGGAAAATATAGGCCGAACCATCGACGAGATAGAGATGCTGCTTGGGCTCCATGACCCGCTTGGTAGCAGCGTGCGCGGGCACCGTCAGCAGGCGATTGGGCGGAACCGACAGGCTTGTCGTGCGTTGCGCGCAGATGCCTGATCGGCCCGACGCTTGTTTTCCCACTGGAGGCGACTTATGGATCGGGTCCTGTCAGGCGCGCGAAGGGCCGCAAGCCGGTGGCATCCTGCCAGCGGATTTCCGTCCTTTCATAGAGATTTAGCGAGGGAAGACCTAAAGATGCGTAAGATCGTGATCGCCGCCACCGTAGCCCTGAGCGCGCTGTCGCTGGCCGCCTGCTCGCAGCAGACGCAGGATGCCACCGATGCCGCCGCTTCGTCGGCCGCCGATGACTTGAGCGACCTGGCGTCCGACGCGGCCGACAAGGCGGGTCAGTTGGGTGCCGACGCTTCGGATGCCGCGAACGACGCCGCCGATGCAGCCAAGGACGCCGGTGCCGACGCTGCCGATGCCGTGGGCGATACCGCCGATGCTGCCGCGAAGGCTGCGGCCGACGCCGAGGCGGCGATGGACGAAGGCACTGCGGAAAAGCCCAAGGCCCAGTAAGGCCGGGAGCTTCGGCTCAACAAAAAGGGCGCTGCCGGTCTGCCGGCAGCGCCCTTTTTGTGTTCCAAGGCCTTTTACGGAAGGAGCCGAAATTACCGCGCCGCCGTCCGCCGGAAGCCTGACGAAGGCTCCGATTCGTACCCGTCGAAGATCGCCTTTGCGATCGAGGCGATGCGTTCTTCGCGGCCGGGCCGCCCGCCCTGGCCGGTGACGTAGATCGCTACGGCATAGGCGCGCCCGTCCGGCGTCTGGATGATGCCGACATCGCTGGAGGTGTTGTTGAGCGAGCCGGTCTTGTGCGCCACTGAAACGCCGGCCGGCATCATCGCCGGGATGCGGTGCTTGCCGGTAAGGCAGCGGCCCATCGCGCCGAGGAGGACGCTGCGGCTGCTGTCCGACAGCCAGGCCCCGCGATAGAGCCCAGACACGAGCTGGACCATGGCGCGCGGGGTGGCGCTGTCCCGCTTGTCGATCACTTGCGCGGGATCGATCGCGCCGTCATCGCGCACCAGGGTGGCGATGTCGCGATCGATGTGGAAATCCTCGATCCCGGCGCGGCGAACCCATTCGTTGACCGCCTGCGGCCCGCCGACGACCTTGAGCAGGGCATCGGTGGCATAGTTGTTGGAGCGAGTGAGCATCAGCTCGATCAGTTGCGTGGCCGAAAGATACTGGCCCGCGCGCACCGGAGCGACCGGGGTGGAGAAAGGAGCCGAAGGCACCGGCACCATCAGCGGAAATTCGCTGGTCAGGCTCCAGCGGCCCTTGTCGACCCCTTCAAGGAAGGTGGCGGCGATGGCGATCTTGCTGGTGGAGGCCATCGGGAAGCGCTGATCGCCCAGCACATCGACCGAGCGGCCGGTGGCAAGGTCCATCGCGGCGACACCGATGCGGCCGCGCCCGGCGTTGGCGAGGCTGACGAGCTGCTGTTCGAACGGCGTGGAATAGGTCCGCGGCCCGCGCGTGTCGGTGCCGAACTGCGCATCGAAACTCGCCTGCAGATCGGTCAGATCGCCGGTGACTAGATCGTTGGCATGGGCGGGGACCAGCGGCAGGGCCAGCGCGGCCAGCATAGTGCCGGCGCGCCAGACGGTCTTGCGCAGGTGCACGGCACCATCCTTGCACCGCGCCAACCAACCGGGCACCAGACTTTTGGCTGCTTCGTTCATACCCACCCGCAATACGCCAGACGTAGTTCCCGCGAGGTTAACCGCAGCGCGATCAATTGCCAGTGGAGAGCGATGAATTGCCATCCCCATGCGGGCAATTGCGCCGGGGTGAACGATTCTGTCGCGAATGTGTTCAGAAGCAATCACAAGAAAGGCCGGAGAGGTTTCCCTCCCCGGCCTGTTCTTCGAACTCGGTACGGGTTGGCGTGGACTCAGAAGTCCATGCCACCCATGCCGCCCATGCCACCCGGCATTGCCGGCATGGCGGGCTTGTCGTCCGGCTTTTCGCTGATCGCCGCTTCGGTGGTGATCAGCAGGCCGGCGACCGAAGCCGCATCCTGGAGGGCAGTGCGCACGACCTTGGTCGGGTCGATGACGCCGGCGGCCACGAGGTTCTCGTAAACGTCGGTGGCAGCGTTGAAGCCCTGGGTCTCGTCATTCTCGCGCAGCAGGTTGCCGGCGACGACAGCGCCGTCATGACCGGCGTTGGCGGCGATCTGCTTCACCGGAGCGGTGATGGCGCGACGGATGATGTCGATGCCCTTGGTCTGGTCGTCGTTCGCGCCCTTGAGGCCGTCGAGAGCCTTGGTGGCGTAAAGCAGCGCGGTACCGCCGCCGGGGACGATGCCTTCTTCAACCGCAGCGCGGGTCGCGTGGAGAGCGTCATCGACGCGGTCCTTGCGCTCCTTGACTTCGACTTCCGAAGCACCGCCAACCTTGATGACGGCCACGCCGCCGGCCAGCTTCGCCAGACGCTCCTGCAGCTTCTCGCGGTCGTAGTCCGAAGTGGTGACTTCGATCTGCGAACGGATCTGCTCGACGCGGGCCTTGATGTCGTCGGCCGAACCGGCACCGTCGACGATCGTGGTGTTGTCCTTGTCGATCGAGACCTTCTTGGCCTGGCCGAGCATGCCGACGGTCACGTTCTCGAGCTTGATGCCGAGGTCTTCCGAGATCATCTCGCCGGCGGTCAGCGTGGCGATATCGCCCAGCATGGCCTTGCGGCGATCGCCGAAGCCCGGAGCCTTGACGGCTGCGACCTTGAGGCCACCGCGCAGCTTGTTGACGACGAGCGTGGCCAGAGCCTCACC
Source organism: Novosphingobium colocasiae (assembly GCF_014652555.1). Taxonomy (GTDB): domain Bacteria; phylum Pseudomonadota; class Alphaproteobacteria; order Sphingomonadales; family Sphingomonadaceae; genus Novosphingobium; species Novosphingobium colocasiae. The sequence continues at coordinate 35,895 of NZ_BMZA01000005.1, forward strand.
CTCGATGTCTTCGGCGATGATGAGGAGCGGACGGCCCGACTGCACCACGGCTTCGAGAATCGGCAGCATCGACTGCAGGTTCGAGAGCTTCTTTTCGTGGATCAGGATGTACGGGTTGTCGAGTTCGACCGTCATCTTGTCGGGGTTGGTGACGAAGTAGGGCGACAGGTAGCCGCGGTCGAACTGCATGCCTTCGACGACGTCGAGTTCGAATTCGAGGCCCTTGGCCTCTTCCACGGTGATGACGCCTTCCTTGCCGACCTTTTCCATGGCTTCGGCGATCTTCTCGCCGACTTCGGTGTCACCGTTGGCCGAGATAATGCCGACCTGGGCGATTTCCGAAGAGCCCGACACGTCCTTCGAACGCGCCTTGAGGTTTTCGACGACCTTGCCGACGGCGAGGTCGATGCCGCGCTTGAGGTCCATCGGGTTCATGCCGGCGGCGACGGCGGTCATGCCTTCGCGCACGATAGCCTGGGCCAGCACGGTGGCGGTGGTGGTGCCGTCACCGGCGGCGTCGTTGGCCTTCGAAGCCACTTCGCGCAGCATCTGTGCGCCCATGTTCTCGAACTTGTCCTTGAGTTCGATTTCCTTGGCGACGGTGACACCGTCCTTGGTGATGCGCGGTGCGCCGAAGCTCTTGTCGATCACGACGTTGCGGCCCTTGGGGCCCAGCGTGACCTTCACGGCGTTGGCGAGGGTGTCCACACCGGCGAGAATGCGCTCGCGGGCGTCGCGCGAGAACTTTACGTCCTTGGCTGCCATTTCAAAAATCCTTTCGGTAAATCAGTGATCGTGAAGAAGTGCGGCTCAGGCGATGACGCCGAGGATGTCCGATTCCTTCATGATGAGCAGGTCCTGGCCATCGACCTTGACCTCGGTGCCGGACCACTTGCCGAACAGCACGCGGTCGCCGACCTTGACGTCGAGCGCCTGGACCTTGCCATCGACGACGGCACCGTTGCCGGCGGCAACGATTTCGCCTTCAGCGGGCTTTTCCTTGGCGCTGTCGGGGATGATGATGCCACCGGCCGTCTTTTCTTCGGCCTCGACGCGGCGCACGAGAACACGGTCGTGCAGCGGGCGGAAAGTCATGGGGTTCTCCCTTAGTCCTATGAACACTAAACTGGGTTTGGCACTCCGTATGTCAGAGTGCCAACGCGCCGGCATATGGGTCGCCGCGCAGACAGCGTCAAGCGCGCGCTGTCGAAAAAATTTGCGGCCCGGTCTCGGCGCGGGACGGGGCGTGCCGGCGGCGGTGCCGGTCAGGGCAAGAGGTTGAACCGCCCGCGCCCGATCCAGCGCGCGAGCAGCAGCACGGCGGCGATGGTAAGGCCGACCGCCAGCCCAATCCATACCCCCAGCCCGGCCAGCCGGGTGTGGAAACCCAATACATAGGCGGTGGCGAACCCGCCCAGCCAGTATCCCGCCAGCGCGATCGCCATCGGCACGCGGGTATCCTGCAGGCCGCGTAGGGCACCGGCGGCGACCGCCTGCAGCCCGTCCGAGAACTGGAACACCGCCGCCATGAACAGGAACCCGGTGGCCAGCGCCACCAGCCGCGCATTGGCCGGATCGGCGACGTCGATATACGCCGACAGGAAGGCGTGGGGGGCGGCGAACATCGCCGCCGTGGCCAGCACGCTGAAGCACAGGCTGACGAGGAACGCCGCCGCACCGGCGCGGCCGATCGCGGCGCGATCCGCTGCGCCGAAGTGATAGCCGACGCGGATCGTTGCCGCCTGACCGACGCCATAGGGCACCTGGAAGGCGATCGAGGCGATCTGCAGGGCGATCGCGTGCGCCGCGAGCGACACCTCGCCGATGCGCCCCATCAGGAAGGCCGCGCCGCTGAACAGCCCGCCTTCGGCCACCAGCGTCAGCGCGATCGGCACGCCCAGTACCAGCATCTGCCGCAGCCGCTCCGGTTCGGCGCGCCAGAAACGGCCGAACAGGTGATAGCGGCGCAGCACCCGGTCGCTGCGGATGGCGACGACATAGGCCCCGGCCATGACCACGCTGGTCAGGATGCTGGCCAGCGCCGATCCCGGCAGGCCCAGCGCCGGGAAGCCGAAATGCCCGAAGATGAAAGTGTAATTGCCCGCCGCGTTGACCAGAATGGCGAAGGCGGTGATCAGCATCGCGTAGTGCGGCCGGCCCAGCGCGGAGACCACGGTGCGCAGGACTTGCGCCGCGCCCATCATCGGCAGGGAAAGCGACAGCAGCGCCACGAAGCCGCCCGCGCGATCGGCCAGGTCGGCGGGCTGCCCGGTTGCCCGCAGGAGCGTCTCGCCGCCCTGGCACAGCGCTATCGCGATCAGGCCCATCGCTCCCGCCAGCCACAGCCCCATCCGCGCCGAGCGGCGCACTTCGCGTACCGAGTGGAGGCGGCGGCCCAGTTCGGCGGCGATCAGCGGGGCCACTGCGCCGGTCACGCCGATGATCGCCATCATCAGCAGCATGACCACCGCGACGCCCAGGCTCGACGCCGCGAGATCGCGCTGGCCAAGCCGGGCGAGGAAGATGACGTCTGTCGCATAGACTGCCATCTGCAGCAGGTTCGACAGCACCAGCGGCCCCGCCAGTCGCAGGGTAGCCGCCAGTTCGCCGCGCATTCCGGCGGGGCGCGGCATGGCCGGCGCGCGCGCGGCAGGAGGGGCACTGGTCAACATGGCCCGCGCGGTAGAGCATTTCCGGGCGCGGGGAAACGCCTGCCACTTGATCGCGGTCATGGATTGCCGCAGACGGGCCGTTCAAGGGGGAACAGCCCCCCGCCGAAACAATGGCCGCAGTCACCGTTCGCCGCGCGCGACGCTGCCGGACTGCATAGGGAGTGCTCGATGTTGACCAGAAGAAACGCTGCTCTTGCCCTTGCCCCGCTGGCACTGCTGGCCGCTTGCGGCGGATCGGGTTCGCAGGACGATAACGCCAGCCCCGCCGCCTCGCCCGCGCCGTCGCCGGCCCCGGCAGCCGATACCGCGCCCGCTTCGGCCACTCCGGTTGCGGCGGCCGCCCCGACCGGCGAAGCGCCCGCCGCCTTCGCCATCTGCAAATCGTGCCACGCTGTGGAAGCCGGCAAGAACGGCATCGGCCCGACCCTGTTCGCGATCGTCGGCAGCAAGGCGGGCGAGGTCCCCGGCTTCAACTTCAGCCCGGCGCTGAAGAGTTCGGGCATCGTCTGGGACCGCGCCAAGCTCGACACCTGGCTTCAAGGGCCGATGAAGATGGTGCCCGGCACCCGCATGGTCATCTCGGTCCCCAACGCCGAGGCGCGCACGGCGATCATCGATTATCTTGAGACGCTGAAGTAGGCGCAGGGCCGGGGCGGTAGCCGCCCAAAAAGAAAAGGGCGGCCCCGCGGAGCCGCCCTTTCCAATTTCGACCGGACGAAACCGGAAGAAGATTACTTGAGCTCGACGGTACCGCCGGCTTCTTCGATCTTCTTCTTGATGTCTTCGGCTTCGGCCTTGTTGATGCCTTCCTTGACAGCCTTCGGGGCACCTTCGACGAGAGCCTTGGCTTCGGCGAGGCCCAGACCGGTGATGGCGCGGACTTCCTTGATGACCTGGATCTTCTTGCCACCGTCGCCGGTGAGGATCACGTCGAATTCGGTCTTCTCTTCAACCGCGGCAGCGGCGTCACCGGCCGGGGCAGCAGCCACGGCAACAGCAGCAGCGGCGCTCACGCCCCATGCTTCTTCGAGGGCCTTGGCGAGGTCAGCGGCCTCGAGGACGGTCAGTTGCGACAGTTCTTCAACAAGCTTGGCGATATCGGCCATGATTTTAACTCCTGATCTGTGGTCCGACGGCCGCCTCATGCGACGCGCCGGAATAAATCGTTAGAAACGCGATGCTTTTGCTTGCGCTCAGGCGGCGTCCTTCTCGGCATAGGCGTTGAAGACGCGGGCCAGCTTCGCTGCCGGAGCAGTCGTGAGCTGGGCGATCTTCGTGGCCGGAGCCTGGACGAGACCGATGAGCTTGGCGCGCAGTTCGTCGAGTGAGGGCATCGAGGCGAGCGCCTTGACACCTTCGGGGGTCAGAACCTGCGTGCCCATCGCGCCGCCGACGATCTCGATCTTGTCGGTCGTCTTGGCGAATTCGACGACGGCCTTGGCGGCGGCAACCGGATCGACCGAAGTGGCGATCGCGGTGGGGCCGATAAGGAAGTCACCGATACCGGCATAGTCGGTATCCGCGATGGCAAGCTTGGCAAGACGGTTCTTCGCAACCTTGTAGGTCGCGCCGGCGTCCCGCATCTTCGTGCGCAGGGCGGTGGACTGGGCCACCGACATGCCGAGGTTGCGGGTGATCACCACCGCGCCGGCCTCGCCGAAAGTTGCGTTGAGCTGAGCGACCGATTCGGCTTTCTGCGAACGATCCATGCCTTACTCCTTCACAATGGCCGTGAGAGGCATGCCCCGCACGACCGGCTACGTATTGTCCGCCCCGCCATGCAGTGCGCATGCCGGAACGGGCGAGTCCGTTCGATGGGGAAGGAGTTTCGCGCCGAAACGCGAGGGTGGCACCACGCTTCAAAGGAGAGGCGCGTTGCCGGAAATTTCCTGTTCCCCGTCTAGGCTGGAAATTAAGCGCGGGCGGACCCCGTGCACCAACTGTCTCGGACGGATGAACGACACGGGACGAATCCTGTGCCTTTCGGGGCGGGCCAATGGCGAAATCGGGCGGATAAGTCAAGCTGGGTGGTGAGGCGGGCGGTCATGAAGGCGTGCTTGCGTGACGGCCGCGCAAATTTCTTGCGGTGGCGAAAGCGGCGTCGCACTGCGCCGAGGATGACGGACCGGATCGCCAGACTGCGCTCCCTGCGCACCGTTGCGGTCCTGGTGCTGGCGGCGTTTGCCATCCGGGGCTGGCAGTTGGGTAACCCGCTGATGCTGACGGACGAGCAGTTCTATCTGCTGGTCGGCCAGCGCATCTGGGACGGGCAGGTGCCCTATGTCGACATCTGGGACCGCAAGCCGCCGGGGCTGTTCGCGCTCTATGCCATGTTCGCGCGGATCGGCGAGGGCGTGTGGGTCTATCAGGTGGCGGCGACGCTGTTCGCGGCGGCGACCGCCGTGGTGGTCCGCGCGCTGGCGCGTCGGCATGCCTCGGACAAGGCGGCGCTGCTGGCCGCGCTGGCCTATCTGGCCAGCCTGCAACTGCTGGGCGGGCAGGGCGGGCAATCGCCGGTGTTCTACAACCTGTTCATCGCCGCCGCCGCGCTGCTGGTGCAAGCGGCGTTCGATGCGGCCACGGCGCGGGCGCTCGTCCTGCGCGGGGGGCTGGCGATGCTGCTGGTGGGGCTGGCCCTGCAGGTTAAGTACAGCGCCGTGTTCGAAGGGCTGTGCTTGGGTCTGTTGCTGATGCGGGCCCTGCGCGGCCGGGTGTCGCTGGTGGCCGGGGCGGCAATCAGCGCCGGATGGGCGGGCGTGGCGCTGCTGCCGACGGCGCTGGCGGTGGCGGGCTATGCGCTGGGCGGGCACCTGGACGATTTCGTCTTCGCCAACTTCACATCGTTCTTTGCCCGCGACGATGCCGCCAACGCGTCGGTGCTGGCCGATCTGGCGCAAATGATCGCGCTGACGCTGCCGCTGGCGGCGGCTGCGGTCGCGGGCATCGCGGTGCTGCTGCGGCAGGATCGGGCGGGGGCGGCGCTGGTTCCGCTGGCCTGGCTGAGCAGTGCGGTGTTCGGGGTGGTGGTGACCGGCACCTATTACGATCACTATGCGCTGGTGCTGCTGGCCCCGCTGGCCGTCTGCGGCGCGCCGGTGTTCGACGTGGCAGGGCGGACGCGGTGGACCGGCCTTTTCGCGATTGCCTTCGGGCTGATCGTGGGAACCTTCCTGTCATGGACGGCACAGGTGCGTTATGGCACGCGGCACCAGCTTGCGCCGTTTGTGCGGATCATCGGCACCCGGCCGACGGGATGCCTCTATGTGTTCGTAGGCCCGGTCGCGCTCTATTCCGCAACGCATGCCTGCCTGCTCAGCCGCTATGCCTATCCCAGCCATTTGACGCGGCTGAACGAGCGGCGCGCGATCGGGGTCGATCCAGTGGCCGAAGTTCGCCGCATCATGGCGGCAGGCCCCGCCTTCGTGGTCATGTACCGGGCCCCCCGGACCGAAGAGAACCCGCGCAGCATCGCCGCGCTGAAGCAAGGGCTGGCCGGGCGCTATCGGCTGGCGCTGCGCGCACCGATCGGATCGAAAGTGCAGGACCTCTATGTCCGGCAATCCACTGTGCCGGTGCCGTCAAACGCTGCCCCGCGCGAACCCCCGCCCGGTCAGAAACTGTAGCGAATGCCGACCGCCAGTTCGCTGGAGCGGGTGTCCCCATCGCCCTTGGTGATCGGCAGCAGGGCGAGCGCGAACAGTGACACGTCTTCCACCACGTCGAGCTCGGTGCGCAGGCCACCACCGAACAGATCGGGCAGGCCCATCCCGGTTTCATAGACCAGCATCGGATAGAGCGTCAGCCCGTTCATCGGCTGCGCGGTGTATCCGCCATAGATGCGGGTACCGTCCGGGCCGGGCATGACATAGCGTTCGGCTGTCACATCGAAATTCGCATGGGAAAGCCCGAAGGACACGGTGGTGCTGTCGGGAACGCGGCGCAGGAACGAGCGCAGCGCGCCGGCGGTCACCGTCACCTCCGCGACCTCCAGCGAGCAATAGACACCGAGGTCCAGTTCGCCGCCGGTGGACTTTTCTATGCCGTGGCTGCCCCACGCCATGCCCTGGCACCCTTTGCTGAACTGGTAATAGAGCGCGCCCTGGAAGACCGGGCCGGGGGTGAGCGGGAACAGGTCATAGTCCAGATAGCGGCTGTAGAGGCCGATATCGCCCGTCCACGCATCGGTTTCCGCTTCCGCGTGCGCCATGGCCGGCCAGCAGGCCATGCCAAGCGCCAGACAGGCCAGCACTTTCCCCAACATTGATCCCCTTCCCGCACCAAGAGTGCATCACGCGACGGGAGCGGGCAAGCGGCTTTGGCCGGGCACAGAAAAGCGGGGCGGCAATTGCACGTTGCCGCCCCGCGATCAGGGGTTGAGGAAGGAGGTCAGCCAATCAGGCGGGCTCGAACTCCGGGGTGCGCAGCGCGCTGGACGGCTGGGCAACGGCGGGCTCGCGATCGGCCGGCTGGCCGGACGTCGGGCGATACGTGCGCCAGTCGAACGGTTTGCCCTGCGTTTGCAGATGCTCGCGATGCTGCAGGATCAGGCGGGCGCGGCGCAGGCGGGCCTTGCGCGACCCGAACGGGTTCAGCGCATCGGGCTCGGCGGCGACCATCTGGTCGAGCAGGGCCTGGCGATCCTCACCCATTGGTACCGGCCCCTGCATCGCATCGCGGCGCGTTTCGGCAACGGTCGCGGCACTGCGTTCCAGAACCGGGGCCAGAACCGGGGCCGTCAGGCTGGCACCAGCGGGGGCGGCGAACGCGGCGGCACGTTCGCGGGCGGCAAAGACATCGCGTTCGACGCGCATGTTATGCGCCGGAGTCGAGGCGACCGGCGCGGGTTCGCGCGCGACCGGCTCGTAAGGAGCGACGTCCTCGCGGGTCAGCGGCTCGTCTTCGATGCGGCGGCGGCGGGTCATCGCATAAGCCGCACCACCGATGCCGAGCACGGCGAGCAGGCCAATCCCGGCGACAATCACGGCGGTTTCTTCCGACGCGTCGGCGCTCGAAGGGACAGGCTGCTCCGGAGCCGTCTGCTGGGCGGGAGCCTCGAACGGAGCCGGGCCAGCGACGGGCGTCGCGTCACGCGCAGCGCTGGGGGCCGGATCGGCGACCGGTGCAGGCGCGGCGGCCGGGGCAGTGGGCTCAGCACGGGCTGCGGCTGGTGCGGCGACAGTACGCGCTGCCGGGCGGCTGGCGCGCGGTTCGGCAGCGGCAGCGGGCTTGGGCGTGGGGGCTGCGGCTTCCGGAGACGGCGCAGAGACCGTCGGGACGGCGGATACCGGCTGGCTCACGTCGGGCAGGACGATCGTCGGCTGCGTGACAGGCGCGGACATCGTCACCGGCGCAGCAGGCGCGGTAGCGGATGGCTGGGCTGCGGGAGCCGGCTGGGCGGCGGGGGCCGGGGCGCTGGGAGCGATGTCCAGCGGCGCGGCTTCCTGCGCCGATGCGGTACCGATCAGCAGCGGGGTGGAACCAAGCGCGAGAACGGCGGCAATCGCCGTAAGGGCGCGGGGCGAGCGAGGGGCGGGTGCGTGTGTCATACGCCAAGCAAAGCGCGAAACGCGATGAAGTCACGCCGAGAGGGGCGAATATCCGACAAGTCGTGCGCATCGAAGGGACGAGTTGTTGAATCGGTTACTTGGCTTCTCGTCAATCGTATTGGGTAACATTTCGGTCAGATGAACAGCTTTCAGTTTGTTCATCAGGCATTCAGCGCAAGAATCAGTTTTGAATGGTCTATTGTGCTCAAGTGCACGCTTCATTTGGTGCCGGTGCAAGCCGGCTCCGCTGATTGACACCAATAACCCCACCCCCTATATGCGCCCCTCGCTCGACCGTTTCGAGCAAGGCGGGTCCATGCGCGGGGACTTGCCCGGGAAGGAAACGGTATCGGGTTCATCCGACGTGTAAGGCTGCTGGCCGCATAGATCTCAGGTGAGGGATTGTGCGCGCAAAAGCGGCCTTTTCGCGTTGCGGATGACGCCGGCTCGTCCCCGTTTCGGGGCTGCCGGCAGTCCTCGCGACAGAAAATGTCCGGCCGCGTTCGCTTTCCTGCGAATCGGCCTTTGAGAAGCGAAGAGGCAAGACCACTCCATGGCGACCAAGCCCCTCGATCCCGCCGGCCGTTCGGCCAAGAAGCGGATCCGCAAGATCTTCGGCGATATTCACGAAGTCGTCCAGATGCCCAACCTCATCGAGGTGCAGCGCGAGAGCTACGAACAGTTCCTGCGCTCCGACCCGGCAACGGGTTACGTTTCGGGCCTCGAAAAGACCTTGCGCTCGGTTTTCCCGGTCCGCGATTTCGCGGGCACCAGCGAGCTGGACTTCGTCCATTACGAACTGGAAGAGCCCAAGTACGACGTGACCGAATGCCGCCAGCGCGGCATCACGTATGCCGCGCCGATGAAGGTGACGCTGCGCCTGATCGTGTTCGAGGTGGACGCCGAGACCGAAACCCGCTCCGTCCTCGATATCAAGGAGCAGGACGTCTACATGGGCGACATGCCCCTGATGACGGAAAACGGCACTTTCTTCATCAACGGCACCGAGCGCGTGATCGTTTCGCAGATGCACCGTTCGCCGGGCGTGCTGTTCGATCACGATCGCGGCAAGACGCACGCTTCGGGCAAGTTCCTGTTCGCCGCGCGCGTGATCCCCTATCGCGGCTCCTGGCTGGACTTCGAGTTCGACGCCAAGGACATCGTCAACGTCCGTATCGACCGCAAGCGCAAGCTCCCGGTCACCGCGCTGCTCTATGCGCTGGGCCTCGATAGCGAGCAGATCCTCGACTATTTCTACCAGACCGTGACCTGGAAGCGCGGCGAGGGTGGCTGGCGTCTGCCGTACACCCCCGAGCAGTGGCGCGGTGCCAAGCCGGCGTTCGACGTGGTCGATGCCAAGTCGGGCGAGGTCGTGTTCGGTGCCGGTCACAAGATCAGCCCGCGCGCCGCCAACAAGGCGCAGAAGGACGGTCTTGAGGAACTGCTGATCCCGACCGAGGAAATCTTCGGCCGCTTCTCCGCCAAGGACCTGATCGACGAGACGACCGGCCGCATCTGGATCGAAGCGGGCGACGAAGTCAGCCCCGAGAACCTTGAGGCGCTGGACCAGGCCGGGATCGACCAGATCGACCTGCTCGACATCGACGATGTCAACATCGGCCCGTGGATCCGCAACACCATGAAGGCCGACAAGGCCGAAAACCGCGACATGGGCCTTGAGGCGATCTACAAGGTCATGCGCCCGGGCGAGCCGCCGACGAAGGAAACCGCTGAATCGCTGTTCGACGGCCTGTTCTTCGATGGCGACCGCTACGACCTGTCGGCCGTGGGCCGCGTCAAGCTGAACATGCGCCTTGGCCTTGATGCCGAAGACACCGTGACCACGCTGCGCGTCGAGGACATCCTTGCCGTGGTCAAGGAGCTGGTCGGCCTGAAGGACGGCAAGGGCGAGATCGACGACATCGACAACCTCGGCAACCGCCGCGTGCGTTCGGTGGGCGAGCTGCTCGAAAACCAGTACCGCGTCGGGCTGCTGCGCATGGAGCGCGCGGTCAAGGAGCGCATGAGCTCGGTCGACGTGTCGACCGTGATGCCGAACGACCTCATCAACGCCAAGCCCGCCGTGGCCGCCGTTCGCGAGTTCTTCGGTTCTTCGCAGCTCTCGCAGTTCATGGACCAGACCAACCCGCTGTCCGAAGTCACGCACAAGCGCCGCGTTTCGGCGCTCGGGCCGGGCGGTCTCACCCGTGAGCGCGCCGGCTTCGAAGTCCGCGACGTTCACCCGACCCACTACGGCCGCATCTGCCCGATCGAAACGCCGGAAGGCCCGAACATCGGTCTGATCAACTCGCTGTCCACCTTTGCCCGCGTCAACAAGTACGGCTTCATCGAGACGCCGTACCGCAAGGTGATCGACGGCAAGGTGACCAAGGACGTGGTCTACCTGTCGGCCATGGAAGAGCAGAAGCACACCGTCGCGCAGGCTTCGGCCGCGACGAACGATGACGGCTCCTTCGTGGAAGAACTGGTCTCGGCTCGCCAGAACGGCGAATTCGTGATGAGCCCGCGCGAGCAGATCACGCTGATGGACGTTTCGCCCAAGCAGCTCGTCTCGGTCGCCGCGTCGCTGATCCCGTTCCTGGAAAACGATGACGCCAACCGCGCGCTGATGGGCTCGAACATGCAGCGCCAGGCGGTGCCGTTGGTCAAGGCCGACGCGCCGTTCGTGGGCACCGGCATGGAAGAGACCGTGGCGCGCGATTCGGGCGCGGCGATCTCCTCCCTGCGCGGCGGCGTGGTCGACCAGGTCGATGCCACCCGTATCGTCATCCGCGCCAGCGGCGATATCGAACCCGGCAAGTCGGGCGTCGATATCTACCGCCTGCAGAAGTTCGAGCGTTCGAACCAGTCGACCTGCATCAACCAGCGTCCGCTGGTGAAGGTGGGTGACGTGGTCAAGGCCGGCGACATCATCGCCGACGGCCCGTCCACCGAACTGGGCGAACTGGCACTGGGCCGCAACAGCCTCGTCGCGTTCATGCCGTGGAACGGCTACAACTACGAAGACTCCATCCTCATCTCCGAGCGGATCGTGAAGGACGACGTCTTCACCTCGATCCACATCGACGAGTTCGAGGTCATGGCCCGCGATACCAAGCTGGGGCCGGAAGACATTACCCGTGACATCCCGAACGTCGGCGAGGAAGCCCTGCGCAACCTCGACGAGGCGGGCATCGTCTACATCGGTGCCGAAGTGCACCCGGGCGACATCCTGGTCGGCAAGATCACGCCCAAGGGCGAAAGCCCGATGACGCCGGAAGAAAAGCTGCTGCGCGCGATCTTCGGCGAAAAGGCGAGCGATGTGCGCGACACCTCGCTGCGCCTGCCGCCTGGCGTTTCGGGCACCATCGTCGATGTGCGCGTGTTCAACCGCCACGGCATCGAGATCGACGACCGTACCCGCGCGATCCAGAACGAGGAAATCGAACGCCTCGCCAAGGACCGTGAGGACGAACGTGCGATCCTCAACCGCGCCACGTACAACCGCCTTAAGGATATGCTGATCGGCCAGACCGCCGCGTCTGCTCCCAAGGGCGTGAAGAAGGGCGTGGAAATCGACGAGGACGTGCTGGCCGAGGTCGAGCGTCACGAATGGTGGAAGTTCGCCGTGGCGGACGACCACATGCAGGGTCAGCTCGAAGCGGTGAAGGCGCAGTACGACGCGACCGTCAAGGCGATCAGCGAGAAGTTCGAGGACCGCAAGGAAAAGCTGGAGCGCGGCGACGAGCTGGCCCCCGGCGTGCTCAAGATGGTCAAGGTCTTCGTGGCGGTGAAGCGCAAGCTGCAGCCGGGCGACAAGATGGCCGGCCGTCACGGCAACAAGGGCGTCATCAGCCGCATCCTGCCGGTCGAGGACATGCCGTTCCTGGAGGACGGCACCCCGGTCGATCTCGTGCTCAACCCGCTGGGCGTGCCTTCGCGCATGAACGTCGGCCAGATCTTCGAAACCCACCTGGGCTGGGCCGCGCGCGGTTTGGGCCAGCAGGTCAAGCAGGCGCTGGAAGACTGGCGTCACGCCAACCCGAACCCCGAAGCGGCAGCGCCGCCCGAGGCGGTGCGCGAGCGGTTGCAGACGATCTACGGCGATCACTACTCGGCCGATATCGCCGGGCGCGATACCGAAAGCCTGCTCGAACTGGCCAACAACGTGGTCAACGGCGTGCCGATGGGCACCCCGGTGTTCGACGGCGCGGTGGAAGCGGACGTTGCGGCGATGCTGGAACTGGCCGGTCTCGACAAGTCGGGCCAGTCGACCCTGTATGACGGCCGCAGCGGCGAGGCGTTCGACCGCAAGGTGACCGTGGGCATCATCTACATGCTCAAGCTCCACCACCTGGTCGACGACAAGATCCACGCGCGTTCGATCGGGCCCTACTCGCTCGTCACCCAGCAGCCGCTGGGCGGCAAGGCGCAGTTCGGTGGCCAGCGCTTCGGCGAAATGGAGGTCTGGGCCCTCCAGGCCTACGGCGCCGCCTATACCTTGCAGGAAATGCTGACGGTGAAATCGGACGACGTGGTCGGCCGCACCAAGGTCTACGAAGCGATCGTCAAGGGCGACGACACCTTCGAGGCCGGCATTCCCGAGAGCTTCAACGTGCTCGTCAAGGAAATGCGCTCGCTGGGCCTCAACGTCGAACTCTCCTCGCTCGACACCGACGAGGACGACGACGGCATCGCGATCGCGGCGGAGTAGCCAGCCGGCCCGGTTCACCCGGGCACCGCATTCTCCCCTCCCGCTTGCGGGAGGGGCCGGGGGAGGGCCTGTTAGGGCAAGCCCGTCTCCCCGGTGACAGAACAAGCCCTCCCCTAGCCCCTCCCGCAAGCGGGAGGGGGACCGGAGCGAAATATGAACGACCTGACCAAGTTCACCAACCAGATGGCGAAGCCCGAAACCTTCGACCAGATCCAGATCGGCCTTGCCTCGCCCGAGCGCATCCGTTCGTGGTCCTTCGGCGAGATCAAGAAGCCGGAGACGATCAACTACCGCACGTTCAAGCCCGAGCGTGACGGCCTGTTCTGCGCGCGCATCTTCGGCCCGGTGAAGGACTACGAGTGCCTTTGCGGCAAGTACAAGCGCATGAAGTACAAGGGCGTCGTCTGCGAGAAGTGCGGCGTCGAAGTGACTGTGACCAAGGTGCGCCGCGAGCGCATGGGCCACATCGAACTGGCCGCGCCGGTCGCGCACATCTGGTTCCTCAAGTCGCTGCCTTCGCGCATCGGCCTGCTGCTGGACATGCAGCTCAAGCAGCTTGAGCGCGTCCTGTACTTCGAAAGCTACATCGTCATCGAGCCGGGCCTGACCCCGCTCGAAAAGTATCAGCTCCTCACCGAAGACGAGATGCTGGACGCGCAGGACGAGTATGGCGAAGACGCCTTCTCGGCCGGGATCGGTGCCGAAGCGGTCAAGCAGATGCTGATGAGCCTCGACCTCGAACAGGAAAAGGTCGATCTGCTCGAAGACCTGGCGACCACCAAGTCGGAATTGAAACCGAAGAAGATCATCAAGCGGCTCAAGGTCGTGGAATCGTTCATCGATTCGGGCAACCGTCCGGAATGGATGATCCTCGATGTGGTGCCGGTCATTCCGCCGGAACTGCGCCCGCTGGTGCCGCTGGACGGCGGCCGCTTCGCGACGTCCGACCTCAACGACCTCTATCGCCGCGTCATCAACCGCAACAACCGCCTGAAGCGCCTGATCGAACTGCGCGCGCCCGATATCATCGTGCGCAACGAAAAGCGCATGCTTCAGGAAGCGGTCGACGCACTGTTCGACAACGGCCGTCGCGGCCGGGTGATCACCGGTGCTAACAAGCGCCCGCTCAAGTCGCTGTCCGACATGCTCAAGGGCAAGCAGGGCCGCTTCCGTCAGAACCTGCTCGGCAAGCGCGTCGACTATTCGGGCCGTTCGGTCATCGTCACCGGGCCGGAGCTCAAGCTGCACCAGTGCGGCCTGCCCAAGAAGATGGCGCTCGAACTGTTCAAGCCGTTCATCTACGCGCGGCTCGATGCCAAGGGTCTGTCGATGACCCTCAAGCAGGCCAAGAAGTGGGTCGAGAAGGAACGCAAGGAAGTCTGGGATATCCTGGACGAAGTGATCCGCGAACACCCGGTCATGCTGAACCGCGCGCCGACGCTGCACCGTCTGGGCATCCAGGCGTTCGAACCCGTGCTGATCGAAGGCAAGGCGATCCAGCTTCACCCGCTGGTCTGCTCGGCCTTCAACGCCGACTTCGACGGTGACCAGATGGCCGTCCACGTACCGCTTTCGCTGGAAGCCCAGCTTGAAGCGCGCGTGCTGATGATGTCGACCAACAACATCCTGTCGCCCGCCAACGGCAAGCCGATCATCGTGCCTTCGCAGGACATGGTGCTGGGCCTCTACTACCTCTCGCTGGATCGCACCGGCGAGCCGGGCGAGGGCATGAAGTTCGCCGACATGGCCGAAGTGCACCAGGCGCTGTTCACCGGCGCGGTCACGCTGCACTCGAAGATCGAGGCCCGCGTGCCGCAGACCGACGAGAACGGCGATCAGTACATGAAGCGGTTCGAAACCACGCCGGGCCGCATGCTGATCGGCGAATGCCTGCCCAAGAGCCACACCGTGCCTTTCGACGTCATCAACAAGGTGCTGACGAAGAAGGAAATCGGCGACGTCATCGATCAGGTCTATCGCCACACCGGCCAGAAGGACACGGTGCTGTTCGCCGATGCGATCATGGCGCTGGGCTTCCGTAACGCGTTCAAGGCGGGCATTTCCTTCGGCAAGGATGACATGATCATCCCGGATTCGAAGGACGCGCTGGTCAACGAGACCAAGGAACTGGTGGCTGATTACGAACAGCAGTACCAGGACGGCCTGATCACCCAGCAGGAAAAGTACAACAAGGTGATCGACGCCTGGAGCCGTTGCGGCGACCAGGTCGCGAACGCCATGATGGACGAGATCAAGGCCTCGCCGATCGACCCGGAGACCGGCCGTCAGAAGCCGATCAACTCGATCTACATGATGAGCCACTCGGGCGCCCGCGGCAGCCCGGCGCAGATGAAGCAGTTGGCGGGTATGCGCGGGCTGATGGCCAAGCCTTCGGGCGAGATCATCGAGACGCCGATCATCTCGAACTTCAAGGAAGGTCTGACCGTCCTTGAATACTTCAACTCCACTCACGGTGCCCGCAAGGGTCTGGCCGACACCGCGCTCAAGACGGCGAACTCGGGTTACCTGACCCGCCGTCTGGTCGACGTGTCGCAGGACTGCGTGGTCGTCATCGACGATTGCGGCACCGAGCGTGCGCTGGAAATGCGCGCGATCGTGCAGGGCGGTTCGGTCATCGCCTCGCTTGCCGAGCGTATCCTGGGCCGGACCCTGGCCGAGGACATCGTCAACAAGGAAGGCCAGGTCGTCGCGGCCAAGGGTCAGCTTCTTGACGAACCTGCCGTGGCGGCGATCGAAGCCACCGGCCTCCAGGCTGCGCGCATCCGCTCGCCGCTGGTCTGCGAAGCGGAGCAGGGGGTTTGTGCCACCTGCTATGGCCGCGATCTGGCCCGCGGTACCCCGGTCAACATCGGTGAAGCGGTCGGCGTCATCGCCGCCCAGTCGATCGGTGAACCGGGCACCCAGTTGACCATGCGTACCTTCCACATCGGTGGTGCGGCTCAGCTCAACGAAACCAGCCACCTCGAAGCGATCTGCGAAGGTTCGGTCCAGTATCGCGACATTCCGACCATCGTCGACAAGCGCGGCCGTCGCCTGTCGCTCGCCCGCAACGGCGAGGTCGTGGTGCTTGACAGCGAAGGTCGTGAGCGCGCGCTTCACCGCGTGCCTTACGGTACCGTGCTGCTGCACACCGACGGCGCGGCGGTGAAGGAAGGCGAACGCCTGGCCGAGTGGGACCCGTTCACCCTGCCGATTATCACCGAAACCTCGGGTGTGGTGAAGTATCAGGACCTGATCGACACCCGCACGCTGACCGAGCATGTCGACGACGCCACCGGCATGACCAGCCGCGTGGTGACGGAAGACCGTTCGTCGAACCGTTCGAAGAAGAAGGAAGACCTGCGTCCGCGCATCACCCTTCTGGATGCCGGATCGGGCGAGGCCGCGCGCTACATGATGGCACCCGGCACCACCCTGTCGGTCGAGGATGGCCAGACGGTCGAAGCGGGCGACATCATCGCCCGCGCCAGCCGCGAAGCCGCCAAGACCCGCGACATCACCGGCGGTCTGCCGCGCGTTGCCGAACTGTTCGAAGCCCGCAAGCCCAAGGACAATTCGATCATCGCCAAGGTTTCCGGCCGGATCGAGTTCGTCCGCGACTACAAGGCCAAGCGCAAGATCGCGATCATCCCGGAAGAGGGTGAGCCGATCGAGTACCTGATCCCCAAGAGCCGCGTGATCGACGTCCAGGAAGGCGACTACGTCAAGAAGGGCGACAACCTGATCTCCGGTTCGCCGGATCCGCACGACATTCTGGAAGTCCTCGGCGTCGAGGCGCTGGCGGAATACCTGGTGGCGGAAATTCAGGAAGTCTACCGTCTCCAGGGCGTGAAGATCAACGACAAGCACATCGAGGTGATCGTTCGCCAGATGCTGCAGAAGGTCGAGATCACCGACGGCGGCGATACCACGCTGCTGCCGGGCGAGCAGGTCGATTACGAGGAAATGAACGAGATCAACGGCAAGCTCGCGGACGGCATGCGCCGCGCCGAAGGCAAGCCGGTGCTGCTAGGCATCACCAAGGCCTCGCTGCAGACCCGTTCGTTCATCTCGGCCGCTTCGTTCCAGGAAACCACCCGCGTGCTGACGCAGGCGGCGGTCGAAGGGAAGAAGGACTCGCTGATCGGTCTGAAGGAAAACGTCATCGTCGGCCGTCTGATCCCGGCGGGGACCGGTGCGGGCATGAACCGCGTCCGCGTCACCGCGTCGAGCCGCGACGCCGCGCTGCGTGCTTCCTACCGCAAGCTGCAGGAATCGCTGATCGCGCCTGAAAGCGCGGCAGCGGAACACGCCGCCGAACTGCGGCGCGATCCTGCTGATGACCTTGGCGACGATGCGCTGGCGGCAGTCGAAGGGGAAACCCACGGCACTGACGCCGACGCCGGCGACTACCTGATCCAGGGCGAAGACGAGGCTTAAGCCTTCGTCGTCCCCATCCGGGCAAGAATAAAAAGCCCCGCCGGA
>NZ_BMZA01000005.1:53347-203321 GCF_014652555.1 Novosphingobium colocasiae
CCGGCGGGGCTTTTTGCTATGGGAGTGAGGGCTCGCTGGTGCTTACGATTTGCGGCGGGCGGCCAGGTCTTCCGGTGAGGGGAACACTGGCCGCAAGGCTGCGATCACGGTATCGGCATCCAGATAGCCGTCAGCGGTCATGTCGGCATCGCCCGGATTGCCGAATTCGACATAGGCAACTGACGGTCGTTCCGGCAGAGTCAGTATGACCAACCCGGCAAAACCCTTGGCCTTGGCCTGCAATGCACCGTGCAGCAGCAGCGCCTCCGGCTGGGTCAACGGGCCGCTGTTGATCGTTTCGAGATAGAAACGCGAATCCTTCATCGGCTCCTTGGCCAGGATCCAGGACTTCTGCACCCGCCAGACTGTCTTGCTGGCGGCTTCATAGTCGCTGATCTTGGCGTAAGGCAGCAGGAACGTCCACAAGGTCCGGTTGTTCTTGTCATTCTCCAGCATGACCGAAAGCGCCGCGGTCCGCCGCTCTGCCCACAGGGCATCGGGGGTTTTGGCGAGGCTGCCGAACAGTTCGTCCGGCCGCGCACCCTGGCGCAGAAGAGCATTGGTCGCCACAATCGCCCCGAAGCTCGGCGCGATCCACTTTGAGCGCGCCGCAAAGCTGCGCCGTGCTTCGGTCAGATGCCCTTCATGGGCCTGTTTGAGGACCTGATACAGATCAAGGCGTTCGATGTCGGCGGCCTGCGTGGTTTCCGGTTTGCCCGCGGCGATCCGGGCATCCATGTTAGCCTGTGCTTCCGCCGCGCGCTGGTCGGCCAATTGCCAGTTGCCGGCCAGCGCATAGGAAATTGCCGCGACGGAATAAGTCCAGGTGTCCTTGCTGGCGGTATCCATGGCGTTGAGCACGGTGGTGATGCTGTCGCGCCACTTCGCGGCTTCGGCGAAGCGGCCGGCTTCTTCCAGGCGGTTGGCGAACCTGATCCCCTGGAGCCGGGAAATGCGGCCGTTGGCGCGATAGAATGCTTCTTCGTCCGATGTCAGTTCGCGGTTGAACTCCGGGAAGGTGGGCGAGGCAAGGCCCGCATAGAAGCTGAACGGCAGGCGCAGGGCATTCTCGAGCGCTTTGTGTTGCGCCTCGGCAGGATGGCCGGAGCGGAGCAGGGCATGTGCTTCGATGATGTTGAATGACAGCCCCATTGAACGATCGAAGTAGGGGTTGCCGACAAGGCCGATGGCTGTCGCCTCCTGGCGCGCTTTCGCAACGTCGGCGATCGCGGTATCGTAGTTCTTGGCCTCGATCTGGTGGATCGCGCGACCCAAGATCAGCGGGATGCGGCGTAATCCGTTGGTTTCCTGCTTGGGGTTATCGAGCAGTTCATTGCACACGGCAACGCCCTTTTCTCCAAACAGTCGTTCGGATGAATCCGGCATTTCCGGAGATGGGGCGAAGAGCGACAAGAGCGTTACCGCGCCGAGAAAACGGGCGAAACTTTCCCCGTCAGTCACGTTGTTAGGCCGGCCATCGCAGCGCAAATAGAGCGAGCCGAACGCCTTCAGGTCTTCCGGAGTGGTCGATAGCGGGTCTGCCGGGCCCTTTGCTGCCGGCGGTACCGTTATCACGGGCGGTGATGGTGGCAGGGTCTGTGCGATGAGGACATGCGGCATGATGATCGCGCTCGATACGAGCGCGGCTGTCAATAAACGACGGTACAAGTCTGGCCCTCCATTTGCCCCTTGCCGCGTGCTATACACAAACGTCGTTCGAGCCGGAATGTGAAACCTCTGTGGTTACCAAAAAGTAACTACCGTTGCGGTATTTGCCGGATAAGCAATGGCTTGAGGCGGGGCCCAATGGTCTGGAATTTGGCAAGAAAAGGCAAACGAGGTGATCGGTCCGCAACGGCGGGCGGGTCGCCGGCCTCGGCGATGACGCCAGGGCAGGCGATGGAGTTCTGCCAGGCGGTCAGCCATCTCGATGCCATCGGTTTCTGGACCAGCGATGCCGAAGGGCGGATCACGCATCTGTCCGGCAAGGCGCTGGACCGCCTGCCGGGCGCGGTGTCGCTGGTTGGCCAGCCGCTGACAGACGTGTTTCGCGGGCACGAGGATCTGGGCGGCTCGGGCCGTTCGCTGCGTTTCATGCTGTCGCGCCGATCACGGCTCGAACGCATGGCGGTGCACACCGGCGAGGGCGAGGATCGCCGCTGGTGGCTGTTGTCCGGCGAAGCGCGCGGGGTGAGTGGTGACAGCTTCGGCGGGTTTGCCGGGGTCATCTCCGAGATCACCGACGAACGCCGCATCGCCGAGGAAAATGCCGACGCGGCGATGCACGATCCGCTGACGGGTCTGCTCAACCGTCGCCAGATGAGCCAGACAATCCAGCGCACGCTGGCCGCATACGGCCCCGGCAAGCGGCCTTGCGCGACGATGCTGATCGACCTCGACCGGTTCAAGCAGGTCAACGACACGCTGGGTCACAGCGCCGGTGATGCGCTGCTCAAGCAGGTCGCGGAGCGGCTGCAAACCATCATCGGTGACACCGGGACGCTGTGCCGCCTGGGCGGTGACGAGTTCCAGGTGCTGCTGCCCGACATGGAAGATCGCGGCGATCTGGGCCAGTTGGCAGAGCGCGTCATCGCCATGGTTTCGCAGCCCTATTCGGTCGCGGGCAGCCGCTGCACCATCGGCGCTTCAGTGGGCATCGCCGTCAGCCCGTTCGATGGGGCCGATGCCGACGAACTGGCGCGCAATGTCGATCTCGCGCTCTATGCGGCCAAGCACAAGGGGCGCGGCTCGTTCCGTTTCTTCACCGGTGAGCTGCTGACTGCTGCCGAGGACCGCCGGCAGCTTGAGGAAGCGCTGCACGATGCCGTCACCCGGGGCGAATTCGAGCTGCATTACCAGCCGCTGGTGGGCGCACAGAGCGATACGGTGATCGGGGCCGAGGCGCTGATCCGGTGGAACCACCCGGAAAAGGGCATGATCAGCCCCGCACAGTTCATTCCCATTGCCGAGGAATCGGCACTGATCCGACACATCGGCGATTGGGTGCTGCGCACCGCATGCCACGAAGCGGCGCGTTGGCCGGGCAATCTCAAGGTGGCGGTCAACATATCGCCCACCCATTTCTGCGATGCGGCGTTCCCGGCGACCGTGGCCAATGCGCTGGCATCGTCCGGGCTTGCGCCGGAGCGGCTCGAACTGGAAATCACCGAGAGCGTGTTCTTGGCCGACGGCAGCGATACCGCCAGCCGGTTTCGCGCGCTCAAGACGCTGGGCGTGCGGCTGGCGCTGGACGATTTCGGCACCGGCTATTCCTCGCTCGCCTATCTGCGCACCGCGCCGTTCGACAAGATCAAGATCGACCAGAGCTTCGTGCGCGGGGTGTCCGATCCGGGTTCGCGCAACGGGGCGATCATCGCCGCGATCGTCGGCCTGGCGGCGGCGCTGGGGATGGATACCACCGCGGAAGGGATCGAGACGCACGATCAGCTTGAACTGATGCGCGCGATCGGGGTGGGCCAGATCCAGGGCTATATCTATTCGCGGCCGATGAACGCGGCGGCGTTCCTGGAAGGGGCCGGCCATTCCGAATGGGGCATCACCCCCGAAGGCCCGGCCCGCCAGCGCAACGAGCGCATATCGATGTTTCGCTGGATCGGGGCGATCCACGAAGATCATTACTATCCGGTCGTGCTGCGCAATCTGTCGGCCACCGGTGCGCTGATCGAAGGGCTGGAGGACGTACCCGCCGGCACCCGCTTCGTGCTCTATTTCGGCGAAGGGCAGTTGGAAACCGCGACCGTGCGGCGGGTGCTGCACGAACAACTGGGCCTGGAATTCGATCGCTCGCTGGTCAACGACGGCAATGGCGGGCTGTGCACGCGCAGCCGGGTATCGACCTATGACCTGGTATCCGCCGGGCTGCCGACCGATATCGAGAACCACAAGATCCGCACCCCGATCGGATCGCGCGACGGCAAGCTGACGATCCCCGCTTTCACATCGACGATCGGCCGCAAGGCGATCAACGGGACGATGGCGTCCGGTCAGGCGGCCTGAAGCCGCCCTGTCGACATCTCAGCGGCGGCTGGCGAGTTCGGTATTGAGCCAGAGCGCGGCGAACGTGATCAGCGCGCCGGACAGCAGATAGCCGCCCGAGGCGATGAGGCCGAAATTCACCGACAGCCACAGCGCCGCCAGCGGGGCGAAGCCCGCGCCGAGCAGCCATGCCAGGTCGCTGGTGATCGCTGAGCCGGTATAGCGGTGCTCGGTGGCGAACGAGGATGAAACGACGCCCGAACTCTGGCCGAATGACAGCCCCAGCAGGACGAAGCCGATCACCATGAAGGCCACTTCGCCCAGCGTCCCCGCGTCCAGCAATTGCGGGGCGAAGCCCGAGAAGGCGGCGATGCCGGCGGCGCAGCCGCTGAGCAGGCGGCGGCGGCCGATGCGATCGGCAATGCGGCCCGAGGCGATGACGGCGGCGACCCCGACCACGGCGGAAAACGCCTCGATCAGCAGGAAGCGGGTGGGCGCTTCACGGGTATAGAGGAACACCCATGACAGCGGGAACACGGTGACCATGTGGAACAGCGCGAAGCTGGCCAGCGGGGCAAGCGCGCCGATGACGATGGTGCGCCATTCGGTGCGGATGGTGCTGAGGACGCTGACGGGCTGAAGATCACGGGTAGAGAACAGGTGTTCGAATTCGGCGGTGACGACGATGCGTAGCCGGGCGAACAGTGCCACCACATTGATCGCAAAAGCGACGAAGAACGGATAGCGCCAGCCCCAGTCGAGGAAATCGGCGGCCGGCAGCTCGGCGATCATGAAGGCAAACAGCGCGCTGGCGACGATCAGCCCGAACGGCGCACCAAGCTGCGGGATCATCGCATACCAGCCGCGCCGGTGTTCGGGCGCGTTGAGCGCGAGCAGCGAGGCGAGCCCGTCCCATGTCCCGCCCAGCGCGAAACCCTGACCCAGCCGGAACAGCGCCAGCAACCAGATCGAGGTGGTCCCAGCGGCTTCGTAGGACGGCAGGAAGGCGATCGCAGCCGTCGATCCGCCGAGCAGGAACAGCGCGATCGTCAGCTTGGTGCCCCGGCCATAGGCACGGTCGATCGCCATGAACACCAGACTGCCCACCGGCCGCGCGACGAACGCCAGCGAAAAGATCGCGAACGACCACAAGGTGCCTTCCAGCGGATCAAGGAACGGGAAGAAAAGCTTGGGGAAGACCAGCACCGAGGCGACGGCATAGACGAAGAAATCGAAGAATTCCGAGGTCCGGCCGATCACCACGCCGATCGCGATTTCCCCCGGCGAGGGTTCGTGATGGCCCTTGAACAAAGGCACGCCCAGGGCATCCCGGGTGGGCGAAAGGTGGCTGGGCGCGGGGCTGGTCATGATAAGTCTTGCGGCCTCGTTGCGGGTCCTGACATTCTGCTCGCGGGGAACCATCGCGGGCGATGCGGGGACGAATCACTCTGGGCGGTGCCTGCTGCGGCCCACAGGCATGGTCCTATCGTCATTGACGGCGATCAAGGGTATTGGACAAAATGTCCTATGTTCGCACTCGCAGCATCAGCCTATCGGGCGATCATGCGTGACCCCGAATCCCCCCAGAAGCCGCGCTTCCTGCGGGCTTCCTTCCGAACTCTCGCTGCCCTTGCGCTGATGGGTGCCCTGGCTGCGTGCAACAGCGTGGTCCTGCGCCCGGCGGGCGATGTCGCGCGGCAGCAGAGTGATCTGGTCGTCGTCTCGACCGTCCTGATGTTGATCATCATCGTTCCGGTCATGGCGCTGACGGTGTTCTTCGCCTGGCGTTACCGGGCATCGAACAGCGCTGCGGAATACCAGCCCGACTGGGATCATTCGACCCAGCTCGAACTGGTGATCTGGGCTGCGCCGCTGCTCATCATCATCTGCTTGGGGGCGCTGACCTGGGTTGGGACCCACCTGCTCGACCCGTACCGCGCCATCGGCCGGCTCGACGAACACACACCGGTCGCGCCCGATGCCCGGCCGCTCGAAATCGACGTCGTCGCGCTCGATTGGAAATGGCTGTTCATCTATCCGGAGCAGGGCGTGGCGACGGTCAACGAACTGGTAGTGCCGACCGGACGGCCGCTGCAGTTCCGCATCACCTCGTCCAGCGTGATGAACTCCTTCTACGTCCCGGCGATGGCCGGCCAAATCTATGCCATGCCCGGCATGGAGACGCGGCTGCACGCGGTGATGAACCGGCCGGTGACTTCGGTCGGCTTCTCGGCCAACTATTCGGGGGCCGGCTTCTCCAACATGCGCTTTCCCGTGCGCGCGCTGGGCAGCGATGGGTTCGATCGCTGGATCGGCGAAGTGCGCGCGACCGGGGTGAAACCGCAGCCCGCAGGCCGGCCGGCCGACGACGTCGTGCCCGGCGATCCGCCTGTGCCGATGCTGGGCGGAACGCTTGATCGCGCTGCTTACCTGACGCTGGAAAAGCCGAGTGAGAAAGTTCCGTCGATCCGCTTCGCCGCCGTCGATCCGCAGCTTTACGATGCCGTGGTCAACATGTGCGTCGAGCCGGGCAAGATGTGCACCAGCGAGATGATGGCGATCGATATGCGCGGCGGGCTGGGCAAGGCCGGCATCCGCAACGTCTCTATGCTCGCTTACGACAAGCACGGCCGGCAGGCGACGCTGGCGGCCAAGGCCAACCCCGGCGAGGCGGTGCGCCGCGAGCTGGCATGGGTGCGCGCGCTGTGCGCCCGCGCGCCGGGCAAGACGCCTGACGGCACCGTGCGACCGCCGCTCGACCCGCGTGCGCTGGGCGGAGCGGGCCTGCCCGCGCCCGGCACGGCGCAAAGCCGCGCCCCCGCCTCCGCATCCTTCCCCTTGCTGTCCCGGAACTGATCCCCATGGCCATCGAAGCCGTAGACCATGCGCACTGGAGCCCGCTGCTGGGCCGGCTCGGACTGGACGCGATCCCGCAGGAGCCCATTGTCCTGGCGACGTTCGCCGTCGTCGTGCTGGGCGGGGTCGCGATGCTGGCGGCGCTCACGTATTTCCGCTTGTGGGGCTATCTGTGGAAGGAGTGGTTCACCAGCGTCGATCACAAGAAGATCGGCGTCATGTACATGGCGCTGGGGCTGGTGATGTTCCTGCGCGGGTTCGCCGATGCGGTGATGATGCGCATCCAGCAGGCGATGGCCTTCAACGGCAACGAGGGTTACCTCAACTCCCACCATTATGACCAGATATTCACCGCGCACGGCGTCATCATGATCTTCTTTGTGGCGATGCCGTTCGTGACCGGGCTGATGAACTACATCGTCCCGCTGCAGATCGGCGCGCGCGACGTGTCTTTCCCGTTCCTCAACAACTTCAGCTTCTGGATGACCACGGCGGGCGCGGTGCTGGTGATGATGAGCCTGTTCGTGGGCGAGTTCGCGCAGACCGGGTGGCTTGCCTATCCGCCGCTTTCGAACCTGGCGTACAGCCCGTGGGTGGGGGTCGATTACTATATCTGGGCGTTGCAGATCGCCGGGGTCGGCACGCTGCTCTCGGGGGTCAACCTGATCGCCACGATCGTCAAGATGCGCTGTCCGGGCATGACGATGATGCGCATGCCGATCTTCACCTGGACCGCCCTGTGCACCAACATCCTGATCGTTGCCGCATTTCCCGTGCTGACGGCGGTGCTGTGCATGCTGACGGTGGACCGTTACCTGGGCTTCAACTTCTTCACGAACGATTTCGGCGGCAACGCCATGATGTACGTGAACCTGATCTGGATCTGGGGCCACCCGGAAGTCTACATCCTGATCCTGCCGATCTTCGGCGTGTTCTCCGAAATCACCTCCACCTTCTGTGGCAAGCGGCTGTTCGGGTATTCCTCGATGGTCTACGCCACGCTGGTCATCACCATCCTGTCGTATGTCGTATGGCTGCACCACTTCTTCACGATGGGTTCGGGGGCCAGCGTCAACTCGTTCTTCGGTATCACCACCATGGTGATCTCCATCCCGACCGGGGCCAAGCTGTTCAACTGGCTGTTCACGATGTACCGCGGCCGCATCCGCTTCGAACTGCCGATGATGTGGACGGTGGCCTTCATGCTGACCTTTGTGGTCGGCGGGATGACCGGGGTGCTGCTGGCGGTGCCGCCGGCGGACTTCGTGCTGCACAATTCGCTGTTCCTGATCGCCCACTTCCATAACGTCATTATCGGTGGCGTCGTGTTCGGCGTGTTCGCGGCGATCAACTACTGGTGGCCCAAGGCGTTCGGGTTCCGGCTCAACCAGTTCTGGGGCAAGGTCAGCTTCTGGTGCTGGGTGACGGGTTTCTGGTTCGCCTTCATGCCGCTCTACGTGCTGGGCCTGATGGGCGTGACCCGCCGGATGCGCGTGTTCGATGATCCTTCGCTGCAGGTATGGTTCGGCATCGCCGCCTTCGGCGCGTTCCTGATCGCGCTGGGCATCGGTGCCATGCTGATCCAGTTCGCCGTGTCGATCCGCAACCGCGAGGCGCTGCGGGACGAGACCGGCGATCCGTGGGACGGGCGCACGCTCGAATGGTCGACCAGCTCGCCGCCGCCCGAATACAATTTCGCCTTCACCCCGATCGTCCACGATATCGATGCCTGGGCCGACATGAAGGCCTGCAAGGTGGCGCGGCCGCTGGGCGGCTTCCGGCCGATCCACATGCCCAAGGGCACCGGCACCGGTGTGATCCTGGCGGGCCTTTCGACGGCGCTGGGCTTCGCGATGATCTGGTACATCTGGTGGCTGGCCGCGCTCTCGTTCGTCGGCATCATCGGCTATGCCATCGTCCACACCTTCAATTACCGGCGCGATTACCACATCCCGGCGGCCACGGTGGCCGAGACCGAGGCCGCGCGCACGCGCCGGCTGGCGGCGGCGGGAGCCTGAGCGATGCATGCGACCACCCCCCAGCAGACCATGATCCGCGCCGACGAGGCCCAGATCACCGCCGCGTTCTATGACCTGAACGAGCACGATCACCCCGAAGGCGGCAGCACGATGCTGGGCTTCTGGATCTACCTGATGAGCGATTGCCTCATCTTTGCGATGCTGTTCGCCGCCTATGGCGTGCTGGGCGGCAACTTCGCGGCGGGCCCGGGGCCGAGGGACCTGTTCGAGCTGCCGCTGGTGGCGCTGAACACCGCGATGCTGCTGTTCTCGTCGATCACCTATGGCTTTGCCATGCTGGCGATGGAGCGCGGCAAGGCCGGGCAGACCATCACCTGGCTGCTGGTCACTGCCGGGTTCGGTGCCGCGTTCCTTTCGATCGAACTCTACGAATTCGCCAACCTCATCCACGAAGGCGCGACGCCGATGCGGTCGGGCTTCCTGACCGCGTTCTTCTCGCTGGTGGGAACCCACGGCCTGCACGTGACCTTCGGGCTGGTGTGGCTGTTCACGCTGGTGGCGCAGATCGCCGCGAAGGGCCTCATCGCCGCCAACCGGCGGCGGCTGATGTGCCTGTCGCTGTTCTGGCATTTCCTCGACGTCATCTGGATCGGCGTCTTCACCTTTGTCTATCTCATGGGGATGCTGCGATGAGCGCTGCCGACTACTCCGCGCACGGCCACCACGATGACCATGGCAACCACGGCTCGATGCGCGATTACGTGATCGGCTTCCTGCTGTCGGTGGTGCTGACGGCGATCCCTTTCTGGCTGGTGATGAGCCACGCCATCGCCGATCGGCAAGCGACCGCGCTGGTGATCATGGCATTCGCGATCGTGCAGATCGTGGTGCACATGATCTACTTTCTGCACATGAACGCCAAGGCGGAGAGCGGCTGGACGATCATGGCGCTGATCTTCACTGTGATCATCGTCATCATCGCGCTGTCCGGCTCGCTGTGGGTCATGTACCACCTCAACCACAACATGATGCCGACCGCTCACGAAATGGGGCAGATGCCCTGATACCCCGCGCCGCGTCGCGCCGGCCCTGGGGGCTGATCGCGCTGCTGACGATAGCCGGGGCGGCATTCGTCGCGCTCGGCATCTGGCAAGTGCAGCGGATCCACTGGAAGCAGGATCTGATCGCCCGGGTCGATGCCCGGGTCCATGCTGGTCCGGTCGATCTGCCAGCCGACGGGGTGCTCGCCGGATCGCCGCGTGCCACGGAGTATCTTCGCGTTCGCCTTCGGGGCGTCTATGCCGGGCAGGCGAGCGCCCTTGTCAGGGCGAGCACTGAACTGGGCACGGGATACTGGGCGATGACGCCGATGCGGATCGCGGATGGCAGGACCTTGTGGGTCAACCGCGGGTTCGTGCCTGCGGGCACGCCGCTCGCCAAAGTGCGCGATGCGGTGCCGCGGGGGCCGGTCGCGCTCGTCGGCCTTCTGCGCCTTGATGAGCCGGGCGGCAGCCTGCTGCAGGCCAACCGGCCGCAGGACGATCGCTGGTATTCCCGCGACACCGCAGCGCTGGCACAGGCGCGCGGCATCGGCCGGGTCGCGCGGGTGTTCGTCGATGTCCAGCAGGAACGCGCGCAGGACCAGCGGCGCGGGCAGGGTGCAGCGCCGGTGCCGGGGCTCACGGTGATCCGCTTTGCCGACAATCACCTTGCCTACGCGCTGACCTGGCTGGCGATGGCGGTGCTATCCTTCGCCGCCGCCTGGCGGAGCGTGCGGCCCCGCGCGGACGGTTCGCCGTGATGCGCCTGTTCGCAGCGCATCCCACCTCGCGCAGCGCCAGTTGGCGCAATGTCCTGCTGCTGATGCAGTTGCGCTGGATCGCGGTGTTCGGCCAGCTTGCGACAATCGTGGCGGTCACCCAGGTGCTGGGCGCGCGGCTGCCACTGGCGGCGCTGCTGATCGCGCCGCTCCTGCTGATCGTCGTCAACCTGGCGACCGCCAGCCTGCTCCAGCGCCGCCGCGACTTTTCGCAGGGCGAACTGCTGGCCGCACTGTTGATCGATGTCGCCGTGCTGGGCTGGCAGCTTTATCACAGCGGCGGGGCAACCAACCCCTTCACCTTCCTGTTCCTGCTCCAGATCGTGATCGCCACGGTGATCCTCAAGCCGCGCTGGAGCTGGGTGATCGCGATGCTGGCGTGCCTGTCGATCCTGTTCCTGACCTTCTTCTACGTGCCCCTGAACCTGCCGGCGCGCTATGCCGCCAACCGGTTCCACCTCTATCAGCTTGGCAGCCTGTTCTGCTTCGTCCTCGCCTCGGTCCTGCTGGTGTTCTTCGTCGCCCGGCTCGACCGTAACCGGCGAGAGAACGATACCGCGCTCGAAGCGCTGCGGCGGCAGGCGGCGGAGGAGGACCACATCATCCGTATGGGCCTGCTGGCATCGGGCGCGGCGCACGAACTGGGCACGCCGCTGTCCTCGATCTCGGTGATCCTGGGCGACTGGTCGCGTCTCCCGGTCGTCGCCGCGAACGAGGACTTGGCTGCAGATCTTGCCGACATGCGCACCGAGCTCGATCGCTGCAAGACCATCGTCAGCGGCATCCTGATGTCGGCGGGTGACCTGCGCGGGGAAAATCCCGCCGTCACCACCGTGCGCACCCTGTTCGCCGCCATCGCCGCAGACTGGCAGGCGCGCATGGCGGGTGACCTGCGCTATGTCGACAGCTTCGGCGAGGACGTGGCCATTGTCGCCGACCGGGGGCTGACGCAGGTCATCGGCAATGTGATCGACAATGCCCAGGAAGCCGCGCCGGGACAGGTCTCGCTTGAAATCGCGCGTAGCGGCGATGATCTGGAGATCGTCGTGGCGGACAGCGGCCCCGGCTTCGCGCCCGAGATCATGGAGCGGATCGGCCAGCCCTATGCCTCGACCAAGGGCCGCGATGGCGGCGGGCTGGGGCTGTTCCTGGTGGTGAACGTGGTGCGCAAGCTGGGCGGGCGAGTGATGGTCGAAAACCGCGAGATCGGTGGGGCGGCGGTACGGCTGACGCTGCCGCTGCAGGCCATCGCGTATCACGACGGGGTGGCCCAATGACCGAGGCAGAGCCCGAAATCGCCGGCGCGACCCTGCTGATCGTGGAGGACGATCCGGCCTTTGCCCGCACCTTGCGCCGGTCGTTCGAGCGGCGCGGCTATGTCGTATCGTCAGCCGCCTCTGCCGCCGCCGCCGAGGCCCGGGCGCACGAATCCCGGTTCGACTACGCGGTCGTCGATCTCAAGCTGGGCGGCGATTCCGGGCTGGCGGTGGTCCAGTCGCTCCACGCGCTGCAGCCCAAGACGCATATCGTCGTGCTGACCGGCTACGCCAGCATCGCGACGGCGGTGGAAGCGATCAAGCTGGGGGCTTCGCATTACTTGGCCAAGCCATCCAACACCGACGATATCGAAGCCGCCTTCGCCAGCGCGCAGGGCGATGCCAGCGTTCCGGTCGACGGGCGCAGGAGTTCGATCAAGACGCTGGAATGGGAATATATCCACCAGACGCTGGTGGAGTGCGACTTCAACGTCTCCGAGGCGGCGCGACGGCTGGGCCTTCACCGTCGCACCCTGGCCCGCAAGCTGGAGAAGCGGCGGATATAGAGGGCGATGGTACCGCCTGCTCCTCCACCCTTCAGGGGGGAGGTTGGGAGGGGGGTGTACCACGATAGCTTTGACGCGCTGCCTGGCGGCACCGCTCCCCCACCCCCGGCCCCGCCCCGCAGGGGCGGGGAGCGCATGGTGATGTGAAAGGCTCCTAAACCCCGCGATCCTTCACGGTTTCCATCGCCACGAAGGTGGACGTGCTCTCCACATGCGGCAGCGCGGAGATCTTTTCGCCCAGCACGATGCGATAGCGGCGGATATCGGCCGTGCGCACTTTCAGCAGGTAATCGAAGCTGCTGGCGATCATGTGGCATTCCTCCACCTCGGCGATGCGGCGGACGGCGGCGTTGAATTCTTCCAATGACTTTTCGCGCGTGTCGGAAAGCTTCACTTCGGTGAAGGCAACATGATCGACACCCAGCCTGACGGGATCGATCGTGGCGCAAAAGCCGGTGATGACCCCGCCGTTGATCAGCCGGCGCAGCCGCACCTGGCACGGCGTCTTGGACAGGCCCACGGTGCGGGCGAGATCGGTGACCGTCATCCGCCCGTCCTTTACGAGCGCGGCGATGATCTTGCGATCGAAATCATCCAGATCGACTGGTTTGACTGATTTATCCATCCTGATTACCTACCAAATGGTCGATATAAAGTCCAATCGCTCTCCTGGAGCCGAAAGATTGGGCGGAACGCCGCCAGTCTCTGCGCTATCACGATGCATGACCGATCCGCACCCATTCGCCGCTTTCGCGCCCCCCGTCCGCCAGCCCACAGTGCTGCGGCAGGCGATCACCGCCGCTTACCGGCGCGACGAAGCGGCGTGCCTTGAGCCATTGATCGAGCGGGCGCGGGTGGATGCCGCATCGGGCGCGGCGATCGCCGCTACCGCGCGACGGCTCGTCAGCACCTTGCGCGCCAATTACCGCGGCACCGGGGTAGAGGGGCTGGTGCAGGAGTATTCGCTGTCGAGCGAGGAGGGGGTGGCGCTGATGTGCCTGGCCGAGGCGTTGCTGCGCATCCCCGATCACGCCACCCGCGATGCCCTGATCCGCGACAAGCTGGCTGATGGTGACTGGGCTTCGCATCTGGGCGGCGGCAAATCGCTGTTCGTCAACGCGGCGACCTGGGGACTGGTGGTGACCGGCAAGCTGGCGGGCAGCGTGGATGATCGCGGCCTTGGCGCGGCGCTGACGCGGCTGCTGGGCCGCGCCGGGGAGCCGGTGGTGCGGCGCGGCGTCGATCTGGCGATGCGGATGATGGGCGAACAGTTCGTGACCGGCGAGACCATCGCCGAAGCGCTGCGCCGGGCGCGGCGGCTGGAGGAGCGGGGCTTTCGCTACAGCTACGACATGCTGGGCGAAGCAGCGGCGACAGCGGCGGATGCGGCGCGGTTCTATCGCGATTACGAGCAGGCGATCCATGCCATCGGCCGCGCAGCGGCCGGGCGTGGCATCTATGACGGGCCCGGCATCTCGATCAAGCTGTCGGCGCTGCACCCGCGCTACAGCCGGGCGCAGGCGGACCGGGTCATGGCCGAACTGCTGCCGCGCGTCCGTGACCTTGCCCTGCTGGCATGCGGCTACGGTATCGGCTTCAACATCGATGCCGAGGAAGCGGATCGGCTGGAACTGTCGCTCGACCTGCTCGAATCCCTGGCGCTGGACCCCGCGCTGCAGGGGTGGGACGGGCTCGGCTTCGTGGTTCAGGCCTATGGCAAGCGTTGTCCCTTCGTGATCGACTGGATCATCGATCTGGCGCGGCGGGCGGGCCGCAGGATGATGGTGCGGTTGGTGAAGGGAGCCTATTGGGATGCCGAGATCAAGCGCGCCCAGGTCGATGGTCTGGCCGACTTTCCGGTCTACACCCGCAAGGTCCACACCGATGTCGCCTACATCGCCTGCGCGCGCGCGCTGTTGGCAGCACCCGATGCGGTGTTCCCGCAGTTCGCCACGCACAACGCGCAGACGGTGGCGACGATCCATCATCTGGCCGGGCCGGATTTTGAAATCGGGCAGTACGAGTTCCAGTGCCTCCACGGCATGGGGGAGCCGCTCTACGAGCAGGTCGTCGGCCGCGACAGGCTGGACCGGCCCTGCCGTATCTATGCCCCGGTCGGCACCCACGAGACGCTGCTGGCCTATCTGGTGCGCCGCCTGCTGGAGAACGGGGCCAACTCCTCGTTCGTCAACCGCATCGCCGATCCGGCGGTGTCGATCGACGAGCTGATCGCCGATCCGGTCGCGATTGTCAGCGCTATGCCCGGGCCGGGCGCGCGCCACGACGGGGTCGCCCTGCCGGCCGATCTCTATCCCGACCGGCGCAATTCCACCGGCATCGACCTCACTGACGAAAGCGCGCTGGCCAGCCTTGGCGATAGCCTGCGCCACAGCGCCGGGCGCGACTGGAGCGCCGCGCCGCTGATTGCGGGCTTGCAGATCGAGCGGCAGCGGCATCCGGTGCTGAACCCCGGCGATCGGCAGGACCAGGTGGGCGAAGTCGCTTTCGCGCTGGAGCGCGATGCGGCGCACGCCGCGCGCACCGCCGCGAAGGCTGCGGCCGGCTGGGCGGCGACGCCGGTGGCGACCCGCGCCGCCTGTCTCGATCGCGCGGCCGACCGCATGCAGGCGCAGATGGCTGACCTCATCGGCCTCGCCGTGCGCGAGGCGGGCAAATCGGCGCCTAACGCTATTGGCGAAGTGCGCGAGGCGATCGATTTCCTGCGCTATTACGCGGGGCAGGCCAAGGCCACGTTCGGCCCGGATCAGGTGCCGTTGGGGCCGGTAGTGTGCATCAGCCCGTGGAACTTCCCGCTCGCCATCTTCGCCGGTCAGGTGGCGGCGGCGCTGGTGGCGGGCAACCCCGTGCTGGCCAAGCCGGCGGAGGAAACCCCGCTGATCGCCGCGGAGGCCGTCCGCATCCTGCACGAAGCAGGGGTTCCGGCCGAAGTGCTGCAATTCCTGCCCGGCGATGGCGCGATCGGGGCCGCGCTCGTCGCCGCGCCGCAGACGGCGGGGGTGATCTTTACCGGTTCGACCGAGGTTGCGCGGCTCATCCAGCGCCAGCTTGCCTTGCGGCTTTCGGACGATGGCCTGCCTATTCCGCTGATCGCCGAAACCGGCGGGCAGAACGCGATGATCGTCGATTCCTCGGCTCTGGCCGAGCAGGTCGTGGCCGATGTGATCGCCTCGGCGTTCGACAGCGCGGGCCAGCGTTGTTCGGCGCTGCGGGTGCTGTGCCTGCAGGAGGAGATCGCGGATCGCACGCTGGCGATGCTCAAAGGCGCGCTGCGCGAACTGGCGATCCGGCGCACGGATCGGCTGGCGGCCGATATTGGTCCGGTCATCACGGCGGATGCACGCGACACGATCGAGCGCCATGTCGCGGCGATGGCAGAGCGGGGGCATCGGGTCGAACGGCTGGCACTGCCGGACGCGGCGGTCGCGGGGCATTTCGTCGCGCCGACGATCATCGAGATCGACAGCGTGGCCGAACTGGAACGCGAGGTGTTCGGACCGGTGCTCCACGTCGTCCGCTTCCGGCGCGAAGGGCTGGACCGGCTGATCGATGCCATCAACGCTACCGGTTATGGGCTGACCTTTGGCTTGCACACCCGGCTCGATGCAACGATCGCGCATGTCACCGCGCGCATCGCGGTGGGCAACGTCTATGTGAACCGCAACATCATCGCCGCGACAGTCGGGGTGCAGCCGTTCGGGGGCAGGGGCCTTTCGGGCACCGGCCCCAAGGCGGGTGGGCCGCTCTACCTCGGACGACTGTCAAGACGGGTGCCGGAGAACGTCATTGCGGGCAACGGCGCGCTACCGGCCGCCTTGCGCGAATTCATCGGCTGGCTTTGCGCACGGGGAAATCATGAAGGTGCTGCGGTCGCGAAGGCCTATGGCGCGCGTTCGGCCTTGGGTGCCGCCTTGGAACTGCCCGGCCCGGTGGGGGAGCGTAACCTCTATACCCTCCACCCGCGCGGCCGCGTGCGCGTCATGCCGCAGAGCGCTTCCGGCTTTGCCGATCAGTTGTCGGCGGTGCTGGCATCGGGCAACGTGGCGGTGATCGATGCGACCCTCATGCCGGCCGGACTGCCCGCTGCCGTCAAGGAACGGATCGCCACCGATACCGCCGGCAGCGTTGCCGCCGTCCTGGTCGAAGGCGAGGCTGTGGAGGTGGCCGAAGCGGTCGCGCTCGCAGCCGCGCAACCGGCGCAGATCGCATCCGTTTACGCCGCCGCGCCGGGCGTGACGGGCCGTTACCCGGTCAACTTCTTGCTCGATGAACTGGCCGTCTGCACCAACACCACCGCTGCCGGGGGCAACGCCAGCCTGATGATGATCGGCTGATCCGGCACGCATACCGGGCGCGGCATCGAGGGCGATGACCGCGCATCCGCGTGGTTCGCCGGTTCGCAGTGTATCGGAGGCGTTCCATTCGCGATGCGATAGACCTTCATCCAGCATCGGGCGACGGGCACGGCCGATGGCGTGCCGGGACGTTGACATTGTCCTGACCAGATGGAAGTCTTGTCCGCAGTATCAGGGATCACCTGACCGCCGCCATGCCGGCCATGGCCGATGACTAAGGATAACGGCGCGCATCGCCGCGCTGGGGAGAGAACAGCCATGACCACAGATGCCATCCGGCCCTTCACCATCGCCATCCCCGACGAGGACTTGCGCGATCTCGACGAGCGGCTGGCGCGCACCCGCTGGCCCGCGCGCGAGACGGTGGCCGACTGGTCGCAGGGCGTCCCGCAGGAGTGGATGCGCGCGCTCGTCGATCACTGGCGGCATCGTTATGACTGGCGGCGCTGCGAGGCGGCGCTGAACGCGCTGCCCCAGTTCATGACCGCGTTCGACGGGCTCGACATCCACTTCCTGCATGTCCGCTCGTCCAACCCCGACGCTATGCCGCTGCTGCTGACCCATGGCTGGCCCGGCTCGATCCTGGAGTTCATGAAGTCGATCGGCCCGCTGACCGAGCCGCAGGCCCACGGCGGGAACGCCGCCGATGCCTTTCACCTTGTCATTCCGGCGCTGCCCGGCTTCGGCTTTTCCGGCAAACCGGACGCGACCGGCTGGGGTGTGGGCCGGATCGCGGGCGTCTGGGGCAAGCTGATGAAGCGGCTGGGCTATGATCGCTGGGTGGCGCAGGGCGGGGACTGGGGCTCGGCCGTGACCTATGCGCTGGGCCTGCAGCAGCCCGAAGGGCTGATCGCAGTCCATACCAACATGCCGATCGTGATGCCGCCGCCGCCGTTCGGCGATCTGGAGCCCGATCAGGCGAAGATGATGGAGGCCATGGACTATTACCAGCGGCAGGAAGCAGGCTATTCGCTCCAGCAGGCGACCCGGCCGCAGACGGTCGGCTATGCGCTGGCGGATTCGCCGGTGGGGCAGGCGGCCTGGATTGTCGAGAAGTTCGCCGCCTGGTCCGATTGCGATGGCGATCCGCTCAACATCCTGACCGCCGACGAACTGATCGACGCGGTGATGATGTACTGGCTGCCCAACTGCGGTGCTTCTTCGGCCCGGCTGTACTGGGAAAGCTTCACCGGGGGCTTCGTCAACAAGAAGCAGGTGCAGATCCCTTGCGGCTACAGCGTGTTCCCCAAGGAAATCTACCCCGCCCCGCTAAGCTGGGCCAGGCAATGCACGCCGCGGATGATCCATTGGAACACCCTGGACAAGGGCGGCCACTTTGCCGCGCTCGAACAGCCCGAACTGTTCGTCGGCGAAGTGCGTCAGTGCTTCCGGCAAATGCGGTAACCTGATTACCGTAACGCTCCGTTCGTATCGAGCGTAGTCGAGATACGTCAGCGCCACCGTATCTCGACTACGCTCGATACGAACGGAGGTGGGGATTAAACGGCCATGGCAGGGCTTGGGGTCAATCCGGGCTCAGCCCCCGATCGCTCCCCGGCTATGATCGCTTCGGCCGCTTTCTCGGCGATCATCATCGTCGGGAAGTTGGTGTTGCCGCTGATGATCTCCGGCATGACCGAGGCATCGACGACCCACAGTCCGTCGATCCCGCGCACGCGCAAGTCGGGATCGACCACGGCACCCGCGTCCGTGCCCATGCGGCATGTGCCGACCGGGTGATACAGGGTATATGCGGTGGCGCGGACATAGGCGTCGAGTTCCGCGTCGGAGCGGCACGCCGCGCCGGGGGCGTATTCGTCGCCGCGAAAATCGGCGTAGGCATCCTGCGCAAAGATGTCACGGGTCAGGCGGATGCCTTCGCGCAGCACGCGCAAGTCTTCGGGATCGGACAGGTAGCGCGGATCGATCAGCGGCGCGGCGGCGGGATCGGCCGAGGCGATGCGGATCGTCCCGGCGCTGTTCGGCCGGCTCCCGTTCAGCACCCCCTGGAAGCCCTCCTCCGGTATCACATCGCGGCCGTGGTCGTTGTACATCAGCGGCACGGTGTAGATCTGGATATCCGGATATTCGAGATCGGGGCGCGACATGAGGTGGGCCCACGCCTCCAGCCCGCCGACGGCGGTGGGGCCGGAGCGGAACAGCAGGTACTGGCCCAGCGCTTTCAGCGCGCCCAGCGGCCGCAGCATACCAAGCATCGAATAGGGCCGCGTCAGCCGCTGCTTGACGGTGACGGCGAGGTGATCCTTGAGATTGCGCCCGACCTCGGGTAATTCGTGCACCATCGCGATGCCGTGGGGGGTGATATCGGCGGGATCGCCGATCCCCGACAGTTGCAGCAGTTGCGGCGAATTGACGACGCCCCCGGCCAGGATCACGCCGCGCGCGGCCTCCACCGAGACCAACCGACCCTTGCGACCATAAGTCAGCCCGGTCGCGCGACCGGAGCGCATCAGCACTTTCGCCGCCAGCGCGCCGGTCACCACTTTGAGGTTAGGCCGCGCGAGCACCGGCTTCAGGTAACAGGCCGATGCGCTCTGGCGCAGGCCGTCGCGGTAATTGCCCTGCATCTGGGCCACGCCCGAAGGATCGCCCCGGTTCATGTCCGGATTGAACGGATGGCCGGCGGCTATCGCCCCCTTGATGAAGGCGGCGGAGGTGGGGTTCATCGCGTCGATAGAGGTCCAGGCTACCCCTACCGGCCCATCATGGCCGCGCGTTGCCGGATCGGCGCTGGCCGGGCAGCTTTCGATGCGGCGGAAATAGGGCAGGCAGTCCGCCCAGCTCCAGCCGGGATTGCCCATCTGCGCCCAGCGATCGTAATCGCCCGCATTCCCCCGCGCGACGACGAGGCCGTTGATCGAGCTGGACCCGCCCAGCACCTTGCCGCGCGGAAAGTATATCGTGCGGCCGTCGAGCCCGGCCTGCGGCACCGTCTCGAAGTTCCAGTTGCCGGTGCCGCGCTTCATCAGCTCGAAGAACCCGGCGGGCATGCGATAGAACAGCCCGCCGTCGCTGCCGCCAGCTTCCAGGAGCAGCACCTTGCAGGCGGGATCGGCGCTCAGCCGGTTGGCCAGCACGCACCCGGCCGAGCCGGCACCGACGATGATGTAATCGGGCTTGAAATCCATCGACGCTGATCCTCTCGCCGCGCGGGCCCCGGTTGACGCGGGCTGGCGGATGTCTTGCCGCCATCGTCGCCGGGCCGGGCCGGTTTCGGGCCGTCCTTTCGAAGGGGCTATCCCACCAGCCCCAGCAGCCGCGCGGTGGCGACGGCGGCGGAGCGGTTGCGCACGTCCATCTTGCCGAACACGTTCTGCAAGTGCCATTTGACGGTGGTGATCGAAATGCCGAGCCGGGCGGCGATCCGCTCGTTGCTCATCCCCACCGCGACCAGCCGCAGCATGTCCAGTTCGCGCGGGGTCAGCCGTTCGAACAGTTGCGGTTCGAGCAGGCGTGCCGGGGTGCCCTCGGGCCCGTCGAGCGCCATCGTCTCGATCAGTTCCGCGAAAAACGCCCGCTCGGCGGCGACCGAGAACGTCGCCGGTTCCTCGCACAAGTCGCGCAGAGTGGGGGCCAGCGGGCGGCGTCGGGCGATAAACGGGCGCAAGATGCGGCGGTGCGTGGCGATGCGGATCGCTTCGATCAGGCAGCCTTTCGCCAGTTCCGGGTTGTGATCGTCCCCCGCCAGTTGCGCCTTGAGCAGCAGCCAGTCGACCAGATCGGCGCTGCGGCGCTGCCGCCGGGTGCGGGCAAGGCCGGCCTCGATCAGCCCGGCTGCGACGGCGGGCTGGCACATCGACAACACCAGATCAGCCTCGGCCAAGGCCAGCGCCGGGTTGGTCCCGCGCGGCGATGGGAGTGCGGCTTCGCGCCCGCTGGTCTCCAGGTTCACCACGATGCCGATCCGCGCCGCCGCGATAGCCGCCTCGTCGATCCGCTCCAGTTCGATCAGCCGGCGCACCACGAAGCCGCCCAGCATGCGCGAAAGGCGCGGCGGATAGCTGTCGGCAATGGCCTGCAGCGCGCGCGGTTCGTAAGGGGACGCGGCGGTGCCGTCCCACAGCGCCACGGCAGCGGCAAGGCCGCAGGCGGCCACATCCAGGAACCCATGCGTGCGCAGGTGCGGCAGTCCGGCCACCAGCAGCCCGCGCGCTTCCTCCTCCAGGTTCATTTCCACCGCGCACCGGGCCGCCACCAGCGCCAGCGCGCCGCAGATGCCGGCGCTGTCGGCCAGCTCGCCGCGCAGCCGGGTGATCGCGCCGATCAGCATGGCATAGGCGTCGGTATAGTTGCCCTCGGCCACCGGAATCAGATTGCCGTATGTCGCCACCCAGCCGTCGACATATGGGCTGCTCGCCTCGCTCGCCGCTAGCCGGGCCGACTGGATCGCCTCGCGCGCTTCGGTGAAGCGGCTCTCGGCGGTCAGCGTGCCGGTCAGGATGCAGTGCGCGGCGCACAGTTCGAACGGATCGTCGTCGGGGCGGCTGCCTTTGAGCCAGGCGGACGCCTCGCGGTGGGCGGCACTGCCGTTGTCGGTCAGGCTTTCGATCGAGGCCTGCAGCAGGTGGATCGGGCGTAGCAGCCGATGATCGCCGGCACCTTCGCCTTCCACCCGGGCCTGCAGCCGGGTCAGCCGGCGCTTGGCGGCGTCGTAATGGCGGCGGAAGGCCAGTGCCCAGATGCGCCAGTATTCGGTTTCCGCCGCCAGCGTGATGCCAGCCTGCTCCAGGGCATCGGCCCAGTCGAGGAACTGCGGGGTCTGGCCGTTGTCGCGCACGGCTTCCTCGGCGTGGTCAGTGAGCAGGCGATTGGCCCAAACGGCATCGCCGGCGGCAAAGGCGTATTCGATCGCCTCGCGCCAGTTGCCTTGCTGTTCGTGCCACTGCCCGGCGCTGGTGCGGATGGCGGCGCGGCGGCTTTCGGGGATGTGCGCCAGCGCCTCGGCGGCCAGAAAGTCGCGCAGCAAGGTGTGGAAGCGGAAGCTGGTGTTGGCGGGATCGAGCGCGACCAGCAGCACGCTGCCGCCCAGCAGTGTTTCGAACAGGCCATCATCGCGCGATTCCGGCCAGATCGCATGGATAAGCGGTTCCGAAAAGCTGTGCAGCAGGCCCAGTTCGATCAGGCGGGCGCGCTGGTGCGGGACGAAGCGCGACAGGATTTCGCGGTTCAGCAGATCGGCCAGCATCTGGTGCGAGCCGCTGATCGCTGCCAGCGTAGCCCCGGTATCGCTGGACCGTTCCAGGATGATGCGGATCATCCGCAGCGCCGCCGGCCAGCCTTCGGTGCGCGCCATCACGGTGTCCACCCCCGCCGCACCCAGCGTGCGCGCCAGTTCGGCCCCGAACAACTCGCCCGCCTCGGCAGCATCGAAGCGCAGGTCGGCGGCGGTGAGCGGCAGGACCACACCCTCCAGCTCGGCGCGCGAACGGTTATAGGCGATGTCCTGCGTGCTGCTGGCGAAGATCTGGATGCTGGCGGGCGTATCGAAGCACAGCCGGTCGATCAGCCGGGGCAGGCGCGGATCGGTGCAATGGTCGATATTGTCGAGGAACAGGGCAACCGGGACAGGATGGGCGTTCAGCGCCCGGATCAGCGCGTCGATCCCCTGATCGGGCGCGGTGCGGCCGTCCAGCAACGCCTCGGTCGGGTGGGCGCGGGGGGCTTCGGGCTGGAGTTGTGCCAGCAGCGACTGGACGGTGGCATCCAGCGTATCGGCGCGGGGGCCGAGTGTGACCCAGGCCGCATGACGGCCCGAGCGCCGCAGTTCGGCCAGAACCATGCCCATCACCGTGGTCTTGCCGTAGCCTATCGGCGCGACCAGCGTGGTCAGCTTGTGGCGCACCACCCCGCTGGACACAATCCGGCGCAAGGCGCGCACGCGCACCGGTTCGAACGCGATCTGGGGTGGTGCGGTGTTCGCCATCGCCTGCCTGCAGGTATCCTCGGTCCCACCCTTGTCGCGGGCTTGCCGCCGGTGATGGCGTTGCCTGCGCGCACTCTCCCCCTCCTAAAGTATGGGATCATGGGCGACAAGGAGGGGCCCCGCCTTTGGGTGGGCCTTTGGCGGGGTGAGGGACCGGGCGCGGCGGCGCTGGTGCGGACGGCGGGACTCGAACCCGCACTGGGATACCCAAAGGGATTTTAAGTCCCCTGCGTCTACCATTCCGCCACGTCCGCGCTGCGACCGCGCGCCCGGTGGCGAGCGCTGTGGCAGATCGCCGCGATGGCGGCAACTGTCAGAAGATGAGGGGGGCGGCGCGAATCAGCTTACGTTGAGGCGCGCGCGCATTTCCTTGCCGGGCTTGAAATAGGGCACGCGCTTGGCCGGCACGTCGA
This sequence comes from Novosphingobium colocasiae, assembly GCF_014652555.1. Taxonomy (GTDB): domain Bacteria; phylum Pseudomonadota; class Alphaproteobacteria; order Sphingomonadales; family Sphingomonadaceae; genus Novosphingobium; species Novosphingobium colocasiae. The sequence continues at coordinate 76,550 of NZ_BMZA01000005.1, forward strand.
CCGTTTCGCCGGTGCGCGGATTGCGGCCTTGCCGGCCATCGCGATCGCGCGTCGAAAAAGCCCCGAAGCCGCGCAATTCCACCCGGCCACCATCGGCCAGACGCTGGGCGATCTCGTCGAAGAACGTATCGACCACGCACTCCACATCTTCGGCGCGCAGCTCTGGGTTCTCTTTCGCAAGCGCCAACAGCAGTTCGGATCGTATCATCTTCCCGCCTCCCGGAACGACTGCAAGACGAAGCATTGATTGGAAAATTCTGCGGCCCGCACGCCGCTGCAATGCAACATGCCATGCCGGGGGCCATGGCGCAAGACCCCTGCTGGAACCCCGCATTTTCTGCCGTAGCCCCGGCGCGTGCGGTTAAAAGTTGAAACCCGGTTCAGTTCTGGGCATTTACAGCCGCGAATAGGCCGCTAACCTCGATCGATCACATTTCGCCCTGGCGCAGGCTAACCCCCGGGAGTCGCATGAAGGACATTTCCACCTGGAACGAAGGCGACTGGATCGGCGCGATCGCGGCCGTCTCGCTGTTCGCCGTACTGGTCATCGGCGGCGTTATCGCCACCCGCAAGAGCGAGGAATTCGCCGGCCACCCGCGCGGCCTGTTCGTGCTGTTCTATGCCGAAATGTGGGAGCGCTTTTCCTACTACGGCATGCGCGCGCTGCTGGTGCTCTATCTCACGCAGTTCTGGCTCTACAATGATGGCCAGGCCAACCTGATCTATGGCGGCTACAACAGCCTGGTCTACATTACCCCGGTGCTGGGCGGGTATCTCGCCGATCGCTGGCTGGGCCAGCGCAAGGCGGTGGTGTTCGGCGGCGTGGTGCTGGCGCTGGGCCATATGTTCATGGCTTACGAGGGCATGCAGGGGATTACCGACCCGGCAGTCAAGCAGGCCGATCCCGCGATCAGCGTATTCTGGTTCGCACTGTCGCTGATCGTGGTCGGCTCCGGTTTCCTCAAGGCCAACATCTCGGTCATCGTCGGCCAGCTCTACAAGATGACCGATGCGCGGCGCGACGGGGCCTACACCATCTTCTACATGGGCGTGAACGTGGGTGCCGCTCTCGGCACGATCCTGGTCGGCTATCTCGGCCAGACGATCGGCTGGTCCTGGGGCTTCGGGCTGGCCGGGATCGGCATGGTGCTGGGCCTCATCATCTTCATGATCGGCAAGCCCGCACTCAAGGGCCAAGGCGAGCCGCCGGCACCGCTGGCGCGCAAGACCGAATGGGGCCTTTATGCCGTCGGCGCGGCGTCGGTCGGGGTGATGTGGCTGTTGGTGCAGTACCAGAACCTTATCCAAGATATCTTGATGGTCTCTGGTGTCGCCATGCTTGCGTTTGTCCTGTTTGAGGCACTCTTCCGATTTCCATACGGCCGGGTGGCCAACGCGCCTCCTATCCGCATCGGCGCACTATTGGCTTTGCTGCTGATATTGCTGGTATCGATGCTTTCGACGTCCAGAGGCTGGCTCATCGCGCAACATCATATCAGTCTGGCTGGCTATGACCTTTCGCTGGCCATGGCATTAGTGGTCCTGTCGACCTTGGGCATCATTGCGATCTGTGGCCTTGAAAAAAAGGCAATCGCTTGCGAAGCGCGCGACCGCATCTTTGCGATCCTGTTCCTGATCGCGCTCAACCCCGTGTTCTGGGGCCTGTTCGAGCAGGCCGGCGGCAGCCTCAACCTCTATACCGACAAGTACGTCGATCGCGGCGGGGTGCCGGCCAGCCTGTTCCAGTCCATCAACCCGATCTACATCGTGCTCCTCGGCCCGATCTTTGCCGCGCTGTGGCAGTGGCTGGGGCGCAAGGGGATCGAGCCGTCAGCGCCCGCCAAGTTCGGCTATGCGCTGATCCAGGTCGGGCTGTCGTTCCTGGTCTTCGTGTGGGGTGCGGAAAGCGTGGGCATGGCGGCGATGACGCCGGTGCTGTTCGTGTTCCTGATCTATCTGCTGCAGACCACGGGCGAACTGTGCCTGTCCCCGGTCGGGCTTTCGGCGATGACCCGGCTTTCGCCGGCGCATCTGGGCAGCTTTATCATGGGCGCATGGTTCTACATGACGGCCGTGGGCCAGTTCGTCGCCGGCAAGATCGGCGAGGCGACCGGCGGCGAGAGCGGCGAGATGAGCAAGGAGCTGACGCTGGCGATCTACAGCAAGATCGGCTGGGTCACGATCGGCATCGCGGTGGCGGTGCTGGCCGTTTCGCCGCTGGTGAAGCGCTGGATGCATCTCGATACCCTGGCCGACAAGGGCGATGACCTTGAAGGCGCGGCCGAAGCCGGGATGGAAGCGCAGGAAGCCGGTGTGCATCCGACCATCGCGCATTGATTGAACGCATATTGGATCAGCCATCCGCGCGTGCGGCGCGGGTGGCCCGAAGAGGGGCGACTGACATGAGAAACTGGCCGGCGATGGTCCGTGCGCTGCCGCTTGCGGCGATGGGCGTGGCGCTGATGCTGACGCCCGCTGCGGGCGTGGCGAAGAAGAAGGACAGGGACAAGGATGGTGCGGCGGCGCAGACGCCCTATCCCTCCACCTATCGGCCTTATCCCGGCCGCCCCACCGCGCTGGTGGGCGGCACCGTGTTCGACGGGCGCGGCCAGCGCATCGAGAACGGCACCGTCCTGCTCAAGGACGGCAAGGTCGAAGCCGTAGGCGGGGCCGATCTGGCCGTGCCGGAAGGCTATGATCGCATCGATGCGCGCGGCAAGTTCGTCACCCCCGGCGTGATCGACATCCATTCACACCTCGGCGATTACCCCAGCCCCTCGGTCGAAGCCAATTCCGACGGCAACGAAGCCACCGCGCCGACCACCCCCGATGTCTGGGCAGAACATTCGGTCTGGCCGCAGGACCCCGGCTTCTCGCGGGCGCTGATGAACGGCGGGGTGACGACGCTGGAAATCCTGCCCGGTTCGGCCAACCTCATGGGCGGGCGGGCGATCACCGTGAAGAACGTCCCCAGCCTGACCGTGCAGGGGATGAAGTTCCCTGGCGCGCCTTATGCGCTCAAGATGGCCTGCGGCGAAAATCCCAAACGCGTCTATGGCGAGAAGGGCCAGAAGCCCTCTACCCGGATGGGCAACTTCGCGGTCAACCGCCAGACCTGGATCGATGCCAGGGCCTATATGGACGGCGATCACGCCCAGCGCGATCTCGGCAAGGAAACGCTGGAAGGTGTGCTGAAGGGCGAAATCCTCGTCCAGAACCACTGCTACCGCGCCGATGAAATGGCGCTCGTCATGGATATGGCCAAGGAGTTCGGGTACAAGGTCACCGCATTCCATCACGCGGTCGAAGCCTACAAGATCGCCGATCTGCTCAAGGCCAACGATGTCTGCGCCGCGATCTGGGCCGACTGGTACGGCTTCAAGATGGAAGCGCACGACGGCATCCCCGAAAACGCCGCGTTGCTTCAGCAGGCGGGGGCCTGCGTGGTCATCCACAGTGACAGCGAGGACGGCATCCAGCGGCTGAACCAGGCCGCCGCCTCGGCGCGCGCCGCCGGACGGCGGATCGGCATCGAGATCGCTGACGAAGCGGTGATCCCGTGGTTCACCTATAACGCGGCCAAGGCGATGGGCATCGGTGACAAGACCGGCAGCCTGGAGCCGGGCAAGATGGGCGACGCGGTGCTGTGGAATGGCAACCCTCTGTCGGTCTATTCGCGGCCCGAGAAAGTCTGGGTCGATGGCGCGATGCTGTATGACGCGGATGATCCCAAGCGCCGGCCGGTGAGCGATTTCGAACTCGGCCTGCCCGGCGAAGGAGACGTGAAATGAGCCGCCGCCTCTTCACGTCGCTCGCCGCCATCGCCACCGCTCTTGTCGGAGCGCAGGCGCAGGCGCAGGATTTCGCTGTCACCCATGCCACCGTCGCGCTGGGTGACGGGACCGAGCCGATCAGCGACGCCACCGTCGTGGTGCGCGGCGGCCGGATCGCCGCTGCCGGTGCGGGCATGGCAACCCCGGCGGGCATCCCGGTGATCGACGGCACCGGCAAATGGGTCACCCCCGGCATCTTCGCCGCCTATACCGATCTGGGTCTGTGGGATGTCGATGCGGTTGACGAAAGCAACGACAAGTCGGCCGACGACAGCCCGTTCAACGCCGCGCTCGACATCTCGGTCGCGCTCAATCCCGCGTCCGAACATATCGCCATCAACCGCGCCGGCGGGGTTACCCGTGCCAGCGTGACCGGGTTCAACGGCAAGTCCATCTTCGCCGGGCAGGGGGCGGTGATCGACCTGGGCGCGGACCCGCAGATGCTGGTGCAACCGCGCGCGTTCCAGGTGGTCTCGCTGGGCGAAAACGGGGCCAAGCTGGCGGGGGGCAGCCGCGTCGCCGCTTATGTGACGTTCCGCAATGCCCTGCGTGAAGCGCGTGACATCGCCGCCATTCCCGCCGGCGCGGATCGCAAGTCGGACGTCCTGCTGACCCATGCCGATGCCGTCGCGCTGGTGCCGGTGGTGCAGGGCGTGCAAAAGCTCTACGTCGAAGTGGAGCGCGCCGCCGACATTCGTGCGGTGCTGGCGTTGAGGACCGAATTTCCCAAACTCGACATGGTGATCGTCGGCGCGACCGAAGGCTGGATGGTCGCCGCTGACCTTGCCGCCGCGAAAGTCCCGGTGCTGGTCATGCCGATGAACGACCTGCCCGCCCAGTTCGAGCAGATCGCCGCCACCCAGTCGAACATCGGCCGGATGACCAAGGCCGGCGTGAAAGTGGGCATCGGCATGTTCGCAGGGATGAACCAGCCGCGCTATGCGCCGCAGCAGGCGGGCAACATGGTGGCGCTGACCAAGGTGCCCGGCGCGACCGGCCTGTCGTGGGGGCAGGCGCTGGCGGCGATCACCTCGATCCCTGCGGACATCACCGGCATGGGCGGCCAGAAGGGCGCGGCACAAGGCGTGCTGAAGCCGGGCGCGGTGGGCGATGTGGTGTTGTGGGATGGCGATCCGCTGGAGCTTTCCTCGGCCCCGGTCAAAGTGTGGATCGACGGCATCGACCAGCCGCTCACCACCCGCCAAACCCGCCTGCGGGACCGCTACAAGAGCCTCGACCGCACTTACCTGCCCAAGGCCTACGACTGGTAACGCCTTGATCTGGCGCATGGTTCGGATGGTGCCGATGCAGTAGATCCGCATACGGGCCTTTCCGACGGGGAAGGGGAGAGGGAGATATCGTCATGTCGCCGATCGCATCGCTGATCCTCGCCAACGCCGCCTTCGTCGGCAGCCATTTCCTGTTGTCGCACCCGTTGCGCGCCGGGCTGGTATCGCGGCTGGGGGAAAAGGCGTTTCTGGGCGTTTATTCGCTGGTCAGCTTCGCCACTTTCGGCTGGATCGTCGTGGCCTTTCGCGCCGCACCGATGCTGCCGCTCGGCGGCGGCTCAGACGTGGCTTGGGCGCTGGCGAGCCTGCTGACACTCGTGGCGCTGGTGCTGCTGGTGGGATCGTTCAAGGGCAATCCGGCGCTCCCCGATACGCCGATCGATCGTATTGCCGCCGCCCGTGCCGATGGCGTCTTCGCGATCACCCGCCACCCGATGATGTGGAGCTTCGCGCTGTGGGCGCTGGCGCACGTGCTGGTCTGGCCCAGCGCGCGCACGCTGGCGACGGCGGGGGCGATGGCTTTTCTGGCGCTGGTCGGCGCGCACCTTCAGGATCGCAAGAAAGAACGGCTGCTGGGCGCGAGCTGGAGGAACTGGGAAGCCCAGACCAGCTACTGGCCCCGCCTCGCGGGCTTTGCCGCCGTCGGGGTTTCCACCTGGCTCATCGCCGTTGCCGCGTGGCTGGGGCTGACCTGGGTTCACCTCTGGCTGGCGGGCATCCCCGCCGGCTTGTGGCGGTGGCTCTAAGCAGCCCTTGAGGCGTTTTGCGCTTTCCAACGCTTCCTGCGCGTTATATCCGGCAGTGTACAGCGAATGGGTCAGAGTTGGGCATGCGCATTTTTCGGGCCGCGTTAGGCATGGCGGCGCTTGCCGGGGTGGCGGTGCCGGCTTCTGCCGGTGAGGTTCATGTCGCGGTAGCAGCGAACTTTACCGACCCGGCGAAGGAAATCGCGGCCGCGTTTCGCCGCAGGACGGGGAACGACGCGGTGCTCAGCTTCGGGTCGTCCGGCGCGTTCTACACCCAGATTGCCCAGGGCGCGCCGTTCGAGGTGTTCCTGTCGGCCGATAACGAGCGCCCGGCGAAAGCCGAGCAGGACGGGCTGGCGGTGCCGGGCACGCGGTTTACCTATGCGGTAGGAACGCTGGCGCTCTATTCGACCCGGCCGGGTCTGGTCGATCAGGGCGGCGGCATCCTGCGGCGCGGCACTTTCGACAAGATCGCCATAGCCGATCCGCTGCTTGCCCCTTATGGCACGGCGGCGATGGAGACGATGGGCAAGCTCGGCGTGACGGCGAATCTGCGGCCCAAGCTCGTCAAGGGCGGCTCGATCACCCAGACCTACCAGTTCGTGGCGACCGGCGCGGCCGAAATCGGCTTCGTCGCCTATAGCCAGATTGCGCGGGTACCGGGCGGGTCGCGATGGATCGTACCGGCGAAATTGCATGCACCGATCGAACAGCAGGCGGTACTGCTCAGGACCGGGGCTGCGGACAGGGCCGCGATCAGCTTCATGAAATTCCTCAAGTCCCCGGCAGCGGGGGCGATCATCCGGAAATACGGCTATGCCCTTGCGCGATAGGACGCAGGGGCGGAGACTGCGCGGGTGAACCTCGTAATCCGCACCACGATCGAACTGGCCGCGATCACGACGGTCCTGCTCTTGCTGCTGTCGACGCCGGTCGCCTGGTGGCTGGCGCGTTCGCGGCAGTGGGCGAAGGAGATCGTCGGCGCGCTGGTGGCATTGCCCTTGATCCTGCCGCCCACCGTGATCGGGTTTTACGTGCTGGTCGCGTTGGGGCCGCAGAGCCCGCTGATGGCGCTGCTGCACCCGTTCGGGGTGCGCACGCTGGCGTTCACGTTCGAAGGGCTGGTGATCGGCTCGCTGCTCTATTCGCTGCCGTTCGCGGTGCAGCCGTTGCGCACCGCTTTCGAACTGATCGGTGACCGGCCGTTGGAGGTTGCGGCCACGCTGGGGGCAGGGCCGGTCGATCGCTTCTTCACGGTGGCCGTGCCGCTGGCCCGGCGCGGGTTCCTGTCGGCCGGCATCCTGGTGTTCGCGCATACCGTTGGTGAGTTCGGCGTGGTGCTGATGATTGGCGGGGCGATTCCCGGCAAGACCGAAGTGCTCTCCACCCGGATGTTCCAACTGGTCGAAAGCCTGGATTTCGCGGCGGCGCATCGCATCGCCGCCTGGCTGGTCGCCTTTGCCTTCGTTGCGGTGTTTCTGCTGCTGCTGGTCGAACGCCGCATCGCCGTGGCCGATCGATGAGCCTGCGGGTCAGCCTGTCCGGGCGGATCGGGCGAAGCTTCCATCTCGACGTCGATTTCGGGATCGCCGCGCAGGGGGTGACCGCGCTGCTCGGCCCGTCCGGGTCCGGCAAGACGACGGTGCTGCGGGCGATTGCCGGGTTGGAACGGGTGCCGGGCACGATCCGCTTCGGCGATGAGGCCTGGCAGGACGGCCGGCATTTCGTCCCCGCGCACAAGCGCCCGGTCGGCTATGTCTTCCAGGGCGGCGGGCTGCTGCCGCATCTGACCGTCGGCCGGAACCTCATCTATGCCGCGCGTCGCGCGCCGCCGGGGGCGTTCGGGTGTGACGATGTGGTGGCGCGCACCGGCATCGGCGGGCTGATGGACCGCATCCCTGCGCGGCTTTCCGGCGGGGAAATGCAACGCGCCTCGATTGCGTGCGCCCTGTTGCGCCAGCCGTCCCTGCTGCTGATGGACGAGCCCCTGTCGGCCTTGGACAGCGAGGCGCGGGGCCAGTTCCTCGGCCATTTTGAAAGCCTGCTGGCGACGCTCCCGATCCCGGTGATCTATGTGACCCATGACGAGACAGAGGCGCGCCGGCTGGCGATCGGCTGCGTCCGGATGCGCGCCGGGGCGCTGGACCCGGGCGGCGGCCCGCTGCGCTGATTGCAAGGCGATCACGACCTGCTACCGCTTGTGTGTGGCGATACGGGTGGGAACGATGAGCGAGACGGCTGCGCGGCGCTGCAAGATCAGGGTGCAGATCTATTGTGGTGATGAGATCGCGATGGGGCCGGGCAAGGCCGATCTGCTGGAGGCGATCGCGCGCGAGGGGTCGATTTCGGCGGCCGGGCGGGCGATGGGCATGAGCTATCGGCGCACGTGGATGCTGGTCGACGTGATGAACCGCTGCTGGGACGTGCCGCTGGTCGAAACCGCGATGGGCGGCAAGCAGGGCGGCGGTGCCCGGCTGTCCGCACGGGGCCAGGAGGTGCTGGCGCATTACCGCGCATTGCAGGCCGATCTGCGCTGTGCGGCAGAGGGCGAGCCCAGCGCGGCGCTGATGGCGCTCCTGCGCGACCACCCCAGAGAGGGGCAGGCGCACGAGGATTGAGGGGTGCCTGCGGACTATTGGCGCAGGCGCACAGACAGGCCGATGATGCGCGGATCGCCGGGATTGGCGAAGATCAGGCCGCTGTTGCCGGTCTGCGCGGTCACGTTCTGGAGGTAGTCCTTGTCGAACAGGTTGCGCGCGAAGACCGATACGTCCCACACCCCGCTGCGATAGCCGATGCTGGCGTTGACCAGCGCATAGCCGGGGATGACCAGATAGGTTGAGCCGCTGGCATCGCCGTTCACCCGAGTCCTGGCATTGGCGTCCGCCCGCAGATAGGCCTCGCCGGCTGCCAGCGGCGCAGTGTATTCGCCGCCCAGCGATCCGGCCCACCTGGGCGTATTGGCGAGCCTGACGCCGGACAGGTCGCACGATGGCGTCGCCACGGTTTCGATCGGGCAGGGGCCGGCGGGATAGGAGCGATACCTGGCATCGGTATAGGCCCCGGCGAACCGGACCGAAAACCGCGGGCTGACGCGCCAACTTCCGTCCAGTTCCACGCCCTGCGAGCGGACCTTGGGGATGTTGGCCAGATAGGTCCGCAGCGAGGTACCGACGTTGTTGACCACGTTGGCCTGGTAATCGGTCACATCCACCCGGAACGCATCGAGCGAGAGCGTCAGCGCATCGTTCAGAGCCCTGATCTTGATCCCCGCTTCCCAGCTCTTGTTCTTCTCCGGCCGCACCACCGCCTTGCTGGTATCGAGGAGGAAGTTCTGGTCCACCGGCAGCCCCGACATGTTGATGCCGCCGGACTTTTCCGCCTGGGCATAGCCGGCATAGACCATCACCCCATCGGTCAGATCATAGGCAAAATTGACCCGCCCGGTGATGCTGCCGTCGCTCACGCGCTGGGCATAGTCCTGATCCTGCAAGATGCCTTTTTTGCCTTTGATGTCGGTCGGATTGGTGGTGGCAAGCCCGCCATACGTCTCGCCGAGATAGGACCCGTGCTTCTTCTCATAAGTGTAGCGCAGCCCCCCGGTCACCGCGAGGCGGGGCAGCGGCCGCCACGTCACCTCGCCGAACGCGGCATAGCTGCGGGCGTGGAAGCGGGTCTTGGCGGATATGCCGTAGCCATCGAGCAGCGCGGCGGGATAGGTCGAGCCGAGCAGCCAGTAAGCGGCATCGGCACCATATTCGCTGTTCTGGGTCCCCTTGATCACCTGATCGAGGAAATAGAGCCCGCCGACAGCCTGCAAAGGCCCATCGCCGTTCGTGGCTAGGCGCAGTTCCTGGCTGAACTGATCGTGCCGCGAGGGGATGCGCTGGATGGTCTGGATCTCGACCCCGGTGTAATCGCGATCGTTATCGACATTCCAGTTCCAGAACCGCCAGGCGGAAACCGAAATCAGTGTAACCCCGCCCAGCTTCCAGTCGGCAATGCCCGAGACGCCGCCTTCGCTGGTATCGAGGTTCAGCGGGGAATCGATGTCGGTCACCCGGTCGTAGACGGTGTCGGTCGGCAGGGTATAGCCAAGGCTGGCGGCAAGGTTGGCGAACTGCTTGTTGGCGGCCTTGTTGGTGGTGACGACCTTCCACGGCACCGGGACACAGCATTCGCCCTTCACGCTCGACCAGTCGGCGATCAGGCGCAGGCTGAAGTCCGGGCCGGACTGGAACAGCAACTGCGCCCTTGTGGCCTTGTTATCGACATCGTTCTGCTTGTGGCCCGAGGTGATGTTGCGCACCAGCCCATCGCGCCGGTTGACCATCCCCGATAGCCGGAAGGCGAGCACATCGCCCGCCAGCGGTCCGGTCACCGCCGCCCGGACGCGCAGGGCATCATGCTCTCCGAACGAAAATTCGCCGTCTGCGGCGGGGGTGAACTGCGGCTTGCGGGTGGCGATGCTGATCGCCCCGGCAGTGCTGTTCTTGCCGAACAGCGTGCCTTGCGGGCCCCGCAGGATTTCCACCCGCTCGACATCGGTGAAATCGAACGCCGCCGTTGCCGGGCGGGCGTGGTAGACCTGATCGACGTAATAGCCGACCCCTGCCTCCAGCCCGTCGTTCGAGGAGCTGACGGCAGCTACACCCGAACCGAGGCCCCGGATCGTATAGGCCGTGTTGCGCGGGTTGGGCGAGCTGTAGTTCAGCGTCGGTACCAGTTGGCTTAGCGTGCTGGTGCTGATCGTTGCCGTGCGATCGAGCGTCGTCCCGTCAACCACGGAAAGCGCAACCGGCACTTTCTGCGCGTCTTCCACCCGCTGGCGCGCAGTGACGATGATAACCCCTTCGCGCTCACCCTCTGCCGGGATGTCCTGCGCCATGGCCGGCACTGCGCCGGCCAGCGCGGCCAGCGCAGCGCTGGTTTGCGATGCGGTACGGAACCATTTCCCGGTCGACCATGCGCAAGCAGGGCGTGCCCGAGCCGGCACGCGGTTGCGGTATGTCATGCGATCACCCCCTGATGGCGCGATAGCCGCCAGTGCGACATCGCTATATTTCATTGAATATAGCGATGTGATTTTGCGCCGCACAAGCAATTTCTTGCCGGGCTTGGTTCGTGCGGTTCGCAGGGGGCGGTTCGCGGTGGTTGTGGCACAGTGCCGCGATAACGCTGCGGATCGGCGCGAGAGGAGAAGGCTTGGTGGCAAAACTGGATGGTATGGTGGCGCTCGTCACCGGCGCGGCGCGCAAACGCGGCATTGGGCGGGCGATCGCGCTGCGGCTGGCGCAGGATGGCGCGGATGTGGTGGTCACCGGGTTGCCGCGCGATCCATCGTCGTTCCCGCAGCACGAACAGGATGAAGGCTGGCGCGGCGTTACGTCCGTTGCGGAGGAAATCCGCGCTCTCGGCCGGCGGGCGCTGGCGATCGATTGCGATGTGACCCGCAGCGATCAGGTGATCGCCTGCATCGAGCGGACCGAGCGCGAACTGGGCCCGCTCACCGGCCTGGTCAACAACGCCGGCATTGCCAGTGAAGCCGCCGCCGCATCGATCATCGATATGACGGACGAGCTCTGGCACCGCACGATCGATGTCAACCTGAACGGTGTCTACAACATGTGCAAGGCCACCGGCCGCGCTATGCTGGCGCACGGCAGGCCCAGCGCGATCGTGAATATCTCATCGCTCGCGGGGCGGTTCGGGTTCGCCAACTACGGCGGCTATTGCGCCAGCAAGTTTGCCGTCATCGGGCTGACCCAGCAACTTGCCCTCGAACTGGCAACCAAGGGTGTGCGGGTGAACTGCATCTGCCCCGGTTCCATCGAAACCGACATGCTGGACGGCACCATGGCCCGCAAGGCGGCGATCGCCAATGTCCCGACGCCGGAATTCAAGGCCGGCTACAACCTCGGCATCATTCCGATGAACCGGCGCGGCCATCCCGACGAACAGGCGGCAGCCGCCGCGTTCCTGCTCAGCCCAGATGCCAGCTACATCACCGGGCAGACGATCAACGTCGACGGCGGTTACCGGATGGATTGACGGATAGGGTCAGAACTGGCGGACAACCGCCAGGAACGCGTCGCCATAGGCTTGCAGCTTGCGCGCGCCGATGCCGGGGATTTCGCCCAGCGCGGCCAGGGTGGCGGGGCGGGCTGCCGCGATTTCACGCAAGGTGGCATCGTGGAAGACGACGTAAGGCGGCACCCCGGCATCCTGCGCAAGCTGGCGGCGCAAGTCGCGCAGCGCTTCGAACAGCGGATCGCCGACCGGGTTGGCCCCGCCGGTGGTGCCGCGCCCCTTGCGCCCGCGCGGGTCGCGCTTGGGCGGGACTGCGATGGTCACTTCGGTTTCGCCCTTGAGGATCGCGCGGGCATCGCCGCCCAGCGCCAGCCCGCCGTGTTCCGTCGGCACCAGGCTGCCGCGCGCCTGCAGCGCCCGCGCCAGCGGCTTGAGCAGCGGCTTTTCATCCTCCGTCAGTATGCCGAACACCGATAGCTGATCGTGACCGCGCTGCAGCACGCGATCATCGCTGACGCCCGCCAGCACCTTTTCCAGATGGCCAAGTCCGAAGCTCTGCCCCGTGCGGTAGACCGCCGACAGCAGCTTGCGGGCCAGATCGGTCACTGCGATCAGACCGACGGGTTCGAGGCAGTTGTCGCAGTTGCCGCATGCCGCCGGCGGGTCTTCGCCGAAGTGGCGCAGCAGCACGGCGCGGCGGCATTCGCCGGTTTCGACCAGCGCGGCGAGGGCATCGAGCCGGGTCCGCTCGCTTGCCTGGCGGTGCGGCTCGATTTCGGACAGGCGCATGCGGGCCCGCGCGAAATCGTCAGCGCCCCAGAACATCACCGCCACGGACGGATCGCCATCGCGACCGGCGCGGCCGGTTTCCTGATAGTAGCCCTCGATCGACTTGGGCACGCCGGCATGGGCGACGAAGCGCACGTCGGGCTTGTCGATCCCCATCCCGAAGGCGACGGTCGCAACCATTACCATGTCTTCCGAAGCGACGAACGCGGTCTGGTTGCGGGCCCGCACCTCCTGCGCCAGCCCGGCGTGATAGGGCAGCACCCTGCGGCCGGTGGCGCGGGCCAGGCTCTCGGCCAGTTGCTCGACCCGGGCGCGGGTGGGAGCATAGATGATCCCCGGTCCCGGATTTTCTTCCAGCAGCGTCTTGAGCTGGCGCAGCGCATTGTCGCGCGGGCGGATGGCATAGCGGATGTTCGGCCGATCGAATCCGGCCACGATCAGGCCGTCTTCATCAATGCCGAGCTGGGCGAGGATGTCGGCGCGGGTGTGGTGATCGGCGGTGGCGGTCAGCGCCAGCCGGGGGACTTGCGGGAAAGTGTCCAGCAGCGGCCGCAGCAGGCGATAGTCCGGCCGGAAATCGTGCCCCCATTCGGAGACGCAGTGCGCTTCGTCGATGGCGAACAGCGCGATCCGCGCCTGGCTCAGCAAATCGCGGAAGTAAGGCTGGCTGGCCCGTTCCGGGGCGACATAGAGCAGGTCGAGTTCGCCCGCGCGCAGCGCGGCCATCGTCTCGGCCCGGTTGTCGTCGGCGCTGGTCAGCGTGGCGGCGCGGATGCCGTTGGCGGTGGCCGAGCGGAGCTGGTCGTGCATCAGCGCGATCAGCGGCGATACCACCACGCAGGTGCCCGGCAGCAGCACGGCGGGCAACTGATAGGTCAGCGACTTGCCGGCACCGGTGGGCATGACCGCCAGCGTCGAGCGGCCGTGCAGCACGCGATCGACCACCCGGTCCTGCACCCCGCGAAAGGCACTGAACCCGAAGGTATCGTGCAATGCCTGCGCCACCCGATCGGCCGAGGGCGGCTCTGCCGGGGACCAGTGCTGGACGTGTTCCTCCACCCGGTCCCACTCGGGCTCGGCGTAGAAGGTCGTCTCGTAAGGCCAGTCGTCTTCGTCAGTCACGCCGGTCTTATGGCAGAGGTGCGAGCCGGGGGGAAATGCCTGGCCTGTGGATTTCCTCCACCGCCGCGCCAAATCGGCTGGCGGTGGCCCGACATTTGTGATTCTCTTGGCACGTTCGCTGCTCTGGCGCGTTGGACATTGCAGCCACGATCACTCGGGAAAGGAAAGGTGAATCCCCATGTCCGCCTATCGCTTTCGCTCCAGCCGCTCTCCCGGATCTGGAGACGGACGCAGCACCCGCAACCCGTGCGAACGGCACCGTGTGTTCGGGCCGATCCAGCCGATGGATGAAGATCAGGGATTGCTCGGCCGGCTGTTGTCGCGGTTGTTCTGAGATCGTTTACTGCCAGAGCTCCGGCCGGGCTAACATCAGGGCTTGGGCAAGGATGAGTGTTTTGGCGTCCGTCAGTGCGCCGGACAACGCAAGGTTTCGCAGATCGTCCAGCGAAATTTCCCGTACATTGATGCATTCGTTTTCGTGTGCCGCGCCGCCGCCGGGTGCAATACGGTCCTCGGCAGCGTATTCGGCAAAATAAAGCGTCACCCTTTCGGTGGATACTGGCGGCAGCGGCCAAATGTTTGCCACGAAATGGAGCTTGTCGATGCGCAACCCCGCTTCTTCCATCGCTTCCTCGCGGATGCGATGCTCGGGAGCTGTTTGATCAAGTCCGCCGGCGATCACTTCCAACAAAGGGTCTTCGCCTGCTGCAAGCACTGCTGCGCGCGGCTGGTCGACCAGTATGCAAAGACGTCTGACAGGATCAAAGGGCAGGACGGCCACGGCCGAGCCGTTGTCCAGAAGGTGCCGTTCGGCGCGGGTGCCGTCCGGCATCGCCAGCTCCAATCGCGAGAAGCGATACCACCCGTCATAGATGAGGGTCTGCTGGAGTATCGAGGCTGGAATTGCGTAAGCGTCAGTCACAGGGTGTCGTTGTGTCAGGGAAAAATGCGAGGCGATAGCCGTATGGCGGCGATCGATTCATGAAATGTGCGAATGCGTTCTGCCGCATGGTAAATTTCCCTCGCTCGTCCACGCCGCAAAAGTGCCCCTCGCTGCGTTAACGCCACCTTCAAATGCGAATCATTAAAACGATTGCAGCAGAAGTCAGGTCCGCAGCGGATCGACAAAAATGGGAGCCGTTCGATGGGATGCATGATGCTGGATGCGCTGGTTGGCGGCACTGAACTCTTGAGCGCGCAGGAACACGAACTGGCTTTTGCCGATCAGGCCCGCATCGTCAAAAGCCTTGCGGTCGATCTGGGGCAGGACACCGGGCCGATCATCGACATGCTGGCCCGGCGCGGGTTCGATGCCGCGCTGGACATGATGGCGACCGGCGCGGCGCACAGCCCCCGGACGCCGGTCGTCGCCCGGACCACTGATCCCCTGCCGTCACGCTCGTTTCACTGACCAGCTCCCCCGAGGCCTTTGCACCAGGGAAGGCCTCGACCAGGACGCCGCGCCGTACCGCCACCCTCTCGCGGCGCGGCGTCCACTAGTCCAGGTTCGGACGCAACCAGCGGGTTGCGGTGGGCAGATCGATCCCGCGCCGGGTGGCATAATCTTCCAGTTGATCCTGGCCGATCCGGGCAACGCCGAAATACTGGCTGTCCGGGTGCGCGAAGTAGAAGCCGGAGACGGCGGCGGTCGGCAGCATGGCCTGGCTTTCGGTCAGCACGATGCCGGCATTGTCCGGTGCTTGCAGCAGATCGAACAGGATCGGCTTGAGCGAATGGTCCGGGCAGGCGGGATAGCCGGGAGCCGGACGGATGCCGCGATATTCCTCCCGGATCAGCGCCGCGTTGGTCAGTTGCTCACCCGGTGCATAGCCCCACAGCGTGGTGCGCACGTGCTGGTGCAGCCGCTCGGCAAAGGCTTCGGCGAAGCGGTCGGCCAGCGCCTTGAGCAGGATGTCCGAATAATCGTCATGCGCCGCCTTGAAGCGTTCAAGGTGCGGTTCGATGCCGTGGATGCCGACCGCGAAGCCGCCCAGCCAGTCGTCGCCCGCCGGATCGACGAAGTCGGACAGGCAGAAGCTGGCGCGCCCGCGCGATTTCTTGAACTGCTGGCGCAGGAACGGGATGCGTATCTCTGGCCCCTCCCCTTCAGGGGAGGGGTTGGGGTGGGGGGTGTCGGTTGCCGCAGCGCTCGCCGGCGCGCCCCCACCCCCGGCCCCTCCCCTCAAGGGGAGGGGGGGCAGGTTGCCTTGCCCATACAGCGCAGGGGGCTTCAGAAGCACATCGTCCCCTTCCGCCCTCGCCGGCCAGAAGGCGCAGACGCCGCGTGCGGTCAGCCACTTCTCCGCGATGATCCGGTCCAGCATCGCCCGCGCATCGGCATAAAGGCCGGTGGCGCTCTCGCCGACCACGTCGTCATCCAGGATCGCGGGATAGGCGCCGGCCAGTTCCCAGGCGCGGAAGAACGGCGTCCAGTCGAAGGTTTCGACCAGATCTGCCAGGTCCCAGTCGTCGAATACGTGGAGGCCGGGCTGGACCGGGGCCGGGGCTTTCAACGCGAAGTCGGTGGGGAAGCGGTTGGCGCGCGCTTCGGCGAGCGTCAGCAGCGCGCTTTGCCCCTTGCCCTCGCGCGCCTCGCGCACCTTTTCGTAATCGTTGGCGACCCCGGCCTTGAAACCGGCGGCCTGGGTATCGGACAGCAACTGGCTGGCCACGCCTACCGCGCGGCTGGCGTCCAGCACATGTATCACCGCGCCTTCATAGGCGGGATCGATCCGCAGCGCGGTATGCACTTTGCTGGTGGTGGCACCGCCGATCATCAGCGGGATCGCCATCCCGGCGCGCTGCATCTCCTCGGCCACCGTCACCATCTCGTCGAGCGAGGGGGTGATGAGGCCCGACAGGCCGATGATATCCGCCTCGTTCTCGTTCGCCGCTTCCAGGATCCGGGACCAGGGCACCATCACGCCAAGGTCGATCACCTCGTAGCCGTTGCACTGGAGCACGACGCCGACGATATTCTTGCCGATATCGTGGACGTCACCTTTGACGGTGGCCATGATGATCCGGCCCTTCGCCTTTGAATTGCCGTCTTTTTCCGCTTCGATGTAGGGGATCAGGTGGGCCACGGCCTTCTTCATGACCCGTGCCGATTTGACCACCTGGGGCAGGAACATCTTGCCTGACCCGAACAGGTCGCCCACCACGTTCATGCCGTCCATCAGCGGCCCTTCGATCACCTCGATCGGCCGCCCGCCCGCTGCGGCGGTGGCGGCGCGCATCTCTTCGGTGTCCTCGACGATGAAGGCGTCCAGCCCGCGCACCAGCGCGTGTTCGATGCGCTTGGCAACCGGATAGCCGCGCCATTCCTCGGCCGCCTTTTCCGCCGCCTTGTCCTTGCCCTTGAAGCCTTCCGCCAGCGCGATCAGCCGCTCGGTCGCGGTTTCGAAGCCGCTGTCGGCCGGCGGCGCGCGCATCAGGATCACGTCCTCGCAAGCGTCGCGCAAGGTGGGATCGATCTGGTCGTAGACGTCGAGCTGGCCGGCATTGACGATGGCCATGTCAAGCCCGGCAGGGATCGCATGGTAGAGGAACACCGAATGCATTGCCCGGCGCACCGTTTCGTTGCCCCGGAAGCTGAAGGACAGGTTCGACAGCCCGCCGGAAAAGTGGACGTGCGGGCAGCGCGCCTTGATCTCGGCCACCGCTTCGATGAAGTCCAGGCCGTAGCGATCATGCTCCTCGATCCCGGTCGCGACGGCGAAGACGTTGGGATCGAAGATGATATCTTCAGGCGGAAAACCGATGCCCGTCAGCAGCTTGTAAGCGCGCTCGCAAATCTCGATCTTGCGCTGGCGGGTGTCGGCCTGCCCGGTCTCGTCAAACGCCATAACGACGACGGCGGCGCCGTATTCCATGCATTTGCGGGCGTGGTCCAGGAACTGCGCCTCGCCCTCCTTCATGCTGATGGAATTGACGATCGGCTTGCCTGGTACGCATTTGAGCCCGGCTTCGATCACGTCCCACTTCGAACTGTCGATCATCACCGGCACCCGGGCAATGTCGGGCTCGGCGGCGATCAGCTTGAGGAACGTGGTCATCGCCAGATGCGCGTCGAGCAGGCCTTCGTCCATGTTGACGTCGATCACCTGCGCGCCGTTCTCGACCTGCTGGCGCGCAACGTCCACGGCCTTGGCGTAATCGCCGGCCATGATCAGCTTCTTGAACGCGGCAGAGCCGGTGACGTTGGTGCGTTCGCCGATGTTGACGAAGCGGGCACCGGAAATCTGATTGTCGGACGTCACTTAACAAAACTCCGTTCGTGTCGAGCGTGTCGAGACACGTGAGGCAGGTGCTGTGCGGGCGTGTCTCGACTACGCTCGACACGAACGGGGGCAGGTTGGTCCATACTCATGCCAGCGCGCGCGCCAGCACGAAATCGTCGTAGTGGTTGTCGCCCACGCGGAAAGTGCGGGTGCCGATAGGTTCGAAACCGTGCCTGGCATAGAACGCCAGCGCGCGGTGATTATCGTTTTTCACGCCCAGCAACAGGCGGCGGTGCCCGGCGCTGCCCGCCAGTGCCGCTGCCATCAGCGCGGCGGCGATGCCGCTGCCGTGAAAGCGCGACAGCACATAGATGCGCTTCAGTTCCCGATCGCCGTCGCCGGCTTGTTCCAGCTCCGGAGCGCATGTCAGCGCATAGCCGATCGGTGCGCCGCCCGGCTCGCACTCGGCCAGCCACGCCTGCGCGCCCTTCGCGAGGTAGGCGCGATAGGCATCGGCGCTATGGTGTTCGCGGCCAAAGGCGATGATGCCCCGGCCATCCACCGCACCGGCATAGGTATCGAGGAACGTCGCCGCGCCGACCAGCGCCAGCGCATCGGCGTCCTCGGCTCCGGCGGAGCGGATTGTCCAGTTCAACGGCTCATCAATCACAACACTACATCCGTTCGTGCCGAGCGAAGTCGAGACACCTGCGCGCCCGTGTCTCGACTTCGCTCGACACGAACGGGAGGTGGGGTGGTCAGCCTGCCATGGTGAAGGGTTCGAGGCCCGCAAGGCGCGTCACCGGCTCCAGCGCCGGGATCGGGCGCGGGGCCAGTCCCGCAACCTTGTTCGCGATGGCGGCGATATGCGCCGGGGTGGAGCCGCAGCAGCCGCCCAGCGCGTTGACCTGCCCCGCCACCGCCCATTCGCCGACAAAGCCCGCCGTCGTATCGGGCATCTCGTCATAGGCCCCCAGCTCGTTCGGCAGGCCGGCGTTGGGGTAGATCATGATGAGCGTATCGGCGATCTCGGCCAGCGTCTTGACGTGCGGGCGCAACTGCGTCGCGCCGAACGAGCAGTTGAGGCCGATAGTCAGCGGCCTGGCATGGCGCACCGCATACCAGAATGCCTCGACGGTATGGCCCGACAGGTTGCGGCCAGAAAGATCGGTCAGCGTCATCGACAGCATGATCGGCACTTCGCGGCCGAGTTCATGCTCCAGTTGCCGCACCGCCATCACCCCGGCCTTGGCGTTGAGTGTATCGAACACCGTCTCGATCAGGATGAAGTCCGCGCCGCCTTCGACCAGCGCCGCCGCCTGTTCCTTGTAGACATCCACCAGGGTATCCCAGTCGATCTCGCGGTAGCCCGGATCGTTGACGTCGGGGCTGAGCGAGAGCGTCTTGTTGGTCGGCCCGATCGCACCGGCGACGAAACGGGGGCGGCCGTCCCTGGCCGCATATTCGTCAGCCAGCCTGCGGGCCAGCTTTGCGCTTTCCACGTTGATCTCGCGCACCAGATGCTCGGCCCCGTAATCGGCCTGGCTGATGCGGTTGGCGGAGAACGTGTTGGTCTCGGCGATGTCCGCCCCCGCCTCGAAATAGGCGCGGTGGATCGCCTCGGGCACTTCCGGCTTGGTCAGCGCCAGAATGTCGTTGTTGCCCTTCTGCTCGTGGCTCAGGCCCAATGAACCGGCATAGTCGGCCTCGGACAGCTTCCAGTTCTGGATTTCGGTGCCGAACGCGCCATCGGTGACGAGGATGCGCTTGGCGGCCTCTGCCAGGAACGCGGTGCGGGCGGTGGATGGGGTCAGGGTCATGGCTGGGGCCTCAGTCCGAGCAGGTGGCAGATGGCATAAGTCTGCTCGTGCTTGTTGAGCGTGTAGAAATGGAAATCGCGCACGCCGCCGGCATAGAGGCGGTTGCACAGGTCGGCGGCGGCCACGGCGGCGATCAGGGCGCGCGGTCCGGGCCGTTCATCGAGCCCGTCGAACAGGCGCTCCATCTCTGCCGGGATTTCGGTGTTGGCCGACATGCGACGGATCGCGGCGAAGCTGGTGACCGGCATGATGCCGGGCAGGATCGGCGCGCTGATCCCTGCTGCCAGCACTTTGTCGAGGAAGCGGAAATAGGCGTCCGTGGAAAAGAAGAACTGCGTGATCGCCCGGGTCGCGCCCGCATCGAGCTTGCGCTTGAGGTTGTCGAGATCAGCTTCCGCGCTCAGCGCTTCCGGGTGGACTTCGGGGTAGGCGGCGACCGAGATGTCGAAATCGTGCCGCGCCTTGAGCCCGGCAACGAGGTCTGCGGCGCTGGCATAGCCTTCAGGGTGTGGGACGAAACGGCCACCATCAGCGGGCGGCGGATCGCCGCGCAGCGCTACGATATGGCGCACGCCAGCATCCCAGTACTGGTCGGCGATCTCTGCGATCTCGTCCTTGCTGGCTCCCACACAGGTCAGGTGCGCGGCGGCGACAAGGGCGGTTTCACGCGCGATCCTTGCCACAGTCGCGTGGGTGCGTTCGCGGGTGGTGCCGCCTGCGCCATAAGTGACCGACACGAAGCCGGGCTGCAGCGGTGCCAGTTGGGTGATCGCGTCCCAGAGCTGCTCCTCCATCTTCTCGCTCTTGGGCGGGAAGAATTCGAAGCTTACGGAAATGTCGCCCGGCAGATCGGCGAACAGGGGTGCCGGGGTGGCGGCGGTCATGCGGATAGGGCCTTTCTCGGTTCGGCGGCGGGAGCGGCGCGGCGGCCGGTCCAGATCTTCACGGTAAGCGGATCGCCGGGCAGGGTGATCGGCGCAGCGGGGCTGAACCCGGCATCCGCCAGGAACGCGGCCATATGCGCATCGGTAAACCCGAGCCGGGCGTGGGCATGCTGGACCCGCAGGTCCTCGTGATCGTGCGCGGCCAGATCGACCACCGCGATGCGCCCGCCCGGCGCGGTGACGCGGGCGGCTTCGGCAAGAACGGCGGCAGGGTCCTGCGCGAAATGCAGGACATGGTGGAACAGCACGGTGTCGAACCCGGCATCGGCAAACGGCAGCGCGGTAAAATCGCCGTGGACAAGGTCCAGCTTGTCGGCCGGCAGATCCTGCAGTCGCGCGCGGGCGATGCGGAGCATTTCCGCGCTCTTGTCGATCGCGGTCAGCCGCGCGGCGGTCGGGCTCAGCAGTTCGACCATCCGCCCGGTGCCGGTGCCGATATCCAGCACCCGGCCCAGCGGTTCGTCGGCCAGCGCCGCGACCAGCGCGATTTCCACAGGTTCGTCAGCCCCGTGCAGGCGGCGCATGGTATCCCATTCCGCTGCGTGGCGTTCGAAATAGGCCGACGCGTTCGCCTCGCGCCCGGCGCGGATCGCGGCGAGGTGGCGGCGGTCCTGTTCGCAGCGGGCGGCGAACTGTCGATCGTCGCGCTCGGCCAGTGCCAGCAGCCGCAGCACCGCCCCGCCGATCGTGGTGGTATCGGCCTCAGGGGCGGGCAGAGTGCCGATCGCGCTGCGCAGGAACACCCAGCTTCCTTCCTTGCGCCGTTCCGCCAGGCCTGCATCGCACAGGATGCGGATATGGCGAGAGACGCGCGGCTGGCTTTGCCCGAGCACTTGCGCAAGCTCTCCGACCGCCAGCTCCATATGGGCCAGCAGCCGGACCATTCGCAGCCGCGTGGGCTCCGAAACAGCGCGCAGGACGGGTTCGATTTTCATCGAATGTCATATAAAGATATCTTTATATCTAGGCAAGCCCTAGGGAAACGGCGGAAAACCCCCGCCCTACTTCTCATTTGCGTTGCACCATTGTCTCGTTTAAAGAGTTGCACCGCAGGCTTGCCTGCAGGCGTTGGCGTCTGCGCCAAACCAATGCGCCAGTTAATGCAAGGGGATTCGCATGAAGAAGATTGCTTTTGCCGCGTTCGCGACGGCTGCCGCTCTGTCTCTCGCTGCTTGCGGCGGGGAAGCTCCGGCTCCCGACGCCACTGAGTCGGTCGAAACCGCTCCCGAAGAAATGATGACCGGCGACGCCACCGACGCTCCGTCGGCTGAAGCCACCGCCGAGTAATCGGTAAGGGGGCTCGGTCCGACCGCAAGTCTGGTCGGCCCCCGCCCTTCTTTCCCGCCCATTCCGGGAGGGATCGAAGATCGGTTTCCGCACTCGCTGCGGAGCCACATAAACCCTCCCCTGCGGGAGGGTTTTTTGTTTTCCGGCAAAGCGTTAGTTGCAACAGGCCGTCGGTTCGACACTGACCGCCGGCAGCCATTGTCGGCGTTGTTGCGGGTTTTGTTTGCATGCGGGGCAGGGGCGCGGCATCACCGCCGGATATGCCGGACACCCTGAAGATCACGCTGGGCCAACTCAACCAGTCGGTGGGCGATATCGCCGCCAACGCCGATACGGTGCTGGCCGCGCGCGAACAGGCCAAGGGGTCGGACCTCGTCGTTTTTCCCGAGCTCCACCTCATCGGCTACCCGCCCGAGGACCTGATTCTCAAGCCGGCGCTGGTCGAACGTGCCGCCGCCGAACTGCACAAGCTGGCCGAAGCCAGCGCGTCGGACGGGCCGGCGATGCTGGTCGGATCGGCCTTCGTCCTCGATGGCGCACTGCACAATGGCGTGGCCCTGCTCGATCAGGGCAAGGTCGCGGCGGTGCGGCTCAAGCACGAACTGCCCAACTATGGCACATTCGACGAGATGCGCCTGTTCCAGCCCGGCCCCTTGCCCGAACCGGTGATCCTGCGCGGGACGATGATCGGGGTGCCGATCTGCGAGGATATCTGGCGGCCCGAAGTGTGCCGGCACCTGGCCGATTTCGGGGCGGAAATGTTCATCTGCATCAACGGCAGTCCTTACGAGATCAACAAGGACGCCTTGCGCATCGAAGGCGTGGCCAAGCGCCGTGCGGTCGATACAGGGTTGCCGCTGGCCTATCTCAACCGGGTTGGCGGGCAGGACGAACTGGTGTTCGATGGTGCCAGCTTCGTGGTCAACGGCGATGGCGGCCTCGCAGTGCAGTTGCGCGACTGGGAGGAGCAGGTGGTCCAGACCAACTGGACCAAGACCGCCAAGGGCTGGCGCTGCGATCGTGGCGAGGTGCCGCCGCTGGCCACGCATCCTGAGGATATCTATTGCGCCATGGTCCTGGCGCTGCGCGATTACGTCAATCGCAACCGCTTTCCCGGCGTCGTCCTGGGGCTGTCGGGCGGGATCGATTCGGCGGTCTGCGCGGCGATCGCGGTGGATGCGCTGGGGGCGGACAAGGTCTGGGCGGTGATGATGCCCTCGCGTTTCACCAGCACCGAAAGCCTCGATGATGCGGCGGCCTGCGCCAAGGCGCTGGGCGTGCGCTATTCGGTGATGCCGATCGACGGCGCGGTGGACGGCTTCGATGCGATGCTGGGCCCGGCGTTCGACGGGACGCCGCGCGGCCTGGCCGAGGAAAATCTGCAATCGCGGATTCGCGGCACGGCGTTGATGGCGCTTTCGAACAAGTTCGGGCCGATGTTGCTGACTACCGGCAACAAGAGCGAGATGAGCGTGGGCTATGCGACCATCTATGGCGACATGGCGGGCGGCTACAATCCGCTCAAGGACGCCTACAAGATGACCGTCTATGCCCTGGCGCGCTGGCGCAACCGGCATGTCCCGCGCATCGGCCTGGGGCCTGCGGGGGCGGTGATCCCGGACAACATCCTCACCCGCCCGCCGACCGCCGAACTGCGGGAGAACCAGCGCGATTCGGACAGCCTGCCGGCTTACGATCTGCTCGATCCGATCCTGCTGGGGCTGGTGGAGCACGACAAGAGCGTGGACCAGCTCGTCCGCGAAGGCTTCGATCGCGCCACCGTCCAGCAGGTCGAGCGGCTGCTGCACCTGTCGGAATACAAGCGCCGCCAGGCCCCGCCCGGGGTCAAGCTGACCGCCCGCAACTTCGGGCGCGACCGGCGCTATCCGATCACGCACGATTTCCGCAGCGGCTCGACCGTGCGCCAGGACGCCAATTAAAGTAGTTTAACACGCGAACGGGGCGGACAGGTTGCCTGTCCGCCCCGCCATGGTCACGGCATCGCCCGCCCCATCAGGCGGCCGCGAGCATCCGGGCAAGGTCTTCCTGCGGATCGCCGGTGGGGCGGATGTCGAACTTGTCGATCAGCACGCCCAGCACTTCGGGGGTCAGGAACTGGGGCAGCGTCGGCCCGAGGTGGATTTTGCGCAGGCCGAGGTGAAGCATCGTCAGCAGCACGGCGGTCGCCTTCTGCTCGAACCAGCTTATCCCGTAGTGCAGCGGCAGATCGTTGACCTCGCAGCCCAGTGCGCCAGCCACCGCCACCGCAACCTGGATGGCGGAATAGGCATCGTTGCACTGGCCCATGTCCAGCACGCGCGGGATGCCGTTGATGGTGCCCATGTCCTCGCGGTTGAAGCGGAACTTGCCGCAGCCCAGCGTCAGCACCAGGCTGTCGGCGGGGGTGCTGACCGCGAGGTCATGGAAGTAGTTGCGGCCTGGGCGCGCGCCGTCGCAGCCGCCGATCAGGAACAGGTTCTTGACCTCGCCGCCCTTGATCATGCCCAGCAGGGTATCCGCCACGCCCATCACCGTATTGCGCGCAAAGCCCGCCGGGATGCGCTGTTCGGGCGCATCGGCGGCGAAGCCGGGCTGGGTCAGCGCGCAAGCGATCACCGGTGCGAACTCGTGGTTCTGGATATGCGGCACGCCGTTCCAGCCCACCGGCCCGGCGGTAAAGATGCGATCGGCATAACCCTTGATCTCGGGATTGATCAGGCAGTTGGAGGTCATCAGGATCGCGCCGGGGAAGGCATCGAATTCCTTCTGCTGGTCCTGCCACGCGCCGCCGTAGTTGCCGGCCAGATGCGCGTACTTCTTCAGCCCCGGATAGGCGTTGGCCGGCATCAGTTCGCCGTGGGTATAGACGTTGATGCCCAGCCCCTCGGTCTGCTGCAGCAGAGCTTCAAGGTCGCCCATGTCATGGCCGGACACCAGGATCGCCTTGCCGGCCACCGGCGACATGCGCACCATGGTGATCTCGGGGTGGCCAAACCGCCCGGTGTTGGCGGCATCGAGCAGCGCCATCACTTTGAGGTTGAGCCCGCCCACCGCCAGACATTCCCGCAACAGCGCATCGATGTCGGTCGGATCGGTCGCCAGGAAGGCGGAGATGCGGTGAAATTCGGCATTGATCGCCGCTTCCTCCTGGCCCAGCACGCGGGCATGTTCGGAATAGGCGGCAGTGCCCTTGAGGCCATAGAGCAGCAGGTTGCGCAGGCCGGTCACGCTGGGGCCATCGCGGTCCATCCAGCGCTGGATGGCGGCGAACGGCGCGGCAGCGGCGCGCTCGGCGCGGGTGATGCCGGGGTTCCAGGTGGCGGGTTCGGGCAGGGCGGACAGATCGGCACCGGCAGTGAGGGCGCAGGCGCGGGCGCGCTCCCGCATGCCGATCGCGCGGTCTATCAGCCGATCGAAACGGGTGCTGTCGAAGTTGACGTTGGTGAGGGTGGTGAACCAGGCGTGCGGGGTGAACGAATCGACCTGTTCATCGCGTGCGCCAACCCGCGCGGCGCGATCGGCATAGACCGAGACGCCCTGCATCAGGCGCAGCAGGACGTCCTGCTGATCGGCCACGTCTGCGGTCTTGCCGCATGAGCCGACCTTGACCGCACATCCACCCTTGTTCGATTGTTCGCACTGCACGCAATACATGGGGCACCTCAATTGTTGCATTTTCGATTCCGCTTTTACGCCGCTTCGGGAAAGGTGCGTTTGACGTGAATCAATTGACTCCGAAGGTCTTTTGGCGAGGGTGCATGCCATGCAGTTGACCCGGCATACCGATTTCGCGCTTCGCCTGCTGATCCACCTCGCCCGGCTGGAGGGTGGCCGCGCGACGATCGCGGCAGTGGCGGAAGAGCAGGACATTCCGCGCACGCACCTGATGAAGATCGCGGCGGCGCTGGCCCATGCCGGGTTCGTCGCGGCAACGCGCGGGCGTGGCGGCGGCGTGGTGCTGGCACGTCCGGCCGAGGACATCCGCATCGGCGACGTGGTCGCGGCGATGGAGCCCGACCGTGCGCTGGTCAATTGCAGTGGGTGCCGGGTGGCCCGCCGCTGCACCCTGCCCCGCCAGCTCGACAAGGCGATGGGCGCGTTCCTGGCCGTCCTCAACGAAAAGACGCTGGCCGAAATCGCCTAGCCAACACGGCTTGCCGGGCCTAATCCGCCGCGCATGACCGTTACCCGCTTCGCTCCCTCGCCCACCGGGCACCTTCATGTCGGCAATATCCGCACGGCGCTGCACAACTGGCTGCTGGCACGGCGCGATGGCGGCCGTTTCCTGCTGCGGATCGACGATACCGACGCCGCCCGCAGCCGGGAGGAGTACGTCGAGGGCATCCGCGCCGATCTGGCCTGGCTGGGCCTTCACCCGGAAGGGGAGGAACGCCAGTCTGCCCGCTTCCCCGTCTACGAGGCGGCTTTCGAGACGCTGAAGGCGCAAGGGCGGGTCTATCCCTGCTGGGAGACCCCGCAGGAGCTGGAACTGCGGCGCAAGGTGTTGCTGGGGCGCGGCCTGCCGCCGATCTACGATCGCGCCGCGCTGGCGCTCGGCGAGGATGACAAGGCGGCGAAGCTGGCGGCTGGCGATCTGCCGCACTGGCGGTTCCTGCTGGACCATGACGAGCCGATCGCCTGGGAAGACGGCATTCGCGGACCCCAGCGTTTCGATCCGGCGCAGATGAGCGATCCGGTCGTGCGCCGCGCCGATGGCTCGTGGCTCTACATGCTGCCTTCGGTGATCGACGACGTGGCGATGGGGGTCACCGCGATCCTGCGCGGCGAGGATCATGTCTCGAATACGGCGGCGCAAGTGCAGATGTTCACTGCGCTGGGTGCCGCGCTGCCCGCGTTCGCGCACGAGGCGCTGCTGGTCGGCAGCGAGGGCAAGCTGTCCAAGCGGCTGGGATCGCTGGGCGCGGGCCACTTTCGCGACGCCGGGATAGAGCCGCAGGCGCTGGTGGCACTGCTGGCGCGGCTGGGGACCAGCGATCCGGTCGATCCGCTGCTCGGCCTCGATGAACTGGCGGCTGGCTTCGACCTGTCGCGCTTCGGCCGCGCGCCGGCGCGGTTTGACGAGGCGGAGCTGGACCGGATCAATGCCGCCGTGGTCCACGCGACGCCTTACGCGCAGGTTGCCGATCGCCTGCCCGCCGGGATGGACGAAGCCGCCTGGCAGGCGGTGCGGCCCAACCTTGGCAAAGTGGCCGAGGCGCACGACTGGTGGCGGGTGGTGACCGGGCCGGTATCCGCCCCGCCGCCCGAGGCGGACGATGTGGCCTTCCTGGCGAGCGCCGCTGCGGCGCTGGACGCGCTGGACTGGTCGGATATGATCTGGAAGGACCTGACCGGCCGGCTCAAGGACGAAACCGGGCGCAAGGGCAAGGCGCTGTTCCTGCCCCTCCGCCGCGCGCTGACGGGCATGGACCACGGACCCGACATGGCAGCACTGCTGCCGCTGATCGGGCGCGAGGCGGCGCTGGCGCGGTTGCGGGCGGTGGCCTGAACAACCGAGCCCGATTCGCGGGCCGCCGTTGGTTTAGCGCGCTGCGAAGTTTACAAAGGTTACACTGTGTAAACTTCGAAAACGGCGGTATTTCTTTTTAAAATCAATTTGTTGATCGTAAAATACGAAGTTTACAGTCCCGGAGATGAAAATTCCGCGAAGGTGATCGACGAAGGCAAAGAGCAGGGCGCGGGCGCGCCGTGGTGGATTATGCCGGAGGCGATGGATGTAGGAAAGCGATCACGACGGCTACGCATGGGTGAGACGCGCATCAGCAGCAGAAGGGCCGGGCGCGAGTGTCACATGGCCAAGATTGTGCGATGTGGAGGAATAAGAGTTTAGGGGTTTTCGCACGTGTCATCGGAATTCCCGAGTTTGACAGGGGGAAACCGTGCTGTCAATTTAATGCACTGTCACCGTAATTCTCCGTAACTCCCGCGGAAGCGTGGCGGGGGCGCGCGGCGGCGGGGTAGGGCGCGGGTTCAGAAGCACCCGTCGAACTGCAGGCTCGATCCGCTCCAGCGGACATTGCGGTGCAGGCCGGGATATTCGCAGGCGATGTAGGCGATGCGCCCGCTCTTGGGATTGTAGGCCGAATGCGATCGTCCTGGCGCGATTTGGCTCGATGAGCCACGGGTGGGGCATGTGAAGAAGCGTGCGTCGGAATCGCTGGCAGGGTTGACCCAGCAGTATTCCACGATGACATCGAAACCGCAGCCGTTGATCAATTGTCCGCTTGAGAACCGCATGCAGCTTGTCGCCACGCGGTAGCTGCGCTGGGCGCTGCCGGTCGAGGGGGATGCACCCTTTGCCCCATACCCCGGCGCGGTATAAGGCTTGCCCATGGTGCCGCCGCTGGCCACCGGCGCCGTCGCGCGCTGGCGGATGAAGTTGCAGTTCTGCGCCTGTACCGAGTTGACCTGCCAGCTGCGGTTCTGGCAGTTAGCGGCCCAGTAGGAACGCTGCTCCGGATTGCCCGCGCCGGCCGGCAGGCTGCCGAAGGAGGTCATAGGCCCGCTCATCGGCGGGGCCGGCTGATAGGCGGGCGCGGGCGGCGGCGTGTAAGGGCTCGGTGCGGGGCGAACCACCGGTCTCGGGGCGGGCATTGGCATCGGCCGGTTCGCATAGCCTCTCAGCGCATCGTTGATCCCCTGACGGGCGGCGTCGAGGATCATCTGGCTGTTCGCCCGCTGCCGTTCGGCCTCGGCCTCGGCTTCGTAGTCTTCCTCGTCGTAG
Organism: Novosphingobium colocasiae; assembly: GCF_014652555.1. Classification (GTDB taxonomy): domain Bacteria; phylum Pseudomonadota; class Alphaproteobacteria; order Sphingomonadales; family Sphingomonadaceae; genus Novosphingobium; species Novosphingobium colocasiae. The sequence goes on from NZ_BMZA01000005.1 coordinate 105,378, forward strand.
TCGTCCTCGTCATAGCCGGAATATTGCGCCCAGCTCGCAGCGGGTGCGAAGGCGGCATGGGCAAGCAGCAGGCAAAGCGACAACTTTCTGGCGGTGGTCAACACGGGCGTACACCTTATCTCATGATTTCCCGGTTATTTTGCCGACGGCACGGAACTGTGCATCACCCTGCGGGGTGATGTGGACGAGTTTTTGAGCCGGGGCTTTAATCCGAGGGGCGTTCGGGTCCGGCCGTGTTCTGGCGGAGCAGGTCCACCTGGCCGCGCCGACCGAGCTTGGCATAGACCGCCTTGATCTGCGAGCGCGCGGTCTCACGGCTGACCTTGCGGGCACGGGCAATTTCATCGGCGCGCGCCCCTTGCTGGAGAAGAGCCAGAACCTCGCGCTCGGCCGGCGTGAGAAGCAGCTTGGCGCTGACGTCCTCCAGCACGATCAGCACACAGGCATTGTAGCCAAGGTCCAGCTCTCCGGGCAGTGGCAGCACCGTCAGCGCCATCGCGCGTGCGCCGTCCGCCATTACCACCTGTTGCTGCACGTGTCGGGCCAGCACTGTGCCAATCGCCTGTTCGAACCGGATCTGGTCAGGCGCGCGCGCGCAGCGGGGCGATCCGGCCGCGACCGCGATCATGCCATTCGTAGCGAGGATCGATTCGGCTGCGGGCGTGATGCCCACCACGCGGCCGAAGCGGTTGAGCGCGATCGCCGCCGCGCCCACCGCCGCCAGCGCGCCGGACACCAGCTTGCCGCTGTCTTCCCCCAGCTTGCGCGCGAACGTCGCGCTCGTCGCCGCCTCGCGGGCGTAAAGTTCGAACAGCTTGCGCTCCTCACCCACGAGCGGCCCCTGCGACCGGCGCCGCAGCACCCCGACGACAAGATGCGCATCGCTGTCGCGATGAAGCAGGACAGAGGCGATATGAGGAATGTCGCAAGGATCGAAGACCTCGTTCCAAAGTATGTTACGCTTGCGTTCCTCGCTGTCGATCAGGTCGATATCGACCAAGGTCTGGAACGGCCGCGCGCGCACGCCGGCGCGGATCATCGGATTGATTCGCGGATCGGCGCCGCCCAAGTCGCCCCAGATGGCCAGCCGGGCGTCGGTATCGGCGATGTCGCGCGTCATCAGGCGAAACGGCGGGCGATGGGGGGAGAACCAGCCGACCAGCTCTCCCAGCCGGCTGCCGGTGGCCCGCGCCATCAGATCGATCGCGGTCTGCCAGTTTCCGGCACCATAGCCGGCACCGCGAAACGCGGTGATCGTCTGCTGATGCAAATGCGAGTTCAAGCGGTGCCATCCCGCCGCGCAGCAGGGCAAAAGCGCGATGCCGGCAGCCGATTCCCCATGACCATCACCCCCGACGCCCAAACGACAACAGTTTTTGATATCTTGCAGAATGTCAATGGGAACTTATACCAACTTGCGCTTTGTCTGATTCACTGGGGATTCCCAAGGCGGCGAAAATCTGAATCTATGGGGCTGCGACTTTGGAGTGTGGAATTACGGTGACGGAATTACGGTGACAGTGCACTTAATCGCTCATCCTTCACCTTCGGTCCGCGCTTACCCGGCTTCGGATCGCGCCCCAGCATCGCTGCGACACGATTGAGAAAGCCGCTGTCGCCGAGTGGGCGGCCGGTGCTTTCCGAGCGGCGCAACAACGCGGACATTGTTTCGTCTTCATCCGAACGCAACAGCGCAGCAAAATCGGGAACACGTTGCCGAACCGGCGCGGTTTCGGTGAATCCGTCGGCCCGCGCCGGATCAAGCAGCGCATGCACGCTTGACCAACGCAAGTCCTGCGCCTGCACCGCAAGCCCCGCCCGCACCGGATTGAGCGCGACATGACCCTAGCCGGAGTAGAGAGGGGCGGGGCCATCCCCCTCTCCCAACCCTCTCCCCTGAAGGGGAGAGGGCTATGCGTTCGGATCAACGAGCCTTGGTATTATTCCATGTACCAGCCATGGCTGGCGACCAGCGATTGTCCGGTCAGCGCGTTGCTGGGGAAGGCGGCGAAGAACAGGGCGACTTCGGCGATGTCATCGACGGTGGTGAACTCGCCATCCACGGTCTGGCCGAGCATGACCTTCTTGATCACCTCGTCCTCGGAAATGCCCAGTTCCTTCGCCTGCTCGGGGATCTGCTTGTCCACCAGCGGGGTGCGCACGAAGCCGGGGCAGATCACGTTGGTGCGCACGCCCTTGGGCCCCGCCTCCTTGGCGATCGTGCGCGACAGGCCGAGCAGGCCGTGCTTTGCCGTCACATAGGCGCTTTTGAGCTTGCTCGCTTCCTTGGAGTGGACCGAGCCCATGAACAGGATCGTACCCGAGCCTTGGGCATACATATGCGGGATCACCGCTTTCGAGGTGAGGAAGGCCCCGTCGAGGTGGATCGCCAGCATCTTCTTCCAGTCGGCAAAGGCGAACTGTTCGATGGGGTTGACGATCTGGATGCCCGCGTTGGACACCAGCACATCGACCGTGCCCCAGGCATCGACCACCTGCTGCACACCGGCGTTCACCTGTTCCTCGCTGGTTACGTCCATCGCCAGCGCAAGGCCGGCCGTTCCGTGTGCCGCCGCGATATCGTCCACCGCCTTTTGCGCGGCTTCCAGATTGATATCGGCGATGGCGACCTTGGCACCTTCGGCGGCATAGCGGCGGGCAATGGCGTTGCCGATGCCGCTGGCGGCGCCGGTGACGATGCAGACTTTGTCTTTCAGTTTCATGGGTAACAGCGGCTCCGGGTTGACCGGCGGGTCAGCCGACGTGCGGCGTGGCCCCGACAAGGTCGAAAGTGGCGATTTCATCCGGCTTGAGTTTGCGGTTGATCCAGTCCGGATGCTTGAGCGAGATCATCGCATCGTGGTAGCCCAGTGCCCAGTGCTCGTTGACCGTCATGCGCGAGAACTCATAGTCCTTCGAATTGGTTTCGAAGCCATGGCCGCGATTGATCAGGTGCATGATCGCCACGGGCCCTTCGGGGCGATAGGCGAGCAGTTCGGCCAGGTCCGGATCGTCGAGGAGATCGTCCGGCAGCTTGCGCGCCAGCCGCCGGGCCGCTGAACTGAGCTTCTGGAGGCGGCGGTTCATGTCGGTGTTGAGCCGGGTGCGGCTGGAAAAGCGCACGTCCTTTTCGCGCTGGGCAACGTCGGCCATGGTGCGCGGCATATCGCCGGTGGCGGCGAACAGATCGACCTGGAACACATTCATGCAACAGGTTTCGCGGTGGTCCAGCACGAACTGCAGCGGCGTGTTGGAAAGGAGGGCACCGTCCCAGTACCATTCGCCATCGACTTCCACGGCCGGCAGCCCCGGCGGCAGCGCGCCGCTGGCCATGATATGCTCCACCCGGATCTCGCGTTCGTGATTGTCGAAAAAGGCGAAGTTGCCGTTGCGGATGTTGACCGCGCCGACGCTGAGGCGGGTATCCTTGTGGTTGATCCGGTCGAAATCGACGATGTCGAGCAAGGTGCGGCGCAGCGGCGTGGTGTCGTAATAGCTCAATTGCCCGATTTCGCGGGGCCAGTTGGGCAGCGGCATCGGTATGCGCGGGTTGAAGAAGCCTGGGACGCCGATGGTGCAGCCGATCGCGGCGGAGGCTTCGTTGAAGGCGCGGCGCGCGAAGCCGATCGGCTCATCAAGGTGGTAGAGCAAATCGGAAGAGACGAGGTTCCAGAACTTGCGCAGCGCCGCAACGCGATCCTCGGGCGCGTTGCCGGCGATGATCGCGCCGTTGATCGCGCCGATCGAAATTCCGGCGATCCAGTCCGGCACGACGCCGGCTTCGTCCAGCGCCTGATAGACCCCGGCCTGGAACGCGCCGAGCGAACCGCCGCCCTGCATCACGAAAACGTCATGGACTTCGTCGACAGGGCGGGCTTCAGCCTTCAACTGGGTTCGCGGTGCGTGCATGGGCATGCCTTCTTCTTGATCGGCCTTGGGTAAACGGCCGTGCAGATATTGCGATGCAGCAAAATGGCCCGCGCCGCGCCCGGTTGCAAGCCTGCAATTGGTCAGTATCGCTCCCGGCTTGGGATTTACGCCAGCTCGGCGCGGGTGATTTCCTCGTTAGAAACTTCGAGAAGCCGTCTTTCCAATGCCTTGAGCCGGCTTTGCGAGGTCAGCTTTTCGCCCAGCAGATCAGTTACGTAGAACGTATCGGCAGCGCGCTCGCCATAAGTGGTGATGTGGGCGGAATGCACCATCAGCTTGCTCTGGAACAGCGCATGGGCAAGCCGGTTCAGCAAGGCCGGGCGATCGCGGGCGTTAACCTCGACGACGGTGAAGCGGTTCGACGCCTTGTTGTCGATCGCGACTCGCGGGCGGACTTCGAACGCATCGGCACGCGGGCGGGCGTCGGGCTTGGCGACCAGTTGCGGCAGGATCTTGACCCGGTTGGCCAGGGCGTTGTCGATCGCCACCCGCAGGCGTTCCAACTGGCCTTCTTCGCGGAACGGGCGGCCCAGCGGGTCCTGGATCAGGAAATTGTCCACCGCGCGGCCATTGCGGGTGGTGTGGATGCGCGCATCGATGATGTTGCCGCCGGCCAGATGGATGCCCCCGGCGATGCGATAGAACAGGCCCGGATGGTCCGAGGCGATGACCGTGACCAGCGTGGCCCCGCGTGCCGGATAGAAGGTGGTGCGAATGTCGAGCGGGGTACCCTGTTTCTGGACAAACTGTTCGAGATTGCCGGCAATCACGTCCTCGCTCTCGGCGATCCAGTATGGATCGGCGAAACGCTCGCCCACGCTCTGCACAAGTTCGGCGAGGCGCGGCGACATCGCTGCCACCGCCGCCTTCTTGGCGGCGACCCGCTTTTCACGGCCGAATTCGGCATGGCCCAGCCGCAGCCGCTCCTCGGCCGCAGCATAAAGCTCGCCGATAAGCTGGCGCTTCCAGGAATTCCAGGTGCCGGGCCCGACCGCGCGGATGTCGACGATGGTGAGAATGGTCAACTGGCGCAGCCGGTCCACCGACTGGACCAGTTCCACGAAATCGGCGATCGTCTTGCCGTCCGAAAGGTCGCGCTTGAAGGCGACCGCGCTGATCGTCAGGTGCATTCGCACCAGCCAACTGACCAGTTCGGTTTCCACCTCGTCCAGCCCGAAGCGGGGGCCCAGCTTCATCGCGATTTCCGCGCCCAGCACCGAATGATCGCCGCCCCGGCCCTTGGCGATATCGTGCAGCAGCACCGCGACATAGATTGCCCGGCGCGATTGCAGCTTGTGGACGATATCGTGCGCCAGCGGATGGTCTTGCGCCAGTTCGCCCTTCTCGATGCGCGAAAGCAGGCCGATGGCGCGGATGGTGTGCTCGTCCACCGTATAGTGGTGGTACATATCGAACTGCATCTGCGCATTGACGCGGCCGAATTCAGTGACGAAGCGGCCGAACACCCCCGCCTCATTGAAGCTGCGCAGCGCCTTTTCCGGGTCTTTCGGGCTGGTCAGCAGTTCCATGAACAGCTCGTTCGCCCGCCGGTCGTTGCGCACGGCTTCCTTGATCAACACCACATCGTGATTGATGATGCGCAGCGTATCCGGGTGGATATCCAGCCCCTCGCGCTCGGCCAGCGCGAAAATCTCGATCAGGCGGACCGGATCGGCCTTGAACCAGCCTTCGCCCGGCGCTGAAATCCGCCCGCCATAAACACTGTAGCCCTTGAGCTTGCGGGGCCGGGCGCGGAACCCTGCCAGAAGGCCGCGCGGCTGCTTGCGCACGAACTGTTCGTCAAGCTGGGCCAGGAACACTCCGGTCAGGTTGCCGACCACTTTGGCCTGCAGGAAGAACATGTGCATGAACCGCTCGACCGCGCTCTTGCCCGGCCGGTCGGTATATTTCATCCGCGCGGCGACTTCGCGCTGCAGGTCGAAGGTCAGCCGGTCCTCGGCCCGGCGGGTGATGGTGTGCAGATGGCAGCGCACCGCCCAGAAGAATGTCTCGGCCCGCCGGAACGAGCGGTATTCGCGCGGGGACAGCAGCCCGACTGACACCAGCTCGCTCGGGTCGCGGACCTGATAGATGTATTTGCCGATCCAGTAGAGCGTGTGCAGATCGCGCAGCGATCCCTTGCCCTCCTTGACATTGGGCTCGACGACATAGCGGCTGTCGCCCATACGCTTGTGGCGTTCCTCACGCTCGGCCAGCTTTTCGACGACGAACTGGCGCTCGGTCCCGGAAACCACTTCCTTCCAGAACTTCTGCCGCACTTCGTCGAACAGCGCCTGATCGCCCCACACATAGCGGCCTTCCAGCATGGCGGTGCGGATGGTCAGGTCCGACCGGCACATCTTGACCATCTCGCTGAGCGAGCGGCTGGAATGGCCGACCTTGAGACCCAGGTCCCAGAGGAAATAGAGCATCGCCTCGATCACCTGCTCACACCACGGGGTGGACTTGATCGGGGTGATGAAAGCCACGTCGACATCGGAATGCGGGGCCATCTCGCCGCGCCCGTACCCGCCGACCGCAAGGATCGCCAGGCGCTCGCCGGTCGAGCGGTTGATCGCCGGATAGACATGCGCGGTGACATGATCGTGGATCAGGCGGATCAACTGATCGACCAGAAACGCCTGCGCTTCCGCCACTTCGTGCCCGGCCGAGGGCTTCTCGCGCAGGCGGCGGGCGATCTCGGAGCGGCCATCCTCCAGCGCCTCGCGCAGCAGCTCGACCACGGCCTGACGCCCCTTGGCCGCGCCGATATCCTCGACGATGCCGGCAATCCGGTCAACCAGATTGCGCCGGTCGATCACGGCGCGGGGGGAGGCAATGCGGATCACGGTCATGACCTGGGACTTCTACCTAGCGAGCGAGCAGCGCCCGTCCGATTGTTTCCACTTCACCCGCAACGCCGGTGCGAACATTACCCGCTACCATCGACGTGCCGGCTATGCCAGAAGGCCGCACGACGCCCCGGCAAGCGCCTGTTACCAGGAAGTGCGGTGTGTCCCATGAAAATGCAAGCGAGGTCCGTGACTTGTCCCTGATTTCCATGGCCGCGAGCGCCGTCCAGAGTTACGAACCGATCCGCTGGGCGGACCTGGGGCTGAAGAACGGCATAGACATCGGCTCCTTTCGTCTGCGTTACTATTCGCTGGCCTATCTCGCCGGCATCATGCTGGGATACTGGCACCTTTCGCGCATGATCCGCTCGCCCGGCGCGCCGCTCGCCCAGCGCCACGCCGATGACCTGTTCTTCTACTGTACGCTCGGCATCATCCTCGGCGGGCGGCTCGGCTACGCGACGTTCTATACCGGCGGTGACACCGGCATCCCCAGCTTGTGGACCCGGCCTAGCGAACTGCTCAGCCTGTGGCACGGCGGGATGAGCTTTCACGGCGGTCTGATCGGGGTGATCCTGGCGATGGCCTGGGTTTCCTGGCGCGGGCAGCTCAATTTCCTGCGGGTGGCCGATTACATTGCGGTCTGCGTCCCGTTCGGCATGCTGTTCGGCCGCATCGCCAACTTCATCAATGGCGAATTGTGGGGCAGGGTGGTCGCGTCTCCCGTCCCGTGGGCAATGATCTTTCCCGATGCGCCCGACCAGCTCCCGCGCCACCCCAGCCAGCTTTACGAAGCGGGGCTGGAGGGGCTGCTGATGATCGTCATCATGCTCTCGCTCTACTGGCTGACCCGCGCGCGGTTCCGGCCGGGATTGCTGGTCGGCGTGTTCACGGCCGGGATCGGTGCGGCGCGCTTTACGGTGGAATTCTTCCGCGAACCCGATGCCCAGTTGGCCGAATTCGCCCGATCGACCGGGCTGTCGATGGGTCAGTGGCTCACCATTCCGCTGATCGCGCTGGGGATCGGTCTGGTGGTGCGGGCGATGCTGCGTCCTGCGCTCGGCAGCGCGCAGCGGGCTGCGGCCTCAAGCGCGGTGGAGGGATGACGGTCCCGCACGAAACCGAGGCGCTGACCGCGATCTTTCGCCGGCTGATCGAAAACTACGGCCCGATCTCGCTTGCCCACTACATGGGCGAATCGAACGCGCGCTATTACGCCGGCAAGGACCCGCTGGGCGAGGACGGGGATTTCATCACCGCGCCGGAAATCAGCCAGATGTTCGGCGAACTGATCGGCCTGTGGCTGGCCGATATGTGGATCAACGCCGGGCGGCCTGATGAAATCCACTATGTCGAACTCGGCCCCGGCCGGGGCACGCTCGCGCAGGACGCCTTGCGGGCGATGCGGCGCTATGGTCTGGAGCCTTCCGTCCATTTCGTCGAGGGTTCGACCGCGCTCAAGGCGATCCAGCTCGAAGCGGTTCCGCAGGCCTACTGGCACGACGATCTCTCTACCCTGCCGATGTACGGCCCGCTGCTGATCGTCGGGAACGAGTTTCTCGATGCGCTGCCGGTCCGCCAACTCGTCCGGACGGAGGCCGGCTGGCGCGAACGGATGGTCGGCTGGCAGGACGGCCGGCTGCTGCCGGTGCTCGGCACGATGCCGATGGACGCTGCCGTCCGCGCCGAGCAGCGCCCGGACCTGCGCGGCACGCCCGATGGCACCATCGTCGAGACCAGCCCGGCTGCCGCCGCCGTGGTTTACGAAATCGCCGGACGGTTGATCGATCAGGGCGGCGCGGCGCTGCTGATCGATTACGGCTATGACGAACCGCGCACCGGCTCCACCCTGCAGGCCGTGCGCGCGCACATGAAGGTCGATCCTTTCGCCCTGCCCGGAGAGGCGGACCTGACCGCGCATGTCGATTTCCACGCCTTGTCCAACGCCGCCCTCTCGCGCGGTTGCCGGTGGCTGGGGACGGTGGAGCAAGGCCGCTTCCTGCGCAATCTCGGCATCGAGGCGCGTGCCGAAGCCTTGTCGAAAGTCGCGCCCGAACATGCCGAGGCCATCCATTCCGCCTGCACCCGCCTGACCGCCGAAGGCCAGATGGGCGCGCTGTTCAAGGTCCTCGGCCTCGCCGCGCCCAACTGGCCCGACGGTGCGGGGTTCTGAAGGTCAGATCCCGAGCGCCTTGCGCAATTCGGCGTTGATGCGCGATTGCCAGCCTTTGCCGGTCGCGCGGAACTTTTCGATCACATCCGGATCAAGCCGCAGCGTGACCTGCTTTTTGGGGTTGGGTGAGGCGGGGCGGCCAAGCGATCGGAGCGTCCCCGTTGCCGGTCGGACCAGTTGATCGCCCTTGTATATGGCGGCCGTCCTGAACATTTCCTCTGTCCACTCGACATAATCGTCATCCGGATCAGTCCAGGGTTCGGAAGCGGGCTTTGTGTTCTCGTTCATGGGTCGGATAGATCGTGATTATGCGGCGCTTGCCGTCTCGCGGCGTCCAGACCAGATGGACGCGCTCGTTTCCAATATAGCCCCACACGCGATAGCGGGTCTCACCGTAGTCCGCGCGATCGTCCTCGATCTGGACATATTCGCCCGCGAAGACGGTGCCGGCAGCGGCCATATCCACCCCGCGTTCGGCGAGGATTCTCTGCCGTTTGTCGTCGTCAAACTCGATGTCCACCCGCGCCTCCGCCAAGTGGCTTAGCGCAAAGACTGCGAAATGGGGCGTGAACTCTTGTTCAGCGCGGACTATTTATGTAACTACAAAAATACCACCGGTCAACCCCTACTCCGCCGCCAGCAGTTCCTCCGCACCGATCAGGTCGACACTCACCAGTCGCGACACGCCCTTTTCCACCATTGTCACGCCGAACAGACGATGCATTCGGCTCATCGTCACGGCATTGTGCGTGACGATCAGGTAACGGGTGTCGGTCTCCTTCGTCATCGCGTCGAGCAGGTCACAGAACCGCTCGATGTTGGCGTCGTCGAGCGGGGCATCGACTTCGTCGAGCACGCAGATCGGCGCGGGGTTGGTCAGGAACAGGGCGAAGATCAGCGCCACGGCAGTCAAAGCCTGCTCGCCCCCGGACAGCAGGGTCAGCGATTGCAGCCGCTTGCCCGGCGGCTGGGCAAGGATCTCCAGCCCGGCTTCCAGCGGATCGTCCGAATCCACCATTGCCAGGTGGGCCTGCCCGCCCTGGAACAGTTGCGTGAACAACCGGCGGAAATGGCCGTCCACCGCCTCGAAGGCGCTGCGCAGCCGTTCGCGCCCCTCGCGGTTGAGGTTGCCGATCGAGCCGCGCAGGCGGTTCACGGCCTCGGTCAGCTCGGCCTTTTCCGTGGCGTTGGTGCCGAGCCGGGCTTCGGCCTCGGCCAGTTCGTCAGCGGCGACGAGGTTGACCGGGCCGATCCTTTCGCGCTCGCTCGCCAGCCGGTCCATCGCGGCGGACTCGTCCGGCGCACTGCCCACCTCAGCCGATGCGAAGGCGAAGCGTTCGGGCAGTACAGGGGGCGGGCACTGGAACCGCTCGCCCGAAACACGCGCCATTTCGATCCGCCGCTGATCCTCCGCCTCGGCCCGCGCGGTCGCTCCCGCTCGCCCCTCGCGCGCGGCGGCCAGCCTCTCCTGCGCCGCACCCAGCGCGGCGTCGGCCAGTTTGGCGGCCTCGGTGGTGGTGGTGACCGCTGCTTCGGCTTGCCGCAATTCACTGCCCAGCCGTTCCCGCACCACTTCGGCTGCTTCGATCTGCGCCATCAATGCTGCGGGCTTGGCGGCGATCACGGCGCGCTCGGCCTCGATCTCTTCCTGACGGCCGGCCATCTGCGCCAGCCGGTTGGCGGCATCGCCGGCGCGCGCCTGCCAGCCGCGGATATCGGCGGCCTGCGTTGCCGTCCGCTCCCGCAGCGCCGCCAGCGCCTGATCGTGGCTGGCAAGCGAGGCGGCGGCGGATTGCAGCGTCGCACGCGCCGTCTGATTGCGCAGGCGTGCGTTTTCCAAGGCGGCGCGGCCCAGTTCGGGGTCGGGTAGGGCGGCGCGACGGGCTTCGGCAGTTGCGCGGTCAGCCTGTGCCGCTTCGCGTTGGGCGGCAAGCTCGGCCAGCGACTGGTCCAGTTCGGCGCGCCGCGCGGCCTGGCGCTGGCGGGCGTCATCGGCCTGATCGACGGCGCGCAGCGCGGCCCGCTCGGCATCGGTGGCCCCGGCGACCGCGCGCTCCGCCCCGATCAGTTCGGCCTGCAGAGCCGACAGGCGGCGCTGGACATCGCCGCTGCGCGCCTCTGCGGCACCGGCGGCATCGCGCAACGGCGGGAGCCGGGCGTCGAGTTCGGCGAAACGGTTCTCCGCCTCCAGCCGCGCCGCTTCCGCCGCGCCTTCCCCCCGGGCGACGAAGCCGTCCCACCGGCGCAACACCCCGCCTAGCGTGACCAGCCACTCTCCCGGGGCGAGCGCGCGGCCGTCGTCTTCGGGGGCGACATGGACTAGCGCCAGCCGCGCCGCCAGCTCGGCAGGGGCCTGCGTGACATGGCGGGCGAGCGTGTCGGGCACCGGCGACGGCGCGGCGGCTCCGGTCCAGAACCGGCCGTCCGCACCGACGACCTGGCCCAACGGCGCGCGCGCGTCGCGGCCCAGCACTGCCGCCACGGCGCGCTCGTAACCCGGCGCGGCGCGGACCGCGTCGATGGCGACGGGCAGGCCATGCGCGGCCTTCGCCCCCCTTGCGCGGGCCTCGCGGTCCTTCAGCAGCGCTGCGTGCTCACGCTCGATCCCGGCCAGATCGGCGCGCGCGGTGGCGAGCGCGGAGGAGGCTTCGTCGCGTTCCGCCAGCAGGTCAGCCTTGCCCGATTGCAGCGCGTCCAGCCGGGCGCGGGCGGTGGCGAGCGCGGCGCTGGCAGCTTCGGCGGTACCGCGCGCCTGCGCCACGGCGGCATCGAGATCGCCGGCGGCGACCAAGGCGCTGATCTGCCCGCCGACCCGCGCAGCGTCCTGGTCCAGCCGGTCCAGCCGCGCGCGGGCTTGCGTGCATTCCGCCTCGGCGATGCGCCATTCGGCTTCTACCCCGGCTTGCGCGGCGGTGGCCTGCGCCAGATCGAGTTCGGCGGTGCGGCTGGCCTGTTCCGCGCCTTCCAGCGCGTGCGCCACGCGCGGTCGCTGGGCCTCGTCGGCCGCGAGGCGTTCGCGGCTTTCGGCCAGTTCCCGCTCCAGCCGGGCCAGCGCCTCGGCGGCGTCGCGGGTGAGACGGTCGGCATCGCCCCGGTCCTCCTCCAGCCGCCGGTGCTGCCGGTCCAGGTCCTTGAGGCGTTGCTCGGCCGCTTCGAGTTGGCTGGTCAGCGTGGCCAGGCGATGGCCCTGGGCATTGGCGTCGTCACGCCGGTCGGCCAGTTCGTCGCGCGCTTGGGCCAGCGCCTGCGCTGCTTCGGCCTGGGCATCCTGCGCCTCAGCCGCCAGCGCCTGCGCTTCGGCCACACGGTTCTCGGCGGTGGCAGCTTCCTTGCGCGCCGCTTCGGCCGCTTGCGCGGCATCGCGCCAGCGGGCGAACACCAGCCGCGCTTCCGCCAGCCGGATGCGATCGGAGAGGGCGATGTAGCGTTCCGCCGCCTTGGCCTGGCGCCGCAGCGATGCCACCTGGCGATCGAGCCCGGCCATCAGGTCATCCAGCCGGGCCAGGTTGGCCTCGGTCGCGCGCAGCTTCTGTTCGGCGTCCTTGCGGCGGACATGCAGCCCGGCGATGCCGGCCGCTTCTTCCAGCATGGCGCGGCGTTCGGCAGGCTTGGCGGCGATCACGGCGGCGATGCGGCCCTGGCTGACCAGCGCCGGGCTGTGCGCGCCGGTGGCGGCATCGGCGAACACCAGCGCCACGTCCTTGGCGCGCACATCGCGACCGTTGATGCGATAGGCGCTGCCCGCCCCGCGCTCGATCCGGCGCACGACCTCCAGATCCTCGCGCCGGCCTTGCGCGTCGGCGGCTGTCTCGGCGGTCATCACCACTTCGGCGAAGGCGCGCGGGGGGCGGGTGGCGGTACCCGCGAAGATGACGTCTTCCATGCCGCCGCCGCGCATGGACTTGGCGCTGGCTTCGCCCATCACCCAGCGGATCGCTTCGAGCAGGTTGGACTTGCCGCAGCCGTTAGGCCCGACGACCCCGGTCAGCCCGGGTTCGATGCGCAGTTCAGCAGGCTCGACGAAGCTCTTGAAGCCGCTGAGCTTGAGCCGCCGGATGCGCATGCCCCCCGCGCCCCCGCGTCAGGCCGGAAGCCGGCGCGTCAACGCGCCCCCGCCGCCTTGAGTGCGGCCTTGGTCTGTTCCCATTCGGTGGAATCGACCTTGCTGCCGTTGACCAGCAGGGTGGGCGTGCCGGTGATCCCGTCGTTGGTGTACTTGTCCGAGAATTCGGCGATCTGCTTGGCCGTATCGACATTGCCCAGGCACTTGTTGGCCTGATCCACGGCAATCCCGCGCTGCGCGAAGAACTGCGTATAGCCGAGCGCTTCGGCCATGCCCGGCAGGCGCTGCGCGGCGGGCAACTGCATCACAGCGTTCGCCTTGTCCTGCACCGCCTTGTCGGCCAGCGGGGCGTTCATCGCGTCGAAGTTCAGATAGACCTGCTGGACCAGCGGGAACACCGCCTCCTTTCCCGAACAGGTCACCAGCATCGTCAGCGGCACGTCCTGCGGGTGGATGGCGAAGCTGCGGAATTCCCAGCTTACCCGGCCGCTGGCGATGAAATCGTTGACCAGTTCCTCGTGCCCGTCTTGCGTGAACTTGGCGCAGTGGGGGCAGGACAGCGAGCCGTATTCGATAAGCTTGATCGGCGCTTCCGGGTTGCCGAGGCGATAGCCACCGTCGGCCGTCACTTCCACCATATCGGCCCAGGCCTTGCCGGCGGGGGCGGCGATTTTGGCAACCGGATCGCCGGAGGCCAGCGCCGCCGGGGCCGCATCGTCCTTCTTGCCGCAAGCAGCAAGGGCCAGCGCGAGGGGAACCAGCGCGAGGCCGAACGCAAACGGGCGGATAGTGGAGACACGCATCATCTTGGGGCGATTCCCTTGGCAAAAGGCGCATCGATGCTAACCGATGCGCCGGAGCAGTTCAAAGCGAAGCGGGCGGCGTCTGCGGACATCTCCACAAGCTTACCCCCGGCGAAAAAGGTCAGCCGATCACGACGGCTGGCCGGGCAGGGCGGCGACGCGGGCCGACAGGATCGGCTGGAGCGCGTCCCAGCTATAGGCGTCATCGATCAGGGCACCGTTGATCGAAAAGCTGGGGGTGCCTTTGACGCCGATGGTGTTGGCGGCGTCCTGCTGGGCTTTCAGCTTGTCCAGCATGGCCGTATCGCCCAGGCAGCGATCCGCCTGCGGGCGGCCGATGCCCCAGTTCTGCGCCATGTCGTAAAATCCCAGGTCCGATGCGATGGCGCGCAGGCGCTGCGGCAGGGGACCGTTGCCCCAGCGCTGCTTCTGCGGTTCGGAAAGGTTTTCGGCCTGCACGATCCACTTTTCCTGCGTGGCGAGCATGGCGTTGTGGCGCACGAAGAAGCGCTTGTCGTCGCCGCAATTGACGATCAGCGCCGCCGCCACGTCCACCGCATTGCGCAGGACATTGCTGACCGTCACCGACACCTGGCCGCGTGGCACCACGGTCAGCCGCAGCGGGGCTTCGGCATCGCGGGTGAAGTGGGCGCAGTGCGGGCAGGTGTAGCTGACATATTCGGTCAGCTTGAGCGGGGCCTCGGGATTGCCCAGCGTATGCGCGCCGTTGGCGGCGACGGCGATGGTCCCGTTCCAGTTGTGCGCGGTGGATGAAGCCAGCGGCACTGCCTTGCGCTTGGCAGGGGGCGCGGCATCCAGCGATGCGGTTCCAAGGCCGAGGCCTGCGGCGATCAATGCTGCAAGGGCTAGTCTGCGGTTCGTCACTGGTCCTGTCCGTTCCCATTCGCCGACATCGCGCGCGCCAGCGATTCCAGCACCGCCCGCAATTCCGGATCGCCGATGTCGCGCAGCGATTCCCCGAGTTCGAGCGGCACCGGCTTGAGCGAAGGCGGCGCGGTCTTCTGCGCTGAAGCAGGTGGCGGCTTAACCTCGCCTTGCCGGATTTTCACGCGGGCGACAGCGTTGTAGCCGAAGAAGCGGTTCACCCGTTCGATGATCTCGGGGATCACATGCTGGATCAGCGGGGCATGGGCGGGCACCACCACAAGCTGGAGGATGCCCTCGCTCTTTTCGCCGGGCGGAAAGCGGATCGATTCGGGGATGCAAACCCGTGCGTGTCGCGGCCCGACGATATCGGGCCAGCGGCTCACCACGCTCGATTGCACGAACCCGAACCGCCGGAATGCGGTGCGGCCGACTTCCGGCATCAGGTCGGCGATCTGCCGCGCCGCGCCGCCGCGCGGCCGTTCGAAGCGCTTTGCGCCTTTGCCGGCAGTCGCGGTCTTCCCGGCTTTCGGAGGTTCCCATTCCATTGCGGGGCGCTGGATGCCATATCGGCGGCATGGAAGCCAGTTCGCAAATCATCCCGCAGGCATTGCTGGACTGGTACGATGTGCATGCCCGCGTCCTGCCCTGGCGCAGCCCGCCCGGCACGCCCCCGCCCGATCCTTACCGCGTGTGGCTGTCGGAAGTGATGCTGCAGCAGACCACGGTCATGGCCGTGAAGGACTATTTCGCCAGGTTCACCGCGCGCTGGCCCAGCGTTACTGCACTGGCAGAGGCGGCGGACGGTGATGTCATGGCGGCCTGGGCCGGGCTTGGATATTATGCGCGGGCGCGCAACCTGCTTGCCTGCGCCCGCGCGGTTGCGGCCACGGGCGGCGAATTTCCGCAGACCGAGGCGGCGCTGCGCGCGCTGCCGGGGCTGGGGGCCTATACTGCCGCCGCCATCGCCGCGATCGCGTTCGGCGAACGCGCGGTGGTCGTCGATGCCAATGTCGAGCGGGTGGTGGCGCGGCTGTTCGCGATCGGCGATCCGCTGCCCGGCGGCCGCAAGGCGATCCGCGCGGCGGCCGAGACGATCACGCCATCAAGCCGTGCAGGCGATTTCGCGCAGGCGATGATGGACCTTGGGGCAACAATCTGCACGCCCCGCAACCCGCGCTGCCTGCTGTGCCCGTTGGCCCCACCCTGCGCCGCCCGCGCGGCGGGGCAGGCGGAAGCCTATCCGGTCAAGCCGGCCAAGGCGGCCAAGCCCGCGCGGCAAGGGCGGGCGTTCTGGATCGAGCGGGACGAGCATGTCTGGCTGGTCACCCGGCCGGGCAAGGGCATGCTGGGCGGGATGCGCGCGCTGCCGGATGACGGCTGGAGCGCAAGGGCCGATGGTGGCACCCCGCCGCCGCTCCCCGGCCCGTGGCAGCGCGCCGGGGTGGTGCGGCACGTGTTCACGCACTTTTCGCTCGAGCTGTCGGTCGATGTACACGGCGGGGCCGGTGATCCGGCACAGGCCGATGCAGCGGGCGAATGGTGGCCGCTCGACCGGCTGGACGAGGCAGGCTTGCCGACGCTGTTCGCCAAAGCCGCCGCCCTGGGACTTGCGGCGATGAAGGATGTTGCATGAATCCATCGCTCGAAACGCTGTCCCAGAAGCTCGATCGCCGCATGCTGTTGCGGCTGGGCGCGGTGGCGGGCCTTTCCACGGCGGCGCTGGCCAGCCTGGCGCGCGCCGCCGATGAGCCGGATCTCCTGCCGCAGGTGCGGGCGATGATCGCGCGCTGGGTCGGGCCGGGCAAGCTCCCCGGTGCGGTCGCCTCGCTGGGCGTGCCGGGGCAGGAGGCGCAGTTCGTATCGGCCGGAACGCAGGGCTTCGTCGATTTCGACGCGATGGACGCCGATACGCTGTTCCGCATCTATTCGATGACCAAGCCGGTCACCGGCATGGCGGCGATGATCCTGATCGATGAAGGCAAGCTGAGGCTCGACCAGCCGCTTGCCGATGTGCTGCCTGCCTATCGCGACATGCGGGTGCTGGACACCTACGACGGCCCGCTTGACCGGGTGCACCGCGCGCCCGGCCCGATCACGATCCGCCAGGTGCTGACGCATACCTCGGGCCTTGCCTATACGGTGGAACAGGGCGGGCCGGTGAAGCGGCTGATGGAGGAAAAGGGGCTGGTGCCCGGCCGCATCTCGCGGCTGCCGATCCCCTTGCCGGGCTTTCCCGCCGGGCCCGTCGTGCCGACCCTGGCAGCTTTCGCGGATGGCATGGCGAAGGTGCCCTTGGTCGCCGATCCCGGAACGGCATGGCATTATTCCGCCGGGCTCGACGTGATGGGCCGGGTGATCGAAGTGGTCAGCGGCCAGTCGTTCGCGGCCTTTGTGTCCGAGCGGCTGCTGGACCCGCTGGGCATGTCGGACACGGATTGGCAGGTCCCGCAAGCCAAGGCGCATCGGCTGGCGACGAACCACGCGGTGTTCGGCGGCGCGCTGATCCCGATCGACGAAGGCGATAGCTCGATCTTTCTTGAGCCGCCGCCGTTCTGCTGCGGTGGCTCCGGGCTGGTATCCACCCCGCGCGATTATGACCGGTTCCTGCGCATGCTGGCGCAAGGCGGCATGTTTGCCGGAAAGCGGGTGATGAGCGAGGCGGCGGTGCGGCTGGGCACCGGTAACCTGCTGCCGCCCGGAGTCACCGGAGAGGTGGGTTTCGCGCCCAATAGCGGGTTCGGGGCGGGCGGCCGGGTCGGCCTTGGCGCGGAGGGCGGTGTGTTCGGCTGGGCCGGCGCGGCGGGTACGGTCGGCATGGTCGATGCACGCCGGGGCTTGCGTTCCCAGTTTTTTGCGCAATTCATGCCGCCAACCGCATTTGGCGTGCTTGCCGAGTTCCAGTCCGCGCTGAAGGCGGACGTGACCGGCCTGTTGGAGAAGAGGACCTGATGACCAATAGCCTGATCCAGTCGCCGCCGCCGCCCGGCCGCGCGGTCGCCTTCGCCGGCGGCGTTCTCGACCGTGCCGATCATCTCCGGATGGACGATGTGGCGCTGCGTGCGCGGATGACCGCCAGTGCCCGGCTGCTGCGGCTCGACGGCCTCGATCCGGTGCTGACGGCAGACGGCGGGCTTGAATGGGCCAGTCTCGGCGAGGCGGCGGCGGACAGCGAGCTCGTGTTCCTGGGCCTCGATGGCGAACGCGCCTGCTTTGCCGAAGTCCCGGCGCGCAACCGCGATGGCGCGAGCATACCGGGACCGCGCCTGTGGCAATCGATGGCGCAGCTTTCCGCCGGGGACCTGGCCACGTTCGGCACTGCCCGGGCACTGGTGAGCTGGCACATGCGGCACCGCTTCTGCTCGGTCTGCGGCTCGCCCAGCCATGTCGCCAAGGGCGGCTGGCAGCGCACCTGCAATGACAGCGCCTGCGCTTCCGAACACTTCCCCCGGGTCGATCCGGTGACCATCATGACGGTGGAGCACGAAGGCCGCTTGCTGCTGGGCCGACAGCCGCGCTTTCCGCCGCGTCGCTATTCGGCGCTGGCCGGGTTCGTCGAGCCGGGCGAGACGATCGAGGAGGCGGTGGCCCGCGAGGTATTCGAGGAAGCCGGGCTGCGCGTGCGCGATGTGCAATACGTCGTCAGTCAGCCCTGGCCGTTCCCGTCATCGCTGATGATCGGCTGCCATGCCGTGGCGGAGAGCGGCGATATCACGATCGACGTCACCGAACTCGAAGACGCCCGCTGGTTCACCCGCGCCGAAGTGGCCGAGGCGATGGCGGCAGGGGATCGCGGTGAAGAAGGCGAGTCGTTCATCGCCCCGCCGGTCACGGCTGTCGCCAACCTGCTGCTGCGCTGGTGGCTGGAACGCGCATAGCCGCGCAGTCGCCCGGCGCCGCGCTGCCGGAGGAGGGCACATAGCGGTAGACGGCGTAGCTTTCGTCCGTTTCAGCGGGGCCGAACCGGGCGATCCTGCTGGTTTGGGCCAGGAAGCGCTGCGTCATCGCCGGGGTGATCAGCGTCGTCCAGTTATAGACCGACGGCACCGTCACATCCTCTCCCGGCCGGGGTGGCCGTTGCATCAGGATCGCGACCGGGCGGCCGGTGCAGGCATGGAGCCGCCGGGCGGTCGTCAGGATATCGTCGAGGGTCAGGTTCAGCGTCGCGCCGTGCGAAGTGAAGATGTCGATCGCGCTGTAGCCGCCCTGGCGGATGCGCCAGACCGGGGTGCGCGGGGCATAATAGGGCAGCGTTTCGATCATGTTGTCGGGGTCGGCAATGACGATCGCCCCGGCAAGGTCCGGTCGCGAAGCCAGCAGCGCGGCCAGTTCTTTGGCCCGGCTGCGAGGAATTTCGGGGCGGGCCATGGCGGACTGGATTTCTGACACGGTCATCAGCGCCTGAAAAGCCAGCAACGCATGGAATGCCCATTGCCCGATCCGCCGCAGCGGCGCGGGCGGGCCATCGCCGGTCCTGTCGGCATCCAGCCGCATCCACGCCAGCGCGATCAGGAACACCAGCCACAGGTCACGGTGGCGGTTGCTGGCGGGATAGACCACCGCGAATAGCAGCGACAGCGCGCAGAGGCCGCCGATCGCGGCGAGCAGGTAATGCGGCCGCCCCCACAGCACCAGCGTGCATCCGGCCAGCAGCGCCGTCGCGCCCAGGGCCAGGGACAGCGGGGCATCGTCGATCAGGGTGAATTCAGCCCCCGGCAGCAGCACCGCCCGCGCTATCCGGGCAAGGGTGATCGGCCGCGCGAACGTGGCGGCATCGTTGATTGATGGCCAGATCGACAGGAAACAGGCCAGCGTCGCCAGCCCCAGCAGCACCGCGCCGGGCAGCGCAAGGCGCAGCATCCAGGTCCGCCAGAGCGGCCAGCCCTGCCACCGGTCCAGCATCCATGCGCCGTAGAGCAGCCAGGCCAGCGCGGCCGAATGGGCGTTGGTGTTGGCCAGCAGCGCCAGCGGCACACACAGCCACAATCCGCGCGCGCGCCACTGCGGATAGAGCGCAGCAAAGGCGAACATCAGCAGCATCGAAATGCCGTAATTGCGCGCCATCACAGCGTATTCCCAGGCGATGACATGGCTTACCACCATCAGCGCCAGCGTCGGCAAGGAGAACGGCGATCGCCACAGCAGCAGGACAACGGAGGCGAAGGCGATCGCATGGGCGGCTACCGGCAGGATGGCCGATCCGATCACGGCATGCCCGGCGCGCAGGATCAGGAACCACACCAGCGGATGCCCGTCGCCGCGCACCTTGGCGAACATCTGCGCCAGATCATCGCCCTGGATGGCGAACGAAAGCGCCCGCACTTCATCGCGCCAGAACACATGATGGATCGAAAGATAGCCGACGAGCACCACCCACACGGCCAGCAGCAGGGCACGGCCGGTATCGAATCGGTTCGGTGCGTTCACGGGTACTGTAAGGGTGGCGGTGTCCATGGTCCGGGCCAGCATCGCGCGTTCCTTGTGGCCGGGCAATGGCGCGGCGGCGTCAGGCCGTCAGCGGAACGGCGCGAAAGACGATGCTGCGACGGATCAGCCAGGTCGCGAGGAAGCTGACTGCCACGGCGATCGCCTTGGCCGGGGCCAGGTGCATGCCGAGCTCGGTGGCGAGCGACACGATGCCGGTGGTCAGCACCAGGCCGATCACGGCGGAGATCACGAACAGCGCCTTCTGGCGCAGGCGGGCCGGGCCGTCAGCCGCCACGGCGCCATCGAACACCGCGCGGCTGGACAGCAACCAGTGGGCGGCGATGCCGAGCGAATAGCCGGCGGCGGCCGCGACCGGCTTGCCGGTGCCCAGCGCCGCCAGCGCGGCCACGCAGGCGACGTCGATCCCCAGTGCCACAGCGCTGGCCGTGACATACCGAGAAAAGGTGTGCGTGAAGACGCCGCGCACAAGCTGCTGCATCAGGCGGCGGCCCGGTTCGGCAGGCGTTCCGGCACGGCGCGCACGGATGCCAGCGCGGCAGCCTGATCGGCGCTCGGCACCTGACGGGCGGGCGCTCCCTCGGCGCGCGCGGGCAGGGCCTTGTCGGCACCTTCTTCGCCGGCTTCGTGGTATTCCGCGTCCTCGTTGACGCACCAGGTATCGTAGAGGCGTTCGCCGGCGATGATGTTCTCGACCGTCAGCATCGCGGTCATCATCGCGTGGTCCTGGTTGTTATAGCGGTGCATGCCGTTGCGGCCGACAAGGTGCAGCGTGGGATGCTGCTCTTCCAGCTCCACCCGCATTGCATCCACGTTGGCGGCATAGGCCTCGTCATAGACCGGATAGGCCTTTTCCTGCCGCACCACCACGCCGCCGGTCACGTCGTCGGGATTGCACAGGCCCAGCACCTTCATCTCGTGCGTGGCAAGGCGGACCAGCTCGTCATCGCCCATCGCCCACAGGCGATCGCCTTCGAAGCAGAAGTACTCCAGGCCTACGCACGCCATCGCTTCGTCGGGCACCATTTCAGGCGACCAACTGCGGAAGTTCTGGATGCGGCCGACCTTCACCTTGCTGTCGTGGATGTAGATCCAGTTGTCAGGGAACAGATCGTCGGCGCGGATCATCAGCGCTACGGTCAGGAAATCGCGATACTTGAGATCGTTCGCCTGCGGCACCGTCTGCGGCATCGGGTGCAGGCGCGCCGCCAGTTCGCGCATCGGCGCGGAGGAGATGACGTGGCGTGCGGTGATCGTGCGTTCGGTCCGGCCGTGCTTCGCGGTCACCCGCCAGGTGCCGCCGGGGCCCTCGGCCAGTTGCTTGAGCGCGTGGCCCATCGCCACTTCGCCCTTGCCGGTGGCGACGATCTTGTCGCGCGCGGTTTCCCACATCATGCCGGGACCAAGGCGCGGATAGCGGAAGGTTTCGAGCAGGGTCTTGACCGCCTGGCCGTCGTTCGGGCGCTTGTTGAGGCCGAGACTGCGCTTCACGCCGTCCATCACCGCGTTCCACAGCGACAGGCCCTTGATCCGCTGCGCGGCCCAGTCGGCGCTGATCTCGTCGCAGGGCATGCCCCAGACCTTTTCGGTATAGGTCTTGAAGAAGATCGAGAACAGCTTGGCCCCGAACTGGTTCGTGGTCCAGTCCTGGAAGCTTTTGACGTCGCGGATCGGCATCAGGCGGTGCTTGAGGTAGCTGGCCATGCACAGCGTCGACCGCCACAGGCCCAAGTTGCCCAGCGCTTCGAACGCGCGCAGCGGGTAGGAGTAGAACTTGCCCTCGTAATAGATGCGGCTCATGCGCGGGCGCTCGATGAAGTCATCGGGCAGGATCTCGTTCCACAGATCGACGACCTGCTGGCTTTTCGAGAAGAAACGGTGGCCGCCGATATCGAAACGGTAGCCCTCGTGCTCCACGGTGCGGCTGATGCCGCCGACGTAAGTATCGTCCTTTTCGATGATGACAACAGACAGCCCGGCCTTGGTCAGGAGATAACCGGCGGTCAGCCCGGCGGGCCCGGCACCGATGATGGCGACGTCGGCGTCAGTCTCGCACTCGCCCTTATCCGATCCCGCCCCCGCCGTGCGCATCGTCCTGATCGACCCCATCGACTTCATGCCCCTTCGTGTTCGTCCTACGGGAATGAACGAATTTGGTTAGGAGATCGTTAAGGCTGACAGGGCTTTTGCGGGGCCGGATGTAATCCGAAAGCAACTATTCCCTAGCACTCGCCCTTGCGACCCCGCGTAGCGGGCGAAGCAATCCAGGGCAGCATAAACCGCGCTGGATCGCCGCGCGACCTTCGGTCGCTCGCGATGACGAAGTGGAGCGGACGCGCTCCTGAGAGAGCATTGGCGTGCGGGCTTCGGCGGCGTCAGAACGTCGGGCCGGCGGGGCGCACGATGATCTCGTTGACGTGAACGCCGTCGGGCTGGGCGATGGCATAGGCGATGGCGCGGCCGATGGCGTCCGGGGTCAGCGCATTCTGGCGCAGTTGCTCCATCCCGGCCGCCACTTCGGGCACGGTGATATCATGGCCCAGTTCGGTCGCCACGACGCCGGGGCAGATGGTGGTCGCGCGCAGGGTCGGGTGCTCCTGGCGGAAGCCTTCGGTGATGGCCCATACCGCGTACTTGGTCGCGCCATAGACGGCGGCGGTGGGGGCGATCTTGTGGGCGGCGACGGACGCCACGTTGATGATATGTCCGCTGCCCTGCGCCAGGAACCCCGGCAGCACCGCGGCGATGCCGTTGAGGACACCGTGGATGTTGACGTCGATCATCCGCGTCCATTCATCGCGTTTCAGATCCGCAAGCATCGACAGCGGCATGATCCCGGCGTTGTTGACCAGCGTATCGATCGCACCGAACCGTGCGCCTGCCGCCGCCACGAAAGCCTCAAAGCTGTCCGCGCTGGTCACATCCAACTTTTGCCAGCCGACATTGTCGCCCAGTTCATCGGCCAGCGTCTTCAGCCGGTCCTCCCGCCGCGCGCCGATGAAGACGCGCGCGCCGGCACCGGCCAGTTCGCGCACGGCAGCCTCGCCGATGCCGCTGGATGCGCCGGTGACCAGAATCGTCCTGTCGATCGGTGTCGTCATGCTCGCTCTCCTCGGGGATTGTCACCGCGCAGGGGACGCACGGTTTTGTTCCTGCAAGGGGTACAAATCGCATGGCGCTGGCGCAAGCGTGCCGCGCATCGCCCGGAGACGCCAAAAGGGCCCGGCGGACTGGGGAGCCGCCGGGCCCGGATGGTCCGCTTCCGGGGGAAAGCGGGCCGGTCGAGATGGTGCGCGGCCTTGCCGCGCTCGCCCTTAGCGCAGGAGCGAAAGGACGTTCTGCTGGCTCTGGTTCGCTTGCGCGATCATCGCCGTCGATGCCTGGCTGAGGATCTGCGCCTTGGCCATCTGCGTGGTTTCGCTCGAATAGTCGGCGTCCTCGATCCGCGAACGCGCATCCGACAGGTTGGTGACGTTGTTGGTCAGGTTGTTGATCGCCGATTCGAGGCGGTTCTGGCCGGCACCGAGCGAGGCGCGGGTGGCATTGACGTCGGCCAGCGCCAGATCGACATTATCGATCGTGGTCGAGGCGGCGGTGGCGGAAGAGACGTCGAGCGCGGTAGCGTCGATATTGGTGCCGTCGATCGCGGTCGAGGTGAGCGTGATCGTCTCGCCGCTGTTGGCACCGGTCTGGATGTCAAATGTGACGTCGGTGCCGGCAGTGGTCGAGAACAGCGAGTTGCCGTTGAACTTGGTCTGCGTCAGCACATCGCTGATCTGTTCGGTCAGCGCGGTCACTTCCGACTGCATCGCTGTGCGGTCCGACGCCTGATATGTCGCGGACGAAGACTGCACCGACAGTTCGCGAACGCGCTGGAGCATGTTCGACACTTCGGACAGGCCGCCTTCCGCCGTCTGGGCAAGGCTGATGCCGTCGTTGGCGTTGCGGATGCCCTGGCTCATGCCGCGCACTTGCGCGGTCATCGAGGTGGCGATGGCGAGGCCGGCGGCGTCGTCCTTGGCCGAGTTGATGCGCTTGCCGGTGGACAGGCGCTCCATTGCCGTACCCAGCATCTTGCTGGCCGAAGTGGAGGCGTTGGCGGCCTTGACCGCGCTGATATTGGTATTGATGACAGACATTACTTGAAGCTCCCGTTGGGTGTCCCGAAGTCCCGGCAGCGTTGCCGGCCCATCCGGCGCAACTGCCAGATGCAAGAGCGGCGGGCGGTGATGGTTTTTAAGGCGGCCCGGTCGGTGAAAACCTTTGCGAAAATCGCCGCTGCCCACGAAATTACGGGAAAAGACGAGGACTTAAATTTCCGAACCCTTTGACGTTTGCGACCCATAAGCTCTCCCGAGATTGGTTAATTCCGGGGGGTTTTCCGACCATGTTCGGGCTCGCACAAGATACTGAATTTTCTAGATTGCATGGCGCTCTGGTGCGTCGGGCAGCGGGAATCGCGGCATCGCTTTACGACTGCGCTGCAATCGATTTGCGTGACGGTAAGGATATTTCGCCCGCCATGCCCCGTTCGCGCCAGGTCGTTCTGGAGCGCGGGCGGCATGCCAGGCTGGGCCGGCGGCCGGGCGGCGGGATCGCCATAACCTATGCCGATGCCACCAGTGAAGGTGCGCTGGCGATGGTGCTGGCCGCGATCGCTTCGCCTTCTGATCCGATCGTTGCGGACCCGGAAAGCCTGTCGGTCTTCGCGCTGGCCGAGCGGCTGGCGGCCAGCGATATCCCGGTCCTCATCAACGGGCCCACCGGCACCGGTAAGGAAGTGCTCAGCCGCTTCATCCATGCCCGCAGCCCCCGGCGCAACGGCCCGTTCATCGCGGTCAACTGCGCCGCGATGCCCGAAGCGATGCTGGAAGCCATGCTGTTCGGCCACCAGAAGGGCGCGTTCACCGGGGCCACCCAGGCCGGAGAGGGGTTCATGCGCGCTGCCGACGGCGGCACCCTGTTGCTGGACGAGATCGCCGAACTGCCGCTGGCGCTCCAGGCCAAGCTGCTGCGCGCGCTGCAGGAACAGGAAGTGGTGCCGATCGGCGCGACCCGGCCGATCAAGGTGGATATCCGCGTGATCGCCTGCGCCAACCGCGATCTGCCCACCGAAGTGGCGGAAGGCCGGTTCCGCGCCGATCTCTACTATCGCCTCAACGTCTTCCCGCTGTCGCTGCGCCCCTTGCGCGAACGGGCGGACGATATCGCCCCGCTGGCGATCGGCATGGCGCTGCGCCATGCGCCCGACCCGGCCCGGGTGCCGGTTCCGACCGAGGCGGCGCTGGCGATGCTGCGGCTGCATTCCTGGCCCGGCAACGTGCGCGAGCTGGAAAACGTGATGCGCCGCGCGCTGCTGCTGGCCCACGACGGCGAGGCGATCACGCCCGCGCATATCGTGTTCGACAATCCGGCACGGCTGGTGCGCACTTTGCCCGGCGGTCTGGCGGCTGTCACGGGTGCCCCGGCTGACGATGGCGACAATGAGGTCGAGCGCAAGCTGTCGAGCATCGTCCAGGTTTCGGAAGCGCGGGCAATCATCGCCACGCTCAGCGCCTGCGACGGCAACCGGGTTCGGGCCGCGCGCGAACTGGGGATATCCGAGCGGACCTTGCGCTACCGCTTGGCCTCTTTGCGCGAAGCCGGGGTCGAGGTCGGCCGCAGCGTTGCCGGAGGCCGGCGGTGAGCGGGGTTTCCGGGATTGGCGGAATCCAGCAGATCATGCAGATACGCGCCCAGATCATCGAGAAGAACGAACTTCTCCAGCAGTTGCATTCGGCCCAGGGGGCGCAGCAGCCCGGCACCATGGCGGGGGCCGACGCGCCTGCTCCGGGCGGCGGCTTCGGCGATACATTGCGCTCCGCGCTCGATGGCGTGAGCGCCGTCCAGTCGAAGGCCGAAGGGATCAGCGCCGCTTACGAACGCGGCGATGTCACCGATGTCGCCAAGGTGATGCTGGCGCGCCAGGAAGCGGGGGTGGCCTTTGAGGCGACCCTGCAGGTCCGCAACAAGCTGCTGTCCGCTTATCAGGACATCATGCGGATGGGGGTCTGATAGGCCATGGCCGAACTCGTTCCCGCGCTGCCTGACGGAGCGATCGGCGGCGGCACGCTGCTGGCACCGCTGACCGCGCGCGATGGTGGCCCGATCCTGACCCGGCTTGCCGCCTTCGCCGGTCAGCCGGCGGTGAAGAAGGCGCTGCCCGCGTTCGTCGGCCTTTCCGCAATCGGCGCGGCGGCGCTGGCGTGGACGGCGATGGCACCATCACCGCAGCGCACGCTCTATGCCGAGCTGGATGACGGCGATCGCGCCACGGTGGTCGCCGCGCTCGATCAGGCGGGCATCAGCTATCGCATCGACAACCAGACCGGCGCGCTGACCGTGGCCGAGGGGGACTTCTACAAGGCGCGCATGCTGGTTGCCTCGGACGGTGCGCTGGCGACGCCGGAAACCGGCGAACAGATGCTCGACAAGCTGCCGATGGGGGCCAGCCGTTCGCTGGAAGGCCAGCGCCTGCGCGCCGCGCGCGAGCAGGACCTGCAGATGACGATCCGCGAGATCGACGGCGTGGAAGGCGTGCGCATCCACATCGCCGAGGGGGAGAAATCCGTCTTCGTGCGCGAAAACGTGCCGCCCACCGCTTCGGTGATGGTGCGGCTGGTCAAGGGGCGGTCGCTGTCCGAAAGCCAGGTGCAGGCGATCGTCAACCTTGTCGCCGGATCGGTGCCCGGGCTGCTGCCCGATGCGGTCAAGGTGGTGGACCAGCACGGGCGGCTGCTCTCGCAAGGCGGTGCGGCCGAAGGGGATCGGCTCGATCTGCAGGCGCGGATGGAAACGAAGCTGCGCGATCAGGTGGACGCGCTGCTGCAGCCGGTGCTGGGCGAAGGGAACTACACCTCCGAGGTCCAGGTCGATCTCGACATGGCCGACGTCACTTCTGCCCGCGAAAGCTATGACAAGGATGGCGTTGTCCGCGCCGAAAGCCAGCAACAGTCGCAATCGAGCGGCGCGGGGCAGGCGGCGGGCGTGCCCGGCGTCCTGTCCAACATCCCGCCGCCGCCGACCACCGCGCAGCCCGGCCCGCCGGGAACTGCTGCGCCGGCCGCCCCGGCGATGCCGCCGACCAATGGCGAGAGCTCGTCCAGCAAGACCTACGAGCTGGGGCGCGAGGTTTCGGTGTCCAATTCCGGGCCTGGCGGGGTCAAACGCCTGTCGGTCGCCGTCGCGATCAGTTCGGTGGCGGCCAAGGGTTCCAGGCCGCAGGACCTCAAGGACATGGAGGCGCTGGTCAGCGCTGCTGTTGGTGCCAATCCGGCGCGCGGCGACGTCGTCAAGGTGGTGGTGCGCGGGTTCGAGCCTGCGCCCGAAGCTCCGGTGCCGTTCTACGAGGCGCCGTGGTTTGCCATGGTGGTGCGCAACGGCGCGGCGCTACTGGCGGTGCTGATGGTGCTCCTGATCGGGGTGCGGCCGATGGTCAGCGTCCTGCGGGGCGAGAAGAAGGGTGCGAAAGGCAAGCACGTCAAGGGTACGGCTGACGAGGACGAGCCTGCGGGCGATGCTGACGGCATCGGCCTTGATGGTCAGCCGGCACTGCTGCCGCCCAAGCCGCACATCCCCGGCCTCGATCCCGCCGATCTCGACGAACCGCAGATCAGCCGCGCGCAACTGCTCGGTCAGCAGCTCAATCTCGCGCAGCGGCTGGTGGCCGAACGGCCCGACAGCGCGGTGCAGGTGCTGCGCCAGATGCTCAACCAGCCCGAAGGCGCGGATGCCGAGGGCGCGAAGGAGCCGGCGCAATGAGCCAGGTGGTCCCGCTGTTCCCCGCCGATGGTGCCGCCGTGATGATGATGCTGCTGGCCGAAGACCAGACCAGCCATATCCTGGGCGAACTGAGCCCCGCTGAATTGCGCCTGCTCGGCGAAAAGATGTGCGCGCTGGGAGAGATCAGTCCCGACATCATCGCCGAGGCGATCGCCGGCTTCGTCGACCGGACCGAGCAGCTCGGCCTCGTCGCGCATGACCGGGTGGGGCAGGTGCATACCATGTTCAGCCGCGCGGTGGGCGATGTGAAGGCCGACAACCTGATGCGCCGCATCCTGCCGGCCGAACAGACGCGCGGCCCGGCGCTGGAACTGGCGCGCTGGCTGACGCCCGAGGCGCTGGTGCCGCTGGTCCACGGCGAACACCCGCAGGCGCTGGCGGTGCTGCTGGTGCAGCTCGATCCCGAGGTTGCCGCCGCCGTGCTGCACGCCTTGCCGGCGGCGGCGCAGCCGGAGATCGTCCACCGCATCGCCACGCTGGGGCCGGTATCCCCGCAGGCGATCGCGATGCTGGAGGAACTGCTGCAACGCCGGATCGGTGAATGCCACGGCCAGGCCCCGCTTGCCATGGGCGGCGCGCGCGAAGCGGCCGGGATCATCAACGGCGCGGGCAAGGTGGTGGAGAAGCGCGTCATGGGGGAGATCGGCAAGCTCGACAAGGCGCTGGCGAAAGAGATCGAGAACGAGATGTTCAAGTTCGAACACCTGTTCGTGCTCGATCCGCAGGCGATGGGTTCGCTGCTGCGCGACGTGCCGAACGATACCCTGATCGACGCGCTGAAAGGCGTCGGCGAGGCCGAGCGCGAGCCGTTCTTCCGCGCCATGTCGAGCCGCGCGGCGGACGGCGTGCGCGACGAGATTGCGGCGCGCGGGCGGGTCAAGCTGGCCGATGTCGTCGCCGCGCAGAAGGAGGTGGTGACGGTCGCTCGCCGCCTGGCGGCCGACGGCACCATCGTGTTCGGTTCGGGCGACGACGACTATGTCTGATCGCTTCGTCGCCCGCTGGCCGTTCCGCGATCTCGACCCGGACCACGGGCCCGAAGTTTCCCGTCCGGGGTTTTCGCTGCTCGAACACCTCGGCGCGTCGGGTGGCTTCGTGCCGGATCGACGGTTCAGCGGCCTGAACCTGCCGGTGCGGGTTACGGCCGAGCCGGTGCTGGAGGTGCTGGTCGAGCCTTGCGAGGTGCTCGATCCCCTTGCCGAAGCCTATGCCCAGGGGCACGAGGCGGGCTATGCCGATGCGCGGGCCCAGGCCGATCTGCGCGCTGCGGAGGACGCCTCCGCGCGCGAGGGGCTGGCGCTGTCGTTTGCCCGGCTGGACGGACTGCTGGAAGAAGACTTGCGCCGCCGCCTGCGCGATACCGTGGCGGCGCTGTGCGAGGCGGCGATCGCCCCCTTGGCGCTGGATGAGGATGCGCTGGTGCGCCGCATCGGCGTTGCGGTGGCGATGCTGTCGCGGGCGGAGGACGAGCGGTTGATCCGCCTCCATCCCGAAGACATGGCGCTGGTTGCCGAGCGGTTCGCGAGCGACTGGAACGTCCAGCCCGATCCCACGCTGGAACGCGGCACCATCCGCGTCGAAAGCCGGACCGGCGGGGTGGAGGACGGCCCGGCAAGCTGGCGGCTGGCCATTGCCGAGGCGCTGCACCGGTGCTGAAACTGTGGGAGCCTATCCTGGCGGACCTGGCCGCCGACCCGATCGACCTGTCGCCGCGCCGGTTCGGGCTGGTGACGGCGTGCGACGGCGGCCTGCTCGAAGTGTCGGGGCTGTCGGTGCCGGTCGGAGCGATGTGCCGCGTGGCGCACGGTGGCGGTCAGACGCTGGCCGCCGAAGTGATCGGCTTTCGCAATGGTCGCACGATGATGATGCTGTTGGGGGATACGATCCTCTTGCGTCCCGGTGCCCGGGTCTGGGCCGAAGGACGGCCGGGGCTGCTGCCCGTGGGTGCCGCATTCCTCGGCCGCGCAGTCGATGGCGAGGGACATCCGATCGATGGCGGGCTGCCGATCCATACCCGCACCGAATGGCCGGCAGGGGGCGTTCGCACCTCCGCGCTCGATCGCAGCCCGGTGCGGCTGCGGTTCGACACTGGCGTGCGCGCGCTGAACGCGTTGACCACGTTTGGCGTGGGGCAACGGATCGGCGTCATAGCCGGGTCCGGCGTCGGCAAATCGGTGATGATCGACATGATCGCGCGCGGCGCGGCGCAGACGGGCGGGGCCGATGTCGTGATCGTCGGGCTGATCGGCGAACGTGCGCGCGAGGTTTCGGATTTTGTCGAGCGGCACATGCATGCCGAGAAGAAGGAGCGCACCGTCGTCGTCGCGGTGCCCGCCGATCATGCGCCGAACCTGCGTTTGCGCGGGGCGATGCTGGCCACGTCGATGGCGGAGCATTTCCGCGCGCAGGGCAAGCGCGTCCTGCTGATCATGGACAGCCTGACCCGCGTGGCCCACGCCGCGCGCGAGATCGGCCTGCTGCTGGGTGAACCCGGCGCGGCGCGCGGCTATCCGCCCTCGGCACTGGCGACGATCACCAAGCTGGTCGAACGGGCCGGCAATTCGGCGCAGACCGGCGGGTCAGTGACCGGGCTCTACACCGTGCTGGCCGATGGCGACAATCAGGACGATCCGGTGGTCGATACCGCGCGCTCGATCCTCGATGGACACATCGTGCTCTCGCGCGAGCTGGCCCAGCGCGGGCAGTACCCGGCGGTGGATATCGCCGCGTCGCTGAGCCGGGTCATGAACGATATCGTCGGGGCGGAACACCAGCGCTGTGCCCGCGCTTTCCGGGCGCTGATCGCCAGT
Source organism: Novosphingobium colocasiae (assembly GCF_014652555.1). Taxonomy (GTDB): domain Bacteria; phylum Pseudomonadota; class Alphaproteobacteria; order Sphingomonadales; family Sphingomonadaceae; genus Novosphingobium; species Novosphingobium colocasiae. The sequence continues at coordinate 136,160 of NZ_BMZA01000005.1, forward strand.
TACGAGACCAACCGCGATCTGGTGCTGATGGGGGCGTACCGCGCCGGAGCCGACCCGCAGCTCGATCGCGCCATTGCCATGCACGATGCGCTGAGCGGCTTTCTGGGGCAGCCGGCCGACGAAGTGGTCGATCTTGCCGAAAGCGCTGCAGAGCTGACGCAGCTCCTCGCGTGAAACTGCCGCGATGAAGGCCGAATGCGCCCGCCTTGTCCGCTTGCGGCGGCTGGAAAAAGTGCGCGCGCTGGCCAAGCAGAACGCCGCGCGCGAGGCGGCGGCGGCGGAAGGGACGCTGGCCCAGCTTCAGGCGCTGTCCGACCGGACCGGGGCGATGGCTTCGCACTATGCCGCGCGCCGCGAAGTGCAGGATGGTGCGTCGCTGCGCCAGCTTGGCAGCTTCGTCCACGGTCTCAACACGCTCAGCCAGACGACGCAGGGCGATGCCGCCCGCGCCCGCGCCATTGCCGATGCCAAGCTGCGCCTCCTGGCCGAAGCCGAGCGTCGCCGGGCCGCCACCGAAGAGCGCGCTGCATTGCAGGAGCGGATGATCGGAAAATCGGCGCAAGCTCCGGTTCTGGGCTCACGCAAGCCGTCTGGCACGGGTCTTGAATAGCACCGTGCATGGTTGCTTCGAGGACCCGCACGGCATGACCCAGATTTCCGCCCAACCGCCTGCCCAGGCTCTGAACGTGTTGCCCATCGGCACGTCCGGCGTCCGGATCGCCGGCGAGGAAATCCAGGGTTTTTCGGCAATTCTCGACGGGATCGGCCTGCTGCCGGCAGCGTCCGCCCCCGGTCTTGCGGATTTCACGATCAGCCATGTCCCGGCCGTCCTGTCGCATCCCTGCGGCAATGGCGGCAAGGCTCCCGGCAAGATTCTGCCGGGTGCCGATCAAGCGCCGGGCGACGATCTCCCCCCGATCGAAGCTCCCGTTGCAACGGCCATGGACCCCGCCGGCGTGCTGATCGCGCTGGCAGCCATCGTGCCGTCATCCCACTTGCCGCCGTCCGCAGCCGGTCCCGCACCGGGCCTGCCGACGGCGGTGAGTCCCCATTTGCCGCAAGCTGCGGCTGCTCCGGTGATCGGCGCGCCCCAGCCGCTACCCAGTGCCTCCTCGCAGCTTCAGCCCGCAGTCATCCCGCCGGTCCTGGGCCCGATCACGGTCGCCGCAGCGTCTGAAACGGGCTCCGCTTACGCTCCTGCCGAAGTGGTTCTCGCGCAGCAGGCCGAACCCGGGGCCCGGCCCGCGCGCCCTGCGGCCGGGCCGCGCGAACAGGCAAGCCGGCCCGACAGCACCGATCGTCCCACCGCCGTCATCGCCTCACCGGCACCCGCGCCCCTGCTGGCGACCGGCGCGGCTGCGGTTGGGCTGTTGTCTGCACCCGATACTCTGCCGCCAGCGCCCGCTGCGGCCAGCGGCACTCCTGCGCCGCAGGATTTCGATACGCTGGTCAGCCGTCTGGTCGAGGCGCGCGAGGCGGCATCGCCGCAGGTCGTGCGCACTTCGCTGGTTCATGCAGAACTTGGCACCATCGGCCTGCAATTCCGCCACGATGCCGGCGGCCTGTCGGTGACGCTGGCGAGTGGTCAGGCCGATCTGGCCGGTTCCGTCCAGGCGGCGCTGGCGGCAGGTCCTGCGCCCGATACGGGTGACAACAGCACCGGCACAGGGCGGCAACAGCAGCCATCCCAGCACGATCCACGCCCCACCTTCGCGTCTCAGCAGGACGGCGTCGCCCAGAGCGGCGGCGGGCAGGGCGGGGCTTCACGCAACCAATCGGACGGCGGGCACGCCCGCGACCAGCAATCGGCGCGCGACGGGGGACCGGCATCCTCTGCGCGCGAAGGCGCGGTGACCGCCACCGGATCGGCCGCTGCGGCCGAACGGCGCGGCGGCATCTACGCGTGATCTTACGACGAAGGGATAACGGGTAATGAGCGACAAGACGCCCAAAGAGGGCAAGGCGAAGAAAGGCGGCAACAAGCTGGTCCTGATCGGCGGCGCGGTGGCGCTGCTGGCGGTCGGCGGTGGCGGCGGCTTCGCGGCGATGAAGATGATGGGCGGCGGCGAGGCAAAGGCCAAGGAAGACAACAGCCCCAAGCTGATCCGCAAGGGCGAGGAAGACCCCTATGCCGCCAAGAAGGAAGGCGAGGGTGAAGGGGCGGGCCTCGCCGAAGTGGAGGGTGATGGCGGCGACGAATACCGCACCGCCTATTACACCTTCGCTGACGAATTCACGTCGAACCTCAAGGACACCGGGGCGCTGGTGCAGATGAGCATCGCCTGCTCCACCCGCCGCGACGGTCGGGTACTGCTGTGGCTCAAGAAGCATGAACTGGCGATCCGTTCGCGCTTTCTCACCATCCTCGCCGATACGCCAGAGAACGACGTGTCCACCGTGGAGGGGAAGGAGCGGCTGCAAAAGCGGATGACCGCCGCGATCAATCAGGTGCTGACGGAAAAGGAAGGCTTCGGCGGCGTCGATGCCGTCTACTTCCGCACCTTCATCGTCCAGTGACATGATGAAGCTCGATCACCCGCTGATAGCCGAGCGCGCGGTTGCCCGGCATTGCCAGGAACTGCTGGGTTCGGGCCCCGGCATCGCCGAACTGGTCCCCGCGCTGTCCCTGATCGGCGAACGGCTGACCCGTGCGCTGGCCGCCGGCCTGGCGCGGCTGTCGGGCGGGCGCGCGCCGGTGGTTAGCATCGGGATGCCGATGGACACCACGCTCGGCGCGATTCAGGCCGAACTTGACACGCTGGCGATGCATTCGCTGCTGGCGCTGGGGCCGGACGGTCATCCCGCGCTGGCGACGTTTGCCGCAGCGCCGGTATTCCGGCTGGTGGACCGGGCGTTCGGCGGCAAGGGCGAGGTGCCCGATCCGCTGCCCGATGCCTTTCCGCTTTCCGCCGAACTGCTGCTCGGCCGGATCGAGGCGACGCTGGCCGAAGCGCTGGGGACGGCGCTTGGCGGGGCGCAGCCGCTGCGGGTGGTCCCGTGCCGCCGCGAGACTAGCCTGCGCCAGCTTGATCCCTTCGCCATGAACGCGGACCTGCTGCAACTGGCGATCGAGGTGGAGGAAGAGGGCGCTGCGCCGTGGTCGCTGACGATCGCCTTCCCGATTGCCACCCTTGCCGCCGTCGCCACCGTCCCGCGCCATCGAGCCCGGGGCCCGCGGCGGGACGGGCCTGCTGATCCGGCCGCCGAACCTTACGCATCGCTGCCGCTTTCGGTCAGTGCCGTGGTGATCGACATGCGGCTCGATTTCGCGCGGGTGGCGGCGCTGTCAGCGGGCGATGTGATCCCCGTCGCCATCGCCCGGGCGGTGCCGTTGCGGGTGGGCGGGCGCACCGTCGCCACCGGCACCGTGGGCGAGGTGGAGGATCGTGTCGCCATCCAGATCGGCCACGCCTTCTGATCCCCCCGCGCCCGAACTCAAACGAAAGATATCCCGATCATGAGCATCCATCCCCGCGCTTTCGATTTCCTCAAGGACGTCGACGTGCGCCTTACGGTCGAGCTTGGCCGTACCCAGATGACCCTGAAGGAGATCATGACGCTGGGCCCCGAAAGCCTCGTCGTGCTGGATCGCATGACCGATGAACTGCTGGACGTGATGGTCAACGGCAAGGCCATCGCGCGCGGGGAAGTGGTGGCCCACAACGGCCGCTTCGGCCTCAGGATCGTCGAACTGCTCGGCGATGATACGCCGCCGGTTCCGGGCGGAATTCCCGGCCTGTCGCCGCGCGCGGCGGGTGACGAGGATGCGCGCTGATGCTGTGGTATATCCTCAAGCTGGCGATCCTGCTGCCGCTGATCGGTGGCCTCGCCTGGGTCAGCCTGCGGTTCGCCAAGCGCATGCAGGACCGCGCGCTGGCGGGGGGCAGCGCCAGGGCGGCGCGGGTGATCGAGACGACGATGCTCTCGCCCAGCCACCGGCTGGCGGTGATCGCCTTTCATGACCGCGAGATACTCGTCGGCGTTTCGCGCGGCGGGATGACCCGGCTGGCCGAAGCGCCGCGCCGGGCGGAGGTGCTGCCGTGAAGCGCTGTCTTGCCGCGCTGGCGGCGCTGCTGATCGCCCCCGCTGCCCATGCCCAGACCGCCATTCCCGGCGCGCTCGATCGCGCGTTTGGGGCGATGGGCGGGACCGACGGGCCGGGGATGAGCATGTCGTTGCAGTTGCTCATGATCATGGGGCTGTTGACGATCCTGCCCAGCCTGATCCTGATGATGACCAGCTTCACCCGGATCCTGGTGGTGCTGGCGATCCTGCGCCAGGCGATCGGCCTGCAGCAATCGCCGCCTAACCAGGTGCTGATCGGCCTGTCGCTGTTCCTGTCGCTGTTCGTCATGGCCCCGACGCTGGAGCGGGTGAACCAGACCGCGATCGCGCCCTATTCGGCGGACCAGATCAACGCCCAGCAGGCGATCGCCAATGCCGGGGTGGAATTCCACGCCTTCATGATCCGCCAGACCCGCGAACGCGATCTGGCGATGTTCGCCGATATCGCCCATTCGCCGCGCTTCGCCACGCCTGCCGACGTGCCGTTCTCGATCCTCCTGCCCGCCTTCGTCACCAGCGAACTGAAGACCGCGTTCCAGATCGGCTTCATGCTGTTCCTGCCGTTCCTCGTCATCGATCTGGTCGTCTCGTCCGTGCTGATGAGCCTGGGGATGATGATGATGAGCCCGATGGTCGTCTCGATGCCGTTCAAGCTGCTCCTGTTCGTGATGGTCGATGGCTGGTCGCTGCTGATGGGATCGCTGGCGGCAAGTTTCACGTGATCGGGAGCGTTCGCCATGGATGATGTCACCACCCTGCTGTCTTTGGCGGACAAGATGCTGTGGGTCACCGCGCTGATCGCCGCCCCGGTGCTGATCGCGTCGCTGGCGGTGGGGCTGGTCGTCGGGGTGATCCAGGCGGCCACCTCGGTCAACGAACAGACGCTGACGTTCGTGCCCAAGCTGGCGGTTACCGCGCTGATGCTGGTGGTGCTGGGCGGCTCGATGCTGACGCTGGTGGGTGATTTCACCGAAGAGATATTTGCGCAGATCGCGGCGGTCCCGGCCACGCGCGAGGCACCGCGGTGATCCAGCTATCGTTCGGCTTCGGGGCGCTGGAAGCGGAATTCTGGCGGCTGATCTTCGTGATGACGCGGATCGGCGCGGCGCTGGTGGCGGCACCGCTGTTCGGCATTCCCACCGTACCGCCACAGGCCCGGGTGATCGTTGCCGGGGCGGTGGCGGTGCTGGTCTGCGGCTGGACCGGCGTGGCCGCCCCGCCGGCGCTGTTGAGCGTGCCGGGCCTGCTCAGCGTGCTGGGCGAGGTGCTGGTCGGCCTGTCGCTCGGCTTCGTGCTGCAGATGGCGTTCGCCGCGCCGATCCTGGGCGCGGAAGTGATCGGCGGCGCGATGGGGATGAACATGGCGGTCTCCGTAGATCCCAACTCCGGGGCCAGTTCGCCCGCGATCGGGCAGTATTTCACCGTGCTGATGACCCTGATCTTCCTGGCGATGGGCGGGCACCTGCAATGGATCAGGCTGGTGGTGGAAAGCTATCGCCTGCTGCCGCCGGGGCACACCTGGCTGGGTGCCGGGCAATTCCACGCGGTCGCCGCGCTGGGCGCGATGATGTTCGTGACCGGGGCGACGATCGCGCTGCCGGTCTGCCTGGTCCTGCTGGTAGTGCAGATGGTGACCGGCGTCCTCAGCCGCTCTGCCCCGTCGCTCAACCTGTTTTCGCTGGGCCTGCCGGCGGGGGTGCTGGCCGGGCTTGCCGCACTTCTGGTGGCCGCCCCGGTGCTGACCGATATCATGATCCGCCTCAACGGCGATGCGCTGGACGCGGTGGCAGGGCTGTTGCGGCGATGAGCGAACAGGAAGGCGAAAAGAGCTTCGCGCCCAGCGACAAGCGCAAGCGCGAGGCGGCGCGGCATGGCGATGTCATCCGCTCGCGCGAACTGGCAACGGCGGCGGCGATGCTGGTGGGCGCGGCGTGGATGATGGTGGCGGGGCCGTGGCTGATGCGCGTCCTTGCCGATCTGCTGCGCGCCGGCTTCACCTGGGATCGCGCTTCGATCGACCGGTTCGAACCCGGCCGGCTGCTGATTGCCGCCCTGATCGCTGCGCTGCCGCCGATCCTGGTCTTGGGACTGGCGGTGATGGCAGCCAGCCTGATTTCGCAGCTCGGGTTCGGGGAAGGGCGCTGGATTGCTGGCAACCTTGCGCCCAAGGCATCGCGGATCAATCCGGTCAGCGGCCTGAAGCGCATGTTCGGGCCTGCGGGATGGATCGAGATCGTCAAGGGCCTCGCCAAGGTCGGCCTGCTCGGCACGATCGCGTGGGTGTGGGGCAGCGGCCGGCTGGAAACGCTGGCGCGGCTGGGGCGCGGCGATCTGTTCGGCGAGGTGAGCTATGCCTGGAACGGGCTGATCCTGCTGCTGCTGTTCCTGTCGGCCGGGCTGTTCGCCATCGCCCTGGTCGACCTGCCGGTGCAGTTGATCCGCCGCTTCCTGCGCCTGCGGATGACTCTCCAGGAAGTGCGTGACGAGGCCAAGGAGAGCGAGGGTGCGCCTGAAAAGAAGGCCGCGATCAAGGAGCGTCAGCGCAAAATCGCGATGGGCGGGCTGATCCCGGCGATGAAGGAAGCCACCTTCGTCATCACGAACCCCAGCCATTTCTCCGTCGCGCTGGCTTATGATCCGGCCCGCGCCCCCGCGCCCACGCTGGTGGCCAAGGGGCGCGGCGACAAGGCGCTGGCGATCCGCGAACTCGCCGCCGAGCAGGCGGTGCCGGTGCTGGAATACCCGGCGCTTGCCCGCTCGGTTTTCTACACCGTTCGCGAGAAGCAGTTGATCCGTGAGGAGCACTATGTCGCGGTCGCCGCGATCCTCGCCTTCGTCCTCTCGCTCAAGCGCGGCGAACCGCGTCCGCGGCCCGAAGTCGTAGTGCCGGTGACGGTCCGCTTCGATGCCGAAGGACGCCCCGATCCGGGATCGATGGCATGATCGAAATACCCGCGCCAGCGCTTAACGAACCATCACCGGAGCCGTTCTGACAATCATGGTCACCAGCACATCTCCCGCCACCTCGCCCACCGCCACCAGTTCACTGGTGACCGCGCTGGGCGGTGGCAGCGGCATCGACATGCTGGACCTTGCCAACAAACTGGCAACCGCGCAGTTTTCCGTCCGCAACCAGCGGCTGGCGGAAAAGGCGGACCAGCTTGGCACGCAGATTTCCTCTATCTCCAGCATCAAGTCGATGCTGCTCGGGCTGGACACCTCGCTGGGCACGCTGGTGCGCTCGGGCGATCTCGCGCGCACTCCGGCACTCGCCAATTCCGCCGTTGCCGCTGCCACGCTGACCGGATCGCAGACCCCGCGCGGGACCTACTCGCTGGAAGTCACCCAGCTTGCCGCCGGGCAGACGCTGGCGGGACAGGCCTATGCGGCACCGACCAGCACCGTGGGCGCGGGAACACTGACGCTGCGGTTCGGTACCGTATCGGGCGGCACGTTTGCCGCTGACGCCGGCCACGCCGCTGTGGCGATCCCGATTGCCGGCGGCGCGACGCTGGCCGATGTGGCCACCGCCATCAACGCCGCCAACGCCGGCGTCTCCGCCTATGTCGCGCAGACCGTGAACGGCGCGCAATTGGTGATGAAGGGCGCGGAGGGCGCGGCCAACGGGTTTCAGGTGGAAGTGAGTGAGGACCCGCTGGCCCCCGGCTTGTCCGACCTGGCCTGGACCCCGGCATCGACCACCGGCCAGTTGCTGTCCACCGCACGCGACGCGGCGTTCAAGATCGACGGACTGGCCGCCACTGCGGCTTCGAACAGCGTTTCCGAGGCGATTCCCGGCGTCAAACTGCAGCTTGCCGCCACCAACATCGGCGCGCCGACCACGGTGAGCTTCGCCGATCCGGCCACCTCGATCGCCGGGGCGATGAAGGATTTCACCGACGCGCTGAACGAGGTGATGACCGAGGTCAACAAGGCCACCGCGATCGGCGGCGATCTGGCAAGCGACGGCGGGGCCCGCGCTCTCAAACGCTCACTGTCGCAACTGGCAGGCACCGTCATCATCCCCGGTGCCACCGGCTCCGCGCGCACCCTCGCCGACCTCGGCCTCAAGACCGAACGCGACGGCAGCTTCTCGCTCGACGGCGCACGCCTTGCCGCGACGCTGGCGAGCGATCCGCAGGGCGTGGCCGACATGTTCACGAACGGCCTGCACGGCGTGTTCGCCACGGTCGATGCGATCTATCGCAAGGCTTCCGCCGCCAGCGATACCGGATCGATCGGCGGATCGCTGGCGCGATACACCAAGGCGCTCACCCGCAACGCGTCCGATCAGAGCGATCTGGCGGCGCAGCAGGAAAAGCTGCGCGCGCGGCTGGCCTCGCAGTTCACCACTTCCGAAACCCGCATCGGCCAGTCCAAGGCGACGCTGACGATGCTGCAGAACCAGATCGCCCAGTGGAACAAGTCGGGCAACTAGTGTGATGGAATCGAAGTTGGTCTCTTTACGTCACCCCGGTTTTGACCCGGGGGCCCGCTTCTTTTTGCGCCCGGACGGAAGAAAAGCGGGATCCCGGGTCGAGCCCGGGATGACGAAATCAATGAAGCCAACTTCAGATTCAGGTGACTAGCATGCTGGTCCAGCGCTCTCCCCACGAAGCCTATCGTCGTGTCGATTTCGACGCGCGGGTCAAAGGTGCCAGCCCGTCCGATCTGGTGCACTTGTGCTACGAACATCTGGTCAGCGCGCTCGGCACCGCGCTCCACGCCGAAGGGCTGGGCGACAACAGCCTCAAGAGCCGTTCGATGACGCGCGCGCTGACCGCGATCACCGCCCTGCAACTGGGCGTATCGGGCGAAGCGGGCGTGGCGGGGGCGCTGCGCCAGCTTTACGAATCCGCGCGGCGCACGATCCTCGATGCCGCGATCGAATTCGATTCGCGCCGCATCGCCGTGCTGCGGGATGACTTCGCGGAGATCGGCCGGGCCTTGCAGGGCCCCTGATCGGGAGCAGGCAGCCACGGCCGCAACCGAATTGGTGTTCCTCCATACGTGGAAAACCATGGGATTGCGGGTGATTACATAGTTGAAACCTCGAATTCGGAACAGGTCCCGCGGGCCAGCACGGCGGCATGCGAATATCCCCTAGGCACAATCCGTTAGGGAGACGTGCCGTGGAACGCATCACCAACCTCATCCTCATCGATGCCGACATGCGCCGCCGCGCCACGATCAGCCACGCGCTGTCTGCTGTCCAGATCCACGTCGAACCGTTCGAGACGATCGCTGAACTTTCCGGCTCGTGGCCCCGCTCCGGCGTGGTGCTTGTGCATGACGATACCCATGCGGTCGGCAACCTCATCGAATGCATGGCCGATCATGGTGAATGGTTCCCGATCATCGCCTTCAGCGAAACCCCCTCGGCCGAACGCATCGTCGAAGCGATCCTTGATGGCGCGATCGATTACGTCGCCTGGCCGATTGCCGCCGATGAACTGAACGGCGCACTCAGCCGCGCCGTTGCCCGGGCCGAGACGGTGGGCAGCGCCAAGCTGCGCGAAGTGATGGCCCGCGCCCGGATCGACCGGCTGACCCGGCGCGAGAAGGAAGTGCTGAGCGGTGTCGCCAGCGGCCTGTCCAACCGGCTGATCGGCGACAAGCTATCGATCAGCCCGCGCACCGTGGAAATCCACCGCGCCAACATGCTCAACAAGCTGGGTGCCAACCACACCTCGGATGCCATCCGCATCGCGATAGAGGCGGCGCTGGTGAACTGACCACCCGACTGTTCCCGATTTTACATGAAAGGGGCGTTTGAACGGGAAGAGGGCGTTTGGGTGTGACGGTATCGACTGCCGATCCCGATAGTCAGTGCAACCGCACCGAAGCGCGCGCAATACCTTCGCCGAAAGGCCCGCCGAACGTGTCGCTTTCGATGCGGGAGACCATTGCCGAGGCGAATGCAGCCAAAAGCGCCAGTGCCACCGTCGCACCCTCGGCGACGATCTCTTCGCCGGCATCGCTGCCGAACAGCGAGGCAAGGCAGCGGCCGTTGGGCCCGCGCGAAACCATGAACGGGCTGTCGCGTCCGATCAGCGCCAGCGCCGCGCTTTCGCCGCCGCCGGACTGCAGCAGCGCCTCCACCCGCGCAGGCATGTCGCGGTTGCGCTCGGCATCCATGCCCGCCAGCAGGAAGCCGGCCTCGCGCAGCCGGTCGCCCTCCTCGGCGGGGGCGCTGCTGACGCAATCGTGGAGGAAGTCGCGCAACTGCGCGACGATGTCGTCCTGTTCGGTCCCGGGGGTCACGCGGTATGCCATATCTGTGCCTGTGTTTTCGATGCGCCGGATCAACCCCAGCGCGAACGCCGGGTCAACCACGGAAAATTCCCCGACATATGCCGCCGTTCCAACTTGCTACAACCTGACTGGCAGGCATGAAGGTCTGGTCAGCCCGGCTTCTGGCCGGCGAACCAGGGGATCATACGCTCGATCGCCGTTGCCACCTCGCCGGTCGATACCGCGAAGCTGAAGCGCATGAAGCGGTGGCCGTTGACCGGGTCGAAGTCGATCCCCGGCGCCGTCGCCACTCCGGTATCGCGCAGCAGCCGGGTGCAGAAATCCAGGCTGTCGTCCGTCAGGTGGCCGATGTCCGCCCAGATGTAGAACGCACCGTCCGGCGGGGCGATGCGGGCAAGGCCAAGCCGGGGCAGGGCATCGAGCAGCAGTTCGCGATTGCGCGCATAGGTGCGCAAGTGCCCCTCCAGTTCCTCGACGCAATCGAACGCCACCAGCCCCGCATGCTGGGCCAGCGAGGGCGGCGTGAGGAACAGGTTGCCCATCCGCGCGCGCGCCGTGGCGATCAGTTCGGGCGGCAGCACCAGCCAGCCCAGCCGCCAGCCGGCCATGCTGTAGAATTTCGAAAAGCTGTTCACCACCAGCGCATCGGGCAGGTGGCGCAGCATCGATTGCGCCTCGCCGTCATAGACCAGCCGGTGATAGATCTCGTCCGAAACCACGCGGATGCCCTTGCGGCGGCAGACCGCCGCGATGGCGGCCAGTTCCTCAGGCGCGATGATCGTCCCGGTGGGGTTGGCCGGGCTGGCGAGGATCAGGCCATCGGGCGGCGGATCGATCGCGTCGAGCGCGGCGGCGGTGATCTGGAAGCGCTGCTCCGCGCCGCAGTCCATCTCCACCGGCTCCAGGTACAGCGCGCGCAGGGTGTTGCGATAAGCAACGTAGCCGGGCCGCGCCAGCGCCACCCGCGCGCCGGGCGCGAACAGGCTGGTCAGCGCCAGCACCAGCGCGGGCGAGGCCCCGCAGGTCAGGATGATCTGATCACGCGCCACCGTCACCCCGTGAGCATCGCGGTAATAGCGGGCGATGCGCTCCATCAGCGCGGTGTTTTCCCAGTATCCCATCGGATCGGCATCGAGAATGCGGTGCGCCGCCGCGATCGCCGGGCCCGGCGCGCCGGTGGAAGGCTGGCCGAACTCCATGTGGATCACCGCCGCACCCGTCGCGGCCATTTCGTGGGCCAGCCGGCTGATGGCGATGGCGTGAAAGGGTTCTACCGAAGCGACCATGGCGATTGCGCCTAAAGAAAAATCCGCCAAAAGGAAATGCAGGGGCAAGGGAGGCGGCCAATGAGCGGGATCGAGAAGCTTTCGGCGCTGCTGCCGGCGGGGCTGCCGGCGGAGCTGAGCGCGGCGCTGGCCCCGCATGCGCGGCTGGTGCAACTGCGCGCGGGGCAGACCCTGATCGGGCATCAGGACGATACCGACGATGTATTCATCGTGCTCGACGGCACCTTGCGGGTCGAACTGGTCTCACGCAACGGCCGCGAGATTATCCTCTCCGATGCCGGTGTCGGCGCGATCGTCGGCGAATTCGCCGCGCTCGACGGTGCGCCGCGCTCGGCCAGCGTCACCACCGTCGGCAAGGCCACTGTGGCGCGGGTGCCGGCCCGCCAGTTCCGCGAAGCCGCGCTCGCCACGCCCGAAAGCGCCGGCTGGCTGGCGCTCCGGCTGGTGCGGATGGTGCGCACGATGACCGAGCGGGTGTTCGAACTCAACGCCCTGGCGGTGCGCAGCCGCCTGCACTGCGAACTGCTGCGCATGGCGCTCGACGCCGGGATCGACGACAACGCGGCGACCCTGGCTCCGTCGCCCACTCACGCCGAACTGGCCAACCGCATCGGCACGCACCGCGAAGCGGTCACCCGCGAACTCGGCTATCTGACCGAGCAGGGCATCACCCGCAGCGCGGGCCGGACCCTCTCGATCCTCGATGTCGGGCGTCTGGCCGAAGTGGTCCGCGCCGCCGCCGGCGATGTCGAGCTGATCCAGCGTGCGCGCGAAGCGCGGCTCGGCCGCGCCTGATCCGCGCCACCGGCGGCGGGCCCGCCGGATGGTGGCAATTCTCACAAGTCCGGGGTGGCAAGCCCCACCGCCCGGCGCCGCCGCTGCGTCCACTATCGCACTTGTCCGGGCGGTGTCCTCCACGATGCCGCCAGGACCCGCCCAGGCACCCGGAGCAGGGAAGACAACGACCCCTTCCTTCGCGCTCCGTCGGGGCGGTGCATACTCGCAAAGCCTTCTGGCGGCGACCGCCCCGGCCCGCGTGGCCGAACCTATCCCCGGGCGGTTGCCGCCAGCTTTTGCCCCGCCGCGCGGCATCCGGGCAGACGATGCAATTCCACTTGCGCGACGCCCCGACGCTGGCTAAACGCCGCCACCTGTCCTGCAGCCCGATCGGGCGGCACGGCGATATCGGGTATATGCCGCTTTAGCTCAGCCGGTAGAGCACATCATTCGTAATGATGGGGTCAGGTGTTCGAGTCACCTAAGCGGCACCACCTTCTTAAAGGCACTTCCACTCAGACATCGGCGGTTTCCCAGTCAAAGGGCTTTCCAGCCTTGGGTCAAGGCTGGGCCGTGTTTGGATAGGAAAAGAAAACTGACCTAGGTGTTTGGTCCCGGCATGTGAAATACAAGCAGGTCCGCCCTCCTGCAGCGGCGAGGCTGGGTGAGGGCGGAAAGATCAGATGGTCGGCAATGCCATTGCGGCAGCGGGAAGAGCTCCGGGGTTTCAGTGCTCTCGCGCCAATCGCGTTGATACGCTTCGCTCGCTTGCGGGCTCAGCTTTTACCGGAATGTCCTGGAAAGGACCACGAGGGTCGGGTCGCCCTCGAAAGATTCAGGCGTGAAGCCCTTTTCGCGTTCCAGCTCGATGGCGGCGTGATTTTGGCGACTTTCGATGGCGATCACGCGGCGCAGGTCGCGCGCTTGAGCCTTGCTGCCCAGAAAGTCCAGCAGCGCCCAGCCGACGCCCCTGCCTTTGTAATCGCGTCGCACTGAAACGGCGATCTCGCCGGTGTCCATCGCCTTGTCGCAGGCAAGCAATGCGGACCCGACAAGCTGTCCGTTTCCGGCATCGAAGGCAAGATAGCTCTCCGATCGGAAGTGATCGGCGCTGACCAGCGGTGCCAATTGTTCGTGGCTGACATGCGCGGCCGCGGCCAGGAAGCGGAAGCGACGATCCTCGTCGGTTACGGAATCGAAAAAGGCCGCAAGCGCGGCTTCATCTGTCTTGCGGGCGGGGTGAACGTCAAGAACGACGCCGGATCGGGTGCTGAGCCGGGTGGTCATGGAATACTCCGTCGAGGGTCGGCGGCTGTGTGCGTCCGTGGTCGACGCCGCGCCTTGACCAAGCTCAAGGCGCGGCGTCTTCCCGGGGGAGCGATTAGTCGTCGATGTTGCGCTTGTAGGTTTCGGGCAGGAAGAACAGCCCGATGACGAGTGTCGCTGCCGCAACCACTACGGGGTACCAGAACCCGTAGTAGATATCACCCTTGGACGCGACCATCGCAAACCCGATCGCCGGCAGAAGCCCGCCCAGCCAGCCATTGCCGATGTGGTAGGGCAACGACATGGATGTGTAGCGGATCCGGCTCGGGAAGAGTTCGACAAGCATCGCCGCAATCGGGCCGTAGACCATCGTCACGAGCAGCACGAGGTAGAACAGGATCGCCACAACGAGCGGCTTGTTCATCTGGTCAGGATCAGCTTTTGCCGGATAGCCGACCTTGGCCAGCTCACCGGTGACAGCGGCCTTCGCTTCAACCGCCGGCTTGCCATCCTTTGCCGGAACTGCGGCAACCGCCGGCGCGCCGATGACCTTTGCCGTGAAGGCCGCAATGGCTGCCTTGCGCGCGTCTCCGCTGACCTTGGCGGGGTCAGGTGCCACAAAGGTCGCGTCGCCCACCTTGATCGAGGCGATGGTGCCCGCCGGGGTGTCAACATTCGTGTAGTTTACAGCCGCCTTGGCGAGGGCATTTTTCACGATGTCGCAACTGGTCGTGTCAAACGGGTTCTTGCCGACGGGGTCGAACTGCGACGAACACTCGGCCGGATCAGCGGTCACCGTCACGGGTGCCTGGGCGAGAGCCTTGGCGAGGGCCGGATTGGCTGCCGACGTCAGGCTGTGGAACACCGGGAACAATGTGACGGTCGCCAATGCGCAACCCGCCATGATGATCGCCTTGCGTCCGATCTTGTCGGACAGCCAGCCGAAGAACAGGAAGAACGGTGCGCCAAGCAGCAGGGCGACGGCGATCAGCGTGTTGGCGGTGATGCCGTCGACCTTGAGCATCTTCTCCAGGAAGAACATCGCGTAGAGCTGGCCCGTGTACCAGACGACCGCCTGGCCGGCGATGGCGCCAAAAAAGGCGATCACGACGATTTTCAGGTTCTTCCATTCTCCGAAGGCCTCGGTCAGCGGACGCTTGGACGACGTGCCCTCCGCCTTCATCTTCTGGAACACCGGGCTTTCGTGAAGCTTCAGGCGCAGCCACAGGCCCACTGCGAGAAAGCCGCCCGACGTGAGGTATGGAACGCGCCATCCCCATTCCTTGAAAGCCTCTTCGCCGACGCCGGTGACCGGAGACCGCACCAGGATCACAATGAGCAGCGCCATGGCGAGACCTGCCGTGGCGGTGATCTGGATCCAGCTTGTGTAAAACCCGCGTTTTCCCTCGGGCGCGTGTTCTGCGACATAGGTGGCGGCGCCGCCATATTCGCCGCCCAGGGCCAGGCCCTGGAACATCCGCAGGGTCACCAGCATGATCGGGGCAGCCACGCCCGCTGTCTCGTAGGTGGGAAGACAGCCGACGAGGAAAGTCGAAAGACCCATCACCAGCAGGGTGATGATGAATGTGTAGCGGCGACCGACCATGTCTCCGATGCGACCGAACACCAGCGCCCCGAACGGGCGGACGATGAACCCGGCCGCGAACACGAGAAGGGCCATGATGTACGCCGTCGTCGCGTTAAGCCCGGTGAGGAACTTCGCTGCGATGATGGCCGTCAGCAGGCCGTAAAGATAGAAATCATACCATTCGAACACCGTGCCCAGCGATGACGCGCCGATGATGAGCTTTTCGTCGTGCGTTGCCTGATGGTGTTTGGGTAAGCCCGTATAGTGTTCGGGCGTTTCATGCAGGTTCAGGTCCATTGGTCCTCTCCCTCCTGTGTTCAGAAGCTGTATTTGAATGCGGCTTCGAGCCGGTCTGTCGAGCCATCCGCGCCGTTGACGAGTTTGCGCGCACCGTGGCGGTATTCGATGCCCACATCGACGCTGTCGACGGGAGAATAGAACAGGTTCGCTGCCGCGCTCCAAGCCGACTTGTTGAACGTCGCGATGTCCGCTGGCGAAAGGGATCCGTCGTAACTGACGCTCTGGTAGCTACCCATCAGATTGGCGCGAAGGCGCGGTGCAAGCGGAACGCGAACGGCACCGATCGCCGCGAGGACGTCGACGTTCGCCAAGGTGTTGCTTGCCGGCACATAGACCGCGTCGGGCGCAAAGTTCAGCCCGACATAGCGGCCGATGTTGCGGCCATAGGTCAGCATGAAGCGGACATCGCCGGTCCTGGCGGAATTGAGAAACAGCTTTCCGCCCAGGCTGGCACCATAGCCGCTGGCGTCAGCGGAGACCGCGCCCGTTTCCGTCCGGATCTGTCGGAAAACGCCGGCAAGCGACAGCTCACCAGACTTGCCGCTATGCACCAGCCGCGCCGTGAAATCGGGCAGATGGTCGTCGCCATTCTCGATCAGTGTCGGTGACCCTGATGTCGCGGTTCCGCTCTCGGGGTTTTCGATCCCAAGGTGCAGGGTCATGCCCTTGCCAAGCGGTGCGCTGTAACGGACCAGAGGCTGGCGAACGAACACCGTGCCTTCCGCGCCGCCCACATAATCGGTGCTTTCCGGCAAGGCACCCGTGAACTGGAAGGTGCTCCAGTCTTCGCCGAAGGTCCAGCGATCGACCTGCAGATAGGCGCGCCGCAAGGCGAGGTTGTAGCCGTTCGTGGTCCGCTGCGACCCTTGCGTGCCCGGCGCGGTCTGGAAATCCGTTTCAAGATAGGCCTTGACCGCGTGACCGGCCACATCCGTGCCGAAGTTCAGCCAGAAGCGCGACTGTTTCGCCGTGAACTCGGTGATCCTGCTGGCAGGCGCAGTCCCGGTGGGAATTTGCTGCGGCAAATAAAAGTCGCGGCCAAGCGCATTAGTGGCCAACTCACCGTTACCGAACCGCGTCGTGCCAGCCAGCAACTTCACGTAACCGCCAAGCTTGATCGTCGTCGCACCGGATTTGAAACCGTCGGCCTGCGGCTTCGGCGCTGGAGGAACTGCCGGGCGCGCCTCGACGACGGCAAGTCGCTTGCCATTCTCCTGCGCCTCGGCCTCGGCGGCCAACGCCCGCGTTTCCGCCCGTTCGGCTCGAACCTTGAGCGCTTCGTTTTCGATTTTGCTGACATCCAGATCGCGACGCAGGCCCTTCATCTCGGCTTCCAGCCGCTCAAGCCGCGCTTCGATGCTGTTCGCAGCCTTGGCGACCGCCGCTTGTGGCGCTGTCAGTGCCGATGCGGCAAGCAGCGCGCCCAGCAGCGCTTTACCTCCTTTGTTCATTCCCCTCTCCTTCCGTCCCGATTTCGAGATTCGGGAAGCCCACCTTGAGAGGACGATGGCCATTCCGGCAGAGCGACCATGGTCGGACGTCTACGACCTTGGTCTAAGGTCGCATCGTGCGCGCTACGAGTTAGGGAGGATCAAAAGCACATCCACAGTCAGGAGAGCCGATGATCGCCGAAGCTGGGGTCGTCGGCGTACCGCTTGAAATCAAGGGGCAGGGCGCCTTGGCGTTCGTCGTAAGCGACCTCGACGACAACTCCACACTTGCCGATCCATCCGTCGTCGACCATCTTCGGGCAAACCGACCGCATCGGGAGACTGCGTGACCGAAAGCGTCCTGATTGCCGATGACCACCCGCTCTTCCGGCAGGCGCTTGCTCTAGCCGTCGGACGCGTGCTGCCCGAGGCCCGGATCATCGAGGCGGGAACATTGGCCGCCGCGGCGCGCGCGGCGAGTGACGCCGCCGTTCTTCGGCTGATCCTGCTCGACCTGAAAATGCCGGGTGCCGTCGGCTATTCGGGTATTGCCCTTCTCCACGCCGAACAACCGGACGTGCCGATCCTTGTCGTGTCCAGCGCAGAGGGCGCTGCCGCAGCCGAAGAGGCACGGGCATTCGGTGCCATCGGGTTCCTTCCGAAAGATAGTGCGCTCGAGGCGATAGAGGCTGCCATTTCCGGGGCTCTGCATGGTCGCAGCCGCGTCCCTCCCCGCGAGGATAATGATGTGGCCAACGTCCGGAACGCCGTCGCCGACCTGACCCCGATGCAACTGAAGGTGCTGCTCGCCGTTCTGGATGGCCAGCTCAACAAGCAGATCGCCTATAGCCTCCACATCAGCGAAGCGACCGTAAAGGCGCATATGACCGCCATCATGCGCAAACTGGACGTGAGCAACCGGACGCAGGCGGCCCTTGTCGCCCGATCGCTAGGTCTCGATCTTCGTCACTGAAAGCTGTGCGATCGCCTGCATGAGCCGCTCGGGATCAACCGGTTTAGTCAGTATCGGCACGTTCAATCGCGCAGCGCGCGCGCGCATGTCTTCTCTGTTCTCGGCTGTGATCAGCAGGGCAGGCCGGGTTGAGCCTTGCTGGCGCACAGCTTCGATCAGCGACAATCCGTCCTCGCCATGGTCGAGCTGATAGTCGACCAGCAAAAGATCGACGCCATCGTGCGCCGCGACCGCCTGGGCTATGGTCCGCGCGGGCACCGGACGATGGCCGAGTTTCTCCAACAGCGCACTCGTCGCGGCGACGATCGCCTCATCATTGTCCACCACCAACACGGACAGTGGTTGCTGAACGCTGGCGTGGAACTGCCTCGAAGTCGCAGGATTCGCCGGGGCCGATCCGTGCAACTTCGGGAGCGACAGGCTGAAGCGGCTGCCTTTCCCGGGCGCGGACACGACGTCGATGCGGCCTCCCAACAGGCGTGTGATGCGTTCCACCAGCGCAAGGCCAAGCCCGAGCCCATCGACATCGATTTCCCCGATGCGCGTAAACTCACCGAAGATCGCGCCAAGCCTGTCCTCGGGAATCCCGATACCGGTGTCGATCACATCGATCCGCCATTCATTTCCGCGCGCCCGCACTCCGATCAGGATACGGCCGGTTGGCGTGTAACGCAGGGCATTGGTCAGCAGATTTTGCATCACCGACCGCAGCAGGGCGGGGTCGGTATGAACAGCGCCGGGGCATGGCCCCAGCCGAAGAACGAGCGCCTTCTCTTCGGCAAGCGGCCGGAAACTTTCACATAGATCACCGAGGAAGTCTTGCAGTGAAACGGGCTCCGGCCGAGGGTTAACGCCGCCCGCGTCCAGCTTGGAAATGTCGAGAAGCGCCCGCAGGAGATCCTCCGCGGCGACAATGGCGCTCTGAACGCGATGGGCAAGGAGCCGGGTCGGGCCCTGCGTGTCGCGATCCAGCGCTGCCGCGAACAACCGCGCGGCATGAAGCGGCTGGAGCAGGTCGTGGCTGGCGGCCGCCAGGAACCGGGTCTTTTCGCGATCGGCCTTGGCGAGCCTGCGATTGGCTTCGGACAGCTCTCGGGTCCGTTCCGCGACCCGGTGTTCGAGTTCGTCGAGGGTATGCTGCAGCTCTTCACGGATGCGGGCCTCGCTCGTGATATCCGTAAACGACATGACGTAGCCACCGCCCGACATCGGCCCGCCGACGGTTTTGATGACGCGCCCGTCGTTGCGCCGTCGCTCGAAGCTGTGCGCCAGCCGACGGCGCAGATGGTCGAGCCGCTTCTCGACATGGTGCTCGGCATCGCCGGGTCCGAAATCTCCCCGGCCGGCGTTGTGACGGATCAGGTCGGCGACGGGCACGCCGACGCGGATCATGCCTGGCGGATAATCGAACAGTTCCTCGTAGCGGCTGTTCCAGGCGACAAGATTGAGTTCCGCATCCACCACGCTGATGCCTGCATCGACATTCTCGAAGGTGTCGGCAAGCAACTGGCGAGAGAAACGGAGGGACTGGCCACCTTTGTCGAGAAGGCGGGCGACATCCTGCAGGCTCATCTGACCATCGGCCAACGCCGATGCGACCAAAGATCGCGCTGACGACGTGCCGACGATCCCGGCAATGAGCTGTTGCGCCCGCTTTGCCGACCGCCGGTCAATAGGCACCCCGTTCCGGACTGCGGGAAATTCCCGTTCGGCACGCTCCTCGCCCACAAAGCTTGCGGTCAGTTGCAGCAGCCCCTCAAGATCGCTGACCTTGCGATTCGCCCGCAATTGAAGCGACAGCGGGCCATTTGTGACGCCACGCGCCGACACCAGCGCAAAAGCTAGAAGATTGGCTCCCAGGCTCCAGACCACACCGTGAACCAGAGGCGACGCCTGTCCAATGCCGAAAAGGCGTAACGGGTCGAAAGGGCCGGTCGCGAGGAAATCAAGCAATGCGGTTGGCAGGATCGGCGGCAAGCCAAGCGTGTAAGCCCAGAGCATCAGTCCGATCGCCAGACTTGCACGCGCCGGAATAGGGTCCCTGTCGGGGCGCGCCACCGCCAAGATCAGATGCGGCGTGAATTGCGCCATGGCCGCAAATGCCACGAGCCCGATGGATGCCAGCGATTCCCGCGCGGACACAAGTTCCGCCCAGGCCAGCGAAAGCGCAATGATCGCTATGATCGACGCACGTCGGACGCGCAGCATTTGTCGTCCGATCGCCCCGTCCGCCAGCGCTTGTCTGCTTCGCAAGATCGACGGAAAAATAAGGTCGTTGGACACCATGGTCGCCAAGGCGGACGAATCGACAATCACCATCGATGCGGCGGCGCTGATGCCGCCAATCAGGGCGATCGCTACAATCGCCGTCCGGCCGACGCTCGTCGGCAATTGCAGAACGTACAGATCCGGCATTTGTCCCGCGGAGAGAAACGCCGATCCGGCCAGCGCGATTGGCAGAACCACAATGGCCATCGCAGCCAGGTAGGCCGCCAGCCCGAAACGCGAGCGGACCAGATCGTCGGTCTGCTGCGCCTCGACCAATCCCATGTAGAATTGACGAGGCAGAACGACGATCGCCATCACCGAGATGAGGAAGATCACCGCAAAATCGAGCGATAGATGGCCGGGTGCGAAGCGCGCGCTCAATATTTCCCGACTTTGCGCGAGCGCCGCGTCGGGGGCCGTTATCAGCATCGATATCGCGAGCGTGGCGACCAGCAGCATTGCGACGATCTTGATCAGGGATTCCGCCCCGATCGCAAACAGCAGGCCTTCGCTTCGACCGGCCAGCTCAAATCGGCGCGCGGCGAAAAGGATGGAGAAAACGGCAAGAAGACCCGCAGCCACGACCATCATCGTGTCCGACACGTTCTGACCGGAAACCGCTGAAAACGCTCTGCCGATCGACCGGAACTGAAGCGCGATGTAGGGTATGGTCCCGAAAAGGGCGATGATGGTCACCAGCCGCGCCACGATCACGTCATGGCCAAAACGTGCAGCGATAAAGTCTGAAACGGTCGCGGCCTGCTCCTCCGCAACCGCCCGGGACAGGCTTCTGAGGAAGCGGGGCGCGACTATCAGCAGCAGTATCGGCCCAAGGTAGATGGGCAGATAGGACCAGCCGTCACGAACCGCGCTCCCCACGGCACCGTAGAAAGTCCAACTGGAACAGTAAACGCCGAGCGCCAGCGTGTAGGCGACATGTCGCATCCGGGGCGCTTTGCGCAACCGCTCGCTGCGCGCTTCGACCAACGCTGCTACGCTGAACAACAGCAGGATCAGCAACAACGCAAAAGTCGCGGCGAGATTGAGACTCAATTTTCGATTTCCACTGGACGACCTCGAGCGAGGCTAGCCAAGAAAGGAGGGCAACACAAACAAGAGGTTCGCTGCCGGTAAAGGCGCATGCGGCTATGAAAACGAGGGGCAGCGACACGTGGTCGCTGCCCCTGACGATTGTGGTGAAGCGCCCCGGCTCTCAGGCCGGCTGGAATTCGGTAGCCTTTTCCTTGCGCACCGTGCGGCTGCGGCGGCCGTCGATGCCGACCGGCACTTCGCCGCTGACGGTCGCGCGGCGCAGGGTGCGGCGCTGGAGGCCGAAGTCTGCTACGGCGCGGTGCTGGGTCGCCTGGTTGTCCCAGAACGCCACGTCGCCCGCCCGCCAGCGCCAGCGCACGACGTTCTCCGGCCGGGTGATGTGGTCCTGCAGGATCTGGAACAGCCGCGCGGAATCCGCCTGGTTAAGGCCGACGAACTGCTTGACGAAGTGGCCGAGCAGCAGGCTGCGCTGGCCCGAGACCGGGTGGACGCGCACCACCGGGTGCTCGGTTTCATAGACGGTCGAGGCGAACACGTTCTTCTGGAAAAGCTGGCGCTCCTTCTCCGCTCCGTCGCCCTTGGGCGCATTCTGCAGCACTGCGGCATAGTCATAGAGGTTGGTGTGCACCGCCCACAGGTTGTTGACGAGCTGGCGCAGCGATTCCGGCAGGCCTTCGTAAGCGGTCTCGCCATTTGCCCACTGCGTGTCGCCGCCCGCTTCGGGAATGGTGATGCCGCGCAGGATCGACGCTTTCGGGTAGGCATCGACAAAGGTTACATCGGTGTGCCAGCTCGATGCGGCATAGCCTTCCTTGCTGTCGAGTTCGAGCAAGTAGCGCGATCCTTCGGCGACCGGTACCGTGGGGTGCGCCACCGGATCGCCAAACAGCCCGGCGAAGCCTTCATGCCGCGCGTCGTCCAGTTCGTGCTGGTCGCGGAAGAACACTACCTTGTGGCGTACCACCGCATCCTTGATCGCCTGGACGGTCTCGGCATCAAGGTCGCCCGAGAGGGTGACGCCGCGGATTTCGGCACCGATGGTGCCGGTCACGGGGACGATGTCCAGCGGGGAGTGGGGATCGCGGGCATTGGCGTAAGTGGTAATCGCATTCATGGTCATTTCTCCTGTGTGGGCGGTGGGAGCTGGAGGGACGGTCACTCGGCCGGGGTGGCCGAAGCGTGGGCGAAGACGTCGTCGCGCGCGCGCAGTTGCCGCCGGATCTCGGCATGGCGTTCGGCGTTGAGCGGGAACCCGAAGACACAGATGGCGGCCAGCGTGTGGGCCAGCGCCGGGCCCAGGCCGAACACCAGCACCAGCGCCTGCAGCGCGTCCGGCGTGTTCCGGGCGGCGGCGGGATCGAACCCGAAGGCGGCGACCAGCGGCAGCGCGATGCCCACCGCGATCGCTCCGCCCAGCTTCTGCGAGACGCTGAACACCGAATAGTACAGGCCCACGCGCTCCTCGCCGGTGGCGGATCGGTGCAGATCGGCAACGTCGGCGACGATCGAGCGCAGCAGCAGGTTGCCCGAGCCTTGCGACAGACCCTGGAGGAAGGCGAGCAGCAGCAGCAGCCAGAACCGGTCCGGCGTCAGGAATACGAGGCCGAAGTTGATCGCGGCCTGCACCAGTTCGGCCAGCACGGCGGCGCGGCCCTTGCCGAGCGCGGTGCCGATCCGCTGCCAGATCGGGCCGGCAAGGATGCCGAACGAATACTGGAACAGGAAGAAGCCGGCAGCCCACTCGGGTTTGCCGAAGTATATGGTGACCACGAACAGCAGCAGCGCGGTGCGCACGCCCTGGCCGGCGGTGACGGCGGTGTCGGACGCGAGCACGCGCAGCAGCAGGCGGTTTCCGAACACGGCGTGCAAGGCATCGCGCAGGGCGAGCGGCGTCCTTGCGGAGACGGCCGGCCGGTCTTGCTCCGATGTGAGCGTCAGCAGCAACCCGGGAATGCCGACGGCAAGGACCAGCGCGCCGAAAAGGTGCAGGCGCAATGGGCCATCGTTCGGGCGAAGCTGGTCGGCCACGGCGGGCAGGAGCAAAGTGAGCACCAGCGCACACGAGCTCAGCAAAGTGAACGTCGAAGCGATGCGGGTGCGCTCGTTGTAATCCTCGCTGATCTCGCCCGACCAGGCCAGCAGCGCGGTGAGGATCGAGGATGCGCCCACGTAGTAGAGCAGGGCACCTGTCGCGATCCACGGCACCGCCACCTCGGCGGGCGGGAAGAACAGCATCGTCGCGCCGGACAGGAAAGCTACCGCTCCGCCGGCGATCCACGGCCGCCGACGCCCGAACCGGCTGGCGGTGCGATCGCTCAGCGCGCCGATCACCGGGTCGAGCAGCGAGTTGAGCACCTGCCCCACCAGGAACACCAGACCCAGCGTGGTTAGCGGGACGTGGTAGTCCTTGGCCAGGATTGCCGGCACGTAGGCCATGACCGGCTGAGCCGCAGCGATGACGGGGATGGCCACGGCGGAGAAGCGCAGCAGCCTGGCACTGCTCAGCCGGCGCGCCGGCAGCGCTCCATACATCGTCCGGGGATCGTGCAGCATGTTCGTGCTCCTGGAGGGAGGTGCGGAAGCGGGTTCAGAACTTGGTGCGCAAAGTGGCGCCGATGGTGCGCGGCTCGCCCACCTGCCCGGTCACGACGCCCGTCGCGGCAGCCGACAGCGAGAGGAAATAGTCCTTGTCGAGCAGATTTTTGGCCCAGAGCGAGACGTCCCACAGCCCGTCGTCGGTCTTCAGGCCGACGCGCGCGTTGAGCAGGCCGAAGCTCGCGACTTCGGCCCAGGCCGAGTTGCTGGACGAGGTGTTGAAGTGGCCGCGCCACGACCAGTCGGCGTGGGCATAGACACCCACCTCCTTGCCGCCGAGGTTGACCAGCGGCGCGCTGGCGTCCGCGCCAAGGCTATAGGCGAACTTGGGCACGCCGGGCAGTTGCTCGCCGGACAGGTTGTTGGCGAGGATGCCGTGCAGTTCCGGAGCCACCGGGGCATTGGTGTACGTCACGTATTTCGCGTCGGTGTAGCTGGCCGAGGCGTAGACCGAGAAGGCGTCGCTGGGTGCGAAACGGAAGTCTCCCTCCACCCCGCGCGAGCGCACCTTGGGGATATTGGCAATATACTGGCGCACGACCGCAGTGTTCGCCGGGTCCACGTCCGTGATCGCGGTCTGATAGTCGCTGATTTCGGTCCAGAATGCTGCAGCGTTGAAGGTGGCGCGGCGATCGAGGAACTGGCTCTTGAGGCCGAGTTCGAACGAATCCACCTTTTCCGGGCGAACCGTCGGATCGGTGATGCTGGCGGGAAGCTGCGTCAGGTTGAGACCGCCCGACTTGTTGCCGCGCGCGTAAGTGCCATAGATCAGCGCGTCCGGACCCACCTTCCATGCCAGCGAGAGGAGGCCCGACAGGCTGTTGTCCCTGAAGCTGGTCTCGTATCGCGGCACGACCTTGTTGAAATTGGCCCGAGTGCCGAGGATCGCCGCTTGGGTTTCGGCCGAAAAACCGGAAATATCGGCCGCTCCGGCCACCCATTGTTCAAAGCTGCCCTTCTTTTCCTCGTGGGTGAAGCGCATGCCGGCGGTCAGGGTCAGGCTTGGGGTGATGTGCCAGTCGGTCTGGCCGAAGGCGGCGACCGTCTTGGTCTGCGGCTCGGAGTAGGAGTTGACCTCATACCCGTTGAGAGCAGCGTTGGTCACCGGGGTCGATGCAGCGAGGAACCAGGTCGGTGCGGCCGAACCGTAACCGGTTGCACCATAACCGCGCACGGTCTGCCAGAAGTAATAGGCACCTACCACGTAATCGAACGTGCGGTTGCCCTTGGAGGCGAGGCGGATTTCCTGGCTGAACTGGCGCTGGCGATTGGCTTGCTGGGCTTTCACGACCACCGGCAGCGATGTGCTGTCGCCGTCGTTGGCGGGATCCCAGTCCCACCAGCGATAGGCGCTGATCGCGGTCAGCGCGGCGCTGCCCAGATCCCAGTCGAGCTGGCCCGAAACGCCATAGCCCGCCATGTTGGCCTGATAGTGGCTGTTCGCTTCGCCCACGCGGTCGAAGGCGTTGAAATCGGGCAGAGTATATCCTGGAAAGTGCGCGGCGCGGATCGCGAAGCTGCCCGGGATGGTGACGCCGTCCGCGTAAGTGGTGTGGTTGGCGACGAACAGGTTCATCACGTTATGCTGCTTCTGGCGGGAGTAGTCGCCGATGATCCGGATCGAAACGTCGCTGTTGGGCGTGAACAGCAACTGGCCGCGGACCGACTTGTTGAGATAGTCCTGCGCGCGCGTGCCGGTGGTCTTGTTGACGGTGAACCCGTCGTTCTCACTCAACGCGGCGGACAGGCGCACCGCCAGCAGATCCGGCACGATCCCGGTGCTGGCCGAAGCGCGGATCTGGTGGAACCCGTAGCTGCCGATGCTCGTTTCGGCGGAGAATTCGGGGTCGAAGCTGGGCTTGCGGCTGGTGATGTTGATGACGCCCGACGTCGTGTTTTTGCCGAACAGCGTGCCTTGCGGTCCGCGCAGGACCTCGATGCTGTCCAGATCGACGAGGTCGAACTGCGACAGGCCGACGCGGCCGTAATAGACGTTGTCGATGTAGAACCCGACGCCGTTCTCCAGACCATCGTTGGTGAGGGCGACGTTGGAGCCAAGGCCACGGATGTTGATGTTGGTGTTGCGCGGGTTGAAGCTGAACACCTGCAGGCTGGGGACCTGCTGCTGGATCTGGCCCAGAGTGAAATCGCCGCGCTTTTCGAGCGAATCGGCGCTGACCACGGATACCGCCAGCGGAATGTCCTGGACATTCTCATCGCGGCGGCGCGAACCGGTGACCACGATCGACTCCGAGCTTTCCTCGGCGTCGGGTGCGACGCTGACGGATGCCGAGGATGCAGCAATGTCCTGCGCGAAGGCGGGTGCGCCTGCCAGCAGCGCGATCGCGCTGGCCGAAGCGTGAAGGGCGACGGAAACGGGTTTGAAAGCGGTCTTCATTGTTTGATCCCTGGAACCTTGTGGTTGTGTGCCTTGCCGGGCCCGGCGCGGTGCCGTGGCAACGGGAGACGCGGGGCGTCCCTCGCTGACCCAATCGGGCGCGATGACCTGCGGCAGCCGCGCGTGGACCGGTCCTGCGGGCGGTCCCGCAGACTAGGCTGGCATGGCGATCCCGCTGCGCGCGGACGGCAGGCGGGGTTTCGGTGTGGTGGGTCGGCCGGGCGTTGATCGCGCCTCCATCCAGGAAGGCTGACCACCCGGTCCGGCAAATGCGCTCAGCGGCGCGTCATGGTCATTCGCATCATGTCACCTCTGTTGTTGAGGGGAACACGAGGCCTGGCGCTGTCGCCCCAGCATCGCGCGCTTTAGCGGTTGTTTACGCGGAGCAAGCTGCTTCCCGGTCAAATGCCGCGGTCCAGGAACCCTTGAAACTCGCGGGGCGACCTGGACGCCGCTCCCGCTTGGGATAATGTCTACTTATTTAGTTGAAATTCGTTCGTCAAGAATAGGTTTCCTTTCCGACCCGTCAGCCGGGCTATTGCGGCGCGCGCATCGTCGAGACTACGGCCGGATCGCGGCCATCGCGGATCGCTGTCGCGAGCGCCGCGATCCACGGCGTCACCGAGCCGAGATAATGCGTATAGCCTGCGCAGAGATAATTGAGGCCGGCTTCGCCATCCTCGCTCTGCGTGAAACGGTGCTTGGGGCAGCCGCCCCAGCAGCCCTTGAGCCATGGGCAGCGACGGCATTGCGCGGGGAGCGTGGTGGACTTGGCCTTGCCGAACTCACGCGCCGCGGTCGAATCGACCATCGATGCCAGCGAATCGTTCACAAGGTTGCCCAGCTTGTATTCGGGATAAGCGAAGTGATCGCAGTTGAAGACGCTGCCGTCATGCTCGGCGATCAGGGCCCGGCCGCATTCGGGCTGGTGGTGGCAGACGACGCCCGGCGCGCCCATGAACGCGGCGAGCGTCCATTCAAAGTTCATCACGAACACCCGGCCGATATCGTTTCTGCGCCACTCCTCGAAGACGGTAGCCAGGAACACGCCCCAATCGCGCGGTGCCACCGAGAACTCGGCCAGCGCCGCATCGGCATCGCGGCCGGGGCCGTTGAGCTCGAAACCGCGCGCCTTGTCCCCCGCCCCGGCGAGGCGTTCGACGACGGGGGTGAACTGGATGAACTGCAGCCCTGCAGCCTTGAGGAAGCGATAGACCTCGAGCGCGTGGTGGGCGCTATGGGCATCGACGCAGGCAAGCGCGTTGGTTTCCACGCCATGCCGCTGCAGCCGTTCGAGCGCCCGCATGACCAGCGCGTGCGAGGGGTTGCCGTTGGCATAGCGGCGATAGCGGTCATGGACGAAGGCGGGACCGTCGAGGCTCAACCCGACAAGAAAGCGATGGTCGGCAAGGAAACGGGCCCAATCGTCATCGATCAGCGTACCGTTGGTCTGGAAGCTGTTCTCGATGGTTCGACCCGCGCCATGACGTTTTTGCAGATCGACCGCCCGGGCATAGAAGTCGAGCCCCAGCAGTGTCGGTTCGCCCCCCTGCCAGGTAAACTGTACCGGCGCGCCGGCAGGAGTGGCGGCGATCGTCTGGCGAACATAGGCCTCCAGCACTTCGGGGGACATCCGGCGGGTCTGCTTGCGATCAAACAGCGCTTCCTTGTCGAGATAGAAGCAATAGGCGCAGTCTAGATTGCAGGCGGGGCCGCTGGGCTTGGCCATGAGATGAAACGGCAGGGCGGCGGCCTGATCGGGCGAAGGCATCGTGGTCCTCATTCGTGAACGTGCGGGGGGCGTGTGATGCGCGGACCTCGTGAGGACAGGTCGGACCGCTTGACAGCATATTCTCTATCGATGTAGTTGAGTTTTGTCGAGCCTCCTGGCTCCAGCCCACGCAAACATCGCGCGGCTGCGGACATCCCAAGGCGACCGCGCCCGGGTTCTCATCTTTCATCATCCGGCCATGCGGCCGCGCCCGAACCCGCCCGCATGGGCGGGCCGCAAGCGCGTCGGCTTCGTCCGGTGCACTTATCCTGGGGGATTTCCCGTGAGACGTAACCTGTTGCTTTCGATGACCGCCCTTGCCACGGCGGCATCCTTTCCCGTCGCCGCGCAAGCTCCGCAAGAGCCCGCCTATCAGGGCAAGATCGGCCGGACCCTGGCCGAATCCAAGGAATGGTGGCCAGCCCCGGTCCAGGCACCCAAGAACGCGCCGAACATCGTGTGGATCCTGCTCGATGACGTCGGCTTCGGTGCCGCCAGCGCGTTCGGCGGGGGGATCGATACGCCCGTGCTCGAAGCGCTTGCCGATCAGGGCCTGCGCTACACCAACTTCCACACCACCGCGATCTGCGCTCCCACCCGCGCCGCGCTGTTGACCGGCCGCGATTCGGCATCGGTCCACGTCTCAGGCTTTTCGCACACGGTCCTGTCCGCCGGCTTTCCGGGTTGGGACGGCCGTCTGCCATCGGAGGACGGGACGATCGCCGAAGTCCTGCGCGACAACGGCTACAACACTTTTGCTGTCGGCAAGTACGGCGTGACCCCGGACGAAGACGCCACCGACGCCGGCCCGTTCGACCGTTGGCCGACCGGCAAGGGTTTCGACCATTTCTTCGGCTTCCTGGGTTCGCAGACCGACCAGTACAAGCCCGACCTGGTCGAGGATCAGGCGCACGTAAAGCCTGATGGCCGGCACCTGAGCGAGCAGATCACCGACAAGGCGATCACCTATATCGATCGCCAGAAGAAGGCCGCCCCCACCAAGCCGTTCTTCCTCTACTACGCGCCCGGTGCCACCCACGCGCCGCACCAGGTAGCGGCCGAGTGGAGCGACAAGTACAAGGGCCGCTTCGATGCAGGCTGGGATGTTTATCGCCAGCAGGTATTCGACCGGCAGAAAAGCGAAGGCATCATCCCCGCCACGGCCATCCTGCCGGATCGTGATGCCAGCGTGCCGGCATGGGCCAAGCTGTCGCCCGAACAGCGCAAGCTCTATGCCCGGTTCATGGAAGTCTACGCCGGCTATCTGACCTACACCGATCACGAGATCGGCCGGATCGTCCAGCACCTCAAGGACATCAAGCAGTACGACAACACGCTGTTCGTGGTGATTGTGGGCGATAACGGCGCTTCGAAGGAGGGCACGCCCGAAGGCGATGTCGATCGCTCGATCATGTCGAAGCCGCTGAGCGATGCCGAGACACTGAAGTACAACCTAGGCAAGCTGGACCAGATCGGCACCGCTGCGGCGACCGAGGGCAATTACCCGCTCGGCTGGGCGCAGGCCGCCAACACCCCGTTCCGCCACTGGAAATCGGATGCCAATGCCGAAGGCGGCACGCGCAACCCGCTCATCCTTTCGTGGGCGAACGGGATCAAGGGCGACGGTAGCGTGCGGTCCCAATACGGACACGTTATTGATATCCTGCCGACCACGCTGGAGCTGACCGGGATCAAGGCGCCCGAAGCCATTCGCGGCATTGCCCAGCAGCCGATCGAGGGCACTTCGCTCGCCTATTCGATCACCGACGCGGCCGCAGCATCGCGCCACCGCGAGCAGTATTACTACATCTTCGGCTCGCGTGCGATCTATCGCGACGGCTGGAAGGCTTCGCTGCCCTATCCGAACGGCCTCATCACCGGCAGCCCCGGCAGCAAGGTGGCGTTCGACGAGAACGCCTGGCAGCTCTACGATCTGAACACTGATTACACCGAACGCGTCGATCTGGCGAAGAAGTACCCGGAAAAGGTGGCGGAACTGCGCGCCTTGTTCGAAGAGCAGGCCAAGAAGCACAATCTCTATCCGCTGATCACCTGGGATGACGTCGCAAAGGGTCGCATCCACAACAACGGCGATGGCCGCACGCTGGCGGACAAGATCAAGGCCATGCATCCGGCGGAACAGTAGACGAGCGGGCCACGTCGCAGCGGCAAGGGCTTCGGCTCAAGCTTCGCTGCCCCTACCGCAAGGCTCGGCAGCTTGCTGCCGTGGCCTTGCGGGGTGGACCCAGGTCGTCCCGCTGCTGAATCGCCGCCGGGTGGACAGCGCAGCCCTTTTCGCTATTTTCAGGCCACTCGTCTCCAATTGCACAACCTCGGGGTGGCACTCTTGCATTTCATTCGCACGGCATTGGTTGGCTTGGTTCTGTTCGTATTGCTGGGGGTGGGTGTTCTCGCATTCTGGATGACATACGAAGGTAACGATCCCCGCATGTCGGTGGGCGATCGCAACAACTTCTCACGCGGCGAATACCTGGCTTTCGCGGTGCCGTGGGGCGGGGAACAGGGGATCATGCGCTTCTGGGCACCCCATGCGGACAAGGTCCGCATCGATCTTGTGCATTTTCCGAACAACACCGGCTTCCAGTTTTCCTGGCCGCCATTCTCTCCGCGCGGCGGCGTCGCCGGCGTCTGGGGGTACATGGGCATCGAGCATGGCAACTATGACGGGGCGGCAGCCGAAGCGCCGGTTCCCGCGCGTCGGGTCGATGACATCAAGGTTCTATCGCAGACCTTTGCCTGGTCCCGGCAGACCCGGGCGGGCACTGCAGATGTGCTGACGGAGTTCTATCTGCGCAGCGATCCGGAAGAACCGGAGTCCAAGCTGCTGGAGATCGGCTGGTTCCTCCACATCCCCGACAAGGCGCGCGGATATGCCGAAAAGGGAAAGCCGATCGGCAGCTATACTGATGGAGAGGGGCGTCACTGGCTCGTGGTCAGGGATGAGAAATTCGTGATGTTCCTGGCGAAAGATGGTGCCGATGTGCGCAGCGGTCGCATCGACATGCTGGCGGCCCTGAAGTGGCTGAAGCAGCAGAAAGTCGTTTCCGGCCGCGAATGGTACACCGGCGTCGCTATCGGCGTGGAGCCGTTCGGCGGTTTCGGTCGCCTGCAGATCGACAAATGGTCGGTTGATTACCGTTGACGCGATCTGCTCGAAGCACATGAGCAAGGCAGCGACTTTCTGACGATCCGGGGTTTGCGAAAGGGGTAGGCGGGTGTCGCCAGGTCGATCCACAGGGAAGGTTCAACGCCGCATCTATGCCGCGTTTCTGGCGTTGCTGGCGCTGATCCTCGTCATCGGCGGCGGCTGGCTCGCCAGCTTGGGCGGCTCTGCCTATTACCTTCTGGCCGGCGCGGCGCTGGCGTGGTCCGCGGTGCTGATATGGCGGGCGCGGCGCGAGGGGCGGTGGGTCTATGCCGCCATCGTCGTCGCGACGCTGGTGTGGACGATCTGGGAAGCGGGATATGCCGGCTGGTCGATCATGCCGCGGATGGTCGCCTGGCTGGTGGTGGGCAGTTGGATGCTGACGCCGTGGTTCGTGCGCAGCCTTCAGCCGGAGGCCACCGTTGTTCCGCGCCTGGCCCGGTGGATGACGGCGGGGACTTTCCTGGCCGCCTGTGCCGTCGCCTTCGTCGTGGGAGCGGGTCTGCATGCGGCCGATCCCGATCCCGTCGACCCGATCACGCAGGCCGGCGTCGCATCAGCCTATCCGGCCGCCGTGAAGCCCGCTACTGGGCCGGGCCGCAGCGACTGGCAGCAGTACGGCAACGATCTGGCGGGGACGCGGTTCAGCCCGGTCGCGCAGATCACGGCTGCCAACGTGTCCGACCTGCAACTCGCCTGGCGCACGCCCATCGACACTAACGATCTCAGCCGGGAACAAGGGCTCGAGGTGACCCCGATCATGATCGGCGACACGCTCTATGCCTGCAACGGCGTCAACGACGTGTTCGCGATCGATGCCGAGACCGGCGCGGTGCGCTGGCGGATGGCGGCCGCCGGAGGCGAGGGGCGCACCTGCCGGGGTGTCGCCTATTACCGGGTGCCCGGTGGCGACGGTCCCTGTGCCGAGCGGATCCTCACCAACACCGGAAACGCCCAGCTTGTTGCCCTCGATGCGCGGACCGGCAAGCTTTGCGCGGGCTTCGGCAGTGCGGGTCGGGTCGATCTGCTCGACGGCATGAGCCCGGCACCGGCGCATTATTACTACCCGACGTCCGCGCCGGCGATCGTGCAGGGCAAGGTCGTGCTCGGCGGCATGGTGCTTGACGGTCAGTTCTGGGGCGAGCCTTCCGGCGTGATCCGCGCCTTCGACGCGGTGACCGGAAAACTGGCGTGGGCGTGGGACATGGGCGCTCCCGATGTTCCCGGCAGACCGGCAGCGGGCAAAACCTACACGCCGGCCACCCCCAACAGTTGGGGCCCGATAAGTGCGGATGAAAAGCTGGGACTGGTCTATCTGCCAATCGGCAATTCGACGCCCGACTTTTTCGGCGGCATGCGTCGTCCGGTCGATGAGAAGTTCGGCAGCTCGGTGGTGGCGCTCGATGCGGCGACCGGGCGGTTGCGGTGGTCCTTCCAGACCGTCCGGCACGACCTGTGGGACTATGATGTCGCCGCTCAGCCGACCTTGCTGGACCTGCCGCAGGCAGGTGGCCGCATTGTCCACGCGTTGGTGCAGCCGACCAAGACCGGTGAAGTCTTCGTGCTCGATCGACTGACCGGCAGGCCGCTCCGTGATGTCGTGGAGCGGGCAGTCCCGCAGCATGGCGGCGTGTCGGAGGAGCATCTTGCCCGGACCCAGCCCTTTCCCATCGGCCTGCCATCATTTCGCGGCCCGGTCCTGCGCGAGAGGGACATGTGGGGGATCACCCCGCTCGATCAGCTCTATTGCCGCATCCGCTTCCGAGGTGCGCGGTATGACGGCATGATGACCCCGCCGGGACTGACGCCATGGATTTCGCTCCCGGGCTTTGGCGGCGGGATGGACTGGGGCGGCGCTTCGGTGGACCTCGATCATAACGTGTTGCTGGTCAACTCGACGACGATCGCCAACATCAGTTGGATGTTCACGCGCGCCGAAGCGGACGCCGATGGCCTGCGTCCCGCTTCGGGCACCGAAGGCGGAGACCTTTGGGGCCCTGCGGCGCAGGCCGGCACGCCTTATGCAAGCTATACCGAGGCATTCAAATCACCGATCGGGATGCCGTGTCAGGAGCCGCCGTTCGGACGGCTCAGCGCCGTCGATCTGAAGACCGGCAAGCTTGTCTGGTCGCGTCCCCTCGGCATGGCGGGCAAGAGTGCCTTCGGCATCCCCATCCTGGTGCCGATCACGATGGGAACGCCGACATCGGGCGGTTCGGTCACGACGCGCGGCGGGGTGACTTTCATTGCCGCCACCCAGGACCGTATCCTGCGCGCGTTCGATACCCGGACCGGAGCGCTGTTGTGGAGCAAGCGCCTGCCGTGGAGCGGCTTCGCGACACCGATGACCTACGTCTCGCCCCGCAGCGGCCGCCAGTTCCTGGTGGTGGCCGCAGGTGGGTCGCACGGGCTGGGCGAGGCGGGCGGCGCGGCGCTGCTGGCCTTCGCGCTGCCGAAGCGTTGATGAGGATCAGCCGGTCGAGTTTCTCCGCGACGAGGAAGACCCCAAAACAGCCGGGGTCACCAATGACCGAGCTTCAAGACTGCCGATCTTTTCCGATTGGTCGCGTCAAAGGCCAATCTACCGCCGTGCCAGCCGTGAGAGGCGTTGCGACAGGGTCGTCACGCCGATCACGTCGGTCACGTTGCTGAAGCCGGTGCGTTCGCCCATCGTCCAGCGGTAGAGGCTCTGGAACGAGATGAAGCTGGTATAGGCAGTGTGCCAGGGCGCGGCGGCGATCGCACCGCCGGTCATTTCCCAGGAGCGCCCGGCTGCGTCGGTCAGCCGCACCACACGGTGCATGCCCAGCATGCCCACGCTTTCGGCGTCGATCTCGGCAGCCACGATGGCGCTCACCTCGCCGTTGACGAGCGCGTAGCCAAAGCGGAACGTGGTGTAGACGGGCTGGCCGTTGACCACATCCAGGGTGACCACAAGGTGGAACGCCAGATCGTCGCCGAACGTGATGTGCATCCATGAAACCGGGGCCGAGTTCCATTCCGCGCGCGGGCCCCAGCTTCGGTCCAACCCGTCGACGCAGGATACCGCGAAGCGGTGGCCGTAGAGTTCCAGTTCGCCCTCGATCCGGCCTACCAGGTCATAGTGCCCCTTGGTCCATGAATCGCCCGCGCCCGTCGATGCCTCCGGATCGCCCTGGAATACTTCCAGCATCGGGTTCTGCGCCGGGTCCAGCGGGTCGAAAGGTGCCATCAGCCCCTTGAAATCCAGGTCGAACCGGCACAGCCCGTCGCGGCCCTCATAGCGGAAGCGATAGTCGCGGGCATCGTTGCTGCCTTTGACCGAAAGGCCGTTCGACAAGGTGAAGTCGGCCATCGTTTCGGGGCACTTCACGTGCATCGGCGCGTCCGAGTAATCGACCGTCCATGCGTTGGCGTGCATGCCCTGATGGACATAGACAGATGACAGGCACACTCCCGCATTCGGGCGGCACAGGACATAGGCATTGCCGCTGATGCGTGCCTCGGGCACCGAAAAGATCAGGAACAGCGTTTCGGCATGATCGAAATCGGGCGAGTTGCCGTTGTGGAAGTGCAGGTCCTGATCTGTAATCACGGGTAAAAACTCCGGCGGGGGCAAATAGGCGTGGGCGATCAGCGTTTCACCAGGCTGGCGGCGGCAAGTCTTCGGGTTTGAGTTCGAAGCCGAACGGCGTGCACCACTGGCGGCATTGCCGCAGGATGGCATCGCCCTCGTCGAGGATAAGGCGCTCCAGCCCAGGCTGGCACGGCGTGCCCACCACCCGGTTCGACAGCGCGGTCAGGCTGTCGCGCAAGGCGCGGTCGGCGGTCTCGTAGGCGGCAAGGTCGGCCTCGGGGTCGGCCAGGACGGTTTCTCCCTGCCGCGCCAGTGCCGTCAGCGCGTCCGCATCGCCCGGTAGCGCCTCGTGCGCGATGCCCGCCGCCCGCTCGCACATGGCGATGTAGGCGCGCAGTTCCATGCGATGGAACGCGCGGGCGTCGGGCAGCCGCGTCTTGACGAACGACAGCGTGGCGATTGCGAGGTGCAACTGCTCGACCACATGCTTTTCGGATCCGGCGAGAGCCGGTCCCACCACATCGGTCAGTGCGCGCAGCACCGCCTGAAGCTGGGTATCGAAAGACCGGTTCATGCGGTGGCCTCCACGAAGTGATCGCGCAAGTCCGACAAGGCGATGTAGCCCACGCCCACCACGAAATTGACGAGAACGTCCTGATGGGTTCCGCGCACCATCGATGCGCGGGCCGAAGCCGCCAGCGTCAGGACCGTGACGAGGTAGCGGTTGTAGATATTGAAATAGCGCAGGCGCAGCGGATCGACCTTCAGGCCAGATGCCTCCTCGTAAGCCGCGAACAGATCGGCTGCAGGCATCATCCCGGACGCCAGCGCGGTCACGCCGTCGTCGTCGTAGTGCTGGAACGTCGGCATCGTAGCGTAAGTCAGGTCCTGGTGCCGGTCGCCCAGCGTCGCCCCTTCCCAGTCCAGCCATGCGGTGATCCGGCCCAGCGCCTCGTCGAACAGGAAATTGCCGCTCCGGTAGTCGCCATGGATGATCGACACACGATCGAGCGGCGGTGCATTGGCGATCAGCCAGCGGTAGACGATTTCCAGGATCGGCTCTTCCTCAACCCGATCCTCTTCCCAGACGCGGCGGATTGCGTTCACTTGCCGGATGATCGAGGCATTCGATCCCACCTGCGGCCGTTCGAAGTGGGCGAAGGCGGGCAGTGGGGGCACCTCCATCGTGTGGAGCTTGGCCAGCAGGCC
The DNA here is from genome assembly GCF_014652555.1 of Novosphingobium colocasiae. Lineage (GTDB taxonomy): Bacteria > Pseudomonadota > Alphaproteobacteria > Sphingomonadales > Sphingomonadaceae > Novosphingobium > Novosphingobium colocasiae. The sequence goes on from NZ_BMZA01000005.1 coordinate 172,116, forward strand.
GACGAAATGCGGTGCCAGCCTGGCGCGCAGGTCCGGCCCGTAGTTCTGGCCCAATCCCGAAACCTTGCCGGCATCGTAGGACGGCTTGGCCGAACCGGTCATGAAGCCATAGACCATTCCCGGATAGGGAAGGAACGCGGCTTCGGCATCGACCCAGTACGGTGTCGGCGCCGGGATCACGCCCTGCACCGCGGCAAGCACCTCGAACTCGCGGCTGCGGCTCGATTCCGTCACCGACGCGGCCGGCTCCATGCGCAGCACCAGCGTTTCGCGCGCGCCGCTGTCCGGCCCGTCGCGGCCCAGCTCGAACACCATCTGCAACTTCGAAGCGCCGCCCGACAGCCACCGCGCATTCTCGATAACGATCGGGTGGCCCAGGCGGTTTTCGATAAGCGCGCGGGTGCCCTCGACAAGCCTTTCCAGCGTCACCCCGGTATAGCCCGGCCCATGCCGCCGCTGCATCTTGCGCGACAGCACGGCGTCGATTTCCGCCTCGGTCGGATAGCGGGCGCGGACCGCCGCGATCACGGCTTCGCTGGGCCGCAGGCGGTCTTCCTCGCGGATAACGGCATATTCACCGGACATGACTGGGTCCTTGTTCAGGCGTAGAGTTCATCGGCCATGTTGAGGGACAGGTAATACTGCCCGAAGAAATCGGCAATGTGGGCATGCCCCACCCGGTCCCCGGACTCCCAGCGCATCAGGCACTGGTAACCGGCGGAAGACGGGTTGAAGTTGTACCAGGGCCCGGCCGCCACGGTCGTCCCGCGCGCCTCGTAGACCTGGCCCTGATCGTCCTCGAAGCGGGCAAGCGCGCTCGTCACCAGCATGTCCGAACGCTTGGCTGTCAGTTCCGCCGACACCAGCGGGCGGCGCTCGCCGTTGACCAGCACATAGCCGTACTTGAACGGCCCATAAGTGACCTCGCGGCCGGCGAATTCGATGCCGACGACGAAGAACGCGCCAAGGCCTTCACCCAGTTCCACGTGGACCCAGCTCGCGCCCTTGTTGCCCCAGTCGTTGCGCGGGCCCCAGCTCTTGTTGACGCCTTCGATGCAATCGACCGCATAGGTCTTGTCGCGCAGCCGCAGCGTGCCGGTGACGCGGCCCTTGCCCTCAAGGTGGCCGTTGTTCCAGCCGTCGTAGCCATCGACCTTGCTGGCACCCGCTTGGGGGACTTGCGCCGGATCGTTTGTGTCGGTCGGATCGCAGACGGCGGAATAGCTCAGCTCCAGCGAACAGACGCCATCGAGCGAATCGTACCGGTATTCCAGTTCCCGCTCATTCCTGGCGTGGAACGTCAGGCCGTTGGGCAGCGAAAAGTTCGAGAAGTCCTCGGGGCAAGGCAAGTGCATCTGGCTGTCGTTGTGGTGAAGCTGCCAGGGGTGGAAGCAGATGCCCTGATGGATTTCGATGGAGCTGTGGCACACGCCCATGTTGGGGCGGGTGAGCACATAGATATTGCCGCTGATCGCGCATTCCGGAACGGAAAAGATGATGAACAGGGTTTCGGTCCAGGTCCGGTCTTCAGGGTCGCGGGCATGGAACTTGTAGTCGTCTGCGATGATCATGGCATGCTCCGGGGCGGACAAAAAGATGCCGTGGCGCGCCTTGATCGCGCGCCACGGCAGGCTATCAGAACTTGTATCCCACCTCGACCATGTAGGTGCGCGGTTCACCGGGTATCACGACGTTGAGCGCGAACAGGCTCGCGAAGCCGATACCGCCGGTATAGTAGCGCTTGTCGAAGGCGTTCTTGACCAGCGCGGCGATCGAAAAGCCCTTGTCCTTCTGCTCGACGCCCAGCCTGAAATTCGCCAGCGCGTAGCCGGGGATCCTGGTGTGCGGGTTGAGCGACTTGCCGGTTGAACTGAAGTAGTTCGATGTCTGCGCGAAAAGGTCACCATGAAGCTTCACGTCAAGGTTCTCGTTCGCGGGGACGGTGACGTCGGCATAGACCGCACCCGACCATTTGGGCGTATCGGGATAGGTGTCGAAGTTGGCGAAGCTGGTGCCGCCCCCGGTGCCGAGCACGGCCACCCGGTTGCTGGTGAACTTGGCGTCGGTGTAGTTGATGTTGCCGCCCATCGAGAGCCACGGAGCCGGCTGGATGTTGCCGTCAGCCTCGATGCCGCTCACCTTCGCCTTGGGCACGTTCACCGTGATGCCCGCCAGGCCGTCGTATATGGCCACGTAGTTGGCGCGCTGCACGTTCTTGATCCACATCGTGTAGGCGGCCAGGTTCAGGCGCACCGGCATGTCGCCGGCATAGCCGCGATATTTCGCGCCCATTTCCACGTCGGTCGCCACTTCGGGGCGGAATTCGCCGCCCGAGGTGTTGGCGAAGCCGGGCGTCGGCGGGGCGTGGAAGTTGAAGCCGCCGGACCGGAAGCTGCGCCGGGTATTGGCGTAGAGCAGCAGGTCGCTGGTGACCTGGTTTTGCAGGCCGAAGGTCCAGCTCAGCTTCTTGAACGTGTCCTGCTGCGGCGCGATGAAGCGGCCGTCGGCATAGAAGGGTATCCAGGCCGGGTTGGCGATCGGCGAATACTGATCGACATCGTCGCGGACGAATTCGATCTTTTCCGAGGTATAGCGCAGGCCTGCGGTCAGCTTGAAGCCGGCAAGCCCGGTGTCGAGCGTGGCCTGCCCGTATCCGGCGATGGTCTTGCTGGTGGTCGTTCCGGCGTTGATCTGGGCGGGCAGGCCCAGCCCGTTCAGGATGAAGCTGGTGTTGACGAGGTGCTCGCGCGAGTTGGAATAATATCCGCCGACCACGAAATCGAGCCGCCCGTCCAGCGCCTTGCCGAGCAGTTGCAGTTCTTCCGAAACCTGCCGGATCTTGCCGTCGCCGCCGAAAGCGCCGGTGTCTTCGTTACCGCGTCCATCGATGCCGAAACGGGTGCCGTCGATGTCACCTGCATCGAAATACTTCGAATGGACATAGCCGAACACGTTCTTGAGCTGGAGATCGTCCCCCAGGTCGAGCGTCGAGATGTTGGAGACGATCCACTTGTTCGTGCGGTGCTTGCCCACCGAATCCACGTCCACCACGAACGGCCCGCGCTTCTTCTGCGCGTCCGCGAAGGCGGCCAGGTCGGGGAAGAAGACGTTGCTGGTCACGAACGGGTTGCCCGGCACGTTGTTCGCCACCGGCACGACATAGGACACCACCGGGGTCATGCTCGATCCGCCGGCGTGGTAGTAATCGACCATCAGTTCGTTCTTGAACGGGCCGTTGGGAAACAGCGTCAGGCTGGCACGCACGCCCTGGCGGTCGATCTCGCCCAGACGGTTGCCGTAGAAGAGGTTCTTCTGGAGCCCGTCGCGTGTGCGATAGACGCCGGCCACGCGCAACAGCGCCACATCGGGAGCCAACGGGACGTTGATCGCGCCTTCCAGTTGCACGTCGTCGAAGCGGCCATAACGGGCCCGCGCATAGCCTTCGAACTGGTCGGTCGGCTTGGCGGTGGTGAACAGCACCGCCCCGCCGGTGGCGTTGCGCCCGAACAGCGTGCCTTGCGGGCCCTTGAGCACCTGCACCGACTGGAGATCGTAGAACGCGGTGGAACCGGCACCGCCGACCTGCACTTCATTGACATAGGGCAGGACCGAAGGGAGCGAGCTGGTGTAGACATCGACGGTCTGGCCGCGCAACGAGAAGTTCAACTGGTTGTCGCTCTGCGAGGCGCGAACGGTCAGGCCCGGCGCAGCGAACTGCAGGTCGCGCTCTGATGTGACAGCCTGTTCAGCCAGTGCCTTGCTCGACACCACGGAAACGGCGACCGGCGTCTTTTCCAGTGTCTCGGACTTGCGCTGAGCAGTGACGATGATCTCGCCACCGGCGGACGAAGACGCGGCATCGGTCGCGTCTGGGGTCTGTGCCGTCGCCATCACTGGCATGCCGGCCAGAAGCGCGAGCCCGAACGATCCGCCCGCACGCAATGCGTTCCTCAAGTTAGCCATTTTCCATCCTCTGCCATGTTTTGCCCGGCTTGGCCCTTCACCGGCCTGCCCGTGTTTGGCGGGCGCGGGCAGCAGGGTGCTCGGATGGCTGGAAAATACACGATATCGATCGCGATGCAAGCCGATCGACTGTGTCGTATGACATTTTAAAATTCTCACAATCATATGATTTTATTAGATATTATAAATCGTCCTAGTGTAGTTTTGAAAAACGTGTTTATCGAGTGGCGCGCCACTGCCCCTCGCCGTCGTTCGAGTCGGGATGACGGCGAGGGGATCGTTTGGTAGGGCGGGGGAAGATGAAACGATCGGCGACAATACGAACCACCCTGACGCGCCTGGCGTTTGAAAACGCGGCGCATTCTGGGCTGGAATCGGTCTCGGTTCGGGGCATCGCTCGCGAAGCCGGTTGCTCCACCGCTGCGATCTTCCAGAACTTCGAGGGCAAGGCGGATCTTGTTGTAGAAGCGGCAACTCTGGCTGCCCGGCAGGACGCCGAATGGCATCAGAGCCTGCTTGCCGAGATGGACGGGCTGATCGCCAATCACCTCGGCTTTTCCGATTTCCTGTCCGCCTATGTCGACATGCGCGAGGCGCAGCCACAGGCGCGCGTGCTGTCTGAATTGTTGATCCGGCCGGGCGACGATGCGCGCTGTCATGCGCTGCTGCGCGACTGCTATCAGGCCCGGATCGCCTTCTGGGAAGCCATTCTCGCGCCCTTCGGCTTTGCCGCGCGGTTCGGCGCGATCGTCGCCGAGTTCGTGATGATGGAGGAGATCTACGTCTATTCGCTGCGCAACGAACCGCGCTACCAGTTGCTCATGCGCGAGGCCGTTCGTAGCCTGTGCGGTGCCTGCTTCCACCAGGGCGCGGCGGCAGAGCTGACGAACGAAGTCAACCGCCAGCTCCAGGGCAATGCCTATGAAGCGCGTCGGCGCTCCGAGCAGGGGCGTTCGGAAATGCCCGGAGAGCTGCTGCGCCACGCGGTAGAGATCATCCGCAGCGAAGGCATCGCCGCTCTGAACCAGCGCACCCTCGCCCGGCAGGCCAGCGTGTCTCCTTCGATGATCGCCTATCACTTCAAGGACATGAAGACCTTCAAGAACGAGGCGATCTGGCAGGCACTGGTCGAGGACCTGCCGAGCGAGTTCGATCCCGCGAGCATGGTCAGCCTGCCGCGCACTTTGCCGGAATGGGTCGAGTTCCTCGATGCCACGCTGGTGGCCCCGCCGGGATCAAGCGTTGGCGGGTTCTATGTCAGCTATTCGCGGATGACCTGCGAGACGAGCCTGCTCGCCCGCTCGGACAGGTCGCTGGTGCCGCTGGTCACGTACCTGCGCGAGATCGACGGCTGGGGTACCTATCGCCTCAGCCGCAACATCGCTTCGCTGGCGGGCGGCGTCCAGCGCGAGCATGCCGCCGCTTTCGCGGTATGGCTCAAGGCGGAGGCGCTGCTGCGCCAGGCCGGCGTGGTATGCGCCGCCGACGGGCGCGAACGCATCACCCACGCCATGGCGCTGATCTTCCCGGCGGCCCAAGTCCCGCCAGCCCAAGTCCCGCCAGCCCAAGTCCCGCCAGCCCAAGTCCCGCCGACCGGATGACCCTCAGTTCGCGGTGTTGTGCCGCTCCTGTGGCGACGCTGCTGCATGACTTCGACGGGTCCGCTGGAAGATCAGCAGCGGTAATGTCGCCCAGGCGCAAGGCGCCAACGGCTACCTGCTTGGCCAGTTTCTGCGCGAGAGCGCCAGTACCCGCACCCAAGCCTATGGCAGCTCCATCGAGAGCCGCGCTCAGGGCATCCCGGCCCTGGCGCGCAGGCATGTGCTGAACCTCAGCGCTTGCGGGCTTTGCGGGCGGCGTAGCGGGCGTCGCGGGCGGCCTTGAGTTCTTCGGCGGTGGGCAGCTTGGGGCGGGCGGCGGCAGCGGCTTCGGCCGCTTCACGCTCGGCCTGCTCCTTCGCGGCCTTCTCGGCTTCGCGAGCGGCCTGGATAGCGGCACGCTTTGCCGCCTGGGCGGCTTCCTTGAGCCGCTGCGCCTCGGCGCGCTCGGCAAGCTGTGCCTCGGTCGGCTTGGGCTTGTTCTTCAGCATTTCCAGAGCCTTGGCCTTGGCGCTTTTTGCTGCGGCAGCCCGTTCGTTGAAATTCGGTTCCTTGAAGCCTCGCATTAAATCTGTCTCTGTCCCGTTGTTGTTCGCTGGAGGAAGAGGGCCCTTACAGAAAACTGCAGCCTATGACCATACGACGGCAGTTTGCTGCATAGTGGGAAGCGGCCCAACCGCATGGCCTATGCCCGGATCGCGATTTGATGTGTCTTTGGTCGCCTCTAAGCGGACCCGGCCGGGGTTGCTGAAGACTGCATCACTTTTCCAACCACTCGAATGTAGCCAGAAAAGTGGTGGGCGCGACAGGGATTGAACCTGTGACCCCACCCGTGTGAAGGGTGTGCTCTACCGCTGAGCTACGCGCCCGCTACCAGTGCGGAAGCGCGCCCCTAGACAAATCGCGGCGAATTGACAAGCGCTCATCGCAGATTAAACCGCGCCCATGACTGACGACATCGAAACGCCCGCCGCCTCCGACAATGCCGGTGCGGACCTGCCGCCCGATCGCCTGGCGATCAATCCGAAGAGCCCGTTCTTCGACGGCGACAAGCTGGCGCGCGGGGTCGGCATCCGTTTCAAGGGTGCGGTGCGCACCAATGTCGAGGAATACTGCATTTCCGAAGGCTGGGTGCGGGTTCAGGCCGGCAAGACGATGGATCGCAAGGGCCAGCCGCTCACTCTCAAGCTCTCGGGCCCGGTAGAGGCATGGTACGAAGATCTGGGCGAAGGCGCGCCGGTCGCGAAGTAAGCGCGAGCATGGCTGCAGGCGAATGGAGCCGGGCCGGATGACTGGGGGGAGCCCGGCTCCTTCCGGGTAAGCTTCAGTAGCGGTCGCCGATGATCCTGCCGATCGGATCGCCCTTGTCGCGCGCGGCTTTGCCGGCCCGCGCGGCGGGTTTGGCACCGGCGAGGCCGGCGAGGCGGTCGCCGCCGATGTCGCGCGGCGTCACCGCGAGGTCGGTGTTCTTCAGCGAGCCGGGCCGGGCATTGTAGATGAAGCCGCGCACCGGCCAATGGGTGGTGCCGAGGTTGTGCGCCGGGCCGTACCAGATGCGCACTTCGCTCCAGTCATTGGCATCGGAAACGTCGAGCGCGGTGACGTTGCGTTCGATCTGGCCGGGGTAAGACCAGTTGGCGTGGCTGAGCAGGATCGTGCGCGAATCGATGATCCGGCTGACAGTGGCGACATGGCCGAGGCGCGAATTGTTGTGCGGATCGACCGCCATCACCGCGCCCACGCGCGGCATGCGGCCGGTCGCGTAGCGCCCCTTGGCCTGCCCCCACCAGGTATGGGCATCGCCGTATATCTGGATGCCCGAGGTGACCCGCGCATAAGGCACGCACTCGAGCTTGGCCGGACCGCGCGGCTGGCTGAACCGCGTCAGCCCGTCGCCGCCGGCATTGCTGTCGTTAGCCATGTCGCCGAGTACGCTGGCGGTGGCCGGAGCGGCGATCGTCGCGACGAAAGCCAGTGCCATGAATGACTTGGAAACCCTCATGCAGACCGTTTTTGCAGGTCCGGGTTAGCGTCGGCATGAGGGGTGTGGTTAACAGAAACTGGCAATCACGCTACGGGCAGTTCGTTAAGCAATCGATTGCACAAGAAGAAATCCGCGCCCTTGACCGTTGTTAACGGTTGGCCTTGGTTGGGCGTAAAATTACGTCGGAAATGAAAGATTTACCATGATTTCGCGGCGGTCCGGCCGACATCCGGCATGGTCCGCCTTGCGCGCGGCGCTTGCCAAACGGCCCGCATTTCCCCAAGCGCGGGGAATCATGCTTCCGCAGGTCATCATCATCGGGCGTCCCAACGTCGGCAAGTCCACGCTGTTCAACCGGCTGGTGGGCAAGAAACTGGCGCTGGTCGATGATCAGCCTGGGGTCACCCGCGATCGCCGGTTCGGCGATGCCGAGCTTCTGGGGCTCAAGTTCCAGATCGTCGATACCGCCGGTTGGGAGGATGACGACGCCGAAACGCTGCCCGGCCGCATGCGCAAGCAGACCGAGGCGGCGCTGGTCACTGCCGATGTGGCGCTGTTCACGATGGACGCGCGCGCCGGGCTGACCCCGCTGGACGAGGAAATCGCCAACTGGCTGCGCGCTTCGCCCGTTCCGGTGATCGTGCTGGCGAACAAGGCGGAGGGGCGCGCCGGTGAAAGCGGCCTGCTCGAAGCCTATGGGCTGGGCCTTGGCGATCCGGTCGCCATCTCGGCCGAGCATGGCGAGGGCATGGGCGATCTGTTCGAGGCGCTGCTGCCTCATCTTGAACCGTTGCAGCCAGTGGAAGACGAGTTCGCCGAAGAGCTGGACGAGGAGGCGCTGCTGCGCGCGCCGCTCAAGCTGGCGATCGTCGGACGGCCGAATGCCGGCAAGTCCACGCTCATCAATCGCATCCTCGGCGAAGACCGGCTGCTGACCGGGCCCGAGGCGGGGATTACCCGCGATTCGATCGCGATCGACTGGGTGTGGACCGATCCGAAAAGCGGCGATGGCCGGGAGGTGCGGCTGATCGATACCGCCGGCATGCGCAAGCGCGCCAACGTGGTGGAAAAGCTGGAACGGCTGGCGGTGGCCGATGCGCGCCACGCGATCGATTTTGCCGAAGTCGTCGTGCTGCTGCTCGATGCGACGCGCGGGCTGGAGCATCAGGACCTGACCATCGCCTCCAAGGTGCTGGAAGAAGGCCGGGCGCTCATGATCGCGATCAACAAGTGGGACGTGGCCGAGGACGCCAGCAAACTGTTCAACGGCGTTCGCTCCGCACTGGACGAAGGGCTGGCGCAGGTGCGCGGGGTGCCGCTGCTGGCCGTCTCCGCCCGCACCGGCAAGGGGCTGGACGACATGATCGCCGCCGCCTTCTCGATCCGCGAGGCGTGGAGCAAGCGCGTGCCGACCGCCGCGCTCAACCGCTGGTTCGACGATGCCCTGTCCGCCAACCCGCCGCCGGCGCCGGGGGGCAAGCGGATCAAGCTGCGCTATATCACCCAGGCCAAGACCCGCCCGCCGGGCTTTGTCCTGTTCGGCACCCGGCTCGATCTGCTGCCGGAAAGCTACAAGCGCTACCTGATCAACAGCATCCGCCGCGAACTGGGGTTCGATGCGGTGCCGGTCCGCCTCAACCTGCGCAGCGCGAAGAACCCGTTCGATCGCAAATAGCGCGGGGTCAGGGGCCGACCGTTAGAGACCGGCGAGCGTGACGAACGCGCATTCGCCGTATCAGGACGGGTGCGCTTCCGTGTCCGCACTGTCTTGCGCAGTTGCGGGAGTGGGCAGCGGCTTCTCACCACCGCGCCGCTCGCGCTGTTCGTTCCAGGCGGCGATGAACAGGGCGGCGATGACCGGGCCGACGATGAAGCCGTTGAGGCCGAACAGTTCCAGCCCCGCCAGCGTCGCGATCAGGACCACGAAATCGGGCATGCGGGTGTCTCGGCCGACGAGGATGGGGCGCAGCACGTTATCGACCATGCCGATTACGAAAATGCCGCAGAACACGACGATGCCGCCTTTGACCATCGCCCCGGTGGCGAACAGGTAGATCGCCACGGGGACCCAGATGATGCCGGTCCCCACCGCCGGCAGCAGCGAGAAGAAGCCCATCAGCACGCCCCAGATCAGCGCGCCTTCTATCCCCAGCACCGAGAACAGGATGCCGCCCAGCAGGCCCTGGACCACGGCGACGACCACGGTGCCGCGCATCGTCGCGCGCACCACGCGCAGGAAGTGTTCGACCAGCGAATCGCGGGTCTCGGCGTGCAGCGGCATCGCTTCGCACACCATCGCCCCGTACTTTTCCCCGTCGCGCAGCAGGAACCACGAGAGGTAGAGCATCACGCCCAGCGCGGCGACGAAGCTCAGCGCGCCCTGGCCGACCGAGAGCAGGCGGCCGGCGACGGTCTGGAGGCCGGAGGAAATGCTCGATCCGAACTGCCGGCGCAGGGTCTCGATATCGCTGAGGCCGTAGCGATCGATCGCATGCCGCGCCCATCCGGGCAGGCTGGCCTCGATCTGGTGGAACATGCGGCCGGGATCGATCTGGTTGGTCGATATCTTCTGGTACAGCGCGGTCGCCTCGCTGACGAGGTTGAAGCCGAGCAGGATCGTGGGCACCACGAACACCGCGATAAGCCCCAGCAGCACCAGCGAGGTGGCGAGGTTGGCCCGGCCATCGAGCCGCCGGGTCAGTTTCGCGGTCAGCGGCTGGAACATGATCGCCGCGACCACACCCCACAGCACCGCCCCAAAATAGGGGGCCAGCAACCAGGCAAATGCGCAGGTGATGAGGATCAGGAGGATGGCGAAGCCGGTATCTTCAACCGAATATCGGGGCTTGCGGCGGTCTGTCATCCTGCGTCCATAGCATGAATTGCGCCGCCGCAACCCGCTTGTGCGGCCGGAACGAAAATGTATTCACGCCGATCCGATAAGCGGGATGCGATCTTCGAAGTTACGGCGAAGCTGTAAACTAGCCGTCCGGCATCGTCTTTGCGAACCTGCGAAGCGGGTGAAGCAATCCAGAGCCGCGTCAACTGCCCTGGATTGCCGCGCGACCTTCGGTCGCTCGCAATGACGAAATTGAGTGGAACAGCGTTTCGTAGTGAGCCTGGGCGTTATTCCCCCGCAGCCTTGCTTTGCAACTGGCAATAGTTCTCGATGCCCATGCGGGCGATCATGTCGAACTGCTTTTCGATCCAGTCGACATGCTCTTCCTCGCTTTCGAGGATCTTCTCGAACAGCTCGCGGCTGATGTAATCGCGCACGGTTTCGCAGTGCGCGATCGCTTCCTTGAGCAGCGGGATGGCCTCCATCTCCAGCGCAAGGTCGCACTTGAGCACTTCCTCCACGCCTTCGCCGATCTTGAGCCGGCCGAGCGCCTGGAAATTGGGCAGGCCGTTGAGGAACAGGATCCGGTCGGCGAGCATGTCGGCATGCTTCATCTCGTCGATCGATTCGTGGCGTTCGTATTCGGCGAGCTTCTTGATGCCCCAGTTGTCCAGCATGCGGTAATGCAGCCAGTACTGGTTGATGGCGGTCAGCTCGTTGAACAGCGCCTTGTTGAGAAATTCGATGACAACCGCATCGCCCTGCATGGTCCGCACTCCTGAATTGGACGCGGACTATGCGGCGTGCGGCGGGTCGAGGCAACCCGGCCGAGGCAGGTTTGCGAGGTTTGCAGTGAGAGAGATGGTTCACGCGGAGGCGCGGAGGTGTTGCGGGAGGGCGCAGCCTTGCTCCCTGATTCAGCGGTGAGGGAAACGCGCCGCCGAAAAGGATAGCGGCGCTGCCGCAAGCCGGACATCTCTGCGCCTTTGCGCCCCCGCGTGAACCCCTATTCTTCTCGCCGCTCTCGCCCACCCCGTCCGGGCAGGCGGCACCTCATGGCCCCTCGAAGCAAGTCGGGGTAACGCGCTAGGAAACCGCCATTTCCAGTGCCATCGTTTCCTGATCGATGATGTCCTGCGCATCATCGAGGCACTGGCGGCACTGCGGTGCGCGGCCCATGCGGGCGTAGACGGCTTCGGCGTTGCCGCGCGAGCAACGGGCGGCGGCGCGCAGGTCGGATTCGCGGATGGCATTGCAGATGCAGACGTACATGGCGGCTCCTCTTGCCCCCATAATACGACGTTGCGAGAGATTCGCAATGAGAATCGTTCTCATTATCACGCGATCATGCAGAAATCCGGTTGGTCAGCCACCGTCCTTCGGTCAGGCAGCGCCACAGCCATTCCAGCGGGCCGCGCCGGAAGTGCCGCAACCACAGCGTGCTCCAGCCCGTCAGAACCAGCCACGTCGCGCCGACGATCAGCCACTGCCGCGTCGGGCCGATCGTGCCGAACAGGCCAAGGCCCCAGCCATAGAACAGCGCGGTCATGAGCGCGCTGGTGGCGATGTAGTTCGAAAAGGCCATGCGCCCGGCGGCGATCAGCCAGCGCCCCGGCGCGGTGCGCGCGGCGGCGGGGGCGACGGAGACCAAAAGGGCGAGATACCCGAACGCCATCAGCAGATGCGCGGGCAGCAACCCGTCGGCCAGCAGCATGGCCATGGCGATGAAGGGGAAGTGCCGGGGCCACAGCCAGGCCAGCGCGCCCAGCGTCAGCGCCAGGCCCAATAGCAAGGCAATACTGCCGGCCATAACCAGCCGTCGCCGGGGCAATGCCCCGCTGAACAGCCCGCTTCGATAGAGCAGCACGCCGCCCAGCATCAGCGGGATGATCTCGGTACAACTCGAAACCGCTATGGACACCAGCCACAGCGGCTCGTTCGCGGCCTTGGCCAGCGCGATATCGTCGAAGCCGGAGCGATAGAGCGTCAATTCGGCATCGTCGCGCTCGGCCAGCCAGACGTACCAGCCGCGCACCGTTTCCGCGTCGGCGGGGGAGGCGCGGCCCAGTCGCACCAGTTCCTCGGCAAAGGCGGCGGGCATGTCGTTGGCCAGGGTCCAGGCAAATCCGGTCAATCCCAGCATGATCGCCAACGTGATTAAAGGTACATTTTCGCTGCGAATAAGTGCCAGAACGGTTAGTCCGCACGCGCCGTAGACGAACAGGATATCGCCCCACCATAGCGCGAAATAATGCGTCAGGCCGAGCACCATCAGCCAGCCCAGCCGGCGCGCCTGCAGGACTTCGGCATGAACCCCGTCACGCCGCCGGGCCTTGTCCTGGAACAGCGCGATGCCCGCTCCGAACAGGGCGGCGAACAGCGCGCGCATCTTGCCTTCGAACAGCACGAAGGCGACCGCATAGGCGGTCTGCTCGCACGGGTCCGGGGCGGCTAGCCGGCAGGGCGAGGTGACGCCGGTGCGGGGCCCGGCGAACCCGGCGATGTTGATCGCCAGAATGCCCAGCACCGCAACGCCGCGCACCAGATCGAGCGAAACGAGCCGGTGGTCAGCGGGGGTGGCAGGCACCGGCGATCATTCGCGGGTGGGGATGCAGGTAAACCCGCCGGCGGTGAGCTTGCGGCAGGCGGCCGAAGCATCGGCCTCGGACGCGAAGCCGCCGGCCTGCAGCTTGGTCAGCTTGCCCGCCGGGACCAGCAGGCGCGGGTGACCGGCCAGTTCGGGACGACCGCCGATCTTGCTCCACAACGCCTGCGCATTGCCGGCGACCCCGAACGCGCCAAGCTGGACGCGCCATGCTCCGGCAGGGCTGGGCGCGCGGGCCGGGGTAGCGGCGACGACAGGTGGTTTGACGACGGCCTTGGCCGGGGCGGGAACCTTTGCGGGCGCGGGTGCGGGTGCCGGCTTGGGGGTGGCGGCGGGCGGCAGTCCGGCGTGGACGGTCGGCCGGGTGAAATCCGCGCCCGCGCCGCTTGGCCCCTTGGCGATGGCGGCGGGACGGGGCGAGGGCGTGGTGGTGACGGGCACCGAGGTTGGCCCCGCCACGGCCACGGCGGCCGGTCTGGCGGTGGCCGGCGGATTGACCGGAGCGGTGCCGAGCGAGGCGGCGGTGGTTTCCCGCGCGCGGGTCGCATCGGCGGCGCTGGCGAGTTGCAGGCTCAGCAGCACCGCCTTCTGCCGATCGGGAAGGGGGATGTGCTCATCCATCTGCTTGAGCGCGCCGGTGGCCTGCGGCAGCCCGGCCTGCTGGGCCAGGCTGACCAGCGCATAAGCGCGCACCCAGTCCTTCTCCACGATATCGCCGTTGAAGTGCGCCACGCCCAGAATGTACTGCGCGCGCGGATCGCCGCGATCGGCGGCACCGCGAAGGAACGGCATCGCCTGCGCGCGTTCGCCGCGCTGGAACAGCAGCAGGCCGCAGATGTCCGATGCCTGGGCATGCCCCTGCCGCCCTGCCGCGCAATAGAGCTGCTCTGCCTTGTCCAGATCCATCGGCACGCCCCGGCCCATCTTGTAGGCCTGCGCCAGGTTGAACTGGGCATCGGCATCGCCGCTGTCGGCCAGCGGTTGCCATGCGCGCACCGCGCGGTCGAAATCGCCGGCCGACCAGGCGTCGACCCCGGCCTTCACGTCCGCCAGCGCCGGGGCAGCAAGGATCAGGCCACCGGTCAGCGAGCCGGCCAGCATAAGCCGCAAGAAAGTGTGCAAGTCAGGATCGCCCTAAGTGGAAGCCGAAGGCGATACTATGCGCAAAACCTTTACAGGATACCAGCGCCAACGCCGCGCGTCCGGGAAACTCCCGCAGATCGCGTTACCGGCGGGTAAGTGCGGTTAACCCAAAATTAGGAACGATCTGCGATCTCCACGAACGGAGAGTCTCATTTTCGTTTCGCAATCGGGGGACAAGCGTTGCGCGTACTGGCTTTGGCATCGCAGAAGGGCGGGTCCGGAAAGACCACGTTGTCGGGGCATCTCGCCGTCCAGGCGCAGCGCGCCGGCGCGGGCCCGGTGGTGCTGATCGACATCGATCCGCAAGGTTCGCTGGCCGACTGGTGGAACGAGCGCGAGGCGGAATACCCCGCTTTCGCGCAGACCACGGTCGCGCGGCTCGCCAGCGATCTGCAGTTGCTGCGCCAGCAGGGCTTCAAGCTGGCCGTCATCGATACCCCGCCCGCCATCACCATGGCGATCCAGAGCGTGATCTCGGTCGCCGAACTGATCGTCGTGCCGACCCGCCCCAGCCCGCATGACCTGCGCGCCGTGGGGGCCACGGTCGACATGTGCGAACGCTCGGGCAAGCCGCTGCTGTTCGTCGTCAACGCCGCGACGCCCAAGGCGCGCATCACTGCGGAGGCGGCGGTAGCGCTGTCGCAGCACGGCACTGTCGCGCCGATCACGCTGCACCAGCGCACCGATTTCGCCGCTTCGATGATCGATGGCCGCACCGTCATGGAATGCGATCCGAACGGCCGCTCCGCCGCCGAGGTCGCGGCACTGTGGAACTATGTCGCCGATCGGCTGGAAAAGAACTTCCGCCGCACCGTTTTCTCTGCCGCCGGCAACCAGCCTGCACTGGTTGGCGCGGGCCGGCCGATGGGTGGCTTCGGCCGCCGCGTCGCCGGGTCCTGAGGGGAGCGCCGGCCATGACCATCCCCCGCAGCCTCGCATCGCTCTCGGCAGACCTGCTGGCCCGCAAGGGTGGGGCAAAGCCCGCCATGCGTCGCCAGCCGATCTGTGGCGGCGGCGAAGCGGGTGATGCCGGGGCCGATGACCTGGGCTGGAACGACTGGGGCCATGCGCCCGCCGAAGCGGTTGCTTCGCAGCCCGCCACGCCCGCGCCGGCCCTCGATACGCCGGACGTGCCCGAAGTGCTGCGCCGGATCGAGGAACTGGGGCGGCGCATTTCTGCGGCTCCGCCAACCGCGCCGGCATCGCGCCCTGCCGGCCGCCGCGCCGCTTTTACCCTGCGTCTTGATAGCGATCGCCACCTGCGGCTGCGGATGACCAGCACCATGCTGGACCGCAGCGCCCAGGACATCGTGACCGAAGCGCTCGACCTCTACATTTCGCAACTCCCTGAAATCGCATCGCTGGCCGAGCTGGCCCGCAAGCATCGCTGAGCATCAAGGCAAAGGATAAGTCCTATGGAACGCGTCAACAGCCAGGCCAGAAACATCGGTTTCACCCTATGCACCGCGATGGCTGCGGCACTGTTCGCCGGGGGTGTCGTCAGTGCGCATGCCGCTTACGCCGGTCAGACCACCGAGGCGAGCGACAGCGGCGAAAGCCAGGCGTCGAGCCCGGCGATCGCCAAGGCGGAAAAGCGCGTCGCCAAATCGCCCAACGACGCAGGGGCCCGCCTTTCGCTGGCCCAGGCCTACCTTGCGGCGGGTCGGTTCGAAGCGGCTTCGACCACGTTCGAGGATGTCGACACGCTTGGCCGCGCCGGCCCGGACATCGCCCTGGCTCGCGCGCTCGCCTATATCGGCTCGGGCCGCCAGACCGAAGCGCGCACCCTGCTCGAAGCCAACCGCGATGCGATCCCCGCCAGCGATTATGGCCTGGCCATCGCGCTGGCCGGAGAGACCGCGCAGGGCGTGGCGATCCTGTCGGACGTGGTGCGCGGCGGCAACGCGACCGTGAAATCACGCCAGAACCTTGCTTATGTCTACGCCCTCGATGGCCGCTGGGCCGCCGCGCGGGTGATCGCCGGGCAGGACGTTCCTGCCGACCAGATCGATGCGCGGATGGACGAATGGGCGCAGCAGCTCCTGCCGCAGGCCTCGCGCCAGCGCGTGGCGATGATGCTCAACGTGCCGGTGCGCGCCGATGCCGGCCAGCCCGCCGAACTCGCGCTCGCCGGTCGCGCGCCGACCCAGTATGCCGAGGCGACCACCACCGCCTCGCTCGCCACCCTGCAGCCGGGCAGCGAACTGCCGGCCCTGGCCGATGCGCAGGACGCCGCTCCGACCGAAGTCGCCACGACACCGGCACCGGTCAGCCACGCGCTGGCGATGGCTGAGCCCGAAGCGCCGCGCGCTGCCACCCCGGCCTTCATACCCGCGCCGACGCCGCTCACCGCGCGCGCGCCCAAGGTCCGCGCCACCCCGCTTGCCGAGCCGACCGCCGCCGCCGCCTTCGCCGATCTGCGCCCCGCCACCGCGTCTGCGCCGTCCGGCCCGGCCGCGCCCCGGGCGCACCACGCCGGCATCGCTTCCACGCACCGCGTCCAGCTCGGCTCGTTCCGCACGCTCGACGGGGCCAAGCGGTCGCTGGCGATCTTCAAGTCGCGCAATCCCGAACTGCGCGACCACCAGCTTGAGATCACCGAGGCGCAAGTGCGCGGCCAGCGCTACTTCCGCGTCGCCGCGCGCGATTTCGGCCATCAGGAAGCGTCCAGCTTCTGCTCGTCGGTCAAGGGCCGCGGCGCAGGCTGCTTCGCCTATGCCGAAAAGCAGCCGCTGCCCGGCGCGGTCGGCGGCGTCCTGTTCGCCGATCGCGGCACCGCCCCGGCCACGGCACGCGAACGCGCCCGCTGATCCTTCCTCCCTCGCAGACCCTTTCATGCGAGCCTTGCGGCCTCCCGTCCCCGGACGGGAGGCCGATTTTCTGCGGTTTTGAGACGCGCAACCAAGCGAGCCAGACTTTTGTCATTTGCGCGAAAGCGGGAATACCGCTCCAACGGCTGTCGGCTTGACGCTTGCAAATGAAGGTCGCAGAGAGTTCTCGAGAAAAGCACCCATCATGCAGCAGGGAATGCTTTACGTCCTCAGGACGTAAAGCATTCCCTGCTGTAACGCAACTGTCGATCGTTTGCATGTTGATTGGCATCAGGACTTGACAAGCCATGTAATGAACTCCATACGTCCTAAGGACGTATGGAGTTCATTACTGTGCCTATATATTTTAGTCAGGCGATTGCTCGGATGCTGGCAGATGCCGATCTCCCGCTCGTTACCGAATATCAGCTATATCACCGCGTTCGGCCGCTTTTAGCCACTGGGCAATATTCCGGAGAGCGCATTCTACGCCTCCCAGCCTACTGGTCGCAGCCTCAACACCGCGCGATGATCCGTACATTGGAGAAGCGCAGGGTCCTAGCACCGGACGAAGACTTCAAGGCCGGCGTGTGGCGCGTCGTTCAGGCAGCAATCGCGCCCACGGCCGAAGAGGCCATTTGCCTGGTCGATCCCTTCGCTTACATTTCGCATCTGTCTGCCATGCAGCGATATGGCGTCACGGATCGCTCGCCCGAGGCGCTGCACGTTACGACACCGGCCCGCACGCTCTGGACACATATGCGCGACGTCCAGATGGCCGAGGATTACGAAGACGAGCCGGCGCAATCTCTCCTGCCGCAACTCAGCAGGATCGGCATTCGCGAACAGGTTCGACGTCGCCGCGTCATTATCCACGAATCGAAGCATCCAGCCGAACCGGCCCCTATCGCCGGGAGCGTCAGCCGAATTGCCACGATCGGTAGAGTCTTCGTCGACATGCTCGACCAACCGCTGCTCTGCGGGGGTATTCGCCATGTGCTCGACTGTTATGACCGGCACGCCGCACAATGGCTTGATGAGATCGTCGCTGCGGTCGATACGACGGACAGCCCGATCGTGAAGGTGCGGGCCGGCTACATCCTCGATGAGATGTTGGGTCTGTTGCACCCGGACATCAACGGATGGACGCGATGCGCACAGCGGGGAGGCTCTCGCAAGCTCGACTCGCAGGCTCCATATGGGCAGGTCTTTTCGGAAAAATGGATGATCGCGCTCAATGCCTGATACGGATCCGGTCGTCGAAATCGTCGATGTCGATATTCGCGCATGGGTCAAAAGCGCCCGCGCCGACCCCCAATTGTATCTCGACCGACAAGTTACCGAGATCGTCCTCGCCGCGATCGGGCTTTCGCCTTCGCTCAGTCAGAGCCTTGTTTTGAAAGGCGGCACGCTCATGGCGCTGGCCTTCGGTTCGCGTCGCGTGACTGGCGATGTGGATTTCTCCGCGACAGTACCGCCGGATGGTTTCGACGACCTGCTACGAGATGAGCTCGATGCGAAATTGCACGCGGCTGCCATCAAGCTTGGCTATCTCGATCTCGTCTGCCGGGTGCAGGGCGTGAAGCGACGCCCACATTCCGATTTGTTCGAGAATGCCGAATTTCCCGCGCTCGAATTGCGCGTTGGGTCGGCAGAGCGGGGCAGCAAGCAGGAAGCGGCATTGGCAGAGGGAAAAGCGAGCCGCATCCTGTTCGTCGAGGTCAGCTTTCGCGATCAGGTCTACGCGTTTCAAGAGCTCAATCTAGGAGAGGCCGATATCGCGGTCCGCGCGTTCACGCTCGGCGAGCTAATCGCCGAAAAATTGCGCGCGCTTCTGCAACAACCGATCCGCAACCGAAACCGGCGACAGGATGTCTATGACATCGCTCTGCTGATCGATGAAAATCCGCTGGGCGATGCGCTTCGAGTAAAGATTTTGGAGACGTTGATCGAAAAGTGCCGATCGCGCAGGATCGAGCCCACGCGCGAATCGATTGATGACCCAGAGGTGGCGAGACGCGCGCAACGGGATTGGGAAACGCTACGGCTCGAAGTGTCCGACCTGCCGCCCTTCGAAGAACGCTTCGCTGCTGTCAGAGAGTTCTATCGCTCCCTGCCGTGGTAACGGCTTCGGCCGCCGGGATGACGAAAGCAGAAAGGAAAGCGCGTCCCGCATCAGCTCCGGCGCAACGCCTTCCGGCCCACACCCCCCATCACCCCGCCTTGATCTTCACCGCCACCCCGCCCTTGAACAGCGCCAGCACGCGGCCGGTGACCGGGAGCTTGTCGAACGGGGTGTTGCCGGCGCTGGCGGCCATCTTTTCCGAATCGACGATCCACGGCCGTTCCGGGTCGATCACGGCGATATCCGCCTCTGCGGCCACGGCCAGCCGCCCGGCGTTGACGCCCAGCAGCGCGGCCGGGTTGGCGCTCAACAGGGCGAAGGCGCGGGGGAGGTCGATCCGGCCGTCGGCGACGAGGTTGAGCGTCAGCGGCAGCAGCGTTTCCGCGCCGGCCATGCCGGGGCTCGAATCGGCGAAGGGCAGGCGCTTGTCCTCAGGCCCGCGCGGATCGTGGCCGGAGCCGATGGTGTCGATCGTGCCATCGGCGATGGCGGCGATCACTGCCTGCCGGTCCGCCTCCTGCCGCAGCGGCGGGGAGACGTGGGCAAAGGTGCGGAAATTGCCGATCGCAAGGTCGGACAGCATGAAATAGGCGGGCGTCGTCCCCGCCGTCACCCGGATGCCGCGCGCCTTGGCGGTGCGGATCAGGTCCAGCCCGGCGGCGGTGGTCACGGCGCGGAAATGGATGCGCGCGCCCGCGAGGTCAGCCAGCGCCAGATCGCGCATGATCGCCAGCGCCTCGGCCTCGGCCGGGGCGGCGGGGAGGCCGAGCCGGGTCGCCATCTCGCCGGTCGTCGCCACCGCCTTGCCGACCAGGCCGGCATCCTCGGCATGGGCGATCACCACCATGTCGAGCATGGCGGCATACTGGAGCAGCCGCAGCATGGTGCCCGAATCGGCGATCCACTTGCGCCCGGTAGCGATGGCGCGGGCCCCGGCATCACGCATCATCGCGATTTCCGCGAGCATCCGGCCTTCGAGGTTCTGCGTGGCGGCGGCGAGCGGGTGGACCCAGAAGTCCGGCTTGCCGGATTGCGCCGCGAACCGCACCCGCGCCGGCACGTCGAGCGGGGGGTTCTGGTCGGGCATCAGCGCGGCACGGGTGACGCCGCCGAAATGGAACGCGGGCTTGTCGATGGCGAACACGCCGATATCGACGAGGCCGGGGGCGATCAGCTTGCCGCGCGCGTCATGAACCTCGTCGCCCGGCTGCGCCACCACATCGCTGCCGATCGCGGTGATGAAACCCTTCTCGCAGCGCAGCGTGCCGGGGGCGATGGTGCCGTCGGCGTGAAGGATGCGGCCGCCGGTGATGGTGAGGGGCGGGTGCTGGCTCATGCCCAACCCTCCACCTTGCGCGCCCGCCGGGTGAGGACATCAAGGCAGGCCATGCGCATGGCGACGCCCATTTCCACCTGGGTGGTGATCTGCGAGCGGCCGACCAGATCGGCGACATTGCTCTCGATCTCGATCCCCCGGTTCATCGGGCCGGGATGCATGACCAGCGCATCGGGCTCGGCCAGCGCCAGCCGATCGAGCGAGAGGCCGTAGAGGTGGCGATATTCGCGAGGGGAGGGGATGAACTGCCCCTCCATCCGCTCCATCTGCAGGCGCAGCATCATCACCACGTCCGCGCCTTTGAGCGCCGCCGGGAAATCGTGGAAGACGCGCACCCCCATCTGCTCGATCGCGTCCGGCATCAGCGCGGGCGGGGCGCAGACGCGCACTTCGGCACCGAGCGAGACGAGGCACAGGATGTTCGATCGGGCGACGCGGCTGTGCAGGATATCGCCGCAGATCGTCACCCGCAGGCCGTTGAAGTGGCGCTTGGCGTGGCGGATCGTCAGCGCATCGAGCAGGGCCTGAGTGGGGTGTTCGTGCTGGCCGTCCCCGGCGTTCAGCACCGGGCAGCCGACCTTCCCGGCGATAAGCTGCACCGCGCCCGAACTGCCGTGGCGGATGACGATGGCGTCGGCCTGCATGGCGTTGAGGGTCATCGCCGTGTCGATCAGCGTTTCACCCTTTTTCACGCTGCTGGTGGCGACCGCCATGTTGACGACATCCGCGCCCAGCCGCTTGCCGGCGATCTCGAACGAGAGGAGCGTGCGGGTGGAATTCTCGAAGAAGGCGTTGATGATGGTCAGCCCGCGCAGCAATTCGCGCCGTTTCTCCGCGCCCCGGTTCAGTTCCACCCACTGTTCCGCCTCGTCGAGGAGGTAGAAGATCTCATGGGGCGCAAGGCCGGCGATGCCGACCAGGCCGGCGTGCGGGAAGGCGGCGGAGCCTTCCGGATAGCTGAATTCCGGCGATGTCATTGAAGACAGCGCCTTAGGCCTGCCGGGCCCGGCGAACAAGCCGATTCGGGCGCACCGTGGCGCTCTGTCCACCGTTACCGTGTGCGGCGCGCCCTTTCGCCGCGCCGCCGGCTCGGTTAAGCGGGAGGCCCCGGTTCAGGAGATCCCATGGTTTTCGCGCGCAAGGTCTGGAAGCTGCTGGTCGCGATCAAGGACGCGATGGTGCTCCTGCTGCTGATCCTGTTCTTCGGCGTGCTCTATGCCGCCATGTCGTCGCGGCCGGTGCCGGGGCGGGTGGCGGATGGTGCGCTGCTGATAGATCTTGACGGGGCGATCGTCGAGGAAGCGAGCAATCCCGATCCGTTGCGCATGGCGCTGGCAGGGGAAGCCCCGACCGGCGAGTTCCAGGCGCGCGATGTGGCCCGCGCGGTGCGGCTGGCGGCGGATGACAAGCGGATCAAGGCGGTGGTGCTGGACCTGTCGCGCTTCACCGGTGCCGGGCGCGTCCACCTCAACGATATCGGCGCGGCGATGGATGCGGTGCGCAAGGCGGGCAAGCCGGTGCTGACTTTCGCGCATATCTATGCCGACGATGGCGTCCAGCTCGCCGCACATGCGAGCGAGGCGTGGGTCGATCCGATGGGCGGCGCGGTGGTGGCCGGGCCGGGCGGATCGATGCAGTTCTTCAAGGGTCTGCTCGATCGCTTCAAGGTCAAGGCGCACGTCTATCGCGTGGGCACCTACAAGAGCTTCGTCGAACCCTATATCCTTGAAAAGATGTCCGACCCTGCGCGGGAAGAGAACACGGCGCTACTCGGTTCGGTCTGGCAGACGTGGAAGGCGGGTATCGCCAAGGCGCGGCCCAAGGCGAACATCGCCCAAATGACCACCGATCCCGCCGGCTGGGCGCGGTCGGTGAACGGCGATCTGGCGCAAGGCGCGAAATCCGCCGGGCTGATCGACCGGATCGGCGACAAGACCGAATTCGACGCCCGCATCGCCCAGCTCGTCGGCAAGGGCGATGCGGACGATCTGCCTTATGCCCACACCCTGCTGGCGGACTGGCTGGCGGCCAACCCGATGAGCGAAAAGGGCGCGGCGATCGGCGTCATCACCATCGCCGGCGATGTGGTGGACGGCGATGCCGGTCCGGGCAATGCCGGGGGCGATCGCATCGCCGGGCTGCTCGACAAGGCGCTGGAAGAAGGCGACCTGAAGGCGCTGGTGGTGCGGATCGACAGCCCCGGCGGTGCTGCGCTGGCCGGCGAGCGTATGCGACGGGCGATCGATCGCTACCGGCAGAAGGGCATCCCGGTGATCGCCTCGATGGCCAACGTCGCGGCCAGCGCCGGTTATATGGTCGCCGCGCCTGCAGATCGCATCTTTGCCGAACCCGATACGATCACCGGATCGATCGGCGTGTTCGCCATCATCCCCAGCTTCGAGGATACGCTGGCACAGTACGGCGTCACCACCGATTCGGTGCGGGCGACGCCGCTATCGGGCCAGCCCGATGTGCTCGGCGGGATCAACGACGAAACCTCGCAACTGCTGCAGGCTTCGGTCGAAAGCGCTTATGCGAAGTTCGTCGGCGTCGTGGCGCAGGGGCGCAAGGTTCCGGCCGCGAAGATTGAAGCCATCGCGCAAGGGCGGGTCTGGTCGGGCGAGCAGGCGCGGCAGAACGGTCTGGTCGACGAATACGGCGATCTCGATGCGGCGCTGGCCTATGCCGCCAAGCGTGCGGGGGTGGCGAGCGGGTGGCACGCGCAGTTCCTCGAATCGAAGGAATCGACCTGGGCGATGCTGCTGGGCGATCTCGGCCAAGGGGCTGCGCGCGCGAAGGCGGGGCAGGGCGCGGCTTACGATTTCGCCGGCCTCGTCGCCGCGCGCGAACGCCAGCAGCTATCGCGGGCCGGGACGCAGATTCAGCGGATGATGGGCGGGACGGGGATGCAGGCTTACTGCATCGGCTGCCCGGTGAATGCGGGCATGGCTCCGGTCAATGACCGCACTGCCGAAACATTTCTGGCGCGGTTGCTGGCCGGACGTTAGGCTGTTTAACAAATTCAGCACCGATTGGAATGGCCGGGATTGGTGGGAAGCGGACAATTTGCTTGAAAGCGTAGCCGGGTAGAAACCGGACGCAAGCCGCGCTACCAATTGCTCATGTCGAACTCGCAACAGACCGTCGCCATGCCGTGGGCATCGCGCCGCACCGTCAGAGCGGGCGGACTTATCGGCGTAGGGTTCGCGGCGGCTTCCGACTTGCTTCTGGTGGCAACTCATGATGGTCGAGGGGTTGTCGATTGCGCTACGGGAGAGCTTCTGGCTCGGGACGACGATCCGCTCTTCCCGTTCGATGAAGACACCCGGACGGCACAAGGGATCGGACCGCTTGCGGGTCAGGAAGTTGTGATCGCTGGACCGATCTACGGCGGCACTCTATCAACCGAGACGCAGGACGGCTGGCGCTTGTCGGGCCGGTTGACGAACAGCAGTAACGATGTGGTCATCCTAATTCCTCCAACGGAGGAAACCGGTGAACCTTCCACATTCACCAGCTTCGTCCCGGAGGTGCGCGTTTTTGGGTTCTCACCGACCGGACGCTCCTTCGTCATTGGAACGGGCGCGGAAGTCTATACCTTCGCCCGCTAACGACTGCTCTCGGTCCACCACGGATCGGTGTTGAACGGCAGGCATTGGGCGTCAACGGTCGTTCGATTTTGTCCACGCGCGCAGGACATGACAGGGTCCAGCCTTCGCGGGAACCCTGGCAGATCACACCTCCGGCAGTTCCGCCGGCCCGGTGTCGGGCATGTCGAAATCAGGCGCGATTTCGGGTGCTTCGGGTTGGGCAGGCGGTTCGACCGGCTGCTGGCTGGGCTGCAGCGGCGGGGTCTCGTCGGGCGTGTTGCCGGGCTCGTCGCCGGGTTGGGTAGCCATGGAATGCGCTTTCTGCCGCGCGACGGCGGCGATGGGATCGAGGGTCGCAACCAAGGTGGGCACCCCCGGACGGGCGTGCAAGGGCGGCAGGATGCAGCGGTTCACACGCGCGACACTTGCCCTTTTGCGTGCGAACTTATAAGGGCCCGTCCCTTGAGTTTCACGGCTTCATCCAAGCGGGCGTGGCGGAACTGGTAGACGCAGCAGGTTTAGGTCCTGCCATCGCAAGATGTGGGGGTTCGAGTCCCTTCGCCCGCACCAGTTTTCCGCCTCTGTCGGGAGGGAGGGTGAGCCGATACCGACACGCAAGGAAGGCAGCGAAATGCAGATTGTCGAAACCACCAACGAGGGCCTCAAGCGCGCCTACACGGTGACCATCCCCGCCGCGACCATCGTCGCGCGGATCGAAGGCGAAGTGAAGAAGATCGCCCCGCAGGTGCGCATGCCCGGCTTCCGCCCCGGCAAGGTTCCCGCCAACCTGGTGCGCAAGATGCACGGCCCGGCCATCCATCAGGATGCGCTGAACACCGCGATCCGCGAAGCGATGGACCAACTCGTCACCGAGCAGAAGCTGCGCCCGGCGATGAACCCGGACGTTGCCTTGGGCGACGGCTACGAAGAAGGCAAGGACGCCGAGCTGTCGGTCAGCCTGGAAGTGCTGCCGCAGATCGAATCCCCGTCGACCGAAGGCTTCAAGCTGGAAAAGCTGGTGGTGCCGGTTTCGGACGAGGCGGTGGACGAATCGCTCGGCACGATCGCCAAGGGCCAGCAGCGCTATGAAACCAAGGATGGCGAAGCGGCGGACGGCGACCAGTTGATTATCGACTTCACCGGCAAGCTGGACGGCGTCGAGTTCGAAGGCGGCAAGGCCGAAAAGGCCCCGCTGGTGATCGGCGCGGACCGTTTCATCCCCGGCTTCGAAGAGCAGCTCAAGGGTGCCAAGGCCGGCGACGAGCGCACCATCACCGTGACCTTCCCCGACGACTACCCCGCCGAAAACCTCAAGGGCAAGGAAACCACTTTCGACATCGTCGTCCATGAAGTGAAGGCCCCGGTCGACACCGTGGTGGACGAGGAATTCGCCAAGACCCTGGGCTTTGCCGATCTCGGCGCGCTCAAGGACCTGATCCGCGGCCAGCTTGAGCAGGAAACCGCCGGGCTTACCCGCACGGCGATGAAGCGCTCGCTGCTCGACCAGCTTGCCGCCGGCCACGATTTCGCCGTGCCGCCTTCGATGGTCGAAGCCGAATTCGCGCAGATCTGGGAGCAGTTGACCCAGGAAGCCGCGAACGAGGAAGATCCTGCCGCCGCCCTCAAGGAAATCGAGGACGAGAAGGACGATTACCGCAAGATCGCCGAGCGCCGCGTGCGTCTGGGCCTGCTGCTGTCGGAAATCGGCCAGGCCAACGGCGTCGAAGTATCGCAGCAGGAAATGTCGATGCTGGTGAGCCGCGCCGCCCAGCAGTATCGCCCGGAAGACCGCCAGCGCTTCATGGAATACGTCCAGCAGGACCCGATGCTCGCCGCCCAGTTGCGCGCGCCCCTCTATGAGGACAAGGTCATCGACTTCCTGATCGAGAAGTCGGACGTCACCGAGCGCGAGGTGACCAAGGAAGAGCTGCAGGCCGCGATCGAGGCCGATGCCGACGAGGGCGATGCGCCCAAGAAGGCCGCCGCCAAGAAGGCTCCCGCCAAGAAGGCCAAGAAGGCTGACGATGCCGAAGCCGCTCGGGCCGAAGCCGTCGCTGCTGACGAAGTCGTTGCCGAGGACAAGCCGAAGAAGGCCCCCGCCAAGAAGAAGGCCGCCGCAGCCGAAGGCGATGAAGCCGAGGCCAAGCCGGCCGCCAAGAAGGCTCCGGCCAAGAAGAAGGCCGCCGCCACCGAGGAGTGATCCTCGTCCGGCCTGCCACCTGATGCAAAGGGCCCGGCGCAACCCTGCGCCGGGCCCTTTTGCCTTTCCCGGCCACCTTGTCCCAAGGATTGGGATTAACGCCCTTGAATGTCGGGACCTGGCGCGCGACATAGGCACCTGCAACCAGATGAGGACTCCCATGCTCGACCTGTTCGGCGCGTCGAACGCCCAAGGAAAATTCACTACCGATCCCGTGACCGGCGCTCTGGTGCCTATGGTCGTCGAGCAGACCAGCCGCGGCGAACGCAGTTTCGATATCTATTCCCGCCTGCTGCGCGAACGCATCGTGTTCATCACCGGCGAGGTTGAGGATCACATGGCTTCGCTGATCGTGGCGCAGTTGCTGTTCCTCGAATCGGAAAATCCGTCGAAGGACATCTCGATGTACATCAACTCGCCGGGCGGGGTCGTCACGGCGGGCATGGCGATCCATGACACCATGCAGTACATCAAGCCGCGCGTCTCGACCGTGTGCATCGGGCAGGCCGCCTCGATGGGCAGTTTCCTGCTGGCCGCCGGTGAGCCGGGCATGCGCATCGCGCTCCCCAATGCGCGGATCATGGTCCACCAGCCTTCGGGCGGCGCGCGCGGCATGGCTTCGGACATCGAGATCCAGGCACGCGAAATCCTGCGCATGCGGACCCGGCTGAACGCGCTTTACGTGAAGTACACCGGCAAGTCGCTTGACGAGATCGAGAAGGCGATGGACCGCGATACCTTCCTTGAAGCCGAAGAAGCGCTGGCGTTCGGCCTGGTGGACAAGGTGTTCGAAACCCGCCCGGATGCGGAAAAGGGCGATAGCTGACGCCTGACGAACGGGGCCGGGGCGGGAGTTGCATCTTCAGCCTCGGTCAAGCATTTCGGGCTAGGATTGCTAAACCAGCCCCCTGCAAGGTAGACTGGTTGAGTCGCCTCGCACGGGGGCATAAAAACGGATAATGACGAAATTGAGCGGATCTGACGCGAAGAGCACCCTCTACTGCAGCTTCTGTGGGAAGTCGCAGCACGAGGTGCGCAAGCTGATCGCGGGCCCCACGGTGTTCATCTGCGACGAATGTGTCGAGCTTTGCAACGACATCATCCGCGAGGAAACCAAGGCCGGGATCGCGGGCAAGAAGGACGGCGGCGTGCCCACGCCGCTCGACATCTGCAAGACCCTGAACGATTACGTGATCGGTCAGCAGCGCGCCAAGCGCGTGCTGTCGGTTGCCGTGCACAACCACTACAAGCGGTTGAAGCATTCGGGCAAGCAGGGCGATGTCGAGCTGTCGAAGTCGAACATCCTGCTCGTCGGGCCGACAGGTTGCGGCAAGACGCTGCTCGCGCAGACGCTGGCCAAGACCTTCGACGTTCCCTTCACCATGGCCGATGCCACCACGCTGACCGAAGCCGGTTACGTGGGTGAGGACGTGGAGAACATCATCCTCAAGCTGCTGCAGGCGTCCGACTACAACGTCGAAAAGGCGCAGCACGGCATCGTCTATATCGACGAGATCGACAAGATCAGCCGCAAGGCCGAAAACCCGTCGATCACGCGCGACGTTTCGGGCGAAGGCGTGCAGCAGGCACTGCTCAAGCTGATGGAAGGCACCACCGCCTCGGTGCCGCCGCAGGGTGGCCGCAAGCATCCGCAGCAGGAATTCCTGCAGGTGGATACGACCAACATCCTGTTCATCTGCGGCGGTGCCTTTGCCGGCCTTGAAAAGATCATCGCCGATCGCCTGCAAAAGCGCTCGATCGGGTTCGGCGCGCACGTTGCCGATCCCGACAAGCGCCGCGTCGGCGAACTGCTGACCCGCAGCGAGCCCGAGGATCTGCTGAAGTTCGGGCTGATCCCCGAATTCGTCGGCCGTCTGCCGGTGATCGCGACCCTCGAAGACCTCGACATCACGGCACTGGTCAAGATCCTGCGCGAACCCAAGAACGCGCTGATCAAGCAGTACGCCAGGCTGTTCGAGCTGGAAGACGTGACGCTGACCTTCACCGAGGAAGCGCTGGAGGCGATCGCCCAGAAGGCGATCGACCGCAAGACCGGCGCGCGGGGCCTGCGCTCCATCGTCGAAGGCCTGCTGCTCGACACCATGTTCGACCTGCCGACCGAAACCGACATCGCCGAAGTGGTGGTGGACAAGGACGTGGTCGACGGCCGCAAGGAACCGGTGCGCGTCCTCAAGGGCGACAAGGAAGCCGAACAGGCCGCTTGATCGGGAAAACGCGAAAATGCAAAGGGCCGTTCGCCGAAAGGTGGGCGGCCTTTTCTTTGGGGGGGCTCTCGAACAGTCGTCCGTCCCGCGAAGGCGGGAACCCATCTGCTGAGCTATTGTGAGCTGGGTCGCCGCGTTCGCGGGGATGACGAAAGGGAAAAAGCGGGGGTGTTGCTCTTATCTCACCCCTCGCCGGCCTTGCGCCGCTCGACCAGTGCTTTCAGCCTTGCCACCCGCTCGGGCGGGAGCAGGTCCAGTGCGTTGTAGGTCGTCTCGAACGCGGGAATGCCGGCGGGGAATGCGACCCACGGCATCGCCTCGCCGGTGAAGATCACCGCGTCGGGTGTCACCCATGACGCATCGTCCAGCGTGCCGACCCGCAAACCAGCGCCCAGCCGGCCCATGCGCGGATAGAAGCTCACCACCGCCGTGCCGCAGGCGGTGCAGCGGCAGATCGTGTGCGGGCCGCCGCTGCCGGCGGTGACGATATGTTCGCTGAACGCGCCTTGCGTCAGCACGAACCGCTCGCCCTCATAGAAGGCGTTGACCACGCTGGTGCCGCCGGTCTGCTGCTGGCACTGGCGACAGTGGCAGTTGTTGACGAAGATCGGCTCGCCTTCCACCCGATAGCGAACGTGGCCGCAGCCGCAGCCGCCGTCGTGGAACCCTTCGGTCATTGTCCGGCCCCTTCCAGGCATTCCAGCGCGCACGGTGCGCCGCTGGCGGTCTCGATCTGCACGGTGGCGTGGCCGATGCCGAAACGATGGTCGAGATCGTCGGCCAGCGTGCTCAGGAAATCGTGCGCGATCGGTGCGCCGTCCATGACGAGGTGGACGGTCAGCGCGGTTTCGGTCGTGCTCATCGGCCAGATGTGCAGATCGTGCAGCGCGGTCACCCCCGGCCGGGCGGTCAGGAAGTCGCGCACGGCGCGGCTGTCGATCGCCTCGGGTACCGCCAGCATCCCCATGCGCAGTGAATCCCTGAGCAGGCCCCAACTGGACCAGCCGATCACGGCGGTGATGATCAGCGACGTCACCGGGTCGATCCACTGCCTGCCGGTCAGCCAGATCAGCAGGCCGGCGATCACCACCCCGGCGGAGACGGCGGCATCGGCCATCAGGTGGACGAAGGCAGCGCGCAAGTTGAGGTCCGATTTGGAACCGCGCGCAAACAGCATGGCTGACAGCGCGTTGACGAGGATGCCGGCGGCGGCGACCACCATCATCGTCGGCCCGGCAACGGTAGAAGGTTCGAAGAAGCGCCGCACCGTTTCGACCAGGATCATCCCGATCGCGACCCACAGCAGCGCCGCATTGGCCAGCGAGGCGAGGATCGACGAGCTCTTCAGGCCATAGGTGAAGCGCTGCGATGGCGGCCGCATCGCGAGAACGCTCGCCCCCCAGGCCAGCAGCAGCGACAGCACGTCCGAAAGGTTGTGCCCGGCGTCCGCCAGCAGCGCCATCGACCCGCTGTAAAACCCCGCCACCGCTTCCGCGACCACGAATCCGGCGTTCAAGGCCACCGCCAGCGCGAAGGCGCGGCTCATGCTGCCGGGCGGGGGCGGGGCGTGGTGATGGTGGCCGTGGCCATGCCCGTGGTCATGTGAGTGGTCGTGATCGTGCGGGGCGTGGTGGTGGCTGCTCATCGGGGCGCGATGACATGGCGGGGCGGTTTGCGGCAAGCGATGACGTATCATATCATCGCACGAAGCCCGCATTTCGCCGCGCCCGGCACTTTGTGGGACTGCAGGCGTTGCCTACATTGCGGGCTTACGACGATCATCCGAAACCAAAAGTTTGCCCCATAAGCCACGTCGTGCTGAACTCGTTTCAGCATCCATCGAGCCTTCGGGAACATGTGCCCGGAGGCGAAATGGACCCTGAAACGAGTTCAGGGTGACGAGCGTTTGGTCGTGAGCCTCAGTGCCTACTGCATTCCCGGCCCAGCCCAGCGGAGATTTCCATGAAGACCAGCGGCAATACCATTCTTCTGACAGGCGGCGGTTCGGGCATTGGCCGCGAGCTGGCGCGGCGCTGGCACGATGCCGGGAACACCGTGATCGTCACCGGCCGTACCGAGGGCAGCCTTGCCGCCACCGGTGAAGGGCGCTCTCAGCTTCACGCCCGCGTGCTTGATGTGACCGATCCTGAAGCGGTGGCTACGTTTGCCGAGCGCATCATCAGCGAATTTCCCGCGCTCAACGTGCTGGTCAACAATGCCGGGATCATGCCGCTGGAGGACGTGGCCCAGCCGCGCGATCTGGGGCCTGCCGAAGACTGCATCGCCACCAACCTTGTCGCGCCGATCCGCCTGACCGATGCGCTGCTGGCGCATCTCAAGTCTGTGGATGACGCCGTGATCGTCAACGTCTCGTCGGGTCTCGCCTTCGTGCCGCTGGTGCGCGCGGCGGTCTATTCGGCGACCAAGGCGGCGATCCATTCGTGGACCGAATCCTTGCGCGAAGCGCTGGTCGATCGTGTCGAGGTGATCGAACTGGCACCGCCCGCGGTGCAGACCGAACTGACGCCGGGGCAATCCACCCGCGCCGGTTACATGCCGCTGGACGAATTCATCGACGAGGTGATGGACCTGTTCGCCAAGGTGCCGACGCCGGCGTTCATCGGCGTCCAGCGCGTGCGCGCCTTGCGCGATGCCGAGGTGGAAGGGCGCTACGAGCAGGTGTTCGGCATGTTGAATGCGCCGGTGACGTAACGGCTGTTCGTGCTGAAGCGGGATCCCTCTGAGTTCACAAACGAAGTGCAACACCTCAGACAGGTGCTGCCATGTC
>NZ_BMZA01000006.1:0-59886 GCF_014652555.1 Novosphingobium colocasiae
TCGAAGGCTGAAGCCAGCATCCGACTGAAGTCGGAGGGTTTGCTCCTCACTTGGGACACTAAGCACGATGTACTTCACAAACCTATTGAATTCGTCCTTCAGTCGAAGCTGAAGATGTTCTCCTACTGTAGACTTCCCAGCCCCTTTATATCCAAGGAATAAAAATCGTGATCCGCTTATGGCCTGCTCAGAAGCATTCTTATAGTCAATATACCCATCTATGAGCAATCCGGGGTCATTTGATCGCTCGGCTTCGGCACTGGCGTATCCAAATGCGATATTCTTGAAACTCAACGTCAAATCCCCCCAGCTTCGATCCGAGCAGTCTCGCTCGAGGTGAGCGCTATTTCAATACCTCATGGGCGTTGATTTTCAATTGCATCAGTGCAGTAGTCTCTCTCGCTGCTCAACATGCGCGCTTCGCTCGAAAGGCTCGTTGGGAACGGAGCCGGACGATCGCCGTCATAGCTAACCCCGCCACATGTTTGCGAGGGCCTGTGTGGCAACAGCGTCCGATCGCGGGATTGGAAATTGTCCCTCCAAACGACTGCAATGGGCGCGTAGCAGACCGGCGGGACTTTAATTTCTGGAAGACTCGTTTCGGCGAAAGCCGACGCTTCAGAGGCCGCACCGAAACGGCGTGACTTGGTCGCAACCTGCGGTCCCCTCCCTTTCCCGCCCCCCATCCGAAGCCCCCCCCTAAAGCACCTCCATCTGCCGCAGCAGCGCCCGCAGCCGGGCCGGCTTGACCGGCTTGTTGAGGATCGACAGCGACAGTGCGGCCAGTTCGGTCTTGGTGCGTTCGCTGCGATCGGCGGTGATGACCATGGCCGGAATGGCACGCTCCGCCTTCGCCCGCAGGCGGGCGATCGCCTGGGCACCGGTCAGCCCGTCATCGAGGTGATAATCGACGATCAGCAGCGTCGGCTGCTGCGCCAGTGCCGTCAGCGCGGCGGGGTCGTCCGGGCCGCCGGCGGTCACCACGTCGAGGCCCCAGTTCTCCAGCAGCGCTTCCATGCCGTTGCGGATGCCGGGATCGTTATCGATCACCAGCACCAGCCCGCCCGCCCCTTCGCGCGCGCCGGGGGCGGCGGGGGCAAGGTCGTCCTGACGTTCCACCGCCGCCACACTCGGCAGCCGGATCGAGAAGGCCGCACCCCGGCCGGGCGCGGTATCGAGCGCGATCGGGTGGCCGAGCATGGCGCTGACGCGGCGGACGATGGCAAGCCCCAGCCCTTTGCCGGGAATGCCCCGGGTGGTGCCGACGCGGCGGAACTCCTCGAAAATCTCGTCGCGATCCTGCGGCGCAATGCCCGGCCCGGTGTCGCGCACGGTGACGACGACCTCCTCTTCGCCGACGCTCACCTCGACATCGACCGCCCCCTGTTCGGTGTAGCGGATGGCGTTGGACACGAAGTTCTGCAGCACGCGGCGCAGCAGGCGGTGGTCCGAGCGCACCCATGCCGCGGTTTCGGAGACGGTGAAGGCCAGCCCGCCGGAACTCGCCAGCGGCGCGAATTCAATGCGCAGCGCGCTCAGGATCGAGCCGAGCGGGACGTGGACGATCTCCGGCTGGATCGCGCCGGCATCAAGGCGCGAAATCTCGAACAGCGCTTCGAGCAGGTCCTCCACCGAATCGAGCGCGGTGGAGGCCTGCTGCACCAGCGCCTGCGGCCGTTCAGGCAAGGCATGCCCGTCCATTGCCGACACGAACAGCCGCGCGGCGTTGAGTGGCTGCAGCAGATCGTGGCTGGCGGCGGCCAGGAAGCTGGTCTTGGACCGGTTGGCGGTTTCGGCCTCGTTCTTGGCTTCGACCAGTTGTCGGTTGACCTCGACCAGTTCGGCGGTGCGCTGTTCCACCCGCTTTTCCAGCGTCTCGGCGGTTTCGGTCAGCGAGCGCTGGAGGCGGATGTGATCGGATACATCGTCGAACGCGAAGACCATGCCGCCGTTCGACAGCGGGACCGAGCGGACCACGAAATGGCGGCCATCCATCACGCAGGCGAATTCGCGCCGCGCCTCCGCACCCTCGCGCCAGGCCAGGGCATCGGCATTGTCGAGGCCAAGCCGGTCGAGGCACCAGGCGGCCAGCGCCGCGTGGGTATCGATGCCCCGGCTGTGATCGCGCGGATCGACCGCCAGCGTGGCCAGCAACCCTTCGTTCCAGGCCTGCAGCCGGCGCTGCGGATCGAACAGGCAGACCCCTTCGGACAGGGTATCGAGCGTGGCCTGCAGCGCCAGATTGCGCTCAGCCAGTTCCAGCGTGCGCTGCCGCGCATCCTCTGCCTTCACCGAAGTGATATCGGTATAGATGCCCACCGTGCCGCCATCGCTGGTGCGCAGCTCGTTGATCTGGATCCAGCGCCCGTCGGACAGCGCCTGGACATGCGCGCCCTCCGCCCGGCGGTGCCGCGCCAGGCGGTCGTTGAGCCAGCGTTCGGGCGCGATCCGCGACCCCACCGCCGCGCCGGCCTGCGCCAGCCGGCTCGCCAGTTCGGCAAATTCCGGCTGTTCGCCCTCAAGCCCTTCGAAATGGGGAAATATCTTCAGGAACGCGCGGTTGCACAGGACCATGCGGTCTTCGGTATCGAACAGCGCAAAGCCATCCGCCAGCGAATCGATGGCATCGCGCAGCATGACCCGCGCCGCCGTGGCGTCCGCATGGGCCGCCGCGAGTTCGACATTGGCGGCGTTGAGCCGCTGCAGCGCGTTTTCCAGCGCGACGGTGCGGTCACGGACCATCGATTCGAGCGAGATCGCCGTCTCGAACATCGAAAAGGCGCTGCCCTGGATGTCGCTCGATCGCTCGACCCGGTCGATCAGCACCGCGTTGATCTTTTCGAGTTGCGCCACCCGGCGGCGCAGCATTTCCAGCTCGTCGCCGGCCTCCGCAACAGGGCCGCGCGTCACAGCAACTGCGCCCGCCTTATCCACGGCATCCCGGGTCTTTGCGACCACGCCCATCCTCACGCCCTCTCGTTCCGGTGGCTTTTGCAACCATCCGGGTCAAGCTCAACTGGTTGGCGACAGGTTTGCGCGACCTATCGCAAGTCCACTGAATGTCTGGTTCATATGTGCGGCGAGGAACTGTTCGCCATAGGTATTGAACCCGATCACCCGGTTTTCGATATAGACTTTCGACACTTCGCGCACGATCTGCCGGTCTTCGGCGTCGATGCGGTTGAGGACGCAATCGAACGTGATGATGTGATCGATGCTGCCCACCGTGTCGCGCAAGGCCCCGAACAGGTCGCGGATCTGCACCAGCCGATCGACCGGCTCACCGATGCTGAGCACCACCCCGGTATCGATGGCGCAATAGAAGGTCAGCGATCCATCCGGATTGGCCGACTGGATCGAACGCACATGGCTCTGCCCGCCGGTGCGCACCATCGGCGGGTAAGCGGCGAAGAAGTGGGCGTCGAGCGCGGTGGCCGAACTGCCGGTCAGCCGCAGGTATTCCTCGGCAGCGGGAGCGGCGTTGATCTCGAACACCGTGCGGGTTTCGGCATCGGCCTCGGTAATCACCATCTTGGCGGGGCCGGGCCGATAGTGGTTGGCGCTGAACACGTGCAGCGGGCGGCGGCTGGACAGCACCGCGATCACCGCCGCATCGGTGTGGAACCGCCCTTCGTGGAACACCCCGGTCTCGCGGAAAGACAGCCCGTCGCCGCTCGATCCGCCGATCAACTTGATGTCGCCCAGCGCGTGCTGCGCGGTCATCGTCAGCAGCTCTTCGCGGTGGGACAGGCCATCGACCAGGAACAGCGCCACCTGATACAGTTCATCGGCATAAGCGGCATGATCGAGCCGGGCCGAGGCGACGAGCTGGCGGATCGCCCGCTGCGCCCCTTCGCCGTCGAAATGATCGAGCGCCTCGAAGCGCAGCGCGGCGATCGAGAAATCCTGCGCCGGAAAGCCGATGAACACCAGGCTATCGCTGTCATAGCCGCGATCGGTCACTTCGCCGGCGCTGGTGCAGCCGATCAGCGGCAACCCGGGCAGCCCTTCGTTCAGCGCGGCGGCGAGGGCATCGCGCGGATAGGTGTGCGAGCAGAACAGCAGGGCCCCGGCAAGCTCCGCCCCGCCGATCGCCGCGCGCAGCTCCGCGACCGCCGCGACCGGGTCCGTCGCGTGCGCCGAACAGGTGATGAGCGGCCTTTCGGTGATCTGCGTTTGCAGGGTCATGCCTTCTCCCGATGGGACGGCCCGCTTGCCTGCGCGCCTCTCCGTCTCAAACCCCAGGTTTACCCCCGGGGCCGCTGCACTCCAAGCGCCGAATCCGAGGCCGACGGGCCATCGGACGGCTCAGCCGGAGCGTCGCCGCGCAGCGGTTCGCCGGCGGCTTCGAGTGCCGCGCACTCCGCATCGGTGAACACCCGGCTGCGGATGACAAAGCGCACGCCCTCGGGTGCCTCCAGGCTCATCCCCGCGCCGCGGCCCGGCACGACATCAATAGTGACCTGGGTATGACGCCAGTATTCGAACTGGGCTGCCCCGATCCACACCGGGGTATCGCCGGTCAGCCGCCCCAGCAGCACGTCCTGCCCGCCGACCCGAAATTCTCCGGCCACGAAACACATCGGTGCCGACCCGTCGCAGCAGCCGCCCGACTGGTGAAACATCAGCGGCCCGTGCCGCTCGCGCAGCCGGGCGATCCAGCGCTCCGCCTCGGCGCTGGCCAGAATCCGGAGCGGAACATCGCCGCTCATCGCCCCTGCTTCACGAAACGAAGCGATGGACGGTCGCAAGACCGCCCATCGCCATGTCCGGCCCGCCCCCGCCGCGTTGCTGAGGGAGAGGGAGCGGCGGCAGTCCGGTAAGAAGGAGGCAGGTTTTGCGCGATCAGAAGAAACCCAGCGCCTTGGGGCTGTAGCTCACCAGCAGGTTCTTGGTCTGCTGGTAGTGATCGAGCATCATCTTGTGCGTCTCGCGCCCGATGCCCGACTGCTTGTAGCCCCCGAAGGCGGCGTGAGCGGGATAGGCGTGGTAGCAGTTCGTCCAGACGCGGCCGGCCTGGATGCCCCGGCCGAAGCGATAGGCGCGGGTCCCGTCGCGGGTCCACACGCCGGCCCCAAGGCCGTAAAGCGTGTCGTTGGCGATCTCCAGCGCTTCCTCGTCGCTCGAAAACTTCGTCACCGACAGCACCGGGCCGAAGATTTCCTCCTGGAAGATGCGCATCTTGTTGTGCCCTTCGAGCACGGTCGGCTGGACGTAATAGCCCTGCGCCAGCTCGCCTTCGTGCATGGCCCGCTCGCCGCCGGTCAGCACCCTGGCACCTTCGTCCTTGCCGATCTGGATATAGGACAGGATCTTCTCGAGCTGATCGTTCGAAGCCTGGGCACCGATCATCGTCGCGGCATCTAGCGGGCTGCCCAGCTTGATCGCCTCGACCCGCTTGATCGCCTTTTCCATGAACGCATCGTAGATCGATTCGTGCACCAGCGCGCGGCTCGGGCAGGTGCAGACCTCGCCCTGGTTCAGCGCGAACATCGCGAACCCTTCCAGCGCTTTGTCGAGATAATCGTCATCGGCGGCCATCACGTCGGCGAAGAAGATGTTCGGGCTCTTGCCGCCCAGTTCCAGCGTGCACGGGATGAGGTTTTCCGAAGCATATTGCATGATCAGGCGGCCGGTGGTGGTTTCGCCGGTAAAGGCGATCTTGCTGATCCGCTTGTTGGTGGCGAGCGGCTTGCCCGCTTCGATGCCGAACCCGTTGACGATGTTGAGCACGCCCGGCGGCAGGATGTCGGCGATCAGTTCGGCCAGCACCAGGATCGACATCGGCGTCTGCTCGGCGGGCTTGAGGACTACGCAGTTGCCGGCGGCCAGCGCCGGGGCCAGTTTCCACGCCGCCATCAGGATCGGGAAGTTCCACGGAATGATCTGGCCGACCACGCCGAGCGGTTCGTGGAAGTGATAAGCCACGGTGTCGTGGTCGATCTCGGCGATCGAGCCTTCCTGCGCCCGGACGCACGATGCGAAGTAGCGGAAGTGATCGAGCGCCAGCGGAATGTCCGCCGCCATCGTCTCGCGGATCGGCTTGCCGTTGTCGATCGTCTCGACCAGCGCGATTTTCTCGAGGTTGGCTTCCATGCGGTCGGCGATGCGCAGCAGAACGTTGGCCCGCTCGATCGTCGAGGTCTTGCCCCAGGCATCCTTGGCCGCGTGCGCCGCATCCAGCGCCAGCTCGATGTCCTCGGCGGTGCCGCGCGCCACCCGGCACACGACCTGCCCGGTGACCGGCGAGACGTTGTCGAAATAGGCGCCGCGCACGGGGGCGACCCACTTGCCGCCGATGAAATTGTCGAACGTCTCGCGAATCAGCGAATCGCCGGTGAATTTGCTCATTGCCTGTTCCAGCATCCCCATGACTCCATTTCGCAATGCCAGGTTTTTCTGCCGGCACTGTGGTCCTGCGGGGCGCGCGCGCCAATTGTACCTTGGGCTTAGGCGGCGGGCGGCGACGAAGCGCCATTGTGCAAAGACGCGTCATGCCATACCGGCCTTGCCGGATGAGCAGGCTCGATTCCGTGCTGGAAGCGGCGCTCGCGCGGATCGACCGGGCGGGGCGGCGGCGCGTGCTGCGCCCCGGCGCGCTGCTGCCCGGCGGCCGGATCAGGCGCGACGGCCGAACACTGATCGATTTCTCCAGCAACGACTATCTCGGCCTCGCCCGCCACCCGCTGCTGGCCGAACGCGCGCAGGCCTGGACGGCGGCGATGGGTACCGGCTCGGGCGCATCGCGGCTGGTCACCGGCACAAGCACCGAGCAGCTCGCCCTCGAAGCGCGCATCGCCGCGTTCAAGCATTGCGAGGCGGCGCTGATCTTCGCTTCCGGCTGGCAGGCCAATGCCGCGACGATCCCCGCGCTGCTCGCGGCCGTGCCCGGCGCGGCGCTGTTCACCGATCGGCTCGCCCACGCCAGCATGCACGCCGGCATCGCCATGGCCGGGGCCCGCCAGCACCGCTTCCGCCACAACGATCTCGACCATCTCGATGCCCTGCTGGCCGAAAAGGGCGCGGATGCCCCGGCGCGGATCGTGCTGGTCGAAAGCGTCTATTCGATGGACGGCGATCGCTGCGACATGGCCCGTCTCGCCGCCATCGCCGCGCGGCACGATGCCTTCCTCTATGTCGACGAAGCCCATGCGACCGGCGTTCTCGGTCCTGAGGGCGCGGGCCTGTCCGCCACGGTACCGGGCGCGGTCGATCTGGTGATGGGCACCTTCAGCAAGGCGCTGGGCGGGTTCGGGGCCTATGTGGCAGGATCGCGGGTGCTGATCGATTACCTCGTCAACGCGGCCAGCGGCTTCATCTTCACCACCGCCCCGCCGCCAGCCGTATTCGGCGCGATCGACGCCGCGCTCGATCTTGTGCCCGCGATGGATGCTGAGCGTGCGCACCTTGCCGCGCTGGGCGATCGGCTGCGCACCGGACTGGCGGGGCTCGGCATCGATCACGGCGCGTCCAGCACCCAGATCGTGCCCGCGATCATCGGTGCCGAGGAGGATGCGCTGGCGCTGTCCGCGCGCCTTGAGGCACAAGGCATGCTGGCCAGCGCGATCCGCCCGCCCACCGTCCCGCCCGGCACCAGCCGCCTGCGCATCGCCCTGCGTGCCGGCCATTCTGCGGCGGACATCGATGCGTTGGTCGCGGCGATCGGGGCGGCCCTGTGATGGGGTTCACGCGGAGGCGCGGAGACGCGGAGAAGAGGGACGGATCGCGCAAAGGCGCGAAGGCGCAAAGGCGTAGACCTGCGCCGCAGGCATCTTACCATTCCTCCACGTTGAACGGACCGCAAGACCTCAAGTCAAAGACGGCTTCGCCGTCGGCTTTACTCCTTCGCGCCTTTGCGCCTTTGCGCGAAACCCTTCTTTTCTCCGCGTCTCCGCGCCTCCGCGTGCAAAGCCATCCAAACACCCCGCTGCCACAATGAACCTGCTGTTCCTCCACGGCTGGGGCTTCGACCGCCATCTCTGGGACGCTCTGCGCCCGCTGCTGCCGCAGGGCGAGCACGCGGTGGACGATCGGGGCTATTTTTGTGCGCAGCATCGCCCGGAAATCACTGCCCCGTTCCTCGCCGTGACCCACAGCTTCGGGACGATGCGATTGCTCAATGATCCGCCCGCAGGCTTGACAGGTGTCGTCGCGATCAACGGGTTCTCGCGATTTGCGCGGTCCGAGGCCGGGCCGGGCGTTCCCCGCCGGGTCATCGCGCAGATGCTGGCGGGCTTCGACGCCGATCCCGCGCGCGTCCTGCGCCAGTTTCGCGCCGGTTGCGGCGTGACCGATGCGATTCCTCCGATTGACGCGGCAATGCTGCGCGATGACCTTGTCATGCTGCGCGACGGCACCGCGCCTACGCCGACCGTCCCGGTGCTGTCGCTGGAGGGCGGGCGCGACCATCTGCTCGATCCGGATACCCGCGCCGCGCAATTCCCCGGGACCCCGCTGGAGCGGCGCGAGCATCCCGACGCCGGCCACATGCTGCCGCTCACGCACTCCGCATGGTGTGCGCAGCAAATCGGCGCTTTCGCCGGAGCGCTGGCTTCGTGATCGATCACGCCCGCATCGCCAGCGCCTTTGCCCATGCCCGCGATTATGACGGACAGGCGCGGGTGCAGCGCGATGTGGCCGAAGCGTTGGCTGACCGGATCGCCGCCCTTCCCCTGCCGCCGCAGCCGCGCGTGCTCGAATTCGGCTGCGGTACCGGTTTCCTGACGCAGGCGCTGATCGCACGCGGGATCGGCGGCCGCTGGCAGGTGACCGATCTGGCCCCAGCGATGGTCGAACGCTGCAAGGCCCGCGTCGGCGAAGGACCGGAGCGCCGCTTCGCCACCCTCGACGGCGAATACGGCGCGCCCGCCGATGCCCCGTTCGATCTGGTCTGCTCCAGCCTGGCATTGCAATGGTTCGACGATGGCCCGGCTGCGCTGGCGCGGATGGCGGGCTGGCTGGCGCCCGGCGGGCACTGCCTGGTCACCACGCTGGGGGCTGGGACATTCCCCGAATGGCGTGCCGCCCATGCCGCCGAGGGGCTGAAAGCCGGCACCCCGACCTTCCCCACCATCGGCGCATTCGCCGCACTGTCCGGCGTGACCGTTACCACCGCGCTCCACGCCGAACGCCACGCCGATGCGCGCGGGTTCCTGCATGCGCTGAAGGACATCGGTGCCGGGACCGCGCGCGGCAACCATCGTCCGCTACCACCCGCAGCGCTGCGCCGGGTGATGCGCCGGTTCGAGGCCGCAGGTGCCATCGCGACATACGAGGTGGTGACCTGCCACCTGCAACGCGCTACCTGATCGCCCCATGCACGCCACCCCCCGCCCGATCATCGTCACCGTCACCGGCACCGATACCGGTATCGGCAAGACCGTATTCGCTGCTGCGCTGGCGGGCGCGCTGGGCGGGTTCTACTGGAAACCGGTGCAGGCAGGCATCGACGACGACGGCACCGATGCCGAGCGGGTCGCGCACCTCTCCGGGCTGCCGCGTGACCATATCTTGCCCGAAGCCTATCGCTTGGCGACACCCTGTTCGCCGCACCGCGCCGCCGAGATCGACGCGGTGACGATTGACCCGGCCCGCCTCGCGCTTCCGCACGTGGCGGGGCCGCTGGTGGTCGAAGGCGCGGGCGGTGTGCTGGTCCCGCTGTCGCGAAGCCGTACTTATGCCGATCAGTTCGCCGCCTGGGACGCGCCGGTGGTGCTGGTGGCGCGAACAGCGCTGGGCACCATCAACCACACGCTGCTGTCGATCGAGGCGCTGCGTGCCCGCCGCGTGCCGCTGCTCGGCGTCGCCTTCGTCGGCGAGGCGGTGGAGGATAGCGAGGCGACGATCTGCGCCATGGGCGGCGTGCGCCGGCTGGGCCGCCTGCCGCGTCTCAATCCGCTGACCCCCGAGACGCTGGCGCAGGCATTCGCGGCCGGCTTTCGAACCGAAGACTTCGCCGCATGAGTTCGGCGATCTGGCACCCGTTCACCCAGCACGGCCTGGGCGAGGCGATCCCCAACGTCACGCACGGCGAAGGCGCGCTGCTGCACACCGCTGACGGCCGCCGCTTCATCGATGCGATCTCGTCCTGGTGGGTCACCACGCACGGCCACTGCCACCCCGCGATCATGGCCGCGATCGCCGCGCAGGCGCAGAGGCTCGATCAGGTGATCTTCGCCGGCTGGACGCACGAACCCGCCGAACAGGTCGCCGCCGGGCTGCGCGCGCTGATGCCCGAGAGCCTGACCCGGGTGTTCTTTTCCGACAGCGGATCGACCGCCGTCGAAGTCGCACTCAAAATGGCGCTGGGTTACTGGCACTGGAATGGGGGCAAGCGCCATCGCGTGATCGTGATGGAGCACAGCTACCATGGCGATACCATCGGCGCGATGTCGATCGGCGCGCGCGGCGTGTTCAACGCGCCTTACGATCCGCTGCTGTTCGATGTGGCGCGCATTCCGTTCCCGGCGGCGGGGCGCGAACAGGCCACGCTCGACGCGCTCGAAGCGCTGTGCCGGCAGCCCGATGCCGCCGCGCTGATCGTCGAGCCGCTGGTGCTGGGCGCGGGCGGCATGCTGGTCTACCCGGCCGAAACCCTGCGCGCGATGCAGGCCATCTGCGCAAAAACCGGGGTGCTGTTCATCGCCGATGAGGTGATGACCGGATGGGGCCGCACCGGCACCCTCCTGGCCTGCGAACAGGCCGGGATCGTCCCCGATATCCTGTGCCTGTCCAAAGGGCTGACCGGTGGATCGATGCCGCTGGCGGTGACCATGGCCAGCGAGCCGATCTGGGAGGCGCACCTATCGACCGACCGGGCAAGGATGTTCTTCCATTCCTCCAGCTACACCGCCAACCCGATCGCCTGTGCGGCGGCAGCCGCCAACCTCGCCCTGTGGCGCGAGGAACCGGTGCTCGATCGGGTGGCGGCGCTGGCCCGCAAGCAGGGCGAATGGATGGCAAAACTGGCAGATTTTTGCCACTTCTCCAACCCGCGCCAGTGCGGCACGATTGCGGCGATAGACCTCAACACCGATCGCCCCGGCTACATGAACGACCTTGCGCCCCGCCTCATGGCGTTCTTCGCCGAGCGCGGCGTGCTGCTGCGGCCACTGGGCAATACCGTCTACGTCATGCCGCCCTACTGCATCACCGACGATCAACTGGCGGACGTGTGGAACGCCATCGGCGAGGCGGTCATCAGTTTCTGATACCGGGAGCCCCTTCTCCGGACCCACGCCTTTTGATCGTCATTGCGAAACCGCGAAGTGGTTGAAGCAAAGACAAAGACGGGGGATACCTGCCTTTCGCCTCAGCGCGCCTCGATCAGCAGGACGTCGATCGTGAATGACCCGTCCGGTTCGATCGCGAAGTGATCGGCCACCTCGCGCGGGGCGTCGGTCTGGAGCGCGCGGATCGCGGCACGGTTTACCGTGCTGGTGCGCATGCGATCGGTCCAGTCGGCGAAATCCATGCGCAGCCGCGAGGGCACCATCGCCTCCACCGCGAAGCCCGTCATCTCCAGCATGGTGAGCCACTGCGCCGCGCTGTAATCGCGCACGTGGCTGGTATCGCGCAGCAGTTCGACCGCCTGCAGGTGGGAATCGGCCGGAGCCGGGCCGGGGGCGACGACATCGACGAACGTGGCCGGGGCCCCGCGCTGCAGCACCCGGCGCGCTTCGCGCAGGCCGCCCGGCGCATCGCGCCAGTGATGTGTCGAAAAGCGGCAGGCCAGCATGTCGAACGCGCCATCGGCAAAAGGCAGCGCCTCGGCCGCGGCACCGGTGGTTTCGATGTTGCCGAGGCTGCGGCGCGCTGCCTCGACCTCCACCTGCTCCAGCATCGCCGC
Organism: Novosphingobium colocasiae; assembly: GCF_014652555.1. Lineage (GTDB taxonomy): Bacteria > Pseudomonadota > Alphaproteobacteria > Sphingomonadales > Sphingomonadaceae > Novosphingobium > Novosphingobium colocasiae. Next base: position 11,849 of record NZ_BMZA01000006.1, read on the forward strand.
CGACAGGTCGCAGGCCACGACGCTGCCGGCATGGGGGGCCATGGCATAGGCGACATGACCACCCCCCGCCCCCAGATCGAGCGCACGGACCGGGCGCGCGGCGGCGGCGCGGGCGGCGATCCGGTCGAGATCGGCACCGGAGGCATGCACCGCGCTGGTGACATAGCGGGCACCAACGCTGCCGAAACGGCTGTCGGCCAGGCTGTGCTGGGACGGATGGGGGGACGGGGTGGTCATTGCGGTTCTCCTTGGACATCCTGATGCCTTCGCCATAAGCCTGTTACAATGGACCAAGTTATCCTGTTATAAGCGCACCCATGCCGTCAGACGAACAACGCCGCATGCTGGGCGCCTTCGTGCGCGCCCGGCGCGAAGGGATGGCCCCGCAGGGTCCGTCCCGCCGCCGCCGCACCCCCGGCCTGCGCCGCGAGGAGCTGGCGCAGAGCGCCGGGATCGGCACCACCTGGATCGCCTGGATCGAACAGGGCCGTGACATCCGCCCCGCCGCCGAAACGCTCTCGCGCCTCGCCCGTGCCCTGTGCCTCTCTGCCGGAGAGCGGGACTATCTGTTCGCGCTGGCCGGGCGCGGCGATCCCGAGCGTGCTCCGGCCGGCCCCGGCAGCGATGCCCCGGCGGCGCTGGCGGTTGCCGCAGGGGCGCTGCAGTGGCCGGCCTATGTGCTCGATCCCGCGTGGTCGGTCTGCGCCCCGAACGCGGCGGCGCGAGCGTTGTTCGTCGGCCTGTTCGACCCTTCGTCCAGCCCGCCCAATCTCCTGCGTTACGTCTTCACCCATCCCGCCGCGCGCACGCTGCTGCCGGACTGGGGGGTGCGGGCGCAGCGGGTGCTGGCCGAATTTCGCCGCGACTACGGCCGCGCCATGGGCGATCCGCGCGTGGCCGCGACGGTGGACTGGCTGCTCGCCCATAGCGACGCCTTTCGCGAGAGCTGGCACGGGCAGGATGTGCAGGCCCACGATGGCGGCCCGCGCGCATTCCTTCATCCCGAGCGCGGCCTGCTCCATTTCACCCAGCACACCCTGACCGGGGCCGAGCGCGACGATTTCCGGCTGGTGTTCCTTCAGCCGCTGGAGCAGCCGCTTCAGTAAGGCGGCTTGTGCAGCCCGGCGGGGCTCTGCGTGAAGATTTCGCAGCCGTCCTCGGTGATGCCGATCGAATGTTCGAACTGGGCAGACAGCGACTTGTCGCGGGTGACCGCCGTCCAGCCGTCGGACAGCATCTTCACCGGCGGTTTGCCGAGGTTGATCATCGGCTCGATGGTGAAGAACATCCCCGGCTTGATCAGCGGTCCGGTGCCGGCGCGTCCGGCGTGGACCACTTCGGGGGCGTCGTGGAACAACCGGCCGAGACCATGACCGCAGAATTCGCGGACCACGCCATAGCGCTGCTTTTCGGCATGGGCCTGGATCGCCGCGCCGATATCACCGATGCGGTTGCCCGGCTTTGCCATCCCGATGCCGATCATCAGGCACTCGTATGTGATATCGACCAGCCGCCGCGCCTTGAGCGCGACATCGCCGACCAGATACATCCGGCTCGAATCGCCGTGCCAGCCATCGAGCAGCGGCGTCACGTCGACATTGATGATGTCGCCGTCCTTGAGGTACTTCTCGCCCGGAATGCCGTGGCAGACCACGTGGTTGATCGAGGTGCAGCACGAATGGGCATAGCCGCGATAGCCCATGGTGGCGGGCACCGCACCGCCGGCCAGCGTCATTTCGCGCACTTTGTCGTCGATTTCGGCGGTCGTCACGCCGGGGACGATCATCGGCGTGATGGCGTCAAGGATCTCGGCGGCCAGCCGCCCGGCGCGGCGCATGCCTTCGAATGCCTCGGGCCCGTGGAGCTTGATCGTGCCGTCGCGCAGCACGGTTTCATCGGCGGAATCAACGATCTGGTATTCGGTCATCGCGCCGACATAGCGAGTTTGCGTCTGAATTGCGAGATCATCGCAACACCGAGAATGCACCGCGATATTGCGGCTTGAGCGCGGCCATCACTTTGTCGCTCACCGGCAGCGTCACTTCATAGCTGCCTTCGGCATATGGCCCCGCCTCATACGGCGCGATCAGGAAGCCGATACGGTCGAAGGTGCGATGGTTTGAGGAGCCCAGGATCACCGTCTGCGCCACCGGATCGATGCACTCGGTGAACATCTCGCCACTGGCCCGATCGACCGGCGCGCCCCGCCGCTTGGCGCGTTCCTTGTCGAGCGCGGCACAGAACGCGCTCTGCGTCGCGCTGCGCAATGCCTCTTTCGAGGTGAACAGGTCGAGCGGCTGGCGCGCGGCCCCGGCGGACTTGTCCCACAGCAGCGTATCGGGAACCGCCATGCCGTGCGCGCCGCCGGTGTACGTGGCGATCTCGGCCGAGAGCGAGAGCCAGTCGGGCAGGTCGGTGACGACTTGCCAGGTGGCATCGTAATAGTGGGGGTTGAAGGGATAGCCGTCGGTCTTGGCGCTCTTGCTGTCTTCGCGCGCGGTATCGGTCGCTTCGCTGCGGGCGGCGGCGAGCTGCTTGTCGAGCTGCGCCTTGAGCGCGGGGATCGCCGCCGCCGCGCCCGGATAGGCGAACGAGAATTCCAGGAGGTCGCTCTTCTCCGCGACCTTGACCGCAGCCGCCGCCGGTGCCGGTGGCGCTGCGGGTTCGGGCACGGCAGCGGCGGTTTCGGTTGCCGCAGCCGTGCTGCCGCCCGCCGAGGGCGCAGTGCCGCCGCCGCAGGACGCAGCCATCAGGGCCGCTGCCAGGATCCATCCGCCATTGCGCATCGCATTTTCCTCTCGCCTTGCTGCCATCCAAGGTAGAGAGTGCGGCCATGAGCGACAAGAACGCGTTGATCCAACCCGATCGCGGCCAGAAGGCCACGGCGATCCACCTCGTCGACAAGGACGGGCTCGAAGCCTTCCTGAAGGATCGCACGCCCGCCCAGCGCGCCACGCTGGAGGCGCAGAAGTTCGCGGCGGATGGCTACACGCATGCGGTGTTCCCCGATGGCGAAGGCTGGGCAGTGGCCGCCGGGGTCGCCAATGCGGCGTCGCTGTCAAGCTGGTGCATGGCCCGGCTGGCCGATGTCCTGCCCGGCGGCACCTATCGCCGCGCCGGAGGTGAACCGGGGGCGGCGATGCTGGGCTGGATCACCGGCCAGTACCGCTTCGATCGCTACAAGTCCGATGCTGCCGACGATGCCCCGCGCATCCTGCTGACCGGCGAGCCCCGCGCCATCGACGCGACTATCGCCGAGGCCGAGGCCATCGAACTGGTCCGCGATCTCGTCAACACCCCGGCCGAGGACATGGGGCCGGGCCAGCTCGAAGCCGAGGCCGAAGCGCTGGGCAAGGCGTTCGGCGGGCAGGTGCGGATTACCCGGGGCGATCTGCTCGAGCGCGAGTTTCCCATGGTCCAGATGGTCGGCCGCGCCGCCGGGCGGGCGCACGCCCCGCGCATGATCGAACTGGAATGGGGCGATGCGAAGAACCCCCGCCTCGCGATCATCGGCAAGGGGGTGTGCTTCGATTCCGGCGGGCTCGATATCAAGCCCTCCTCGGCGATGCTGCTGATGAAGAAGGACATGGGCGGCGCGGCCCATGCGCTGGCACTGGCGCGGCTGGTGATGGGCGCGCAGCTTCCGGTGCGGCTGCACCTGCTGGTGCCCGCCGTGGAGAACGCGGTGGCGGGCAATGCCTTCCGCCCCGGCGATGTCCTGAAAAGCCGCGCCGGCATTTCGGTGGAGGTTGGCAATACCGATGCCGAAGGCCGGCTCGTGCTGGCCGATGCGCTGACCCGCGCGGGCGAAGGGGCGGACGGCAAGCTGCCCGATCTGGTGATCGACTTCGCAACACTGACCGGTGCCGCCCGCGTCGCGCTGGGCCCGGACCTGCCGGCGCTGTTCGCGCGCGAGGATGCCACCGCGCAGGCCCTGCTCGACGGCGGCGCGGCGGCGGACGATCCGTGCTGGCGGCTGCCGCTGTTCGACGGCTACCGCGAGATGCTGAAATCGGACATTGCCGATATCAACAACGCCGGCAGCGGGGGCTTTGCCGGTGCGGTCACCGCCGCCCTGTTCATGGACCGGTTCGTCCCCAAAGGGATCGATTGGGCCCACTTCGATACGTTTGCCTGGCGTCCCGCCGCCAAGCCGGGCCGGCCCAAGGGCGGCGATGCGCTGGGCCTGCGCGCCGCGTGGCACATGCTGCAACGGCGTTACGCGAAGGGCTAACTTGCGAAACCGCCATGCCCCAGCTAAGCGCGCCCATCTTTTGCTTCGGAGACCTGACCGCGTTGGCCCTTGAGGATTCGCATATCCGCCCTGCTGTGAACGCCGGGCCTGCCCGGATCGACGGCATGCTCGCGATGACCGGTCCCAGCGCGAAGGCGGAACCGGGCCACTTGCCCGTGCGCGGCGATCTGGCCCACATCAAGCTCGCCGGTATCTGCTTCGTCCCGCACTATGCGGTGCCGATGCCGCACGCGCTCTCGGTGCCGAGCGGCCTGCTTGCCGCCGCGCGAACCGATGCGGCACAGATCTGCGAACTTCCTGCGGGCACGGTGTTCAACGTGCTCGACATCGCCGGTGGCTGGGCCTGGGGCCAGGAGGGCGAGGACGGCTTTGTCGGCTACCTGCCGATGGCGGTGCTGATCGCTGACGGCAGCACCGCATGACCGCCAGCGTCTTCATCGACGGCGCGGCCGGCACCACCGGGCTTGAAATCGCCGAAAGGCTGGCGGGTCGTTCCGAATTCACGATGATCGCGCTCGACGACGAGCGGCGCAAGGACGATGCCGCCCGCGCCGAGGCGATCAACGACGCCGACTTTATCATTCTGTGCCTGCCCGATGATGCCGCGCGCGAGGCGGTGGCGATGATCCGCAACGATCGCACCCGCGTCATCGATGCCTCCACCGCGCACCGCACCGCGATCGGCTGGACTTACGGCTTCCCCGAGGCGGTCGGCCGCGAAACCGTCGCCAACGCCCGGCGGGTGAGCAATCCCGGCTGTTATCCCACCGGCTTCATCGCCCTGCTGCGGCCGCTGGTCGCCGCCGGGCTGCTGCCGGCATCCTGGCCCTATGTCTGCCATGCGACGTCGGGCTATTCGGGCGGCGGCAAGGCGCTGATCGCCCGCTTCGAGGACGATACCGACATCGCCTATCGCGCCTATGGCCTGGGCATGGGGCACAAGCACGTGCCCGAAATGCAGGTCCACACCGGCCTTGCCCTGGCCCCGCTGTTCGCCCCCGCCGTGGTGGCAGCGCATCGCGGCATGATCGTCGAAGCCCCGCTTCATCTGGAAGCAATGCGGGCGGGGGGACACCAGGCCGCCGCGCCCGACGTGCTGCGCGCCGCGCTTGTGGAGTGCTACGCCGGCAGCCCGATCGTGCGTGTCGAAGAGGATAAGCCGGACGAATTGCTGATGCGCGCATCGATGGAGCCCAACGATGCGCTGGTGCTGCGGGTGTTCGGGGCGAAGGACGGCTCGCAAGCCCGGCTGATCGCCACGCTCGACAATCTCGGCAAGGGTGCCAGCGGTGCTGCAGTGCAGAACCTGAACCTCATGGCCGGGCTCGACGAGACCGCCGGCCTGCGTCTCTGACCCTACGCGCACTCGCCCGAGGCCGATCGCACGAACCGCGACTCGACGCCGGGAACCGATTCGCGTGAGTGCGCGTTACTCCATCGATACCCCCTGACTTCAACGGCCCCGCCGCCCCCGAATGGGCAGCGCGGGCCGTTTTTTCGTGCCGGGCCGCAACTTGCCCAAATAACGGGCAGCGCCTGCCTGATTATTGACCAGCACACTTTGCCGAAGCGCCGAATTCCGCATTCCGAAGCCCCGGACGATTTCCGGAATCAGCGATTCCGGGCTTTTCGCAAGTGCGCAAAAGTCCTACGAAGACGTTTACCCCGTTGGCACGATTCTTGATGGGGTTCGCTGGAGAGTTTGATTGGAAGCGACCGATGGCCTGCCGCGCAAAGGGCATCGGATGCCGGAACCAGTCAGGACAAGGTCAGGGGTCTAATCAGGCGTGAAGAAGATCGAAGCCATCATCAAGCCGTTCAAGCTCGACGAGGTGAAGGAAGCGCTGCACGAAGTGGGCGTATCCGGGATCACGGTCACCGAAGCGAAGGGCTTTGGTCGCCAGAAGGGCCACACCGAACTCTATCGCGGTGCCGAATACGTCGTGGACTTCCTGCCCAAGGTGAAACTCGAAGTCGTCGTGCCCGATAGCCTCGCCGATCGCGTCGTCGAAGCCATCGCGGAGGCCGCGCAGACCGGCCGCATCGGCGACGGCAAAATTTTCGTCGTCCCGGTGGAAACCGCCGTGCGCATCCGCACCGGAGAGCGCGACAACGACGCCTTGTGATTTTTCCGATGCCACACGGCATGGTGCGACCATGCCGGGCGGCATCGCCTAACGGTTGCTTTCCTGCCGGACGTTGCTTGCGCCGGGCCGGGAAGTCAGGGACCGCCGGCACGGGGGGCCGGATCCGTCCCGCAAGTCTTCCACCCCTAGTCACCTTCGTTCGTGAAGGGTCAACTCTGGAGAACCATGCTAATGGCTAGTGCAAAGGACGTCCTCAAAAGGATCAAGGACGAGGAAATCGAGTGGGTTGACCTGCGCTTCACCGACCCGAAGGGCAAGTGGCAGCACCTGACGATGTGCGCCGGCGTCCTCGGTGAGGACGAGCTGGAAGACGGCCTGATGTTCGACGGTTCGTCGATCGAAGGCTGGAAGGCCATCAACGAATCGGACATGATCCTTAAGCCCGACCTTGAAGCGATCTACACCGACCCGTTCTCGGCCACGCCGATGCTGATCGTGTGCTGCGACATCGTCGAGCCGTCGACCGGCGAACTCTACGCCCGCGACCCGCGTTCGACCGCCAAGCGCGCCGAAGCGTTCGTGAAGTCGGCCGGTTTCGGCGACACCGTCTATGTCGGCCCCGAAGCCGAATTCTTCATGTTCGACGACGTGAAGTTCTATGACGGCTACGAAGGCAACGGCTTCAAGATCGACGACATCGAACTGCCGGGCAACTCCGACAAGTCCTACGACACCGGCAACCTCGGCCACCGTCCGCGCGCCAAGGGCGGCTACTTCCCGGTCGCGCCGGTCGATCACTGCGTCGACATCCGCGCCGAGATGGTCTCGACCATGCTCGAAATGGGCCTGCCCTGTGACAAGCACCACCACGAAGTGGCCGCGGCGCAGCACGAACTGGGCCTGACCTTCGGCAAGCTGGTCACCACCGCCGACCGCATGCAGGTCTACAAGTATGTCGTCCAGATGGTCGCCAACTCGTGGGGCAAGTCGGCGACGTTCATGCCCAAGCCGATCATGAAGGACAACGGATCGGGCATGCACACGCATATCTCGATCTGGAACGGCGGCGAGAACACCTTCGCCGGCAACGGCTATGCCGGCCTGTCGGACACCTGCCTGTACTTCATCGGCGGCGTCATCAAGCACGCCAAGGCGCTCAACGCCTTCACCAATCCGACCACCAACAGCTACAAGCGTCTGGTGCCGGGCTATGAAGCGCCGGTGCTGCTGGCCTATTCGGCCCGTAACCGCTCGGCCTCGTGCCGCATCCCCTATGGTTCGGGCACCAAGGCCAAGCGCGTGGAATTCCGTTTCCCCGACGCGATGGCCAACCCGTACCTGTGCTACGCCTCGCTGCTGATGGCGGGCCTCGATGGCATCAAGAACAAGATCCATCCGGGCGAAGCCATGGACAAGAACCTCTACGATCTGCCGCCGGCCGAACTCGCCGAAGTGCCGACCGTCTGCGGTTCGCTGCGCGAAGCGCTGGACGCGCTGTCGGCCGACCACGCCTTCCTGCTCGAAGGCGGCGTGTTCACCGAAGACCAGATCGAAGCCTATCTCGAACTCAAGTGGCCCGAAGTGCTGCGCTGGGAAACCACGCCGGCCGCGTGCGAGTTCGACATGTACTACAGCCTCTGATCCATCGGGTCAGCGGGCGACACAGTCGCCGAGTGGGGCGTCCGGAGCAATCCGGGCGCCCTTTCGCTTTGGAGGGACAACGGCAAGCTGCCGGGGCTTGCCGTTGTCCCCGACGGCTGGCGAGCGCGCCGACTCTGCGCGGCCCGGCCGCGTTGCCGCTATCGCTGATGGCAGAACTGGCCGAGGCGTTCGAGGAGAGCCCGCTGCCGTTCAAGGTCGATCTGGTCGATCGCGCCACCGTGAACGCCGCCTTCGGCGCGATCATCGACGCGACAGCGCGGCCTTTTCCCAGACGATAGCCGCCCGTCAGCGGGCGCTGTGGATCGGGGCCATCCCGTCCTTGCCGGGGCCGTCTCCGGCCAGAGTACCATCCTTGGTGCGCTGGCGCGGGTTGCGGGCGGCGGCGGCGATCAGGCGGTCCTGATCTTCGGCCGAAAGCCGCTCCCAGCCGTTGCGGCCGAGCTTTTCCATCGGCCGGTAGCGCACCTTGTACTGCATGGGGGCAGAACCTTCGACCCAGTAGCCGAGGTAGACATAGGCCAGTCCCAGTTCCTGCGCCCGCTGGATATGGTCGAGGATGATATAGTTGCCGAGCCCCTGACGATCCGGAAGATGCGGATCGTAGAAGCTGTAGATCATCGACAGGCCATCGCACTGGCGATCGGTGAGGCAGGCCCCGACCAGCCGGCCCGGGGTGACGCCGTCGGCCGATGGCTCTCGATATTCGACCAGATAGCTGGTGACCGGGGTATGCTCGACCATGTCGGCATAATCGACCTCGTCCATCGCCGTCATCCCGCCTTCGGGGTGCCGGACGGAGAGGTAGCGGCGCAACAGATCGAACTGTTCGCTGGTCGACCAGGGACGACAGACGGTAACCACCAGCCCGGCGTTGCGCTTGATAGCCCGTTTCTGGCTGTCCGACGGCATGAAGGCATCGGCGACGACGCGGACCGAAACGCAGGCGCTGCAATCGAGGCACGAAGGGCGGTAGGCGACGGTCTGGCTGCGGCGAAAGCCGATGCGGCCCAGAGCATCGTTCAGGGTGTCCGCGTGCGGGCCCTTCAACTCGGTGAACACCTTGCGCTCGCTGCGCCCCGGCAGATAGGGACACGGTGCCGGGCTGGTCACGAAAAACCTGGGAAAGCGAACCGGGGCCGTCACGAGAGGCGTCTCTTCCTTACCGTTAACCGAGGCTTGAGGTCCTCTTGTCAGCGACTATGCCTGCGCGCCGGGGACGTTGAAAGTCTTTTAACCACGAATTCGACGCCAACCGCTGGCACGGCACGCCATCGCGTCGCTTTTCGACGCGATTGTCCCGCAACGGGTCGCCCTGTTTTCAGTGTCTTAGCTTGTTCTGCGCTGCCTAGGGAAAAGCGCGTAGTGAGAGCCGGATCTACTCGGCTTCGACCCGGCTGACCTCGTAGCCTTCGCGCCTCAGGGCAGCGATCAGCGCTTCGAGCTGTTCGCGATCGCGGGCCTCGCACTCGATCTCGGTCACCAGGCCCTTGGCCGGCAGGTGCGTGAAGATGCGCTGGTGGAAGACCTCGATGATATTGACGTTGTACTGGTGGAACACCTTGGCGACGCGGAACAGCGCGCCGGCGCGGTCCTGAAGGCCGATCTTGAGCCGCGCCAGCCGCCCGGAACGCGCCAGGTCGCGCAGCAGCACATTGGCGAGCAGCCGCATGTCCATGTTGCCGCCGGACAGCACCAGGCCCACCTTGCGGCCCTTGAACAGATCGGGGTTGGTCAGCACCGCTGCCAGGCCGGTGGCCCCTGCACCTTCGACCAGCGTCTTTTCGATCTGCAGCAGCAACGCCACCGATCCTTCGATATCGGCTTCGCGCACCAACAGGAAATCGTCGAGCAGACGGCGCAGCACTTGCGAGGTGAACAAGCCCGGCGAGAACACGGCGATGCCTTCGGCCAGGGTATCGCCGCCGATCGGCAGGTTGGTGCCCTTGATGAGGTTGTACATCGAAGGATAGAGCTGCGCTTCCACGCCGACTAGACCGATATCCGGCTTCATCGCGCGGGCGATCGTGCCCATCCCCGCCGCCAGCCCGCCGCCGCCCACCGGCACCACCAGCATGTCGAGTTCGGGGACGTCCTCCAGCATTTCCAGCGCCACGGTGCCCTGCCCGGCAGCGACATGCGGGTGATCGAACGGGTGCACGAAGGTCAGCCCCAGTTCGCCTTCCAGCTTGCGGGCATGGGCATAGGCCTCGTCGAAGCTCTCGCCTTCGAGCACGACCTTGCCGCCCACGCTTTCGGTCTGCATGACCTTCACCAGCGGCGTGGTCTTGGGCATGACGATGGTGACGGGCACCTGGAGCTGGGTGCCGTGATAGCTCAGTCCCTGCGCATGGTTGCCCGCCGATGCGGCGATGACACCGCGTGCCCGGCTGGCATCGGAAAGCTGCAGCAGCGCGTTCAGCGCCCCACGCTCCTTGTAGGCGGCGGTGAATTGCAGGTTCTCGAACTTGCACCAGATTTCCGCGCCGGTAATCGCGCTCAGCGTCTTGGAATGAAGCGTTGGCGTGCGCACGATGCGGCCGGCAATGCGCTGCGCGGCGGCGCGCACGTCATCGGCGGACAGGAGGGCGTCGAGGGCCCCGGCTTCGGCGTTGGCAACAGGCTTTTCCATCGCCGCGCCGACTAGCCCAAACTGGTCAAAAAAGAAAGCGCATCGCTGCCACGCATCGCGCGTTCCGGTTTGCGGCTTGCATTCGTCGCCAAACCGCTAGAACAGAGTGGCCATGAGCGAACCGCGCAAAGTTTCCTTCCTGGGCCTTGGCGTGATGGGCGGCGAAATAGCCCGCCACATCGCCCGGGCCGGTCACGAACTGACAATCTACAACCGCACGCCGCTACGGCGCGACAAGTGGCTGCAGGCCAACCCCGACCTCACGGCCCGCGTCGCCACGAACCCCGCCGAAGCCGCCGAGGGGGCGGACGTGGTGATTACCTGCGTCGGTAACGACGATGACCTCGCCGATGTCGTGCTGGGTCCGAACGGGGTGTTCCGCTCGATCCGGCGCGGGGCCACCTTCATCGATCACACCACCGTTTCGGCGCGCATCGCCCGGCAGATCTCGGTCGAGGCGCGCGATCTTCAGGTTCACTGCGTCGATGCGCCGATGACCGGATCGCAGATCGGCGCGCAACGCGGCACGCTCACCGTGATGTGCGGCGGCCGCAAAGACGCGATCGAGGCGGCGCGCCCGGTGATGGAGGCCTATTCGGCGCGGATCGTCCACGTCGGCAAGGCGGGATCGGGGCAGATCACCAAGATGGCCTGCCAGATCTGCATCGCCGGCAATGTCGCCGCGCTGGCCGAGGCGGTGCGCTTCGCGCAGGCCAGCCATCTCGATATGGACAAGGTCTATGAGGCGATATCGGGCGGCGCGGCGCAATCGTGGCAGATGGACAACCGCTGGAAATCGATGGACGAGGACGAGTTCGATTTCGGCTTCGCGATCGACTGGATGCGCAAGGACCTTGGCCTCAGCCTGGATGAAGGCCGGGGGCTCGGCCTGTCGCTGCCGGTGGCGGCGCTGATCGACCAGTTCTTTGCCGAAATCCAGGCGATCGGCGGCGGCCGGCTCGATACCAGCGCGATCATCAAGCGCCTGCCCCGCCGGGGCCTGCGCTGAGCGCTGTTCCCATGGCCCGTTATCCCCTGATGCTGGCCGCGCTGGCCGTGGCTTTGGCCCCGCCTGCGGTGGCGAAGAAACGCCCGCCCGAGCCCGCCCCGGTCGGCACCCTGATCGACAACATCGTCGGAGAGACGCCTGACGGCAACGGCGGGATCGACCGCTTCGAGGCGATGCTGATCGACACCGACGGGCGGATCATCGCTGTCTATCACAAGGGCGAGAGCCGCCCGGCGCGGGTCGCCTACCGGCTCGACGGCGGTGGCAGGGTGGTGGTTCCGGGCTTCATCGATTCGCACGCGCGGGTGATGGACACCGGCTTCGCCAGGATCACGCTCGACCTTTCCGCCGCCGGCTCGCTGGCCGAAGCGCTATCGCGGATCACCGCCTGGAGCGCGGCCCATCCCGACGCACCCTGGGTGCTGGGCCAGGGCTGGGACGATTCCGGGTGGGCCGATGGTACCCCCACCGCCGCCGCGCTCGACGCCGCGACCGGCAGCCGTCCGGCGTGGCTGGTGCGCAGCGGCGGCGACGCCGGCTGGGCCAGCAGCGCCGCGCTGACCGCCGCCGGGATCGGCGACGGCACGGCCGACCCGGCAGGCGGGCGGATCGAGCGGATCGCCGGTTCGCGACGGGCCAGCGGCCTGCTGGTCGGCACGGCCGCCGCCATTGTCGAAGCCAAGGCCCCGCATCCTCGCCCCGAAGACCGCGACACTGCCTTCGCCGAAGCCCAGCTCGCCTTCCTGCGCGCCGGGACGACGACCGTGGCCGACATGGGCACCACGATCGAGGACTGGCAATCCTGGCGGCGTGCGGCCGACCGGGGCGATCTGCGCCTGCGACTGGTTGCCTATGCCGCCAGCGTGAACGACATGACCCTGATCGGTGGGCCCGGCCCCTCGCCGTGGCTCTATGACGACCGGCTGAAGATGAACGGCCTTCACATCATGCTCGACGGCGCGGTGGCGGTGGCGGGGGCGTGGCTGGCCGCGCCTTATGCCGATGCGCCCGGATCGAAGGGCCTGCCCCGGATGAACGGTACCCAGTTGGGCAACCTGATGAGCCGGGCGGCAATCGACAATTTCCAGGTTGCGGTCACCGCGCAAGGCGACGAAGCGGTCGCCACCCTGCTGGATACCGTGACCGACCTGGCGCAGACCTACAAGGGTGACCGGCGCTGGCGGCTGGAAGGGGCCGAAGTGCTCAGCGCAGGCGATGTGGAGCGGCTGGCCGGCAGCGGGATCGTGGTTTCGATGCAGCCGCGCCTTTCACCCGAGGCGTCCGCCCGGTACCAGCGTCAGCTTGGAGCGGAGCGGCGGGGTACCGTGCAGGCCTGGCGCAGCGTGACCGAGCGGGTAGCGTTGCCCGCATTCGGGTCCGGCAGCCCGCCGCTGCCGTCCGCTCCGTTCGCAACCTTTGCGCTCACCACCACGCGCCCGGAGCAGGCGTTGAGCCGCGAAGCCGCGTTGACCGCGCCGAGCGCAGCGGGCGCGCGGGCGCTGTTCGCCGAGGACCGGCTAGGCCGCCTCGCCAAGGGCTACCGCGCCGATTTCCTGTTCGTGGATCGCGATCCGCTGCTCGCCCCGGCGGATCAGCTTGCGGGCATCCGGGTGCTGGAAACCTGGATCGGCGGCAAGCTGGCCTGGTCTGCCGCGCCGGCCACACCGGCGTCAAAAGACGGTGCTACTGCCCCGCCGCGCTGACGCTATTCGGTTGCCGCCACTTGCGGTGCGGCTTCCTGCTCGGCCTGGGCTCGCCGGTCGCGGCGCTCGGTGAACCACATCAGGATCAGCGTGCCTTCGAACAGCAGCAGCAGCGGCACCGCCAGCAGAAGCTGCGAGATGACGTCGGGCGGGGTCGCCACCGCCGCGACGATGAAGATTCCGACGATCACGTAGCGGCGCGAGGATACCGCCTGTTCGCGGCTGACGATCCCGGCGCGGTTCAGCAGCATCAGCAGCACCGGCAGCAGGAAGCTGATGCCGAAGGCCAGAATGAACTGCATCACCAGCGCCAGATAGTCCCCGGTCGCGGGAAGCGCTTCGAGCTGGAGCCCGCCGGTCTCGCCCTGAAAGCCCAGGAAAAAGTGGAACGCGGTGGGCATCACCACCAGATAGGCAAGCGCGCCTCCCGCCGTGAACAGTACCGGGGTTGCCAGCAGGAACGGCAGGAACGCCTTCTTTTCCTTGGCATAGAGGCCGGGCGCAACGAAAGCCCAGAGCTGGTTGGCGATCACCGGGAAACTGATGAAGGTCGCCGCGAACAGCGCCACTTTCACCTCGACGAAGAACGCTTCATACAGCTTGGTGTAGATCAGCCGCGTCTCGCCCGCCTCCACCAGCGGACGGACGAGGAAAGCGATGATAGTGCGAACGAAATAGAAGCAGACACCGAACGCCAGCGCAAAGGCGAGGAATGCCCGCAGCAGCCGCGTGCGCAGCTCGACCAGATGTTCGAGCAGCGGTGCCTGCGTTTCGTCTATATCGGAAATCCGGAAAGCCATGGGCGAAGGGGTCCGATCAGGGAGGCGGCAGCGCGGTGGTTGACGGAGCCGCCACCGGTTCGTCGGCCGGGGGCGCATCCGGGGCAGCCACCGGCGGTGCGATCGGCTCCATCTCCGTTTCGTGATGGGCGATCTGGCCGAACTGCACAGGGGCTGACTCAACCTCGGCGAGGGTGGGCGTCTGGGGGTGGGCCTTCAGGATCGCCTCGTTCTGCTCGCGCCACTTGCGCTCCAGCTCCTCCAGCTCCGCTTCGCGCACCATGGCATCGATCCCGGCACGGAAGTGGTTGGAAACCTTGCGCATCTTGCCGATCCACCGGCCGGCCGTGCGCAGCGCGCGCGGCATATCCTTGGGGCCGATAACGACGACCGCCACGATGACGATCATCAGCAGTTCGGAAGCACCGATATCGAACATCCGGGCCGGTCTTTATGTGCTGCGGGCGTATCCGGCGCGGCGCACCGCGCGGATCGCGACCGGCGGTTTCAGGGCTGTTCTGTGCGCGTTTCCGGCTGCGCCGGCGCGGGCTGCGGATCGACCGGGTGCCCGGCGCTCTGGGCGGTGATCTGGGCCGGCGGCGGCGTGGAAGGCTTGGCTGCCGCTTCCTCGTTCATGCCGTCCTTGAAGCTTTTGATGCCCTTGCCGAAGTCACCCATGATCTCGGAAACGCGGCCACGTCCGAACAGGATCAGGACGACGAACAGCACGATCAGCCAGTGCCAGATGGAAAGGCCACCCATAACTCTCAACTCCGAAGGCACCGGGCCCCATGCCCGCCTGCGCCGATTGGTCCCTGCCGCTAGGGCCACTTAGGGACAATTTGATGAACTTGCCAGCTTCATGACATTTTCCCGACCGCGCGCCGACAATGGCCGGAGGCGATTCAGTCCGTATCGTCCGCCGCGTCATCGGGCTCCGCGCCCGACGGCGGGGGCGAGTCGCGGCCCAGCGTCTGTTCTATCATGTCGTCATCGACCGGGTCCAGCAGCCCGGCGGCGCGCAGCTCGTCGACGCCCGGCAGTTCTTTCAGCGAAGCGAGCCCGAAGTGGGCGAGGAATTCGGGCGTCGTCGCATAGATCACCGGCCGGCCGGGCACTTCGCGGCGGCCGCTGACGCGCACCCAGCCCGCTTCCATCAGCACGTCGAGCGTGCCCTTGGCGGTCTGCACCCCCCGGATCGCCTCGATCTCGGCACGGCTGACGGGTTCGTGATAGGCGACGATCGCCAGCACCTCGGTCGCCGCGCGCGAGAGGCGACGCGGCTCTTCCTTCTCGCGGCGCAACAGGTGCGCCAGATCGGGCGCGGTCTGGAAATGCCACAGGCCCCCGCGCTCGACCAGTTCGATGCCGCGCCCGGCGTAATGCGCCCGCAGCGCGTCCAGCGCCGTGCGCACCGCCCCGGGCGATTGCGGCATTCCCAGATGGAGGGCGAGCGCCTGCGCCGCCATCGGCTGTTCGGCCGCGAACAGGGTGGCCTCCACCGCACGGAGGAGCGCATCCTCGCTCGCCCCATCCCCCGTCATCGGGCCACCGCGCGCAGCCGCAGCGGACCGAACGTCTCGTCCTGCGCCAGTTCGGCCTTGCCGGTGCGCGCCAGTTCCAGCGCGGCGACGAAACTGGACGCCAGCGCCGAGCGGCGCAGTTGCGGGTTGGTCCAGCTTTCGCGGGCAGGCGGCAGGAAATCGCGCAGTTCCATCCAGTCGAGCGCCACGCCCAGCATCGAGGACACGCGGGTGATCGCGCTGTCCAGCGTCATCACCATGCGTTCGCGCACCATGTGCACCACCGGCTCGCCGCGCACTTTGACATCGCCGTAAGCGCGCACCAGATCGAACCACTGGCACTGCCACAGCGCCTTGCGATCGATCCGCAGCCCTTCCGGCGCGCCGCGCAAGAAAACGTCGCGGCCCAGCCGGTCCCGCCCCATCAGCCGTGCCGCAGCCTCGCGCATCGCCCCCAGCCGCTGCAGACGCAAGTGCAGGCGCAGCGCCAGTTCCTCGGGGCTGGGGTCCTCCTGCTCCTCGCGCGGGAGCAGCAGGGCGGACTTGAGGTAGGCCAGCCAGGCCGCCATCACCAGATAGTCCGCCGCCAGTTCCAGCCGCAGCGCCTCGGCCTGTTCGATATAGGTCAGGTACTGATCGACCAGTTCGAGGATCGAGATGCGCCGCAAATCCACCTTCTGCCGCCGCGCCAGATCCAGCAGCAGGTCGAGCGGGCCTTCCCAGCCGTCGATTTCCAGATAGAGCGCCGCGTCTCCGCGCGCCGCCCCGCCTTCCGCGAACAGGGGCGTTGCCCAGGCCGCATCGCTGTCCATTTCCGGGGCGATCGCACCATCGGGATGGGGATCGGCCGCCATCGTTCAGGCGTGCGCCGCCGCCAGCAGCGCATCGCGCCGGGTCAGCAGCGCGGCATGATCGCCATCCGATCCGCCCGGCGCGGCGGTGAGCGCGCGTTCCAGCCGCGCCATGCCGGCATCGCCCAGTTGCGGCAGGCGCGCGGCGATGCCGGTCATGTCCGTCATTTTCGCCCAGCAGTTGAGCGCCAGATCGCAGCCCGCCGCGATGGCGCGCTCGGCCCGCTCGGGGACCGATCCGCTCAGGGCCTCCATGTCGAGATCATCGCTCAGCAACAGGCCATCGAACCCGATGCGTCGGCGGATGACTTCGCCGATCACGAAAGGCGACAGTGTACCGGGATTTTCGGCGTCCCAGGCGGTGTAGCGGACGTGGGCGGTCATCCCCACCGGGCTGCCCGCGAGCGCGCGGAACGGCGCAAGATCACCCTCCAGCTCGTCCCCGCTTGCAGTTACTGTGGGCAGCTCCTTGTGGCTATCGGCCATCGCGCGGCCGTGCCCCGGCATGTGCTTGATGCACCCGGCCACCCCCGCGCGCGCCAGCCCGTCGAGCGTGGCGCGGCCCAGCGCGGCGACGCGCAGCGGTTCCGATCCCAGCGCACGATCACCGATCACATCGTGCGCGCCGGGTTGGCGCACATCGATGGTGGGATGGCAATCGACGGTGATGCCCGCTTCCGCCAGATCGAGGCCGAGCGCCTCGGCATTGGCGCGTGCCGCCTCGATCGCAGAGGCCGGGGCCACGTCGTAAAGCCGGTCAAACACTTCACCCGGCGGATAGGCGGGCCACACCGGCGGCTTCATGCGGGCGACGCGGCCGCCTTCCTGATCGATGCAGATGAACAGCCGGTCCCGCCCGTGGATCGCGCGCAGCGCGTCCGTCAGCGCGCGCAACTGGGCGCGGCTTTCGACGTTGCGGCCGAACAGGATGTAGCCGGCGGGATCGGCATCGCGAAAGAACGCGCGCTCGTCCGCGCTGAGGGTCAGACCCGAAAGGCCGAAGATCGCCGGAAGCATGGGCCGAAATTCGCAGAGCCGGGGCGAGGCCGCAAGCGGCGCGGCCCCATCTCATGTGGATAGGGGCACAGCGCCGTATCGGGCAGGCATCACGGCTTGATCGAGGATTCCAGGCCCGCCGCTTCCAGCTTGCCCGACAGCGCCCGCGCGCTCGCCATGTCGCCGGGCACCGCCTGCAGGCGATAGACCGTGCCGATATCGGCCTGGCCCTGCACCACCCGGTGCTGCACGCCCGAAAGCACGGCGGCATAGCGCTGCTGAAGCGTGGCCCAGCCCTTTTCCGCCGCCTCGCGCGAGCTATAGGCACCCACCTGCACGCCGGGGCCCTTGGCGGGCGCTGCGCCAGCAGCATCAGCCGCCTTGTCTTGCGCCGTGGAGAAGCCGGGCTTGCCGCCACCCTCTGCCGGGGCATCGGCACCAGCGGCATTGCCGCCGCCGATCTGCGCCGGGCGGGTCTTGCCTTCGGCCACCGCGAAGCTGGTATCGCCGGTTCCGGCCACGATTTCGCCGCCCGGCTTGTCGGGGCGGGTCTTGTAGGGCCCGTCAGGCGCGGTGATGATGCCGCCATCGGCGACGAGGTTTTCATCGGGCTTGTCGCGCGCGATCCAGAAGATCGCTCCGCCGATCAGTGCCAGCGCCACCGCGCCCAGCACCGCCAGCAGCAAGCCCTGGCTCATGCCGGTGGCCGGTTCGTCGTCGGTGTCGTCGCCTTCCAGCCAGGGCAGCCGACCGTCATCCTCACCCAGCGCCAGTTGCGCGGGTTCCTCGAAGCCGGCGTCGGTGTCATCGGCAAACGGCACGGCGGCGGCAACCGCCGGCTCGAAAAACGGCTCTTCCTCTTCCTGCGGCTGCCATGGCTCGGCCGAAACGCCCTGCGGTTCGTCCTGCCACGGCGCGGGCGCGTTCGGATCCTGCCAGTTGCCGCCGTTATCGGGGTTCAGCGGAGCCGGATCGCCCGCAAAGGACGGATCGGGTGCGGAAAATTCCTGCGACTGCCAGTTGCCGCTCTGATCCGGCAGGCTCTGCCCATAGCCATTCTGCCCGAAGTCGTTCTGGCCGAAGCCATTCTGGCCGTCTTGCTGGCCGCCCTGCCCCGGATGCGATCCGCCGAAACCCGAATTGGTCATGCCGTCACATTTCCTCTACCGCCTCAACCCCCAGCAGGGCGAGGCCGTTGCAGATAACCTGCCCGATCTGGGCCGCCAGGAAAAGCCTGGCACCGGTAAGGTTACCATGATCCGCGTTAATAAACCGCTTTTCGATGCGGTCATTGCCAAGGTTCCAGTAACCATGGAACGCCGCCGCCAGATCGCCAAGGAAGAAAGCGACGCGATGGGGTTCGCGGGCGGCAGCGGCGGCTTCGACCAGACGCGGGAACTGCGCGGCGAGCTTGACCAGCTCCAGCTCTTCCGCACCCAACAGGTCCAGATGATCGGCGGCAGGGGCAAATCCCTCGACGGTGCCTTTGCGCAAGGTCGAACGCACCCGCGCATGCGCATACTGCACATAGAACACCGGATTGTCCTTCGACGCTTCGACCACCTTGTCGAAATCGAAGTCCATCTGGGCATCGGGCTTGCGGGTCAGCATGGTGAAACGCACCACGTCCTTGCCGACCATCTCCACCACGTCCGCCAGCGTCACGAAGTTGCCCGCGCGCTTGCTCATCTTGAACGGCTGGCCACCCTTCATCAACTGGACCATCTGCACCAGCTTGACCTCGAACGGGGTCGGCTCCCCGTCCGCGCCGGTCATCGCCGCGACCGCCGCCTTGATCCGCTTGACCGTGCCGGCATGGTCCGCGCCCCAGATGTCGACGAGGGCGTCGGCGCTCTGCGCCTTCTGGAAGTGATAGGCGAGATCGGCGCCGAAATAGGTCCATGTGCCGTCGGACTTTTTTATCGGGCGGTCCTGATCGTCCCCGAAGGCGGTGGACCGGAACAGCGGCAGTTCCACCGGCTCCCAGTCTTCGGGAGCCTTGCCCTTGGGCGCTTCGAGCACGCCGTCATAGACCAGGCCCTTGGCGCGCAGCCACGCTTCGGCCTCGTCGGGCTTGCCGCTGGCCTGGAGTTCGGCTTCGGAACTGAACTTGTCGAAGACAATGCCGAGCGTAGCGAGATCTTCGCGAATCATCGCCATCATCGCCGCCACCGCTTTCTCGCGGAACAGGGCGAGCCATTCGTCTTCCCTGGCATCCTTGAAGCGGTCTGCGAATTCGGCGGCCAGCGCCTGGCCGACGGGGATCAGATATTCGCCGGGATAGAGACCGGCCGGAATGTCGCCGATGTCCTCGCCCAGCGCCTCGCGATAACGCAGGTGCGCCGAGCGGGCGAGCACCTGCACCTGCGCACCGGCATCGTTGACATAGTATTCGCGGATCACCGCGTACCCGACATGTTCGAGCAGCGAGGCCAGCGCATCGCCCACCACCGCGCCGCGGCAATGGCCCATGTGCATCGGTCCGGTCGGGTTGGCGGAGACATATTCGACGTTGACGGTCTGCCCCGCACCGACGCCCGACCGGCCGTAATCGCCGCCTGCCGCGCCGATCGCGGCCAGTTCGGCCAGCCAGGTTGCCGGGGACAACCGCAAGTTGATGAAGCCCGGCCCGGCGATTTCGGCGGAGGTCACCGCCTCCAGCTTGTCCAGTTCCGCCACCAGCGCCTCGGCCAGATCGCGCGGTTTCAGGCCGGCGGGCTTGGCCAGCACCATCGCCGCATTGGTCGCCAGATCGCCATGCGCGGGATCGCGCGGTGGCTCCACTGTCACCGCGCTTCGCTTGGGCCCGCCCGGCAGCGTGCCGGCGGTTTCCAGCGCATCGAGCGCAGCGTTCAGATGGCCTGCAAAGGCGGCGTAAAGGGTCTGGTTCTCAGTCATAGCCGCGCGCGGATAGCCGATGCGGGGCGAAAGGGAAACAGGCGCGCTAGGTGGTGCGCTCTGGCAGCGGGATGAATTCGGCATCGTCGGCCACCGGCAGTTTCATGCGTTGCGCCCGCCAGTCCTCGGCCGCCTGTTCCAGCCGCTCCTTCGAGGACGAGACGAAATTCCAGAACAGATAGCGCGGGCCGATCGGCTCGCCGCCGAGCGCCATCAGCGTCGAAGGCTCTTCGGCAACGACCGGAACGTCCTTGCCCGGTTCAAGCACCGCCATCTGCCCCGCCACCACGCGCTGCCCGGCGATATGCGCCGCGCCGCGCGCGACATAGATCGCCCGCTCCGCATATTCGGCCGGCAATGCCCGCGCCGCGCCGGCATCCATCTCCCAGTGCATGTAGAACTGCGGGGAATTGACCCGCACCGCCGCCGTCATGCCTTCGGCCGAACCGGCGATCAGCCGGCCGCGCAGGCCCTTCTCGTGCCATTCGGGCAAATCCGCCCCGGCGTGGTGCCAGAAGCCCGGGTCGCACTCCTCATCCTCTTCCGGCAGCGCCACCCAGGCCTGGATGCCGTGCATGGTCGCGCCGTGGCTGCGGGCGTATTCCAGCCGCTCGGAATGGGTGATGCCGCTGCCCGCCGTCATCCAGTTGACCTCGCCGGGGAGGATTTCCTGATGAAAACCCAGGCTGTCGCGATGGGTCAACGCCCCGTCATAGAGATACGTGACGGTGGACAGGCCGATGTGCGGGTGCGGCCGGACATCCAGATCGCGCGGAATGCCGGCCGGCAGGTCCACCGGGCCCATGTGATCGAAGAACACGTAAGGACCGACCATGCGCCGGGCATGGAAGGGCAGCACCCGGCCGACGACGAAGCCGCCGCCGAGATCATGGGCCCGCTTGTCGATAATCCGTTCGATCATGGCATAGTGCTCCCGTTCAAACCAGATCGTCCACGGCGATCCCAAGCGCATCCGCCAGCTTGACCAAAGTGCCCACAGATCCGCGGGCCGTGCCCGATTCGATATTGGCGATCTGGACCCGATTGACGCCGGACGCCACAGACAGCCGCTGCTGGGTCAGCCCGCGAAAGTCTCGCCATACGCGCAGCGGAGTTTCGCCCGCGATCAGGCGGCGTGCGATTTCGGCAGGAACCTGTTCATCCTCGCCGCGCGCCATCGCGGCCTTCGCCTGATCGAACGTGCGCAGATCGGCCAGCTCCTCAGCCGCGCGCCGCAGGTCGCGATATTCCTCGACCGGGATCGCAATCATCTCACCCATGGCCGTCTCCTGTCACTCATAAATGCCGCCGCGCGGACCAATAGCGAGGACGGCAAGGACCATGCCGTCTTCCATGATGATCCGCCAGTCACCCACCCGCAACCGAATAGCGCTGCGCCCCTGCAATGCCGTGACATTGTTCGCCTGCGCGGCGGGATCAGCGGCGTAAGCGTCTACTTTGGCGATGATCCGTTGGGCCGTGTTGCGGGGCATGCGACGCAGCACCTTGATCGCGGACCGGCTGTACGTGACGGGCATCATGGCTGCGCGTTATGTAGCCTCTCGCTACATTGTAGTCAAGCACTACATTTGGGCTGTCGATGCCCTTCAAAACGCGAGCGAACCCGTGTATCGGGCGCGCCATGCAATCCACCGCGTCCCCAAAGACCTACCGGGTCAAGAGCTTCGGCTGCCAGATGAACGTCTATGACGGCGAGCGGATGGCCGAGTTGCTGGCCGGCGAAGGCATCACCCCTGCGCCCGAGGGGCAGCAAGCCGATCTGGTGGTGCTCAACACTTGCCACATCCGCGAAAAGGCGGCGGAAAAGGTCTATTCCGACATCGGCCGAATCGTGAAGGACTGGGATCGCGCCGATGGCTCCAGTCCGCTGATCGCGGTGGCCGGATGTGTCGCCCAGGCCGAGGGCGAGGAGATCATGGCACGCGCGCCGGCGGTCAGGATGGTGGTGGGGCCACAGGCCTATCATCGCCTGCCGCAGATGATTCGCGATGCCAGCGCCGGCCGCCGGGTGACCGATACCGACATGCCGGCGATCCCCAAGTTCGACGCGCTGCCGGCACGGCGCAAGGTGGGGCCGACCGCCTTCCTCACCGTGCAGGAAGGCTGCGACAAGTTCTGCACCTATTGCGTCGTCCCCTACACGCGCGGTGCCGAGGTTTCGCGCCCGCACGCGGCGCTGGTCGATGAAGCGAAGAAGCTGGTCGACGCCGGCGCGCGCGAGATCACGCTGCTCGGCCAGAACGTCAACGCCTGGACCGGCGATAACGCCAAGGGCCGGCGGATCGGGCTGGACGGGCTGATCCGCGAACTGGCGGAAATCCCTGATCTGGCGCGCATCCGCTATACCACCAGCCACCCCAACGACATGACCGACGGGCTGATCGCTGCCCATGGCGATGTCGAAAAGCTGATGCCGTTCCTGCATCTTCCGGTGCAGGCCGGGAATGACCGGGTGCTGCGGGCGATGAACCGCAGCCACAGTGTCGACAGCTATCTCGCCATCCTCGACAAAGTGCGCGCAGTCCGCCCGGATATCGCGCTTTCGGGCGATTTCATCGTCGGCTTCCCCGGCGAGACCGACGCCGAGTTCGAGGACACCCTGCGGCTGGTCGATCGCGTCGGCTATGCCCAGTGCTTCAGCTTCAAGTATTCCCCGCGCCCCGGCACCCCCGCCGCCGAGATGTCAGGCCAGATCGCGGCCGAAGTGATGGATGAACGGCTGCAGCGCCTGCAGACCGCGCTGAACCGCCACCAGATGGCGTTCAACGAAGCCAGCGTAGGCCGCGCCTGCTCAGTCCTCGTCGAGCGCAAGGGCAAGCACGAAGGCCAGTGGCTGGGCAAATCGCCCTGGCTGCAATCAGTCCACTTTACCGCCGACGTGGCGGTTGGCGATCTGGTGGCGGTGACATTGGACGCGGCCGGGCCCAATTCGATCAGCGCGAGCGTGCGTTCAGGGACCTGAGTACATACCCCCCGGCTGATGCTCATGCACGCCCTCCCGTTCACGACCGGGCCGGACGGGGTGGGCCGCCCCCCTCAGTCAGTCGGCATCTCGAAGCGGATGGCGTAGTGGCGCGGGTGGACCGGCACCGCGTAGCCAAGCCGGCCGAACACGGTGTTGACGCCGTCTTCCTGCGAATAGAGGGTGCCGCGCGTTCCCGAGAAGCTGGACAGTGGCTGATCGACCATCGCGTAGGACAGCGTCCCGCCACCGGCCGCCGGATCCTGATCGAGCGTGACGCGCACCGTATCCGTGCCCAGGATGGCGACCGAAGCGATGGCTATCACGCCGGTTGCATCCTCAAACCGGAAACCTTCGCTTTCGGTGGCAGGCACCCGGTCGCGATCGAACTGCAGGCCGGAACCGCGCACGTTGAAGCGCACGTCGATGATCCGGCCCACGCGCGTTACCGACAACGGCCAGACCGGCTGATAGACCTCGCCGCGCCGCACGGATTCCATCGCCAGCGCCGCCAGATCGGCGAACATCATCCGCGATTCGGTGGTGTAATGATGCTGGTCCGACATCGCGCCCTGATAGAGTGGCCCGATCAGGGTGACCCCGTGGCCCAGCCTTTCGCGCGCCACGGTCCATTGCGCCTGCGCCGCCTCGGTCGCCGGCCCTTTCGCGGTGGCCCCGGCGGTCTGCCGGATCATGAATTCGGGCGGGCGGGTCTGCCCGGTGATGGCCATGATGGCACCCTGCACCGCATCGATCAGTTTGCGCAGATCGTCGGCATAGCCCGCAGTGCTGTTCTCGCCCTGGGTCCAGATCAGCGCGCGCACTTCGAAGCCGCGCCCGTACCGCTGCGCCGCCGCTTTGGCCTGCCTGACGTTTTCCATCAGCACCTGATACGTCGACCGCCCCGGCATGAACGACAGGATGGACTGGCCCGCAGCGGATACGGTGAACTGGTAGATGCCCGCCGGCGACCGGCCCGCGTCGCGCGCCGCCCGTTCGGCGGCGAAACTGTCCAGCGCCCCCGGCAATGTGCCGCTGGTCGGTATCGAAGCCAGCGACACGAACGAATCAGCGGCAGCGGGCCGCGGGGTGGCGAGCTGCCACTCGGGACCGCTGGTCAGCATCACCACCGTGCGGGGAAACATCACGCCAAGCTTGTCCGGTTCGGAAAGCCCTGCGCCGGTGGCGTTCGATTGCCCATAGCCAAGGATCGCCTCGACCGGGCCGGAACTTTCGGCCAGCCAGCCGCTGGTCCCGCCCAATTGGCGCGCCCGGTAGCGCGTGCCGTCGGGATCGGTGAACGTCGCCAGCCAATCGGCGCCGACCGCCTGGACATCGGTGCCGGAGCCGAGGTCAGACGGTCCCGGTGTAGGAGTTTCCGTGGGGGTGGGTGTAGGGCTGGGTGTGGGAGTGGGAGTGGACCCGCCATCCGATCCGCCGCATCCGGAAAGGCACAATGCCCCTGCCACTGCCAGCATCGCCCCCACGCGCAAACCACTGGCGGACTTGCGCCAACCGACCAATCGCATCCGAAATCCCCACACCGCGTCCGGCACCATGCCTGACCCGGTATGGGTAGAAGCAATCCGGCGGACCGGACATATATCGGCCCGCCGGACAACTTCCAGCAAAACGATGGGTGCCGGAGAGCTTTTGCCCCGGCACCCGTCGAATGCGGTTCAATTACCAGAAGAAGCCGCTGTAAACCTGCGCGACCCGGCCGGTGTGGACGTTCACCAGCACCACGTCATTGCCGTAACGGATCCAGCGATGATTACGGACCGGGGCGGGCAGGCGGTAGCGGCTATAGTCGCTCACCCAATAGCGGTTGCCGTAATAGGCCGAGCTGAACCGGTGGCCTACCGCAACCGGACGGTAGCTATATCCACGCGGGCCGACATAGGCGGGACGGCGATAGGTATCGCGGTGCGCCTTGCGATAATCGCGCCAGTCTTCGCGCACTTCCTGACGGGCCTGGCGCACGTCGCGGCGTTCCTCGCGGACATCCTGGCGGCTGCCGTGGCGCTGGGCCTGCCGCAGATCGCGCTGTTCTTCGCGCAGGTCGCGCTGCGACTGGCGCACTTCGCGGGCGCTCTGGGCCGAAGCGATTTCCGGCGCCATCGCGACCGGGACAAGGAAGCTTGCCGCGAGGGCGGCCGTGATGATCTTGCGCATGGGTCTTTCCTCCATTCATCGCCCACCGGGATGGGGCGGGCCGTCGATAGAGACCTTCTGACCCTCATCCGCTGAACCAGCCGGGAACCGGGCTGACAGTTTCGGGTCATAAGTGTCGTTACCCGGCGACAAATGCGCAGGGTCTGCAACATGTTCCGTGGTTATCCCCCGCCTGCTCGCCCGTGAGGTGCGTTGGCCTTGCATGCTGCGCTGCACCGTTCCATCTATGGAGAAGCGCGAAGCCCAGTTTCGCCTGAAAGGAGCGCATGGCCCGAAAAGCTGCCCGTGCCGATCATGATCCGGCACAGTTTCGTCCCGACAAGCTTCGTCGGGCACGTATCGAGGTGGAGTTCGAGGAACCCACGCTTCTGGGCGCGGTGTTCGGGCAGTTCGACAGCAATCTGGTGCAGGTGGAAAACCGGCTCGGCGTCTATATCGCGGCGCGCGGCAACCGCATCCAGATCGAAGGCCCGGAGGATGCCGTGGCCCGTGCGCGGGATACCCTGAAAGGCATGTACCAGCGGCTGGAACGCGGGCAGGACCTTGATTCCGGCGCGATCGAATCGCTGATTTCGATGTCGGCCGAACCCACGCTGGAAGGCATCATCGCCGGCGATGGCGGCGCCCCGCCGATCATGATCCGCACCCGCAAGAAAACGATCGTGCCGCGTTCCGCCGCGCAGATCGAATATATGCGCGCGCTGGCCAAGAACGATCTGATCTTCGCGCTCGGCCCGGCGGGCACCGGCAAGACCTATATCGCCGTGGCGCAGGCGGTCAGCCAGTTGATGACCGGCTCGGTCCAGCGCCTGATCCTGTCGCGCCCGGCGGTGGAGGCCGGCGAAAAGCTGGGCTTCCTGCCCGGCGACATGAAGGACAAGGTCGATCCCTATCTGCGCCCGCTTTATGACGCGCTGTACGATTGCATGCCGCCCGAACAGGTCGAGCGTCGGCTGGAAAGCGGCGAGATCGAGGTTGCGCCGATCGCCTTCATGCGCGGTCGCACGCTGGCCGATGCCTTCGTCATCCTCGACGAAGCGCAGAACACCACGCGCGAACAGATGAAGATGTTCCTCACCCGCTTCGGCCAGAACAGCCGGATGGTGGTCTGCGGGGACCCGCGCCAGGTTGATATTCCGGGGGGCGACAAGATGAGCGGGCTGGCCGATGCTGTCGGTCGGCTCGAAGGGGTCGAGAACATCGCCGTCGCGCGGTTCACCGCCGCCGATGTGGTGCGCCACCCGATCGTCGGCAGGATCGTCGAGGCTTACGAGGGCCCCGAGGCCTGACGCGGCCCGCCGTCGACAAGTCCGTCCCAGGATAGCAGCACCACCATGGACCTCGAAATCGACATCGAAGCGCCGTGGCCCGCCGCGACCGACTGGGCTGACCTTGCCGGACGTGCACTGGAAGCGCTGGCGCAAGTCGCGCCGGAACTGGGCCAGGAGCGGTTGATCGCCAGCCTGCTGTTCACGTCGGACGCTGAGGTCCACACCCTCAACCGCGAGTGGCGCGGCAAGGACAAGCCGACCAATGTGCTGTCCTTTCCCATGCTGGAACGCGATGATCTGCTTGATCTCAGCGATCGAGGCCCGCCCGAGATGCTCGGCGATATCGCCCTCGCCTTCGAGACCTGCGCGCGCGAGGCGGCGGAAAAAGGCGTGTCGATCGAACACCATGCCGCGCACCTGATCGTCCACGGGCTGCTGCACCTTGCTGGATACGATCATGAGACCGGCGAAGCGGAGGCCGAGGCAATGGAAGCCCTCGAAACAAAGGCTCTTGCGATTTGTGGCATTGCCGACCCATATGGGGACCGCAATCAGGCTTCAGGGGAATAGACGTTCGATGGCCGAAAATGGCCGCAGCACCGAGCCCGGCTCGGGAGAAGGGGACAGTAGCGGCTCGCTGTGGCGCATCGTGCGCCGGCTGTTCCACGCCGAAGGCGACCAGACGCTCCGTTCTCAGCTTGAGGACGTCATCAACGAGCACGAGGGCGACGGCGAGGCCGGCGGCGCTTCGGGCGGCGACCTGTCGCCGCTGGAACGCCAGATGCTGCGCAACCTCCTGCACTTCAGCGAACACGATGCCGATGACGTGGCGGTGCCGCGCAAGCAGATCATCGCCGTGCCCGCTGCCGCCAGTTGGGACGCGGTGATCGAGGCTTTTGCCGAGCATGGCCACAGCCGCATGCCGGTCTATGGCGATTCGCTCGACGAGATCCGGGGGATGATCCACATCAAGGATGTCTTCCCGATCCTCGCCGGGCATGCCGCCCCCCCGGAAGACTGGACCATCCTGTTGCGTCAGCCGCTCTATGTGCCGCAATCGCGCGGCGCGCTGGATGTCCTCGCCGACATGCGGGCCCAGCGCATTCACCTGGCGGTGGTGATCGACGAATATTCCGGCACGGACGGGATCATCACCATCGAGGACCTCGTCGAGGAGATCGTCGGCGAGATCGAGGACGAGCACGACGACGCCCCCGAGGAATTGCTTGTGCCGCGCGAACACGGCATATGGGACGCCGATGCCCGCGCCGAACTGGACGATGTGGCGGACCGGATCGATCCGCGCCTCGCCGAAGTCGAGGAATCGGTCGATACGCTGGGCGGCCTCGCCTTCGTGCTGGCCGGACAGGTCCCCGAAGTCGGTGCCCTGCTCGAACACGGCAGCGGCTGGCGCATCGAAGTCACCGAAGGCAATGAACGACATGTAACCCGGCTCCGGCTTCATCCTCCGCTAAGGGTGGGCGAGCCAGAGTCCGCCTGAGCCGAACGCGGCCACCGGCCGAACACCTTGAGAAAAGAAGTCCCGAACCCTTGCCAGTCCGCCGTCTCCCCCCCCTTCGCGCGCTCGAAGCCTTCGTCCGCGTCGTCCGCCTGGGCTCCGCCAAGGCGGCGGCGAACGAACTGGCGCTGTCGCCCTCGGCGCTGTCGCGCCGCGTCGCCGCGCTGGAGGAATTCACCGGCAAGCGGCTGTTCACCCGCCAGCATCAGGCGATGAAGCTGACCGACGAGGGCCAGGCGTTCTACACCGCCATTGCCCCCAAGCTGGAGGAGCTGGCCGAAGCAGTAGAGGCGCAAGTCGATCGTGGCCAGGTCCTGCGGCTGCATCTGGGCACCCCGCCGCTGTTCGCCAGCCAGCGTATGTTTCCGCGCCTGCCCGAACTGCGCAAGCTGCACCCGCGCCTGCACATCGACGTCGATACCGCCCCCCATTTCGAAGAGCGTGTGGGCGATACGCTGGATGCAGCGATCATGCTTTCGAAGGAGCCGGACCCCTCGTTTTATCAACTCCGGCTCGATCGCAACAAGGTCTACGCCATCGTCTCCAAGGAACTGGCGCGCGAGATCGGCGAGGCGCCGGACGAGTCGGTGCTGTCGAAGCAGACGTTCATCGTTCACAGTGACCTGCCCGAAAGCCTTGAGGCTTGGAAGGCAGCGATCGGCCTGCCCAAGCTGGAACCCGCAGCAGTCGACCGCCTCGATTCGGGCCAGCTCACGCTGGAAGCGGCCGCGCAGGGCCTCGGCATCGCCATCATGCACGACGACCACTTGCGCCGCTCGCACGACGACCGGCTGGCCCGGCTCTACGATATCGATGTCGACAGCCCCTACAGCTACTGGTTCATCTGCAAGCCCAAGGCGCTGGAATCGCGCCCGGTGCGCATTTTCCACGAGTGGCTGATGCAGGCCGGGCTATAGACCCCGCGCCCGCCCTGCCGGGCGGGCTACCACGCTATTCCGCCGCCGTCAGGATCAGCTCAGCCTCTGGCCGGGCGGTCAATGCTATGGCGGGGGCGGCTTCGGCACCGCCCGGCTTGAGCGTGCCGGCAAGCTGCGCGCCCAGCTCCATGGTCAGCGTTTCATAGGACACGTCGCCCTCGATCCGGGCGGTGGCGAGGATCACCACGTCGCGGGCGGTCACGATGCCGCGCAGGGTGCCGGCCAGCCGCACCGTCTCGGCGCGCACAGTGCCGATGATCGTGCTCCGTTCGCCCTGGACCAGGCCATGGCAGGCGACATCGCCTTCGATCCGGCCTTCGACGTGAATATCGGCATCGGCGCGGATATCGCCGGTGATGGCCGTATCCGGGCCGAGCATCGAAAACGAGGATGCGCCGCGCGGCGCACCCGATTGCCGGGCCATCTTATCCGACCTGCTGCTGAACACGGCGCGCTGCCTCCAGGAACGGGCGCGGGTTGACCGGCCGGTCGTTGATGCGCACTTCGAAGTGCAGGTGCGATCCCGTCGAACGTCCGGTGCTGCCCATCGCCGCGATCGCGGTCCCGGCATCGACTTCCTGGCCGACGAGGGCACCGAAGCGCGAAAGGTGGGCGTAGCGGGTCATCAGGCCGTTGCCGTGATCGATCTCGATGCAGTTGCCGTAGCCCTGCTTCTGGCCGACGAAGCTGACGCGGCCCTTGGCGGCGGCGTAGATCGGCGAGCCCATCGGGCCGGGAAAATCGAGCCCGGCGTGGAATGCCGCGCCGCCGGTGAACGGATCGGCGCGGTACCCATAGCTGGACGAGACATAAGCGACATGCGCCGGGCTCACCTGCGGGATCGATTCAAGGCCGTTTTCCAGCGCATCCATCCGCGCCAGGCTGGCACCGAGTCGCTGGAACCGCGAATCGAGCGAACCGTCGCTGCCGGTGGCAAGGCGCAGGAACGGGCCGCCCTCGGCGCGGGCATTGCCCATAATCATCGCGTTGGGATTAAGGCCGAGGCGGCGGATCGAGGCCATCGCCATCTGCGAGCGGCGGTCGGCATAACGGGTCAGCCGTTCGACGAAGGCAAGCTGATCGGCTTCGATGCGCGCAAGCTTGCCCGCTTCGGGCAGCGCCATGCTGACCTTCTTGACCGTCTGCGCGGCTTCACCGCTGCTGTCGGAGACGGTTTCGCCCTGCTGCTTGTCCTTGGGCAGATCGCCGATGTGGGCTTCGACCATCTGTTCGATGAATTGCTGGCGGCGGGCCAGGTCGCTGGCTACCGAATCGATGCCTTCGCGGTATTGGGCAACGCGGCTTTCGGCGGTGGTCACCTTGGCCTCGCGATCGAGCAGCGCGGCCTGTTCACTGGTGGCGCTGAGCCGGGCGAAGGCCATCGTGCCCATCGCCCCGGTCCAGACTACGCCGAGGCCCGCGACCAGACACACCGCAGAAAGCTGCAGCCGGCTGGAAATCCGGATGAATCGGACTTGCCCCTGCGAGCGCATGATGAGCTCGCGGTCCGGAAACGCGGCCTTCAGGCGCGCGACCAAAGCCCCCGCAGATGGTAACTTCAAAACGACCCCGTATGTCCGTGAGTTTATGTACCCGTCCCGAGGCGGCGCGGTAGCAGCAGGGGGGAGGCGTGGCGAATCGACTCCTCGCGCGAATCTGGCAAAACACGACGAATCGAGACCGGACGGCGATGAGCCGAGGGAGCCCGGCCAAGGTTACGCGAATCGATTGAAATTGCCCGCCCCGCGCACCCAAGCCCGGTGTTGCGGTGACATTTGTGTCAGGTGGTGGTAGGCGCGGCGGATGACCGTCGAAACCCTTCTCTCCGCCGCCACGCCGGTCGAAGCCGGCACCAGCGATCCTGCCGCGCTGGTCGAGGCGATGGCCCTTGCCGGCCGTGCTGCCCAGCGCGATCTGGCGCGGTTGAGCGATGACCAAAAGGCAACTGCCCTGCGCGCCGCCGCCGCCGCCTTGCGCGCCGCCGCGCCGCAGATTCTGGAAGCCAATGCCCGCGATATCGCCGCCGGTGAAGCCAACGGCCTGACCCCGGCGCTGCTTGACCGGTTGCGGCTGGACGCCGGGCGGCTGGCGGGCATCGCCGATGCCATCGACCAGGTGGCCGGCCTGCCCGATCCGGTGGGGGAAGTGATCGCCACCAGCGAACGGCCGAACGGCCTGCGCCTCAGCCGCGTGCGCATTCCCATCGGGCTGATCGGCATCATCTACGAAAGCCGCCCGAACGTCACCGCCGATGCCGCCGCGCTGTGCCTGCGATCGGGCAACGCGGTGCTGTTGCGCGGCGGCAGCGAGGCGGTCCATTCGAACCGGGCGATCCTGGCGGCGATGGTATCCGGGCTGACCGCCGCCGGCGTGCCCGAAGCGGCAGTGCAACTGGTGCCGACGCAGGACCGCGCCGTGGTGGGCGCGATGCTGACGGCGGCGGGGCTGATCGACATGATCGTGCCGCGCGGCGGCAAAAGCCTGGTGGCGCGGGTGCAGGCCGATGCGCGGGTGCCGGTGCTCGCGCACCTCGATGGCATCTGCCACACCTACATCCACGAAAGCGCCGATCCGGCGATGGCCAAGGCGCTGGCGCTGAACGCCAAGTTGCGCCGCACCGGCATCTGCGGGGCGATGGAGACGCTGCTCCTTGACGCGCGGTTCCCGGCTTCGGGCGATGTCGTGGCGGCGCTGCTCGATGGCGGCTGCGAAGTGCGCGGCGATGCCCGGGCGCAGGCGCTCGATCCGCGCATTGCCCCCGCCAGCGCCGAGGACTGGGACACCGAATACCTTGATGCGATCCTGTCGGTCGCGGTGGTGGACGGACTGGACGTCGCGCTCGATCACATCGCCGCGCATTCTTCGGCCCATACCGACGCCATCGTCACCGCTGACGATGCGGTGGCCGAGCGGTTCCTGGCCGAAGTGGACAGCGCGATCGTTATGGTCAACGCCTCCAGCCAGTTCGCCGATGGCGGCGAATTCGGCCTTGGCGCGGAGATCGGCATCGCTACCGGCCGGCTGCACGCCCGCGGCCCGGTCGCGCTCGAAGGGCTGACGACGTACAAGTGGCTGGTGCGCGGGACCGGTCAGGCTCGGCCCTGACCAAGGCTGCGTCCGATCGCCCGGCGCGATCCGGGCGCTGGCTGACCGGCCTGATGGGCGGCAGCTTCAACCCTGCGCACGCCGGACACCGCCATGTCTCGCTGGCGGCGCTCGCTGCGCTGGGGCTGGACGAGGTGTGGTGGCTGGTCTCTCCCGGCAATCCGCTCAAGCCGGTGGCGGGCATGGCCCCCCTGCCCGCGCGCTTCGCATCGGCCCGGCGGCAGGCCCGCCGCGCGCCGATCCGGGTGACCGCGATCGAGCGGGAACTGGGCACGCGCTTTACCGTCGACACGCTGCGGGCGCTGGTGCGGCGCTATCCCCGGCGGCGCTTCGTATGGCTGATGGGGGCGGACAATCTCGCCCAGTTGCACCGCTGGAAGGACTGGCGGACGATCGCCCGGACGATGCCGATTGCGGTCATCGCGCGTCCGGGCTATGATGCTGCTGCCTACGCGAGCCCCGCGATGGCCTGGCTGGGTCGCTACCGGATGCCCCAGTCCAGCCTGAACCATCCGGATAAGCGGAGCGCGCCTGCGCTGGTGACATTGCGATTCGACCCCGATACGCGGTCGGCCACGGCTCTACGCCGGGCAGACCCCGACTGGGCTCGCGGACTCATATCAGGGTCTTTGCGCGCGGGGTCTTTACGCGATGGTGTCACGCACAACCCCATCACGGCATCCACCGAAATCGGATCGGTCCAACTCGGTTCGGTAGCGTGAGCGGGCTTACCAGCCAGATCAGCACGCCTTCCCCAACACGCAGCATGATCGCACGCGGATCGTCCGGGCACCTCGGGGTGGGGCCCGGCCCTGATGCGTTCGATCCCCGAAAGGAGCACATAATAACCTGATGCCACAGGCACAGATAGATCCGGCCAGTACCGGCACCACACCTCCCGCCAGCCCGGTTGCGGACGATCCGCAACTGGCGCTGATCCTGCAATCGCTTGACGACGATCAGGCGCAGGACATCGTGACCATCGATCTCCAGGGTAAATCGAGCATTGCCGATACCATGGTGATCGCCAGCGGCCGGTCCACGCGGCAGGTTGCGGCCATGGCCCAGAAGCTGGGCGAACGCCTCAAACGCGGCGGCTTCGGCGGCCCGCGCATCGAAGGCCTGCCGGCGGCAGACTGGGTGCTGGTCGATGGCGGCAGCGTCGTCGTCCACCTGTTCCGCCCCGAAGTGCGCAGCTTCTACAACCTGGAACGGATGTGGGGCTTCGGCGAAGGCGCTGCCGGCGCGGCGTGATGCCGCGATAGACCCGGCCGAAAGGTTCGGCCGGTCAGGGAAAGGATGAACCGCGCGAGGGTCTGCCCTCCTTGCGCGAAAGGCCCATGCTGCTGCACATCATCGCCCGCGGAAAGATCGCCCGGTCGCCCGAGGAAGCGCTGCTCGATCGCTATGCCCGGCGCATCACCTGGCCCTTCCGCCATACCGAACTGCCCGACACCGGCGGCAAGGTGCCGCCGCCTTCACAGACCCCGGTGCGCGAAGTGCTGCTGGACGAACGCGGCAAGGCGCTGTCCTCGGAAGAGTTCGCCGCCCTGCTCGGCCGCTGGCGCGACGAGGGCGTGCGCGAATGCCGCTTCCTGATCGGCGCGGCGGACGGCCACGGCGATGAAGCGCGCGCGAAGGCAGACCTTCTGCTGTGCTTCGGCCAGATGACCTGGCCCCACCTGATGGCCCGCGCGATGCTCGCCGAACAGCTCTGGCGCGCGACGAGCATCCTGGCGGGGCATCCGTATCATCGGGCGGGATAATTTATAGTGTCAACCTACCGTCACAGCGCGTCTCGCGGTGACCAAGCTGCCGCATCCAGCGCCTTGATGCGATTCACAAATACGCGGTAAAGTTCGTTCAGCCGTTCAGCGAGCCAAGCGTGTTGACGGGACCAGTCAGCTTGGTCCTCCGGGTCCGAATCGTTGAGGGGCAGGGAGATGCGAGTATCCCTACCTTCTGGTAGTTCCTCCCATTGCAGCGAATAGCCCAACGCGGATTCGATTTGCGACTTCTGCTCATGCAGCAGGTGGAAGAAAGCTTTTGAATCCGCATTGGAAATGTAGATCTCGGCTCGGATCTGCCGCTTCGGCCGAGACATCGATGCATTGAGCCCAAAGCCGCTCCGACCGATGGAATATGACATCCAGGATTGGGGCTGTGCTTTGCGTTCGCGAGCCAACGGGCCAGCTTGGGCCTTGAGGACGCCGCCCAGCGCGTCCCAGTAAGCCAGTTGAAGAGCCTTTGTGCTCGTGAGTTCTGTCTCGTCGATCGCGCGAGCAGCCTGAGTGACGAGCTTATTCCAGTTATTCGGCTTGGATACGATGTTGAATCGCGGCGCGGCGGGCGATTCGCCGATCCGCCACAGTTCCACTTCGACACCGAAAAACCGAAAAGTTTCGTCCGTAATGCGGTTCAGCCAGTCGAGCGTCGATCGATGCTCCTCGGTGAAGCGCGCGGCTATCCAGACGATCGTTACGGCCTCCAAGCCCGATGCGTACGTCAGCAACTGTCCGAGATGGCCGTGATCGGTGCGTTCCAGTTGGTTTTCGATGAGAACCCACGCATTCGTTCCAATATCCTTGCACAAAATATCGGCGCGAAAGGGGCCGACAGCTTTTTCCTGCGCTTCCAGTTCCAGCTCAAGCCCGAGCGTCTCGCCAAGGGTCAGGAGGTTCTCCTCGCGTGCAAGCCATGGCGTGAAATGTGACGATTCGCTCATCCAGATGTCGCGAAGTTCAACCTTCATCAGCTTGCCGAGATCATAATCGCTCATTTCGCCCCCCTGAAAACCATCTTAGCGGATCGCCCTACATCAGCCCCAGCCGTGACAAATCGCGCACCAGCCCTGCCGGCATCGCTTCGCCCGCCGTCTCGCCATCGAGATCGGCGGGGGCGTCGGCGGCGCTGAGGTAGCGCCAGCCTTGGTGGGCGCGCTTCGGGCGGGGCATTACGGGGATCAGCACCGGCTCCAGATGGATGTGCCAGCGGCCATCCTCGCGCTGGGTGAAACGGCGGATCGGCGAGCGGCCGACAAGCGCGTGCTCGTGGATCCAGTAGAGCGAGCCGCCCACCATCTCCTCGTGCCGCTTGGGCAGGTAGCGCGTGGTCATCAGCGCATCGCCGGCTCCATGGCTTTCCAGCCAGTCGCGCAAGTCCGCCACGCTGGTGGCGGAGAAGGCGATCTTGGTCATGTGGAGCGGGGCGGCGTCGGTCATCGCCGCCAAGGTAGGGTGCGCGGGCGGCTCACGCCAGACCGGTCAGCACCGCCAGGCCGAGGAACGAGAAGAAGCCCATCGTGTCGGTGGCCGTGGTCACGAACACGGCGGACGAGACCGCCGGATCGACCCGGAACCGGTCGAGCGTGACGGGGACGAGGATACCCGCGAGGCCCGCCGTCAGGTTGTTGACCACCATCGCCGTGCCGATCACCGCACCCAGCAACGGGTTACTGAACAGCAGCCAGGTGCCGCCACCGATCAGCGCGCCAAGGGCAAAGCCGTTGGCCATCGCGATGCGCAGCTCGCGGAAGATCATGCGCCAGGTGTTCGAATCAGTGAGCTGGTTGGTCGCCAGCGCGCGCACCACCACCGCCAGTGTCTGCGTGCCGGCATTGCCGCCCATCCCTGAGACGATCGGCATCAGCACCGCCAGCAGCGCGAACTTCGCGATCGCGCCCTGGAACAGGCCGACCACGCTGGAAGCCAGGATCGCGGTGCCGAGGTTGACGACCAGCCACGACAGGCGGGTGCGCACCGTCATCAGGATCGGCTCGTTGATGTCGCCATCGCCGGCACCGGACAGGCGCAGGATATCCTCGCTCGCCTCTTCCTGGATGATGTGGACGATATCGTCGACGGTGATCTGGCCGATCAGCCGCCCGGCCTCGTCCACCACCGCGGCCGAGATCAGCGCGTACTTCTGGAAGCGCAGCGCGATCTCTTCCTGGTCCATGGTGGCCGGGATCAGCGTCTGGTCGCGCACCATCACATCATGGAGCGGGATGTTGCGCGGGGTGCGCAGGATCCACGAGAGCGCGCAGGTGCCGATCGGCCGGTGCATCGGATCGACGATGAACACTTCCCAGAACTCGGTCGGCAGTTCGCGGTGTTCGCGCAGGAAATCGATGAGATCGCCCACCGTCATCGTCTCGTGGACGGCGACGAATTCGCGGCTCATCAGGCGGCCGGCGGTTTCCTCCGGATAGGACAGCGCGGCTTCGATCGCGGCGCGGTCTTCCGGGTCCAGCTCGGCCAGCACCGCCTGCTGCTCGTCGTGATCGAGATCCTCGATCATGGCGACGGCGTCGTCGGTATCAAGCTGTTCGGCGATATCGGCAACGACGTCGGCCGGCAGCGCCTCGACGAGCGCCTCGCGGACCCAGTCGTTCAGCTCGGCGATGACCTCCACGCCCATGAGATCGCTGATGGCACGGGCCATGCGCGGGCGTTCATCCTCGTCGAGCAGCTCGAACAGGTCGGCGATGTCGGCCGGGTGGAGCTTTTCGCACAAGGCATAGACGCGCGCGCCATCGTCCTCGTCGATGGCGTCCTTGACCGCGCGGACGAACTCGGGCTTCAGCCGGTTGTCCTGGTCCAAACTCTCGGATTCCGGCGATTCCACAGCCGCGTCGGGCATGGGCTCGTGCAGGCCGGGATCGAGGTCGGGTTCGCTCATCATGGCCGGTCTACGCGCCTCCTTCGCAATTGCAACCTGTGCCGCCGGCCGGGCGTGACATTATCGGCGGCATGCTTATATCGGGGCGCGGATGCCCAAGGCGCGGGGCCGGACAGACCGGTTGCGCGGCACATATGGAGACGTTTCGATGGCCGATGAATTCCTCACCCTCACCCTCGATACCGGCAACGGTGAAGGCGGCGACGTCAAGATCAAGCTGCGCCCCGACCTTGCGCCCGGCCATGTCGAGCGGATCAAGGAGCTGGTCGGCGAAGGCTTCTATGACGGCATCAAGTTCCACCGCGTGATCCCGGGCTTCATGGCCCAGGGCGGCTGCCCCAACGGCACCGGCACCGGCGGTTCGGACAAGCCCGACCTGCAGGCCGAATTCAACGCCGAGCCCCACGTGCGCGGCGTCTGCTCGATGGCGCGCACCAGCTACCCGCACTCGGCCAACAGCCAGTTCTTCATCTGCTTCGACGACGCCAGCTTCCTCGACAAGCAGTACACCGTGTGGGGCCAGGTGGTCGAAGGCATGGACCACGTCGATGCCCTGCCCAAGGGCGAGCCGCCGCGCGCGCCGGGCAAGATCGTCAAGGCGACCGTCTCGGCCTGATCCGGCAGGAGCGCGGTGCTTGCTCCGCGCTTCGTGTGTCCACTAATGCAACCTCACGGGACCGGCGTGCGTTTCGCACCCGGTTCCGGGCAGGCAGCGGCCCGGTCAACAGGGATGATCGGGTATGATGGTGAGAGTGATCGTGGCAGCGCTGGTCTGCCTTGCCGGGCTTTCGGGCTGTGCCGGCACCATCCCCGATCTCACCCAGGCGCGCGGCCCCTGCATTGACCGCCCCGGCGGCTGGTGCGACTTCACCCGCCAACTTGCCGCCGATTCCTACGCTTACGCCGAAATGGCGACAAACGCCTATTGCGACGATGCACGCGATTTTACTCTTCCGCCGGGTTATGTCGAAGTGCGCCGCGAACCGTCACAGGAACTGTGCCGGCTGGAACGGCGGGCGGATGCGGGCGACAAGGCGGCGCGGTCACAGCTCAAGGCAGAACGCGCGGCGTGGAAGGCGGCGCATCCCGACGCCCCGCCGCTGCACGGCTTTGCCTATGTGGTCTATGACCGCAAGGACGCGGCCGGAGCGCTGGTCGAACGGATCATCGCCTTTCGCGGCACTGACGGCTTCGACTTCGCCGACTGGATCCACGGCAATTTCGGCAAGGCTCAACTGGCGATGGGCCAGAAGCTCTACGAGGACGAACTGGCGCGGCTCAAGGCGGATGGCCATGGCGGGGTGCCTGTGCGGGTGACAGGGCATTCGCTAGGCGGGGCGATCGCCCTCCAGGTCTCGGTCACCTACCCCGGCGTCGATGCCTATGTCTTCAACCCTTCGCCCAACTATGATTTCGAGCCGGGCCTGCCGAACAACCGGCGCGTGGCGGTGATCGAGCGCGGGGAATTCCTTCAGGAGTTCCGCAAGCGCAAGATGCCCGCGCGGCAGGAACTGCTGGTACTGAGCTGCAACCCGGCCAAGAACGCGATCAGCGCCCACTCGATCCGTCGCCTTGCCGAATGCCTGATCTGGATCGCCGCGCGCGAGACGGCCGGGGCCAAGGAAGCGCTCAAGCTGAACGCCATCACCGAGCCGCCCCAAGGCGAAATCGCCAACCAGCGCTGGGGGCTCGATCCCGAACCCGAACCGCTGCCTGACCCCCAAGGCGAAGCCGATGCCGCCAAGGCAGACGCGCTCAAGGCGGCGATCACGGGGAATAGCGCGAAGTAGGCGGTTATCCGGGGCGAGTCAGTATCCCGGCAGCATGGAAGCCTCAAACAGCCCCGCCCAGGCATTCCGCCCGCAGCGCCTTGCGATCAAGCTTCCCCACCATCGTGTGCGGCAGGCTTTCGCGCAGCACCACGCTGTCCACCCGCTCGTGCTTGCCAAGCCGGCCGTTGAGCCAGATCGTCAGTTCGGTGGCGGAAACGGCGCTGTCGGGGGCAAGGACGGCATAAGCGCGCGGCAGTTCGCCGTGATAGGCATCGGGCACGCCCAGCACCGCCGCCTCGCGCACCGCCGGATGGCCGAGCAGCACTTCCTCGACCTGGCTGGGGAAGACCTTGAACCCGCCGACGGCGATCATGTCCTTGATCCGGTCGACGATGCGGACGAACCCGTCTTCGTCGATCACGCCGACATCGCCGGTGCGCAGCCAGCGGCCGTCGGCGCGGTCGACGAAGACTTGCGCGGCGGCGTCGGGGCGGTTCCAGTAGCCCTGCATGACTTGCGGCCCGCGCACCGCCAGTTCGCCCGGCTCGCCGGCAGCAGCTTCGCTTGTCGGGTCGTCCTTGTCGAGCAGGCACAGGTCGGTGGAGGGCAACGGCTGGCCGATGCTGCCGTCAGGCCCGCTGCCGTCGAACGGGCTGCACGCCGCCACGCCGGCGCATTCGGTAAGGCCATAGCCTTCGACGATGCGCACCCCGGTCTGCGCCAGGAACGCCTCGCGCACCGGCTGAGGCAGCGGCGCGCCGCCCGAGATGCAGGTGGTGATCGACGAGAAATCGGTGCGGCCGATGTCCGGGCTGGCCATCAGCGCCTGGAACATCGTCGGCACGCCGGGCAGCGTCGTCGGCCGGACGCGCCGGATCAGGGCCAGGACCTGTTCGGCCTGGAAGCGCGGCAGCATCGCGATCAGCCCGCCGTTGAACACGGTGCGGTTCAGCACGCAGGCATTGGCGAAGATGTGGAACAGCGGCAGCACGCCCACCATCACATCGCGCTCGTGCGCATGGGGATCGACCGCCTCGACCTGCCGCGCATTGGCCGAGAGGTTCTGGTGCGACAGCATCGCGCCCTTGGGCCGCCCGGTGGTGCCGCCGGTATATTGCAGCATCGCCAGATCGATCAGCGGATCGATCGCCACCGGCCGGGGATCGCCTGGCAGCAGCAACCGCGCCCAGTCCAATACGGCCGGATCGCGCGGCAGCGGCGAGAGCCGCCCGGTGCCCGGCAGTCGCACCGCCAGCCCCTGCCAGAACGGCAGCATCCGCGCCAGCCGGGCGACGACCAGCCACTCAAGCCCGGTGCGCCGACGCACTTCCTCGGCCGAGGGCAGGAGTTGCGGAACATCGAGCGTGACCAGCAGCCGCGCGCCGGAATCAACGACTTGCGCGGCGAGTTCATCGCAGGTGTAGAGCGGCGAGAAGTTGACCACCGTCACCCCCGCCATCAGCGCTCCGAAATAGGCCGGCAGGTACACCGGGACGTTGGGCAGGTAGAGCCCGATCCGGTCCCCCTTGCCCAGCCCCAGCGACTGCAGCCCGGCAGCGAACTGCCGCGCTTCGGCCCCGACTTGCGCATAAGTGAAAGTGCGGCCGAGAAAATCGATCAGCGCCCGGTCCGCGTAGTCGGCCAGACTGCGCGCGAACAGCTCCGGCATCGATAGCGGAGCGAACTGCTCTTCCCAATGGCCGGGGTGCCTGTAGCCCTCCCGCCAGGCCCGTGGGCCCATCCTCTCGTCCATGCCGGCAGTGTGCATCCTGCGACACAGACAGACAAGCGAAACTCGCGAGGCCGGCGCGGATATGAAAACGGCGGAGCGTCATAGCGCCCCGCCGTTTGCATGCCGGCGAGCGGAGGCTGCGGCTTAGCGGCCGTTCTCCTGCGCCTCTGCTGCGCGCTTGGCTTCGAGCCAGGCGGCAACTTCGGCTTCCTGCGCGGCTTCGTTGGCGGCGCGCACGGTGGCCTCGCGCTCGGCGCGCAGTTCCTCGATCAGCGCCTCGCGATCATCGACCAGGCTGTCATCCGCGCCCGCTTCCTCGGTGATCCCCGCCTTGCGCGCCGCCTTGGCGACGATCGCGTCAAGCTCGCGCTGCGAGCACAGGCCCAGGGTGACCGGGTCCTTGGGAGTGATGTTCGCAATGTTCCAGTGCGAACGATCGCGGATCGCGGCGATGGTGTTGCGGGTGGTGCCGATCAGCTTGCCGATCTGCGCATCCGACACCTCGGCGTGGTTGCGCAGGATCCAGGCAATGCCGTCCGGCTTGTCCTGGCGCTTGGACACCGGCGTGTAGCGCGGACCCTTGGTACGGCTGGAGGTGACCGGAACCTTGAACATCTTGAGCTTGTATTCCGGATTCGCCTGGCCGCGCTCGATCTCGTCCATGGTCAGTTCGCCCGAGCGCACGGGATCGCGGCCGGTGTATTTGCTGGACGCCAGATCATCGGCCATCGCTTGCACTTCAAGGATGTGCAAACCGCAGAATTCCGCGATCTGCTCGAACGTGAGACCGGTATTGTCAACCAGCCACGAGGCGGTCGCATGCGGCATCAGCGGAGTGGGCTGGCTCATTCTCTATCTCCGGCGGAAACAATAAGGGCCGCCCCTTCGCGGAGCGGCCGTCTGCGGCGCGATGTAGGGAAATTTTGCGGTTCCGGCAAGTATCCGGCGCGGAAAAGACGCTCACGCCGCCACGCCGACCGGCATGGGCGGCCGGCAGCAGGTTCGTGCAGCTCTTCGATGCCGCTATCCCGAACCAACGGTTGATGGCGCATATACAGCGGATGTCTGGGTCTGTTCGCCCGAAGGAAGAGAATTTGGGTCACGCGGAGACGCGGAGGCGCAGAGGTATTGCGCTTGCCGCCACCCCGCTATCCTTGCCGGATGACGCGTTTGGCGCTCGGCTGAAATGGGAAGCAAGACTGCGTCGCGGAGCGACACCTCTGCGCCTCCGCGCCTCCGCGTGAAACTCAGTTTTCTTCCTGCGGTGCTAAGGCGGCCTTCATAGCCCACCCTCCTTCAACTCATCGCCACGAACCCCGGCAGCTTACCCAGCCGCGCCAGCCACCTGCCGATCGCCGGATAGTCACCCAGCGCGAAGCCGCCCTGCCCGCTCGCGCTGGTGTAGGGATAGAGCACGATGTCGGCGAGGGTAGCCCCATCGCCGACGAACCAGTCGCGCGTTGCCAGATGCTCATCCATCAGCGCCAGCGCGGCATCCCCGGCGGCGCGCTTGGCGGCAAGCTGGCCGCGCTGCGCTTCGGACAGGTTGTCCTCGCCCAGGATGTGCAGCCAGTAGCGCAGCGTGGCGACGTTGGGTTCGTGGTTGTACTGTTCGAAGAACATCCAGCGCAGCATGTCGGCGCGGGCAAAGCGATCTGCCGGGACCAGCGCGGTGCCATCGGCCAGATACCAGCACGCGGCGTTGCTTTCGGGCAGGAACCGGTCATCCACCTGCAGCACCGGGATGCGCCCGTTGGCGTTGACCGTGGCGAGAAATTCGGGCGTGCGCGTCTCGCCACGGGTGATGTCGTACTGCACCCGCTCCAGCGGCAGGCCGAGAAGCGCGGCGGTGAGGACGATCTTGTGGCAGTTGCCGCTGCAGGGATCTTCGTGAAGGACCAGCCGCTGCGTCATCCGCGTGCCACTTCCAGCACGATCTTGCCGACGTGATCGCCGGCTTCCATTCGCCGGTGCGCATCGGCCGCGCGGTCCAGCGGAAAGGCGGCGTCCATCACCGGGCGCAAGGCCCCGTCCGCCACCAGCGGCCAGACCTGATCGGCGATCTCCTGCGCCAGCAGCGCCTTGAAGGTATCCGAGCGGGGCCGCAGCGTCGATCCGGTCAGCGTGTAGCGCCGGGTCATGACCACGGCCATGTTAATCTCTGCCCTGGCACCGCCCTGCACCGCGATCGTCACATGGCGGCCGTCCATCGCCAGACACCTGAGATTGCGCGCGACATAATCGCCCGCCACCATGTCGAGCACGAGGTTGACCCCTTCGCCGCCGGTCAGCCGGGCCACCTCCTCGACGAAATCGGTCGCGCGGTAATCGATCGCATGGGCCGCACCCAGTTCCAGCGCGCGGGCACACTTTTCGGGCGATCCGCAGGTAACGATCACGGTCAGCCCGAACAGCCGGCCAAGCAGGATCGCCATCGTGCCGATGCCGCTGGTGCCCCCATGCACGAGGATCGTTTCGCCATCGCTGGCCCAGCCGCGTTCGAACACGTTGTGCCACACGGTGAACAGCGATTCGGGCAAGGCAGCGGCCTGGTCCATCGGCAATCCCGGCGGGACCGGCAGGCAGTGATCGGCGCGGGCAAGGCAATATTGCGCATAGCCGCCGCCCGACACCAGCGCGCAGACCTTCTGCCCCGGGAACCAGCCATCCACCCCTTCGCCCAGACGCACCACAGTGCCCGAGACTTCCAGCCCCGGTATCGGCGAAGCCCCCGGCGGTGGGGGGTATTTGCCTTCACGCTGCACGACATCGGGCCGGTTGACCCCGGCGTGGGAAACCCGGATCAGAACTTCCCCCGGTCCCGGCTGCGGCACCGCCAGTTCCACCGGTTGCAGGACTTCGGGCCCGCCCGGTTGGGCGAAGCCTATCGCGATCATGCGGGCAGGAAGGTTAGCTGACATGCCCGCACCCTGCCACAGAGCCCCGGCAGAGGGTAACCTTTTTCAACGTATTGACATCATGCATTTCGCGTCCGATGCTGCACTGCAATGGACGACGACGATCGACCGCGGCTGCGGTTGTCCGAAGGCCACTTCGGAGCTGCCAGCCTTCTCGCCGGTGAGAGCCTGGACGGCTATTCGCTGGACGAACTCGATGCCCGCATCGAACTCCTCCGTGCAGAGATCACCCGCATAGCCGCCCATCGCGACAAGTCGGCCAGCCATATGGTGGCCGCTCAAGCCTTGTTCAGGCCCAAATCCTCATGACGGCGCGGAACCTCCGGAACAGCAACCTCGCAAGCTTCCGGAGCGTTCCTATATCGGTTTGCAAAGCACGTGCCGTTCACACCTGCTCCCAACCCCGAACTCCCCCGCAAGGAGAGTCCTTCTCGAAGATGAAAGTGTCCTAGATGCCCAGTTTCGCCCAGAGCCTCGAAAAGACCTTGCACGCTGCCCTGACGCACGCGTCGGAGCGCAGCCATGAATACGCGACGCTCGAGCATCTCCTGCTCGCGCTGATCGACGATCCGGACGCGGCGCAGGTCATGCAGGCCTGCGGCGTCGACCTGGGTGACCTGGGCGACGTGGTGCGCCAGTACCTCGATCAGGAATATCAGTCGCTCAAGACCGAGCAGAAGGGCGATCCCGCCCCCACCGCCGGGTTCCAGCGGGTGATCCAGCGCGCCATCCTCCACGTCCAGTCATCCGGCAAGGATACCGTGACCGGGGCCAACGTGCTGGTCGCGCTGTTCTCCGAACGCGACAGCTACGCCGTCTACTTCCTCCAGCAGCAGGACATGAGCCGGCTGGATGCGGTGTCCTATATCAGCCACGGCATCGGCAAGGGCGGCAAGCGCATCGAGGACCGTTCGGCCAAGGGTGCCGAAGAGGAAAAGCCTGCGCCTGAGGAAAAGGCCGAAACCAAGAGCAGCGCCAACAAGAAGGACAGCGCGCTCGACCAGTTCTGCGTCAACCTCAACGAAAAGGCGCTGGTCGGCAAGGTCGATCCGCTGATCGGCCGCGGCCCGGAAGTGGATCGCACGATCCAGATCCTGTGCCGCCGGTCGAAGAACAACCCGCTCTATGTGGGTGATCCCGGCGTCGGCAAGACCGCGATCGCCGAAGGCCTGGCGCGCAAGATCGTCGAAGGCGAAGTGCCCGAAGTGCTGGCCGAAGCGGTGATCTATTCGCTCGACATGGGCAGCCTGCTGGCCGGCACCCGCTATCGCGGCGATTTCGAGGAGCGGCTGAAGCAGGTCGTCTCCGAACTCGAAAAGATGCCGCACGCGATCCTGTTCATCGACGAGATCCACACCGTGATCGGTGCCGGCGCGACCAGCGGCGGGGCGATGGACGCATCGAACCTGCTCAAGCCCGCGCTGTCGGGCGGCACCATCCGCTGCGTCGGCTCGACCACGTA
The DNA here is from genome assembly GCF_014652555.1 of Novosphingobium colocasiae. Classification (GTDB taxonomy): domain Bacteria; phylum Pseudomonadota; class Alphaproteobacteria; order Sphingomonadales; family Sphingomonadaceae; genus Novosphingobium; species Novosphingobium colocasiae. The sequence continues at coordinate 56,796 of NZ_BMZA01000006.1, forward strand.
CAAGGAATTCCGCAACCACTTCGAAAAGGACCGTGCCCTGCTGCGCCGGTTCCAGAAGATCGACGTCAACGAGCCTTCGGTGGAAGATACGATCAAGATCCTCAAGGGCCTGCGCACGGCCTTCGAAGATCACCACAAGGTCAAGTACACCCCCGATGCGATCAAGACCGCGGTCGAGCTTTCGGCGCGCTACATCAATGACCGCAAGCTGCCCGACAAGGCGATCGACGTGATCGACGAAGTGGGCGCGATGCAGATGCTGGTGCCGCCCAGCCGTCGCAAGAAGACCATCACCGCCCGCGAGATCGAGCAGGTCATCGCGACGATGGCGCGCATCCCGCCCAAGTCGGTCAGCACTGATGACAAGAAGGCGCTGGAAAACCTGGAGCGCGATCTCAAGCGCGTGGTGTTCGGGCAGGACAAGGCGATCGAGGTGCTGTCCACCGCGATGAAGCTGTCCCGCGCGGGCCTGCGCGATCCGGACAAGCCGATCGGCTCGTTCCTGTTCTCCGGCCCGACCGGCGTGGGCAAGACCGAAGTCGCCAAGCAACTGGCCCAGATCATGGGCATCCCGATGCAGCGCTTCGACATGTCGGAATATATGGAGCGCCACTCCGTCAGCCGCCTGATCGGTGCCCCTCCGGGCTATGTCGGGTTCGATCAGGGCGGTCTGCTAACGGACGCCATCGACCAGCAGCCGCACTGCGTCCTGCTGCTCGACGAGATCGAGAAGGCGCATGCCGATCTCTACAACATCCTGCTGCAGGTGATGGATAACGGCCGGCTGACCGATCACCACGGAAAGACGGTGGACTTCCGCAACGTGGTCCTCATCATGACCACCAATGCAGGCGCTTCGGACATGACGCGCAACGGCATCGGCTTCGGCGATGTTTCCAAGGCCGACGCCGGCGAGGAAGCGGTGAAGAACCTCTTCACGCCGGAATTCCGCAACCGGCTCGATGCCATCGTGCCCTTCGCCTATCTGGCCAAGGAAACTATCAGCCGGGTGGTGGACAAGTTCATCCTCCAACTTGAACTGCAACTGGCCGATCAGAACGTCCACATCCAGTTCGATGGCGATGCCCGCGAATGGCTGGGCCATCGCGGCTATGACAAGCTCTACGGGGCCCGGCCGATGGCGCGGGTCATCCAGGAGAAGGTCAAGCAGCCGCTGGCGGAAGAACTGCTGTTCGGCAAGCTGGCGCACGGCGGCGAAGTGCACGTCTCGATCAAGGAAGACGCGCTGAACTTCGAGCTGACCCCGGCCGCTCCCAAGGTCTCCAAGACCAAAGCCAAGCCGAAGAAGGCCCCGGCCAAGCGGGCCAAGAAGGCCGGAACCCAGCCGGAAGCCAGCTCCGAGGACTGAGGCAGTACATTGGTCTGATCAAGATTAGGGGGGCGGAAAGCCCCCCTTTTTTCGTCAGCGGTGGATTACTGTCGCGTCAATCTTGTGCGCTGAAAGGAAATATGGCCGAGTAGCTGCCGGTCGCGTGACCAACCTAAGTCCAACCTCCGGGCACAGAATGCTTCCTTTGACCGCGGGAAGCAGCCGCATCCCGAAGGTGCCGGAACTGATCCGGCTTAGGACGTAGGAGGTGACGATGAGGCGAGTACACGTTCGCGCTTATCGCCGCTGGCGGTTCGAACGGTGGGAGAATGTGTGTCACCACACCCGCCGTTGGCCTAACCAGCTTTCGTTCAATTTCTAGTTCGATTTAACCAGGTCACGCGGCCACCCATGAGGCGACCACGACCGGAATCTTGCCGTAAGCGAATCGAAATTGCAATTAATCAGATTTGATAAATTTCGGCCGAGTCACGCCCACGAATCCGAAACAACCCTAGTTATGCACAGTTACAACAATCTATGGCCCGCAACTTCGAATGGATTCGGCCCGAGCCCTGGGGGATCCACATCGTCCCTGCCGATTGCTGGATAGACCCCGCGCGCAGCGTTGCGCGGGCGCTGGTTACCCATGGCCACGCCGACCATGCGCGGGGCGGCCACGGGGCCACAATCGCCACCCCCGAAACGCTGGCGATCATGAAATTGCGCTATGCCACGGACGAAGGCGCGATCCCTGCGCCTTATGACGCGCCGGTCGAGATCGGCGGCGGGGTTACCGCTACGTTCGTGCCAGCCGGCCATGTCCTGGGATCAGCACAAATCCTGTTGCAGCACGGCGGCGAGCGCGTTGTCGTGACCGGGGACTTCAAGCGCCGGCCCGATCCCACCTGCGCCCCGTTCGCGGTAACGCCCTGCGATTTGTTCATCACCGAGGCGACGTTCGGCTTGCCGGTGTTCCGCCATCCGCCGGTGGAGCGCGAGATAGGCCGGCTGCTGGACCGCCTTGCCGCCGAACCGGCGCGCTGCGTGCTGGTCGGTGCCTATGCGCTGGGCAAGGCGCAGCGGGTGATCGCCGAGCTGCGCCGCGCCGGCCATGCCCTTCCGATCTACCTCCACGGCGCGATGGAGCGGATGTGCCGGCTCTACGAGGATCTGGGCGCCGATCTGGGCGTGCTGCTGCCGGTCAGTGAAACGCCCAGGGATGCGCTGGTCGGGGCCATCGTCATCGCCCCGCCCTCTGCGTTGAATGATCGCTGGAGCCGCCGCCTGCCCGATCCCGTCACCGCGATGGCCTCAGGCTGGATGCAGGTCCGCCAGCGCGCCCGCCAGCGCATGGTCGAACTGCCCCTGATCATCTCCGACCATGCCGACTGGGACGAGCTGACCACCACCATCGCCGAGGTCAACCCCGCCGAAACCTGGATCACCCACGGCCGCGAGGAAGCGCTGCTGCGCTGGTGCCAGCTCACCCAACGCAGCGCCCGCGCTCTGGCGTTGGTAGGCTACGAGGACGAGGATGACTGAAGGTCACACCAGGGCGCGGCGGTGCCGGGAAGCGCAAGAGGACATGCGACGAAGTCGCCTTTTCCCTGCCACGAAGCGATTTACGCAAAGCCAGCGCGAGGAAGATCGCCTGCGGAGCGGCGCGACACCTTTGCGCCTCTGCGCCTCTGCGCGAATCCATTCTTTCTCCTCCGCGTCTCCGCGCCTCCGCGTGCAATCCATGCTCCACGCGCGGGC
>NZ_BMZA01000006.1:59914-159236 GCF_014652555.1 Novosphingobium colocasiae
GCAATCTGTTTTGCACGCGGAGGCGCGGAGACGCGGAGGAATAAATTCGCGCAAAGGCGCAAAGGCGCAAAGGGGCCCTACGGCTCCACAGGCCATTCTGGCGATCCACGGGTCCCGCACGGGGCCAGGAGTTGATCGGAAAGCGGCTGCGCCGCAGGTTCCTGCTCTTTGCACCTTTGCGCCTTTGCGCGAATCCAAAGCTGGCGAGAACCGGTAAGTGGAAGGCTTCGCCGCCCTGCTCGATGCGTTGGTCTATACCCGCAGCCGCAATGCCAAGCTGGCGCTGCTCGCCGCCTATCTGCGCGAGACGCCGGACCCCGATCGCGGCTGGGCGCTGGCGGCGTTGACCGACGGGCTCGATTTCCCGGCGGTCAAGAGCGCAACGATCCGCAACATGATGTCCGAACGGGTAGACCCGGTGCTGTGGACGCTCAGCCGCGACTATGTCGGCGATTCGGCTGAAACCGCGAGCCTGCTGTGGCCCGGCAGCGATGCGCCGCACGATCCGCCCAGCGTGGCCAATGCGGTCGATGCGCTGTCGCGAATGACCCGTGCCACGGTGATGACCGAGCTGCCGCGCCTGCTCGATCGGCTCGATGCCAGCGGCCGTTATGCCCTGCTCAAGCTGGCCACGGGAGCCATGCGCATCGGCATTTCCGCGCGCCTCGCCAAGACCGCCTTCGCGCAGGCGTTCGACGTGGCGGTAGAGGACGTGGAGGAGCACTGGCACGGCCAGGCCCCGCCCTATGCCCCGCTGTTCGACTGGGCCGCGCATGGCGCACCGCCGCCGGACAGCGCGAACCTGCCGCTGTTCCGCCCGTTCATGCTGGCCCATCCGCTGGAGGACGGCACCGTCGATCTGGCCGACTACGTGGCGGAGTGGAAATGGGACGGCATCCGCGTGCAGGTGGTCCGCGCCGGGGGCGAGACCCGCGTCTATTCGCGATCGGGCGACGATATCTCCACCACGTTCCCCGAAGTGGCGCAGGCACTGGAGATCGATGCCGTGCTCGACGGCGAACTGCTGGTGCGCGGCAGCCATCAGGGTGGTGAGGCCAATGACCGCACGCAAGGCGGTGCGGCCAGCTTCAACGCGCTCCAGCAGCGCCTTGGCCGCAAGACCGTGTCGAAGAAGATGCTGACCGAATACCCTGCATTCGTGCGGCTCTACGATGTGCTGGCGCTGGAAGGCGAAGACCTGCGGCCGCTGCCGTGGACCGAACGCCGCGCCGCGCTCGAAGCGCTGGTCACTCGTCTCGATCCGGCGCGGTTCGACATCAGCGGCATCATCGCCGCCGACGATTTCGCCGGGCTGGCCCTGATCCGCGAGAAAGCCCGCGACGATGCCATCGAAGGCGTGATGCTCAAGCGCCGCGATGCGCCCTATATCGCCGGGCGGCGCGCCGGGTTGTGGTACAAGTGGAAGCGCGATCCGCTGCTGATCGATTGCGTGCTGATGTACGCCCAGCGCGGCAGCGGCAAGCGATCGTCGTTCTATTCCGATTTCACCTTCGGCTGCTGGGACGGCGATCCCGGTGCCGGGGCGGAACTGCTGCCGGTGGGCAAGGCCTATTTCGGCTTTACCGACGAGGAGCTGAAGGGGCTCGATCGCCACGTGCGCACGCACACCGTCAACCGCTTCGGCCCGGTGCGCGAGACCGACAAGTCACTGGTCCTCGAAGTCGCCTTCGATTCGGTGCACGAGAGCCGCCGCCACAAGTCGGGCGTGGCGATGCGCTTCCCCCGCATCCACCGCATCCGCGCCGACAAGCCTGCTCACGAAGCCGACCGCATCGACACTCTGCGCGCGATGATCCGCGATTGACGCCGATCAAGGCGGTATCGCATGATGAAGACTACCAGCCGACGATAGCGCGGTCCTGCCTGTTCGGACCGACGCTATTTCCGGAGAGATATGCCGTGACGACCGCCGAAGCCCCCGTTCAGACGCAAACTCCGCAGACGCCGTTCTATCGCCTTGGCGGCGCGCCCGTGTTCGAGGCCATCTGCGAGCGCTTCTACGATCTCATGGATCAGGACCCGGCCTATGACGACCTGCGCCGGATGCACGCGCCAGACCTGTCGCCGATGCGCGAACTGCTGCCGCAATTCCTGGCCGGCTGGGCCGGCGGCCCGCGTGACTGGTTCGACGCCAATCCCGGCAAGTGCATGATGAGCATGCACAAGCCCTTTCCGATCGACCGCAAGACCGCCGGCCAGTGGGCCGACGCGATGGAACGCGCGATTGCCGACGTAAGCCCGGAACCGGCCGATGTCGCCAAGGCCATGGGCGAAGTACTGGCGCATATGGCGCGCGGCATGGCACGGGACTGACCCGATTCACGCGCTCGACCGATCCCGGCAGGTGCTGGCCTTCGCGGTCGCGGGCCTGGCCGGGTTCGTCGATGCCGTGGGCTATCTTTCGGCCAATCGCTATTTCGTCTCCTTCATGTCGGGCAACACCACCCGCATGGCCACCGATTTCGTGCGCGAGCCGGCCAGCGCCGCGATCCCGGCGTTGCTGATCCTCGGCTTCGTGCTGGGGGTGGCGTCGGGCAGCCTTGTCGGCCACGCCGCCGGGCGCTGGCGCAAGCCGGCCGTGCTGGCGCTGGTCACCGCCCTTCTGGCGAGCGGCGCGGCCTTCGGGCTGGCCGGACTTCCCGCCGCACTGCTGGCCATGCTGGTGCTGGCGATGGGCGCGCTCAACAACACCCTGCAGCAGGGCGACGCGCCGGTCGCGCTCACCTATATGACCGGCGCGCTGGTGCGCATCGGTCAGGCGCTGGCCGCCATCGCACGCGGCCATCCGCACGCCGGGCTCGGCGCGTTCCTCGCCTTGTGGGTCTCGCTCGCCAGCGGCGCGGCGCTGGGCGCGGCGGCTTATCTGCGCATCGGGGTTGCTTGCCTGGGCGTCGCCGTGGCGACCGGCGCGTTTCTCACCGTTGGCGGGTGGCTGATAGCCCGCCGGACCTGAAAGCTCCCTCGGTCGCGGTGCGACCGGAAAACGCGAGCGAGGACTTATTCCACCCGGAACTGTTTTTCGCGCGAAGTTGCGCCGCGCAACAGGGTGAGCCGGGATGGCGCGATGTCCAGCGCCTGCGCCAGCAGCCGGCGCACCGCCTCGGTCGCCTTGCCATCCTCGGGCCTGGCGCGGACCCGCACCGCGACGCGGCCCGCTTCGATCGCGACCTGTTCAACCCGCGCGCCGGGCGTGACGCGCACCGCCAGCCGCCCCTCGCCGTCAATCAGCGCGCGGATGTCCCCGGCAGGCGGCAGACCCGGTGCCGGCCGCGCCATCAGGCCGTCAGGCCAAGCGCCTCGGCATGGGCACGGGCGTTGCGGACATAGCCGGCGACGCCCGCCTGATTGGCCGCCACCGTGGCATCGTCCAGATCGCGGGCATACTTCGCCGGACGGCCCATCCAGAGCTGGCGCGCACCGATGCGCTTGCCGGTTAGCTGGGCCCCGGCGGCGAGCATGCCGTCGCTCTCGATCACGCTGCCGTCCATCACGATCGCCCCCAGCCCCACAAAGGCACGATCTTCCAGCACGCAGCCGTGAACCATCGCCATGTGCCCGATCAGCACATCATCGCCGATGATCGTCGGGTGGCCGTTTGGGTTGTGCGGCTTGGGGCTGTCGCAGTGGATGACGCTGCCATCCTGGACATTGGTGCGCGCGCCGATGATCACGCGATTGACATCCGCGCGTACCACGCAGTTGTACCAGATGCTGGCATCAGGCCCGATCTCGACGTTGCCGATGATCCGGCAGCCCGGCGCGATGAAGGCGCTGGAATGGATGCGCGGATGGTGACCGTTGAACGGCGCGATAGTGATGTCGGAACGGGTCATGCTTGGTCCTCCCATGCCGCACGGGCGATCGAATAGACGATGGTATCGCCCACCGGCGGCGCAAAGCGCGGATCGACGAAATCGAGCGCGGGACGGCGCAGCATGCCCAGCCGTTCCATCAGCCCCCAGCTTGCGCGGTTTTCGATGTTGGTGATCGCGAATATGGTATCGGCACCGAAACGCGCGAACCCGGCTTCGAGCGCGGCGGCGGCGGCCTCGCGCGCATAGCCCAGGCCCCAGGCGTCTTCGCGCAACCGCCAGCCGATCTCGCATTCCCCGGCGAACCCGGCTCCCGGTGCGTCGATCACCTTGAGCCCGCAGAAGCCCAGCACTTCGCCCGTCAGGTGCCCGCCATCGGCCTTGCGTTCGACCAGCCAGAAGGTGCGGCCGAGATCGCGCTGGAAGCCCAGCAAGCGCTGTTCCAGCACCGCCAGTTGCGCCGCATCCATCGTCCCGCCCAGCCAGCGCATGACGGCATCGGTGTTGGTCACGGCGGCAAAGCGCGCGAAATCGCCCGGTGCCCAGTCCCGCAGGATCAGCCGCGCGGTCTCGACCCGGAAAGCGCGATCGTCAGCCATGAAGCAGCCGCGCCGCATGGGCGGCGTGATACGTCAGCACGCCCGAACACCCGGCGCGCTTGAACGCGGTCAGCGTTTCCAGCACCAAGGCATCGCGGTCCGCCGCGCCCGCGGCCACTGCCGCCTCGATCATCGCGTATTCGCCCGATACCTGATAGGCGAATACCGGCACCTCGAAGCGCTGTTTCACGCTGCGCACGATATCGAGATAGGGCAGGCCCGGCTTGACCATCACGCTGTCCGCGCCTTCGGCCAGGTCCATCGCCACCTCACGCAGGGCTTCCTCGGCATTGGCCGGGTCCATCTGGTAGGTCTTCTTGTTACCCTTGAGCAGCCCGCTGCTGCCCACCGCATCCCGAAACGGGCCATAGAACGCCGAGGCGTACTTGGCGGCATAACTCATGATCTGGACGTTGACGTGGCCCGCCGCTTCCAGCGCGGCGCGGATCGCGGCGATGCGGCCGTCCATCATGTCCGACGGCGCGATCACGTCGGCCCCGGCCGCCGCCTGGTTCAGCGCCTGGCCGACCAGCACCTCGACCGTAGCGTCGTTCAGCACATATCCCGCCTGGTCGATCAGCCCGTCCTGCCCATGGCTGGTATAGGGATCGAGCGCGACATCGGTGAGGATGCCGATATCGTCGCCACAGGCATCGCGGATCGCGCGGATCGCGCGGCACATCAGGTTATCGGGATTGAGCGCCTCCGCCCCGTCCTCGCTGCGCCGCTCGGCCTGGGTGTTGGGAAACAGCGCCAGGCATGGAATGCCGAGGGCGACCGCTTCCTTGGCGCGCGCAACCATCCCGTCCACCGACCAGCGCGATACGCCGGGCAACGAGCCGATCGGTTCTTCCACCCCCTGCCCCTCGGTCACGAACAAAGGCCAGATGAGATCGGCAGGGGTAACGACGGTTTCGCGATAGAGCGCCCGGCTCCAGCCGGTGGAACGGGTGCGGCGCAGGCGAAGATCGGGGAAACGGGCGGTCATAGGGGGCTGATAGACTTAAGCAGGCGCGGGTTCAATCCGAGGGCTAGGCGCCCGCCTCCTAGTCTCCAGCCAACCGATCAATCTCGCGGGTTGCCGTGGCCGGGCCATCGGCATGCGACGGGGCCATATCGCCCAGCGCCGCGCCGGGGCGCACTTTCATCAGCGCGTCGAGCCGCGCGCGATAGGCGGTGCGTTCGGCCGGATCGATGGTCGGGCGCGAGACGAAGCGCATGCCCAGCGGGTTGACCACCTGGCCGTTGCGGTAGGCTTCGAAATGGAGGTGCGGCCCGGTCGACAGGCCGCTGGAGCCGACATAGCCGATCACCTGCCCGGCGCGGACCCGCATGCCATAGCTGACCGCGATCCGGCTCATATGGGCATAGCCGGTGCCGATGCCGCCGCCGTTGTCGAGCCGCACATAGTTGCCGTGGCCGCCGTGGGGCCCGGCGTAATTTACCACGCCATCGGCCACCGCATAGATTGGCGAACCCCACGCCGCTCCGAAATCGACCCCGGCGTGCATCCGCACATAGCCCAGGATCGGGTGGCGGCGCATACCGAACAGCGAGGTGATGCGCCCTGCCACCGGTGCGCCGATCGACAGGGTCGTGCTCTGCACGCTGTCGGGCGAGGGCATGAGCTGGTGGTCCTTGCCCCAGGCCAGCAGTTGCACGCTCGGCTTGCCGCCGTGCTCGATGCCGGCGTAGAGCAGATCGCCCACCTGCCGCTCGCCCCGCGCCGAACGGCGGTAGGACAGGATCATGTCGAAGGTATCGCCGGGCGAGACATCGCTCTGCAGCGAGACCTGGCGGTCGATCGCCTGGAGATAGGACTGGATCGCCGCGATCGGCGCGCCGGCATTGCGGGCGGACAGGTAGAGGCTCTGGCCGACAGTACCACGAATACGCAGCGGCGTGGCATCGACCGCGACCGGGTGGCGCACCAGCGCCAGCGCGCCGTCACTGCCACCGGCGCGGCGGACCGACAGATCAAGGTCGAAACGGGCGCGGAAGGCCATGTCCTGCAACGCGCGCGGCTGGTTGCCCGCAGGCCGCCGGCCCAGCGTAATGTCGAATTGCGTGCCCGGCGCGATCTGATCGAGCGGCATTGTCTGGCCGACCAGCGCGGCGGCGCGCCCGGCATCGAGCGGGCCGACGCCGACGCGTTCGAGCATCCGCGCGAAACTGTCACCCTGCGCGAGCGTCGCCACCAGTTGCACTTGCGGGCGCTCGGGCACGCTCGCCAGCGGGCGGACCCGCAAGGTGGCTCCCATGTGGCGGCCCGTGTCGGAACCGAGCGCGATCGGGGCGATCGTCTGGCTGAGGAATTCATCGCGCGAGGCGGCGTTGACCGGCATCGTCGTTGCCGCTTCGACGCTGGAGAAATCGGGCCAGAACGCCAGCGCGGCAGCGGTCAGCCCGGACAGGGTCAGAAAGCCGCGATACCAGCGGCGACTGCCGATGTCGGTGGCGAGATCGGGCGCGAGGTCGATCCGGTGGCACCAGTGTTCGAAAGCGAGCACGCGGGCGCGAACGCGATCGGCGAACGAGGGGCCCGAACGGATCGCGCGAACGCAGGGCTCTGCTGCTACCGGATCGCCACCGTCATCGTTCAGAACCTGATCGTGCGACAGGTCCGCGATCGCTGACCGGCTGTCCGGCAGCGCTTCGGCGTGATCCTGTGCAATGGCCTTGAACAAGCGCGGGCGTCCCCTGGCGACGCGCGAACAGCTTTCGCGTCGGAAATCTCCTGCACGCTCAAAGTTAACACGCCGCTAAGCGCGATCGACGAAATGCGGCGAGCGGTGGCCCGTACCTTCGCGAAACGGGTGTGCATTTCCCGGCCCCGCGCCTTGCGGGGCGGGGGCGGCGATGCCACATTCCGATGAAATGGCGCAGCACCGGCCCGCTTTTCCGCATCGGGATGCCCCCCGGCCCCAGGACGCCGGCGCGCGGGTGAAGGCGGTGCTCGGCCCGACCAACACCGGCAAGACCCACCTCGCGATCGAACGGCTCTGCGCCCATTCCAGCGGCATGATCGGCTTTCCGCTGCGGCTGCTGGCGCGCGAGGTCTATGACCGGGTCTGCGCGATCAAGGGCGAAAGCAGCGTCGCCCTGATCACCGGCGAGGAGCGGATCGAGCCCAAGGGCGCGCGCTATCTCCTGTGCACCGTCGAAGCGATGCCGGTGACCGACCGCGATCTCGCTTTCGTTGCGCTCGACGAGGCGCAGCTTGCTGCCGACCACGAGCGGGGCCACGTATTCACTGACCGCCTGCTGCACGCGCGCGGCCGCGAAGAAACCATGATCCTGGGCTCCTCCACCCTCGAACCGATGGTCAGGGCGCTGGTGCCCGAAGCGGAAATCATCACCCGACCCCGGTTTTCCGAGCTGACCCATGCCGGGGCGAAGAAACTGTCGCGGGTGCCGCCGCGCAGCGCCATCGTCGCCTTTTCGGCCGAGCAGGTCTATGCCATCGCCGAAATGCTGCGCCGGTTCCGGGGCGGCGCGGCGGTGGTGATGGGGGCGCTGAGCCCGCAGACGCGCAACGCGCAGGTGGCGCTCTACCAGTCGGGCGAGGTGGACTATCTCGTTGCCACCGACGCGATCGGGATGGGCCTCAACCTCGACGTCCGCCATGTCGCCTTCGCCGGCTTGTCCAAGTTCGACGGCCAGCGCCAGCGGCGGCTGACCACAGCGGAAATGGCGCAGATCGCCGGGCGCGCCGGACGGCACCAGACTGACGGCACCTTCGGCACCCTCGCCGGTAGCGGCCATGACGCCGCGTTCCTGGATGAGGAAGTCTACGCGATCGAGGAGCACCGCTTCCCGCCGCTCACCCGGCTGTTCTGGCGTGAACCGGAGCCGCGCTTCGACAGCATCGCCGCGCTGATCGCTGATCTCGAATCGCCGCCCGATCGCCCGCAACTCGCCCCCGCGCCCGAGGCGATCGACCTCGCGGTGCTGCGCCGGCTGGCGGACGAAGCGTCGATCGCCGATGCGGTGCGCGGGCCCGGCATGGTGCGGCGCTTCTGGGACGTATGCCGTCTGCCCGATTTTCGCAGCCAGGGGGTGGAAACCCACGCGCGGTTCGTCGCCCGGCTGTGGCAGGACTTGCGCGATGGCGAGCTGGGCGCGGATTACGTGGCGCAGGCGATCGCCCAGCTTGACCAGACTTCGGGCGATATCCACGCGCTGCAGGGCCGGATCGCCGCCATCCGCTCTTGGGCCTATATCGCCCAGCGGCCGGACTGGGTGCTGGCCCGCGACGAGATGGCCGCCCGCGCCCGCGCGGTGGAAGCGCGGCTGTCGGACGCGCTCCACGGCCGCCTGACCGAGCGCTTCGTCAACCGCCGCACGGCGGTGCTGATGAAGAACCTCGGCGTCGATTCGCGGCTGCTCAACGTGCGGCTGGAGGACGAGGAAGTGCTGGTAGAGGGCGAGCACATCGGCACCTTGCGCGGCTTCGCCTTCCAGGTCGATCCGGGCGCGCGCCTGTCGGACCGCAAGCTGCTGCTGGCGGCGGCGGAAAAGCACCTTCCCTCCCAGCTCGCGCGCCGCGCCGAGCTGTTGACCGAAGCGATCCATGCCGGCACCGCTGACCTGACGCTCGAAGCGGGCGCGATCGTCTGGGACGGCGATGCCATCGCCCGCATCCGCCCCGGCCGCTCGGTGCTGACCCCGGCACTGGTGGCGGATCGCGCGCTCGATGCCATTCCCCAGCCGCAGCGCAAGAGCCTGACCGCCGCGCTCGAAGTGTGGCTGGACCGCGCGCTGGCCCCGCTCGACCCGCTGCGCCGGCTCGACGAGGCCAGCCGCGCGACCGAGACCGGCCCGGACTTGCGCGCCCTGCTGATCGCGCTAGTCGCGGCAGGCGGGGCGATGGCGCGCGCGGGATCGGGAATCGAGCGGCTCGACAAGGCACGGCGCGCCCAGCTTGCCCGGCTGGGCGTGCGGGTCGGCTCGCTCGACCTGTTCCTCCCTGCTATGCTGCGCGCGCGGCCGCAGGCTTTGTGGAGCCAGCTATCCTCAGGGCAAGGCACCCCGCCGCAAGCAGCAGGTGCTCTGCCCGCTGCGCTGCCGCTGCACGGCCACGCCGCGCGTTTCGGCTATCGCGCGCTCGGCAAGCAGCAAGTGCGCATCGACATGGTGGAAAAGCTGCTGCGTGAGGCGCACGAGCGGCGCGGCCGCGCGGGTCCGGGCCCGTTCGTGCTCGACCCGGCCCGGGCGGTGTCGATGGGCCTGTCTACCGCCACATACGCGCGGCTGCTGCGCGGCGGCGGGTTCCGGCCGCTGCCAACCCGCCCGTTGCGGGCCGACAGTTTCGGCCCACCGGCCCCGGTGCGATGGCGCTGGCAGCCCCCTCACAATGGCCGGGTACCGCCACCCGCCCCGGCTCCGATTGCGCCTGGCGGATCGTTCGCGGCGCTGGCCGAGCTGGTGCGGTGAGGGTCGACAAGCTCCTGTGGTACCTGCGGCTGGCCAAGAGCCGCCCGGTGGCGCAGGCCATGGCCGAGGCGGGGCATATCCGCATCAACGGCCGGCGAATCGAGCGCGCGCATCACAAGGTCGGTTGCGGCGATGTCCTCACCGTGCCGCTGCCGGCGGGGGTCCGGGTGATCGAAATTCTGGTGCTGCCGGTGCGGCGCGGACCCGCCCCCGAAGCACAAGCCTGTTACAGAGTGCTTGACGAGGGCCGGACTAATCCCATAGCTGCACCCATTCACGCCGATGTCAGCATATCGAAGGGATAGGAAGCACTCATGACTTACGTAGTCACCGACGCCTGCATCAAGTGCAAGTACATGGACTGCGTCGAGGTGTGTCCGGTGGACTGCTTCTACGAGGGCGAGAACATGCTCGTCATCAACCCCAGCGAATGCATCGACTGCGGCGTCTGCGAGCCGGAATGCCCGGCCGAAGCCATCCTGCCCGATACCGAAAGCGGGCTTGAGCAGTGGCTGGAGCTGAACGCCAAGTATTCGGCGGAGTGGCCCAACCTGACCTCGAAGAAGGACACGCCCGAGGACGCCGATGCGTTCAAGGGCGAAGAGGGCAAGTTCGACAAGTACTTCTCCGCAGAGCCCGGCGAGGGCGACTGAGGCGGACCGGGCCGCTCGCGCGCCCCGGTTTTCATCAGATGAGATACCGCCAGAGGCGGGAATCCCGGCGCGGGATTCTCGCCTCTGGCATTTTTGTCACATCGATGCTATATAGTCCGGGACTGTCAGGGGTTTTGCCCCCATTCCGGCAGGATTTTTCATTGCGAGGCAGGGTTCGAAAGCAAGCGGTTGGGAGAGCGATCTGACCGGGCGGGAAAGGTGTCTGTCATCTTTCCAAGTCGCGCACCCGGTTGCTTACCCGGAACCTCCGCGTGCCACCCCTGCATTGAAAGGACGATACATGGCAACAAAGGCCGAAGCCTTCGATGTTGGTGACTACGTCGTTTATCCCAAGCACGGCGTGGGCCGCGTGATCGAACTGCAAAAGCAGGAAATCGCGGGCATGCAGCTTGAACTCTACGTGCTGCGTTTCGAAAAGGAACGGATGACCCTGCGCGTCCCGCTCAACAAGGTCGAATCGATCGGCATGCGCAAGCTGTCGTCTGACAAGACCCTGCGCGAGGCGCTCGATACGCTCAAGGGCAAGCCCAAGGTCAAGCGCACCATGTGGTCGCGCCGGGCCCAGGAATACGAAGCCAAGATCAACTCGGGCGATCTTGTCTCGATCGCCGAAGTGACTCGCGACCTGTTCCGGGCCGACGATCAGCCGGAACAGAGCTATTCCGAACGCCAGATATTCGAAGCCGCTTCCTCGCGGCTGGCCCGCGAACTGGCTGCGATGGAAAAGACCGACGAACCGGCCGCGCTCAGGAAGATCCTCGCGATCCTCAACGAGCATGCCCCCAAGTACTACGAAAGCGCCGAGACCGCCTGATCAGGGCAGCCACGGCGTCTGCAGAAGGCCGCTCCTGCAAGGGGGCGGCCTTCTTCGTATGGGGGCAGGGTCCCCAACCACCCGTCGCGAACCGATTGCGGGAATCGATCGGGCGTGAGACGTTCAGCGCCATCATGACCCCTCACCCCGTCTTGCGCCGCATGCTCCTCGCTGCCCTTGGCACCCTGGCGCTGTCGGGATGTCTCAGCACCGCGAAAAGCATCGTCACCGCGCCGGTCAAGGTTGCCGGAAAATCGGTAGACCTGATGACCACCAGCCAGTCCGAAGCTGACGAGAACCGCGGCCGGAACATGCGCCACCGTGAAGAACGCCTCGGCGATGTCGAGAAATCCTATGCCCGGCACATACGCCAGTGCCAGAACGGCAACGAGGACGCCTGCTACACCGCCCGCACCGAATACGGCGAGATTCAGAACCTGCGCGCCAGTCTGCCGCCGCGATAGACAGATCAACCGGCGGCGGCGCGGCGCAGGCGGTCGTTGATGGCGGTACCGATGCCGTGGTCCGGGATCGGAGCAATAGCGATGCGCGGTTCCGGCGCGGCCGCCGCCCGGTGCAGCAGCGCGTAAAGGCGCGAGGCCGCTTCGGCCGGATCACCGCGCGGCGACAGGCTGGCGTGGCCGGAGATCGCGCCGAAGCCGATCAGGAATTCGTCCGCAGCCGCCTCCAGCGCGTCCAGCCGCACCGGCTTGCCCGGCGCATAATGGCTTGCGAGTTGGCCCGGTGCCTCGATCGCGTGGTCGGTCACCGCCAGCGCCGAGGTGCCCAGCACTTCGGCCAGCGCATCGTGCCCGATCGGCCCGGGGCGCAGGATTTGCCAGCTACCGTCATCGCGCAAGGCGACGATCGTCGATTCGATCCCCGCCGCGCACGCGCCGCCGTCCACCACGGCGTCGATTCGCGCACCGAGCGAAGCCACCACATGCTCAGCCGTCGTCGGGCTGACCGCCCCGCTGCGGTTGGCGGAAGGAGCCGCCAGCGGCAGCCCGCAAGCGGTCAGCACCGCCCGCATGACCGGATGCGCCGGTACGCGGATAGCGATCGTCGCCAGCCCGGCGGTGACCGAAGATGCTATCGCCGCGCCCGGCAGCAGCGGCAGCACCATGGTCAGCGGGCCGGGCCAGAACCGCTGCGCCAGCAACCGCGCCCGCGCATCGAACGCGGCAAGCCGCTCGGCGGCGGCGCAGTCGGGAACGTGGACGATGAGCGGATTGAAGCTGGGCCGACCCTTGGCGCGATAGATCGTCGCCACCGCATCGGCGCTGTCGGCGCGCGCGGCAAGGCCATAGACCGTCTCGGTCGGCAACGCGACCAGCCCGCCGGCAACAAGGATCGTCGCCGCGCGCGCGAAGCCGGCGGCATCGGCCGCCAGCCGCGCCGGGCGGGCATCGGCAGGGTCCATCTTGGCAGGCTCCATTCCCCGCCGCTATAGCCCGGCGCGACGCTTGCCAAGGGCTGCCGCGCGTTTCGCCGCGCCGGTTGCCCGCACTTTCGACCAAGGACCGCCCGTGACCAGCCCCGAAATCGCCGCAAACATCCAGCGCATCGCCGATGCCCTGACCCGCTTGGCCCCGCCCGCGCCGCCGCCGATCGACTGGCTGGCCTGCCCCGCCTACGTCTGGACCGGCGATCATGGCCATGGCGTGGACGTGCTCGAAGCGCCGGATCTGGGGCTGCTGGTCGGCATCGATGCGCAAAAGGATACCGTCGCCGCCAACGTCCGGCGTCATGCCGCCGGGGCCGCTGCCCACGACATGCTGCTGTGGGGCGCGCGCGGCACCGGCAAATCGGCGCTGGTGCGCGCCGCGATCCGGGCCAGCCAGCAGGCCGGGCCAGGACGGCTGGCGCTGGTGCAGGTGGCGCAGGACGCGCTCACTGGCGTCACCACGCTGTTCGCCGCGCTGCGCGGGGTAAGCCGCCAGTTCCTCGTCTACATCGACGACCTGGGCTTCGAGGACAACGACAGCACCGGCCCGCGCCTGCTGCGATCGTGGCTGGAAGGCGGGGTGGAGGCACGGCCGGCCAATGTCCGTCTGGCCGTCACCTCGAATCGCCGCGCCATCGTCGCCCGGTCGATGGGCGAGCAGGACGATCCGATCAACCCGCGCGACGTTGTGGACGACCGGCTCGCCCTCGCCGACCGCTTCGGCCTGTCGATCGGCTTCCACCGCGTGGATCAGGACGCCTATCTCGCCATCATCGCCGGCTATGCGGCGGACCTCGGGCTGGGCTGGCGGGCCGACGATCCGCAATGCCGGGGCGACGCGCTGGAATGGTCCCAGCGCCGCGGCGCGCGCTCGGGCCGCGTGGCCTGGCAATACATCGTCGAACTGGCCGGGCGGGCAGGCAAGACGGTCTGAAGGGCCCGTTCCGGCGCGGGCCTCGTGCCTCGCCTATTGCGGCAGCAGGCGGTCATCCTCGGGCTTGAAGCCGCCGATCATGGCGCGTTCCTCGGGCGTCTTGATTTCCTTGAGCGGCTTGAGGTGCGCGGTCACCACCGGGCGGATGGCAGCGGCAGGCTTGGCGTCCGGCGCGGCGACGCGCCAGATAATCCCGGCGGTATCGTCGCTGACCAGCAGCCCGCCGGTCTTGTCCCACGCCAGCCACGTCGGCCGGCCATGCGTATTCTTGCCATCTGCAGTGAGGAAACCGGTCAGCACCGGCACCGGCTTGGCATCCAGCGGGTTGCCATGGGCATCGAAGCCCACGAAGACCACGTCATAGCCGACCGCCGGATTGCGGTTCCACGAACCGTGGCGGGCGATGAAAGCACCGTTGGCAAAGGCCGCGCCCATGCGGTTTCCGGCCGCCGGGAACACCATCCCCAGCACCCCGGCATGCGCGCCCATCGCGTATTCGGGCTTGCGGGTATATTCGATCATGTAGGTCTGCATGTCCCAGCGGACACGATCATCGAACACGTTCTTCCAGTAGACCCACGGCCAACCGTACTGCGCGCCGACGGGCACGTTGGTGAAATAGTCCGGCACCAGGTCGGGGCCCAGCATGTCGCGCTCCTGCACGGTGGCCCACATTTCCCCGGTCCACGGGCTCCAGCCCAGGCCGTTGGGATTGCGCATGCCGGCGGCGAACTGGCGACGGCGGCCGGTGTCGGTATCGATCTCCCAGATCGCCGCGCGCCCGGCTTCCGCCTCCATCCCGCCATCGGCGATATTGGTGGCCGAGCCGACGGCGACGTAGAGGTGCTTGCCGTCGTCGCTCAGCAGCAGGTTCCGCATCCAGTGCTGCCCGGCTTCGGGCAGGTTCATGATCCGGCGCGGCTTGCCCGTCAGCTTGGTTGGCCCCGGTTCGAAGTTCCAGGCCAGCACGGCATCGTGATTGGCGATGTAGATCCGCCCGTCACCGAACGCCATACCGGATGGCGAATCCATGTCGTCGGTGCGGAAATCGAAGCGCTTCTCGGCCCTGCCGTCGCCATCTTCGTCGCGCAGTAATACGATCTTGTTCGGCGAAGGCACTCCTGCGCCAACTTTCTTCATCATCCAGCCGGCGACCATCCCGGTGAACCCGTCCATCGCCGATTTGGCCGGCGCATTGGTTTCGGCCACCAGCACATCGCCGTTCGGCAGCGTCAGCATGGTGCGCGGATGATCGAGCTTTTCGGCAAAGCGGCTGACCGCCAGCCCCTTGGCCGCGATCGGCGCTTCGCCATCGGCCCACCCCTGCGTTTCGACCAGGCGCACGCCGGGGATCGTCTGCGGGTCCGCCTTGCCCAGCTTGGGGTCGCGCCCCTCGGTATCGGAGAGCGGCAGCTTCGAGGTGGCCGCATACTGCGAATAGGCGACATAGCCGGCCACGGCGACGATCAGGACGGCAATGCCGATGGCGAGCTTGATGAAGAACGAGCGCATGAACGGCAGATAGGCCCGCAACAGCTAGGCGGCAACTGCCCCCTACGCTACGATGCGCGATAGCCATGTACGATTTCGCTCCCCCGTCCACCGCCGACAAGGCCCAATGCTACGCGCAACTGGGCGAGGCGGCCGCCGCGCTGGTCGATGGCGAGCCCGATGCCGTCGCCAACATGGCCAACATCGCCGCGCTGATCTGGCAGTTCGTGCCCGATCTCAACTGGGCCGGTTTCTACCGGGCGATCGGCACCGAGCTGGTGCTCGGCCCGTTCATCGGCAAGCCCGCCTGCATCCGCATCCCGTTCGGCCGGGGCGTCTGCGGCGCGGCGGCGGTTACGGCTGCGACTCAGCGGGTGGAGGATGTCCATGCCTTCCCGGGACACATCGCCTGCGATGCGGCCAGCCGGTCCGAGCTGGTCGTCCCGGTGCTGCGCGACGGGCATGTGATCGCGGTCATCGATCTCGATAGCCCCCTGCCCGCCCGCTTCGATGCCCGGGATGCTGCGGGGATAGAGGCGCTGGCCGCGCGCATTGCCGCCCATATCTAGGTAAAGCTCCCGCGATCGATCTGAACCGAAACGGGACACCACCTGTGTCTCCCGCCGCAGAGGCTTGGTTATCCCCGCATCCCGATGCTAAATTTCGCGTTAACTGACGGGACTAACCCACCGTCATCGCGCGAACGCGCCCGTGCCATTGCACGGCGCTCAGCAAACAGGGGATTTTTCGATGCGCCTTAGCCTGATCCTTGCCGGCGCCGCCGCCATGCTCGCCACCACCGCCCCCGCCCTCGCCCATCCGGGTGAAGAGATGGCCCCGCCGATGCCGGCACCGATGTCC
This sequence comes from Novosphingobium colocasiae, assembly GCF_014652555.1. GTDB lineage: Bacteria > Pseudomonadota > Alphaproteobacteria > Sphingomonadales > Sphingomonadaceae > Novosphingobium > Novosphingobium colocasiae. The sequence goes on from NZ_BMZA01000006.1 coordinate 76,004, forward strand.
GGCCCGCAGCAGCACTATGCGCCCTATGATTCCGCCGCGCGCGATGCCTGGCTGGCGGATTGCCGCCAGCGCCTGTCCTCGCGCGATAACGGCGTGGGCGGGGCGCTGATCGGCGGCGCGGTGGGCGCGCTTGCCGGTAATCGCATCGCCGGACGCGGCAATCGCACCGTCGGCACCATTGCCGGCGCGGCGGTGGGTGCCGTCGCCGGCACCGTGATCGACAAGGCCGAAGATCGCGGCCGCAACCGCGACGAGTGCGAGGCCTACCTCGACGATTACTATGCCCGATATACCCAGCCGGGCTACGGCTATCCCGGGTATGGTTATGGCTACCCCGCCGGCTACGGCTACGGGTACGCGCAGGGCGGCTGCTGCATGGCGCAGCCGATGATGATGGTCCCGGTCATGATGGTGCCGGTGGTGCAGCCCAAGCCCGAGTGCAAGGAAACCGTCGAATACGTGACCGAATGGGTCCCGGCCCGCCGCCACAAGCGCGTCTACCGCCCGAGCAAGATCGTCCCGGACAAGCGCACCAAGCTGGTGCCGATGAAGTAATAATATTTTACTTCAATTACTTATCGAAGAAAGCCTGTTCGTGTCGAGCGAAGTCGAGACACGCTGCACCCGTGTCTCGACTTCGCTCGACACGAACGGCGCTCGGAGGCGTGAGGGCCAACCTCTTGCCCTGCTCAGATTGTTCCGCCTGACAGCCGCTGGCAGATCAGGTCAAGCTGGTCGAGCGTGGTATAGCGGATCGTTACCGTGCCCGATCGCGGGTCGGCATCGGCCTGGATCTTGACCGGCAGACCCAGCACTTCTTCAAGGTGACCCTGGACAGCCGCGATATCGGCATCGTCAGCCGCATTGCGCGAGGGGCGTGCGCGGCGGACGGCGGGGGTAGCATCGCCGCGCATCACCTTGCGGACCTGCTTTTCGACGTCACGCACCGAAAGCTGCTTGTCCACCGCCGTCTGGGCGATATCGATCGCATCGTCGCAGCCGATCAGCGCGCGGGCGTGGCCCATCGACAGGCGGCCGCATTCGACAAGGTCCAGCACCTCCTCGGGCAGCGCCAGCAAGCGCTGGAAGTTGGCGACATGGCTGCGGCTCTTGTCGACCATCCGGGCGATTTCGGCCTGGGTCATGTTCTCCAGCTCGGCCAGCCGGTTGTAGGCGCGCGCTTCTTCGACCGGATTGAGGTCTTCACGCTGCAGGTTCTCGATCAGCGCCAGCGCCATCACCTCGCGCTCGGTCAGCTCGCGGACCAGCGCCGGGATCTCGTGCAGCCGCGCCTTCTGGGCGGCCCGCCAGCGGCGTTCGCCGGCAACCAACTGGTAGCGGCCGGCGTGCGGCCGGACGATCACCGGCTGGATCACCCCGCGCTGCGCGATCGATGCGGCCAGTTCCTCCAGCGCGGCCTCGTCGAACCGGCGACGCGGCTGGTCCGGGTGCGGGACAATATCGGCGATCGGCAGGACCATCAGGCCGGCGGCGCTGGGCCGCGCGCCGGAGACGACGGTGCCGCCCTCACCCGGCTCGCCGCCGCCGGCGGAAGCCACGGGTGCCTCGCGGCGGGTTTCCCCCAGCAGCGCGCCAAGCCCACGGCCCAGCCCCTTCGGCTTTTGGCGCACGGCGGCGGCCGGGGCGGTGATGCGCACGATCTGATCGTCGTTCATGCCGCTTTCCTCTTCTCGGGCAGTCTGGACAGCAGTTCACGGGCCAACGCCATGTAGGCCCGGCTGCCCGCGCAGGTGTGGTCATAGATCAGCGCCGGCACGCCGTGGCTGGGTGCTTCAGACAGGCGCACGTTGCGCGGAATGGTGGTTTCGAACACCAGATTGCCAAGGCAACTGCGCACATCCTCCGATACCTGCTCGGTCAGGCGGTTGCGCCGGTCGAACATCGTCAGGGCAATGCCGATGATGCCAAGGTCCGAATTGAACCGCTGCTGCACCCGCTCCACCGTCTGCAGAAGCTGGCTGAGCCCTTCGAGCGCAAAGAACTCGCATTGCAGCGGCACCAGCAGCGTATCCGCTCCGCACAGCGCGTTCAGCGTAAGCAGGCCGAGCGACGGCGGGCAATCGATCAGGCACACATCATAGCCCAGATCGGGACGCAGTGCCTGCGACAGGCGATAGGCGCGGTCTTCCTCGCCCACCAGTTCCACTTCCGCGCCGGACAGGTCCTGCGTGGCGGGAAGCAGATCGAGGTTGGGGATGCGGCTCGTCATCACCGCATCCATGATCGGCATGCGATCGACCAGCACGTCATAGGACGAGCGCTCCCGGTCTGCGGCATAGACGCCGATCCCGGTCGAGGCGTTGCCTTGCGGATCGAGATCGACCAGCAGGGTTTTCCACCCCGTCGCCGCCAGCGCGGTGGCGACGTTGATGGCGGTGGTGGTCTTGCCGACGCCGCCCTTCTGGTTGGCAATCGCGATGCGGATCATGGGGCCTTACCTCTTGGTCATGCCTGCAAGCGTGCCGACGACGATTCCCGCCTGCGGGTCCGTCAGCGATTGTTCCACGTGGAACATATGCTGCCACTTTCTAAGCTGTGACAATTCTTGACCGGCGGACTGCCCCTTCGGCAACAGCCAACGGGTGTGCGCTGTGGAAAAGCGTGCGGATAAGCCCAGCAGTTTGTCCAACGGCGCAAAAGCACGCGCGGATATGACAGAAACCGGACGGGTTTCGACCATTTCGAGCCGCAACCCGATCACTTGCGCACGATCAAGACCCATCGCCAACCGCGCGCGTTCGAGCCAGGCGATTCGCCGGGCGCGCGATTCGACCATCAGCACTTCAGCCTGCGGACGCAGTGCCGCGATCACGAGGCCGGGGAACCCCGCCCCGGTGCCAAGGTCCAGCCAAGGGCCCGGCAATACCTCCGGCGCATAGGCCAGCAACTGCGCGCTATCGACGATGTGGCGCACCCACACCGATTCGAGGCTGGCAGCGGAGACGAGGTTCTGGCGGCTGTTCTCGTCGATCAGAAGTTCGACCAGCAGTTCCAGGCGGGCCATCGCCGCATCGTCGACGCCGGGCAAGGCGCGCACCCATTCGCGCGCGGCGTTCTCATCCGCGATCATGCCGCGCGCCGCCGGGCCCGCACCAGCAGCGCCGAGAGCGCCGCCGGGGTGATCCCGGCGATCCGCCCTGCCGCTGCCAGCGTTGCCGGCCGCGCGGCGCTGAGACGCTCGACCATCTCGCGCGACAGCCCTGCCACCTCGTCATAGGGGAAGTCATCGCCCAGCGGCAGCGCCTCGCTGGCGCGCAATTCGCGCAGCTCGCGCTCCTGCCGGTCAAGGTACGGCGCGTAGGCGGCATCCTCGCCGACTTCCTCGGCCAGGGCGGGATCGTCGATCAGCCCGGCATCGAGCCAAGGGGACAGCGCCGAAAGATCGACCCCATCGAAGCGCAACCACTCGCGCAGGGTCATACGCCCGGCATCGGCGCGCACCGGAAGACCGGCGGCTTGCAGCGCGGAGCCGGTTTCGCTGCGATCCAGCGCCTGCTCCAGCGCGGCACGCGCGCTCTCGCGCCGCTCGAACCATTCCCGGCGCGCCGGGCCCACCGCACCGCACGACAACGCCAGCGGGGTCAGGCGGGTGCCGGCGTTGTTCGCGCGCAACCGCAGGCGATACTCGGCCCGCGCCGTCAGCATGCGATAGGGTTCGGACACGCCATGGAGGGTCAGGTCGTCGATCATCACCGCCATGTAGCTGTTGGCCCGATCGAGCGCGGGCCCCGGGCGACCCAGCACATGCGCGGCCGCATGAAGCCCCGCGACCAGCCCCTGTGCGGCCGCCTCCTCATATCCGGTTGTCCCGTTGATCTGCCCGGCGCACCACAGACCGGGCATCGCGCGCAGTTCCAGCGTCGGGCGCAGCGCACGCGGATCGATATGATCGTATTCGACGGCATAGCCCGGAACGACGATCTCCACCGCTTCCAGCCCGTCCATGGTCCGCATCATCGCCAACTGGACATCAGCGGGGAGCGAAGTGCTGACACCATTGGGGTAGACCAGATGGGTGCTCAGGCCTTCCGGCTCCAGGAAGATCTGGTGGCCGTCCCGATCGGCGAAGCGGTGAATCTTGTCCTCGATCGACGGGCAATAGCGCGGCCCCCGCGCGCCGATGGCACCGCTGAACAGCGGCGAGCGATGCAGGTTGGCGCGGATGGTATCGTGGGTGGCCGGATTGGTTCGGGTGATGGCGCAGAACACCTGCGGGTTCACGCGCCGGGGTTCCATGGCCGACATCGTCCAGGGATCGCTGTCCGATGGCTGCTCTTCCAGCCGGGCCCAGTCGATCGTCCGCCCGTCCAGTCGGGGCGGGGTTCCGGTCTTGAGCCGGGCCATCGGCAGATCGGCATCGCGCAGTTGCGCGGCCAAACGCTGGGCGCTGGCTTCGCCGATCCGCCCGCCCTCCATCCGCTCCTCTCCGCGAAACAGCGTCCCGCCAAGGAAAGTGCCGGTGCACAGGATCACGGCCGGCGCAACCAGCGCGGTGCCATCGGCCAGCTCGATGCCGCTCACCCTGCCCGCATCTATTCGCAAGGCCGCCGCTTCGCCCGCCACCAGCGTCAGATCGCCCTGCTCCTTGAGCAGCCGATGGATCGCCGCCTTGAACAGCCGCCTGTCCGCCTGCACACGCGGGCCCTGCACGGCGCTGCCCTTGGAGCGATTGAGCATGCGATAGTGGATCGCGGCAGCGTCCGCCGCGCGGCCGATCAATCCGTCGAAGGCATCGACCTCGCGGACCAGATGGCCCTTGCCCAACCCGCCGATCGCCGGGTTGCAGCTCATCGCGCCGACGGCATCGAGGTCGAAGCTGACCAGCGCCGTGCGCGCGCCCATGCGCGCGGCAACGGCCGCCGCCTCGCAACCGGCGTGACCGCCGCCGATGACAATCACGTCGAAGGAATGCATGCCCGGCGCTTACTCCACCGCGCGCGCGCGGTCAAAGCCGCTGGTGTGTTCCACGTGAAACAATGCCGCTCATTTGCCGATGCAGAAGCGGCCAAACAGCGCGTCGAGCATGTCCTCTGTGGTCGATCGGCCGATCAGGGCATCGAACGACAGCCGCGCTAGCCGCAGCCCCTCGGCGACGATCAGCGGATCGCCCGAGCCGCAGGCGATGCCCAGCCCGTCCGCCGCCTGCCCGATCAGCCGGTGCTGCCTGGCATTCAGGGCCACAGCCCCTCCCTTCGGCAGCAGCGTCGCGGCAGTGGCGATGAGGTCATCGCGCAATGCTTCCATACCCGCGCCGGTGATCGCCGAGATGGCGTGCCGGGGGGTGCGCTTGCCCGGTCCGCCCGTGCGGTCAGTCTGCGCGGTGATCTCCCAGGCCCCCGCAGGACCCTCCCCTTCCGGCCCCAGCCACAGCACGATGTCGGCCTGGCCCAGCGCATCGCGCGCGCGGGCGATGCCGATCGCTTCGATGCTGTCGTCGGTCTCATCGCGCAGCCCGGCGGTATCGATGAAGGTGAACGGAATGCCCGCCAGCGCGATCGGCCGGGTCAGAACATCGCGGGTGGTGCCGGCCAACGGAGTGACGATCGCTGCGCTCTCATCCCCCACCAGCGCGTTGAACAGCGTGCTCTTGCCGGCGTTAGGCGGGCCGGCCAGCGCCACCCGGATGCCGTCGCGCAGCGCCTCTGCGCGGGGGCGGGCCAGCCATTCGCAAAGTTCCACGTGGAACATTTCCAACCCGGCGCGAAAGTCGGCGGGCAGTTCGCCAACGTCATCCTCGTCATCGAAATCGAGCGCGGCCTCGACGCTCGCCGAGGCCGTCAGCACGCGATCGCGCCATTGCTCCACCTGCTTCGAGAACGCCCCGCCCGCCAGCGCCATCGCGCTGCGCCGTTGCAACTCGGTCTCGGCGGACAGCAGATCGGCGAGCCCTTCGGCTTCGGCCAGATCGATGCGGCCATTGGCAAAGGCCCGGCGGGTGAACTCCCCCGGCGTGGCCCGGCGCAAAACCGCACCGCCCAGATCGAGCGCCGCCAGCGCATTCTCTACCGCGGCGACCACCGCCCTGCCGCCGTGCAGATGGAGTTCGGCCAGGTCCTCACCGGTCGCCGTCGCCGGACCCGGAAAGTACAGCACCAGCGCACGGTCAAGCTCGCCTTCAGCCGCTCGCAAAGTGCGGAACGACGCCCGGCGCGGCGACGGCAAGCTCCCCGCCAGCGCCGTCAGCGCGGTAGCAGCCGCGGGCCCTGAAATGCGTACCACGGCAATCGCGGCGGGAGGCATCCCGCTCGACAAGGCAAAGATGGTGTCGTCCATGGCAATACAGGCGTGAATGTCTGCGCTTCGGCCCGCCGCCAAATGGCGCGGGCGACCCGGCTCAGCCGTCCTTCTTGCGCGAAGTGCCGGTCCCCATCGCGGCACCGCTCATCGCCATGGCCGCGCCGCTTTCCAGGAATTGCTGAAACATCTTCAGCCCGATCTGGCCCATCGGGGTGATCGATTTGGTCAGTTCCTGAAGCTGGTCGAAGCTGCCGACGCCCTGCATCGCCTTGGTCAGCGCATCGACATAGACCTCGTTCGCGCGGGTCACATCAGGCAGGCCGAGAAAGCGACGCGCTTCTTCCGGCGAGCATTCGATCTCGACGTTCACCTTCATCGTCGCCTCCTATGCGGGAAATTCCATCTTGCTGACACAACCGCTTGGCAAAGTCCAACTTTCGCGCCTAGTTTCCCGACAAAACCGCGCATCACCGCATCCTGAAGGAGCCAGAGGAATGTCCACCAACACCGCGATTCCGACCCTTGACGGCAAAGGTTCCATCCCGGCCTACGTCGTCAAGCCCGAAGGCACCCCACGCGGCGCGATCATCGTCCAGCAGGAGATTTTCGGCGTCAATCCCGGCATCATGCAAAAGGCGCAAGGCTGGGCGGCCAAAGGCTATCTGGCCGTCGCACCGGACACCTTCTGGCGGCAGCAACCCGGCATCGAGCTGGAGCCGGAAAACCCTGGCGAGTTCGAGAAGGCGGTCGCACTGATGACCGCGCACGATTTCGACCTTGGGATGCAAGACATCGAAGCGGTGATCCACTGGATCCGCAACGAGGCCGGCGTCGCCAAAGTAGCGCTGATCGGCTTCTGCATGGGCGGCAAGATCGCCTATATGACCGCGACCCGTACCGATATCGATGCCTCGGTCGGCTACTACGGCGTCATGATCGATCAGATGCTGGGCGAAAAGCACGCTATCGCCCGCCCGCTCATGCTGCACATTCCCACCGCCGACGGGTTTGTCGGGCCCGAAGCGCAAAAGGCCATGCATGAAGGGCTGGACGATCATCCGCGCGTGACCTTGCACGATTACGAAGGGCTCGATCACGGCTTCGCTGCCGAGATGGGTTCGCGCCGCGACGAGGAAGGTGCACGGCTGGCCGACAGCCGCACCGAGGCGTTCATCGCCGAACATATCGGCTAAGGCAGCGCACCGGAAATGGTGGCTCCGCGCTACTTCGTGCCGCTGGCGGTCGTGGTCCTCACGGCCGCCGGGTTCGCCATCGCCGCCACGCGATGGACCGTGTGGATCATGGTCCCGGTGCTGCTGCTGACCTTGTGGGACTTCCTGCAGGGCCGCCATGCCCTGCGCCGCAACTATCCGCTGATCGCCCGCGTCCGCTGGCTGTTCGAAGACCTGCGCCCGTTCATCCGCGCCTACGTCGTCGAGAGCGACCGCGAGGGCCGTCCATTCACAATCGACGAGCGCGGCCTCGTCTATGCCCGCGCCAAGGGTGAGGTTTCCACTCACCCCTTCGGCACCGAACTCGACGTCTATTCCGACGAATACGAATGGCTCGGCCACTCGATCACCCCGACCGAGGAAGCGCCCGATACCTGGCACGTGCGGATCGGCGGCGAAAGCTGCACCCGCCCGTACCATTCCGCCCTGCTCAACATTTCGGCGATGAGCTTCGGCTCGCTGTCGGCCAACGCCATCCAGGCGCTGAACAAGGGCGCGGCGATGGGCGGGTTTGCCCACGATACCGGCGAGGGATCGATCTCGCGCTACCACCGCATCCACGGCGGCGATCTGATCTGGGAAATCGGCAGCGGCTATTTCGGCTGCCGCCACCGCGATGGCTCCTTCAACGAGGAACTGTTCGCGCAGCAGGCCGCCAGCGATCAGGTGCGGATGATCGAGATCAAGCTGAGCCAGGGTGCCAAGCCCGGCCATGGCGGCGTGCTTCCCGGTGCCAAGGTAACCGAGGAAATCGCCGAGGCACGCAAGGTGGAAGTCGGCGAGGATTGCCTGTCTCCCGCCGCCCATTCCACGTTCTCCACGCCTGTCGGCCTGCTCGAATGGGTCGAGCAACTGCGTGATCTGTCCGGTCGCAAGCCGGTCGGCATCAAGCTGTGCGTCGGCCAGCCGCACGAAGTGTTCGCGCTGGTCAAGGCGATGGTCGAAACGCGGATCACGCCTGATTTCATCGTCGTCGACGGGGCCGAGGGCGGCACCGGAGCCGCCCCGCAGGAGCTGACCGACAACGTCGGCATGCCGCTGCGCGAAGGGCTGATCCTGATGCGCAATGCGCTGGTCGGCACAGGGCTCAAGGATCGCGTCCGATTGGGCGCTTCGGGTCGCATTCATTCGGGTGCCGGCATGGCCCGCGCCTTTGCGCTGGGGGCGGACTGGTGCAACGCTGCCCGCGCCTTCATGTTCTCGCTCGGCTGTGTCCAGTCGATGAAGTGCCACACCGGCGATTGCCCGACCGGCGTCGCCACCCAGGTCGGCTGGCGACAAAAGGGCCTTGTGGTCGATGACAAGGCGGAACGGGTCGCCCGGTTCCAGAAGGAAACCCTGAAAGCGCTGCGCGAGATCGTTGTCGCGATGGGCTATGACAGCCCGTGGGACCTGACCCAGCACGACATCTACCAGAGGATCGACAGCGCGCGGGCCGGGGCGATCGACGAAGTCTATCGCTTCCTCAAACCCGGTGAACTCTTGCAGGCCCCCGAACAGACCCAATATGCCCGTTCCTGGCGGGTATCGAGTGCGGAGACGTTCCGCAGGGTACTATGATTTGTTTTCAATGGGTTATATGAAATGATCGATGGTTACAGGATGGTCGTGCGGCAGTTTGGCGGCCCCGATGCGATCGAGCGCGAGGCGTTCCGGATCGGATCGCCCGGCCCCGGCGAAGTCCTGATCGAAACCGAGGCGGTCGGGCTCAACTTCATCGATACCTATTATCGCAAGGGGCTGTACCCCGCCGCCGTACCGTTCTGCCTGGGCTCGGAAAGCGCCGGCCGCGTGATAGCCGTCGGTGACGGAGTGAGCACGATCGTGCCGGGCGATCGCATTGCCACGGTGCGCAGCGGCGGGGCCTACGCCAGCCACCGGCTGATCCCGGCCGACGAGGCGGTCAAGGTGCCGGCCGGGGTCGATGCCGCAACCGTGGCGGCGATCCTGCTGAAAGGCCTGACAACCAGCTATCTGACCGAGGAGACCTACATTCCCGCGCCGGGGCAGATCGCGCTGGTGCATTCGGCAGCGGGCGGGGTCGGATCGCTGCTGGTGCCCTGGCTGATCGACAAGGGCGTGACCGTGATCGCCCATGCCGGGACACCCGAAAAGGCGGCGGGCATTGTAGCCACGCACGCCCTCTCCTGCCCGTTCGACCAGCTTGCCGCTGCGGTCCACGACTTGACCGGCGGCGCACTGTGCGACGTTGTCTACGACGGGGTAGGCGCGACATCCTGGGAAGCCTCGATCGCCAGCCTCAAGAAACGCGGCATGATGGTCAGCTTCGGCAATGCGTCAGGCCCGGTCCCGCCGGTTTCGCTGCTCGACATCATGCGGGCGGGATCGCTCTACATCACCCGGCCGACGCTGTTCGACTATATCGCCACGAACGACACGCTGACGACGAACGCCGACCGACTGTTCAATCGGCTGCGGCGCGGCGTGATCCGGGCCGGCATTGGCCAGACATTTGCGCTTGCGGAGGCCGCTGAGGCGCATCGGGCGCTGGAGGGACGGGAGACTACCGGGTCCACCGTCCTCCTGCCCTGAGCAGCCTTAAAGCAGCGATGAGATGCCAAGCTGCGGATCTATCCAGCCTTCGTAGATCATCTTGATCGCGACATAGACGATCACCGCCAGCCCCAGCCAGCCGATCCAGCGGAAGCGTTCGATGTAGCGGGCGATGAAATTGGCAGCGAGGCCCATCAGCGCGACCGCGACGATCAGCCCGACGATCAGGATACCGGGATGGTCCCGGGCAGCACCGGCTACACCCAGCACGTTGTCGATCGACATCGATACGTCGGCAACCGCCACCGAAAGCGCCGCGCTGGCAAACGTCTTGGACGCGGGCAGGCCGGAATGCTCATCGCCCTCGATTTCCGGCGAACCGTGCGAATGGACGTCGGCACCGCCGTGGCTGTGCAGTTCGCGGTACATCTTCCACGCGACCCACAGCAGCAGCAGGCCACCCGCGAACACCAGACCGACGATCCCCAGCAGCCAGGTGACCATCAGGGCAAAGGCGACGCGCAGGACCAATGCGGCGATCACGCCGATGGCGATGACCTTCTTGCGCTGATCCGCCGGCAGCCCCGCCGCCAGCGCGCCGACCACGATCGCATTGTCCCCCGCCAGCACTACGTCGATCATCAGCACCTGCAGGAACGCCGAAAGCGCCGCCGGTTCGGTGATATTGGAGAAATCGTCGACGATATGCTGCCACAGCTCCACCGGACTCTGGACGGCCGGCGCTGCGGCGGCCAGGATATTCAACAGGTCCAAGATTGTCTCCGTTCCTGCTTACTGGTTCATCGTCGCGAAGAAATCCTCGTTGGTCTTGGAATCCTTCATCTTGTCGAGCAGGAATTCCATCGCATCGATCGTGCCCATCTGCATGAGGATGCGGCGCAGCACCCACATCTTGGTGAGCTGATCCTTGGGAACCAGCAGTTCTTCCTTGCGGGTGCCGGACTTTCCGACATCCAGCGCCGGGAAGATGCGCTTGTCCGCGACCTTGCGGTCCAGCACGATTTCCGAGTTGCCGGTGCCCTTGAACTCTTCGAAGATCACTTCGTCCATGCGGCTGCCGGTATCGATCAGTGCCGTGGCGATGATCGACAGCGATCCGCCTTCCTCGATGTTGCGGGCGGCACCAAAGAAGCGCTTGGGACGCTGCAGGGCATTGGCATCGACGCCGCCGGTCAGCACCTTGCCGGAGCTGGGCACCACCGTGTTGTAGGCCCGGCCAAGGCGGGTGATCGAGTCCAGCAGGATCACCACGTCGCGCTTGTGTTCGACCAGGCGCTTGGCCTTCTCGATCACCATTTCGGCGACCTGGACGTGACGGCTGGCAGGTTCGTCGAAGGTCGAGGAGATCACCTCGCCCTTCACGCTGCGCTGCATGTCGGTGACTTCCTCGGGGCGTTCGTCGACCAGCAGGACGAGCAGGAACACCTCGGGGTGGTTGTCGGTGATCGCCTTGGCGATGTTCTGCAGCAGCACCGTCTTGCCGGTGCGCGGCGGTGCCACGATCAGCGCGCGCTGGCCCTTGCCCTGCGGGCTGATGAGATCGATCACCCGGGCCGACTTGTCCTTGACCGTCGGGTCCGAGCCATCGAGCTTGAGCCGACGATCGGGATAGAGCGGCGTCAGGTTGTCGAAATTGACGCGGTGGCGGACCACATCGGGATCGTCGTAGTTGACGCTGATCAGCTTGGTGATGGCAAAATAGCGCTCGCCGTCCTTGGGGGCGCGGATTTCGCCTTCGACCGTATCGCCGGTGCGCAGGCCCCATTTGCGGACCTGGTTGGGCGAAACGTAGATATCGTCAGGACCGGCCAGATAGTTGGCCTCGGGGCTGCGCAGGAAGCCGAAGCCGTCGGTCAGCACTTCGATCGTGCCCTGACCGACGATTTCCTCGCCGTCCTCGGCCACTTCCTTGAGAATGCCGAACATCAGGTCCTGGCGGCGCATGGTGGATGCACCCTCGACGCCCAGATCCTCTGCCATTTCGACCAGTTCGGCCGCGTTTTTCGTTTTCAGTTCTTTGAGATGCATGATTTTTGTAAATTCCGGATGGAAACAGTTTGATTGCGGCCGGCGGGATCAATGGGCTTGGGGAAAGCGGATCCGGGCAAGCGAACGGGTTCGCGCACCCCGTGCCGGGACGGTTTCTAGATAGTCGCAGCAGGGGTGCTGGTCAACGGATCATCGACCGGACGTGGGCAAATGCGGCGGACGGACGGTCAGAACGGCTTCACGATCACCAGGATCACCACCACCACCGCCACCAGCCCCGGCACCTCGTTCAGCAGCCGCAGGGCCTTGCCCGAAAGCTTGCGTTCGCCGCGCGCCAGCTTCTTCGCATAGCCTGTCAGCCAGCCGTGATAGCCCGAAAGCGCCACCACCAGCAGAAGCTTGGCGTGGAACCACCCCTGGGCAAAAGCACCGATGCTGGACGCCAGCAGCAGCCCGAACACCCACACCGCGATCAGCGACGGGGTGAGGATGATCTTGCGCAGCTTGGCCTCGCGATCGACCCAGCGCGCTTCCTCGGCCGAGCCGGGCTCGCTTTCCTGATGGTAGACGAAATAGCGCGGCAGCATGAACAGGCCGGCCATCCAGAAGATCACGAAGATCACGTGGCCGGCCTTGAGCCAGGGGTACAAGCTTGCCAGAACCTGCTCCATCGCCTCGAAAACCTTTCAGACTATCAGGGCCGTTGCCAGCCGCGGACGGCGGCGATCAACTGCTCGACATGGGCGATCGGGGTGTGCTGGCCGATGCCGTGGCCGAGGTTGAAGACATGGGGCCGGTCGGCGAAGGCATCAAGCACCCTGCCCACCTGCACATCCAGCTCGGGGCCGCCCGATAGCAGCAGCAGCGGGTCGAGATTGCCCTGCACCGGCATTGCGGCGGGCAAAGTGGCGGCGGCCCAGACCGGATCGATGGTTTCGTCCACCCCCACCGCGTCCACCCCGGTCTCGCGCGCATAGGCGGCGAGCTTTTCGCCCGCGCCCTTGGGGAAACCGATGATCGGCGTATCGGGATGCCGCGCCTTCACGGCACTGGCGATGGCGGCATTGGGCGCGATCACCCAGCGTTCGAACTGCGCCGGCGACAGCGATCCGGCCCAGCTATCGAACAGTTGCACCGCTTCGGCCCCGGCGACGATCTGGCCGGACAGGTACTCAACCGTCACGCCCACGATCGCGTCGATGATCGCCTGGAAAGCGGCCGGATCGCGATAGGCCATCGCCCGCGTCTCGTGATGATCGCGACTGCCCTCACCCGCCACCATATAGGTCGCGACGGTCCAGGCGCTGCCGGCAAAACCCAGCATCGTCTCTCCGGCAGACAGCGCCGCGCGCACCTTGGCCACAGTCTCATAGATCGGCGAAAGGCGTTCGGGGACCGCGGCGAGGCTGTCCAGCGCGTGATCGACAAGGCGCGGCGACAGGCGCGGGCCTTCGCCGGCAAGGAATTCGAGGTCCTGGCCCATCGCATAAGGCACGATCAGGATATCGGAGAACAGGATCGCGCCATCGAACCGGAACCGGCGCAGCGGCTGCAGCGTTATCTCGGCCGCAGCATCGGTATCGTACACCAGCGCCAGGAAGCCGCCCTTTTCCGCCCGCAACGCACGGTATTCGGGCAGATAGCGCCCCGCCTGGCGCATGAGCCACATCGGACGCTTTGCCAGATTGGCGCCGCGCAGGGTTTCAAGAAGAGGGCCAGGCATCGATGAGGGTCCGCTCAAAATAATAAAAAGAGATATATTTAAGAAGGATGATGGAGTCTGTTGGCCCTGTGGATACTGGGGACGGGGCGGCATTGCCCGATTTGTGCCCGGCTGGCCAGTCCCAAACCGGCCTACCGACTCCGGGCTGTGGTTGAGTCAAACGGATGTTGTCCGCCTTATCCCCAGCCTGTGGATCGCGTAGCGCCCCTGTCCACAAACGGGCAGTGCAATTGCCGGTAACGGGCATGGAATCGCGGTTTGGATTGTCCCCCGAGTTGTCAGCCGAGTGTTCCCGTGGTTATGCATGGGTTTGTCCACAAGCCCCGGGTCCTGATCGCACATGGCGCGTTTCCACCTTCATCTCCTCTCGGATTCGACCGGCGAAACGCTGGAGATGATCGCCAAGGCGGCGCTCGCCCAGTTCGATGACGATACCGACGTCCAGCGCCACTTCTGGCCCATGGTCCGCTCGCACCAGCACCTCGACCGGATCATGAAGGACATCGCCGAAACGCGCGGACTGGTGTTCTTCACCCTCGTCAACGAAGATACCCGCAAGGCGCTGCAGGAACGCTGCCAGGCGCTGGACATCCCGGCGCTGGCCGTGCTCGATGGCGTGACCGATGCGCTGGAAGCGATGCTGGGCCAGGAAGCCAAGGGCCGTCCCGGCCGCCAGCACCGGCTGGACGATGCCTATTTCGCGCGGGTCGAAGCGATCCAGTTCACCATCGCCCATGATGACGGGATCGCCTGGGATGATTGGGAGGAAGCGCATATCGTGCTGGCGGGCGTTTCGCGCACCAGCAAGACGCCCACCAGCATCTATCTCGCCAATCGCGGCTACAAGGTCGCCAATATCCCGATCGTGGTGGAAAGCCCGCCGCCCCCTGCCCTCTATGGGCTCAAGCGCCCGTTGGTGGTCGGGCTGACCACAGCGCCCGAACGGCTGATCCAGATCCGTCGCAACCGTCTGCTGTCGCTCAGCCAGTCGCCCGACACCGATTACGTCAAGAGCGAGCGGGTGGAGGACGAGATCAAGTTCGCCCGGCGCATGTTCGCGGACAATTCGTGGCCGGTGATCGACGTCACCCGGCGCTCGATCGAGGAAACCGCGGCGGCGGTGATCAACCTCTACAACGAACGGATCGCCGCCGGGGCGCAAGGGCCGACCGGGCCCAAGCCGATCTGACCCCGCATTACAGACAGGACCCGCCAAGGATGATTCTCGCTTCCAACAGCGCCTCGCGCCGGGCGATGCTCGAAGCGGCGGGCCTGTCGTTCGCCAGCCAACCCGCAGACGTGGACGAACGCGCGCTGGAAGCGGCGCTGGCCGGTGCGCCGGCGGCAACGGTGGCGCTGGAGCTGGCCCGCGCCAAGGCGCTCGCGGTTTCGGCCACGCAGCCGGGTGAACTGGTACTGGGCAGCGATTCGCTGGTGGTGTGCGATGGCCGGCGGTTCGACAAGCCCGCCAGCCGTGCACAGGCGGCCGAACATTTGCGCGCCTTTTCCGGCAAGGTTATGCACTTGCATAGCGCGGCGGCGCTGGCGCGCGATGGCGTGGTGCTGTGGTCCGCCCCGGATCTGGCGGCGCTGCACGTGATCGCGATGTCGCCTGAATTCATCGCCGCCTATCTCGATGCCGAATGGCCCGCAGTGGCGGGCTGTGTCGGCGTGTTCCGCATCGAGGCGCGCGGGGTGACGCTGTTCGAGCGAATCGAGGGCGACTATTTCACCATCCTGGGCATGCCGCTGATGAAAGTGCTGGGTGCACTGCGCGATCTGGGGGAGCTGGCGCGATGACGACGCCTTATGCCGAAGTGATCGGCAACCCCATCGCCCAGTCCAAGTCGCCCGCTATCCATGGGTTCTGGCTTTCCGCGCTGGGCCTGGCCGGGCGCTATGACCGGGCCCTCGTCGAAACCGCTTCACCCGCTGACTACATCACCGCGCGGCGCACGGACGCCGCCTGGCGCGGCTGCAATGTCACCATGCCGCACAAGCAATCGGTGATGCCGCTGCTCGACCGGCTCGATCCGCTGGCAGCGCGGGTCGGTGCGGTGAATACCGTGATCCCTGCGGAGGACGGCACGCTGACCGGCTACAACACCGATGTGCCGGGCTTCTGGGAACCGCTGGCCGGCCGATCCTTTGCCAGCGCGCTCGTCGTCGGCGCGGGCGGTGCGGCGCGCGCCGTCCTGGCGGCGCTGGCAGATGCCGGGGTGGCGACCATCACCCTCCAGAACCGCAGCCTGGCCAAGGCCGAGGCGCTGCTGGCCGAATTCGGCATCGCCGGGACGGTCGAGCCGATCGGCACCGCAGGCACTGCGGTGGACCTGCTGGTCAACACCTCGGCGATGGGCATGGTCGGGCAAGCGCCCTTCCCGCTCGATCTGCTCGGCCGGGTGCGGGAAACCGGCGTGGTCTACGATATCGTCACCAGTCCGCTCGATACCGCGCTGCTGATCGCGGCGCGCCAGCGCGGGCTGGCGACGGTGGATGGGCTGGCGATGCTGATCGGCCAGGCAGACCACGCTTTCCGCCGGTTTTTCGGCGCGGTTCCGCCGCGCGAACGCGATGCCGAATTGCGCAAAGTATTGACGGCATGACCGCGGGCCAGCCCTTCGTGCTCGGCCTCACCGGCTCCATCGGCATGGGCAAGTCCACCGTGGCGGGCATGCTGCGCGCGCTCGATGTGCCGGTATTCGATGCCGACGCCGCCGTCCACCAACTGCAAGGCCCGGGCGGCGTACTGCTGGCCCCGATCGAGGCCGAATTTCCCGGCTCGACCGGTCCGCAAGGGGTGGAGCGGGTGAAGCTGGGGGCCATGGTGTTCGGCAACCCCGCCGCCCTCGCCCGGCTTGAAGCGATCGTTCACCCGGCGGTCCATCGCATGCGCGCCGATTTCGTGCGCGAATATGCGCAGGCACCGCTGCTGGTCTTCGATATCCCGCTGCTGTTCGAAAAGGGCCGCGATCCCCGGATCGATGCGGTCGCGGTGGTCTCTGCCCCCGCCGAAACGCAGAGGGCCCGGGTGCTGGCCCGGCCGGGAATGACCGAGGAAAAGTTCGAGCGCATCCTCGGCCTCCAGGTGCCCGACGCGCAGAAGCGGCAACTGGGCGATTATGTCATCGACACCGGCCTTTCCCTGGCCGACACGCGGGCGCAGGTCGAGGCGCTGGTTCGCCGCTTGCGCGGCTGAAGCTAAAGTACGGTGGCCTGACTTTTCGTCGTCCCGGGCTTTGACCCGGTACCCCGCTTCTTTCCTGGAAAAAGCGCTTCGCAAGCGGGGCCCCGGGTCGAAGCCCGGGGTGACGATGACGGGATGAAGCTTCCATCCAGGCCGTTCAGATTTATCCTGTGATGGCCCTTGCGCCCCGCCCGCATGAGGCAGATATGTGACGTAATGCGAGAGATCATCTTCGATACGGAGACGACCGGTCTGGATCCCAAGACCGGAGACCGGCTGGTCGAGATCGGCTGCATCGAAATGGTCAATCGGGTCACCACCGGCCGCACCTTCCACGTCTATGTAAACCCCGAAAGGGACATGCCGGCCGAAGCCGAAGCGGTCCACGGCCTGTCCGCCGCGTTCCTGGCCGACAAGCCGCGCTTTGCCGAAGTGGCGGCGGATTTCCTCGAATTCATCGGCGATGCGCCGATGGTGGCGCACAATGCCGGCTTCGATTTCGGCTTCATCAACGCCGAACTCAGGCTTTGTGGCCTGCCCGAGGTCGATCGCGGCCGGATGGTCGATACGGTTGCGCTCGCCCGTGTGCGCCATCCCGGGGCCAAGCTCTCGCTCGATGCGCTGTGCAGCCGCTACGGCATCGATCGCAGCCACCGCACCCTGCACGGCGCGCTGCTCGATGCCGAACTGCTGGCGCAGGTTTATGTCGAATTGCGCGGCGGCCGCCAGATCGGTCTGGAACTGGTCGCCGAAACCACCGAAATCGTGACGGAAATCAAGGTCCTCGTCCGAACGGACCGGCAATACCGTCAGCCGCGTCCCCACGCGGCCACCGCTGAGGAACTCGCCGCGCATGCGATCTTCCTCCAGTCGGTCGATGCCCCGCTCTGGGGCACTTGAGCTCTAGCAAGAGGAGAATACGCCCATGGATATCCGCGTTTCCGGTCATCAGGTCGATACGGGTGCAGCCCTTCAGACCCACGCCAGCGAGCGACTGACTGCGATCATCGCGAAGTATTTCAACCGGGCGCTGTCGTCGCACGTGACGTTCGGCCGAGCGCCTGCCGGCGCGTTCCGATGCGACATCATCATGCATGTCATGCAGAACCTCGTGCTCAAGGGCACCGGCGTCGCCCATGACGCGCACATCGCGCTCGATCAGGCTTCGGAAAAGATCGACAAGCAGCTTCGCCGTTACAAGCGCCGCCTCAAGGACCGTCACGAACAGACGGCTTTCGTCGCCGCTGCCGAAGAAGCCGCGTACACCATCTTCGAGGAACCGCCGGTCGACCACGAGGAAGAGGTCGAGATGGACGCGCCGGTCGTCATCGCCGAGACCCGCGTGGACGTTCCCGAAGCCACCGTTTCGGATGCGGTGATGATGCTCGACTTGCGCAATACCACCGCGCTTCTGTTCAAAAACGCTGGCACTGGCCGCCATAATATGGTTTACCGCCGCGGCGACGGGTCGATCGGCTGGGTTGAACCGCACTGAGTTCGCAGGCGCATGCCTGCGGTGCTCGCTTCTGGCCCCCAGGCGCCATCCAGATCGGAGGAGAGGGTCCAGCTTCCGGAACGTCCGGAAGCTGGCTTTGTGCAGCAATCGTAAACCGATCGAGATTAGAACAAGAAGTGCGATGAGTAGTCTCTTCACTCTGCTGCCCGATGCCGTTGCCATTGACAGCGCGGACAGCAAGAACGCCATTCTGGATCGGCTGTCGGGCCTCTTTGCAGAGGTCTATCAGCTCGATCGCAAGGCCGTCCTGGCCCGCATCGTCGAGCGTGAGCAGCTCGGCAGCACGGGATTCGGGCGGTCGATTGCGATTCCGCATGCGCGCCTTCCCGGACTCAGCCGTCCGGTCGCCGCCTTCATCCGGCTGGCCGCTCCGGTCGAATTCGATGCCGCCGACGGCATGCCGATCGATCTGGTGTTCGGCCTGCTGTCGCCCGAAGGGGCCGGTGCCACCCATCTCCACGCCTTGGCTGCCATTTCCCGGCTGATGCGCGATGATCGCATGCACGCCGCCCTGCTGGCCGCCCCCGGCCACGAGGCGCTGTTCAGCCTGCTCAGCAACTCGATCGATCGCGATGCTGCCTGACGAAAAGTCCGCGACGGGCGCGGTTCCGTCGATCCCCGGCCCCTCCACCCCCGGCGCGGCGCGGCACTGGCGCGCGTTGGAGAGCCTCTATGCCTCCGCCCCCGTCAACCGGCTGTTCCGCTCGCACATCAACATCGACGGCGAAGGGCTGGCCTGCATCACCTTCGATGTTGACGAGACCTGCTTCCACGCTGCCGGTGCGGCGCACGGGACGATCTATTTCAAGATGCTGGATGATGCCGCGTTCTATGCGGCGAATACGCTGGTGACCGACCGGTTCCTGCTGACCACATCGTTCAACCTTCATTTCAGCCAGCCGATCCGGGGCGGCCGCATCGTTGCCGAAGGCCGGTGGGTCAGCGGCCGTCGCCGGGTGCTGGTGGCGGAATCGCGGCTGGTCGATGCCGATGGCGAAGAAGTGGGGCGCGGCACCGGCACCTTCATGCGCTCGCACATCGCCCTTTCCGGCCTGCCCGGGTACGCCGCACCGCGCGGCGATTGAACGGCACGGCCATGACCGGTCGCCTGCCTGCACACCTCGAAGTGAGCGGACTGATTCGCCGGGTGAGTGCTGCCGGCGGCTTCGCGGCGGTCTTGCGCAAGGGCGAACCCGATGCCGGGACGATCCTAATCGTATTGCTGGAAAATGGCCGGAATGCGCGACTTTTCGAGCGTATTCCGCAAGCTGATGGCACCCGGAAATGGGCCTGTACCAGGCAGGAAGACGCTGAAAACAAACAGGACTTCGCCGACTACCTGAACCGGAGGGGAGATCGCGATCCGGACCTGTGGGTGGTCGAACTTGATGTCGCACAGGGCGAACGGCTCATCGGCAATGGCGACGATTGCTGATTGACTTGCAAGCTTTGCAAGTTAAAGGCCGCCTCGCAAACGCGGAAGCGGCTCTGGGGGCATTTCGGCATACCGGGCTAGCACGCAGACGGGGAACTGTCGGCAGGATCGGGTTGGGTCAGGACGCTGTTACAGGTGTCAACCGCTTCCTCCTGCGTCGGATCGGTTCACCGCACTCGATTCTGATCGAATGCGAAGCAAAGTTAAATGGGCCAGCGCGGTTGCGGTGGCCGGGTCGCTCGCGACCATCGTGTTAAGCGCCCAGGGTTCGGGCGCGATCGCATCGGAAATGATCCCGGTGCTGGTCCAATCGGAACCCGTGACCGCAGCCGTCGAGGCCGGTCGACAGGTGCATTTCGTGGCCGAGCCGGTAGTGCAGCAAGTGCCCGGCAACCCGGCCCCCGCCGTCGAAAACAGCGACGATGACGCTGCCACCTTGCAGGAAGCCGTCGCCGATCAGCCGGTCGACGATACGCTGGGAAGCCAGTTGCGCTGCCTCGCTTCGGCCATCTATTTCGAAGCACGCGGCGAATCGCTGGAAGGCCAGCTTGCCGTCGGCCGGGTGATCGTCAACCGGTCGCAATCGGGCCGCTTCCCGGCCAGCTATTGCGGCGTCGTGCTCCAGCCATCGCAATTCTCGTTCCTGCGGGGTGGCCGGATACCCGGTGCGCGCGAGGCATCGCGTGACTGGCGTGAAGCGGTGGCCATCGCCCGCATCGCCGATGCCGGATCGTGGGCCAGCCCGGCCAAGGGCGCGCTGTTCTTCCACGCGACGCGCGTCTCCCCACGCTGGCGCCTGCAACGCATCGCCCGCGTCGACAATCACGTATTCTATCGCTGAGGAAGGGCCGGGGCGCGGCCCCGGCCGTCAGGCGGCGATCCGCACCCAGACGGGGGCGTGATCGCTGGCCTTTTCCCGGCCACGATGCGCCTTGTCCACCCCGCATTCGACCAGCCGGTCGGCCAGTTCGGGGGAGAGCAGGGCGTGATCGATCCGAAACCCGTGGTCGCGCTGCCAGGCTCCGGCCTGGTAATCCCAATAGGTCCACACTCCGCCACGCGGATTGTGCAGCGCCAGCGCATCGGTCCAGCCATCGCCCAGCAGCCGGATATAGGCATCGCGCGATTGCGGCTGCATCAGCGCATCGCTTGCCATCGCCGGGGGTGACCAGACGTCGCGGTCGGTCGGGATGACGTTATAGTCTCCGGTGACGATCGCGGGCACTTCCTCGGCACGGATCTGCGCCATGCGCGTGCGCAGGCGTTCCATCCAGCGCAGCTTGTAGGCGAATTTGGGCCCCGGCTCGCCATCGTGGAAGACGGGGTTGCCGTTCGGCAGGTAGATGCACACCACCCGGACGCCGAACACGTCCGCCTCCAGGTAACGCGAATGTTCGTCCTCAGGCTCGCCCTCAAGCCCGCGACGGACTTCGCGGGGAGCTTCGCCGTCCGCCAGGATGGCGACGCCGTTGAAGCCTTTCTGGCCGTGCCAGATGCCGTGATAGCCCAGCTTCTCGAACTCGGCGATCGGGAAGCCTTCGTCCTGGCTCTTGATTTCCTGCAGGCAGGCGACGGCGGGGCGGGTTTCCTCCAGCCATTCGAGCAGCCGCGGCAGCCGCGCCTTGACGCCGTTGATATTGAAGCTGGCGATTTTCAAATCGAGAAGCTCGATCCGCAACCACAGCCCGATGCGGCGTTGGGATTGTCCACCCGGAACGCCGCCCCGCCCAGCGATTCGACGTAGTCCACCACGCAGCCGCTGACGAGATCAAGGCTGGCGGGATCAACCACCAGCCGCACCCCGGCGGTTTCCGAAACCGCATCCTCGGCATCGACATCGTCCGCCAGCCCGAACCGGTACTGGAAGCCGGAGCAGCCGCCGCCTTCGACCGACAGGCGCAGGATCGCGGGTTTTCCCTGTTTGCCGGCGATCGCGGCCACGCGGGTGGCGGCCGCCGTGCTCAGGCTGACGGGTGCCGGGCCGGCATCGGGGAGGGCGGAAGACTGGGGTGCGGGCTGATCCATGCCACCGAATGTAGGCCGCGCCGCGCATCACCACAAGGCGTGCGCGAAAAGGGAAGGGCGGCGCGCTCGCGCCCCGCCCGCAAGGCAGACGGGAAACCCGTCAGGCCGTCTGGATATAGGTCCGCATCTGCGCGGCTTCGCGTTCCACCTTGTCGAGCCGGTGCTTCACCAGATCGCCGATCGAGACGAACGCGATCATCCGCTTGCCTTCGACGATCGGCAGATGGCGGATGCGGCGCTGGGTCATCAGCGTCAGCGCTTCGAGCGCCGATGTTTCGGCCGTGGCGGTGACCGGCGGCGTGGTCATCACCTGGCCCACCGGCAGGGCCAGAACGCCGGCACCTGATTCGCGCAGGCGATAAATCACGTCTCGTTCGGAAAAGATGCCGACCAGTTCCTGCCCATCCATCACCGGCAGCGCGCCGATGCGTTGTTCGGCAAGCAATTCAATAGCCTTGCTGACGGCCGTAGCGACAGAGCAGGTAATCGGGGCACGACGACCCACAATAATCCGACCAATGGTCATGTATGGCTCTCCCTTTTTCTGATTTTCGCCCTCGCTGGAGCAGGAAGAGTGTAACACAATTGCGACAAGTTCCAAACGCGGGCGGCAGGTCCTTGCGCCGTGCAGACGTTGTTGGTGGTCAGGGGGCGTGGGAAAGATCAGGAAGAATGGTTCACGCGGAGACGCGGAGGCGCAGAGAACCTGCACGGCACCGCAGGCTCCTGCTCATTCTCAACGTCGCGGAAAACGCATGGTTGAACAGGAGTGCCGGGCTGCGCCAATCGCAACACCTCTGCGCCTCCGCGCCTCCGCGTGAACCATTTTCGCCACCGGCGGCCAAACGCGCCGCCGCCCTCCCAATAATCGTCGCCCTGAACTTGGTTCAGGGCCCATCAGGCCGTTGGCCCCGCCGCTTCGGTGGTGCGCTGCCTTGAGGTCAGGAAACCGAGACGCAAGGTCGCGCGCCACGCCGAACACCGGCAAGGCGGCCCCATGGATGCTGAAACAAGTTCAGCAAGACGGAGCCGGGTTCACCATGCAAGCCTCATCGGCGGTTTCGGGGCATGCAAAGATCGGGAAGAATGGATCACGCGGAGACGCGGAGGCGCAGAGAGCTTGCCGAGTGCCGCAGGATTCTGCTCACCCTCAACGTGGAGACAAACGCCTCCGTTGAATAGAGGCGCGTGGCGGAACCAGGGCGCAACACCTCCGCGCCTCCGCGTGAACCGTCTTTCGACCGATCCGGTCGAGCGCGCGCTCTGCGTAGGGGTGCGTACCGGGTTCGCGCCTCCTCAGACAGTCATCGCCCTTGCGGCGGGCGCGGGCGCGTTTCATGAGGGGGCGATGATTCCCCGGTCTCCTCTCGACGATCCGCACAAGGCGGCACACGCCTGGGCGCGCTATCGGCGGATCATGCGGTGGATGATGACCGTGACGGTGGGGCTGGTCATCGCCTCGGTGATCCTGCTCTACCGCGAGAACGGCATGGTCTCGGTCCATTTCTATATCGCTACCGCGCTGGGCGTCGGGTTCACGATGCTGCTGGCCTCGGCACTGATGGGGCTGGTTTTTTTGTCGAGTGGCACGGGGCACGACGACGCGATCATCGATCCGCTGGACGAGGAGCGGGACTAGGCGGCGCGAACAAATTCAGCGCAGCCCTTAACGACCGAGATAGGGTGGGGAGAGGACGTTCGTCAGTCCCTTTCTTCAAGGCGTATGCAAGCGCGGAAAGCGCCACCCTTTGTTTCCTGCCGGTGCCAGACTTCAACAATATGGTAGTATTTGAAATAACCGGGCGGAGTGTCGATTGAAAGATATTCGCCAATGCGCGGCAGGAACTCAAACTCAGTCGTGAATAGCGGCTCCAAGGCGTCTTCGTGGTCAAAGGCTTCTACTATCGGCATGGTGGCACGTTATCCACGCGGGGGAATGTCTGCAACGGGGCGAAACCGGACGTTAGAATTTTGTCCACGCGCCCTAGGGCCCTGACCCTAGGAGCGCAGGCGGAAGTCCTCCACCGGGACGCCGCCGATGAGGTGTTCCTGGATGATCCGTTCGAGCGCCGTCTCATCGCATGAATGATACCAGACGCCATCGGGCCAGACCACGGCGACCGGCCCGGCAGCGCAGACGCGCAGGCAATCGGCCTTGGTGCGCAGCACGCCGCCGCCTTCGTCCGGGGCATCGAGGCCCAGTTGCTTGAGCCGCTTCTTCAGATAGTTCCACGCCGCCTTGCCCCGCGCCGGGGTGCAGCATTCGCCCTTTTCCGGCTGCGCGCACAGGAAGATGTGGCGGCGGGCGCTGTCGGCCCCGGTCTTTTCCAGCGCGGCGCGGGCGCGGGCGATTTCGGCCGGTCCGGCGGTCATGGCCGCAACATCAGCGTGTGCGCCTTTTCGACGAAGGCTGCCGGCAATGGCATTGCCACCCCCGCCGATGTCGCGGTGACGACGACACTGCGCGCGAAGGCCACCGCGCGATTGTCTTGCGTGGCGAGCTGGAGCAGCGTCAGGCTGGAGCGGCCAAGGCGCTCATAAGCACTGTGGACCGTCACCGGCGTGTCGACGTGCGTCTGTTCGAGAAATTCGATCGCGATGCTGACCAGCATCGACTTGCTTTCACCCAGATCGTCGTAAAAGCCGTTGCTGCGATTGAAGCAGAACCGCGCGTCTTCCATGAACATGGCCATGGCGGCATTGTTGACGTGCATGTTGTAATCGAGATCGCCGAAACGCGGCATGATGACATGCCGTCCGGTGTATCGCGACGGGTTCAGAAGGCTGGGATCGGGCTTGGGCATCGGCACTCCCTAGGCAAGCCCAGGGATGAGGTCCAGCCGGGACGATCAGTCCCTCTTGCCGACGATCCGGGCGATTTCGGCGGCGACCATCCGCTCCACCAGCGGCGGCAGGTTCTTTTCCAGCCATTCGGCAAGGGCAGGCTTGAGCAGTTCGCGCGTCAGCCCTTCGAGCGAGGTTTCGCCCGAGCGGACGATCTGCGGCGGCACGCCCGGTTCGGACAGCATCGCCAGCGCGGCCAGCGAATCGCGCATCGATTCGCGCACTGCTTCGCCGACCAGCGGCGCTTCGCCGCCTGCATCGCGGGCCGTGGCCTCGGAGGAGCCGATCCACTGCGCTTCGGCGGACAGTTCCAGCACATCGTTCGGGGCATCCGGTTCGGGCGCAGGCGGCTGCGGGCGGCGCGGTTCGGCGTAAGCGGTCATATCGCCGCTGCCATCGCGCGCGATCACTTTCTTGATCGAGGCGAGGATATCCTCAACCGAAGGTTCGCCAGCCTGACGCATCAATAAGCCCCCTGATCTGCGAGCCCGGACAGCACCGGCGATCGCACTATCCTGATCCTGCCACGGACGGGGGCATGGAATCAAGCAGTGCAAACGGCCTGTTAATCGTGAATTTCGCCGTCCTGTACCGGCGTGTCAACGGTCCGGGTCGCCTTGGCTGCGGGGGCGGGATCGTTCTCCCAGTCGAACCACTTGCCGCTCGCCCGGTCGGCGTTCACCTTGGGATCGTACAGCGTGAGGTTGTCGAGATTGAGGTCACGCGCCTCAGCCCGGCCCATCGCCGCCAGCAGAGTGAACCCGGCCACGTAGGCGTTGCGCCGCGCGACCACCAGTTGCACTTGCGCCCGCAACGCTTCCTGCTCGGCATCGAGGATATCGAGGATGGTGCGGTTGCCCACGCTGTTTTCGGCGCGCACCCCTTCGAGGCTGAGCGCGGCGGCATCGACCGCCGTCTGGTTGAGGTCGATCAGCCGGGTCGCGGCCTGCCAGGCGGTCCAGGCCGAACGCACCTGGGCAATGACGTTGCGTTCGGCAGCGATTTCCTGCTCCATTGCGGCACCGGCCAGCGCCTGTGCCTGACGGCGCTGCGCGGCGGGGCGACCGCCTTGGTAAAGCGGTATCGACAGGCGAACGGTGAACTGGGCGTCGTTGCTGCTCTGCGTGACCGGAAAGCCGGGAACGGTGGTGGAGGCCGATCCCAGCGAGTTGTTATAGGTATCGGTCACCCCGGCGCTCACCGTGGGTAGCCGCGCGGCACCGGCCACGTCGATCGCGTGGTCCGCCGCCTCGATCCGTTCGCGGGCGGCGACCAGATCGGGGTTGTTGTCCAGCGCCACGTCAACCGCCTCCTGCGGCGTCTGCGGCAGGCCGGGGAGGGGAGGGGGCGGGGCCAGCGTGCCCGGGGCCCGGCCGACGAGCTGGATGTACCGTTCGCGCGCGGACGCAAGGTTCGCTTCGGCGCTGCGCACGTCGCCGCGCGCCAGCGCAAGCCGGCTCTGCGACTGGGCGACGTCGGTGCGGGTCAGGTCGCCGATCTCGAACCGGTCGCTCGTGGCTTGCAGGTTGGTGGTCAGGACATCGGCATTGTTGCGGTTCAGCCGGACCAGCGCCTCGTTCTGGATCACGTCCATATAGGCGGCGACGACCTGGCTGAAGATCTGCGATTCGGTCGATCGCAGGTCCGCCTCGCCGGCTTTCACTTGCGACCGGGCGACCTTGATCTGGTTCTTCACCCCGCCGCCCTGATAGATCGGCACGGTCAGGCTCGGCTGGAGGTTGATCCCGCGCTTGACCGAAAAGGTCGACGAGTTCTGGCTGCTTTGGATGTTTTCGAAGTAGGTGTTGTCAGCCGAGGCGCTCGGGCGGCCGGCGGCCTTGGCGATGGCCACATCCTCGTCCGTCTCGCGGAGCTGCGCGCGCGCGGCCGCAAGAGTCGGGTTATCGGCATAGGCCTGGGCCAGCGCGTCGCGCAGCGTATCCGCGCTCACCGGGGCCGAGATGACCGCAAGGCACGCGCAGGCCATAAGCCCGGCGCGCGCCGCCCGCCGGTCCATGGTCAGAAGCTCCAGCGTTTGGGCGCCGCGAACTCGGGAAGGACGGCGAACCCCAGCTCGGCCAGCGGCTGCAGCGCCACCTGGCCCGAAGCCTTGCAACCGGCGGCGAGGCGGGTGACGCCGCGCAGCGATAGACCGGTGACCACGCGGCCGCCTTCGGCCAGCCGGGCAACCAGCGCAGCGGGCAGTTCCTCGACCGCGCCGTCGATCACGATCAGCGAGTACGTGCCGGCACCCGCCGCATTGGCGGCATCGGCCGGGGCCACGCTGTCGAGCGAGCCGACGAACGGGCGCAGCAGCGCGGCCAGATAGCCCGCACCATCACCCACCAGCAGCGCGGTATCGCTCTTTTCCGGCGCGGCTTCCGCCAGCACTTTGGCACAGACCAGCGGCGAGGCGAGCCAGCGGCCGTCGCCCAGGGCAATGCCGCGATCGATATAGGCCGCTTCCTTGAGGTCCGCGGGCACGAAATCCTCGCGCGCGACCTGACCCATCGCTTCGAGCACCCACTGCTCGTTCACGCCGCAGGTGCGAAGCTGGCTGACGATCATGGCGCGCCGGGCGGCAGGGATGGCGGTGGCGGAAGGGGTGGACCGATCCTCGGTCAGGGTCATCAGACGGGTTTCCTCATGTCGTTCACGGCAGCCCCGGCGGTACGGCGCGATGCCGGAGCCCGGCGCACCGTCGCCGGCGCGCGCGACGGGCCTTCTAAGCCAAGCGCGCAATCTCGCCAAGCTCTTTGACTGCGTCCCCGATCGGGGACTATGGGGGCCGCAAACCGTTCAACCCGGGAGCCCGCACGTCATGGCCGAAATGGTGACCATCCGCGAAGACGACCTTATCGAAAGCGTCGCCGATGCACTGCAATATATCAGCTACTTTCATCCGATGGACTACATCCGCGCGCTGGGTGAGGCCTACAAGGCCGAACAGGGCCCCGCCGCCAAGGACGCCATCGCCCAGATCCTGACCAACAGCCGGATGTGCGCCGAGGGTCACCGGCCGATCTGCCAGGACACCGGCATCGTCAATGTCTTCATCGAATGGGGCCAGAACTGCCGGCTGGAATCGGACAGGTCGCTGCAGGACGTCGTCGATGAGGGCGTGCGCCGGGCCTATAACCATCCGGAAAACAAGCTGCGCGCCTCGGTGCTTGCCGATCCCGCCTTTACCCGCCGCAACACGAAGGACAACACGCCCTGCGTGCTGTCTGTGTCGATGGTACCGGGCTCGAAGGTGTCGGTCGATGTCGCGGCCAAGGGCGGCGGCTCGGAAAACAAGTCCAAGTTCAAGATGATGAACCCCAGCGATTCGATCGTCGACTGGGTGATCGAGATGCTGCCGCAGATGGGGGCCGGCTGGTGCCCGCCCGGCATGCTGGGCATCGGCATCGGCGGCACGGCGGAGCACTGCGTCGCGCTGGCCAAGAAATCGCTGATGGAGCCGATCGACATGGCCCAGCTCAAGGAGCGCGGGCCGCAGACCGATATCGAGAAGCTGCGCGTCGAAATCTTCGACAAGGTCAACGCGCTGGGCATCGGCGCGCAGGGGCTGGGCGGGCTTTCGACCATCCTCGACGTCAAGATCCTGGATTGGCCGTGCCACGCCGCCGGCAAGCCGGTGGCGATGATCCCCAACTGCGCCGCGACCCGTCACGCGCACTTCACGCTGGACGGATCGGGGCCACGCTTCCTCGAAACCCCCAAGCTCGATGAATGGCCGCAGGTCCACTGGACGCCGAGCGCGGCGGCGAAGAAGGTCAACCTCGACACGCTGACCGCCGAAGAGGTGCAGAGCTGGAAGCAGGGCGATCGCCTGCTGCTGAACGGCAAGATGCTCACCGGCCGCGATGCCGCGCACAAGCGCATCGCCGACATGCTGGCGCGTGGCGAGGCGCTGCCGGTCGATTTCCGGGGCCGCGTGATCTACTATGTCGGGCCGGTCGATCCGGTGCGCGACGAAGTGGTCGGCCCCGCCGGACCGACCACCGCCACCCGCATGGATTCGTTCTCCGATACGATGCTGGACCTCGGCCTCCTCGCCAGCATCGGCAAGTCCGAGCGTGGCCCTGCGGCCACGCGCTCGATCGCCGACCACAAGTCGGCCTATCTGATGGCGGTGGGCGGTGCGGCTTACCTTGTTGCCCGCGCGATCAAGCAGGCAAAGGTCGTCGGGTTCGAGGACCTCGGCATGGAAGCGATCTACGAATTCACCGTGGAAGACATGCCGGTGACGGTCGCGGTCGATTCGGAAGGCAACAACGTCCACCAGATCGCCCCGCTGCACTGGAAGGACAAGATCGCCAAGGAAGGCCTTCTGACTCAGTAAAAACAGGGTGGCCCGGCTTGCGTGCAGCCGGGCCGTCACCTTCGTCCGGCGTGTTTCGACCAAGCGCCGATTCCGCCCGACCGGGGAACTGGCGCAAGACCCGTGTTTCGCGCTATCCCGGCGGCAATGACGGTCGACCAGAACACCAACACCCCCCGCGTTCCCACCAGGCTGGTCGTGCTGTCGCTGGTGGCGCTATGGGCCTGCTACTTCGTTGTCGCCACCTTGCGCGGCGCGTTCCTCGGCCTTGATCTGGGTTGGGACATTGTCTCGCGGCGGCTGACGATCTGCGTCCTGTCGCTGTTCACGATGCTGGCGGTCTGGCCGCTGCTGCAATTGCTTGAACGCCGACCGCCGTGGCTGCGGCTGGCAGTCGTGGTCACCGGCGCGCTGCCGCTGGCGCTCCTGCTCAGTGTCATCAACAATTCGGTGTTCGCCGAAATCGATGCGCGGATGGCTAGTCCCGATGAAGCGGCCGCCGCCGCCGACGAGGAGGCCGAAAGGGAGGAAGGCAAGGTCCGCATAGAGCGGGATGAAAGCGGCAACCTGCTGGTCGATGTGCCGGGCGTGACCATCATCCGCACGCCCAAGGCCCCGGCCCCGCCTGTCCCGCCCGTGCCACCTTCGGGAGACAGCGCCACGCCGCCGCCGATTCCGGCCCTGCCCGACGTGCCGTCTGAAGCGGAAACGCCGTCCAAAGGCACCCAGCGGATCGAAATCCACACCGGCAAGACCACGCACACCGTGGTCAAAGCCAAGGACGAAGGCTGGTTCGAAATCGTCGATGCCGCCTTCAGCCGCTATTTCCTCGTCCTCGCCTGGGCCGCGCTTTATTTCGCCTTCGCCAAGGCCGAGGAAGCACGCGCCGCCGAACATCGCGAGGGGGAATTCCGGCGCGCGGCAGCGGCAGCGGAACTGCGATCACTGCGCTATCAGGTGAACCCGCACTTCCTGTTCAACACGCTGAATTCGCTGTCGGCGCTGGTGCTGACCAACCGGCACGACGATGCCGAGCGGATGATCCAGACCCTTTCCAACTTCTATCGCCGCACGCTGACCGGCGATCCCACCAGCGACCTGACGCTGGCGGACGAGGTGGAACTGCAGAAGCTCTACCTCGCGATCGAGGCGGTGCGCTTCCCCGATCGCTTGCGCACGCAATTCGATATCGATCCCGCGCTGGGGGCGGCGATGGTGCCGGGCATGATCCTGCAGCCGCTGGTGGAAAATTCGGTCAAGTACGCGGTCGCCGCCAGCCAGGCACCGGTGACGATCTCGATCACGGCACGGCAATCGCGCCTCGGCGGGATCGACTATCTCGATCTCAGTGTCAGTGACGACGGTCCCGGCCGCCCCGGCGAAGGCGACAAGCCCGGCTTCGGCATCGGCCTCGGCAACGTCCGCGATCGCCTGCGCGCGCGCTATGGCGCTGCTGCCAAGGTGCGCTTCGGCCAGCGGCCCGAAGGCGGATTTGCCACCATGCTCACCCTGCCGCTTGAATGGAACGGCGCAAACGGGCACTCCTGAGCCCGGTTAGAGCCAAGCGCGTAAGATCTGAATCACTTGTGGCGCAGATTGAACGCACGATGCTCCAGGTTACGGGAGTTTGTCCGGGTGCTGCGAACCCTGATCGTCGATGACGAACCGCTCGCGGTGGAACGGTTGCAGGTCATCTGCGCCCGGCAGGACGGCGTGCAGGTGGTGGGCACCGCCAGCGACGGCGAAAGCGCGCTGCGGCTGGTCGCGGCCCTGGAACCCGATCTGGTGCTGCTTGATCTGACCATGCCGGGGATCGATGGCCTCACCGTCGCCCGCCGCCTGTCCGACCAGGCCGAGGCTCCGGCGCTGATCTTCGTCACCGCGCACGATGAATTCGCGGTCGAAGCGTTCGATCTCGATGCGGTCGATTATGTCCTGAAGCCGGTCGCGCCCGATCGCCTCGCCCGCGCCGTCAGCCGCGTCCAGGCCCGCCGCAGCGGCGCGCCGGTCATGGCAGAGCCCGAGCAGGAAGCCTGCTGGCTCACCGAATTCTGGGTCCCCCACCGCTCCGAACTGATCCGCATCGCCGCCGAAACCGTCCGCCGCATCGACGCCGAGCGTGACTATGTAAGGCTCCACACCGGCGATCAGAGCTACCTTATGCTCCAGACGATCACCGGCCTGGAGGAAAAGCTCGACCCCGAGCGCTTCATCCGCATCCACCGCAGTTGCATCCTCAACCGCGATACCGTCACCGGCCTGCGCCACGATGGCGTAGGCGTATGGTCCGCCGAAACCGCAGACGGCGAAGCGCTGCGGATCGGCCGGACGTATCTGCCGGCGGTGAAGAAGATGGCAGGGCGGTAGACTTCATCGTCTCCCGATTGGTCATGCTGAACTTGTTTCAGCATCCATCGGGCCGCCTTGCCGGTGTTCGGCATGGTGCGCGACCTTGCGTTTCGGCTGCGTGACCGCGAGGCGGCGCACCACCGAAGCGGCGGGGCCAACGGCCTGATGGGCCCTGAACCAAGTTCAGGGCGACGATTTATTGGAAGGATGGCTGTGCCTTTGGCCGGCCGGTGGCGAAAATGGTTCACGCGGAGGCGCGGAGGCGCAGAGGTGTTGCGCTTGGCGCAGCGCTGCATCCTTATTCAACGGGGCGTTTGCCTCCACGTTGAGGGTGAGCAGAATCTTGCGGCACTCACCAAGTTCTCTGCGCCTCCGCGCCTCCGCGTGAATCATTCTTACTGATCTTTTCTTCCTGGTCTTTGCATGCGCCCATGCCCGGCGCGATCCGGATCGCGCCCTTTCCTACAACCTGCGCTTTGAGGCATGATCCACCCCGGTTCTTCTCATGGTCATCGGCAGATTCCGGCGGTCTGAGAGCGTTTTTGGCCTGCACAGTGTAACTTTCGCATTTCGTACATAGAAAGTTGAAAAAACTAGATAAAATCGGAAAAACGAAAGTTACACAGTGTAACCTTTGTAACTTTCGCCCCGGCGGCCGGGCCAAGGAAAAAGGCCGCCCGGCGGATTGCCGGACGGCCTTTCAAGTCTGGTCACGCATGCCTTCTTCGGGGACACTCCATGGACGGCGGCGGGGCTGCGACGAAGCGGGGGGTAAGGGTCGTCAGCCGGTCCCGGTCGCCGGAAGCGTTGGCCGCGGATCAGCCGCCCAGGCGGGCGTTGTTGACCTTTTCGGCGATCGCGGTGCGGGTCCGGCTCGAAACGCCGGCGTAGCACTGGCGCGATTCGGCGCTGGGAATGCGGGTGCCGGTGGTCACATCGTCCATGCCGCAGACCGAGCGGGCGGCCTTGTCGATCCG
This sequence comes from Novosphingobium colocasiae, assembly GCF_014652555.1. GTDB lineage: Bacteria > Pseudomonadota > Alphaproteobacteria > Sphingomonadales > Sphingomonadaceae > Novosphingobium > Novosphingobium colocasiae. Next base: position 108,398 of record NZ_BMZA01000006.1, read on the forward strand.
GTGTTCGAGGGTGCGCTGGCCCTCGGCGCTCGACAGGTCGAGGTCCTTGAACGAGACGGCGATGCTCTTGCCGGCGGGTTCGGCGGCGAACGAAGGGGCGGCGGCAGCAACGAGAGCGGCGGCGATCGTGGCGATGGCGAAAGTGCGGGTCATGTCAAAGTCCTCCTCTGGTCGATCGCCGCTGCGGGGGGTGTTGCGGGGGCAGGCGATCGGTGTGAAGCCTGTTTGGCGGCAATCGCGTGCCGCTTCACGCGAAGGTCGATCTGTCGCCGAACCGGCTCGACCAAGGACAAGCGGCTGCCACGAACGACATCTGGGCACGACGAACGACATGCCGGCGGCGGCGCGCACAGACTTGCGGGCGAATCGCGTGGGGCGCATAGTGCGCCGGAACTTCCCCGGTTCTGTCCTCGCACGCGGATTTTGCGTTCATGGTCCTGTTCATTGTCTTCCTGCTGGGCATCGCCAACTTCGCCGCGCACAAGGCGGTGCTGGAAAGCGGCCATCCGATCATCACGCGCATGGCGTTCCTGTTCGGACGCGACGGCCTGCGCCCCAGCCTGCTGATCGAATTCGCGGTGCTGCTGGCGGTGATGGCGCTCATCAATGTGGCCGCGCCGGCCAGCGCACCCGGTCTTACCCTGTTCTACGCGCTCTATTCGCTCGGCAATCTGGTATCCGCCTGGATGGTCCTGCGCGGCCGGGTATAGCGACAGGGAACCTGCGCCGCCGCGCCCGGTTCCTCCGCAAGAACCGGCATTTTTCCGCCAACCAGGCCGCAGGGCCCCCGCGACAAGGAACCGACATGGACCACGCCCGCACCTCGCCCCGGATCTGGCTGGTTCGCAACCCGGCCAGCGGCAGCAACGACGAAGACGCCTGCGCGACGCTGAAGGCGGCTTTTGCCGAGGCCGGGCTCGATCTGGCGCGCGAAATCCTCTTTCCCGACGACCCCGCCCCGTCACCGGATCGGCTCGATGAAGCCTCGGTCGATATCCTCGCGGTGTTTGCCGGCGATGGCACAACCCATGCCGTGCTCGGCGCGGTGCAAGGCTGGGGCGGGGCGGTGCTGGTGCTGCCCGGCGGCACGCAGAACCTCTTGTCCAAGCGGTTGCACGGCGATGTTCCGCCGGGCGAGATCGTCGGCCGGGTCGGGGGTGGGGAAGGGCGGCGGATCCGCCCCCCGGTGCTGCATACGCGGCATGGCGATGGCTATGCCGATATGCTGGCGGGGCCCGGCGCGGTATGGTCCGATGTCCGCGAGGCGATGCGCGAGGCCAATCTCATGGAACTGGTCAGCACCACCACGGAGGCGATCGCCCGTACTACCCAGGGGCCGCGCGTCATCTGCGACGGTGTCGACGGCGGCCGTGAGGACGGCTATGCGGCGATCAATGTGACCCCGCTCGACGCCGGCCTTGAAACCAATGGCTACTATGCCGATACGCTGGGCGATCTCGCCGGGCAGGGGCTGGCCATGCTGGGGCGCAACTTCCGCGAAGGGCCGCACGATGAGCTGGGCCATCACCGGACGCTGCACTTGCGCAGCACCACCGGCGAGCCGATGGAACTGCTGATCGATGGCGAACCGTTCGACGGTGCGGCTGAGGAAGTGGTGGAACTGGCGCCGTCGCGCGTCGATATGCTGGCGACTTGCCCCCAAGCCGGGCCCGCGACCTGAAGGACCCTTGATGACAGAGCGCCCGATCCGGCTGTTCCATATCAGCGATATCCATTTCGGGCTGGAAGATGCGCGCGCGATCCGTTGGGCGCAGGATGCGGTGGCGGATGAACGGCCCGACGCGGTGATCATCACCGGCGATCTGACGATGCGCGCGCGCAGCCGCGAATTCACCGCTGCCTGCCACTGGATCCAGGCGCTGGACGTGCCGGTCTCGGTCGAGGTCGGCAACCACGACATCCCCTATTTCAACCTGTATGAGCGCTTCTTCGCGCCCTACCGCCGCTTTCGCGCGATCGAGCATCTGGTGGAGGCGGAGATCGATCTGCCGGGGCTGGCGATCGTCCCGCTCAAGACCACGACGCGGGCGCAATGGCAGCGTTTTCCGTGGTCCAACGGCTGGGTGACCGCGGCGGCGCTGCAACAGACGCTCACGGCGATCGACGCGCTGCCCGCCGGCACCCGCGCGCTGGTGGCTTGCCACCATCCGCTGCCCGAGCGGCGCGAAAAGGACGGCAAGCTGCTGACTATCAACGGTGACCATGCGATGGCGGCGCTGGCAGGGCGCAATGTGCTGGCGGTGCTGTCCGGCCATATCCACGATCCGTTCGACCTGACGGCGCAAACGGAGCAGGGGCCGCTGCGGATGATCGGCGCGGGCACGCTGTCGCGGCGGATTCGCTCCACCCCGCCCAGTTTCAACGAACTGGTGGTCATCGGCGATACGGTGCGGGTGACCGCGCGCAATCTGGAACAGGTGCACACTGCGGACATGCAGATCCCGGCGCTGCCTGAAAACGCGCTGCCGCCACGTGAGCCGGGCGAGCCGGTGGCCCCGGTCGCGCATGTCCCGGCTGTCGATCCGCCGGTGCACTGATCCGCCCCGGCCTTGCCGAACGGAAAAGGGCCGCGCCGGACATGCCGACGCGGCCCTTTCCTTGCGGGGGCCGTCTTGTGCTCAGGGACGATCAGTAATCGTGATCGATCGAGCCGATGCCGTAGACGTTGCTGCGCAGAACCTGGGGCTTGCGGTGCAGCGATACCGAACCGACGCCGCGAATCTCCACATCGGCGAGATGGCGCGGCGCAATGTCCACGCTGCCGGCACCATCGACGCGCACGGTCGCGTCATCGCCTTCGACATCGGCAAGATCGAAGCTCCCCGCGCCCCGGGCATTGACCACCATCCGGCGCACCTTGCCCGAAGCGTCGAGCGAGACGGCACCATCGGCATCGATCCGCAGATCCTCCTGGTCGAGCCCGGCCAGGGTCACGTCGGCCGGGGCATCGAGGGCGAGGGCAGGGACCTGCGGGGCATAGAGCGTGACATGCAGGGTGCGATCGAGCTTCCCGCCGCCGCGCAGCGAAAGCCGTCCGTCCTTCCATGCCAGCCGTTCCACGGCAGCGGCGGGGCCGGCGATCTCGAGCCGGGCCTGGTCGCCCCGGGCGAATTCCAGGCTGACCGGGACGGCGATGGCCACCGTCTTGCCCGGATCGAGCGGCAGGTTGATCCGCTTGCGGGGGCCGTGCTCCTCGTGACCATCATCGTCGATGGTCCATTCGAACCCGTCGCCGCTGGCGATCTGGTCGTGGAGGGTCTTGCCGCCGACCAGCCAGGCGGCGGAGAAGGCAAGCACGGCAAGCACCATGCCACTGGCGAAAACGATGAGCAGTTTCCTGACCATGGGTATGACTCCTCAGGCCCGCGCCGGATCGGCGGGGTGGATGGCGGGTTCGATGACCCGATAGTGAAGGCGGCCGAACCACATCAGGGCGTTGACCACCCAGATGCCGACCAGCGTGAGCAGCGCTCCGGCTCCGACAGCGGCGGCCATCAGCCCGAGCCCCGCGAAAACGGCCACGAAGGCACCACCGGGAAAGCCGCTGAACGGCCCGGCGATCATCACGAAGCCGCCGGCGATGAAGATGGCGACCACCGCCACGAACAGGCCGAACATCACGCCCAGAACCGGCAGCACGATCGGCAGCAGGATCAGGATGTCGATCGTGGCGAGCCCCATGAAGGCCAGCACGGCGGCCCACGCCGAGGACGGGGTGCGGTCGCTCTGCCAGTTGCGGATGCCCGCTTCCAGCCGCAGCTCGCGCGCCAGCCGGCCCGGATTGCCGAGCGCTTCGGCGACTTCGGCTTCGGAGCGCCCTTCGGCCAGCGCGGCATCGAAGTGGGCGTCATAGTCCGCGACGATATCGGCCAGATCGGCTTCGGGAATGCCTTTCAGGCCGGCCTTGAGGCGGCGGATAAATTCGTTACGCGTCATGGACTTGCTCCCCCTCTTGCGCGACGGGCGTGGCAGCCGGTGCGGGGCTTTCGATCAGGCCTTCGACAGCGGTGACGAAGGCGCGCCATTCGGCCACCTGCGCCGCCAGCCGATCGCGGCCGACTTCGGTGATGCGGTAATACTTGCGGGGCGGACCCGAGGGCGATTCCTCAAGGTACGTGGCGACAAGGCCTTCGGACTGCATGCGCCGCATCAGCGGATAGATCGTCCCTTCGCCCATATCGACCGCGTCAGCCATGCGGCTGGCGATTTCATAGGCATAGCTGTCACCACGTGACAGCAGGGCGAGCACGCACAGGCCGAGAACCCCTTTCTTCAGTTGGACTTCGATGGCTTCGGACACGAATCATCTCCTGTGGATGAACATCATGTATCGCAAGCTATTGTGTGATGCAAGGTACCATGCATAGAAAAATACATATCGATGAAAGGTACCTGTTTTAAGAAGGTATCTGGCCATGCGCGCTGGCTACCAAAGAGGTTTTCCATGGGCGATGAGGCGTCTGCAAGACGGCGCAGATATGGCGCGTTGCGGCGGCGGACCTGGCCCCTGAGAAGGCTCCGTCCATCGCCGCTCAGTACGAGTGCTGGGTGAAAGGCAATCTGTTTGCGTGGACCTGACCACGCTGAAACCAACGGCGACGATCCCCGCCGGCGATGGGCCGTGGGGCGTGGCGCTGGGCGGATGAGGACGCGCTGGCCGGGGGGCGAAGTTTACAAAGGTTACACCGTGTAACTTTCGATTTTGACATTTTGTGATGGTTTGTCAGGTGCTTATTGACGATTTGCGAAAGTTACACCTTGCGCGCAAAAATCAAGCGTGCCGGGGATAGGCGGAGCTACGATGCGAAAGAGCGGCGCTGGTGCGGCACGGATTTTAGCAGGGGGTGGAAGTGTAGGAAACCGGGGCCGACATGGCGATCATCGGCAGCACGATGTCAGATCGCCTGTGCGGGGGGACCGGTGCTGTCAATTTAATGCACTATCACCGTAATTATGAAGGTGGCGGCGACGATTCCTGCTGGAGATGGGCCTTGGGGCTGGGAGGGTGATCGGTGAAGGAGGGAAGTCCGCTAGACCAGCGATTACATCAGCCCCTCATTTCGACCATGGGCTTCCCTTCGACCATTCTGAGCCATAAGGTGATCGGGTATAGGACAAGCGATGGCGATTCACTTCAAAACTACTACACCAAAAAAGCTTCTTGCTACTTACAAGAAGGCGATTGACGACGAGCATATTGAAACGTGGTCGTACGATGGTGAAGGCGACTTTACTCACACCGCCCCACAATGGTTTGAGAAGGCTTGGCTTAGACCGAAAATTACGGACGGTTCAGAGTTGGTATTTTACATTCTTGCGCCCCGTGAAACCAAATTGACTTCAGCCGAGTACGCCATTTATCATGGACGCTTCATTGAGTCATTTTTGCTGCATTGCGACACTTTGTTTTATGAGGCATGTGCCAGCGCAATGCCAGAAAACGGCGACGTTACGTGCTGATGAATGGTAACTATTTTTTTATTGATGGCTCGGCTCTCATGGCGCAAATTCGCCAACTTCAACGCGCCCAGCCAATATTCAAGAATAGAAAGTTGTGTGTTCACACATTTGTCAATTACCAGATGCGATCGCTGTTGGATTTGCATGGGGGAAATTATAAAAGAGCTACGTTTTATTTTGCGAGCGGTGATGAGGCCAACGTTGGTGAATTCTTCCGTTCCCCGGAGTACGCCACTCCAGGCAAGGTTCGCGACTTGCAATTTAAGTATTGCGGACATAAATTAAAGAAATCTGCTGAATTTGAGAAATTCGTAGATGAATTAGTCCCCCCGAAATTCCACAATAGATTCCAAAAGAGTGAAAAAGGGGTCGACATTGAAATATGCTGCGATGCGTTAAAGTTGGCTAGCGCATCGCGGTTGGAAAGACTTTTTCTTTTAACTAACGATGGTGATTTTCTACCGTTGTTTAGGGCGATCAAGGAGTTTGGGGCTAATATCAGTTTGATACATTTGACGTCTTCGATTCCGCCCAACATGGATTTGGTGCGGGAGGCTGATACCTACGATGTTGTTTCGGACTTGAAACTGAACGAGATGTTTTTCCCTCAAGAATTTATGGATTTGGCGCTATTATCGAATGATGAAAAAGACAAAAATCGAGAGACTGAATTAGAGGTCCGGTCAGAAAAGCCCGAGGCCGCTCCGTCTGATCTTGATACGGTTGTGGATCCATCAGAACAAGAAGGCTAGCTGCCGCCTTTCACACTCGCAGCAAATTTATCTCCAAAGCCAGCACTTTGCTGAAGCGACAGGTATGCTTTTGCAATTTCTTTGTATTTCAAAGATGGTATGGATTTTCGAAATTCACGCTATGCTCGCGGCAACCACCCCATCCTCCCAAAGTACAACTGCCCAAAGTCCAATACCGCGCCGGGCGCGTCCGGCTCATCTTCCGTCCCAGTCGAGCCAACAAACGACTGTAACCACCAATAGGGGGATGGATGATGATCTCCAGGATCATGCTGCGCGGCACTGTCGCGCTTGGCGTTCTGGCGGCTACGGCCGCGCCGGCTTTTGCCGGCAGCAGTGAGGCGCTGCTCAAGCGGCTGCACGAAAAGGGCATCTTGAGCGACGAGGAATACAACGAGCTTCTGAGCGACGAAAAGTCCGAAGCGCGCGCCACGCCCGCCAGCGGTGGCGACGGGGCCGGGCTGGACCTGAGCAAGATGGTGAAGATGACCGACAGCGGCATCGGCCTGCAGGTCGGCCCGGCGACGATCAAGTTCGCGGGGTCGGTCAACGGGTTCTACGTCCACGACAATCCGGACACGCCTTCGGCCACCACCAGCGTCGTCGGCGGTGTCGCCAGCGTGGGCGGCAAGAATTCGAGCGCGGTCCGCAACGGCCTGCTGCCCGGCTTCCTGACCGTATCGGTCACCAGCCAGCAGGAAGGCTGGGATGTGGGCGCGTTCTTCGGGATGTATCCCGGCATCAACAGCACCGCGTGGGGCACGCTGGGTGCGAACAACGGCGGCCAGCCCACTGCGCTCGCCACCGCCGGGATCGATTTCCGCCAGACCTACCTGACGTTCGGACGCAAGAACGTGGGCACGTTCAAGATCGGCCGCGACATCGGCCTGTTCGGTTCCGAAGGCATCCTGAACGATATCACGCTGCTGTCCTCGGGCACGCCGGGCGGCAATGTCGCTCCGGGCAACACCACGCTCGGCCGGATCGGAGTGGGGTATATCTACACGGATTTCCAGCCGCAGATCACCTATACCTCGCCCAATTTCAGCGGGGTGCAGGCGTCCGTGGGCGTGTTCCAGCCGCTGCAGTCGCTGACGGGGCCGGCGCAGTCCGGTTCGTCCCCCGGCTTCCAGGGCAAGCTGACATATGACGGCAAGCTGGCCGGGGTCGGCACGCGGTTCTGGGTTTCGGGGGTGACGCAGAAGCACGATATCGTCACGGGCGGCAGCTATACCGGGCAGGGCATCGATGCGGGCGGCAAGGTGACGGCCGGGCCGATCGCCGTCACCGGGTATTACTACACCGCCAAGGGCCTTGGCACCACCGTGCTGGGGCTGTTCGATACCGATGCCGTGGGTAACCCGCGCAAGAGCAACGGCTTCTATGCCCAGGCGCTGGCCACTTTCGGCAAGATCGGCGTCGGCGGCAGCTACGGTGAAAGCTCGCTCAAGTACGCCAATGCCGCGGACGCTGCGGCCAATCCCGACCTGGTGAAGGTCAATTCCAGCTATGTCGGGCAGTTGCGCTACAACCTGACGAGCTGGGTGACGCTGATCGGCGAATACGTCCATTCGAAGGCCAAGGCGCATTCGGGCAACCAGGCGTCGAGCGACGCCATGGCGCTGGGCGGCATCCTGTTCTTCTGAACCGACCACCGAGAGCCCGGCAAGTTATCCCCACTTGCCGGGCGACCCCTTTCGCCCGGTCTTCCTCATAGCCGCAATCGCGCTAAGGCTGCCGATCTCTTTCCACCCGTCTTCCGTGAAAGTCGCAGATTATGGCAGACACCCACTACCTGGCGGGCCGGCTTGCCCGGTCGAGCGCCCCGCGCGCCATGGCGTTCGCGCTGATGGCGGCGCTGGCCCCCCATGTTGCCCACGCCGAGGAGGCGGACGGGGCGGCGATCATCGTCACCGGGCATGGGCTTGAACAGACGCCCGGAACCCCGGCCTATTCCACCGTGGAACTGGATCGCACGCAGATCACCGCATCGGCATCGGGCCGGGCGGAGGACGTTCTGTCCTCGGTCGCGGGTTTCCAGCAATTCCGGCGTTCGGACAGCCGATCCTCCAATCCTTCGGCGCAAGGGGTGACCTTGCGGGCGCTGGGCGGCAATGCCACCAGCCGTGCGCTGGTGCTGCTGGATGGCGTGCCGATGGCCGATCCGTTCTTCGGCTATGTGCCCTATCCGGCGCTGGTGCCCGAAACATTGTCGCGCATCCGCGTCACGCGCGGGGGCGGGTCGGGCCCGTTCGGGCTGGGTTCGCTGTCGGGCACGATCGAGCTGGAAAGCGCGGGGCCCGACGAGCTGGGCCTGATATCCGCCGATGCGCTGGTCGATCAGCGCGGCGAGACCCAGGTTTCCGGCAGCGTGGCACCGCGTCTGGGCGGCGGCTTCGCGGTTATTACCGGGCGCTGGGATCGGGGCGAGGGGTTCTGGACCACGCCGAAGGACCAGCGCGTGGCCGCGAGCGTGCAGGCGCGGTACGAATCGTGGTCCACCGGTGCGCGCATCGTCGCCCCGCTGACCTCGGACATCGAGTTGCAAAGCCGCCTGCTGGTGTTCCGCGATGATCGCACGCTGCGCTTCGCCGGTGCGGACAGCGCCAGCGAGGGCGAGGACGCCAGCATCCGGCTTGTGGGCCGGGGAGACTGGCAGTTCGATGCGCTGGGCTATGTCCAGGTGCGCAACTTCAGCAACGTGGTGATCTCCTCCAGCAATTTCCTCAAGTCGCTCGATCAGTACAAGACGCCATCGAGCGGGCTAGGCGGCAAGTTCGAACTGCGCCCGCCGGTGGGCGAGGGACGCAGCTTGCGCCTGGGGGTCGACTGGCGCCGGGCATCGGGGACGATGAAGGAGCGGGCCTATTTCACCAGCGGGCCCAATGTGGGCAAAGTTCGCGAGCAGCATGAGGCGGGCGGGGTCAATTCGGACGTGGGCTTTTATGCCGACGGCGACGTGACGGTCGGCCCGCTGGTGCTGACCGGTGGCCTGCGCGCTGACCGGACGCGCCAGGCTGGCGGTTACTACCAGGTGCTGGACCCCGCCGGGACGGTCACCAGCCGTACCGACTATGCCACCCAAAGCGACTGGACCGTGACCTGGCGCGGCGGGGCGCTGGTCCATCTGGGGTCGATCGCGGCGCTGCGCGCGGCGGCCTATACCGGATTGCGCCAGCCGACGCTGAACGAGCTGTATCGGCCTTTCACGGTGTTCCCGGTGGTCACCCGCGCGAATGCCGCGCTGACCGCCGAGAAGCTGCGTGGGTTCGAGGCGGGGATCGATCTGACCCCGATGGAGGGCGTGCAGATCACCGCCACCGCCTTCGACAACCGCATCCGCGATGCCATCGCCAATGTCACGATCGGCACGAACCTGCGCGAACGGCAGAACGTCGATCGCCTGCGTTCGCGGGGTATTGAGCTGGGCGCTCACGCCGCCACCGGCCCGCTGCGCTTCGACGGCTCGTTGACCTGGACCGATGCCGAAGTGCGCAACGGCGCGGCCTCGCCGCTGACCGGGATGCTGCCGTCGCAGACCCCCAAATTCGCCGCATCGGGCACGCTGGGTGTGGTGCCGGCCAAGGGCTGGGAAGTGGCGGCGACGCTGCGCCATGTCGGCAAGCAGTACGAGGACGATCTCCAGACCGACGTCCTGCCTGCGGCGACCACGCTCGACATGGTGGCGCGCGTGCCGCTGGTGGCCGGCGCATCGCTGACGCTGCGGGCGGAGAACCTGTTCAACGAAGAGATCGTGACGCGCAATTCGGGCGGCACGATCGACCTTGGCACGCCGCGCACGCTGTGGGCTGGGCTGCACTTCACGATGTAGGGGGAAGGGCATGCAGGCAGATCGTTACAACGCCGTTGCACGCCTGCTGCACTGGCTGATCGCGGCGATGATCGCGATCAATCTGGCGACCGGCCTGCTGCATGATCCGCTGGAAAAGCTGATCCGGCTGATGCCGTTCCACAAGGCGCTGGGGCTGACTGTGCTGGTGCTGTCCTGCGCGCGGCTGGGGTGGCGGCTGGCGTGGACCGCGCCGCCGACGCTGCCCGGCATGGGCGCGGCAGAGATTGCGGCGGCGCGCGGCGTTCATGTCGTGCTCTATGCGCTTATGATCGCAATGCCGCTGAGCGGATGGATCATGTCCTCGGCGAGCACTTATCCGCTGAGCTGGTTCGGGCTGTTCGCGGTACCCAAGCTGGCGGTGGCCAAAGGCAGTGCGCTGGCAGGGTTCGCGCATGAATTTCACGAGCTGGGTGGCTGGATCATGCTGGCGCTGGTGGCGGGGCATGCGCTGGCCGCGCTGCGCCACCATTTCATCCTCCGCGACGGCGTGCTGCGACGCATGCTGTAGGACCTCAACCTGGAACAACGAGGGACGGGATATGTCAGACACGGCACGCATTGCAGTGCTGCTGGCCGCGGCGTTGGCGGTGCCGGCGCTGGCGGATGAAGGCGCGACGATCATCGTCACCGCGCCGGGCGGCGATATCGATGGCGATGAAGCCAGGACGATCGGCGAAACGGCGCTGGCTGCGGCCGGCAAGCCCGATCTGGGCCGGGCGCTGGAGCGCCAGGTGCCGGGGCTTACCTTGTCGGAAGCGACCGGCAATGCCTGGCAGGCGGCGATCGGCTGGCGCGGGTTCTCGGCCTCGCCGTTGCAGGGCGCGGAGCAGGGTCTGGCGGTCTACCTTGATGGGGTGCGCTTCAACCAGCCGTTCGGCGATACTGTCCTGTTCGATGCGATCCCGGAAGCGGCGCTGGCGACGGTACGGCTGAACGAGGCGAACCCGGTGCTGGGCCGCAATGCGCTGGCGGGTTCGCTGGCGCTGGAAACCGCTGACGGCACCTCGCGCCCCGGCCTGCGGGTGCAGGTGGACGGCGACAGCGTGGGCAGCGCCGGCGGTTCGGTCTCGCTGGGCACGGCGCACGGGGATGACGATCTGCTGGTGGTAGCGGAGGCGCGGCGCGATCGCGGGTGGCGGCGGGCCAGCCCGTCGCGGCTGGCGCGGGTGCTGGCGAAGGGCCGCCACGCCGGGGATGGCTGGGGCATCGAGCTGTCCGGCCTGGCCGCCGCGACCAATCTGACCGGCAACGGCGTTGCCCCGGTGGAGCTGCTGGCGGCAGACTGGAAAGCCGTGTTCACCCGGCCGGACCGGACGCGCACCCGGTTCGCCCGACTGGTGGCGGCACCGTGGATCGCGGTCGGCACCACCGGCCGCATCGAACTGCGCGTCCACGGTCAGGTGTTGTCTCGCCGCAGCGCCAACGGCGATCTTGCCGACTTCGGCCCCTGTGACGACGATGCCGGCCATCTGTGCCTGGGAAGCGATGACGATGGCTTCACCGATCCGCTGAGCGCGGGCGGCGTGCCGGTCGCGGCGGTGGCCGGGGTTGACGATTACGCCGCGTTCAATCGCGGGCGCGAGCGGACCCGCGCCGGCGGGGCGACCCTGCAATGGCTTGATGTGCGCGAGACCGGCCACGGCACCCGGCGGCTGGCGCTGGGGGCAAGCTGGGAACGGGCGCGCACCCGGTTCGGGGCGACGAGCGAACTGGGCGAGCTGGACGAGGATCGCGCGGTCACCGGCCTCGGGCTGGTGCTGTCAAGCGCGGACGGCACGGTGGCCCCCGTAGACGTGCGCTCCGCCCTGACCGACCTGGCGTTGTTCGCCAGCGCCGAACTGCCGCTGACGTCGCGGTTGGGCGTCGATCTGGGCTTGCGCTGGGCCCGCAACCGGGTGGTGCTGACCGACCGGATCGGCACGGCGCTGAACGGCGCGCACCGGTTCAGCCGGATCAACCCGTCGATCGAACTGGACTATGCGCTGGGGGACGGACTGCGCTTCAGCGCCGGGGTCGCGCGCACCAGCCGCAACCCGACCCCGGCGGAACTGTCCTGCGCCGATCCCGATGCGCCCTGCACGCTCGCCAATTTCTTCGTTGCCGATCCCCCGCTCAAGCCGGTGACGGCGCGCAACTGGCACGCCGGGGTGGCGGGGGAAGCCGGCGGGCTGAACTGGCGCGCGGGGCTGTGGCGCGCTGATACCCGCAACGATATCCGCATGATCGCGTCGCAAGTGCGCGGGCGCGGCTATTTCGCCAACCTCGGCGCAACCCGGCGCGAGGGGCTTGAGCTGTCGGCGCGGTGGCAGCGGCCGGACAGCGGCTGGCACCTTGCGGGAAGCTATGCGCTGACGATGGCGCGGTTTCGCAAGGCCTTTGCCCTGTCCAGCCCGGCCAACCCGGCGGCGGACGAAGACGGGCTGATCGCGGTGCGGCGCGGGGACGCTCTGCCCGGCGTGCCGAGACATGCGCTGGATGCGGAACTGGGGCGCAGCGGTGCGGGCTGGGACCTGGCGCTGCGGATGCGGGCGCGTGCGGGCCAGTATCTTGTGGGCGATGAAGGCAACGACAATCGCAAGACCCCGACCTATGCGGTGTTCGACCTGACCGGGCGCGCCGCGCTGACGCCCGCGATCTCGCTGGTCGCCGAACTGCGCAACCTGCTGGACCGGCGCTACGCCACCGCCGGGGCGTTCGCCGAGATCAATGATATCGAGCTGGCGGAAGCGCCCGAGGCATCCGACCCGCGCGCCTATGCTCCCGGTGCGCCCCGGCGGCTGACGGTATCGCTGCTGGCGACGTTCTGAGCCGGGGCGAGCGGCCCGCCGTCAAGTCAGCTTGGGCGCAAGTCCCGGCTCTGCCCTGGCCATTGCCCGCTGGTATGCCGGGCGGTCCCCGATCCGGCCGAGATAGGCGAGGATGTTGGGATAGCCATCCAGCGGGAAGTCTGCCAGCACGCGCATCGTCGTCAGCGCGAAGCCCATCATGATATCGGCCAGGGTCAGTTCGGTGCCGCCGAAAAAGGGTGACGTGGCCAGCCGTTCATCGGCGAGTCGCCAAGCCTTGGCTTTACGATCCATGGCGAAGGCCGCCGGTTCCGCCCCGGCGCGCAGGCAGGCCACTTCCATCATGCTGTTGGCCATGAAAGTGCCGTTGGAAAAGTGGAACCAGAACAGGTGCCCGGCGTAATCGGGGCTGTCGGGCGAAGGAATGAGCCGGCCATCGCCATGTTTGACAGCGATATATTCGCAGATGGCGGCGCTTTCGCCCAGCACCAGATCGCCGTCGGTCACCACCGGGGCAATGCCCATCGGGTGCAGCGCCTTGTATTCCTGGGGGGCGAAGCCATCGTCCGCCCGGCGTTGATAGAGCTTGAGATCATAGTCGATCCCCAGCTCTTCGCAGAGCCAGACGATCCGTTCCGATTGCGATAAACCCAAGTGGTGAACGGTCAGCATGTCGTTTCCTTTGGCCGGAATTGCGTTTCATTGAGCACCATATCGGCCTGGATCGGCTGGCGGGTCATAGCTTTTTCTAATGACGCGTGGAGCGAGCGAAGGAGCTAGGGTCCGGGCCCTAGACTTGCTGCGCAGCATGGAGGATGCCCGATGATCATCAACCTTGGTTTCTACAAGCGCCGCGCCGATCTGACGCACGAACAGCGCACCATGATACGCGGAGCGCACGAGACCGCGCCCGGATGGGAAAGCGTTGCCGTTATCTGACCCGCTTTTTGCACGAAGCCGCAAGAGACGGCCGTGCGCTTACCGGAGAGAACGATGCCCGCCGTATTTCACCATACCAACATTGTGTCCCACGATCCCGATCGCCTGGCCCGGTTCTACATTGATGTCTTCGGTTGCGAACGCGAAGGGCCGGAGCGCCATCTGTCTGGCGACTGGATAGAGCGGGGCACCGGCCTTGCCGGGGCGACGATCACCGGGGTGATGCTGCGCCTGCCCGGCTTCGGGCAGACCGCCCCCCGGCTGGAGATCTTCCGCGTCGCCGGGGCCGAAGCTGCCGCGCCGGCGCAGGTCACCCGCCCCGGGCTGATGCACTTGTGCTTCGAGGTAGATGATGCGCAGGAAACGCTCGATCGCATCCTTGCCGCAGGTGGCCGGGTGCTCGGCGAAATCGTCGATTCCGGCGAGGTCCCCGGAGTGGGCCGGGCGGACTTCGTCTATGCCCGCGATCCGGACGATAACATCGTCGAACTGATTGCGTGGAACCGGATCGCCCCGCCCTCCTGAGCGCGGCGTGGCCAAGGCTGACCGACCGTTCGCTCGCAATACCGAAAAGGAACCCGCCGGTGCAGACCATCGCCATCACTGACGACGCCTGGAGTGACCTGAGCGCGTGCGTCGCGCCGGGCGTACCGATCGTATCGCTCAATCTGCTGCGGTTCCGGGACACCGCGCTCTATCCAGAAGGGAGCGGCCACGCGCCGTGCAGCGGCCGGACCGCGTATTATGATCGCTACGCCAGTGTTACCGTGCCGATCGCGCTGGCGCTGGGGGGCAGGCTGTTGCTGAGCGGATCGGCCGTCAGCCACCCGATCTGCCCGCCGGGCGAGCACTGGGACGATATCCTGATGCTGGAATATCCTGATATCGGGATGCTCCTGGGGCTCGGTGCTGACCCGGCCTATCAGGAAAACGCGATCCACCGGACCGCCGCGCTGCGCGATTCGCGGCTGCTGGTGATCGTCAGGAACGAGCTGGCCGGCGGCGACTGACGCAGCCGCCCTTCACGCTGCCATCGCGGCGGCGGCTCCAGGGATGTCGCGCGCCTTGATGCCGCGAATCTGCGCGAGATCGCCTTTGAGGACATCGAGCGCGTCGGATTCCTTCGGCGTCAGCTTGGCGGTATCGAAGTGGCGGATCAGCACTTCGAGCGCATCGGCGATATGGCCCAGTTGCTTGCCGTAGCTACCGACCTCGTCGAGGATCCGGCGCTCGGTCTCGGGGTAGCTGGTTTCGCCCAGCGAGATGTTGATGAGACCGAGCTGGTTGTGATCGATATTCCACGTCCACGGGTTGATCGCCTGCCACAGCTTGTCCGGCGCGAGGCTGACCTGGAAGGGATTGGCATCGGCCGGGGCAAGCGAAAAAGCGGGCATGGGCGGCACCTCCTGACGGGCGGGATCGATCGCCGCGCAGTCTATCATGTCGTCAAGCCGCCGCACCAGCGATAGAAACTCTCGCCACCGCAGGCGCTTGGAGCGGGTCGCGATGGCCGGGGCTGCCGAATCGGCTTCAAATTGCGCGCCAGACGTCTAAAGCACCAGCCATGGTCAACCCGCACGATCCGCACCTGCTCGCCAAGGCCGAAACGCTTGTCGACGCCCTGCCCTATCTCCAGCGCTATGCCGGCCGCACTTTCGTGGTCAAATACGGCGGCCATGCGATGGGCGATCCCGACCTGGCGCACGATTTCGCGCAGGATATCGTGCTGCTCAAGGCCGTGGGCATCAATCCGGTGGTCGTCCACGGCGGCGGCCCGCAGATCGGCGCGATGCTCAAGAAGGTGGGCGTGGAAAGCCGGTTCATCGACGGCCTGCGGGTGACCGACAAGGCCACAGCCGAAGTGGCCGAGATGGTGCTGTGCGGCGCGATCAACAAGGAAATCGTCGGCTGGATCGCCAAAGCCGGCGGCAAGGCGATGGGCATTTCGGGCAAGGACGGCGGCCTCGCCATCGCCCGCAAGGTCGAACGCACCAGCAAGGACCCGGACAGCAACATCGAGAAGGTCGTCGATCTCGGCTTCGTCGGCGAACCGCACCGGATCGACACCACGGTGATCGAGACGATCTCTGCCGCCGGGATGATCCCGGTGATCGCCCCGATCGCACCCGGAGCCGATGGCGAGACCTACAACGTCAACGCCGATACGATGGCCGGGGCGATCGCCGCCGCGCTGGGCGCGGCGCGGCTGTTCCTGCTGACCGACGTGCGCGGCGTGCTCGACAAGCAGGGCGAGCTGCTGACCGACCTCAGGCCCGCCGATATCGCCGCGCTGCGGCAGGACGGGACGATCTCGGGCGGGATGATCCCCAAGCTCGAAACCTGCATCCACGCGGTCGATGCCGGGTGCGAGGCGGCCGTCGTGCTTGACGGGCGCGTATCGCATGCCATGTTGCTGGAAATCTTCACGCAGGAAGGGGCCGGTACCCTGATCCGTGCGGGATAAATCCTTGTTCCCGGGGGCGATTGCCCGCAAGGGGACGGTACGGAGCAGGCGAGACTGAAAGGCATCCTGAAACCCATGCGCATCGACACTGCACGTCCGCCACGGCGCATTGCCCTGTCGGCTACAGTTGCCGCCGCAGCGCTGCTGCTGACCGGATGCGGCGGCGGCGATCCTGCGGCCGCACCCAGCGGCGATGCGGTCGGCCTGCTGGAAACCGATGCGCCCTCCGCGCTGCCCTCGGGCGATCCGAGCGGGACCGGCAGCAGCGCCATCGCCACCGGGCTCGATAGCGGCGCGCTGCGCGAACGCGCCGACCCCGAACGCCTGCTGCGCTACTACACCAACGCCATCCGCATCGGTGACTGGGCCAGTGCCGCCCGCGCGTGGAGCCTCGATGCCCAGATGACCCCGGCCAAGCTGGAAGCCGAATTCGGCGGTGCCGCCGGGCCCAAGCTGGCAGTGGGCAAGGGCGATGTCGAAGGCGCGGCGGGCTCGCTCTATTACGAAGCGCCGCTGGTGGTCGATTTCGCTGACGGTCGCGCGTCGAAGCGCGGCACGATCGTCCTGCGCCGCGTCAACGACGTGCCCGGGGCGAGCGAGGAACAGCTCAACTGGCGGATCGAGCGGACGTCAACGCTGCTTTAGGTCGTAATCGCGGGCAATCGCCTCGCGCTCTTGCCCCGACCCGGCCGCCTCGGCTATCAGCCGGTGCCTATTCCCAGTGAAAGGGCACGTCCTTCATGCTCGGCGGTCTGTTCAACGCCCTCATCTATCTTATCCAGGTCCTCCAGACGATCATCCTCGTCCAGTTCGTCCTGGCCCTGCTCATCAATTTCAACGTCGTGAACATGAGCAACGATTTCGTCGCGGCGATCTGGCGCGCGCTGAACGCGCTGCTCGATCCGCTGCTGGCACCGATCCGGCGGATCATGCCCAATACCGGAGCGATCGACTTTTCGCCGATGGTGCTGCTGATCGGGCTGACGGTGATCGTCAAGCTGCTGGAACCGATGGTCTATTATGGCTGAGGTGATCGACGGCAAGGCCTTCGCCGAAGGCCTGCGTGAACGTATCGCGGTGGCGTCCACCGCGTTCACCGCAGCGGCGGGCCGCCCCGCCGGGCTGGCGGTGGTGCTGGTGGGCGAAGACCCGGCCAGCCAGGTCTATGTGCGCAACAAGGGCAAGCAGACCGTCGCCTGCGGCATGGCCAGCTTCGAACACAAGCTGCCGGCCGACACCACAGAGGCCGACCTGCTGGCGCTGATCGCGCAGCTCAACACCGATCCGGCCGTCGATGGCATCCTCGTCCAGTTGCCGCTCCCCGCGCACCTGAACGAGCAGACCGTGATCGCCGCGATCAATCCCGACAAGGACGTGGACGGCTTCCACGTCGTCAATGTCGGCCGGCTCGCCACGGGCATGCCCGGCTTCGTGCCGTGCACGCCGCTGGGCTGCGTGATGCTGCTGCGTGACCGGCTGGGCTCGCTGGCGGGCATGGAGGCGGTCGTCATCGGCCGCTCGAACATCGTCGGCAAGCCGATGGCGCAACTGCTGCTGGCGGAAAGCTGCACGGTCACCGTGGCGCACAGCCGCACGCACGATCTGCCCGCCGTGGTCAGCCGCGCCGATATCGTGGTGGCAGCGGTCGGCCGCCCGGAAATGGTCAAGGGCGCATGGCTGAAGCCCGGCGCGACCGTGATCGATGTCGGCATCAACCGGGTCCCGGCGGCCGAACCGGGCAAGACCAGGCTGGTCGGCGATGTCGATTATGCCTCTGCCAGCACCGTCGCCGGAGCGATCACCCCGGTTCCGGGCGGGGTCGGGCCGATGACCATCGCGGTGCTGCTGCGCAACACCCTCGTCGCCGCGCACCGCAATGCCGGCGTTGTCCTGGACGAGAGCGCGCTGTGAAGCGCGCCGGGCCGCTCGCGCTGGCGCTCGCCTGCGCGGCTGCCTTCGCCGCGTCGCCCGCCGCCGCCCGCGATCGCCCGCCGGGCCGGGCCGGAGCGGGCACCGCCAATCCGAGCGCGCTCGTCGCCGCCGAGATCGCCTTCGCCCGCGCCGCGCGGGAAAAGGGCCAGTGGACCGCCTTTCGCGAATTTGCCGCCGACGGTGCGGTGATGTTCACTCCGCAGCCGGTGCTGGCGCGTGCCTGGCTCAAGGACCGCGCCAACCCCGCCACCGCGCTGCAATGGCAGCCGGACACCGTGTGGATGAGCTGCGACGGCACGCTGGGCGTCACCCGCGGCACCTGGCAGCGGCCTGACGGGACCACCGGCTGGTTCACCACGGTCTGGCAGCGGCAGAGCAAGGGCCGGGGCAAGGGCGGCTATCTGTGGCTGCTCGACCAAGGCGACAGTGCCGCCGCGCCGAGCGCGCCCGACGACATGCTCCACGCCAGCGTCGGCGAATGCCCGGCACGCGGCAGCCGCACCGGCCCGCCGCCCGGCGATGAAACCGCGGAAGACGACGCCCCGCCGCAGCCGCCCGGCAAGACCGGCGGCGGCACATCGCGCGACGGCACGCTGGGCTGGCAATGGTCTGTCGCCGATAACGGCGCGCGGCTGTTCACCGTCACCCTGCGCAAGGGCGGGGCGATGGTCGAGGTGCTGCGCACCCAAGTGGCGGCGGCACCGGCCGGATGATGGAGCTGTTCACCTCGGCCTTCGTCACCCTGTTCGTGATCATCGATCCGCCGGGCTGCGCGCCGATCTATGCCGGGCTGTCGGCCGGGGCGAGCCGCAGCCAGTCGGTTTCGATGGCCGCACGGGCCTGCCTGATCGCCGCCGCGATCCTGCTGTTCTTCGCGTTGTTCGGCGAGGATCTGCTCAATTTCCTCCACATCGAGCTCAACGCGTTCCGCATTGCCGGCGGCATCATGCTGTTCATGATCGCCATCGACATGGTGTTCGAAAAGCGCACCCAGCGCCGCGAACAGCGCGCAGAAAAGATCCGGGCCCACAACACCGAAACGCCCGAGGTAGAGGATGTCTCGGTGTTCCCGATGGCCATGCCGATGCTGGCCGGGCCCGGATCGATCGCGACGATGATGCTGCTGTCGGCGCGCGCGCAGGGTCTGACGCAATCGCTGACGGTGCTGGCGGCCATGGCCAGCGTCATGGTGCTGAGCTTCCTCGCGCTCGCCAGCGCCGGCCCGCTGATGCGGGTGCTGGGCGACAAGGTGGAAGCGGTCATTACCCGCCTGCTCGGCGTCCTGCTGGCCGCGCTGGCGGCGCAATATGTGATCGACGGCGTGAAAGTGGTGCTGCGCACGTAGGGTGCGGAAGACTGCACCCTTTGCCCTGCCCCGTTCGTGTCGAGCGAAGTCGAGACATGCTCGCGCCGGGTGTCTCGACTTCGCTCGACACGAACAGGATCCGGCCAGAGACGAAGGTCAAGATCAGGCCTTCCGGCCTTACTGCAGCGTCACTCCGTCCTCGTCATCGTCATCCACGCGGTGGCCGAAGAACTGCATGAGCTGGACCAGCAGCTCGCAGCGAACCGATATCGTTTCCGCTTCCAGCAGCGCCTGCTTGGCCGCCGCATCGAACGGCGCGATCTGCGAGACGCCGTTGATCAGCGCGACGTCATCCAGCCGCGACACCTGATCCCAGTCGATCGAATAGCCCTGCGCATCGGCAAACCGGCGCGCCTCACGCTCGAAGCTGGCGCGCTCGATCGGAGCCAGTACGCAGCTCTCGTCCTCCTCCAGCAGTTCCGCCTCGACCTGGCGGAACGGCGTGGTCACGGTCAGTTCGCGCAGGACGCGGAAGCGCTTTTCGCCTTCGAGCACGATATTGAAGCGGCCGTCGTCCAGCGCCTCGACATCCTGGATACGGCCCAGGCACCCCACCGCGAACAGCGGCGCGCCTTCCTCCGCGCGCACCGGCTGGATCATGCCGATGCGCCGGTCGCGCGCCAGGGCATCGCTGATCATCGCCCGATAGCGCGGCTCGAAGATGTGCAACGGCAGTTGCAGCCCGGGATAGAGCAGCGCGCCGGACAGCGGAAAGATCGAGACGCGCGCCACCCGCGTCAGCCGAACAGGATGGTCGACAGCTTGCGCCGCGTCGTCGTCGCCCAGGGGTCTTCCAGACCGACCACCTCGAAGATCTGCAGCAGCTTGGCCTTGGCGGCACCCTCGTTCCATTCGCGATCGGCGCGGATCATCGCCAGCAGCGTGTCGGCGGCGGCATCGCGCTCGCCGCTGGCGAAAGCGGCACTGGCGAACGCGAACTGCGCGTCCATGTCGGCCGGCCGCTCGGCAGCAGCCTTGCGCAGGTTCTCCAGCTCGGCATCGGCGGGTTTTGCACGCGCGAGTTCCAGCGCCGCGCGGGCGCGTTCGATATGCGCGTCACCGGCCATCTCGGGCGCAAGCTGGTCCAGCACGCCTTGCGCTTCGTCCAGCCGTCCGGCCATGACCAGCCCGCGCAGCAGCCCGGCGGCGGCCTCTGCGTTGTCCGGTGCCATGTCGAGGATCTGCATGAAAATGCTCGCCCCCCGCTCGCCATCGCCCCCGGCCAGCGCTTCCTCGCCCATCGCGATCAGCGGGGCGAGATCGGCGGCGGGCGGCCCGGCCTGCACCGGCAGCTTGGCCAGCAACTGATCGAGCACCCCGGCAAGCTGGCTCTCGGTGCGGGCGCTGGTGAGGTCGGCCACGGGCTGCCCCTGGAACAGCGCGTAGACGGTGGGGATGGAGCGCACCTGGAACTGCGAGGCGATGAACTGGTCCTCGTCGACATTCACCTTGGCGAGGATCACGCCCTTGTCGGCATAGTCGGCGGCGACCTTTTCCAGCACCGGCGTCAACGCCTTGCACGGCCCGCACCATTCGGCCCAGAAATCGAGGATGACGAGCTGCGTCATCGAGGGTTCGACGACATTCTTGCGGAAGCGATCCACCGCCTTCTGCTCGTCGAGGTTCAGCCCCATGCTGGCCAAAGTCCATGCTCCCGTCATTACCGCCCGCAAAAGATCGCTGGCCCTGCTGTAAATCGGTCCTGCGCGGCCGTTTGTGAAGGGTCAAAAGACAATTGCACGGGGGGCTGCGGGCGAGCGCGCGATTTTGTCGTTTTCCCTCTTGCCGGGTTCGGAATCGACTGCTAGTGGCGCGCCTCCACCCCGGACCCGCCGGCTTCGCCCGCGCGGTTCGAGACGTCAGAGCGGGCGTAGCTCAGGGGTAGAGCACAACCTTGCCAAGGTTGGGGTCGAGGGTTCGAATCCCTTCGCCCGCTCCAGTTTTCCTCCGAAAATCAGATATTTAGAAATTCGCTGAGGCGGAAAATCTTATTACGCGCACCTGTCAAAAGGGCAAAGTAATAAGGACGTAATATGCCGGGACCGCATTCTCGGGCATCTCCGGCGTGCAATCGGCGGGCCTTTCCAACCGCATCCGCCCGAGACACCAACCATTCCGAGGCTTTTTCCCGGCGATCCGCTCGCGCGCGATTAGAGGTCGCCTCGGGGTGCGCCGCTCCGGCGTCACGTCTTTCGAAGGGTGCGGTCTCATCCCGCGAGAGGTAGAGGTCCGAGGGAATTCCGTGACGGGTTAAGGTCTGGGAGAGAGGCTCCCGGCACCCGTCATGGAGATGTCCCATGACCCAGGTGCAAGTTCTGGACGCCGCGCGCGAAGGCGCTGGCGGCTACAAGGTGGATGTGAGCCGGGGAGAACGCGTCGGACGGGTGTCCTCGGAGTGGTTTTCCCGCCCGGCCGATGAGCGCTATCTCTCGCTGTCGGACTTGTTCGCCGCCGTCCATGGCCGCGCCGAGCGCAGCCGGACGCGGACGGTCGAGAGCGCGGCGATCAGGGTGGAAGCGAGCCGCGACGATGCCGAACGCCTCGCCCTGATGCTGCCCGGCTCGGACCGGCCAGTTGCGCCCACCCATTGGAGCTTCGGCCAACTTGCCAGCCTGGTCGGCGCGCCGGCGGCCTACCTGCGCCAGCTTCCCGCGCCGCTTGCCGGGATCAACCTGCAATATGGCCTGACCTCGCATCGTGCGGAGCAGGTGAAGACGCTCGAGACCGACGATGGCCGGACCGAACTGCGCGCCGTCACCGGCCCTGACTATGGGCGCATCCATGACCACGAACTGGTCTCGGCGGTACAGCGCATCGCCGGCAACGGCACGGGCGATACCCGCTGGAAAGTACCCGGCGTGCTCGACTGGTCGACCGGCATCTATAATCCGTGCGTCGACGTCACCCAACACACGACGACGCTCTACGCCTCGGACCGCGATGTCTTCCTGTTCCTCGTCGACGATCTCAATCCGATCGAGGCCGGCAAGCTGCCCGACGGATCGCCCGATCTCTACTTCCGGGGCTTCTATTGCTGGAACTCGGAAGTGGGCGCCAAGACGCTGGGCATCGCCAGCTTCTACCTGCGTGCCGTGTGCCAGAACCGCAACCTGTGGGGCGTCGAGCAATTCGAGGAGATCACGATCCGGCATTCCAAATATGCCGCCTCGCGGTTCGCCCATGAAGCGGCTCCGGCGCTGACCCGCTTTGCCGATTCCTCGCCCTTGCCCTTCGTCAACGGCATCAAAGCAGCGCGCGAGCGCGTCGTCGCCGGAAGCGATGAGGACCGCGCGGATTTCTTGCGCAAGCGCGGCTTCTCGAAGGCCGATACCGCAAGGATTATCGGCACCGTGCTTGCCGAGGAAGGTCATCCGCCCTCGAGTGTCTTCGATTTCGTGCAGGGCATCACGGCGGTGGCGCGGGACAAGGCCCATCAGGATGCCCGGCTCGACATGGAGGCGCGGGCGAAGAAGCTGTTCGACCGCGTGACCTGAAACCCGGAAGCCGGAGGCACAACGACTGTGTCTCCGGGCGTCGGCGGGTGCGTCTGCCTTCTGCCTTCGTTCGTGCGGCGCCGTCCTCGAGTAAGAGGGCGGCGCTTCGCTTCGTGACGGGTTGAAGGCCGAGAGAGAGAGGCTCCCGACCGCCCGTCGCGGAGTATATGTCATGGCTACTGCTGCGAAGAAGATCACCCTGTCGTCCTCGCGCGACATTCCCTTCAACAAGCTCTTGCTGAGCCAGTCGAACGTCCGGAAGATCAAGGCCGGCGTCTCGATCGAGGAACTGGCCGAGGACATCGCCCGACGCGGCCTGCTCCAGGGCCTCAGCGTCCGGCCCGTCACCGACGACGCCGGAGCCGAGACCGGCATGTTCGAGATCCCGGCTGGCGGTCGCCGCTACCGCGCGCTCGAAATCCTCGTGAAGCAGAAGCGTCTCGCCCGGGTCGCGCCCGTGCCCTGCGTGGTGCGCGAGGACGGGATCGCCGAGGAGGACTCCTTGGCCGAGAATATCCAGCGCGCGCCGCTGCATCCGCTTGACCAGTTCCGCGCCTTCCTTGCGCTGCGCGAGAAGGGCCAGTCCGAGGAGGAAATCGCCGCTGCCTTCTTCGTCTCGGTTAACGTCGTCAAGCAGCGCCTGAAGTTCGCCTCGGTCTCGCCAAGGCTGCTCGACGTCTATGCCGAGGACGGCTTGACCCTCGACCAGCTCATGGCCTTCACCGTCTCGAGTGACCACGAGCGTCAGGAGCAGGTCTTCGACCGGCTGAGCCAGTCCTACGACAAGCAGCCCTATGCCATCCGGCGTATGCTGACCGAAGGCGCCGTGCGGGCCTGCGACAAGCGGGCGCGGTTCATCGGCCTCGACGCCTATGTGGAGGCCGGCGGATGCGTGATGCGCGACCTGTTCCAGGGTGACGATGGCGGTTGGCTCCAGGACGTTGCCC
Organism: Novosphingobium colocasiae; assembly: GCF_014652555.1. Classification (GTDB taxonomy): domain Bacteria; phylum Pseudomonadota; class Alphaproteobacteria; order Sphingomonadales; family Sphingomonadaceae; genus Novosphingobium; species Novosphingobium colocasiae. Next base: position 132,412 of record NZ_BMZA01000006.1, read on the forward strand.
TGGTCGACATGATGGTGACCGAGCGGCTCAATGAGGAAGCGAACGCGATCGCCGCGGAAGGCTGGAAGTGGATCGAGGTCGCCCCCGACTTCCCCTACGGGCACACTCACGGGCTGCGCCAGCTTCGCGGCGAACCCGTCGCACTGACGGATGAGGAGGAAAAGGCCTGCGATGCCTTCTAGGCCGAACTCGACCGGCTGACCGAAGAATATTCGGAGGCCGACGAACTCCCCGACGACATCGACGAGCGCCTGGGTGAAATCGAGACGGCGCTCGAAGGCTTCGAAGCGCGACCGATGCGGTTCGAGCCGGACGATGTCGCGCGGGCAGGCGCCTTCATCAGCATTGCGCCTTCCGGCACCTTGCGTGTCGAGCGCGGCTATGTGCGTCCCGAGGACGAGCAGCCGATCGAACCGGAAGGCGACGAAGCCGGGGCCGCCGACGCTACTGCGGCAATGGCCAGTCGCGCCGATGACGGCTTCGTCACCGCCGAAGTTGCGCAGGCGCCGATTGAGCCTGAGGAGGACGAAGGCCTGACGCCGATCCCGGACCGGCTGCTGACCGAGCTGACCGCGCACCGCACGCTCGGCTTGCGCCAGGCGCTTGGCGAACGGCCCGAGACGGCCTTCCTCGCCGCGCTTCACGCACTGACGCTCAAGGTGTTCTATCACTACGGCTCGGACAGCTGTCTCGAGCTCGATCTCAAGAGCGTCAGCTTCGGGGCGCAGGCGCCGGGATTGAACGACAGCACTTGCGCCGAGGCGATCTCCAAGCGGCACGAGCGCTGGGCAGCGGCCCTTCCCAAGGAATCGGAGGATCTGTGGGATTCTCTTGGCGCCTGGGACGATACGCGCCGGGCAGCGCTCTTCGCCCACGTCGTCAGCCTTTCGATAAATGCGGTCCACGAAGCCTGGAACCGTAGGCCGCGCGCGCTCGCCCATGCCGATCGTCTGGCCAGGGCCGTCGATCTCGACATGGCGGCCGCAGACTGGCGCCCCAGCGTTGATACCTTCTTCGGCAGGGTGACCAAGGCGCGCATCCTGCAGGCGGTCGCCGAAGCGAAGGGCCAGGACGCCGCCGATCGGATCGCCCATCTCAAGAAGGGCGACATGGCATCGCATGCCGAGGCGCTGCTGGCGGAGACCGGCTGGCTGCCCGAGCCGCTTCGCACGGTCCACGCTGAAGCTGGCGAGACGTCGTCGGACCAATCCGGCGATGAAAGCGCGGGGATCGCACAATCGGCGGAGGACGGCGGCAAAACGGATATGGGCGAAGTCGAGCCCGTCGGCGACAATGAACCCGCCGACGTAGAAGTTCACGCGATAGCCGCCGAATAGTTTGCCGTAACTCGCGAAAACTGGCCCGCCGGGCCTTTTCTCATGGAGGAGACCCCATGGCCCGCGACGCCCATAATCTCGCCCGCGCCCTTGTCGACCGGGCCGAGCATGTCTGCAGGTACTATCTCGCCAGCGGCACGCGACAGGGCAACTACTGGCAGGTCGGCGACGTTCGCAACACGCCTGGGCGATCCATGTTCGTCCGCCTGCACGACAGCGCCAAGGGCATGGCGGGCAAATGGACCGACGCGGCAACGGGAGAGCATGGCGACCTGCTCGACGTGATCCGAGAGACTTGCGGCCTTGCCGCGTTCAGGGATGTTGCCGAGGAAGCCTGCCGTTTCTTGAGCCTCCCACCACCCGAGCCGCAGTCGAACGTGCGTTCGCGGCGAAAACCGAAGCCACCATCCGGATCACCCGGCGCGGCGCGCCGACTCTTTGCCATTGGACAATCGATAAGTGGCACACTCGCCGAGAGCTACTTGCGCAGCCGTGGCATCACCAGCTTGGAGGGGACCAGTGCGCTTCGCTTCCATCCGCGCTGCTACTATCGGCCCGACGAGCATGCGCCCACCGAAATGCGGCCCGCGATGCTCGCGGCCGTCACTGACCTCAGCGGAAAGCTGACCGGTCTGCACCGAACATGGCTCGATCCGGCAGGCTTCAGCGAGGCGACGCTTGGCAAGGCTCCGATCGAGACACCGCGCCGGGCTATGGGTGACCTTCTGGGGAACGCCGTCCGCTTCGGCGAGGCAGGCCCGGCCATGACTGCCGGTGAAGGCATCGAGACCATGCTGTCGCTCCGCTCAATCTTGCCGTCCATGCCGATGGTGGCCGCACTCTCGGCGGCGCACCCCTTTGCCGACGAGCCCGACCCGCGCCCGCTGCCGGAAGGCAACTTGCTCGCCGGGGCCGTCGCCGACATCTTCGATGCGTTCATTGCCACCTTGACCGATACCCGGCTTGAACCCGATCTCGACGATCTCCTGTGGTCGACCGTCAATCTCTTCCACCGCGCTGCCGAACGCATGGGCCGCGAACTCGATGACAACGAGCAGGCGCAGCGCCGATCACAGCGCGAGCAGGATGGCAGCGAAGTCCGGTCGGTCGAACTCGAGCGCCTGGTCGCCGAGGGCAGGACGCTGGTCGAACGTCAGGATGCCTTCGAACTGATGCGCGACCAGGCCGGTGATCACTACGAGCGTCACGCCGGCAAGCCATGGCTCCCGCATAGCGGCTCCAGGGTCAATCACCGCAATCTCACCTCGGCGATGATCGACAGCCGCGATTTCCTCGCCGCCAGGAAGCGCGCCGAGCAGCAGGTCCTGCTCCCTACCGGTCCGAAGATCGCGTTCACCGGGGGCCTTGATTTCAACGATCATCAGCTGATCTGGACCAAGCTCGACCAGGTCCACGCCCGGCATCCCGACATGGTGCTGATGCACGGCAAGTCCCCCAAGGGCGCCGAAAAGATCGCCTCGCGCTGGGCGGATCATCGCGGCGTGCCGCAGATCGGTTTTGCGCCGGACTGGTCCAGGCACGGCCGCGCTGCGCCCTTCAAGCGCAACGATCAGATGCTGGACGTGCTGCCGATCGGCGTCATCGTCTTCCCCGGCACGGGAATTCAGGAAAACCTTGCCGACAAGGCGAGAAAGCTCGGCATTCCGGTCTTGCGGTTCACATGAATGCGCTGGAGCCTTTGTCAGTGCTGCGTCACCGGGTCGAGATGGACGTCCGTCTCCAACTTGAAGGCCTCGTGCCAGAGCGCGGTCTTGAAGTAGGTCTCATCGCGCTTGAAGCCTTCCCCGGAACGGACCTCTTCGAGCAGTCCCATCCAGCACAGCGGGCGGAGCACATGAATGTAGAGTGCCGCCTTCATCCGAATTTCGTCACGCCAGCCTTGCCCTTCGCCGGGGCCGTACAGGACCAGACTGAGCCGGTCCTCGCTCAGGCCATGCTGGGCTTCGACATTTGATGACGTTCAGAAAGATGTCCCAGTTTCCCATCGGCTGATCGCCGTACCGCGTGTAACCGGTGTGATCGGTGGCGAAGAGAAACTGCTGGGCAAGCAGTGACCACAATGCTGCGGGTTCGGCCCTGAGTTGTCTCGCAAGCCGTGTCATATGCAGGGCACCATTTCTGCGCCCCGCCAGTTTTGCGCTCAGCAGCAGGTCATGCATGATCATCAACGGCGGGAAGTCGCATTCGTTGAGGACCTTATTCACAGCATAGAGATCTTCGGTGGTGTAGAAAGGCCAATCGAATTCCGCTGCTGCCCATTCGACGAAATATCGCTTCAGCGCGCCCGTTGCCGTCAGGCCGATCGGTCCTTTCTCGAGCACATAATCAAGTGTCAGGCAAACGGCGCGCAACATCGGCGAATGGCGCATAGCGACTGCTGGATCGGAGATTGGGTGCAGGGGAGCCATCCACCCTTTATCGGAGAAATCGCGGTGGAAGCACAATGGCGGAATCCGACGAGCCAGCCTGGGTCCGGGAACGTCGGCAATGTTGGCGGCTATGGACCTGGTGCCTGTGCTTGCCGGAAGTGACAGTTCCCGACCAATTCACGTCGTTCCCGGTAAGGTTTTGAATGTCCGGGTGATACGAAACTTGCCATTGGGAACAGGTTTGTTGACGGCCCTACATCGACACCAGCATTGCCTTGCCGTTACGAGCTCTGGGCGGAATTCGGCGAATTTGACGCCTTGCGGTCGGGGGAAAATGGCTGCGGTCAAGCTGGCATCGCGATTTGACGCTTCGCCTCGCGCACCCGTGAAGCGAGCGCCAGCAGGACGAGGGTGGCGATCGGCAAGGCTATCGATGTCTGGTAAAGTCGCTCGAACGGCACCAAGCCTACCAACCCGCCGACGACGAAGGTGCCGATTCCGATGCCGACCATCTGTGCGCTGATCATCAGAGTGGCGATCCAGCCCATTGCTGCCGGATAGGCGCTTGCGGCGTGAGTAATGAGCATCGGGAAATAGGCCGAACAGGCAAGACCGGCGAAGCCGAATGCCAGAATCGCGCCGCCTGCCGAGTTCACGTCGGGCAGCGCAAGGAATGCAAAGGCGATCAGGATCGGCAGCGTGTAGAGAAATACCAGCGGGCGAACGCTAATCGCGAGGAACGAGGCCAGTAGCCGACCTGCGGTGATCCCTCCCAAGAAGGCCGTCAGCGCGAGCGATGCTGTGGCACCGTCCATCGCTTTGCCGCGCAGGTACAGGATCGTCCAGTTGGTGAATATGCCTTCAGCGATTGAGTAGATGACAGCCGTAGCCACCAGCAGCCACGTCGCCACATCGCGCGCCGGCGAGCCGGTGCCTTGGTGATCGGCAGTATCATCCGGTGCCGCCAGCGGAAGCTGGGCTGATGCAGCAGCGATCAGGATCATTCCGCCGAATGCGGCAAGGCCGAGCAGCCCGCCGACCCAGTGGCCAAGGCTTGCGGTCAGCGCATGGTAGAGTGGGGACATCATCATCCCGACCCCTGCGACAACGTGCACCGCCGTCACCGCGGAGCCCGGGAAGCGAGGGAAGAGCAGCGCCGGGTAGGCGTTGAGCGGGCCGCCGCCGATGCCGATGCCCCCGCCGACCAACAGCATCACCGCCATTAGCATCAGGTAGCCGGTGGCCGGGGCGACGAACTGGCTGATCGCCAGCAGCGCCTGCGCGCCGGCAAGGCAGGCGATCGCTAGCAGCAGCGTCGCGTGCAGCGATACCCTGCGGCCGAGCGCCGCCAGCCCGACGCCGCAGACCAGCGCGCCGACAAGCTGGGCCATGAACACGCTGCCGTAACGGCCCGGATCCAGCCTGAGGCTGGCGATGATGACGGCACTGCTGGAAGGGACCGTGACGAGCGTCGCCCCCAGCAGTAAGGCGGCGGCATACACCGGAAAGGCGACGACCATCGGTCGCGATCCGATAGATGAATGAGCGCTCGTAGACATCGGTTTCTGGCCTCCTGGATGAATGTTGGGGGTCGCTGGCCTGAGCAGGGGAGCCGGACGGGTCGTTCTGCTCATTCGCGGGGCCTGCCGCCGAGCACGGTCGGCGCATGCCGCGCCGCCCCGGAATTAGGTTCGCTCGAGCAGCATCGCCAGCCCCTGCCCTACACCGACGCAAAGGAAAACCAGGGCATGGCGGCCACGCGTGCGCTGCAACTCCCCGGCGGCAGAGAGCGCGATCCTTGCTCCTGACATGCCCAGCGGATGACCAAGAGCGATCGCACCCACGTTGGGATTGACGCGCGGATCTGCCGGGTGGATGCCAAGATCGCGCAAGGTGGCAATGGCCTGGCTGGCAAAGGCCTCGTTGAGCTCGATGACGGATAGATCGACTGGATTCAGGCTGTGTCGGGCAAGCAACTTACGGGCCGCCTCGACGGGGCCGACGCCCATTATGCGCGGAGCGATCCCCGCCGCCGCCATGCCGACAATGCGGACACGCGGGATCAGGCCATGCCGGCTGGCGGCGTGTTCCGAAGCGATCACCATGGCGGCAGCGCCGTCGTTCAGTCCCGAGGCGTTGCCCGCAGTCACCGTGCCGCTCGGCTTCACCACCGGCATGAGCGCGGCCAGCGCCTCGCGACTGGTGGGGCGGAGGTGTTCGTCGTGCTCGAACAGAACGGGTTCGCCGCGGCGCTGGGGAACTGGTACCGGAACGATCTCGGCGGCGAAACGTCCGCTTGCTTGTGCCCTTGCCGCCTTCTCCTGGCTGGCCAGCGCGAACTTGTCCTGATCCTTGCGCGAGACCTTCCACTGCTCAGCCACGTTTTCGCCCGTTTGCGGCATCGTATCGACACCGTAGGCGGCTTTCAGCGCCGGGTTCACAAAGCGCCAGCCCAGCGTGGTGTCCTCGATCGTCTGTGCCCGGTCGAACGCGTTCAGTGCCTTGCCCATCACATAGGGCGCGCGAGTCATGTTCTCGACGCCTCCGGCGATGAGGAAGTCGGCGTCGCCGCTACGGATCGCCTGGGCCGCCATGCCCACGGCATTCAGCCCTGAGCCGCAGAGGCGGTTTACGGTGATGCCCGGAACGGTCTCGGGCATGCCTGCCAGCAGCGCGGCCATACGCCCGACGTTGCGATTGTCTTCGCCCGCCTGGTTAGCGCACCCCATAATCAGGTCGTCGAGCGCGCTCCAATCGGCGGCCGAATTGCGCGCCATCAACGCCTGGAGCGGCAGCGCAGCGAGATCGTCGGTGCGGATGGTTGAAAGCGCACCGTTCAGCTTGCCGATCGGCGTGCGAATGGCGTCGCAGAGGAAAGCTTCGGGCATGATCGTCAGCTTTTCAGAAAGGTGGTGAGAGTGCGCGCCAGCGCTTCAGCGGCTTCCAACGGCGCGAGGTGCGCGGCTTCGAGCGCGACATGGCGCGCTCCCGGGATATGGGAGAGCAGATACTCGCCATGGCCGGAAAGCGGGGTCGAGGTGTCAAGATGGCCCGTGACGACCAGCGTAGGGGCCGCGATGGCCGCGATACGGCCGGCAAGGTCCATGTCGCGGATAGCGGCACCGCACGCTGCATAGCCTTGTGGATCCATGCTCAAAAGCTGGCGGCGCACGGTTTCCTTTATGGAGCGATCGGCATCGTTGGAAAGAAAGCGGCCCATTGCCAGATCGACTATCGCCGCCATGCCTCGGCTGCGCACGGTCGCGACGCGATCCGCCCATGCGTTGCAGTCCATCGTGGCCGAGGTGCAGACGAGAGCCAGCTTGTCGAGCCTATCGGGCGTGCGCAGCGCCAGCTCCATCCCGATCATCCCGCCAAGTGATACGCCAGCCAGCGAGAAGCGGGCCAAGCCCCCGGCATTGGCGACCGCCAGGACATCCTGTGCCAGTCGGGCCAGAGTGAGGTCACCCGGCACCGCGTCTGAAGCACCATGCCCGCGGGCATCGAGACGCAGGATGGCGAAGCTCTTGCTCAGATTCCCAAGGACGGGCTCCCACAAGTCCATGTCGGTGCCGATCGAGTTGAGCAGCACCAGCCCCGGAGCATGATCGAGCCCGTCGCGCTTCCAGTAAAGCCGAACACCGTCAATCTGTAGGAACGGCATCAGGCGTGTGCCTCAAGTCTGGCGGAAAGAGCCAAGGGCGCTGCGGTCTTGGCAATCACTTCGCCGACGCTGACGCCCGGCGCCAGTTCCACCAGCGTAAGCCCTCCACTCGTCCGATCGATTGCGATGACGGCCATGTCGGTTACGATAAGGTCGACACATGCTTTGCCAGTGAGCGGCAGTGTGCATTTCGGCAGAATCTTGGCGCTGCCGTTCCTTGAGACGTGCTCCATCACCACGACCACGCGCTTGACTCCGGCGACAAGATCCATGGCGCCGCCCATGCCCTTCACCATCTTGCCGGGGATCGTCCAGTTGGCGAGGTCGCCCGCCGCCGAAACCTCCATGGCGCCGAGCACGGCCATGTCGATGTGGCCGCCGCGGATCATCGCGAAACTGTCTGCCGAGGAGAAGAAACTGCTGGTGGGTAGCGCAGTGATCGTCTGCTTGCCGGCGTTGATGAGGTCGGGGTCTACGTCCTCGTCGAACGGGAACGGGCCGATCGCAAGCATGCCGTTCTCGCTTTGCAGCGTGACATTGACGCCTTCGGGCACGTGGTTGGCGATCAGTGTCGGGATGCCGATGCCAAGATTCACGTAATAGCCGTCGCGTAGCTCCCGCGCGGCGCGGGCGGCCATTTCGTCGCGGGTCCAGGCCATCAGACGCTTTCCCTCTGGCGTACGGTGCGCTTTTCGATCCGCTTCTCGTTGATGGTGGAGAGTACCACCCGATCCACATAGATGCCTGGCGTGTGGATGCAGTCGGGATCGAACGTGCCATCGGGGACGATCTCCTCGACTTCCGCCACCGTCACCTTGCCCGCGGTCGCCATGTTGGGGTTGAAGTTGCGCGCGGTTTTGCGGAACCGGAGGTTGCCAGCAGAATCGGCGCGCCAAGCCTTGATGATCGACAGATCGGCCCGAAGCCAGGTTTCGCGCACGTATTCCTCACCCTCGAAGATTTCCGCCGGCTTGCCGTCCGCCACGACGGTGCCGACGCCCGTGCGCGTGTAGAACGCGGGGATGCCGGCGCCGCCGGCGCGGATGCGTTCGGCCAAGGTTCCTTGCGGGTTCAATTCGAGTTCGAGATCACATGAGAGGTACTGCTGTTCAAACAGCTTATTCTCGCCCACGTACGAGCTGATCATCTTGCGGACCTGGCGGCTCTCCAGCAACATCCACAGGCCAAAGCCGTCGGCTCCGGCGTTGTTGGAGATGACGGTCAGATCGCGGATACCGCTTGCCCGGATTTCCGGGATCAGGCTTTCGGGATTACCGGAAAGCCCGAAACCGCCGGACATAATCGTCATCCCGTCGCGCAGCAGTCCGGACAGCGCTGCGGCAGGTGAAGGATAGATTTTCGACATGCGCGATTGCCCTCCGCTCAGCCGGCTTCGGCGCGGCTGCGCGCGGAAAAGCCCTGCTCGGCCGCGGTGGCGGCGCGCTGTAGCTGGAAGTCGAATGCAATGTACGCGCTGTCTCCCTGGCGGCTGGGCACCGGCAGCAACCCTTCACGGGTTCCGAACGCAAAGTCGTCAGCGGCGAAGGGATCGTCGCCGAAGTTTATCTGCGTCGTCAGCGTGCGATAGCCCGGCGCTTCGATGAAGAAGTGGACATGGGCAGGTCGGCTGCCATGGCGCCCCAGTGCCTGCATTAGTTGGTCGGTTGCGCCGCCGGGCGGCACCGAATAGCCGCTCGGCATCCGCGAATGAAAGGCATAGCGGCCGTCGGGCGCCAGCTTGATGCGGCGGCGGTTGTTGAAAGGCGTCTGTTCGCCAGTTGGGTCGAAATGGGAATACCAGCCCTTCGAGTTCGCATGCCAGACGTGGACGATCGCATCGCCCACCGGTTCGCCTTCCGGGCCGGTCACGGTGCCGGTCATGTGCAGGACCTGTGCGTCGGGATCGGGGTCGGAACTGAGATCGGCGTTCCCTTCGACCAGCGGCGCGTCGGCGACATAGAGCGGGCCTTCGATCGTGCGTGGCGTGCCGCCGCTCCGGCCCGCCTCGGCGTCCTTGGCATCCATGTAGAGGTCGAGGAAATGCTCCAGCCCGGAGCCGGGAACGATCAGGCCGATCTCACCCGCGCCTTCGCCAAGGAACTTCATCGCCAGCCAGAACTCGCTCTCCGAGATATCGTGGCGGACGATCAGGGCCATCAGCGCCTCGGTCAGATCGCGGACGATCGCCTTCAGCCGGGGGTTGCCACCGCTTTCCTGCAGACCTGCGGCCTTGTCGAGCAATTGCTGGATTTGCGGGGTCTTTACGAAGCTGGTGTCCATGATCTCTCTGGTTGCCTCTCGTGCGTCGCCTGTCAGCGGTCGTCGTCGTGGAGCGACGAGGGGTGACGGCATAGCGGCGTCACCTTCATCGTCATGAAGGGGTAGAGCGGAAGCCCCATCAGCGTGTCGTGGAGCGCGGCGTTGCTATCGACAGCGAAGATCGAGACGTTCGCATAGTGGCCGGCCTTTCTCCAGATATGGCGCCAGGTGCCGGCCGCCTGAAGGCTCTGGAAATAGGCCTTCTCCGCAGCCTTGATCCGCGCGGCCTCGGCCCGATCGAAATCGAGCGGAATGTTCACATCCATTTCCACCATGAACAGCATGGCTCAGTTCTCCTGCACGGTGGGAATGCTGATGGTGCGCCGCAGCGCGTCACGGGCATGGAAGGCCACCCGATCGGCATCGAGGCGGACGCCGAGGCCGGGCCCGGTTGGTACGGTCAGCCTGAAGTCTGCGTATTCGAGCGGTTCGGCGAGGATTTCCTCGGTCAGCAGCAGCGGACCAAACAGTTCGGTCCCGAAAGCCAGGCGCGGGAAAGTGGCAAAGGCATGCGCTGACGCGGCGGTGCCGACTGCCGCCTCCAGCATCGTCCCGCCATACAGCGCTACGTCGGCGGCATCGGCGATCGCCCGCACTTCGCAGGCGGGCAACAGGCCGCCGGACTGCTCGATCTTGACCGCCAGTACGTCCGCGGCGGCCGCACTGACATAATCGAATGCGCTGGCCGGCCCCTGCAGCGCTTCGTCGGCCATGATCGGGATGCGGGCACCGGCGCGCAGCCGCGCCATCCCGGCGCGGTTGCTGCGATGCACCGGTTGCTCGACAAGATCGCAGCCGACATCGGCGAGCATGGCGATGCCCCGGCGTGCCGAAGTCTCGTCCCAAGCCATGTTGACGTCCACCCGGATCGAAGCCTGATCGCCCAGAGCGCGTTTGATTGCGGCGACATGGGCCACGTCTTCTGCGATGGGGCGCTTGCCGATCTTGAGCTTGAAGGCGTTGTGTCGCCGCCGGTCGATCATCTCCTGCGCCTCGGTCACATCGCGCGCGGTTTCCCCGCTGGCCAGGGTCCACAGGACGGGCAGCCGGTCGTGGACGCGGCCACCCAGCAGTTCGCTGACCGGCAATCCGGCCCGCTGCCCCTGCGCATCGAACAGCGCCGTCTCGATCGCGCACCGGGCAAAGGCATTGCCGACGATGTGCCGGTCGATCGCTGCCATCAGTTTGCGCGGATGGTCGGCAGGCTGGTCGTGCAGCAGGGGGGCAAAGTAGGTGTCGATCAGCAGCTTGATGCTTTCGGGCGCTTCGGGACCATAGACGAGACCGCCGATGGTCGTCGCCTCGCCCAGGCCGGTGATGCCGTCAGAGCATGCGATCTGCACGAGGCAGATCGTCTGGACCTTCATCGTCGCCATGGCGAGCACGTGCGGGCGGATCGTGGGAACATCGACCAACGTGGTCACGATCGACGAAATTCGAGGCGCTGCGCGATCCGGCTTCATCACTCCGGCATAGGAGATTGCCGGCATCCGGGCTAAGGCTGTCTCGATCTACCTCTATGCCGGAAAGGTATCATGGAACTTCGCCACTTGCGCTATTTTGAAGCGGTCGCCCGCGAACGCAGCTTCACGCGGGCCGCCCGCCTGCTCCACGTTGCCCAGCCCGCGCTCAGCCGGCAGATCCGGGCGCTGGAGGAAGAACTGGGCACGGCGCTGTTCGAGCGGGAACAACGTCCGGTGCGGCTGACCGAGGCGGGGCGGCTCTGCTATCAGGCGACCACGCAGATCCTCGCCGGGGTGCAGCAGATGCGCCAGGCGGTGCAGCAGCTTCGCATCGCCGGGCCCGCGCGGTTTGTTGTCGGGGTGGTGGGCTCGATCATGCACGGCGGCCTGCCCGAGACGCTGCGCCGCTTTCGCGAACAGTCGCACGGCGTCGAACTCGATCTGGTGGAAATGACCACACTGGAACAGGTAGGCGCGCTGAAAGACGGGCGGATCGATGCCGGCCTTGGCCGCGTCCGGATCGACGATGCCGCCATCCGCCGCGAAATCCTGCTGCATGAGCCGCTGGTCGCAGCGCTTCCGGTGGCCATGGCCCTGACTGACCCCGACCCCGGTGCCGACGCTGACCGAACGCCCAGGGTCACGCTGGAAGTTCTGGCCCGCTATCCGCTGATCGCTTATCCGCTGATGCCGCGGCCAAGCTATGCCGATCAGGTGCTGGGCCTGTTCCGCGATCATGGGCTGGCGCCTGCCAAGGTGATCGAAGTGCGCGAGATCCAGACCGCGCTGGGGCTGGTATCGGCAGAGGCCGGGATCGCCATTGTGCCGCAATCGATGCAGCAGCTTCACCGGGGCGAGATCCGCTACGTGCCGCTAGCCGATCGGCAAGCCCGGTCCCCTGTGATCCTGAGCCAGCGCGACAATGACGCCAGCGCTGCCGGCGATCTGTTTCGCACCATCGCCCGCCATGTGTTCAGCGGTGAGGCGAAAGCGACGCCGACGACGGACTGATGGCTAATCCAAAAATTGTACGACAAATATATTGACGTCTTGCGCATAAGCTTCGAAATTGGGTCGGAAGGCAATATCATTGTCGTACATGATTGGAGAAGTTTCCGTGCTTGAAGGCGAAGCGAGCCCATTTTTCGAGCGGCAGGCGAATTTCGATGTGGCGGTGGGCCCATCCTATCCGCGCATGCGCCGGCTGATTGATGTTCCGGTGCCGATGCCCGACGGCACGGTGCTGTCCGGCAACTGCTACCTGCCGGAAGGCGATGATCCGGTGCCGGTAATCTGCGCGATGACGATCTATCGCAAGGAAGAGCACAAGAAGCACTACGACGTGTTCCTGCCGATCGAGAATACTCACCTCGGCGTCATGCGCTTCAGCGACGATGCGACCTTCGAGGGTCCCGATCCCGCGCATTGGGTGCCGCACGGCTATGGTGTGGTCCACGTCGATGCGCGCGGCTTCGGCAAGTCGCCGGGCGTCGCCAAGCCGTTCTCGATACCAGCGTTCCGGGATTTCTACGAAATCGTCGAATGGGTCGGGGCGCAGCCCTGGTGCAACGGTCGGGTGGCGACTTCGGGCGTCTCGTACCTCGGCACTAACCAGTATTTCCTTGCCGCGATGCGGCCGCCGGCGCTGGTGGCGATCAACCCCTGGGACGCGCGCACTGACCGCTTCCGTTCGGATTACCTGGGCGGCATTCCGAACACTTATATGTCACGCTGGATCTTCGAGAATTTCACGATCCCCTCGCTGAACGATCCCGTCCACGCCGAGGGCATGCGTGCCTTCACTGACATCGCCGGAGCGCCACGCCTTATCGATGATCCCTATCATGCCGAGAAGCTGGAGATGCTGGCAATGCTGCCCGACGTGGCGGTGCCGACGCTGATCGGCGGCTCCATCTCGGATCAGGCCAAGCACACGCGCGATGCCTTCGAGAACTTCATGACGGTCGGATCGTCGGACAAGTGGCTGTATATCCACCGCGATCCCGAATGGGCGGCCTATTACGACGAGTCCGGTCTCGCGCTGCAGCGCCGGTTCTTCGACCACTTCGTCAAGGGCATCGACAACGGCTGGGAAGAGACCCCGCGCGTATTTGGCAAGGTGTTTTCCGGGCTCACGCGCTGGGCTCCGGTCACCGGCCCGCGCTGGCCTTTGCCGCAGGCGGTTCAGACCCGCTTCCACCTCGGTGCCGACGGCGCTCTGCGTTCGGCGGCACCGGGAGGCGAGGGTAGCCAAGTGTATGACAGCGAAACCGGGCGGGCCAGCTTCTCCATCCGCTTCGATCGGGACATCGATCTGGTCGGCCACAGCCACCTGCACCTGTGGCTCTCGATCGAGGATGGTGACGATGCTGACTTGTTCGTGGGCCTCAAGAAGTTCGATGCCGAGGGCAACGAGGTGTTCTTCCTTGGCGAGAGCGGCAATAACCCGAACGACATCGTCTCGCGCGGCTGGCTGCGCGCCTCGCATCGCGAGTTGTCGGAGGCGAGCACGTCGTTCCGCCCCGTCCTCAGGCACAAGCGCCAGATCCCTCTGGAAGCCGGCGTCCCGACCGAGATGACCGTTGAAATCCACCCCACCTCGACCCGGTTCGAGGCGGGCGAGACGCTGATGCTGGTGATCCAGGGAACCTCCATCCCGCCTTCGGATGTGGCGATCGGGTTTGAGGAAAAGGTCAATCGCGGCTGGCACACCGTCCATTTCGGCGGAGGATATGACAGCTGGCTGAGCCTTCCGGTGATCGAGGGAGACGCCTGATGCCGTTCGATGTTCTCCTGCTGCCCGGCGACGGCATCGGCGGCGAAGTGATGGGGCAGGCGGAGGCGGTGATCGCATTCCTCAACCGCACCGGCCTCACCGATATCCGCACCGAGGCCGACCTTGCCGGCGGCACCGCTTACGATCGCCACGGACACCCGCTCGGCGATGCTACGCTTGCCAGGGCGCAGGCCTGCGGCACCGTCCTGTTCGGCGCGGTGGGCGGTGAGCAATGGGATCATGTGCCGTACCACTTGCGCCCGGAAATCGGCTTCATGCGGCTGCGCAAGGAGATGGACCTGTTCGCCAACTTGCGCCCGGCGGTTTGCCCGCCGGCGCTGGCGGGGGCTTCCAGCCTCAAGCCCGAGTTGGTCGATGGGCTGGACCTGATGATCGTGCGCGAACTGACCGGCGGGGTCTACTTCGGCGAGCCCAAGGAAATCGTCACCCAGGAGAACGGCCGCCGCCGCGCGGTCGATACCCAGGTCTACGACGAGGACGAGATCGAGCGGATCGCCTACGTCGCCTTCCGGCTCGCCGGCGAACGGCAGGGGCGGCTCGCCTCGGTCGAGAAAAGCAACGTGATGAAGAGCGGGCTGCTGTGGCGTCAGGTGGTCAGCCGGATGCAGCACGACCTTTATCCGCAGGTGGAACTGGTCCATCTGCTGGCGGACAATTGCGCCATGCAGCTCGTCCGCCGGCCCAAGCAGTTTGATGTGATCCTCGCCGACAACCTGTTCGGGGACATGCTGTCGGACGTGGCTGCGATGGCGGCAGGATCGTTGGGCATGCTGCCATCGGCGTCGCTTGGTGCCCCCGATGCGCAGGGGCGGCTGGCAGCGCTTTACGAGCCGGTCCACGGCTCCGCCCCCGACATCGCCGGCAAGGGCATCGCCAATCCGATCGCGATGATCGCCAGCCTTGGCATGCTGCTGCGCCATTCGATGGCTCGGCATGACCTCGCCGACGCGCTGGATCGCGCCATCGCCGCCGCCTTGGCCACGGGAACGCGCACCGCCGATGTGGCGGGGGCCGGCACGCCGGTGGGGACCACGGCGATGGGCGCGGCCATCATCGCCGCGTTGGCGGAGGAACTGGAAGCGGCCTGAAGCTCCTGCAACAGCGACCTGACCGGCCGGCGTAACGGCCCCGGCCGGTCAGGTCGCCCAGCGTTCCGCGATCAGGGTGGCGCGTTCGATCATCCGGTGCATGTGGCGCTTGGCAATCGCCTCCGCCGCATCACCGTCGCCCGCAAGGACCGCGCGCGCCAGGTCGAAGTGATCGTCAAGGTTCGTGCGCCACTGGTCCTCGGTGAGGTCGCGGAAGTAGATTTCGTAGAGCATCGGGATGTTAACCTGATCCATCAGCGCGCCGATGTCCTCGATCCCCGACAGTTCGTTCAGCGTGCGATGGAAGCGGCCATTGCCCTTGCGGTGATGCGCCGGGTGCATGTCCGACAATTCCTGCTCGATACCGGCCAGCAAGCTCCGCATGGTATCGCGGTGGCCGGGCAGGGCGATCCGCTCCGCCGCCGCGCGCGCTCCAAGCCCGGCGATCGCGCCCCGGATGCGCAGCATGTCGGTCACCTGCTTGGCCGTCGGGCGGGACACCATGGCCCCGCGATTGGGCTCGAACCGGATGTAGCGATTCGCCTCGAGTCGGCGGAGCGCCTCGCGGATGCTCCCCCGTCCAACGCCGAAATCGGCCGCCAGCTCCGCCTCCACCAGCCGTTCGCCGGGGCGATAATCCCCCCGCACGATGCGCTGCTCGATCTGCTCGACCAGCGTCTGCGCAAGCGTGGGATTCGCTGCTTTTCTGGCAATTCCCGGGTCTGCTTCCGCCACGTTTCAACTCCTGTGTGAATGCGGACTATCAAGTTTGTCGTACAATCTCAAGAAACGTCGTTGACACAGATCAAATTGTCGTACAACTTTTCAGCACGAACCGCAGCAATCCGAAAAAGCTGCGGCGACAATCCACCACTTTGTGCGACATTCACGGGGGTTTCGTGACGTTCGATGTATCTCGCCTGGTCGACCTGGAAAACGGGCTGATCGACCGTCGGATCTTTTCCGACGCCGAAATCTACGACGCGGAAATGGATCGCATTTTCCGTCGCACCTGGCTTGCGCTCGGCCATGAGAGCGAAATTGCCGAGACCAACGATTTCTTCACCACCTGGATGGGGGCCGACCCCGTCATCGTCTCGCGCACTGCGCAAGGCATCAAGGTGATGCTCAACATGTGCCGCCACCGGGGCGGCACCGTCTGCCGCGTCGATCGCGGCAATGCCAAGCTGTTCCTGTGTCCCTACCACGGCTGGTCGTACAATCCCGATGGCACCCTGAAAGTGGTGCCGGGGCTGGAGGCGGATTACCGTCACGGCATCGACCCGACCCAGTGGGGCCTCCTCGAAGCCCCTCGGGTCGCAACCTACAAGGGCCTCATCTTCGCGAGCTGGAACCCCGAAGTCGAGCCGCTCGAGGAATTTCTCGGCGACGCGCGCTTCTATCTCGATTGCCTACTCGACCGGGTCGAGGGCGGGACCGAGCTGGTCGGCGGCATGCGCCGGTGGATCATTCCGACCAACTGGAAGCATGCCGCAGAGAATTTCGTGGGCGACAGCTATCATGCTGCGGCCACGCACGCCTCGATCATGCGGGTGCCGGGGCTTGAAGGTGCCGGCGGCCGGGTCAAGGACGTGGTCGGATACCAAGCCGCGCTCGACAACGGGCACGGCGTGGGCATGTGGATGGCATCGGAGGACAACGCACGCGGCGGCTACGGACACCTTGCCGGGATCGACGATTACCTGAAGTCGATCCAGGACCAGCTCGTCGCCAAACTCGGCGAATTGCGGGCGACGCGGCTGACCCCGGTGCATGCGACGATCTTTCCCAACTTCTCGATCGAGTTCCCGTTTGCCTCGCTGCACATCTGGCACCCGCGCGGGCCGCTGAAGACCGAAGTGCGCGACCTGACCATCGTCGACAAGGCGATGCCAGCCGAGATGAAGGACATGCTGCGCCGACACTGCATGCTGCGCCAGGGCCCGGCAGGGACCTGGGAGCAGGACGACATGGATAACTGGTCGCAGACCACGTATTCCTCGCTTAGTCCCACCGCGCGCGGGCTGATGGCCAATTACCAGATGGGCATGGGCCACGAACATACCCGCGACGACATTCCCGGCCGGATCGACAACAAGAGTTCGGACATCAACCAGCGCAACATGTACGCGCGCTGGGCCGAGCTGATGGCGATGGACCCGCCGCCGCCGCAAGTGCCCGCCGCCTGCCGCTCGCACTCCGGGGAGATCAGCAGATGAGCGCGCCCTCGCAAGATCTGCTCGCCCGGATGGCGCTGACCTTCGAAGCCCAGCAGTTCCTCTATGCAGAGGCGCGGCTGCTCGATACCCAAAATTACAAGGCCTGGCTGGAACTCGTCACTGACGACATCCACTACTGGGCCCCGGTGGTCGAAAGCCGCGAGCGGCGTCATCGCGCCGGGCACTACGTCGCTGCCGCGGATGAAAGCGCCTACTTCGACGATACCCGCGCGACGCTGGGCATGCGGGTGGCCCGGCTCGGCTTTCCTGGTGCCTGGGCAGAAGTGCCGCCTTCGCGCATGACCCGGCTGATCTCCAACGTCGAGGTAGGTGAGCAAGGCGCGGAGGACATCCCGGTGCGCTCGTGCTTCTACCTATTCCGTTCGCGGCTGGAGACTGAGGAGGACAGCTACCACGGCGTGCGCGAGGACGTGCTGCGCCGGGTTGACGGCGAACTGCGCCTTGCTCGCCGCAAGATCATCTTCGCGCAATCGGTACTGACCGCGCGCAGCATCACGACCTTTCTTTGATGAATGCAAGCAACACAAAGGACCAACCGGAGAGGGATTGGGCCGCACCAGACATGAGGGAATTGTTTATGACCAACCTAGCTACCTTGCGCTCCCTGCCTTCCCCGAGCCTCGTCGCGCTGGCGCTCAGCCTTTCGCTGGCCGTCGTCAACCCGGCCTTCGCACAGGATACTGCGTCGGAGACCGCAAGCACCAGCAGCGAAAGTGAAGGCATCGGCGATATCGTCGTCACCGCCCAGAGGCGCGAGCAGAACCTCCAGCAGGTGCCGATCTCGATCACGGCGGTCAGCGGCGACAAGCTGCGCGACCTTGGTCTTACCCGTTCCACCGACATCATCCGGCTAACCCCGGGCGTGTCGATCTCGTCCAGCTCGGGTGGCGAGAACGCACAGTATTCGATGCGCGGCGTTACGCAGAACGACTACGCCGAAATCGCCGAGGGCCCGATCGCGGTCTATGTCGATGACAGCTACATCCCTAACCTTCAGGGCCAGAACTTCGGCTTTTACGACATGCAGCGCGTGGAAGTCCTGAAGGGTCCGCAGGGCATCCTGTTCGGGCGCAACGCCACCGGTGGTCTGGTCCACTATATCATCAACAAGCCGAGCGACCGGCTCGAAGGGTATGGTCAGGCGACATACGGCAGCTACGACCAAGTGCGCCTCGAAGGGGCTGTCGGCGGCCCCATCAGCGATACCCTTTCGGCCCGTGTCTCGTTCCTCTATGATCGCAACGGTGCGTTCTGGAAGAACCAGGCCGCTTCCGACATCGCATCGGGTGCCGGTTCGTCCACCGTTGAGCCGTGCTGTGCCGACCTTGGCGGCAAGCGCAACATCGCCGGACGTCTCCAGCTCGAATACAAGCCCACGAACGATCTCAGCATACGGCTCATGGGCTCCATCAATCGCCAGCGCTATTCGACCGCCGCTTATGCCGAGCGTCCGAGCGTTGCCGTGACCAACGCCGACGGCGTTATCGTGGACACCGTGTTCACCGACAAGGACGCACTGGGCTATACCCCGCCGGACATCGGCGATCGCGAGATTTCCTCCGATCTGGCGAAGAAAAACGTCGATTTCTCCTATAGCAACGACGTCAACCTGCACATCGATTACGACATGGGCAGTGCCAAGCTGGTCTCGGTCACCAGCTACCGCCGGTTCTGGAAAAAGACGCTATTCGACGCCGATGCCTCGCCGACCAACTTCCTGAACTTCGGCAGCAAGGGCCGTGCCACCAACTGGTCGGAGGAACTGCGCCTGCAGGGCTCTACCGACAGCCTCGATTGGTCCACCGGCATCTATCTGCTGGACATCAAGTCGAATTTCAACGTCGGCCTCGTCGGTCCGATCGGCTCGCTCTTCGCTGACCTGTTCGATGCGACCGACACCGGTATCGACACGGTGAACGTCGCCAAGCTGCACACCCAGTCGGCTTCGGTGTTCGGGCAGGTGGAATACAAGATTACCCCCACCATCTCTGTCACCGCAGGCCTGCGCGGCATCGTCGACAAGCAGAATTTCTTCTACGGTGCCTATGCCTTTACCAATGCCGATCCTTACGAGATCAACACTGACCCGGCGGATTACCTCTATTCGTTCGGCGCAGACTATTCCGACAAGCGCACCCAGCATCTGTGGGCGGGCAAACTGCAGCTGCAGTGGATGCCCAATCCCGATGCGCTGGTCTACGCCGGCATCAACCGCGGCACCAAGAGCGGCAACTACAACGTCCTTCTTGCCATCAGCTCGATCGGCGACGCCAGCATACCTTATGGTGACGAGACCCTGCTGGCTTACGAAGTGGGTACCAAGCTGACGTTCTGGGACGGCAAGGCCCGCTTCAACGCGGCGGCCTATTACTATGACTACAAGAACTACCAAGCCTACAGCTCGCGCGCGCTGACCACTTACGTGCTCAACAAGCCCGCGCGCAATTATGGCGTGGAAGGCAGCCTGACGGTCAAACCGGTGCCCAACCTGCAGTTCGATTTCTCGGGCTCGTTGCTGAACGCCAAGGTCAAGGACGTGACCGTCGCGAACGGGCTGGATCCCCAGACCGTGCGTACGCCGTTCGCGGCCAAGAGCCAAGCCTCGGCGCTGGTGTCGTACACTCTGCCGGGGGCCATCGCCCAGGGTGATCTGACGCTTTCCGGCAATTACTATTACACCGCCGGCTTCTACACCAACAACCAGAACTTCACGAACCAGTACGTGCCCGGATACAGCCTGTGGGGCGCGACCGTGCGCTGGCAGGACGTATCGCGCCAGTGGGACGTGACGCTGACCGCCAACAACATCTTCGACAAGCGCTACCTCGTCACCCAGGTCGATCTGACCTCGGTCTGCGGTTGCACCGAATCCGCCTATGGCACGCCGCGCTGGCTGACGGCAGCCATCGGCTACCACTTCTGATCGCGATCCCACCCAAACCTGCGATCGCCCTGCCGGCCCGGCCATTGTGCCAGCCGGCAGGGTTCTTGTACCCATCGGGCCAATCATAAGGAGTCGCGCATGGCCGGTTTTGAACGCTACATCGAGAAGGGCTCCGGCCCCGCCATCATCCTCAACCACGGGACGCTGATGGACGCGACGATGTTCGCGCCGCAGATGGATTTCCTGGCCGAGTGCGGATACCGGGTGATCTCGATGAACAGCCGGGCGCTGCTGGAGGACAATCCCCAGGCCCACAGCCTCGACGATCTGGCCGACGATACCGCCCGGCTTGCCGATGATCTGGGCATCGAAACCTTCGTGGCCGCCGGCATGTCGGTCGGCGCGTTCTCCACCATCAACTTCGCGCTCAAATATCAGGATCGCTGCGATGCGGTGATCTTCATCGATACCATGGCGGTTGATTATCCCGACCATGAGAAGGAAGCCTTCAAGGCCAAGTTCGACGAGTTGCAGATCGACGGCCCGGTGCCGCGCGACATCGCCGAATGGTCAGCCCCGTTCTGCTTCGGATCGACCACTTACGCGAACAACATGCCGCTGGTGCAGCACTGGATCGACCGCTGGGCCACTGTGATCCCCGCCCGCGCGGTGTGGGCGCAAAGCACAAGCTGGACCCACAAGGCGGACTACACGGATCGCCTGAAGGAGATCAGGGTGCCGGTCCTCATGCTCCATGGCGAGGAGGACGTCCCGCTTCCGCTCGAACGGGTGTTGTCGATGGTCATGGAGATATCCGACCTGACGCTGCACAAGTTCGCCGGCGTCGGCCATACCGCCAACCTGGAAGCACCCGAGCTGGCCAACCGCGCCATCCTGAATTTCCTCGACCGTATCCACGATCGCTAAGGGCAGCCTATCCATGAACGATCTGTTCGACATTCGCGGCAACGTCATTCTCGTCACCGGTGGCGGGGCCGGCATCGGCAAGGGCATCGTCATGGGCCTTGCCGGGGCGGGGGCCCGGGTCATTGCCTGGGACGTCAACGACGAGGGACTGGCCCAGACGGCGGACGAGGCGGCGTCTGCCGGCCTCACGGTCCACACCGCCCATATCGACGTTACCGATGAGGTCGCGGTCAAGGCGGCGACTAACGCGATCGTTGCGGAGCATGGCAAGCTGGATGCCGTGTTCATCAACGCCGGTGTTGCGGGCCGGGCTGGCCCCGCCATCGACATGGACCTCGACAACTGGCGCAAGGTTCACGCGGTCAACCTCGATGGCGCCTTCATCACGGCCCAGGCTGCGGCGGTGAAGATGAAGGCGGCGGGGTGCGGCAAGATCGTGTTCACCGCGTCGGTATGGGGCATTCGCGGCGCGCGGCCGGCGCAAGTCGCCGCCTACATGTCGTCGAAGGGCGCGATCGTCAGCCTGACCCGGCAGCTCGCGCTGGAACTGGCTCCCCACGGCATCAACGTCAACGGTATCGCGCCGGCTGGCTTTGCCACGGCGCTGGGCGCGGGCGAGCTCGATCCCTCGTTCGGGGATTGGCTGGTGGGCAAGATGGCGATGGGCCGCATGGTCGAGCCGGCCGAGATGGCAGGACCGGCGCAATTCCTTGCTTCGCGCGCGTCCGATTGGGTCACCGGCACGACGCTGCCGGTCGACGGCGGATATCTCGCCGAATGAGCGGCACCGGCGAAATCCGCTTCGACGGCAAGGTAGCGCTGGTCACCGGCGCGGGGCGCGGCCTCGGTCGGGCCTATGCGCTCGATCTGGCGCGGCGTGGTGCCAAGGTAGTGGTCAACGATGCCAATGTGGATATGTCGGGTGGCCGGCTGGAAGGCGCGACGCCGGCGGAGGACGTTGTCGCCCAGATCACGGCCAATGGCGGCGAGGCAGTCGTGCACCTCGGCAACGTGGCCGATGCCGATGATGCGCGCGACATGGTCGATGCGGCGGTCTCGCGCTGGGGGCGGATCGACATTGTCGTCAACAACGCCGGGCAGATGCGCAAGCTGACCTTCTCGCAATCGAGCGTGGCGGATTTCACCGATCATTTTCAGGTCCATGTGCTTGGCAGCTACCTGGTGAGCCGCGCCGCCTGGACGCACATGGCGGCGCAGGGCGGGGGTGCCATCGTGCTGACCACCAGCCAGGTCGGCATGTACGGCCAACTCGATGCGGCGGCCTACGGCACGGCCAAGATGGGCGTCATGGGCCTGCTCCACGCGATGAAGTTGGAAGCCCCGACCCGCGGCATCCGTGTCAACGCCATCGCACCCTTCGCGCTCACGCGCATGGGAGAGGGCACTTTTCCCGAGGCGATGCGCCCCTACATCGATCCGGCGCTGGTTGCGCCTGCGGTGACCTGGATGGCAAGCGACCGGTGCGACTGGAACGGCGAAATACTGATCGCCGGTGGCGGACACTTCGCCCGCGCCCGGGTCAGCGAAACCACAGGGATCGACATCGACAACCCGGCGGGCATATCTGCGGAGGCCATCCACGCGCACAACGCCGAGATCGCCGACACCGCCGGCATTCTCATGCCTGACAATGCGCTGAGTGCGGTCGGCACAACGTTTGCCCGGCTGGCCAGGCTGAGTGGCACGCCAATCTGAGGTCTGAGGCGAGGATCGACGCCGTCGGTCAGCAGGGGCCGACCACAATCCGATCGGGCAGGTCTTCGCCAAGCTCAAGCACCTGCTCCGAAAGGCTGCGGAACGATCCGCAGAAGCCACTTGGCGGCGCGTCGGCGACTGGCTGATCGCCTACAACTTCGCCAAGCAACTCAAGGCTCTCAAGTTCAGGACGCCTTACCAAGCTATCGACGAACTCTGGAAATCAAAGCCCCAAGCATTTATCGTTCAGCCAACCCATCACATGCTGGGACCAAACATCTAATGTAGATGGTGTGGATGTGAGAGCGGCCTGCGGACGGTTATGCCGCCGGATTCGAGAGCGGCGTCCAGCGGCTTATCGACTTTGGAATGGCGGGTTCCGGCATAAGATGACATTCAACGGTTGCACCGGCATCGGCAGGAAAGTCCCAATTGCAGTCCACCACCCCCGCTTCCTGAGCGCTGATCCTTGGCCCAGCCAAGGGCCTGACGCCATCAACCCGTGAAGGGTCCGCTACGCTGGGCGTGCGGCCTTGAGGCTGCGCCTCTGCGGTGATTGCAGCCCTTGCCCGGACACATCGGGCGCCTGTCGCGCGGGGGACGGTCCCCCGCCTCCAAGACAGGAGCCGGAACGATGTCGCTCTCGCAAGCCCAAGCCTTCGCCTCAAGCCTCGCATACTCTCTGATGGCCGTAATTGTCATCTTCCGCGCCGGAGACGGAACCCTCTCGGTCGTCCCCTCCAGCGAATTCGATGGCGATGCCGAAGTCGTCGCGGAAATCGATCCCTTCGCGACGTGACCAGCCAGGACGCTTGTCCGGGAGTGGCGAACTGCACGAATTCCGCTCCCGATACAGGCAATTTCTCGTTATACTTCAGGCCGCGCCGAGGTGGTGGTGGATGGCGCTCCCGTTGGGCATGATTTCGCGGAGACCACCACCATGATCGTCATTGCTATCATCGCATCGCTCGCCGCCGTTGGCGCGCTGTGCTGGCTGCTGTTCGCACTTTCCGTCAGCGCGCTACCCGTGATGGCCGGCCTCAGCGTCAGCATATGGGCGCATCAGGCGGGTACGGGCATTGCAGGCTCCGTTGCCGTCGGACTGACCGTGGCGGGTGCAACGCTTGCTATTGGCCGGTTCCTGCTGATCGCCTTGCGTCCGACCTGGCTGAAGATTGCTGTGACGCTTGCCTTCGTCGCTCCGGCTGCCTTGGCAGGTTATCTCGCTACCTACGGCATCGTGCGCCACCTCATGCCGTCGGGATTCTGGCAGATCGCGCTCGCCGCAATTGGTTCGGTCGTGGTCGGCGCGGCGGCATTCACTCGAATGATCGCCACTGCCGAATTGTCGGATCGGCCCGTCCGATCAGCCTGACTCGTTTGGTCCGCAGGGACATGACGAGAAAGCGTCTTGCGCTGCGCGCCGGTCGTTTGCTTACGAAGTAAAGTCGAGCGGGGCGGGATCTTTGGGTGCCACGCCGTCCTGGGCGATTGTGGCGGCGCCCATCATCTCTGGATACGTGATCCGCGGGCAGGACAGGCGCTCGCCTATGTGATCCCGCGCGACGGCGCGATGGTTCGGCGGGCCGAGGCAACCCGGCGGCTTGATCTGCGGCTCTCGGGCGTTCCGCCCGGCCGCTGCCCCGGCGCCATGCGGCCGACCGCCTTTCAGGCGCGCCGCCTTTATCTGCTCCTCGACATTCTCGATGCGCTGCAGGCGCCGGGCAAAGGGCGACCCAGCACGCATGAGATCGCCGAACGGCTGATCTACCCGCGCCTCGCGATCGGTCGCGGTGCCGAATGGAAAGCATCCTCCGAGCGCCGCCGTACCCAGCGGCTGATCGACGAGGCGCTCGCGCTCATGAACGGCGGCTATCGCGCTCTGCTGCGGGGGCGTCCAGCCGGTGCGACAAAAAGCGCCGGCTCAAAATAGCCGCTCCCCCGCGCCGCCGGAACTCCGCGACTGTCCGACCGGGCCTTCCACGCCGCCCGGCGATTGGCCCCAGACGCCGAGGAGTACCCCTATGCACACGTCCGCCGCCCATTCCGGCCCGCGCTACCTCAGAACCCCCGATGCCGCGAAGCTGCTCGGTCTCTCGCCGCGCACGCTTGAAAAGCACCGCTGCTATGGGACCGGTCCGGTCTTTCGCCGGCTCGGCGGGCGCGTGGTCTATGCCCTCGACGATCTCGAGGCCTGGGCAGACCTCGGCACCCGCCGTTCGACCTCCGACCCCGGCGTCGGCACCGTCTATCCCGCCAAGCGCCGCCCGGCTGAAGGCTGATCGGCGTGCCGTCATCCCGATCCCTCGAACCGGCAGCTCTTCACGGCGAGCAACTGGAGCTCTTTCGACCGGCGCCCGGTCCTGTCGCCCTGCGCGACGCGCAGGATCTCATGACCTGGCCCTTCTTCAGCCTCGCCAAGTCGCGCCGCGTTGCGCCGATCGACTTTCGCATGGGCGAGACCTGGATCTCGGTCGAAGCCGTGCCCGAACACGGCATGGCGGCCATCTGGGATGCCGATATCCTGATCTGGGCCGCCAGCCAGATCGTCGAGGCGCGCGATGCCGGGCGTCCGACGTCGCGGCTGATGGCCACGACACCGCACGCGATCCTTTCCTATATCGGCCGCGGTACCAGCCGGGACAATTACGATCGCCTGAAAGCCGCATTCGACCGGCTGCAGTCGACTACGGTCGCGGTCGATCACTGGAACACCGACAACCCCCATGTCCATGTGCTCGTACGCGGGGTGACCGGGGACGGCGCCGATCTCGTCATCGACCGGGGCTATATCAGTTCCGGCTTTCGTGCCCAGGCCGAGGAGCGCGTGACACTCGAGCTTGGACCTCGCAGCGACCTCGAGATCCGCACCGCGTTCGAACGCGAAGTCGATGCCGAGCGATGGACGAGCCTTGATCGCCGGTTGCAGAACATGGCCCGCGAGACGGCGGGGCTGATCGACCTGAGGCCAGGCGGCGACGCTGACCCTGCCATGCGTCGCCTGCTGCTGGGCCGTGCCGCCAGGCTGGAGGAACTCGGCCTCGTCTCGCGCGAAGACGTTGGTCTCTGGACGATGGAAGCGGGCGCCGAACAGGTGCTGCGCGATCTTGATATCCGCGGCGACGTGATCAAGACCATGCACCGGGCGATGAGCCGGCAAGACCGCGCCTTTGATCCCGCGGCGCTGGAACTCCACGATCAGCCACCGGCCGATCCGGTTATCGGCCGCCTCGTCGAACGCGGGCTTCACGACGAACTCACCGGCAGCGCCTATGCCGTAATCGATGGCATCGACGGACATGTTCATCATCTGCGTTTCGATGACATCGACATGACCGGAGATGCCGCCCCCGGTTCGATCGTCGAACTGCGGTCCTGGGGTGACGCGAAAGGGCGGGCCCGCCTGTCGCTGGCAACCCGCAGCGACGGGCCCCTCGCCGAACAGGTGGCGGCGCCCGGTGCCACATGGCTCGATCGCCAGCTCCTGTCGGGCGAACCCAGCGCCGCCAGCGATGGCTTCGGTCTCGAAGTCCGCGCGGCGATGGATGCGCGCGCTGGCCACCTCGAATCGCTCGGGCTTGCCCGACGTCAGGGCCAGCGATTGATCCTCGCGCGCGATCTGATCGACACGCTCCGCTCCCGGGAGATCGAACAGGCGGTGCAGACCATCGCCGATCGCACCGGCCTTGCGCACAAGGCCTCGGCCGCCGGCGATCTGGTGAGCGGGACCTATCGCGAGCGCGTGACGCTATCCTCCGGGCGCTTCGCCATGATCGACGAGGGACTGAGCTTCCAGCTCGTACCCTGGTGCCCGGCGCTCGACAAACATCTCGGCGCGCACATCACCGGCACCATGGCGCCGGGCGGCGGCGTCGATTGGGCCTTGGGGCGCGGCCGGGGGATCGGGCTGTGACGGGACGCGCGGCATTGTTGCAAAATTCAGTGTCCCAAGTGAGGAGCAAACCCTCCGACTTCAGTCGGATGCTGGCTTCAGCCTTCG
>NZ_BMZA01000007.1 GCF_014652555.1 Novosphingobium colocasiae
TCAACCACACGGAATCACACCTGCTCCCTCCTTTCAATCACGATGTGTGCATCCGGTAGCTTACGGACGGGGAGCCGAGTGGCTCAAGAGGCGGGGTGAGCTGCCGCCTGCTGCGCGCTGTCGGCACCGTGCGCGGCAATGCCCGGCCGCGCCATGGCTTCTCCGATCAGCAGCAGCGCCGGGCCATCGCCGAGCGCCGTGCGGGCGGCAAGCGGCAGCAGGTCGAGGCGGGTGTGGAACTGCCGCACGTCCGGCAGGCTGACATTCTCCACCAGCGCCACCGGCGTTGCCGGAGGGAGGCCGGCGGCGATGAGCCGGGCGGAGACTTCGGACGCCGCAGCCTTGCCCATATAGACCGCCAGCGTGGCTTCGGGATCGGCCAATCGCTGCCAGTCGATGTCCAGCGTTTCGCCGGCGCGGGCGTGCGCGGTGACGAAAGTGAGCTTGCGGGCAAGGCCGCGCAGGGTGAGCGAAGCTCCCAGGCTGGCGGCCGCGCCGCTGGCGGCGGTCACCCCGGGGCAGATCCGGATGGGCACCCCGGCCGCGCGCGCGGCGTCCAGTTCTTCGGTCGCGCGGCCGAAGATCGAAGGATCGCCGCCCTTGAGCCGCACGACATGCTCACCCGCCAGCGCCGCCTCGACGATCAGCGCGTCGATCGTCTTCTGGTCCTTGGAATGACGGCCCGAGCGCTTGCCGACGGCAACCCGGCGGGTTGCAGCGGGGATGAGGTCCATGATCCCGGCACCGACGAGGGCGTCGTAGAAGATGACCGTAGCGCTGCGGATCAGCCGTTCGGCCTTGCGGGTGAGGAGTTCGGGATCACCGGGACCGGCACCGACCAGCCAGATCGAACCTTGGGGGAAATCGGTCACTGCGCAGCCTCCATCAGGGGGGTGGAGAAAGAATCGAGCAATCGGGCGATGGCCGGGCGGCACGAGCCGCAGTTGGTGCCCGCGCGGGTGCATTCGCCGACCTGGGCGACGGTGGAGGCCCCGCTTTCGGCGGCGGCGGTGATATCGTTCTCGCCCACCCCGTGGCAGACGCAGACGATCGGCCCGCGATCCGGCAACGGCGTGCTGGGGCGACCGGCGAGCAGTTCCGCAGCCATCGCTTCATCCGAACCGAGCTGCGCGGCGATCCAGGCACGCGGCGGCAGTTCGCCCGATCGCGTGACATAGGCCGCGCCGACCAGTTCCCCGCCCTGCCCGCGCACCGCGATCCGACGCATGCCGCGCACCAGATCGACCACTTCGAAACGCTCACCCGCAGGCAGCAGCGCATCGACATCGATCGCGCCGTCCCCGGCCAGTTCGTAAAGCCAGCCTGCACCTTGCCGGCTCCGCGCCCAGTAGACCAGTCCTTCCGGCTCGAGCACATCGGTGGCCACCACGAAGGCCCGCCATTCCGGGTTTACCGGGACGACACGCGCGGCGCTGTTCTTGAAGCCGGGCTGGCCGGACACCGGATCGACCGCCTGCGACGGCACCCGGTTCGACCGGCCACCCCCGGCCATGGTGTCGGTCCAGTGCATCGGCACGCATAGTTCGCCGCGCCGCTGGCCCTCGCTGAGCGAAACCCGGAACACCGCCGATCCATGCGTGCTTTCCACGCGGGCAAGGCCACCGTCGGTCAGCGCCGCGGCCAAGGCGTCTTGCGGGTGGATTTCCAGCAAGGGCTCCGGCCGGTGCTGCGAAAGCGTGCGCGACAGGCCGGTGCGGGTCATCGTATGCCACTGATCGCGATAGCGCGCGGTGTTGAGCCGGAACGGATAGACCGGGTCCGCCGCGATCGTTGCCGGTTCCACCCGCACCATCCGCGCCTTGCCGCTGGCGGTCGGGTAGCCGGCGGCCAGCGGATAAGTCCCGCCCCACTGGAACGGCTCCATCGCCGCATATTCGGCATCCGTCACCGCGCCCCAGGCGGTAAGATCGAGCAGCTTGCCGCGCGCTGCCGCGAGCGCGGTCATCTGCGCGTATTCACGGAACACGTCGGCCGCCGAAGCCCACCCGAAGCCGTCGCCCCAGCCCATCCGCTGCGCGACCTGGGCGATGATCTGCCAATCGGCCCGCGTTTCGCCGGGCGCGGCGAACAGCGCGCGCTGGCGGCTGATGCGCCGTTCCGAGTTCGTGACGGTGCCGTCCTTTTCGCCCCAGCCGTGGGCGGGCAGCTTGATATGGGCAAAGCGCGCGGTGTCGGTATCGGCGATGATTTCGGACACCACCACCGTCGGGCAGCGCGACAGCGCCTCGCGCACGAAACCGCTGTCGGGCAAGGACACCGCCGGGTTCGTCGCCATCACCCACAGGAAGCGGATGCGCCCGTCATGGACGGCGCGGAACATCTCCACCGCCTTGAGGCCAGGACGGGTGCAGATGTTGGGCGCGTTCCAGAACCCGGCGACGTCGGCCAGTTCGTCTTCGCCGAAGCCCAGGTGGCAGGCCAGCATATTGGCCAGCCCGCCCACCTCGCGCCCGCCCATGGCGTTGGGCTGGCCGGTGATGCTGAACGGTCCCGCCCTGGCGCGGTTGATACGTCCGGTGGCGAGGTGGAAGTTGATGATCGCGTTGCCCTTGTCGGTCCCGCTGACAGACTGGTTCGCGCCCTGGCTGAACAGGGTGATCGTGCGCGGGGTGGCGGCGACCAGATCGCACAGTTGCGCGAACAGGGCGTCGGGGATGCCGGTTTCACAGGGCAGCGCGTCCCAGAACCCGGCATCCGCCTCTACGTGTGCGGCGAGGTATTCCTCGTCCACCAGATCGCGCCGTCGCATCTCTGCCAGCAGCGCGTTGAACAGGGCCACATCACCATCTGGGGCAACGGGAATGTGCAAGTCCGCCTGCTCGGCGGTTTCGGTGCGGCGCGGATCGACGACAACGATCTTCGTGCCCCGGCGCTGGCGGCTCTCCTCGATACGCTGCCACACGACCGGATGACACCACGCGGTGTTGGAGCCCACCAGCACGATCAGATCCGCTTCGTCCAGATCCTCGTAGGAACACGGCACCACGTCTTCACCGAAGGCGCGATTATGCGCTGCCACGGCGCTCGCCATGCACAGCCGCGAATTGGTATCGATGTTGCCGCTGCCGACATAGCCTTTCATCAGCTTGTTGGCGGCGTAGTAATCCTCGGTCAGCAACTGGCCCGAGACATAGAGCGCCACGCTGTCTGGCCCATGCTCGGCGATGGTCTGGCGCATGCGGGCGGCGACGCTGTCGAGCGCTTCGTCCCAGCCGACCTGTCGGCCGTCGATAACCGGATGGAGCAGCCGCCCTTCCAGCCCCACCGTCTCCCCCAGGTGCGTGCCCTTGGAGCACAGCTTGCCGGCGTTGGCGGGATGCGAACGGTCCCCGGCGATGGAGACCCCCCGATCCCCACCGCCGGAAACCTCGGCCACGATCCCGCAGCCGACCCCGCAATAGGCGCAAGTGGTTCGGACCGCCCCCATGGGACCCGCCCCCCTCAAGCCGCCCGGGCGCCGGCTTCGCCGCCGCCGATCACGGCAGAGCGGAGAAGATAGAGCCGCCCGGCATCGACCTTGAGCGGGATGGTCGGCACGCAGCCTTCATCCTCGCCCAGCGCCTTGCCGTTGCGCAGCGAGATGTTCCAGTTGTGCAGCGGGCAGGTCACCACATCGCCATGGACGATGCCCTGGCTGAGCGGCCCCTGCTTGTGCGGGCACTTGTTGACGAGCGCGAAGAATTCGCCGCACAGGGTGTGGAACACGGCGATCTCTTCACCGCCCTGCACCGGCAGGGTGCGCGCGGTGCCCGCTTCGATCTGGTTGATCGGGCCGATATCCAGCCAGTTGCCGATCATCACGCGTTCTCCATCTGGATCGCAGGGAAAGGACGCACCTCCGCCAGGTGCTGGTGCAGCTTGGCTTCATCGCCTGCGGCGCGTTTCGCCCAGGGATCGTCCTGCATGAACTGCTGCGAATGGCGGAAGCGGGCGGCATACCGGCCTATCGCGCCTTCCGCCTCCAGCTTGTCCTTGACGTATTGCAGCCCCACCCGCTCGATCCACGGCGCGGTGCGTTCCAGATAGTGCGCATCCTCGCGGTAGAGTTGGATGAACGCGGCGCACACCTCCAGCGCCTCCTCTTCGGTGGCGACCTTCATCAGCAGGTCGGTAGCGCGCACCTTGATGCCGCCGTTGCCGCCGACATGCAGTTCGTAGCCGGAATCGACGCAGACAATGCCGAAGTCCTTGATCGTCGCTTCGGCACAGTTGCGCGGGCAGCCGCTGACGGCGATCTTGAACTTGTGCGGCATCCAACTGCCCCAGGTCATATGTTCTATCTTGACGCCCAGCCCGGTCGAATCCTGCGTTCCGAAGCGGCACCATTCCGAACCGACACAAGTCTTCACCGTGCGCAGCGACTTGCCGTAGGCGTGGCCCGAAACCATGCCGGCGGCATTGAGATCGGCCCAGACGGCGGGCAGGTCTTCCTTCCTGATCCCGAAGATGTCGAGTCGCTGGCCGCCGGTCACCTTGACCATCGGCGCGTTGTACTTCTCCACCACATCGGCGATCGCGCGCAGTTCCTGCGGATTGGTAAGCCCGCCCCACATGCGCGGGACGACCGAATAGGTGCCGTCCTTCTGGATGTTGGCGTGCATGCGTTCGTTGACGAACCGGCTCTTCTGGTCATCGACATACTGGCCGGGCCAGGCGCACAGCAGGTAGTAGTTCAGCGCCGGGCGGCACGAGGCGCAGCCATCGGGGGTGGACCAGTGCAATTCCTGCATGACCTGCGGGATCAGCCGCAGTTCCTTTTCGACGATCAGGCGGCGCACATCGTCATGGGTGAAGCTGGTGCACTTGCACAGCGTCTTCGGCCCGCTGTCGACATTGCCGCCCAGCGTCAGCGCCAGCAGGCTCTCCACCAGCCCGGTGCACGACCCGCACGAGGCCGAAGCCTTGCAGCCGGACCGCACCGCGTCGAGCGAGTGCGCGCCACCTTCGATGCAGGCGACAACCTTGCCCTTGGACACGCCGTTGCAACCGCAGATTTCCGCATCGTCGGAAAGGGCGGCAACGGCGGCATTAGGGTCCGCAAGGGCACCCCCGGCGGCAAACGCCTGGCCGAAGATCAGCGCCTCGCGAATGTCCGAGACATCCTCGCCGCGCTTTATCATGTCGAAATACCAGGAACCGTCCGCCGTATCGCCATAGAGCACGGCACCGACGATCTTCGCGTCCTTGACGATGACGCGCTTGTACACCCCGCGCGAAGCATCGCGCATGACGATATCCTCGCAGCCTTCGCCGCCCGAGAAGTCGCCGCCCGAGAACAGGTCGATCCCCGAGACCTTGAGCTTGGTGGACGTAACGGAACCCTGGTAGCCGGCCGATTCCGGGGCAGCCTCGGTCGCCTTGTCGGCCAACACGCGGCACATGTCCCAGAGCGGCGCGACCAGACCGTAGCAGGCACCGCGATGTTGCACGCATTCGCCGACCGCCATGACCGCCGGATCGGATGTCACCATGTGATCATCGACGACGATGCCCCGCTCGACCGTGAGGCCGGATGCCGCTGCCAGCGCGGTGTTGGGGCGGATGCCCACCGCCATCACGACGATATCGGCATCGATGACGCTGCCGTCCTCCAGCCGCACGCCGGTGACCTTGCCGTCTGCCCCGAGGATTTCCTTGGTGTTCGCGCCGGTCAGGATAGTCTGGCCGCGGCGTTCCAGTTCGGTCTTGAGGAGATACCCCGCCGCTTCATCAAGCTGGCGTTCCATCAGCGTGGGCATGAGGTGGATGACGGTGACCTTCATCCCGCGCAGGTTGAGGCCATGCGCCGCTTCCAGCCCGAGCAGGCCGCCGCCGATGACCACCGCGCTCCCGCCGCGTTCCGCTGCGGCGAGCATCTTGCCGACATCGTCGAGGTCGCGGAAGGTGACGACGCCTTCGAGATCCTTGCCCGGTACCGGGATAATGAAAGGATCGGAACCGGTGGCGATCAGCAGCCGGTCGTAAGGCTCGGCGCGCCCAGAAGCGGCGATGACGGTCTGCGTGGTGCGATCGATCTCCACCACCCTGTCACCGGAGACCAGGGTGATGCCGTTATCATCGTACCAGCCTTGTGGATTGATGACGATCTGTTCGAAGCTCTTGTCGCCGGCCAGCACCGGGGAGAGCATGATCCGGTCATAGTTGACGCGCGGTTCGGCACCGAAAATGACGACATCATAGCGGCCCGGATCGCGGGCGAGGATTTCCTCTACCGCGCGGCATCCGGCCATGCCGTTGCCGACCACCACCAGCCGCTCGCGGGGCGGGCCGGACTGGGGGCCCGGCGCATCGCCCGCCTCGATCTTGCTCGGTGCATTCACGTCACGTCTCCATCCGCAACGCGCACAAAAAAACCGCCTCGGGCATTCCCCTGAAGGGCAATGCACGGGCGGCTTCGTTGCCACGCGTATGTCAATCTGAATGCGAGGGCACCGTAACGGTCCAACGCTGGACCGGCGCACTCAATCGCTGATTACTCTCTAACCGATTCGGCAGGCCGGGAGCAAGCGGGTTTTTGCATTGCAGCAGACTTTGGCGATCACGCCAAAGTCTGCCGAAATCCGGGAGAGCGCGGCGTGCCCTCCCGGATCGGTGCCAAGGGGATAGCCTGGCGAGCCGGAAAAACTGTGCACCGCAAAATGCGCGGCGGGCGGATCAGTAGGCGAATTCGAGCTGCAGCCAGAACACGTCCTTGTCGGCCAGCGCGAACGGACCGGAATTGTTGCCGTTGAAGCTGGCGTATTTGCCCAGCACCGAGAACTGCTGAAACTTGAAGCCGAGCTGCGCATCCCATTCGGTGCCGTACTTGAGGTTGGCGATGGCGCTATCGAACTGATGGTACACCACCGTCGCGGCCACGCCCTTGATCGCCCCGAAATCGCCGACCTTGTAGGATGCCGAACCATAGGCGTCCTGCAGGCCGTTGACGGGGGTGTTCAGGAACACGTCGGCCCAGCCGTTGAACTTGTGCAGCGTCGCCATCGGCGTCTGCATCGCACGGCCCTTGTCCGTCCCGAGCTTTTCGTAGCCGCCGGCCAGCCGGAAGCCGGAGACCGTCACCCCCGCCTCGGCAGCGATATAGACCGCGTCGAAGTTCAGGCTGCCCTTGTAGTCCGACTGGCGGGCATAGGAGCCCATCAGGTCAAGCTTGACCGTCTTCGCCAGCGGCAGCTCGGTGGTTGCCCGCGCGCCCAGGGTCTTGCTGGAAAGCGGTGCGCCCGGCTCCAGATCATAGTCGAGATAGTACCCGAAGCCCTTGAGGTTGACCGGCCCCAGCTTGACCCCGGCCCCCATCATCAGGAAGCTGCCACCCCATGACTGGCGGTTGGCGGCATCGACGCCGAAGATCGTGCGCTGGCCCCAGGAATAGATCGCATCGAGCGAAACCGGCCCGACCTTGGCCTCGCCGCGCACGGCATCGAAGGTCTGCTCGTCCTGACGCCAGGCGACCGAGCCGACCCAGCGCTGATCGTCCAGATTGATCCGCTGCCGGCCGAAGGTCACGCCATTGCCCTTGTTCTTGTAGGAGAATTGCAGGCGGTTGAGCCCGATCGTCTCCGGATCGGGAACCACCGAATAGAGGCCCGGCTTGGACTGGCTTTCGCCCGGCACCGGGAACGGAAAGGCGTTGTAATCGTGGCCGAACGCCAGGGTCCCCTCACCCTCGACCAGGATCGAGAGGTTGTTCATCTTGAACTCGGCCCCGGCGCGCAGGCGCATAGTCACCGCATCGGCATCGAGCGGCACGGCCAGCTTGTCCTGATCGACATGCTCGTAGCGCAGCCGCCCTTCGACGATCGGATCGATCGTCAGATCGTCGCTCACCTTGATCGGATCGCCGGGCTTCGCGAATGCCGGCGCGGCGGCAAGCGAAAGCGCGAGAACGCCAGCGGAAAGAATGGTCGTCTTCATGGTTTGCGTCCCTCCAGAGGCGTCCCCCACGGACGCCTTTGCAAAAGCGGTGATGAAGACAGACGCCGTTGCCTGCCGATGCGTAGCGCCGGTTCCCTGACCGGCGTGGTCTAGCGCGTCGGACAGCGGAGCGCCTTTGCCCCGCCGCCGCCCCTCATGAGCGCGCGCATCGTCCTGCCGGTTCGTTGACCGGCGCGAATTGATTGCCCTGCGACAGGTGCCGTGGGGCGAAACGATGTGGGTCAGGTCGAGCCCCAAGTGGGCTCGCCTCCCCTGTTCCGTTCGTGTCGAGCGAAGTCGAAACACCTTGCTGCAGCGTGTCTCGACTTCGCTCGACACGAACGGGGTTATGTCAGGAAACCTGCCGAGCCTCAGGCCGCCTTGGCCGTCGGGCCGTGATCGTATTCGGCAAGGAAATGCAGCACTTCCTGGCGGTATTGGTAGAACTTGGGGTGTTCCAGCAGCTCCTTGCGGTCGCGCGGGCGCGGCAGGTCCACCTTGAGGATCTTGCCGATCGTGGCGTTCGGACCGTTCGTCATCATCACCACGCGATCGGCCAGCAGGATCGCCTCGTCGACATCATGCGTGACCATGATCGCGGTGACCTTGGTGCGGTTCCACGTTTCGACAAGAACGTCCTGCAAATCCCAGCGGGTCAGGCTGTCCAGCATGCCGAACGGCTCGTCCAGCAGCAGCAGGCGCGGGCTGAGGGCGAAAGCACGGGCGATGCCGACGCGCTGGCGCATGCCGTTCGACATTTCCGCCGCCATTTTGTCCTTTGCATCACCGAGGCCCACCCGATCGAGATAGTAATCGACGATATCGCGCCGTTCCGCCTTGGAAGCGTGCGGATAGACCCGCTCCACTCCCAGCGCCACGTTCTGGCGCGCGGTCAGCCATGGCATCAGGCTGGGGGCCTGGAACACCACCGCCTTGTCCGGCCCGGCCACGTCGATCTCGCGGTTGTCGAGGATGATGCCGCCCTTGCTGATCGCGTTGAGACCCGCCGCCATCGTCAGCACGGTCGATTTGCCGCACCCCGAATGGCCGATGAGGGAGATGAATTCGCCCTTGTCCATCAGGAGGTTGAAGTCCTCGACCACGGTCAGCGGGCCGTTGGGCGTGGGATAGACCTTGTGCAGCTTGAAGAATTCCAGATAGCGCCGCTCCACCGCAGACTTTCCGGCCGCCAGATAGGCGGCGGGCAATTCCACCGAAGGCGCGGCGGCAAGGTCCAGCGGCGTCACTTCGGGCAGCGCCACCGAACTTTCGCCCACGCTGGACCCTTCCTCGTTGAGAATGCCGAGGTAGCCGACGATCTGCTTGCGCAGCGCCTGGAAATGCACGTCATCGTTGACCGCCTCACGATCGCGCGGGCGCGGCACATCGACGGTGAAGATCTTGCCGATCCGCGCCGCCGGAGCCGGGGTGAGCACCGCCACCCGGTCAGCCAGCAGCAGCGCCTCGTCAACGTCGTTGGTGACGAGGATGATGGTGCGCTTCTCTTCCTTGCGGATACGCTCGATCTCGTCCTGCAGCTTGGCCCGGGTCAGCGCATCCAGCGCCGACAGCGGTTCATCGAGCAGGAGGATTTCCGGCTCCATCGCCAGCGCCCTGGCCACCGCCACGCGCTGGCGCATGCCGCCGGAAAGCTGCGCCGGCTTGCGATCCATCGCGTGGCCCAGGCCGACGAGCTGCACCTTCTGGCGCACCAGCGCGGCGCGATCTTCCTTCGAACGATCCTTGTGGACGGAGTCCACCGCCAGCGCGACGTTCTTCTCCACCGTCAGCCAGGGGAACAGCGAATAGGACTGGAACACCAGGCCGCGATCCTTGTCCGGCCCGTCGATCGCCTTTCCGCGCAGTTCGATCGTCCCGTTATCCGGCTCGATCAGGCCCGCAACGGCGGAAATCAGCGTGGTCTTGCCTGCGCCCGAAAAGCCCAGGATGGCGATGAACTCACCCTCTTCCACATCGAGGTCGATACCGTCGAGGACGTGGCTCACCGCACCGGTCTTGCTGCGGTAGGACTTGGTGACGCCCTTGAGCGAAAGGATCGTGGCCATGGCTGCTGTTCCTGTGCTGGTCGCTGGATCGGGGAGGAAAGCGACGGATCGGGTCAGACGGTGCGGTTGCGGCTGACGAAGGTCTGGAGGGCCATCATGATCCGGTCGAGAGCGACGCCGATCAGGCCGATCACCACCACCGCCACCATGATCCGGGCGAGCGACTGTTCGTTGCCGTTCTGGAACTCGTCCCACACGAACTTGCCGAGGCCGGGGTTCTGGGCGAGCATTTCGGCGGCGATCAGCACCATCCAGCCCACCCCCAGCGACAGCCGCATGCCGGTGAAGATGAAGGGCAGCGAGGACGGCAGGACCAGCTTGGTCAGGCGCTGGAACCAGGACAGGCGCAGCACCCGGCCAACATTGATCAGGTCCTTGTCGATCGAGGCGGTGCCGATGGCGGTATTGATCAGTGTGGGCCAGAGCGAGCACATCATGACGACGATGGCCGAGATGATGAAGCTCTTGGGCAGTGCGGGATCATCGCTGGAGACGGCGGAGGAAACCACCATGGTCACGATCGGCAACCAGGCCAGCGGGCTGATCGGCCGCATGACCTGCACCAGCGGATTGATCGCCGCGTTGAAGCGCTTCGACATGCCGGCGACGAGACCGAGCGGCACGGCAGCGATGCTCGCCAGCACAAAACCGAGACCGACCGTCTGCAGCGAGGTCAGGATCTGGTCGAAGAAAGTCGGCGCGCCGGTGTAGATCTGGCCGGCGGCTTCGGTCGCGGCCTGATCGGCGCGTGCCGCCGCATACTCGGTGGTCAGGCCGAGAAACGCATGCCAGACGTCGAGCGGTCCGGGCAGCGCGCCCAGCGACGTTTCGACCATCGGCGCGAGCAGGCCCCAGAGCAGGATAAAGGACATCACGCCCACCACCGGCGGCCAGGCGGCGTCGAACGTCGCCTTGCCGATCGGCAGCTTGAACGGGGCAGCCTTGGGCGCAACCGGCTCCGGTGCGCTGGCGGCTTCGGCCACGACCGCGGTGTCGACGGAGGGTTCGACTTGTGAACTCACGGTGAAATCGCCTTTGACGAGAACTGCGGCGGTCATGGCTCTACCTCTTACTTGACGCCTGCGGGCGTAACTTTTTGACCGTCCTTGAGACCGATCGCGAAGCCTGCGGCATAGGCGGCAGGGTGATGGGCATCGAACGCAACACCATCGATGGCCTTGCGCGAATAGGCGCGGAACCCATCGGTCTTCGGGAAGGCATCGGCAGGCGCCTTGCCGCCATCGACCAGCGCCTTGGCGGCGGCGTCGTAAAGGTCTGGGCGGTAAGCGGCCTTGACCGTATCGAGGTACCACTGATCGGGCTTGGATTCGGCGATCTGGCCCCAGCGGCGCATCTGGGTCAGGAACCAGATGCCGTCCGAATACATCGGGTAGCTGGCCTGCTGGTCGAAGAACATGTTGAATTCGGGCGTGGCGACCGTCTTGCCACCGGCGAAGGTGAACTTGCCGGTCATCGACGCCAGCAGCACCTTCTCGTCAGCGCCCACATACTTCGAATTGCTGAGCAGCTTCACCGCTTCCGGCCGGTTCTTGCCGCCATCGGCGTCCAGCCACATCGACGCGCGGATCAGCGCGCGCAGCAGTGCCTGCACCGTCTTGGGGTTCTTCGCGGCGAAAGCTTCGGTCATGCCGAAAACCTTGTCGCCGGTGGTGCCGGCAATATCGGGATCGACGATCACCGGCGCGCCGATCTTCTTGGCGACCGCCGCCTGGTTCCAGGGCTCGCCCACCGAATAACCGCTGATCGTGCCCGCCTCCATCGTCGCCGGCATCTGCGGCGGCGGCGTGACGGAGAGCTGGACATCGGCACCGGTCAGACCGGCGGTATCGCCGGGCAGATAGTATCCCGGATTCATGCCGCCGGCGGCAAGCCAGTAGCGCAGCACGTAGTTATGGGTCGAGACGGGGAACACCATCCCCATCTTGAACGGCTTGCCCTCAGCCTTGAACTTGGCGACGACGGGCTTGAGGACCGCGGCCGAAACCGGCCCGTCCGGCAGCGTGCCGACCATGCCGAGGACCTGGTTGGACAGGGTGATGCCCTTGCCGTTAAGATCGAGGCTGAACGGTGCGATCAGCCTGGTCTTCGCGCCGATGCCGGCGCTGGCGGCGAGCACCTGGCCGGCCAGCATGTGCGAAGCATCGAGATCGCCACTGACGACGCCGTTCAGAAGAACCTTCCAGTTCGCCTGCGGCTCCAGCGTCACGCTCAGGCCTTCGTCCGCGAAAAAGCCCTTTTCCTTGGCCACCACTAGGGGCGCGATGTCGGTGAGCTTGATGAAGCCGAGCTTGAGGTTGGGCTTCTCGACCGCGCCGGCGGTCGCAGCGGGCTTGGCCGCATCATTGCTCTTGCCGCAGCCTGCCAGCGCAACGCTGGCCATGAGCGCGACAACCGCTGCCCTGCGCGTGAAACCGTACCCCCGAACCTTGCTCATCTGAACCCAACCCCGCGATGTGTGAGCAAACGCAAAAAAGCCGCCTCGACGTTGGTCTTGGAAGACCACATCGGGCGGCGACGTTGCCACTGATTGCTGAAAACGCCGCAGATCGGCCATCGGTTTGTTTCCGTCCTTGGAAACCGACCGGTCTGCGTCGAGACCTGTTTAAGCGATTCGCACGTGAAGCGGCAAGCGTTTTTTGCAGCGCAGCAGATTTAGCCGGTCACGGCAGGCTGGCGAAATAGTCCGCGATGTGATGCGGATCGAACACCTTCCCGTCGAAGAAACTGTTCTGTTCCAGAACCATGGAACCCTGCTGCGTTCCGACCGCCGTGGGCGCGCCAAGGCTGCCTTCAACCTTCGAACTGGCCCCCGGCAGCGGCTCTCCGGTGCCCAGCAAGGCGCTGCGATAGACGTCCGGGCGGAACACCCGCCCGGCCCGCGCGGCATCCTCGCCATCGAACGCCATCCCGTCCCAGCGGACCATCTGGGTGTAGAGCCACTCGGCCTGGCTGACCCACGGGAAATTGGCGGCTTCGCGGTACTGGAACATGAAATCGGGATATTCCACGACCGCCCCGCCGCGCGCGATCAGCATCTGATCGGCGATGGCGCGCTGGATCAGCACCGCCGAGCCATCAAGGTATTCGGCCCGCGCCAGAATCGCGGCATTCTGCGCCGAATTCACCGGATCGACGAAGTGCGCGGCTGCCTTGCACAGAGCCCGGATCAGGCGCTGGACCTGATCGCGCTTCTCGTCGAGCACCGGTTCGCGCAGCGCCAAGACCTTCTCCACCCCGCGCCGCCAGATCTGCGACGTAGCCAGGATGATCTCGCCCGCCCCCTGCTCCACCGCCACGCTGTTCCACGGCTCGCCCACGCAGATGCCGTCAACCTCGCCCTGCGCCAGTGCATCGGCGCAGAACGGGGGTGGCACGGTGGTGATCTCGACGTCCTCGTCCGGCTTCACGCCGCACGCGGCCAGCCAGTAGCGCAGCATGTAGTTGTGGCTCGAATAGCGGTGGACGACCCCGAACGTCAGCGGCCGACCCGCCGCCTTGCGCTCGGCCACGATCGTGCGCAGCGCCGCGCCCACCTTGAACGGATCGCCGATATGGCCTTCCGGGCGCACCTGCCGCGCCAGTTCGGGGCGCAAGGTGATGGCATTGCCGTTAAGCCCCAGCACGAACGGCACGCTCAGCGGCTGCGCCGGCCTGCCGCGGCCCAGCGTCGTCGCGATCGCCAGCGGGGCGATCATGTGCGCGGCGTCGGAATGGCCATAGAGCAGGCGATCGAGCACGGTGGCCCAGCTCATGTCCTTGACCAGCCGCAGCGCGATCCCTTCGTCCTCGGCGAACCCGTGCTCATGCGCGAGGATCGGCAGGCAGGCATCGACCAGAGGCAGGAAACCGATCGTCAGTTCGTTAGTCACGTCAGCCATCTCCCAGCAGGCGCTGCGCCGTCACGATCGCCTCGGCAATATCGACGATGCGCTTGCCCTGGTTCATCGCCGCCTTGCGCAGCTCGGCATAGGCCTTGGGCTCGGGCATGCCGCGCGATTCCATGAGGATGCGCTTGGCCTTGTCGATCGTCTCGCGCTCGGCCAGCTTGCCCTGCGCTTCGGCCAGATCCTGCTGCAGGCGCGAAAAGGCATGGAAGCGCCGCACCGCCAAGTCGATGATCGGGCGGATGCGGCCCGGTGCCATGCCATCGACCACATAAGACGACACCCCGGCATCGACCGAGGCGGCAATCGCCTCGTCATCCGATTCGTCCACGAACATGGCGATCGGACGCGCCAGCGCCCGGCTGACCGCAAAGTATTCCTCCAGCACGTCGCGCGA
Organism: Novosphingobium colocasiae; assembly: GCF_014652555.1. Taxonomy (GTDB): domain Bacteria; phylum Pseudomonadota; class Alphaproteobacteria; order Sphingomonadales; family Sphingomonadaceae; genus Novosphingobium; species Novosphingobium colocasiae. Next base: position 14,301 of record NZ_BMZA01000007.1, read on the forward strand.
GGGGTTTCCGAGGTCCATCAGCACGATGTCGGGATTGATCTCGCCGATGCGCGACAGCAGCCCGCGCCGTTCGGTCAGCACGAACAGTTCGCAGTCGTCGAAGGTCGCGAGGCCTTCCTGGATGATCGAAGCGCGCGCGGCGCTTTCGTCGATGATGGCAATGCGCATGGCTTCGTGTCTTTTGCAGCGCAGCAGGGCACATGCGCAAGACGGGAATTTCATGTGATACGCGATTGGCCGACAACAACGCCCAGATCGTGAAATATCGGGAGATGGACCTAATTCGCCATATGGATGCGACGTTCCTGACTTCCCGGGGGGCCATAGCGAAGCACAACCGATGCGTGCTCGGAAAAGGAATTGTGCCTGAGAATCTTCCGTAGATGAGCGTAGATTTCGTCGGCGCTCTCTCCGAAAATGGCGCCAGTGGCCATTTCTGCATTTACGCTGACGTCGCGTACTTCGCCCCTATTTCCTAACGCCCATTGCAGACGATCCACGAAATTCTCAAATTCCAGTCGATTTTTATGCCTGCTTTCAATTGTCGCTCCGTGCATAAAAAGTGTAACCGCCTGATCATCAGGCTCTTCAAGAGCGGTGAAGGCTTTCCGTTTCTTGATGAACGCAATATATACAATATAGGCCACGATCCCGGCAGGAAGCGCGAATCCGATCACCAACAGGAGCAGTACAGCCATACCTCCGTTTGCCTTCCGTGAATGCAAGGCGCAATATCGGATTTCCTATCGAGGCCAATCGCTATCAAGCCCCCCGCGTTCGCGCCGCTGGAGTTCTAGGCTTGCTCGGCTGATTAAGTATTCGCCCTCATTTCCAAGGCCCCGCCGCGCTTCTATCCTGCCCACTGTCGAGGAGCAGGTCCGGCATGTTCGGCAAGGCGTTCACTACCGGTTCCCTGCTCAGACGCCGATCGCCTGGCGCGATGCTGCGGGTGCGCGATTGTGATGAAGCGGCGGTCAGGCCCGGCGATCTGTCGCAAGAGCCGTTCGCCGGCCGGGCCATTCCCGCCGGCAAGCGCATCTACGCGATCGGCGATATCCATGGCTGTGCCGAGCAGTTTGAACATCTGCTCGATCTGATCGCCCGCGACAGTTGCGGCATGCCCACGCGCGATACCGTGATCGTGCTGCTGGGAGACCTGATCGATCGCGGACCTGCCAGTTGCCGGGTGCTGCAACTGGTCCAATTGCTGCGCGCGTCGGGCCTCCACGTCGATGCGATCATGGGCAATCACGAGGAAGTCCTGCTCAACCTGCTGGCCGCACGCACCGCACCGCTGGGCAATTTCTTCCTGCGCATCGGCGGCCGTGAGACGCTGCTGAGCTATGGCGCACCGCCCGAGCTGATCGATCGCCTGCCGCCCGAAGCGATCGCCGACGCGGCGGAGCTGTGCGTCCCGCCCGATCACATCGCGCTGATGGCAGGATTTGCCGATGCGGTGGAATGGGGAGACTTTTTCTTCACGCACGCCGGCATCGATCCCGCCCGCGATCTGGCCGATCAGAACCCGGAGACGCTTCGCTGGATTCGCGGCCCTTTCATCGATTGGCGCGGCCGCAAGGACAAGACCGTGGTCCACGGCCACACGGTGATGGCGCAAGTCGGCACCGCACCGGGCCGGGTCGGCATCGATACCGGCGCTTACCTCACCGGCACCCTCACCGCGCTGGTGCTGGAACAGGACCGCCACTGGCTGCTGCAAACGCCGCCTGCGGACTGACCGGTTCGCACCCCTCAGGCAGCAGTCGCGCGGGCGGCAGCGGCAACGGCGGGCGGGCAATCGCTTCGCGCAGGAAACCCCAGGACCAGCCGAAGTGCATGATCGCAGCGGCAACGCCCGAAGCGCAGGCACAGCGATCGCCCTGCTTCATCCCCAGCGCCACTCCGCCAACCAGCACCAGCGCCAGCCAGATCAGCCCCGGCGCGGCCAGCACGGCAGCGGGCCGGAGCCACGGCACCAACGCCGCGCCGAGCACGGCTGCGGCCACCGCCGGCACCACGCCCACCGGCAGCATCTGGCGCAGCCGCAGCGGCACCCGATGGCGGCGCAGGTTGCGGGCGCGGCCGATGCCGTAATGGCGGTACTGGCGGAACAGCGCCAACGGGCTGCGGCGCGGATAGTAGGTGATGGCGCAAGCCGGCTCCAGCCATATGCGCGCGCCGGTAGCCGCCAGCCGCCGGTCCAGCTCGGCATCCTCGTTCGCGGTGAAGTGCTCGTCATAGCCGCCGACGGCAAGGTAGCGCGCCATATCGAACAGCGCATGGTGGCCATGATCCACCCATTGCCCCCGGCCCAGGTGCCGATGCGGCGAGCCGCCCGTGCCCAGCACCGAATTCTGCGCCGCCGCCGCCGCGCGCTGGAAGCACCCGCGCCCGACGGACACCATCGGCACCACTACCGAGGTCGCGCGCCGAGCCATGGCCGCAGCCAGCAGCGCGCCGACATAATCGTCCGGATAATCGCAATGCGCATCGATCCGCACCAGCCAGCGCGCCCCTGCCCCGAACCGCCGCGCGGCAAGGTTGACGGCGGCACTCTGCAACTTCGCCGGATTGTCCAGCAGGTGCAGCCGGGACGACCGGCGCGCCAGATCGGCGACGATCCTGCGGCTGCGATCGGTGCTGCCGCCATCGGCGACGACGATGGTTTCGCCGCGTGCATGGCGCAGCAGGCCGTCGAGCAGCCGGGGCAGATGCGCCTCCTCGTTCAGGCAGGGGATGACGACCAGCACATCCTCACGCATGGCCGCCGCCCAGGATTGCGGCCATGATCGCGCGGCGCTCCGCCCCGGTCTGGAACACCGCCGCCGGATCGATCGCGCCAACAGCGGCGCGCATTGTGGTCAGCGCCGGATCGCCGCGCAGCGGCAACCGGCCGGGCAGATCGCGGGCGGGATCGTCGATCAGCAGGCCCACTTCATGCCGCGCCAGCCAGCGGCCGGTTTCCACCCTCGCCAGCGCGATCGGCACCGCGCCGTGCGCCAGCCCTTCGTAAAGCCGGTTCGGCAACAGCCAGTCCGAGTTCAGCCCTTCCTCAAAATAGTCGATCGCCCAGACGTAATCGACGCGGGCATAGAGGCCCGGCAGATCTTGCGGCTGGTAAGGGCCCAGGAAGGTGACGCCGGCCATCCCGGCCACTTGCGCCGCGAAGTCAGGGAATTCCGCCAGGCTGGGCCGCCCGGCGATGACGACGCGCACGCTTCCGGCGGACTGGCGGACGATCCGCGCCAGGTGATCAAGCGTGCGCCGGCACCGCAGCATTCCGAACCAGCCGATCACGCATGTACCCTCGGGCCGGACTGCCCCGGCTTCCTGCACGGGTTCGACCACCGGCGCTGCCGGCACCTTGTTTTCCACCAGCAGAACCGCATTGCCGCGCCCTTGCCGCTGCTGGAAATAATCGCGCGCGAACGCCGGGGAGCTGACGATCACCAGATCGGTGCAGGCCAGCAGCCGCCGCTCGATCCAGCGGATGAGCCGGGATTTTGATCCGTTTCCGAGCATGATCCGATGAACGTCAAGGCACTCGTACACCAGCCGCTGGTTCCCGCGCCGCACCCGCGCTGCCAGCGCCAGCATTTCGAGGTTCCGCGCGACAAGCACCTGGGCATCGGCCCCCAGCGCACGGATGGCGCGTGGTGACAGCAGGTGGCGCAGCACCGCGATTGTGCGCTGCAACAGCCGGGCGTCGCCGGTCTGCCCCAGATCGACCACCCTGCCCCCGCAGGCACTTGGCACCGCCGACACAGCGCGCCGGAAACCACCCAGGCGCACCGGAATTCCGGCCTCTGCCAGCATCGCCACCCGGCGCTGGATAGCGGCATCGTTCACGTCATGACCGAAATACGCGACGCCGGACGCCACCGTCTGGTCCGATTTCATCGTGTTCCCCCTCAATTCACGCTCATTTCCGAGCAAACTCGCGTTCCCTCCAACGGTGGACGCGGGCACTCTACTGAGCGGCGCAGGACAAATATCTTGCGCACCCAGACTTTGCGAAAGCGCCATGACTTTCAATCGACACAAGATCAGTTTTGGAGATAGACCTTGAAGAACGCGGCAATCACTGCCCCTTCGGACGAGGTGTACACCGCATCGAAAGGTGGAATACTTCCTGATCCGGGACGAATTCAGGCGTTCTTCATGCGACGGCGCAGGATCATGATGGTCGTCTTCATCGTCACGGCGCTGGTCGCGGCGGCTGGCCTGGCGCTGATGCCGCGCACCTATTCCGCCACGGCCGCACTGCTGCTTGAACCGCGCGAGGAGCAGCCGGTCAAAGTGGTCGATCGCGGCGTCCTCGCTCCGGCGGATGACAATCTGATCGATACCGCCGTCCAGATCATCCGTTCACCCACCGTCGCACTTGCCGTGGTGCGCCGCCTGCACCTGGCCCGCCGGCCCGAATTCGCGGCGACCGGCGATGCCGATGCGGCCCCGGACGCGCCCGCATCTGCGCCCGGCGGCGAAGGCACATCCGCTGCCGAGCGCCGTGCGATGGCGCATCTGCTGGGATCGACGGCGGTCAAGCGGATCGGCGTTACCTATTTGGTCGAGGTGTCGGCTTCGTCCCGCGACCCTCAGCTTGCTGCGGGCATCGCGAACGAGATCGCGCAGGCCTACATCGATCTGGAGACCGAGCAGCGCCTTGCCAGCAGCTCGCGCACCACCAGCCTGGTGCAGGACCGCGCCGGCAGCCTGCGCCATCAGGCGGTGTCCGACGATGCGGCGCTGCAGACCTACATGGTCCGCAACAACCTGATGAGCGCCGAAGGCGCGACGATGGCCGAGCAGGAGGTTTCCGAACTCAACCGCCAGATCGCCCAGGCCCAGGCCGAAGTGGCCGAACAGCGCGGCCGGCTTGCCGCGGCCACCGGCCAGATCGCGCGCGGCGGCGGCGGCGCGGATATCGGCGCCGCGCTGGCTTCGGATACCGTGCGCCAGTTGCGCCAGCAGGAGGCGGAAACCAGCGCGCGGCTGGCCCAGCTTGATGCCCGGTACGGCGATCGACACCCCGAAGTGGTCCAGACCCGCGACGAGCTTTCGGACATCCGCAGCCAGCTCAACAGCGAACTTGGGCGGATCGTTTCGGGCCTGCGCGGCGATGTCCAGATCGCCGAATCGCGGCTCTCCTCGCTGCTCGCCAGCCGCAACCGGGCGCGCGGCGCGCTGGCGCAGAACGGCTCGGCGCAAGTCGGCCGCTTCGAACTGGAACGCCGCGCCGAAGCCAGCCGCGCGATCTACAACGCCTATCTCACCCGCGCCAAGGAGACCGCAGAAGCGGGCGAAATCCCGGACACCGAGGCCCGCATCGCCTCGCCCGCCCGCACCCCCGGCGCGCCGTCATCGCCCAACTACCCGCTGGGGGCGCTGGCCGCGCTGGTCGCGGCGATAATGGTGGCGGGGCTCGCGGCCGGGGTTGCCGAATACGTCGAAAGCTCGGTGTCCACCAAGCATGACATCGTCGATGTGCTGGGCGCGGCTTACGCGGGCGCTGTGCCCAGCCTGGAATCGGCGACGAAGGCGCAGATCGCCGGGATCGACCCGCAGGACTATGTGCTGATGCGGCCGATGTCGCTGTTCACCGAAAGCCTGCGCGCGCTGGCCACCTTCCTCGATCTTGGCACGCCCGATGGCAGCCGGGTGGTCACCATCACCTCGCCGCTGCCGCGCGAAGGCAAGTCAACCCTGTCGATGAGCCTGGCCCGCACGCTGGCGATGGGCAAACGCCGCGTCGTGCTGATCGATGCCGACGTGCGCCACCATTCCACGTCAGACGCGCTGGCTCCCGATCGCCGCGCGGAAGGGCTGTTCCGCGTACTCGACGGGACGCGCGCGTTGGATGAGGCGCTGATCCTCGATAAGCGCAGCGGTCTCCACGTGCTGACCACCATGGGGCAGACCGGCCCGGAAGACGCTATTACCGAAGATGCGCTGGCCGCACTGATCGCGGCCTTGCGCGCACGCTTTGACATCGTAATGTTCGATTCCGCGCCGCTGCTCGGGATTGCCGAAACCCGCGTCGTCACCCGGCTTTCGGACGTGACGCTGGTGGTCGCGCGGTGGCGGCGGACGCCGATCAAGGCAATCCGCGCCGCGCTCGACCTCTTGGGCCAGGGCGGCACCCGGATCGGCGGCGTCGCGCTCAACGTCGTCAACATCCAGGAATACGCCAGCGCCGGGCTGACCGACGCTTTCAGCTACTACAAGAAGTTCAAAGGCTATTATGTCGATTGAGCCGGGCGCGATCGAGCGGGGCGGGGTGGCCGGTCGCGAACGCTATGTCGCCTTGGACGCGATCCGGGGCGCGGCGGCGCTGGCGGTGCTGTTCTATCATTTGCGCAACCTGAAGCCGGACGGGATCACGCAACCGGACGGTGCAGAGGGCGCGATGTTCGCCTCGGGCTATCTGGCGGTCGATCTGTTCTTCGTGATGAGCGGGTTCGTGATCGCGCATGCTTATGGCCACCGGCTTGGCCCGGCGCTGCCGCCCGGACGGTTCCTCGCCTTGCGCTTCGTCCGGCTGCAACCGGTGATGGCGATCGGCGTCCTGATCGGCTTCGGCTTTGCCCTCGTCCAGCGGCTGGCCGGGCTGCCGGACGCGCCGGGGCTGTTCGCCATCGCCACCTCGCTGCCGTTCAACCTGGCGATGCTGCCGAACCTGCTGCTGCCGTGCAGCCTGTTCCTGTTCAACGCGCCGGCATGGTCGCTGTTCTTCGAATTGGCCGCCAATGCCGGGTATGGCGTGCTGTTCGCCAGAGCGCGACCGATCGCGCTACGGGTATGCGCCGGAACCTGCATGGGCGGACTGGTTGGACTGGTGATCGTCGGCTGGCAGATCGGCGATATCGATCATGGCGTCGATCTGATCCACTGGCCGGTGGCGCTGGTGCGGATCGGCTTTTCGTTTCCGCTCGGGGTGCTGCTCTACCACGCGCGGGACCGCTGGGCGCGGCATATCCCGCGCTTGCCGGTCTGGCTGCTGCTAGCGGCTTGCGTTGCCGCGCTCGCCCCGTCGCCGCAAGGGATGTGGCGCGGGCTCTATGACATCGGCTTCGCCACCGTGCTGTCGCCGCTGCTGGTCATGCTGGGGGCGGTGGCGCGGCCCGGCTCCCGCAGCCTTGCCGCCGCGTCGTGGCTGGGTCTCATCTCCTATCCGCTTTATGCCCTGCATGCGCCGATCAAGCACATCGTCGAAGCAGCGGTGCCGCTGGGCTTCGCCGGATTGTACTGGACCGCCACGGTTGCCGCGCTGATCGCGGCGCATGTGGTGGCGACGCGGGTGGACGAGCCGGCGCGGGCGCTGCTCGGTCGGCTGCTTGATCGGCTGATCCAGTCGCCGCCGGCAGCCGCAACCACGCGGCGCGGGGCTCAGCCATGAGCGCCATAGCAGAGCGCGCCACCGCATCCCGCGTTATCGCCGAAGCCCCGGAGCCAGCCCAGCCCCGCGCCACGCCATCGCCCCCGCGCGGCGATGTCCTGTTCGTCAGCCGCCAGCGCATCACGGGGCCCAGGAACGGCAGTTCGGCCTACCTGCTCGATCTGGCGCAGGCGGTGCGGCGGGCCGGATATACCCCCCACCTGTTGCAACCCTCGCCCGATCTGATGGGCCGCTGGCCGTGGCTGCGGCTGGGATCGGAGCTGAGCGTATTCGCAAGCCATCGCATTCGCGGCGTGATCCGGATGGGCCGGTGGGTTATCGCCCCCGATCCCCGCGTTGGGCTGGCTGGGCTGCGGGGCCTTGCCGGCCGGCTGCTGCGCCGCCTCGGGTTCGCGCACCCGCTGCTGGCAGACCGACCACACCCTTACGCCGTCGCCGCCCCGTGGACCGCGCGCGATCACGCCTTTCTGCGGCACGGGCAGCGGCGCGCGCCGGCCATCGTGATCGCCGATTATGCGTTCCAGACCCCGGCCTTCGCCGCCTTCCCCGGCGTCCCGACCGCCGTGGTGATGCACGACCTGTTCCACCGGCGCGATGGCAACGGGCAGGATTCAGTCGCCCTGCTGACACAGGAACAGGAACTGGCCCTGCTCTCGCACGCCGATGCAGCAATCGCGATCCAGTCGGCCGAGGCCGGCTTCGTTCGCGATCATCTGCCTGGCGTGCGACCGCTGCTGGTGCCGATGGCCGTGCGTCCCGCCCCCGCTCCGCAGCCCGGAGCAGACGATCGCCTGCTGTTCGTGGGCAGCAACACCGCCCCCAATGTGGTCGGACTGCGCTGGTTTTTCGATCAGGTCTGGCCCTCCATTCGCCGGCAACGTCCGGATACGCAGCTCGATATCGCCGGCTCGGTCGCTTCGGCCTTTCCCGGCGGGGGACCGCCGGGGGTGCACTTTCACGGCATGGTCCCCGACCTTGCCCCGCTCTACGCTGCCGCCGGAGTGGCGATTTCGCCGCTGACCTTCGGCTCCGGCCTCAAGATCAAGCTGGTCGAAGCGCTGGCACACGGCAAAGCCGTGGTCGCGACGGCGACCACCCTGCAAGGGGTGGAGGACACGTGCGGTGGTGCCGTCATCCAGGCGGACGATGCGGCGCGCTTCGCCGATGCCGTGGTGGCGCTGGCGCAAGCGCCGGATCGCCGCGTGGCGCTGGCGGCGGCGGCGCTCGATTGCGCGCGGCGGCACTTTTCATCGCAAGCTTGCCACGCCGCCTTCATCGCCTGGCTGGAAGAACAGACTTCGCCCGCGAAGGTCCGGCGTTGACCACAGCCGCCCCGTCCGCCCCGGCCATCGCCGCGCCGTTGCTCTGGTCCACGCTGGCGAGCCTGGGCACGCAAGTGCTCGGCTTCGGGACCTTCGCCATCCTCGCCCGCCTGCTCGGCGCTCAGACGTTCGGACTGGTGGCGCTGGCAGCGCTGGTGATCGATCTGCTGCTGGTCATCAGCACCGCCGGCATCAACGAAGCGGTGATCCAGCGCCGCCATCTTGACGAGGTGGACGCCGATACCGCGTTCTGGGGCAATCTGGCGATGGGCACCGCGTTCTGCATCGCGACCATTGCCGGTGCCCCGCTGATCGCCACCGCGTTTCACCAGCCCGCGCTGAGCCAGGTCATCATGGCGCTGGCGGCGATCTTCGCAATCACCCCGCTCGGCGCGATCCACACCGCGCGGCTGACGCGCGACTTGCGCTTCCGCGCCGTCGCTTCGCGCAACCTGATCGCGGCGCTGGCGGGCGCGATCGCCGGAATTCCGCTCGCCTTCCTAGGCTTCGGGGTATGGGCGCTGGTGGCGCAACGCATCGCCAGCACCGCCGCGCTGGTCCTCGCGTCCTGGTGGTCATACCCTTGGCTGCCGCGCTTGCGCTGGCACCGGCAAAGCCTGATCGAGATGGTCCGCTTCGGTGCCTATCTCGGCGCATCGCGCACGCTCAACCAGCTCAACATCCGCGCGGCGGAGATGATCAGCGGCGCGCTGGTCGGGCCGGTAGCGGTCGCCTTCATCCGCGCCGGATCGCGCGTGGTAGAGGTGGTCAACCAGGTGACGTACATGCCGGTCCAGCAGATCGCCATGCCGATCCTGACGCGGGTGAACCACGATCCGGCCGCCCTGCGCGAAGCTTATCTGAAGCTCAGCCGCCTGTCCGCATTTCTGATGTTTCCCGCATTCTTCGGCTGTCTCGCCATTGCCCCGTTGATCGTGCAACTGGTGTTCGGGCCGGGTTGGGAGCCGGTGGCCGATGCCTTGCGCATCTTCACGCTGGCCGTGGTCGCCTCGCAGATCAACAACCTGATCGTGGCGGTCATTGCCGCGTTGGGGGAATCACGCGCGGTGCTGTCGTGGACGGGGGCGCAGATCGGACTCGGCATCGCCGCAGCGGTGGCGGTGGCACCCTGGGGCTGGCAGGCCATGCTGCTCACCGGCGTGCTGCGCGGCTATCTGGTCCTGCCTTATGGCTTCCACCTGCTGCGCCGCCACGCCGGCATCCGCTTTCGCGACGTGCTGTCCAGCATCGCTCCGGCGCTGGCCAGTTCGCTGCTGATGGCGATGGCGGTTGCCGCCGGGCTGCACTGGTCTCCTGCCGCCTTACCATTGCCGGCACTGCTGGCGCTGTGTTTGCCGGCGGGAGCGCTGGTCTATCTTGCCGCTTACCTGTGGCAGGATCGCACGATTCTGGCCCAGCTTTCGGCCCTCCTCGCCACGCGCCGTGCCCGTGCGGGGGTGTAACCCCCACATCATCCACAGCCGCCGATTGGCAGATTGTAACTTGTCCGCCGCTGCGCCATCCTTGATGCCATGACGCTGCCGCGAAAGGCGGGCGAAGGGGGACGAGGGATGAGGTATCTTTGGGCATGGCCCACGATGGCGCTGCTGGCTTGCACACCGGCGCTGGCCCAGGATCAGGACGATCAGAACCAGATCTATCTGGGCGACATCATCGTCACCGCCGCGGTCCGGCAAGGCGGCGCGCAGGACATCCGCCATTTCCGCCAAACCGCAGCCACCGGCATGCCCCGGCCGGAGATGCTGACGGTCGAAGGGTTGATGGGCGAACATGATCTGACCATCGCCCCCGCCCATCCCTGCAACCAGATGTTCTGCCTCGTTACGGAAGCCATGTCCGCAGACCTGCCGTTGCGGCCCCAGGACAAGCTGTTCGTCGGGCTGGGTTTCGCCACCAACATTGATGAAAAATCGTACCGCCGCCCGCCGCTCAACCTTGTCGCCGTGGTCGACAAGTCGGGCTCGATGGATGGCGAGCCGCTGGAACTGGTTCGCCGGAGCCTGCGGCAGATCGTCGGGCAGATGACCGATGAGGATCAGCTTGCCATCGTCCTCTATGGCGATCGTTCGCACGTCTGGATGACCCCGACCCGGATCAAAGGCCACCGCCAGGATATCCTTGCCAAGATCAACGAGATCGAAAGCGCCGGATCGACCAACATGGAGGAAGGGCTCAAGCTGGGATATGCCACCGCCTTTTCCGGCCAGGCGAGCTTCAAGGGCCAGACCCGGCTGATGCTGTTCACGGACGAAAATCCCAATGTCGGCGATGTTTCCGCCGAAGGCTTCATGGGCATGGCGCAGGCCGCATCGGCGCGCAATGTCGGGCTGACCACCATCGGCGTCGGCCATATCTTCGACGATCAACTGGCCACCCGCCTGTCCAGCGTGCGCGGCGGCAACCAGTTCTTCATCGATAGCGCCGCCGCCGTAACGGACGTGTTCTCGAAGAATTTCGACATGATGGGCGGCGAACTGGCGCATGACCTGACGATCACGATGAAGCCGGCCGCCGGCTGGGCGGTTACCGGGGTGTTCGGAGTGCCGGACAACCTGATGACCAGCGGCCAGGACGGCGCGATCACGGTCTCGGTTCCCACGGTTTTCCTCAGCACCAACGGCGGCGGCATCTACGTAACGCTGGGCAAGGCAGGCGAGCGCGCCGACTTGCCCGCCGCCCCGCTCAGCGGCGGCACCCCGCTGCTCGACGCCAGCCTGCGCTATACCGAAGCTCGATCGCGTCAGGTGGGCACGGAGCAGGTCAGCGTTGCCCCTCCCGCACAAAATGCCAGCGCACCGCTGCGCATGGCGCAACGGCTGGTGGATCAGTTCCTCGCCATGCGCGATGCCACCACGGCCTATCACATCAACCACGATCCCAAGCGCGCGTTCACCCTGCTGTCCGAGCTTCAGGCGCGGCTGGGATCGGCACAGCTCCCCGGCCTCAAGCCCGAGATCGCGCTGGTGGACACGATGCGCGCCGAAGCCGCCTATTTTTCCGGTTACTCCAGCGAACTCCCCAAGGCGGTGCGCCAGATGGGGCTGGCCGGCCGCTGGCTGGTGATCAACGCCGATGGTTTCACGGACATCCGCAACGGCGATGTGCTGACGTTCGCTGACGGCACCATGACCACCACCCGCAACGGCAAGCCGCATGGCGATGACGAGGAAGACGAAGACTTCCAGGCCAACGAGCACCAGGTATTCCTGCGCCAATCGGACATCGTGTTCAACTATGTGCTCAAGGGCGATCGGCTGACGTTGTCCGATGCAGAGGCCGGCAGCACCGCCCGCATCGCGCTGAAGCGTGAGCGGGACGGTGCCGAGGCGAGGGTCAAAGCGCCGCCGAAGTAGCCGCGCCCGTTCAGGCGTCCGCGCGGTGCGAGCTGGCGGCGGCGTGCATCCTGTCGCCGAAGGTGTTGGCCCACTGTTCGGCGGTAAGCTGCGCGCGTTCCTGCATGTATTCGGGCGGGACGCCGGTTTCCTTGCCGGCCAGCGCCGCGGCAACGGCGGGGCGGGCCCCGACTTCGGCGTGCCAGCGCGCCAGCGAGGGGAACTCGGCGATGTCGATCCCGATCAGCGCCGCGCCGCCTGCCCACGGCCAGGCGGCCATATCCGCGATCGAATATTCATCGCCGGCCAGAAAACGCGCCTCGCTCAACCGATAGTCCAGCACGTTGAGCAGGCGGCGCGCCTCGCGGGTGTAGCGGGTCACCGCGTAATCGATTTTTTCGGGTGCATAGCGGACGAAGTGGTGCGCCTGCCCGTGCATCGGGCCCAGCCCTGCCATCTGCCAGAGCAGCCATTGCTGCGCGACGGCGCGATCGCGCGGGGCGGTGGGCAGGAAGCGTCCGGTCTTTTCCGCCAGATACATGAGCACCGCGCCGCTTTCGAAAACCGGCAGCGGCTCGCCGCCATCGGCTGGGGCCATGTCGATGATCGCGGGCAGCTTCGAATTGGGATTGATGCGGCGGAATTCAGCGGTCAGGTGCTGGCCACCGAACAGATCATAGTTGACCACGCGGTAAGGCAGACCCAGCTCGGCCAGCATGATGGCAACCTTGAGACCATTGGCGGTCGCCACATAGTGCAATTCGATCATCGGCCACTTCTCCTGCCCCATGGCACCCGGCCGCGATCTGCGCGGCTCTTGCCTTACGAGCGTGAGGGTCGCCTAATTGGACCTTATGGTCAATGGTGAGTAGTGGGACGGGTGTGCCTCACTATGCTCGACACGAACGGAGCTTGGGGTAAAGCAGAATGACCTTCCCCCTCCCGTTCGGGTCGAGCGTAGTCGAGACCCGTTGCGCTGGGTTTATCGTGGGCGCAGAAACTTAAGCCTCTGCGGGATAGACCGCGCCCAGCACCTTGTGGAAGTGTTCGGCCACCTGATCATTGCAGCTACAGGCGCGACCGCTCAGTGCATCGCGATCAAGCACTTCGATGCCGCCGCGCCGGGTGCGGACGAGGCAATCGGCCTTGAACCGCTGCAGCACGCGGCTGGCATAGCTGCGGCCGATGCCCATCATGGAGGCGAGTTGTTCCTGCGTCATCGTTACCTGGTTGCTGCCGATACGATCGACAGCCGCGACCAGCCACTTAGCGGCGCGTTCCTCGATCGTGTGGACAGCGTTGCAGGCGATGGACTGGAAGACCTGCGCCATCACGCAATCGGCATAGCGGTTGAACAGGTGCGCGATGGACGGGCGATCGAGCTTGATCGCCTCCAGATCGCGGATCGAGATCTTCAGCGCATCGCCGCCGTGAAGCACGTTGGAGCGGGCGAAGGCAGGCAGATTGCCGTGGCTGACGATCCCCCCCAATGCACCCTCGCGCCCGACCATTATCGTTTCCACCGCGATGCCGCTATCAAGCAGCACGAAGTAGGAGCACAGGGTCCCGCCCAGCGGGAAATAGCACCACTCGACGTTATCGCCCGGCTCGAAAATGACCGCTCCCGATGTCAGCCGGCAAGGTGCCATGTGGGCGCGCAGGGCGGCGATATCTTCGGGGTGAAGGGCGCTCAGCAAGTCGCTGCTTTCAGTCATGCTATTCCCTGGCGCTTGGCCGCCACGATGGGTGCGGCGCCCTGTACAAAACAATTATCGAGCGCGACCGGTGCGCGTTCGTCCGGGTACAACTTCCGGAAACTTCGCAAGTTCCCCGCAAAAGCGGTCAAAAGTGGACAGACAGTGCCGATCGGGCTTGCTAGTTGCGTGACTCAGGAACATTTCCCGGCGCCGAGGGTTGTTCAGCACGTGGGAAGCGGCGCGCCTTGCCGCCTTTCACGATCGACCAGCCTTGCACGGGAGCGCCGATGTCGCGCAGTGATAATGCCTTGAATGCGACCTCCACCTCACCCCCGGTAGTGCTGGAAGCGTTGCGTTGCGCGACCGGCCCGGCCCACGACAAGCTGGACGCCGCGTTTGGTTCGCTGGACTTGACCCGCAAGGACGACCTGGCCCGCTTCCTGCGCGGTCATGCTACCGGCATGGCGGCGATTTTCGCCCCATTCCGCGCTTTTGTAGCTGGCGAACTGGATTTGAGCTGCCCTGATTATCCCGCAGCCCTGCGCGCCGATCTGACGGAGCTGGGCGAAGATACGACCACCCTGCCCCGCATTTCCAGCCCATGGCTGGCTGCAGACGGTGCCGCGCTGGGCCTCGCCTATGTCGTTGCCGGATCGCGCCTCGGCCTCGCGATGCTGCGCAAGCGCGGATATCACGGCCAGTCGGCCGGGCTGCGCTCGCGCTACATGGAGGACGAAAGCGGCATCGGCATCTGGCGGGCGCTGCTCGCACACATGCGCGCGGCAGAGCTGGACGATGCGCACATCGCCGCCGCCTGCACCGCCGCGCGCGATACCTTCACCTGCTTTGCCGAGGCGTTCGATGCATCCGCCCGCAGTGGCGAACGCATAGTCGAGCCTGACGCTGCATGATCGACGCTGCCCCCCCGGTAGACCTCACCACCTGCGACCTCGAACCGATCCACGTGATCGGCCGCATCCAGAGTTTCGGCTGGCTCCTGTCGTTTTCGAGCGACTGGATCATCAACCACGCCTCGCTCAACTGCAGCGATCTGTTCGGCTGCGATGCGCGCGAGCTGATCGGCGTTCCTGCCACGCGCTTCCTTGCGCCCAGCGCGCTGCACGATCTGCGCACGCGGTTGCAGATCCTGGGGGCAGGCAGCGCGGTGGAGCGGGTGTTCGAAGTGGACCTGCTGGGTGACGGGCGCGTGTTCGATGTGGCCGTGCACCCTTCGGGCCGTTCATTCGTCCTCGAAATCGAGCCGCACGAAGGCGGCCGTCGGCGCGATTATGTCAGCTATGTCCGGCCGATGATCGATCGCATGCGCCAGGCCCCCACGGTCGAGCAACTGTGCGCCAGCGCGGCGCGCCACTTGCGCGGGCTGACCGGGTTCGACCGGGTGATGATCTACCGCTTCGAGCCGACCGGCGCGGGCGAGGTGATTGCCGAAAGCCGCAACGGCACGGTAGACAGCTTCAAGGGCCTGCATTTCCCGGCGAGCGACATCCCGGCGCAGGCGCGGCGGCTTTATGCCCGCAACATGCTGCGGATCATCACCGATATCGATGATCCGACGGTGCAGATTTACCCCGCCGTCGGCCCCAATGGCGATCCGCTCGACCTGTCGATGTCCGGTTTGCGCGCGGTATCTCCGATCCACATCGAATACTTGCGCAACATGGGCGTCAAGGCGTCGATGTCGGTATCGATCATGCATCGGGGCAAGCTGTGGGGGCTGATGGCCTGCCACCATTATGCGCCGCTGGTGCTGTCCTATTCGGTCCGCACTGCCAGCGAACTGTTCGGCGAATTCTTCTCGTACCTGCTGGAACAGCGGGTGGCCGACAGCACCATGGAAAAGCGCATCGACGCCGTGAAGCTGCACGACGAGATCATGGCCCGCGTTGCCGGTGGCGGCACCCTGCTCGAAGCCTTCGGCGAGTTTTCGGAATCGATCCGCAAGGTGATCCCGCACGATGGCATCGTCGGCTGGGTCCACGATGAATATGTGTTCGAAGGCGAAGTGCCCACCCGCGCGCAGTTCGAGGAACTGGCCCGCTTCCTCAACACCGCTGGTGCCAGCAGCGTCTGGGCATCGGACAACGTGGTCAGCGCGTTCGAACCGGCGGCCGCATGGCTGGACAAGGCGGCCGGGGTGCTGGCCCTGCCCGTCAGCCGCAGTCCGCGCGACTATATCGTGCTGTTTCGCCGCGAACAGCTTCGCGAGGTGCATTGGGCCGGCAATCCCGAAAAGCCGGTGGAACTGGGCCCTAATGGGCCTCGGCTGACCCCGCGCAAGAGTTTCGAGTTGTGGAAAGAGGAAATGGGTGGCCACGCCCGTCCCTGGACCATCGACGAGATCAACGCGGCGGAATCGCTGCGGATCACCCTCTTGGAAGTGGTGCTGCGCTTGGCCGATGCCGCCAATGCCGAACGGGATCGCGCGCATCGCCAGCAGGACATGCTGATCGCGGAACTGAACCACCGCGTGCGCAACATCCTCAACCTCATCCGCGGCCTGGTCAGCCAAAGCAAGGAAGGGGCTGCCTCGATCGACGATTTCGCCGAGATCATCGGCAGCCGCATCCAGGCCCTGGCCCGCGCCCACGATCAGGTCACCCGCACCGACTGGTCGCCCTCCTCGCTCTACAACCTGATCCGCACCGAGACCGACGCCTACGCTAGCAAAAGCCAGGATCGCGTGCGTATCAGCGGCCCTGATGCGCTGATCGCGCCCACCGCCTTCACCACGCTGGCGCTGGTGATCCACGAACTGATGACCAATTCGTGCAAATACGGTGCCCTGTCAGACTCGCGCGGGCTGGTGCAGGTTACGCTCAGCCGCGGTGACGATGGCGGGTTGCGGATCGACTGGCACGAAAGCGACGGCCCGGCCGTCAAAGCGCCTACCCGGCGCGGATTCGGCTCAACGATCATCGAACGCACGATCCCGCATGAACTGGGCGGGTCGGCGGCGGTGGACTTCCCGACGGACGGCCTGCGCGCCACCTTCCTCGTGCCGGACGAGCACATCTCCTCGTTCGAAACCCCCAGCGCCGTGGTGCGCGAGCCGCAAGTCGAGCCCGACTCGGGTGCCAGCATCGCCGCCGGGCTTGGCGGCGGCACCGCGCTGATCGTCGAGGACAACGTCATCATCGCCATGGAAGCCGAAGACCTGCTGCGCTCGTTCGGCTTCCGCGATTGCCGGATCGCCGGCTCCGTCGCCGAAGCGCTCCACCAGATCCGCGACGGCGAGGTGAGCTTCGCCATGCTCGACGTGAACCTGGGCAAGGAAACCAGCGACGCGGTGGCCGCCGAACTGATCGCCCAAGGCACTCCCTTCATTTTCGCCAGCGGCTACGGCGAACGCCTGTCGACCACCAGCCGCTTCGGCAACGTCCCGATGGTGACCAAGCCGTACAACGAACGCGACCTGCGCGGCGCGGTGACGAAACTGCTGCGTGGGCGGGGGTGAAACGCAGGGGCTAACTTAAAATGCCGGTCTAAGCGGTCCGCGCGCTTTTCCCGTTCGCCTCAAACAAGCGCTCCTCCAAACCACCCACATCTAACCGCGCTATTCACTGGTCCTTAAGCGAGGCGCTTCCTATACCGTCGTGATGACCAGATCCCCGCGCGCCGCCCGTTCGCTCGTCCTCTCGCTCCCGCTGCTGTTCGTCCTGCCTGCGGCAACGGCGGAGGCGCGGGCCAAGCCGGTGGCTTCGGCACCTTCGAAGGCGCAAGCACCCGCTTCTTCGGGGGCGCAAGTGCCGTGGCTCTACAAGGGCAGCGACGTGCCGCCGGATCGGGAGTGGATCTTCGGCCGGCTGCCGAACGGGCTGCGCTATGCGGTGCGGCACAACGGGGTGCCGCCGGGGCAGGTATCGATCCGGGTGCGGGTCGATGCCGGGTCGCTCTATGAGGCGGACAGCGAGCGCGGGTTCGCGCACCTGCTCGAACACATGCTGTTCCGTCAGTCGAAATATATCGCCGAAGGCAGCGCGATCACCACCTTCCAGAAGCTGGGCGCATCGTTCGGTTCGGACACCAACGCCGAGACGACGACGACGCAGACGGTGTTCAAGCTGGACCTGCCCGATGCCAATGCCGCCTCGCTCGATGAAGCGATGAAGCTGCTTTCGGGGATGGTCTCGGCCCCTACGCTTTCGGCTGCCAACCTCAAGTCCGACCTGCCGATCGTGCTGGCCGAAATGCGCGAGCGCGGCGGGGCGTCGAAGCGGGCGCAGCAGGCGATGCAGGATACGCTCTATGCCGGCCAGCCGCTCTCGGTGCGCGAGCCGATCGGCACGGTGGAGACGCTGACTGCCGCCACGCCGGAAGCCGTGCGGGCGTTCTACCAGCGCTGGTACCGGCCCGAAAACGTCGTGGTCATCCTTTCGGGCGATCTGCCCCCGGCCGAGCTGGAGGCGGCGGTGACCAAGTGGTACGCCGGGTGGAAGGGCGTCGGCCCGCTGACCCCGCAGCCGACGTTTGGCGATCCGGTGGTGCATCCGGCCGCTGTAACAGCCGATCCGGCGGCACCGGCCGGCGATCCCGCTGCCGCCCCGGTCGATATGGCGCGGGTTCTGGTCGAGCCGGATCTGCCGCCCTCGCTGCTCTATGCAGTAGAGCGGCCATGGCGGCAGAAGAACGACACGATCGTCTACAACCAGGGCAAGATGATCGACAATCTGGCCCAGTCGATCATCAACCGCCGGCTGGAAACCAAGGCGCGGGCCGGCGGCAGCTTCCTGACCGCGCAAGTCAACCAGGACGATGTATCGCGCTCGGCCGATGTCACGTTCGTCTCGCTCACCCCGCTGACGGACGACTGGCAGGCGGCGCTGCGCGATGTGCGCGCGGTGATCGCCGATGCCATGCAGCGTCCGCCGACGCAGGAGGAGATCGATCGCGAGGTGGCCGAGCTTGACGTCGCCTTCCAGGTGCCGGTGGAACAGCGCCGCATCCTTCCCGGCAGCCAGCTTGCCGACGATCTGGTGATGGCGCTCGATATCCGCGAGACAGTCGCCTCGCCCGAGGCGGTGCTCGATATCTTCCGCCGCTCGCGCCCGCTTTTCACCCCGCAGGCGGTGCTTGAACATACCCGCAAGCTGTTCTCGGGCACCGTCAGCCGCGCCGTGTTCACCACACCCAAGGCCGGGATGGCCGATGCCGGCGCGCTCAAGCTCGCGTTGCAACAGCAGGTCGCGCCCGATGCGCCGCCCACCGCCGTTGCCGCCGCGCCGGTCTCGTTCGACAAGCTGCCCGCCATCGGCAAGGTCCAGACCCCGGCAGCGCAGGTGCAGACCGGGCTGCTCGGCATCGAGGAAGTGGTGTGGCCCAATGGCGTCAAGGCGCTGCTGTGGCCGGTGGTCGAAGAGCCCGGCCGGGTCATGGTCAAGGTCCGTTTCGGTGGCGGCACCCGCGCCATCGATCCGGCGGACGCGCCCTATATCGCGCTCGGCAAGATCGCGCTGGTCGGCTCGGGCCTCGCCAGCCTCGATCAGGAGGATCTCGATCGCATCTCCACCGGGCGCAAGATGGGTTTCGATTTCGACGTCGATGACGCCTCGTTCCATTTCTCCGCCGAAACTCGGCCCGCCGATCTCGCCGATCAGCTCTACCTGTTCGCGGGCAAGCTGGCACTGCCCCGCTGGGACCAGTTGCCGTTCCAGCGCGCCAAGGCTGCAGCGCGCATCCAGTATGCCACTTTCTCCACCTCGCCGCAGGGGGTGCTGAACCGCGATCTGTCGTTCTACCAGCGCGGCAAGGACGCCCGCTTTGCCACCCCGACACCCGAACAGACCGAGGCGGCCACGTTCGAGCGCTTCAAGAAGGTCTGGGGCGATGCTCTGGGCCAAGGCCCGGTCGAAGTGCAGATATTCGGCGATTTCGACAAGGCGGCCGCGATCACCGCGCTCAACCGCACCTTCGGCGCGCTCCCCGCACGGGCCGCACAGCCTGCCGGCCCGCCGCCGACGCGCGATGTCGCCGTCTCCAAGCCCTCGGCCCAGCCGGTGGTGCTCTATCACCACGGCGATCCCGATCAGGCGGCGGCGGTGGTATCCTGGCCCACCGGCGGCGGCTCGATGGGCATCAGCGAATCGCGCCAGTTGGAAATCCTGACCCAGTTGTTCTCCAATCGCCTGCTCGATGCCGCGCGCGAGAAGCTGGGCGTCAGCTATTCGCCCTATGTCTATTCAAGCTGGCCGGTGGACCTCAAGGCGGGCGGGGCGATCACCGCCGTCGCACAGGTCGATCCCAAGTCGGTCCCGGTGTTCTTCCAGACCGCGAGCGAGATCGCGCAGGACCTCATCGATCACCCGCCCAGCGCCGAGGAACTGGCGCTGGTCACCGAACCGATGCGCCAGCAGGTCACCCGCGCCGCTTCCAGCACCGCGTTCTTCATGAACCAGCTCGAAGGCGCGACCACCGATCCGGTGCGCTTCGGCAGCATCGGCACGGTGCTGGCTGACTATACCGAAACCACCCCGCAAGCAATGCAGGCGCTGGCCGCGCGCTACCTGGGCAAGGGCAATTCCTGGCGGCTCGAAGTGCTGCCCGCCGAAGGACAGGGCGACGGTACTACGGTGGCGAGCGCGAAGGTGACGGCGACGCCGTGATGTGTATTTCCAAAAACAATATCGTCATTCCCGCGAACGCGGGAACCGATCTGATGCCGGTGCAATTTGAAGCGTCAGGAGATGGGTCCCCGCCTGCGCGCGGATGACGAAGGGTAAGAGGCGGGTGGGCTCCCCCCTCCCCCCGATCACAGTGATCGCCCAAACCGCCTTTGCAAATCGGTCGCCGCCCCGCTAAAGGGCGCCCCTTGTCCCGCGCGCGGGCGATCTTACGTTCGGCGCAGGGCTTCGGGGAAACCTCCCCTTGAGGAGTAGCGTGACGTGGCGAGCAAGTGGAACCCGGAAAGCTGGAAAGCGCAGGAAGCGCGCCATCTGCCGGACTATGGCGATCTGGAACAGTTGAGCGCGGTCGAAGGCCGGCTCGCCACTTTCCCGCCGCTCGTCTTTGCCGGTGAGGCGCGCGCGCTCAAGGCGGACCTCGCCGAAGTGGCGGCCGGGCGCGGTTTCCTGCTCCAGGGCGGGGATTGCGCCGAAAGCTTCGTCGAATTCAGCGCCAACAACATCCGCGATACCTTCCGCGTGCTGTTGCAGATGGCAGTGGTCCTCACCTTCGCCAGCAAGCAGCCGGTGGTGAAAGTCGGCCGCATGGCCGGCCAGTTCGCCAAGCCGCGCTCCGCGCCGACCGAGACGGCAGGCGGGCAGGAACTGCCCAGCTACTTCGGCGACATCATCAACGGCATCGAATTCGATCCCGAAACCCGCCGCAATGATCCCGAACGCATGGTGCGCGCCTATGGCCAGTCGGCTTCGACGCTCAACCTGCTGCGCGCCTTCGCCAACGGCGGCTATGCCAACCTGCGCCAGGTCCACCAGTGGACGCTGGAGCATATCGGCCGTTCGCCCTGGGGCGAGAAGTTCGCCCAGATGGCCGATCGCATCGGCGAGGCGCTGGACTTCATGCAGGCCTGCGGCGTCGATCCGATGACCGTGCCGCAACTGCAGGGCACCAGCTTCTACACCAGCCACGAAGCGCTGCTGCTGCAATACGAACAGGCGCTGACCCGGCAGGATTCGCTGACCGGAGACTGGTACGACTGTTCGGCGCACATGCTGTGGATCGGCGATCGCACCCGCTTCGAAGGCTCGGCGCATGTCGAGTTCCTGCGCGGCGTCGGCAACCCCATCGGCATGAAGTGCGGCCCCAGCCTGGAACCGGACGCGCTGCTGCGCATGCTCGACACGCTCAACCCCGCGCGCGAGCCCGGCCGGATGACGCTCATCAGCCGCTTCGGCCATGACAAGGTCGAAGCCGGCCTGCCCAGGCTGGTGCGCGCCGTCCAGCGCGAAGGGCACCCGGTGGTGTGGTCATGCGATCCGATGCACGGCAACGTCATCAAGTCCGAAAGCGGCTACAAGACGCGGCCGTTCGAGCGCATCCTCGCCGAAGTGCGCGGCTTCTTCGCGGTCCACCGGGCAGAGGGCAGCCATGCGGGCGGCATCCATGTCGAGATGACGGGGCAAGACGTGACCGAATGCACCGGCGGCGCCGTCGCCATCACCGACGCCGCGCTCGCCGACCGCTACCACACCCACTGCGACCCCCGCCTCAACGGTGCTCAGTCGATCGAACTGGCGTTCGAGATGGCGGACCTGCTGAACCTGGAAGCAGACGCGCGGCATAAGCAGGCGGCTTGAGGGGGGGGCGGCGTGGACGGCCCTCCCGGTTGCGGGAGGGCTGATTGGTAACGGCATGGATAGTCGATCAAGGGATCGATTTCGAGGATGTGAAAGTATAACCCGCCTCTGCACGCTGAGCGTCAAAGCGGAATCCCACGTCGTCCCTTATCCTTGATCCAAGCACCAACCTTGTCGAGAAATGCCCAGACATCGTCGTCATCGGGATGAACATAGTTGGGAGCTTTCGGGTCGTTGCCCAGTGCCTCGAAGATGTTCCGCAGCCACCTTTTGCTTCTGGCGACATTCAATTCAGGCAGCCAGTGCTCAACCTCGCCATGCCTCGTGACGAACAGGCCATATTGATCGAGGCGATCGAAAAGGTTCTCAGCCTTTTCCTTCGCAGCGCCAGTGAGCAAGGCAATTCCGCCATCCGACTTGGGTTTTTTGTCGTTTGAAACAAGGTCTGACCAGACGTCCACGCGCTCCGAACTTATGGATCGGTGGGGCTTCGGGTAATTTGTGGCTTTCAGAAGAACTGGGAAGTTGGTCTCGGGGTTGAGTGCGTCGATGTCCAGAATTGCGGCAACGGGTATGCCGAGTGCCCGAAGCGGCCCGACGATCTTGTTCACTGAATCCTTCCCGTTGGCGTTGAGGAAGAGGGTGTTCGGCGCGCCCCGTCCAGATTCCCCCGCCAAAAGCCGCTCGTTGAGCTCTTGGTAGAAGGCGCGGTCCGCGTCCGCTTCGGCGACCACGACGCCTTCGTAAAAGACGCCCGACAGAGCATTCGCAGACCGCAAAAGGGGTTCTTGCATCATGACACGGATATCGTCGTTCGAAAGCATGCGAGCAGTGGCACTGCCTTGCTGATAGGTCAGGCGGACGACATTGATCTTCGCGCCCGACTGGATCGCGCCCATCAGGAACTGGCTGCTATGGGTCGATACAAAAACCTGCTTCTCGCCTTGGCTCGCAGTCTGGGCAATTTCGCGACCAAGTTTGTAAGCCAGGGTAGGGTGCAGAAAAGCTTCCGGCTCGTCGATTATTATAATCTTCGGGTCGCCTGCGCGCAGTACCAACAGCATGCCCGTAAATGCCTTCATGCCGTCGCTCCACTGATGGACGGGACGAGCATTCCTCATCCATTCCAGTGTAGCATCCTCTACGGTGCGCTCGTTTGGGGGGGCACTATTCCCGTATCGCAGGTGGATTGACGCACCTTCGGAAATGTCCATACCTAAATAAAGGCCGAACGCATCGAAAAGTACATCCCGTAGCGATTCACGGCGAGGATCGTCCGTTAGAAGTCGAGCAAAAGTGCTTTGCGGGTCCTTCAGGTCGCCTCTTTCCTGTGCCGCGGTCAGGCCAATCCTGCTTGGCCCATCGAGAATGAGCATATGATGGGCCGCGTATTGTTCAGCGAAGAAATTTGTGTCCTCCTCCGGATTCTGCAGAACTCGGCGGAAATCCGGAACGTGGATTAGCGTCCGCCAGGCCCCAAACTTGAGGTACTCGTGATCAGGGTAGTCCATTTCTCCCGGACTGCGACTGTCGTCAATCCAGACTTCAAGGATCGCATCGATTTCTTCAACCGATTGCTTGCGGAACTTGAGCCCACCAAGAATGGTACGATGCGTATCTCCGTGGCGGCTGAATTCGGCAATTTCGCGCAGAACCATACTCTTCCCCGAGTTGTTTGGTCCGACGAAGATGGTGACGGCAGGCTCATCCAAAACCAGTGGGCCTGATTCTTGCCCCGCACCAAAACGAAGCCTTAATTCTTTAATGAGCACCGAAACCCTTTCAATCCTAATCATTGCACAACGGAAGTTGACAACGTATCAACACCTTCGCCTCCCATGCGTTTGGCTGCAAGTTGTATGCCGGTCTGGCGGTTCTTATCCCAATGATGGACCGTCCGTTAGCACCGGTTACCCCCCAATGCAGACATCTGTCGCCGTCGGAGCGATCAGCAGAAATGTCCCGACACCCCCACCAAACTCCCCCCTATCCCCCCGCGCATCCCGCGCCTATCCTCCCCCCACCGGACTCAAACAGACACCGCGATCACGCGGGGCAACCGGGGGAGAATTGCCATGGCCATTTCGGACCACGTCGATTTCAATACGTTCATGGAAGGCGTCAAGCGCCGCAATCCGTATCAGCCTGAATTCGTCCAGGCGGTGCAGGAAGTGGCCGAGGACATCTATGCCTTCATCGCCGACAAGGAGGAATACCACGCCCAGCAGATCCTGCGGCGCATCGCCGAGCCGGATCGGGTGGTTTCGTTCCGCGTCTGCTGGGAGGACGATGCCGGGCACATCCGCGTCCAGCGCGGCTGGCGGGTGCAGAACAACAACGCCATCGGGCCTTATAAAGGCGGCATCCGCTTCCACCCATCGGTCACCGAAAGCGTGCTCAAGTTCCTCGCCTTCGAGCAGACCTTCAAGAACGCGCTGACCGGCCTCCCCATGGGCGGCGGCAAGGGTGGTTCCAACTTCAACCCCAAAGGCAAGTCGGTGCGCGAGATCATGCGCTTCTGCCAGTCGTTCATGACCGAGCTCTATCGCCACATCGGCGCCGATGTGGACGTGCCGGCGGGCGATATCGGCGTGGGCGGGCGCGAGATCGGCTTCATGTTCGGCCAGTACAAGCGCATCACTAACAACTTCACCGGCGTGCTCACCGGCAAGGGCCTCGAATGGGGCGGCTCGCTGATCCGCACCGAGGCAACCGGCTATGGCGCGGTCTATTTCCTCGAAAACATGCTCGCCACCCGGGCCGACGGGGTGAAGGGCAAGGTGGCGGTCATCTCCGGCTCGGGCAACGTGGCGACCCATGCGGCGGAGAAGATCGTGCAACTGGGCGGCAAGGTCGTCACGCTGTCGGACTCGGCCGGCTTCATCCACGATCCCGATGGTATCACGCAGGACAAGATCGATTGGGTGAAGGCCCACAAGACCCACCGTCGCGGCCGGATCGAGGACTATTGCGCCGCCTTTCCCGGTACCACCTTCCACGCCGGCAAGACCCCGTGGGGCGTCCCCTGCGATCTTGCGCTGCCCTGCGCCACGCAGAACGAGCTGCTGGGCGACGACGCTCGCACCCTGGTCGCCAACGGCTGCATCGCCGTCTCCGAAGGGGCCAATATGCCCACCGATCTCGATGGCGTCCACGTGTTCAAGGCGGCCCGGCTGCTCTATGCGCCGGGCAAGGCGTCGAACGCGGGCGGCGTTGCGGTCTCGGGGCTGGAGATGAGCCAGAACTCCGGCCGCCGCGCCTGGAGCGAGGCGGAACTGCAGCAGATGCTCAAGGACATCATGGCCGGCATCCACAAATCGTGCCTTACCTGGGGTGATCAGGGCGGCGGCTATGTCGATTACGTCAAGGGCGCCAATATCGCCGGCTTCAAGAAGGTGGCCGATGCGATGCTGGCGTTCGGGGTGGTGTAGGATTGCGTAAGGACAGGCCCTCCCCCGACCCGTCCCGTAAACGGGAGGGGAGAAGGTGACTTGCCCTCCCGTGTACGGGAGGGCCGCGAGACTTGGGCCGCAGGCCGTAGTCGCAGCGGGGTGGGCCGCGCGCCCGCCTTCCTTGACTCCGCGCACCTTCCCGCTTAAGTGGCCGGTTTTCCCGCTTTACCGCTTTTGCACGGAGTGCCCATGGCGCGCGTTACGGTCGAAGATTGTGTCGACAAGATCCCCAACCGCTTCGATCTGGTCCTGCTGGCCGCCCAGCGCGCGCGCGAGATTTCGGGCGGCGCGGAGCTGACGCTGGAGCGCGACCGCGACAAGAACCCCGTCGTCGCCCTGCGCGAAATCGCCGAGGAAACGGTGACCCCCTCGATCCTCAAGGAAACGCTGGTCTCCTCGATGCAGCGCGTCCTGCCCGAGGATGACGACGAGATGGACGATGTCGGCTCGCTCAGCCAGTCGGCCGAAGCGCTGCGCATCACCGCCGCCGCGCCGACCCGCAACACCTCGCTGGGCGGCGATTACGACGGTTGATCGTTTTCGTTGACTGTTGCGCAAGGCCGGTGAAACCTGCCTTGCGTGAATACGAGAAAGTCGAAGTTACCGCGTATTGCGGGCCTTTCCGCAAAAGCCTTCGCCAAAGGGCAGGACCCCGCGCCCGCCCCTGAAGCGCCTGCTGCCGGTGCGGTCATTGCGGTCTACAGCGTCAAGGGCGGCGTCGGTAAGACCACGCTCGCTGCCAATCTCGCATGGGTTTCGGCCACGGCGGGCAGCCATTCCACCTTGCTATGGGATCTTGATGCCGCCGGCGGATCGGGCTTCCTGTTCGGCGTCGAGCCGAGCGAGCGGCGGCTGGCCGAAGAGGTATTCTCGCGCGATCGCCCGGCCGCCAGCCTGATCCGCCCCACCGGGTGGGAGCGGCTCGATCTGCTCCCGGCCGACGAAAGCATCCGCACGCTCGATGCGCAATTGCTGCGCATCGGCAAGCGCAAGCGGCTGGCGCGGCTGACGCAGGAACTGGCGGCCGGCTATGCCCGCGTCGTCCTCGATTGCCCGCCGGTGCTGAACGAGCTGTCGGCCCAGATCATCCGCGCCGCCGACCTGGTGATCGTCCCGCTGCCGCCTTCGCCGCTCTCTGCCCGCGCCTTCGATCTGGTGGTGCGCGAGATCACCGGGGCCGGCCGGGGCCATCCGCCGATCCTGCCGGTGCTCTCGATGCTGGACTTGCGCCGCGCCTTCCACCGGCAGGCGCGCGAAGCCCACCCGGACTGGCCCGCCGTTCCTTACGCCAGCGCCGTGGAACAATGCGCCGTCCACCACCAGCCCGTCGGCGCGCTGGCCCCGGCCAGCCCGGCGGCGCAGGCCTTCGCGGCGCTGTGGCAGGCGATCGACCGGAAGCTGGCGGAGCGGGGGTAAGGGCCGGCCAGCCGCGGGGCATCGCGGACAACCGTCCCAAAACCTTGCCCCTTGCGCCCACTAGGCCTACATGCACAGGCACCATGTATATCGAAACCGAAACCACGCCGAACCCCGCCACGCTAAAGTTTCTGCCGGGCCGCGAAGTCATGCCTGCGGGCACGCGCGAGTTTACCTCGCACGAGGATGCCGAGGCGTCGCCGCTGGCCGAGGCGCTGTTCGCGCTGGGCGATGTCACCGGGGTGCTGTTCGGTGGCAGTTTCGTCGCCGTCACCGCCGCGCCGGGCGTCGCCTGGGCCGAACTGAAACCGATGGTGGTTTCGATCCTGCTCGATCATTTCGTATCCGAAGCGCCGCTGTTTGCCGGGGGCGATGCCAGCGGGTTCGCGGTCCCGGCCGACGACGCCGACACCGTTGTGGACGATGATCCCGCCGATGCGGATGTGATCGACCAGATCAAGGACCTGATCGAGACACGGGTGCGCCCGGCGGTGGCGAACGACGGCGGCGATATCGTCTATCGCGGCTTTCGCGAAGGGGTTGTCTACCTGGCGATGAAAGGGGCCTGCTCCGGCTGCCCTTCGTCCACCGCCACGCTGAAAAACGGGATCGAGACGCTGCTCAAGCACTATGTCCCCGAAGTGACCGAAGTCCGCGCCGCCTGATCCTGACGGCGATGGGCATGGCCGAACGCACCCTCGTCATCGACAGCGCGACCGAGGCCTGCTCGGTTGCGCTTTTCGATGGCGCGGCGCTGATCGCGGGTGATTGGCAGAAGCTCGGGCGGGGCCACGCCGAACGGCTGGTGCCGATGATCGCCGCGCTGCCCGCCAACGGCCGTGCCGATCGAATTGTTGTCGCGCTGGGTCCGGGCAGTTTCACCGGCGTGCGCGTCGGCCTTGCCGCCGCCCGCGCGCTGGGGCTGGCGTGGGGCGCGGCGGTGCTGGGCTATTCCACGCTGGCGCTGGTTGCCGCTATGGCACGCGATAGTGCCGAGGCCGAGGCGGGGATCGACGTGGCGATGACCGGTGGGCACGGTGAATGGTTCATCGAAAGCCATGGGCCCGATGGTGCGGCCGGCCTGCCGCTCGCATCCCTGCCCCCGGATGAAGCTGTATCCGCCTGCCGCAACCTGCTGGTCGCCGGTTCGCAGGCGCGCGCGCTGGTGGAGCGGCGGGGGTTCGGTACGGCGCTGGATGTGCTGCCCGATGCCCGCTGTTTCGCGCTGCTGCCCGCTACTGCGCTGCTGACGGACACGTCTCCGCTTTACGGCCGCGCGCCCGATGCTCGCCTGCCGGGCGCAACCGCAGTCCGGACCGCAGCCCAGCCCGCGCAATGATGGACGATGTCGACCGCATCATGGCGGTGATGGCCGCCGCGTTCGATCCGCATTATGGCGAGGCCTGGAGCCGCCGCCAGATCGAAGACGCACTGACGCTGGGCAATTGCCACTATCTGCTGATCGACGCCGCAGAAGGCCCCGCCGGCTTCGCGCTTTCGCGCACCGGGTTCGAGGAAGAAGAACTGCTGCTGCTCGCGGTGCGGCCCGAATTTCGCGGCCGGGGACTGGGCCGCAGCCTGCTGGATCACCTGGAACAAGCCGCGCGGAAACGCGGAGCGCGGCGAATCCTACTCGAAATGCGCAGGGGAAATCCTGCAGAACGCCTTTATAGTACCTTTGGGTTCCTCAAAATCGGCGAACGGAAAGACTATTACCGCCTATCTGACGGCAGCCGCGTTGACGCGATTACATTTGCAGCCGCCCTCTCTCCTGCCACCCCAGCCGGCTGATCCCGCCGTCGCAGTTGTTACAATAAAAACCGACGATAGTTTGTAAAACAACCTTGTAATCTTGGCTGAAATGGTACAGGGACCGTGCGCAGGTAATTCTGCCCCCTCATAACAATGACAAAACAGGTCGCCCCAAAAAGAGGTTACGATGGAAACGGTTCAAACAGACACCAACGAAACGCTGATCACGCTGACGTCCGATATCGTCGCCGCGCATGTCAGCAACAACAGCGTCACTGTCGATGATCTCCCCACGCTGATCACCGCCGTATACGGTGCGCTTTCCGGTCTTGGCGGCCCCGCCCCGATAGTAGAGGAAAAGCCTGAGCCCGCCGTTTCGGTGCGCGCCTCGGTAAAGCCTGACTACATCGTCTGCCTTGAAGACGGCAAAAAGCTCAAGATGCTCAAGCGCCATCTGATGACGCACTACAACATGACCCCGGAAGACTATCGCGCTCGCTGGAATCTGCCGGCCGATTACCCGATGGTCGCCCCGAATTACGCCGAAAAGCGTCGCGAACTGGCCAAGAAGATCGGCCTGGGCCGCAAGCCCAACGCCAAGCGCGGCCGTCGCACCAAGGCTGCTGCTGCAGCCGGCTGATCCGGGGAAAGCCCGGCACCGGCGAACTTGTGATTGCAGGCGCA
Source organism: Novosphingobium colocasiae (assembly GCF_014652555.1). Taxonomy (GTDB): domain Bacteria; phylum Pseudomonadota; class Alphaproteobacteria; order Sphingomonadales; family Sphingomonadaceae; genus Novosphingobium; species Novosphingobium colocasiae. The sequence continues at coordinate 43,649 of NZ_BMZA01000007.1, forward strand.
CCGGCCTAGAATAGCCGGTGTCGCCTCTTTCGCAGCCATAGGGTTCCCGTGCACCAACCTATCGACATCGAAGCTCTCTGCGCCGAGCGCGGCCTGCGGATCACCGAACAGCGCCGGATCATCGCCCGCGTCCTGTCGGAAAGCACGGACCATCCCGATGTCGAGAAGCTGCATGAACGCGCTACCGCGATCGATTCCGGCATCTCCATCGCCACCGTCTATCGCACCGTGCGCCTGTTCGAAGAAGCCGGCATCCTCGATCGCCACGATTTCGGCGATGGCCGCGCCCGTTACGAAGCGTCGCCCGAAGCGCATCACGATCACATGATCGACGTGGAAACCGGCGCAGTGATCGAATTCGTCGACCCCGAGATCGAGGCGCTGCAGCGGCAGATCGCCGAAAAGATGGGCTTCCGGCTTGTCGATCACCGCATGGAACTGTTCGGCGTGCGCATCGAGAGCGACCGCTCGACCCGCAAATGAGCGCAGGCCGGGCCATCGGGCCCGCCGGCTGGCTGCGCATCATCCTGCGCGCACTGGCCATGATCGCGGCGCTGGCCCTGGCGGTGCCGGCCTTCTACGTGTTCAAGCCGTTCACCCGCCGCAACCCGGTACCACGCCGGTTCCTCGCCGCACTCGGCCGGATTTCCGGGATGACCGTGCGGCGCACCGGCCCGGCACCACAGCCGGGCAGCTTCCTTATCGCCAACCACGTAAGCTGGCTCGACATTCCGGCGCTGGCCGGAGCCACCGGCAGCGCCTTCGTCGCGCACGATGGCCTTGCCGCTTTTGCGCCGCTGCGCTGGCTGTGCGACAAGAACGACACCGTGTTCATCGCCCGCCACGACCGCGCGAGCGTCACCCGCCAGATCGAACAGGTGCGCGCGGCGCTCGCCGAAACCGGCGCACTGACAGTGTTCCCGGAAGGCACCACCAGCGACGGCACCGGCCTGCTGCCGTTCAAGTCCGCGCTGCTTTCGGCATTGGAAACGGATGCCGACCATGTCCCGGTCCAGCCGGTGTGGCTGGACTATGGTCGGGAGGTGGCGGACATCGCCTGGGTCGGGGTAGAGCCCGGCCTCGACAACGCCCTGCGCGTGCTGGCGCGACGCCGGCCTGTGACGCTGACTTTGCACTTCCTGCTGCCCCTGGAACCGGCAGCGCGGGCTAACCGCAAGACTATGGCGAAGGCGGCGCAGGATGCGATCCAGGCGGCGATCGACAGGCCCGCGTAGAAAGAAGAATTGGTTCGCGCGGAGGCGCGGAGGCGCAAAGGGGTTGCGCAACGCACTCCGGCATTTCGCCGCTTTGACTGTGCGCCAAATCCACTGTTGACGTATTGGTCACGGTACACTCCCCCAAAACGCAACACCTTTGCGCCTCTGCGCCTTTGCGCGAACCTCAACGGTTTTAGCCCATTGGGTGCAGCGCAGCATGCTGCTATGGGGCCGTCATGCTTACGATCGACGGTATCACAGTCCGGCTTGGTGGCCGGCCCATTCTTGAGCGCGCCAGCGCCACTATCCCGCAGGGCGCGCGCGTTGGCCTGATCGGGCGGAACGGGGCGGGCAAGTCCACCCTGATGAAAGCGCTGATCGGCGAGATCGAGCCGGACGACGGCACGATCGGCAAGCCGTCTCGGGCACGGCTGGGCTATATCGCGCAGGAAGCGCCGAACGGAGCCATCACGCCCGAGGAAGCGGTGCTGGCCGCCGATACCGAGCGCGCCGCGCTGCTGATCGAGGCGGAGACCTGCACCGATCCGGATCGCCTGGGCGATGTGCACGAGCGGCTGCTGGCGATCGATGCCTATAGCGCCCCGGCGCGGGCGGCGCGCATCCTGTCGGGCCTGGGCTTCGATGAAGAGATGCAGCGCCGCCCGCTCGACAGCTTTTCGGGCGGGTGGAAGATGCGCGTGGCGCTCGGCGCACTGCTGTTTTCCGAGCCCGATGTGCTGCTGCTGGACGAACCCTCGAACCACCTCGATCTCGAAGCGACGCTGTGGCTGGAGAACTTCCTCAAGTCCTATCCGGCGACGCTGCTGGTGATCAGCCACGAGCGCGATCTGCTCAACAAGGTGGTGGACCATATCCTGCATCTGCAGGGCGGCAAGCTGACGCTCTATCCCGGCGCTTACGACGCCTTCGAGAAGCAGCGCGCCGAGCGCGCGGCGCAGGCCGCCGCCGCCAAGGCCGCGCAGGATGCCCAGCGCGAGCGGTTGCAGGACTATGTGGCCCGCAACAGCGCCCGTGCCTCCACCGCCAAGCAGGCGCAATCGCGCGCCAAGATGCTGGCGAAGATGCAGCCGATCGCGGCGCTGATGGAAGACCCGTCGCTCTCGTTCGACTTCCCCTCGCCGGGCGAATTGCGCTCGCCGATGATCAACGTCGATGGTGCCGCGGTGGGCTATGACCCGGCGGTGCCCATCTTGCGCCGCGTCTCGATGCGGATCGACGCTGACGACCGGATTGCACTGCTGGGTCGCAACGGCAACGGCAAGACCACGTTCGCCCGCCTGCTGGCCTCGCAACTCCAGCCGCTGGAGGGCACGGTCAACGCGCCCGGCAAGCTCAAGGTCGGCTATTTCACGCAGTATCAGGTGGAGGAACTGCCCCGCGATTCGACCCCGCTCGATCTGATGACGCGGGCGATGGAGGGCAAGACCCCCGCCGCCGTGCGCGCGCAACTGGGCCGCTTCGGCTTTTCCGGCCCCCGCGCCACCGGGGTGGTGGAGAAACTGTCGGGCGGCGAACGGGCGCGGCTGGCGCTGGCGCTCATCACCCGCGATGCGCCGCACCTCTTGATCCTCGACGAGCCGACGAACCACCTTGACGTCGATGCCCGCGAAGCGCTGATCCAGGCGCTGAACGACTATACCGGCGCGGTGATCCTGATCAGCCACGATCGCCACATGGTGGAACTGACCGCCGACCGCCTGGTGCTGGTCGATGGCGGGACCGCCAAGGAATATGCGGGATCGATGGACGATTACATCGACTTCGTACTGGGCCGCAATCAGCCGAAGAAGGACGTAAAGCCGGCGGCTGGTCAGGCGGGGACTAAAGCACCGGCACCGAACCGGGCCCGGTTGAAGTTCGTCCAGTCGGAACTGGCGCGGGCGGAAAAGGCGATGGCGAAACTGCAGGCTGCCTGCGCCGATCTCGACAGCGCGCTATGCGACCCGGCCCTGGCCAGCGATCGCGAAGGCGCGCGCAAGATGGAAGAACTCGCCGCGCGCCGCGCCAGGGCAGGCGACCAACTGGCCGACGCGGAAGCCCAATGGCTCGACTTGGGCGAGCAGTTGGAAGGGCTCGGCCTGGTATAACGCCTCTCGTTGCGCGGGTGATGGCCGGCCTTCGTGGTTCGCGAAAACCACGAAGGCGCAAAGCATCACAACAGAACGAAATCGTCCGCAGTCAGATTGGCCTTGTCCGTCCCGACCAGGATCAGCGTCGCATCGGTGGACAGGCGGAACACGGTGTCGGACCCCACCGTCTCAGCGATCCCGATAAGCTGATCGGCCGAGGTGAACGCGCCGTTGAGATCGAGGTAGATGGTGTCGTCGGCGATGGAGAAGTCCATCACCCGCTCTTCGCCTGAATCGTAATTGAAATAGAAAATATCGTGGCCTTCGCCGCCGAACAGGCGGTCTGACCCGCCGCCGCCGTTAAGGAAATCATCGCCCGCGCCGCCCTCGATCCGGTTGGCGCCGGCGTTGCCGACGAGGGAGTCCCCGAAGGCGCTGCCCCGGATGTTCTCGATATCCGTGAAGGTATCGCCGAAGGCGTCACTGCCGAACACGAAACCGCCATCGAGCACCACGGTGACAGCGGTCTGCGCGTTGGCATAGCTCACCGTGTCTATGCCAGCGCCGCCATCAAGGTGATCCGCACCGGCCCCGCCTTCCAGCACATCGTTGCCGCCGCCGCCCATCAGCGTATCGTCGCCGGCGGAGCCGCGCAGCTCGTTGTTGCCGGCATTGCCGGTAATCAGGTCGTTGCCGTCACCGCCCTCGACGCTCTCGATGTCCGAGAAATGGTCACCCTGCGCATCGCCGCCGCTGGCGGTTCCGGCACCAAGGTCGATCGTGACCGCCTGCGCCGAACCGAGGTAGGAGATCATGTCGATGCCGTCGCCGCCGATCAGCACATCCGCGCCGGCTCCGCCACGAAGGGTATCGTTGCCACCCCGGCCATCGAGCGTGTCCGCGCCCGCGCCGCCGATCAGCACATTGGCGATGCTTGACCCGTATAGCTTGTCGTTGCCAAGCCCACCCTCGACCCGCTCGATGCCCAGCAGGGTATCGCCGGCGGCCTCGCCGCCGAGGGCAGTCTGCGCCTGCAGATCGACGATCACTGCGGATCGCGATGCGGCGTAGCTCACGCCGTCCATCCCGCCGCCGCCGCTCAGAACGTCCGCTCCAGCGCCGCCCACCAGCCAATCGTCGCCATTACCGCCGATCAGCACGTCGTCGCCAAGGCCGCCCTCCAGGCGGTTGGCACCGGCATCGCCGGTCAGCCGATCGGCGAAGCGGCTGCCGATCAGGCCTTCGATGCTGTTATAGGTATCGCCCAGCGCCTCGCCCGAAGTGCCCTGCCCGCTCTGCAGGCTCGCGGTGACGCCACCGGTGGCGTGGGCGTAGCTCGCCAGGTCGAAGCCTGTGCCGCCGATCAGATGGTCGGCACCGGTATTCCCCTCCAGCACGTCATCGCCGGCACCGCCGTCCAGCGTGTCGTCGCCGGCCAGGCCGACCAGAATGTCCGTGTTATAGCTGCCTGTCATGCTATTGGCAGCGGCGTTGCCGGTACCCTGGAAAGACGCTCCGCTGCCGATATTGACGAGGTTTTCGACCCCGCCCTGCAGCATGTACGACGCCAGCCCCAGCACGCGCGCGGTATCGGTGCCGCCGTTCGTCCGCTCGATAATCTTGTCGCCGGCATTATCGACCACGAACGTATCGTCGCCGGCATCGCCGTACATCAGGTCCGCGCCTTCGCTGCCGTCCAGCGTGTCGTTCCCCTCGCCACCGCGCAGCGTGTCATCACCGCCGTTTCCGACCAGCAGGTCGTCCCCGCCCCGACCCGAGAGCAGGTTCGCATCGGGCGTGCCGTAAATCCAGTTCTGCTGGTCATTACCCACGCCGGTGTCCGGACCGGCTCCGGTCAGGTAAAGCTCCTCGACATACGCGCCGAGCTGGTACGAGACGGACGAGAACACCCGATCACGGCCCTGGTCCGCCAGCTCGACCACGACGTCCGCGCTGTCATCGACCCAATAGGTGTCATCACCATCGCCGCCGGCGGAAGTATCAACGCCGAGCCCGCCGATGAGCGTATCGTTGCCGTCGCCGCCGTCCAACTGGTCGGCCCCGTCGCCGGCATCGATATAATCGTCCTGACCGCCGCCCGAGAGGATGTCAGCGCCGTAGCCGCCGATGACAATATCCGCATCCACGCCGCCCGCGATCGTCACGCTGCCTTGCGAAAGCCCGGAATTGAGGATGTGCCAGCGGTACGAGACATTCTCGCCGCTGAACCAGTTCATCGCGCTCAGATCGAGGGTGGCATCGGTGACGATGCCTTCGCCGGGAAACCCGAGGTCGATATAAGCGGTTCCGGAATCCCACCCGGTGCCGCTAGTCCCCCCGGTGTTGCCGGTTACCGTGTCGGTGTACGTGAAGTTCCAGTAGGTCTCATAGAACGATTCGCCCGTTTCCGGATCGTTATAGCCGGGGACGTAGTAATCCGCATTTAGGTAGAAATACCCGGATTCACGTTCGATGTTCAGGCTGTAGGAGGTTAGATAGCCGGTCATGAGCACTCTCCTGCAATGGATTGCGGCATGGTATGTCGCACCTCACGCCGTCTTCCTCTAAGCTATTGACTAGCTGGATGACATTACTTTGGCGAGTCCCAACAATGTACTTTGCGCGAAACTGTTTTGCGCCAATGCTGCTACCGCGGGCGTGATCCGGTTGGAGGAGCTTTCGCCCAATTGCGGTTCGGAACGCCGGCGTCTCAAAGTGCTGAAATGTCGCGGCCGCAAGGTCTGGGGCGGCTTCCACGACTATGTGATCGACACCGAATGATCGAGGCGCATTCGGGCAAGGCAGCGCTGGACCTGCTGCAAAAGTACCCGGACATCGAACTGCCGGTGACCGACCAGGCCATGCCCGGCATGACCGGCGCGCAGCTTGTCCAGGAAGCGACGGTCCACCGCCCCAACCTCCCGGTCATCCTCGCCACCGGCTACGGCGAACTGCCGCCGGGGTTCAAGCCGACGGTCGTCAAGCTGTCGAAGCCGTTCAGCCAGGCGGCGCTGGAAGCGGCCCTACTCCAGGTTATGGGGTCTGTGGCGTAAGGCGGGCGGCCCCTCTCTCCGCTTCGCCTACTCCGCATCACCGGCTATGGGCGGGCATGCTGCAGATTCTGATCGACGCCGATGCCTGCCCCGTCAAGGACGAGACCTACAAGGTCGCCGGCCGCTACAAGGTGCCGGTGGTCGTGATCAGCAACAGCCCCATCCGCGTCCCTCAGGACCCGCTGATATCGCGCAAGGTCGTGAGCGATGCGTTCGACGCGGCGGATGACTGGATCGTCGAGCACACCGATCCCCGGACGGTGGTGGTCACAGCGGACATCCTGCTGGCGGATCGCTGTCTGAAGCTGGGAGCGACCGTCATCGCCCCGAACGGCAAGGCTTTCACCCCATCATCCATCGGCAGCGCTATCGCCGTGCGGGCGATCATGGCGGACTTGCGCGCCGGGGGCGACGTCGTGGGCGGACCGCCACCGTTCCGCAACACCGATCGCTCGCGCTTTCTGTCCGCTCTCGATCAGGCGCTGGTGAAATTGCGGCGCTCGCTTTGACCCGGCGTCGGCCGCGCGCCGGCTCCGAGTTCAACGGCAGGGAAACACCCGTCACGATCGGGCGCACGCTTGTATCGACCAACCAGATACCCGACATTGGCGACTGGACCGCGCCCGAGGAGACTTGACCATGAGCGTAGCTTTTCGCCGCGAGAATGACGACGAACACCTTGAACCCAAGTTCGAAATACCCATCCCGCCCGGCCCGAACCTCGTCACCACGCGGGGACTGGCACAGATCCGGACCCGCGTTGCCGAACTGGAAGCCTTGCTGCCGGAATTGGCCGACGAAGACGCGAACAAGGCTGCGCGGCGCGAATTGCGCTACTGGAGCACGCGCCAGTCCACGGCGCAACTGGTGGAGAAGGCGGACGGCTCGCGCGTTGCGTTTGGCTGCACGGTCACCTTCAGGATGAACCGCAAACAGCGCATGATCACGATCGTCGGCGACGACGAGGCCGACCCTGCGGCAGGCCTGCTCTCCTTCTCCGCCCCGCTCAGCCGCGCCCTGATGGGTGCCGAGGCGGGCGAAGTGCTGGATTTCGCAGAACGACAAGACGCGATCGAGGTCATTTCCGTCGGCGTGCCCTACGACTAATACGTAGTCTCAGTAAATTTGGCTCATGCCGGTCTCTCCCCTTGAGGGGAGAGATATGCAGGCTTGGCGGCTTGTCCGTCTAGCCGGAGTAGAGAGGGGAGGAAACGACACCATCCCCCTCTCCCAACCCTCTCCCCTGAAGGGAAGAGGGCTATGCCGGTGAAACCTCCGACGGTTGATCGTCCGAGGGCGGCACGATGCGGTACCAGAGCGCATAGAGCGCAGGCAGGAACAGCAGCGTCAGAACTGTCCCGCCCAGCGTGCCGCCGATAAGCGTAACCGCCATCGACCCCCAGAAAACCGAACTGATGAGCGGAACGAAGGCAAGCACTGCCGCCAGTGCAGTCAGGATGACAGGCCGGGAACGCTGGACCGTCGCCTCGACAATCGCATCGAACGGATCAAGGCCCGCCCGCTCATTGTCATGGATCTGACCCATCAGGATGAGCGTATTGCGCATGAGAATGCCGGCGAGCGCGATCAGCCCGAGGATGGCGTTGAAGCCGAAGGGCTGCCCGGTGACCAGCAGCGTCGGGACAACACCGATCACGCCAAGCGGCGCGGTCAGGAGCACGATCCACATCGCCGAGAGGCTGCGGACCTGGATGATGATGACGATCATCATGAGGATGATCATGATCGGGAAGATCGGGGCCAGCGCGGCGTTGGCTTTTCCTGCCTCCTCGATCGAGCCCGCCATGTCGATGTGATAGCCGGCAGGCAGACTGTCGATGATGGGCTGCAACTTCTTCAACATGGCCGACGAGACATCCGGCGGTTGCAGGCCATCGGCAATATCGCCGCGCACGGTGATCGTGGGCACCCGGTCGCGGCGCTGGAGGATCGGGTCTTCCATGCGCACTTCGACCCGCCCGATCTGGCTGACCGGCACGCGCTGTCCGGCATTTCCGACGAGCGTGTAATCGCCGATGCGCGCCGGATCGAGCCTGTCCGCCCCGGCCGACCGGACCACGACATCCACGGTGCGGATATCCTCGCGCACCTGGCTGACTGTCACTCCATTCAGCAGGAACTGCAATTGCTGGGCGACATCAGCAGAGGTCAGCCCCATGGCGCGGACCCGGTTCTGGTCGATCACCAGATGCACGGCCGGCGCCCGTTCGCCCCAATCGGCGTTGACGGTGCGCATCATGGGGTCATCCTCCATGACCTTCTCCACCTTTGCGGCCACCTCCCTGACCGTGGCAAGGTCCGGACCGCCAACCCTGAAGGCCACGGGGAATGGCGATGGAGGACCGAACACAAGCTGGGTTACCCGCACCCGTGCTGTGGGGGCGAGCCCATTGGCAGCCACCTTGCGCAACCGGGCTTTCAGGGCATCGCGGGCGTCCTGATCGGGGGTGCGGACGATGATCTTGGCAAACGACGGGTCCGGCAGCTCCGGCGAGAGCGACATGAAGAACCGCGGCGCGCCTTCGCCAATGTATGTGGTCACGATCCTGGCCTCGGGTTGGCGGCGCAGCCATGCTTCCACCTGACGCGCGGCGGCGGCGGTCTGCGCGATGGCAGTGCCCTTGGGCATCTGCACCTCAACGAGCACTTCAGGTCGATCCGATGTCGGGAAGAACTGCTTCTTCACCAGCGGCATGCCGGCACCGGCGATCAGGAAGGCTGCCAGCGTTGCAGCCGCCACCAGGCGCTTGCGTCGCACCGCCCACCCGATGAGGCGGCGAACCTTCTGGTATCGCGGCGTTTCGTAGATGGCCGAGTGCCCGCCTTCGACCGCCTTGATGTCGGGAAGCAGGCGAACGCCCATATACGGCGTGAAGATGACGGCCACGAACCAGGAAGCGATCAACGCGAAGCCGACCACCCAGAAAATGTTGCCGGCATATTCACCAGCACTAGACTGCGCGAAACCGACCGGCATCAATCCGATCACGGTGAGCAAGGTCCCGGCCAGCATGGGCGCAGCGGTGTGGCTCCATGCATAGGCCGATGCGGTGATGCGATCGAAACCTTCCTCAAGCTTCACCACCATCATCTCGATGGCGATAATGGCGTCATCGACGAGCAGGCCGAGCGCCAGGATGAGAGCACCCAGTGTGATCCGGTCAAGCACGCGGCCGGTCGCCCACATGATTACCAGCACGACCGCGAGCGTCAGCGGCACGGCAGCCGCCACGACTATGCCTACGCGCCATCCCAGGCTCACGAGGCTGACAATCATGACAATTGCCAGCGCCTCAAGGAACGTGTGCATGAACTGGTCCACGGCAGCACTGATGTTCACCGATTGGTCGGTCACGGGCGTGAGGCTCATGCCCAGCGGCAGTTCCGCAGTGATCTTCCCGATTTCCGCCTTGAGTGCCTTGCCAAGGTCAAGTCCGTTCCAGCCCTGGCGCATGACGACGCCGAGCAGGAGCGCCGGCTCACCCTCGCTACGCACAAGGAACGTGGCGGGATCCTCGTAGCCCCGCTCGACGCTCGCGATATCGGCCAACCTTAGCGTCCGGCCGTTCGACACGATCGGAATCTCGCGAATCTTCGCGAGGTCATCGAACGCGCCATCCAGACGCAAGACCGTCTGCTGACCCTTGGTTTCTATGGCCCCTGCCGGCGTTATGAGGTTCTGGCTGGAGAGGGCCGCGAATATCTCGCGGGGGGATACACCCAGCGTTGCCAGTCGTTCCTGGCTGAATTCCACGTAGATGCGCTCGGGCTGTTCACCGACGATGTTGATCTTGTTGACGCCGGGCACATGAAGCAGCCGCTGCCGCAAAGCCTCTGCCTCGCGCGCCAGCAACCGTTGTGGCTCGCCCTTGGCCTTCAAAGCGTAAAGCGCGAAAGTCACATCGCCGTATTCATCATTGACGAAAGGGCCGACGACACCCTGCGGCAACCTGGCCGCTTCATCGCCCAGCTTCTTGCGCGCCTGATAGAATTGCTCGGGCACTTCGCGTGGCGGAGTCTTGTCGAGCAGCGTCAGGGTGGTGAAAGCAAGGCCGGGCCGCGTAAAGGTTTCGCTGCGGTCATACCAGCGCAACTCCTGGAGCCGCTTCTCCAGCGGCTCGGCGACCTGGTCCTGCATTTCCTGCGCGGTCGCTCCCGGCCAGGCGGTGACGACGGTCATCACCTTGATGGTAAAGCTGGGATCTTCGGCGCGCCCAAGGCTCAGGAATGAGAAAATCCCCGCGCCGACGATGGCGATCAGAAAGAACAGAGTGACGGATTTCTCGCGCACGGCGAGCGCCGAGAGGTTGAACCCGCTGCTCTGAGGGGTCGGCTCATTCATCGTGCTGCTCCCGGTGCGGGAGGGGCGATGCGGACGGGCTGGCCCTGATGCAGCAGGTGCGCCCCCATCGCCACGAACCGGTCACCGGTGTTCAGTCCGGACGCGACGGTCGCAGTCTCGGCGCCGATCGCGGAAATCCGCACCGGCCGCCAGACGACTGTGGCGGGCGATCCCGCCCGGATCAGCCAGACGCCCGGCCCCTTGCCGGCATCGCGGATTGCGCCAAGTGGGACAGTCGTGGCGCGAGCGTCACCCGGTGCAGCAAGTGTAACGGTCACGGTTGCACCGAGCGGTGCGCCGGCAGGTGCCCCTTCGAGCACATAGCGCGCCTCGAATGTCCGCGTTGCCGGATCGGCGGCATTGGAAAGCTGCCGAAGGTGCGCCGGCCCGGTGGCACCGCTGTAAGTCCGCGCGATCGCGCTCGATCCGATCGCAGGCCGAACCGTTTCGGGCAACTGGATCAAGGCCTCGCGGGCACCGGACCGCGCCAGCCTGACCACGACCTGTCCCGCGGCTACAACCTGCCCCGGTTCGGCGAGCGTCTCGACGACGGTTCCGTCAGCATCCGCAACAAGAACGCTATATCCGGCCTCATTGCGGGAGACGCGCGCCTGCGCTTGCGAAGCGGCTAGCTGGGCGCGCGCGGAATCGGCTGCAGCCTTCGCCTGATCGTAAGCCGACGCGGAAACCGCTCCCGCTCTTACCAGATCGCGCAGCCGCTGTTCATCGGCGGCAGTCTGCAATGCGCGGGCCCGTGCCGCCTGTACGGATTGCTGGGACGCCTGGGTGGCAAGCGCCAGATCGGTAGAATCTATTCGCATCAGCGGCTGCCCGCGCCGCACGAACTGCCCGGCGTCCACCAATCGCGCGATCACCTTTCCGCCGACGCGGAACCCCAGATCGCTCTGAACACGCGCCGCGACCACGCCTGAAAACTGGTGATCCGATCCGGCATCGCCGGACGGGGTCATGACCCGCACAAGGGGGGGAAGCGTCCGCGGATCGACTTCGGCGCTGTGGCAAGCGGACAGGGCAAGTGCAAGCGTGGCACAAAGCGACCCCGCTACGATGATACGACTCGACAAGGCGTGAATCCTCCGAACTTTGGAGGACCATTGTTTTCATGTGACCATTTTGTCAATAGGTCACATGACTGTCAGGGCGCAAGGCTCCGCAGAATGAGGGAGGTCAACTCCGCCTGGCCATCGGGCAGCAGATCCAGGTTACGCTCAAGCTGCAGCGGATCGACAAAGGGCGACATCGCATAGAAGATGGCACGACAAGTCTCATCCAGCGGCGTCTTGCGCTCAAACTCTCCGCTTTCGCGGCCCCTGCGAACGATCTCCTCCAGCATTTCCCTGAGGGTTTGCCGATAGGACATTGCAGAACCCCACCCCTCGGCTGCCGAATGAGCCGCGATATCGTAGAGCTTCCGGTCCTGGAAAAAGAGTTCGACACTCAGTGTCGTGATAGTCCTGAAAAGACGACGGAAATGTTCTGCCGAACTTCCACTCACATCAATAGACGCCCTCGCTTCGGCGACGATTTTCGCCAGGCAAGAACTGCAAATTGCCTCGCCGATCGCCTGCTTGGACTCGAAGAAGCGATAGATGTACGCTTTGGAAAAGCCGATCTCCCTGGCCAGATCGGCCACGGTCGTTTTTGCATACCCGTATCGCGCGAAGCATTCATGCGCCGCCACGATGATCTGATCGCGCACGGCATGTTCGGCCGGGCCTCTCGTCGATGTTTCGATGCTGGTATCACTCATCCGATCAGCATAGAGCCACACGGCACTGTTGACAACATGTGACTAGTTAGAATATTAGTCACATACATCGAACCTGCCAGAGGAAGCAATGCGGCCCCTTACCCACATCGTTCTCGCAAGTGCCGGATCCCTGCTCCTGGCAGGCTGCGCCGTTGGACCGCGCTATGTCCCGCCGGCGTCGATGCAACCGGCTGAATTCCGGGGCAGTCCATCAGTCGAGGCGCGCCCCGCAAACGGCGTGGCAGACATGGCGGTATGGTGGCGATCGTTCAACGATCCCATGCTCACAAGCCTCGTCGAGAGGGGACTTGCACAAAACCTCGATATTCAGCAGGCCAGTGCGCGGGTATTGCAGGCCAGGGCTGCGCTGAGGAATGCGAATTCCGCGCTCCTTCCCTCGGCGCAGGTGACCGGATCGGGCGGTGAAGTCTATCAGTCGCTGGAAACACCGAACACACGGGTCGGCAGTTCCTCCCCGCAGTTCGACCGGTCCGTGCAGACTTACGAGCTCAACGCCGGAGCCAGTTGGGAGCTTGACTTGTTCGGGGGCAACGATGCCCGGCGCGATGCCGCACGGGCCGAGTGGCAAGCCTCTCAGGCCGGTGCCACCGCCACCCGCTTGTCAATCGCAGCCCAGATCGCCGATACCTATGTCGCGATCCGGATGCTCCAGGCCCGGCTTGACGTCGCCCGTTCGCAACTGGACACGCAGCAACGCTTGGTCGATCTCGTGGCGCTTCAGTACCGCAAGGGGGTCGCCGCCGAACTGCAGTTGCGGCAAGCCGAGGGTGCATTGGCCCCGGTACGCGCGTCCGTGCCCTCCCTTCAGAACCAGCTCGAGATCGCGATGAACGCGCTCGACGTGCTCATCGGGACCCAACCCGGCACGACCCGCGCCGATCTGGCTGTCGCGACGCCGATACCCACGCCGCCGGCCATCTCGGCGGCCGGCGGGCCTGCCGCGTTGCTGCGGCGGCGACCCGACATCGTCGCGGCAGAGCGCACGCTTGCCGCATCCAATGCGCGCATTGGCGCGGCAATGTCGGAATACTACCCCAAGTTCTCGTTAAGCGGCCTCCTCGGGACGGCGTCAACGGCAACGGGAGGGCTCTTTGGCGCAAGCTCCGTGCAGGCCAACGGCATACTGGGCCTGCGCTGGCGACTGTTCGACTTTGGCCGCATCGATGCCGAGATCAAGGCGGCCGAAGGTCGCAACGCCGAAGCGCTCGCGATCTATCGCCTCACGGTGCTGCGCGCCTCGCAGGATGTCGAGGATTCATTCTCGACACTGGTCCAGCAAGAATCCCGCGCGGCGGCGCTCGTTCAAGGTCAAGCGTCACTCGCCCGGGCGCGGGACGCTTCGACGGCGGCCTACAAGGGGGGTGTGGCAAGCCTCGTCGAGGTGCTCGACGCGGATCGTCGGCTGTTGGAAGCCCGGGACGGTGCGATCGAGGCGCAGGCCTCTGCGGCCAGGGCCGCGATCGCCTCCTTCCGCGCACTGGGTGGCGGCTGGAATGCGCCGACGGCCGGGGGCTGAGTGGGCTGTGGGCATTGGAAAGGAAAATTGATGTCGCAGGATGCACTGCCTCAAATCGACAGCCTGGACCAGGTCCGCGCGATGCTCGCAGCGGGGCGACAGCCTCCGCTGACAGAGAAGCTGGGAATCTTTCTGGTCGAAGCCGACTATGGACATTGCGTGTTCGAAGCGGTTCCGGATGGCAGCTCATACAACCCCATGGGAACGGTCCATGGCGGCTTTATCGCAACCATGCTGGACAGCGCCTGCGGAATCGCGGCGCATACGGCACTGCCGCCCGGAAGTTCGTACACGACCCTCGAGCTGAAAGTGTCTTACATGCGCGCCTTGAGCAATCAGAGTGGGACAGTCAAAGCCATCGGGCACTTGTTGTCCTTGGGCAAGCGCGCCGCGTTCGCCGACGCCAGACTTTATGACGGCAAAGGCAAACTGTGCGCAACGGCCACATCAACGCTGCTGATTTCAGGTAGCGCCGCCAAGTCGTGATGGATTTCGGCCATGGCCAAGGCACCGCAACTGAACGCGCCTGACATGAGAAACGGCGGCCGGGGAAGCCGGCGCAGCCCTCTCCCGACCCGTCGGCGATACCTGGCTCGTGCGCGCTGCCAGGCTCGGACCCCGATTTCACCATCCACAACACGGAACCTGTCACCATGGATGACGTCATCATTATTGGCGGGAGCTTCGCCGGCCTCGCCGCCGCGCTGCAACTCGGCCGCGCCCGGCGCAAGGTCACCGTTCTCGACACCGGCCTGCCGCGCAATCGCTTTGCGGGCCGCTCGCACGGTATGCTCGGCCACGATCACAAGCCACCGCTGGATATTCTCACCGAGGCGCGGCAGCAACTGGCGCGCTATCCCGCGATCAGGCTGGTGAATGCCCGCGCCGACAGTATCTCCGGTTCCATCGACAAGTTCGTCGTCACGGCCGAGGGCGAAACCCTTGGCGCGCGCCGCCTGATCCTTAGCTACGGCATTGTCGACCAGATGCCGGATGTTCCTGGTTTCGCCGAAAGCTGGGGCACATCCATCGTGCCGTGCCCCTATTGCGATGGCTTTGAGGTGGCGGACCAGCATTGGGGGCTGGTCTGGTCGGGCCCGCAATCCCACAATCAGGCAAGGTTGTTCCATGATTGGACCGACACGCTGACGGTCTTGAGCGACGGTCATGAAATTCCATCCGAGGTCCGAGCCGATCTGACCCGCCGCAAGATAGCCATCGTCGATGGCCGGATTGTCGAGGTCGTCCGTCAGAACGGCCACGGCGCCATCCTCGGGCTCGATACCAACTCAAAGGTCTCCGTCGACATCCTTTTCGCGCATCCGCGCAACAATCCGTCCGCAAGCCTGCACGAAGCGCTGGGCCTCGCCATGGCGGACACGCCGCTCGGCGTCGTCCTCAAGGTCGACGAGCGTCGCGAAACCAGCATGCCCGGCATCTATGCCGCCGGCGATCTTACCAACCCCACCCTGCCGTCGGTCACCACGGCGTCATGGCAGGGCGCAATGGCCGGCATCTTCGCGCAGCAGTCGATGCTGGCCTGAGAGCACAGGGTAGCTGCGATAGCATCAAGCCCGCTTCGCCGATGATGCGAAGCATGGACGGGTTGCTACGGGTCGCTAATGCCCGATGCAGGCCGGGCGCTGACACGATTTCGCCGGGGCCGCGAATTTCGGCGATCAGCGGGAACGATGCGATAAGAGGCGTCAACAGCCGCGAGATACCATTTGGGGCTTGCTCTTTACCGCTGCCTGTTGGCGCGACGTTCAAAAGATATTGGTTCAGCCCCAATCCGTTGATGTTGTGCGACCGTCCGACGATGGCGGCGACAAATCCCATGCCCGCGACAGCGGCGATGGCTTCGTTCGGGTATGGCGCGGCGTGATAAACGAAGCTTGCTACGTCCCGCATAAGGCCGGGCGGCATTCCAAGAAATGTGGGCACGAAGCGCCCCCCTACGCGGCGTTGGCGCGCTGGCGCTGAAGGTCGTCCACAAGGACGCGGATTTCTTCGTCGGACTTCCCGGCGATACGTGCGGCGATGATGGCGTTGACGGCATCGCTAGGCCATGCAGACACGCGGCCAAGCTTGACGGGGCGGGGGAATAGGCCGCGCTTCATGTCGCGATAGAGTGTGGGCCGGGCAAGGGCCGTCGCGGCCATCACGTCGGGCAAACGGAGTAGGGTTTGCATCGGTAGCTTCCTGTATCGTTCCATAGACGACACAGGGATGGCACCGGCCCTATGGGCAGTCCGCCCGCAAACCCGGCGAATTACTGGCGGTTGGCTTCAGCATGGGCGGCGCGGTATTCATCGCGCCACCGTTGCAGCGTCGAACGCGACGGCGCTTCGCCTTCGTTCTGTGCTTCGTATTCGCCCAAGACGGCGCTGATTGCCGCGTCGGGCGCATCGCCGGTGTCTTCACGGTGGCATACGGCTTGGCCAAGGCGGTAGGCGTGTTCGGCGGTCCAATGGCCCGGATTACCCCGCCCCGTCTTCAGGCCAAGACGAAGCAACAGTTCGTTGGGGTCGCCGCTGGCATATTGGACGGCCAATCCGAGCCATTGCGCCAAGTGCGACGGAACCGCCGTCCCGGCGTCCAAGTGTTCGGCAATGGTCGCAAGCTTCGTCCAAGGGTCGTCGTCGCGCCCTTCCGTCGAAGTATCGAACCGCATTGTGGGCATTATGCCGCCCCCTTGATTGCGACGACGTTCGCCGTGCGCTGTTCGACGGTCGCGCAATACGTTGCCCATTCAGCCATAAGCTTGACGCGGTGCGGCAGTTGGGTGCGGCGCTGATACGAAGCTTCGACCTTGTTCGGCAGTTGGTGCGCCAATGCGTGTTCAGCGATTTCGCGCGGATAGTTCGTCCGGTCGGCAACCCATTCGCGGAAGGTGGACCGGAAGCCGTGGACCGTCACGCCGGTCTTGCCCATGCGCTTCAGGACCGCCGCCAGCGTCATATCGGACATGGCACCGCCCCTTGGGGCCGGGAAGACGTAGTTGGACCCCTTCAGGCGCGGCGTGGCCTGTAGCAGCGCCACAGCGGCATCGGACAGCGGAACGACGTGTTCCTTGCCCGCCTTCATGCGGTCGGCGGGGATAGTCCACAGGCGCTTTTCTAGGTCGATTTCATCCCATGTCGCGCCGCGAACTTCGCCGGAACGTGCGGCGGTCAATATGGCGAACTCCAATCCCCGCGCGGCCATGCCAGCCCGCTTGCGAAGTTCGACCATGAACGCGCCAATGTCGGCGTAGTCCATCGCGGCGTGATGTTCGACCTTCCGAACCTTGCCGCGCTTCGACAGGACGTTATCAAGATGCCCCTTCAGCCGGGCCGGGTTTTCGGCGCTGCGAAGCTGGCGAACCGCCGCCGAACCCAAGATGCGTTCAATACGACCGCGAACACGGTTGGCCGTTTCATTCTTGGCATCCCACAGGGGCTTTGTGCCGTCCTTCGTTTCCACGTCCTGTTGCAACACGCGCAAAACGTCGTCGGTGTTCACCGCGTCAATCGGCAAGTCGCCGATGTAAGGATAGGCGTAAGTTTCCAGCGTCGCCGACCATTGCTTGACGTGCTTTGCATTGGAGTTGGCCCATTCGCCTTCCTGCGACTTCAGATATTCAATCGCACATTCCTTGAACGTCTTCGCCCGAACCAATTCGACGCGCTGGCGCTGTGCGTCAATTCGACGCTGTTCGATAGGGTCAATGCCGTCGCGAACCATGCGGCGAAGCTTGCGGGCTTCAATGCGGGCTTCGTCCAACGACAGGCCGGGCAGTTGATTGGCTTCTTCGTCGGTCGCCCCGATTTTGCCGTTGTAGGGTCCAAGGCCAACGTCGCGGCGCTTGTCGCCAAGCTTGTAGCGTAGCGCCCAAGACTTCGTTCCGCCTTCAATCCGAAGGTGCAACCCGGCGCAATCGGCGGGTCCGACCATGACGCGACGGTTCTTCGAACCATCCGACCTAAGCTTGTCCACCGCCAACGGCGTAAGCGCCTTCAACTGTTTCGGCATACCATCAAATCCTTGGCCAACTTACCGGCCAACATAAAATCAGGGATTTGGGTAGCAGTCAAGAGTCTGCAATAGGCGCAAGAAAGCGTTAACCCCCTTGTTTTCCGACGGTTTCGTAGCTGTCGGTAGATAATGGCAGATGGCTAGGTGGCGGAGCGGGAGGGATTCGAACCCTCGATACGCTTTTGACGTATACTCACTTTCCAGGCGAGCGCCTTCGACCACTCGGCCACCGCTCCGCATGCACTGGAAGGCGGCGCACTAGCGTGGTGGCGAGGGTTTCGCAAGCGGTTGGAGCGTGGCACAAGCGGCGCATGTACAAATTCCTTTCCGGGCTGGCGCTGGCAGCCCTTTCCGTGTCGCCGCTTGCCGCCGAGGAGGCGGCCAAGGCGCTTACGCCCGGTGACATCGTCGATGCGGCGCCGGCGGCGGACTGGGCGCCGATCGCCCCGTCGGACGTGATCGTGATGGACCTCGCGCCCGGCGCGGGCGGGCAGGCGCGGCGGGTGGTGATCCAACTGATGCCGGCGCCGTTCTCGCAAGGGTGGGTGGCTAACATCCGCAAGCTGGTGGCAGCGCGCTGGTATGACGGGATCGCGGTGGTGCGGGTGCAGGACAACTATGTCGTGCAGTGGGGCGATCCGGATGGGGAAGACCCAAGGAAAGCGAAGCCGCTGCCGGGCGGGTTGGGCATCGTTCCGGAGTCAGATTACGTGGTTCCGGCGCGACAATTTCCATTCCGGGTGCAACTGAAATCTAACCGTTCCACCGATGCTTACGCGAAGGCCGCTCTGGCGGTGACCGGCTGGCCGGTGGCCTTCGGAGAGGATGGAGCCTGGCCCATCCACTGCTACGGCATGGTCGGCGTTGGCCGCAATCTTTCGCCCGATACCGGCAGCGGGGCTGAACTCTACGCCGTGATCGGCACGCCGCCGCGCCAGATCGATCGCAATATCGCGCTGGTCGGGCGGGTGATTGCCGGGATCGAGCACCTCTCCTCGCTGCCGCGCGGAACCGGGCCGTTGGGGTTCTATGAGACGCCGGCGGAGCGCGTGCCGATCCTCTCGGTGCGGATGGGGAACGAGGTGAGCGGCCTTCCGGCCTACGAATACCTTTCCACCGAAAGCGCCAGCTTCGCCGCCTATGCCGACAAGCGGGCGAACCGGAAGGACGATTTCTACATCCGGCCGGCGGGCGGGGTGGATATTTGCAACGTGCCGGTTCCGGTGCGTGTTGCAGGCGGCGGGGTTAAGCGGGTGGGGATGTGAGGGTGCACGCGGAGGCGCGGAGACGCGGAGGAGAAGAAGGTTTCGCGCAAAGGCGCGAAGGCGCAAAGGGGTTGTCTGGTGCCGCAGGCATTGCTCCCTTTCCATGGTTGGCACAGGCGCAGCGTTCGATGCGATTGCGGCTTCGCCGCGAAGACATCTTTGCGCCTTCGCGCCTTTGCGCGAGCCCCTTTCGCCTTTTTTCCTCCGCGTCTCCGCGTCTCCGCGCCTCCGCGTGACCAGTAAATGACCGAACACCTCCACTTCACCGCCCGCCTGTGGCGCTGGACCGGCGCGACCAACGGCACCTGGCATTTCGTGACCATCGACGGCGAGCTCGGCGCGCAGCTTTCCGCCACCGCGCTGATGCGGCGGCTGGAGGGCAATGCGCGCGGGTTCGGCTCGCTCAAGGTCAAGGCGCGGATCGGCGTCACTCGCTTCGTGACTTCTGTGTTTCCCAGCAAGGCGGCGGGGCTGAATGGCCAGCCGGGCTGGCTGCTGCCGGTCAAGCGCGCGGTACGACGGGCCGAGGATCTGGCCGAGGGCGATGCGGTGGAGCTGTTCCTGGAGTTTTGAGACAGGGCCTCCCCCTCCCCCCGTCATTCCCGCGAACGCGGGAACCCACTTTCAGCGCTTCGGGTCGAACAGTGGGGAGATGGGTTCCCGCATTCGCGGGAACGACGAAGAGTTTGGGGCCCAAGGGGAGAGGAAATTACAAGCGCTCGGCATCCGCCACGGCCTCGCTCGCGCGCAGCGCGCCGACGATGCGGGTCAGGTGGGCGAGGTCCGACACTTCAAGGTCCACCTCATACGTGCCGAAAGGCTCGTCGCGCTGGACCATGTTGAGGGCGGAGACGTTGGCGCGGTTGCCGGCGAAAATCTGGGTCACTTCGGCCAGCGTGCCGGGGCGGTTGTAAAGCACCAGCCGCAGCCGGCCGACCGCGCCGGTGGTGCGTTCGCCCCATGACAGGTCGAGCCAGTCGGCGTCGACGCCATTGGCCAGCGTCAGGCAGTTGATGTTGTGCACTTCCACCTTCTGGTCCGGCCGACGCAGGCCGACGATGCGATCGCCCGGCACCGGGTGGCAGCAATCGGCCAGTTCGAAGCCCATCCCCGGCGTCAGCCCGCGGATCGAGATCGCGCGTTCGGTGCGGGTCCACTGCTCGTCATCGGGGAGCTGCGCGGTGCTGCCGGGCAGCAGCGCCTCCATCACCTGCCGGTCGGTCAGCCGGGCCGAGCCGATCGCGAACATCAGGTCTTCCTCGTCGCGCAGTTCCAGCCGGCGCACGGCGGCAGCGATGGCCTTCTTGCCGATGCGCTGCGGCAGGCGGCCGACGATCTCGTCAAACAACTTGCTGCCGATGGTGGCGACCTCCTGCCGCTCCTTGGCGCGCACCGCGCGGCGGATCGCCGCCCGCGCCTTGCCGGTCACCACGAAGCCGAGCCACGATAACTGCGGATCGGTGTGCTCGCTCTTGATGATCTCCACGACATCGCCGTTGGCCAGTTGCGAGCGCAGCGGCATGTGGCGGCCGTTGATCTTGGCACCGACGGCGGCATGGCCAAGATTGGTGTGGACGGCATAGGCAAAGTCCACCGCCGTCGCCCCCTTGGGAAGCTGGAACAGCGCGCCCTTGGGGGTAAAGGCGAAGATGCGGTCCTGATAGATCGCCAGCTTGGTGTGTTCGAGCAGTTCCTCGGGATCGTGGCTGGCATCGATGATCTCGATCAGGTCGCGCAGCCAGCCAACCTGCCCGTCCGGACGCAGCCCGCCCTGCTTGTAGGCCCAGTGCGCGGCGAGCCCGAATTCGTTGAGCTGGTGCATGTCGCGGGTGCGGATCTGCACTTCCATGCGCATGGATCGCTGGAAGATCAGCGCGGTGTGCAGCGACTGGTAGCCGTTCGACTTCGGGGTTGAGATATAGTCCTTGAACCGGCCCGGGATCATCTGCCAGGCCTGATGCAGCACGCCCAGCGCCTTGTAGCAATCTTCCACACTGTCGGTCAGGACGCGGAAGGCCATGATGTCGGTGATCTGCTCGAAGGTGACGTGGCGTTCCGACATCTTGTGCCAGATCGAATAGGGGTGCTTTTCGCGGCCCGACACTTCCACGGACAGCCCCGCCTCCGACAGCGCCTGCTTGATTGCGAAGGCGATGGCATCGACCTGGCCGCCTTCCTCGCTGCGGATCTGGGCCAGCCGGCCGGTAATCGTGGCGTAGGCTTCGGGCTCCAGTTGCTCGAACGCCAGAAGCTGCATTTCGCGCATGTATTCGTACATGCCCACCCGCTCGGCCAGCGGGGCGAAGATATCCATCGTCTCGCGCGCGATGCGCATACGCTTGCCCGGATTCTTGATGAAGTGGAGCGTGCGCATGTTGTGCAGCCGGTCGGCCAGCTTGACCAGCAGGACGCGCAAGTCCTCGCTCATCGCCAGCAGGAACTTGCGCAGGTTTTCGGCCGCGCGCTCGTTCTCGCCCATCGATTCGATCTTCGACAGCTTGGTCACGCCATCGACCAGCCGCGCCACTTCGGGGCCGAACAGCCGCTCGATCTCGTCGATCGTCGCCAGCGTATCCTCGACCGTGTCGTGCAGCAGCGCGGTGATGATCGTCTGCTGGTCCAGCTTCAGCTCGGTCATCAGGCCGGCAACTTCGACCGGATGGCTGAAATAGGGATCGCCGCTGGCGCGCTTCTGGCTGCCGTGCTTCTGCACCGTGTAGACGTAGGCACGGTTGAGCAGGGCCTCGTCGGCCTGCGGTGCGTATTCGAGGACGCGTTCGACGAGTTCGTATTGGCGCAACATCAGATGGGTTTCATGTGACGTTTTTTTGCGGCGCGGCAAGGGCCGAGACGGCAATTTGCAGATTTTGCAACGGAAATGCGCTTCAACGGCCCTGGAGGAGGTGTTGCTGCTTGACGTTACCAGCGATCAGGGCCTTGATCGGGCGCAATGAAGCGGGGGCGCGACCGGTGCATCACAGCTTCATGACGGGAAAGGGGATACACATGTTCAAGACCAATGTTGGCGGGATCGATCGGGCGCTGCGCATCCTGGTGGGCGTGACGCTGGTGACGCTGGTTTTCGTGGGTGACAAAGTGGGCCTGCCGATCGGCAACTGGGGCTGGCTCGGGCTGATCCCGATCACCACCGGGCTGTCCCGCACCTGCCCCGCCTATGCCCCCTTCGGGATCAGCACCTGCCGACGCCGATAAGCGGCCCGCCGGTGCTTGCGCGGGGGGCCGCGAAACGGCATAGCCCCGCGCCATGCACGACATACGCCTGATCCGCGAAAATCCCGAGGCTTTCGACGCCGGCCTGGCCCGGCGGGGGATGGAACCGCAAGCCGCGCGCATCCTTGCGCTGGATGAGGAGCGCCGCGCCGTCGCCACCCGCATGCAGGAGGCCCAGAGCCGCCGCAACGATGCGAGCAAGGCGATCGGCAAGGCGATGGGCCAGGGCGATACCGCCACGGCCGAGGCGCTCAAGGCTGAAGTGGCGCAACTGAAGGACACCCTGCCCGCGCTCGAAGCGCAGGAAAAGGACCTGACCACTCGCCTGCAGGACGAACTGGCGCGCCTGCCGCAGATTCCGGTGGCGGAAGTGCCTGACGGCGAGGACGAGAGCCAGAACGTCGAGGTCAGCCGCTGGGGCACCCCGCGTACCTTCACCTTCACACCGAAAGAGCACGCCGATATCGGCCCCGCGCTCGGCCTCGATTTCGAGACCGGAGCGCTGCTGTCGGGCGCGCGGTTCACCTTCCTCAAGGGCCAGATGGCGCGCCTGCACCGGGCGCTGGCGCAGTTCATGCTGACCTCGCAGGCTGATGCTAACGGCTACGTGGAATGCAACGTGCCGCTGATGGTGAAGGACGAGGCGATGTTCGGCACCGGGCAATTGCCCAAGTTCGCCGAAGATCTGTTTCAGACGAACAAGTCCAGCGCACGTGAGCAAGCGATCGCACGCTTGATAGCGCTTGACAAAGAGTCCCCGCAGTGGGCCACAGCAGCGCGCGAAGCGCTAGCGGACGACGAAGCAAAAATTTCTCGTCTCTGGCTGATCCCCACCGCCGAAGTCTCGCTCACCAATGCCGTGCGCGACCAGATCGTCGATGCCGCCGCCCTGCCCCTGCGGATGACCGCGCTGACCCCGTGCTTTCGCTCCGAAGCCGGCGCGGCGGGGCGCGATACGCGCGGGTTCATCCGCCAGCACCAGTTCGAAAAGGTGGAACTCGTCTGCATCGCCCGGCCAGAGGATAGCGAGGCCGAACACGACAAGATGGTCCGCGCAGCCGAAGGCATTCTGGAGGCGCTGGAACTACCCTATCGCAAAGTGCTGCTGTGTTCGGGCGACATGGGCTTCACCGCGCGCAAGACCTTCGATCTCGAAGTCTGGCTGCCGGGCCAGCAGGCCTATCGCGAGATCAGTTCGATCTCCAACTGCGGCGATTTCCAGGCCCGCCGCATGAACGCGCGCTACCGGCCCGAAGGATCGAAGAAGACCGAGTTCGTCCACACGCTCAACGGCTCGGGTCTGGCGGTTGGCCGCACCTTGGTTGCGGTGCTGGAAAACTACCAGCAGGAAGACGGCTCGGTCACGGTGCCCGAAGCGCTTAGGCCGTGGATGGGCGGGATCGACTGCCTGATACCCGTCACTTGAAGGCTCCCGCAACTCGGAATTCAATGTAAAATGCGCATTCTTCTGACCAACGACGACGGGATCAACGCGCCCGGCCTTTACGTGCTGGAAAAGATCGCCGCCCGGCTGTCGGACGATATCTGGATCTGCGCGCCGAGCGAGGAGCAATCGGGCGCGGGGCACTCGCTGTCGCTCAGCCGCCCGGTGCGGCTGCGCCAGCACGCCGAGAAGCGCTTTTCCGTCACCGGCACGCCGACCGATGCGGTGACCATGGCACTGCGGCGGGTGCTGCCCGAACCGCCTGACCTGATCTTGTCGGGGGTCAACCGGGGTGCAAACCTGGCCGATGACGTGACCTATTCAGGCACCGTATCGGCGGCGATGGAGGGCGCGCTGGCAGGCATCCGGGCGGTGGCGCTCAGCCAGATCTACAGCCGTGAAGACGCCGGCGAGGACGTCTCGTTCTCTGCCGCCGAGGAATGGGGCGAGCGGGTGCTGCGCCCGCTGGTGGACATGCCGTTCGCGCCGCGCACGCTGATCAACGTCAACTTCCCGCCGATCGCCGGCAGCAAGGTGCGGGGCATCCGCGCCGTGCGGCAGGGTTTCCACGATTACGGGCGCGGCACGGTTGTGGAAGGAACCGACCCGCGCGGTTTCAAGTACTACTGGTTTGGTTTACACGGCATAGAGCATACGCCGGGGCTGGAAACCGACCTGGAAGCCGTCGCCGATGGCTTCATATCAGTCACCCCGCTGCAGCTTGACCTGACCCACGCGGCATCGCTCGCCGCGTTATCGGAGCGTTACAGTCGATGAGGCATCTGCTCTTCCTTGCCGCACCGGCGGCGCTGATCGCAAGCAGCCCGGCGTGGGCCGCCGATCCCAAGGAAGAGACGGTTCACGTGGTGGCCGAGGGCGAAACGCTGAACGGCATCGCCAACCGCGCCGGGGTATCGGCAGCGGCGATCATCACCGCCAATGCGCTGAAGGCCCCCGGCTATCCGGTGCGAGTTGGCCAGAAGCTGGCCATCCCGCGCAAGTCCGCCGCTAAACCGGCAGCAACCAAGCCTGCGGGCCCGGCCACCAGCGAGAGCGTGCACGTGGTCGGCGATGGCGAGACGCTGGGCGGCATCGCCAACCGCGCGGGGGTTTCGCGCACCGCCATCGCGCAGGCCAACGGGCTCAAGGGGCCGGACTATGCCGTCCGCGTCGGCCAGAAGCTCACCATTCCGCGCCCCGGCGGCACCCCGGCGGCCTCGGCTTCGGCCACCAAGACCCGCAGCGGGTCCGCCAAGGCCACCGCACCCGAACTGGAAACCCGCCATGTGGTGACCGAGGGTGAGACGCTGGGCGGCATCGCCGCGCGCGCCAAAGTGCCGCGCGTGCTCATCATCGAGGCGAACGGCCTCAAAGCGCCGTATGACGTGCGCCCCGGCCAGATACTGATGCTGCCGCGCACCCGCCGCCACACCGTGGCGCAGGGCGAAACCGGCTTCACCATCAGCTACAAGTACGGCGTGCCGTGGGACAAGATTGCCGTCGCCAACGGTATCGACGCGACGGCAGCGGTCAAGCCGGGGCAGGAACTGCTGATCCCCACCCTGCTCGATCCGCCCACCGTTTCCGCACCGGCTGCCACGCCGTCCCCGCAGCCCAGCGCAACGCCGGTCGCCGCGCGGCCTGCCGCCGCGCGCTTCGCCTGGCCGGTCGCCGGCAATATCCGCCGCGAGTACGCGACCGGGGCGGATTATCACAACGGCATCGATATCACCGCGCCGAAGGGCACGATGGTGCAGGCCGCCGCCGCCGGTACGGTCAAGTTCGCCGGGCTCGAAAAGGAGCAGTATGGCAACCTCGTCGTGCTCGATCACGGCGATGGCTGGTTCACCGCCTATGGCTTCCTCAGCCGGGTCACGGTGAAGGACGGCGCGAAAGTGGCGGCCGGGGAACGGATCGGGCTGGTCGGCAATACCGGGCAGGCCAAGGGCAACGAACTGCACTTCGAAATCCGCAAGGACGGCAACCCGATCGACCCGCGCGACCAGTTGCCCAAGGCGCAATAGAGCCCGTCCGATGGCCCGGCTGCGCAACCGGTCGGAACCGGCCAACCCGCTCCGCCGCGCCATCGCCATGCCGGTGTGGGCCGATGTCGGCTTGCGGATCGGTGCCGCGCTGGGGCTGATCTGCGTGGTCGTGCTGGTGCACTGGCTCGACCGCGATGGTCTCAAGGACAGCCACGACGGCACGATCAGCCTGCTCGACGTGGTCTATTTCACGATGATTTCGATCACCACCACCGGCTTTGGCGATATCGCCCCGGTCAGCGATCGCGCGCGGCTGATCGAAGCGGTGATCGTCACGCCGATCCGGCTCGCGGTGATCTACATTTTCGTCGGCACCGCATACAACTTCCTCATCAAGCGTAGCTGGGAGACATGGCACATGCGGCACATCCAGAACCGCCTCGAAAACCATATCGTCGTGCTGGGCTTCGGGGTCAGCGGATCGGAAGCCGTGTGCGAACTGATCGCGCGCGAGGTTGACCGGCAACCATCGTCGTCATCGACCAGCACGCCGGCCGGCTGGCCGAGGCGAGCAAGATGGGCTGCAACGTCCTTGAAGGCGATGCCACCCGCGACGAGACGCTGGCCGCCGTGCGGATCGAGGCGGCGCAGTCCATCCTGGTATCAGCCGGGCGCGATGATACGTCTATCCTGATCGTCCTCACCGCCCGCCATCTTGCCCCTGACACACCGATCACGGCGGTGGTGCGCGCCGCCGACAACGAATTGCTGGCGCGCCAGGCCGGGGCTTCGAACGTCATCAACCCGGTGCGCTTCACCGGCCTCCTGCTCGCGGGATCGGCGGGTGGCGAGCACGTGTCCGATTATCTGGCTGATCTCGCATCGGTTTCGGGCAAAGTGCACCTGATCGAGCGCCCGGTCTCGGCGGAGGAGGTCGGGCGGCCGCTTGATCAGCTCGCATCGGGCGGGCGTGGACTGCGGATATACCGGGGCGCAAAGGCCTTCGGTTTCTGGGAAGATCAGGCCGGCCGACTTGAGGCCGGTGACGTGGTGGTCGAAATCGTGCCGACCTGAAGCGTCACCCCAGCGCCCAGAACACCGTGCCCATCGCCAGGAACACCACGATCCACAACAGCGCGTCGCCGGCGCGGCGGCCGTACAGCGTTTCTCCGCCCTGATAGGTCAGGAGCACCGCCGGAGCGATGAAGGTCAGGGCAAAGCCGCCTGACTGCATCCAGTACAGCCACGGCTTCACCGCCAGCGTATCGGCCCCAAGCCGGGCAAAGTTGTGGCCCAGCATCGCGGCGGCGATCAGGAAGACGACGATCGGCAGCGGCAGGCGCGCGGCCGGGCCGGTGGGGGGCGGGGCCAGCAGGCCGCGCCGGACGGGGAACAGCAGGCTGTGCCCGAGCAACCACAAGATGATCGCCAGCGCAGCGGCGGCGAGTACGGCCAGCCAGTTGATCGGACCCAAGAGAGTGCTCCCGCTCGTTTGGAGCATGATAGCCGCCAAATCGGATCAAGCCCAGCCCAACCGCTGCAAGCAAGTCGATACGTGACTCCGCCGCCCAACCGGCGTATCGGGCCGCTCCAATGGCCATTGAAATCCCCTCGCCGCCCAAAGTCGGCATGGTCAGCCTCGGCTGCCCCAAGGCGCTCGTCGATAGCGAGCGCATCCTCACGCGCCTGCGCGCCGACGGTTACGCGATGAGCCCGGATTATGCCGGTGCCGACGTGGTGCTCGTCAACACCTGCGGCTTCCTCGATTCCGCCAAGGAAGAAAGCCTGGCCGCGATCGGCGAGGCGATCGCCGAAAACGGCCGCGTGATCGTGACCGGCTGCATGGGCAACGAGGCCGACGCCATCCGCGCGCGCTTTCCCGACGTGCTCGCGGTAACCGGCGCGCACCAGTACGAAGCGGTCGTCGAAGCGGTCCACGATGCCGCGCCGCCCGAACTGTCTCCCTATGTGGACCTGATCCCCCAGGCCTATGACGAGGCCGGGGTGAAGCTGACCCCGCGCCACTACAGCTATCTCAAGATTTCCGAAGGCTGCAATCACGCCTGTTCGTTCTGCATCATCCCTTCGCTGCGCGGAAAGCTGGCAAGCCGCCGGATCGACGCCGTGCTGCGCGAGGCGGAAAAGCTGGTGCAGGCCGGCACCCGCGAGCTGCTGGTCATCAGCCAGGACACCTCGGCCTATGGCGTGGACGTGCGCCATGAAGAACGGATGTGGAAAGACCACCCGGTCCGCACCCATATGACCGACCTCGCGCGCGAACTGGGCGGCTTGCGCGATGGAAGCGGCCAGGCACCGTGGGTGCGGCTGCACTATGTCTATCCCTATCCCCACGTCGATGCGGTGATCCCGCTGATGGCCGAAGGGCTGATCACCCCCTACCTCGACATCCCGTTCCAGCACGCCAGCCCCGCCGTGCTCAAGCGCATGAAGCGGCCCGCGAACGAGGCCAGGGTGCTCGAACGGCTGCGCGCCTGGCGCGACATCTGCCCGGACATCGCCATCCGTTCCAGCTTTGTCGTCGGCTTCCCCGGCGAGACCGAGGCCGATTTCGAATACCTGCTCGACTGGCTGGACGAAGCGCAGCTTGATCGCGTGGGCGCATTCCGCTTCGAACCCGTCGCCGGGGCCGCGGCCAACGACCTGCCGGATGCCGTGCCCGAATCGCTCAAGGAAGAGCGCTATGCCCGAATCATGGAAAAGACCGCCGCGATCAGCGCCGCCAAACTTCAGGCCCGGATCGGCCGCGTCCTGCCGGTGATTCTCGACGAAGTGGGCGAGCCGGACGAAGATGGCGATATCGGCGCTACCGGCCGCTCGCAGGCCGACGCTCCGGAAATCGACGGCGCGGTCTACTTGCGCAACGTGCCCGCCGATTCGGCACCCGGCGATATCCTGAATGTGCGCATCGAGGATGCAGACGAACACGATCTATTCGGCGCACCATCGTAAATTAGTTCACAATATCATGGGATTACCGCCGACTTGCGGATTTCGCAACAGAAGGGGAGCTTTTCGCATTTGCGAGATGAACCTCCATTCGACATATGGGAGTTGCCTTTCAGGCATCCTCTCCCAAACACTTCCAAGGGCTGGTCTTCGGACCAGCCCCTTTTTTTGGCACTTTACTGCGGGGTGTCGCAGCGGATTTATCCTTTAGGTCGGCTATAGTGCATTTTATGCAACTGGTTTTGACGCATGTGCATTTGCGGAATCAGAGCGCTTGAGACACATAGAACAGGCCTTTCAGGCATCCTCTCCCAAACACTTCCAAGGGCTGGTCTTCGGACCGGCCCCTTTTTTTGCCTTTCGATGCAGCCTCGCCGCAGGAAAGCGCACTGGCCGGATCCCGTCAGGCTGCCTCGAACGCGGGTTCAGCCGGCCCCCTGAACGGCACGGGTGGCGCATCGGCTTCAATTGTCCTAGCCAGTCGGCATGACCGAACCCGCGCGAATCTTCACCGCCGCCCTCGTCGTCATCGGCGACGAAATCCTGTCCGGCCGCACGCATGACAAGAACATCGCCCAGGTCGCCACGTGGCTGCAGATCCAGGGCATCCGCCTCAAGGAAGTGCGCGTGGTGGCCGACGATACCGCTGCCATCGTCGAGGCGGTGAACACGCTGCGGGTGCGCCACGATTACCTGTTCACCACCGGCGGCATCGGCCCCACGCACGATGACATCACGGTGGACGCCATTTCCGAGGCGCTGGGGGTGGACGTGGTGGTCCACCCGGATGCCCGCGCCATCCTCAACGATTATTACGAGACGCGCGGCGGGCTGACCGAGGCCCGCCTGCGCATGGCCCGCACGCCCGAAGGCGCGGACCTGATCCCGAACCGCTTCACCGGCGCGCCGGGCATCCGCTGCGGCAACGTGTTCATCATGGCCGGGGTGCCCACCATCGCCGCCGGCATGCTCGAAGGGCTGGTCGGCCAGCTTGAAGGCGGCGCACCGCTGCTGTCGGAAACGGTCGGCTGCTGGGTGGGCGAAAGCGAGGTCGCCGATCTGCTCCATGCGACCGAAAAGGCCTTTGCCGGCTGCCAGATCGGCTCTTATCCATTCTGGAAGAACGGGGTGACCGGGGCCAACTTCGTGATCCGCTCCACCGATCCCGAGGTGCTGGCGGCCTGCGCCCGATCGCTGGTCGTTGGGCTGGAGGATCGCGGGAAATCGGCAATTCCCGGTGGCATCTAGGTGACATCGAAACTCCCGCCACTTTCGTCACCCCGGGCTTGCCCCGGGGTCTCGCTTTCGGCGCGCCATGGCCGCAGGCAAGCGGGGTCCCGGATCAAGTCCGGGACGACGAAGCGCGCAAGTGTTGGGTTCGGGTGACCCGGTCGCGTCGCCTGTTCCCGGCGGCACTGCTGCCCCTTGCCGCGGCGGGGTGCAGCCCGACGGCGCTGCGCGAGCTGGAACGCCTGCTCAACAGCCGCGATAGCGCCACGGCTGCGCTGGCTCAGTGGTGCGCGGCGCGCGGGATCGCCGCGCCGCCCCGCATCGTCGCGCAGCCGGTGGTGGGTGACGATGCGCCCCTGCCATCGGACGCCCGCAGGCTTCTGTCAGTGCCCGAAACGGCAAGCCTGGGCTATCGCCACGTCCGCCTTGCTTGCGGCGACGTGATCCTGTCCGAAGCGCACAATTGGTTCGTCCCTGCCCGGCTCACTGATGACATGAACGCCGCGCTGGCCACCACCAACACCCCGTTCGGCACCGTGGTCGCCCCGCTTCATTTTACCCGCGAGCGGCTCGACACACGGCGCGGGCGCGAGGAAGGCTGCCCGCCCGGCACGGTCCTGGCCCAGCGGGCGCTGTTGCGCCGGCCCGACGGGCAGCCGATCAGCCTGGTCGTCGAATGCTATCAGGAGGATGCGCTGGTCCGATCGGGCTGAGCGGCCCTTCCCGCGATCACCAAAAAGGCCGGAAGGGTTTCCCCTCCCGGCCTTTTTCTTGTCGGTCGAGCCGAAGATCAGGCGTTGGTAAGCTGCGCCGTATCGATCTTCAGACCCGGGCCCATCGACGAGGACAGCGTGACCTTGCGGACATACTTGCCCTTGGCACCCGACGGCTTCGCCTTGATGATCGCATCGACGAAGGCACCGAAGTTGGTGGTGAGATCGGCGTCCGAGAAGCTCATCTTGCCGATGCCGGCGTGGATGATCCCCTGCTTTTCGACGCGGAACTCGATCTGGCCGCCCTTGGCGTCCTTGACCGCCTGCGCGACGTTCGGGGTGACGGTGCCGAGCTTCGGGTTCGGCATCAGGCCCTTGGGGCCCAGCAGCTTGCCGAGACGGCCGACCACGCCCATCATGTCCGGGGTGGCGATGACGCGATCATAGTCGAGGTTGCCGGCCTGCATGTCGTCCATGAGGTCTTCGGCACCCACCTTGTCGGCACCGGCGGCCAGCGCTTCAGCGGCCTTGTCGCCCTTGGCGAACACGGCGACGCGCACGGTCTTGCCGGTCCCGGCGGGGAGCGACACCATGCCGCGCACCATCTGGTCGGCGTGACGCGGGTCAACGCCCAGGTTCATCGCGACTTCGATGGTCTCGTCGAACTTGGTGGTCTTCAGGTCGCGCAGCGCCTGGAGCGCTTCACCGACGCCGTAGAGCTTGAGGTTATCGCCCAGCTTTTCGTTCAGCGACTTCTGCTTCTTGGTCTGCTTGGCCATCGTCTCAGCCCTCCACCACTTCAAGGCCCATCGAACGCGCGGAGCCTTCGATGATCTTGGTTGCCGCCT
The DNA here is from genome assembly GCF_014652555.1 of Novosphingobium colocasiae. Taxonomy (GTDB): domain Bacteria; phylum Pseudomonadota; class Alphaproteobacteria; order Sphingomonadales; family Sphingomonadaceae; genus Novosphingobium; species Novosphingobium colocasiae. Next base: position 75,380 of record NZ_BMZA01000007.1, read on the forward strand.
CGATGTCGTTGGCATTGAGGTCAGCCATCTTGACCTGCGCGATCTCGGCAAGCTTCGAACGTGCGATCTTGCCGGCCGAATCCTTGCCCGGGGTCTTCGAACCGGACTTGAGGTTGGCAGCCTTCTTGATGAGGAAGCTGGCGGGCGGGGTTTTGGTGACGAAGGTGAAGCTGCGATCGGCGTAGACGGTGATGATCGTCGGGATCGGCATGCCGTTTTCGAGTTCCTGCGTGGCAGCGTTGAACGCCTTGCAGAACTCCATGATGTTGACGCCGCGCTGACCCAGCGCCGGACCGATCGGCGGCGACGGATTAGCTTTGCCGGCCGGCACCTGCAGCTTGATGTAACCAGTAATCTTCTTGGCCATGAGGCCGCTCCTTTTCACACTTTCGCGCCCGGTTCGAAAGGAACCGGTTGCTCATGTTAAGCGGTCAAACAGGCGGCACGCCGCCCTCCCGCAATGGAATCGGACAGCCCCGAAGGACTGCCGAAGGGCGCGCCCCTAACCGAAAACCCGAAGAAAGGAAAGCGCGGAGTTTCCCCGCGCAAACCTCAGGCGGCGGCTACCGCACGGTCCCGCCGCGCCGCCCAGACCGCTCGGATGGCGCGGCGCGCTGGGACTTCGACCAGCCGGAAGCTCAGATCGGCCAGCACCAGCACCAGCGCCGCGAAGCCCGCCGTCCATAGCGCCGCCGTTCCGGGTCCGCCGGAAACCTTGCCCACGTTCATCTCGATCAGCTTCAGGACCGGCATGTGCAGCAGGTAGATCGCATAGGACCGGTCCCCCAGCCAGCGCATCGGTGCCGATCCCGCAAAGCGCGAGCGCAGCGCCAGCAGCAGCGCGGCAGGCCAGGCGATCAGGCACAGCGGCAGCAGCGAACTGCGCTGTCCCATGTCGATCATCAGGCCGCCGATCATCAGCGCCGCCAGTACCGGCACGGGTATGCGCGCCAGCCGGCCCCGCGCCAGCCACATCGCCTGCCCCAGGAAAAAGCCCAGCAGCCCACGCGAGAGATCGTCCGACGTCCACGGCCCCCCGGCGCGGCCCTGCAGAATGAAGTGGACCAGCGCCCCGGCGATCGCCAGCCCGGCCACCAGCCGCACCCGCCGCAGCCCGCCGACCGCCGCCATGGCGAACAGGAGATAGCAGACGCATTCGACCGAGATCGACCAGCTCGGCCCGTTGAACGCCTGCGCTTCGGGCGGATAGAAGCCCTGCAACATCGCCAGATTGGCGACGAAAGCCAGCGGCGTGTTGGCGGGATCGGCGGCGAACAGCAGCGCGCACAGGCACAGCGTCAGCAGGTGCAGCGGATAGAGCCGGGCCAGCCGCGCCACCGCGAATTCGCGCAAGTGCCCTTTTTCCAGCGCGCCCGCCGCCAGGTAGACGTGCGCGAAGATATAGCCCGAAATGAGGAAGAACAGGTCCACCATCGTCCAGCCCCAGTCGCGAAACCAGGCGAACGGCTGTGGCAAGGCGACCATCGCGGCGGGGGCGAACAGGCTTTGCGGGTGATAGAGAAATGCCACGCCGCAGGCCGCCAGCCCGCGCAAGCCGTCAAGCCGGTGCAAGCGCACCGGCTGTGCGGGATTGTCTCCCAGACGCGAAAAAGCCCCGGACATGTCCGAGGCTTTGCGCCGGGAATGGTTAATTCCCGATTGAGAAGCGCCGGAACGCCTGCCCGTTACTTGCTGAGTTCCCGTTACTTGCTGAGTTCGACGTGTTCGAAGTCCAGCTCGACCGGGGTGGCGCGGCCGAAGATCGAAACCGAGACCTTGACGCGGTTCTTGTCGAAATCGAGTTCCTCGACCAGGCCGTTGAAGCTGGCGAACGGACCGTCCAGAACCTTGACCGAATCGCCGATCTCGTAATCGACGCTGACCTGCTTGCGCGGTGCGGCGGCGGCGGCTTCGGCGGCACCGAAGTAACGCGAAGCCTCGCTCTCGCTGATCGGCTGGGGCTTGTTGTTGTTGCCCAGGAAGCCGGTCACCTTCGGCGTGTTCTTGACGAGGTGATAGACATCATCGTTCATCGACAGCTTGGCGAGAACGTAGCCCGGCATCGTCTTGCGCTCGACCTGGACCTTCTTGCCGCGCTTCACCTCGGTGATGGTTTCGTGCGGAACCTGCACGTCCTCGACGAGCTGCGACAGGCCGATCCGCTCAGCCTCGGCGAGGATCGATTCCTTCACCTTGTTCTCGAAGCCGGAATAGGCGTGGATGATGTACCAGCGGGCCATGGTTTTCTCTATTTTGTGACGGGTTGGCGGCGAAACGGCGGATTACAGCAGCGACAGCAGCGAGGTGACGACCCAGCCGAACAAAGCATCGATGCCCAGGAAGAACACCGCAAGCAGCACGGTCATCAGGCCGACGAAGATCGCCGTCGTCACCGTTTCCTGGCGCGAGGGCCAGTGGATCTTGGACGCTTCGACGCGCACCTGCCGGATGAATTCGCCGGGAGTGGTCTTGGCCATGTCAGTCGCTTCTTTCGCCTTGCTGCGGCAACGGGTGATCTCTTGCTTCCGCCTAGGGCTCATCGCCGCCCCGGCCGTGGCCGGGAGGGGCTTCGAGATATCCGAATGTCGGAAGAGTTGCGCGATTTAGCCGCCGTCGACCGGATTTGCAAGACGCGCGAGGAAAGAGTGCTCGGTGCTGTAGATCACGTGTGCGCCATCGGGCAGCGCCACCGGCTCCACCGTGCCGATGAACCACAGGAAATCGGCGTGGTTGGCGGGACGGAACTTGCGCAGATCGATCTGCTGTCCGCCCGAATAAAGGATGCGCTGGGTGGGATCGGCAAAGCGATAATCGCTGTCGCGCATCGACAGCATGTGAACATCGGGCAGCGCGAAGTTGGAATTCTCCATCGCGCTGCGTCGGACCACCGCATAGCTGCCGAAATGCTCGAACGGGCCGAACTTCCACTGGCTGCGCGGGATCGCGACGGCTGTTGCCACGCGCGCCCCTTCGGGCACGTGATCGAGCGCGGCGATCAGGTCGCGCGCTTCCTGCGCATCGCGGTGCCAGGCGACCGTTGTCACCCCGGTGCGGGTCAGGAACAAGGCCGAAGCCAGCACCAGCGCCCAGACCGGCGTTGCCAGATCGACCGCCAAGCATGCAACCATCAGCGCGGTGGTGCTCAGCCGGTAGTCCGCATAATCGCCGCCGAAGATCTGGCGCGGCACCACCAGCGTCAGCACCAGCAGCAGCAGCGCCGCCCAGCCCATCCGCGCATCGAAACGGCGCAGCAGCAGCGCCAGCGCCAGCACCGCCAGCACCGCGCACAGGCTGGTCACGTCCAGCCAGTAGATGTTGCTGCGCATCGCCTTGTAGAGGATGCCCCACTTGTACTGCATCACCCAACTGCCATAGGAAACCTTGTCGTTCGACCCGAGGCCCAGCAGCATCGGCAGCAGCGGAAAGATCATCGGCCAAGGGGCGAGGAACGGCCGCCAGTCCTTCCACGACCGGCGACGGCTCCATTCATAACCGAACACCAGCACGCCCATCACGCCCCAGCCCGAGACGTGCGACAGCCAGACCACGAAGCCGACCAGCACGAACACCACCGGACGCCAGGCCTTGCCCTCCATCACGATCCACAGCGCCAGCGCCAGCAGCGCCAGCGCGAGGCTGAGCGACCAGTTGAGGAATCCCATCAGCAGCGATGGCGACCAGATGGTGCACAGCGCCAGGATCGCCCCCACCCCGACGCGGCGATAGAGCGCCATGGAAACAGCCATGATCGCCAGCCCGGTCAGCGCCGGGATCAGTGCCACCACGATCCGCCCGGCCGCTTCCACCCCGAACACGGCAGACAGCGGCACCATCAGCAGTTCCGCGCCAAGGTTGCCGGTCCACTCCCAGCGGAAGGTGAAATAGCGGGTGAGGAACGGGTCCAGCCCGTAGTCGACGGCGATCTTGTACCCGGCGAGATGCGAGGGATAGTCGGTCATCTGCGGTGCCCAGGCGACCAGCGCGGGCAGGCTTGCGAGAAGCGACAGCGCCAGGCCCAGCCACAGCGCAAAGCCGCCCGGCAACCGGCGAACTACCGCAATCTCACCCGGTTCGGGCTGCGCTGTACCGTGCATCTAAGCTCCGAAAAATCCCTTGCCCGCCGTGCCTGCCAGCAACCAGCCCGCGATGTCGGCCAGCACCGCCCGAATCGCGGACGAAGCGCTCTCCTAACCGCAGGACCGCGATTGACAAGCCGCAGGCGATACCATCCCCCGCGCGCGATGTCAGCCGCAGCGCTGCCGGCCGCGCCGAGCGGCAAGGCAATCCGATCAAATTGTGTTCAAGCGCCGGCAGACGGGATGACGCCGGCGTTTCGTCACCGCGTAGCGTTGTAGGCCAGCTGGGTTTCGGTCAGCTGGAAGCCGACCAGCACTTCGAACGTGGCGCGGGCGACCGCAGCCTTGATTTCGGGGGCCGCGAGCGGATCGACGGCGGCGTCCGCATCGCCGGCCTTGCGCTTGCGGGTGATGCGTTCGCGGATGTCCTGCGGCAGCGTGGCGGCGGCGCGATCAACATAGGCGGTGCCGGTGGCGGTGGCCTGTGCCCGGTCCTGCCCGTCCGCGAAGTTCAGCGTGATCTGGCCGACGCGCTTGCTGGTGACGGCGGAGCCGCCCTGAAGCACCGAAACGAAATAGGGCAGCGTGACCGTGCGCGCCCCGCGCGCATCGTTGCGGCGGCCGAGGACCTGGAAGCTGACCTGCGCGCTCACCTTGTCGCCGCCGACATCCTCGTTGCACTGGCTGCGCACGTCGGTCATCGCCGCGACGACGTCGATGTTGTCGGCGGTCTGGCCGGCACCGGGGCCGAACACCGTCATGTCGCCGGTATAGTCGGGAATGCCGACCGCCGGGCACTTGGAACGGACCGCAGTGATGCCCACGCCTTCGTCCACCACGATATCGCCCTTGGACTTGCACCCGCTGAGCGCGGCAAGCGCGGCGGCGGAGCACAGGGTTGTGGCGATCAGACGGCGTGCTTGCATCAGGGCATCCTCGATTGGGTGCGCTTGCCCTAGCGACGCAAGCTGGAAAACGCTAGAGGCGGCGAGATGAATGCGCCATTTCCCAACAGCCCGCCGCTGACGCCCGCCGCCGCTTCCCGCGCCCCGCTGCGCCTCCTGATCGCCGCGCCGCGCGGGTTCTGCGCCGGGGTGGACCGTGCGATCGAGATCGTCGAACTGGCGCTGCGCCGCTATGGCGCGCCGGTCTATGTCCGGCACGAGATCGTGCACAACAAGTTCGTGGTCGATACGCTGCGGGCCAAGGGCGCGGTGTTCGTCGAAACGCTGGACGACGTGCCGGACGGCGTGCCGGTGATCTTCAGCGCCCACGGCGTACCGAAATCGGTGCCCGCCAAGGCCGAGGCGCGCGGGCTCGAATACCTCGACGCCACCTGCCCGCTGGTCAGCAAGGTGCACCGCCAGGCCGAGCGCCAGTTGGAAGCGGGCCGCCACATCCTGTTCATCGGCCACGCCGGCCACCCCGAGGTGATCGGGACGTTCGGCCAGGTGCCCGACGGGGCGATGACGCTGGTGGAAACGCTGGCCGATGTCGCCGCCCTGCCCTTCCCGACCGATTCGGCGCTGGCCTATCTGTCGCAGACCACGCTGTCGGTGGACGACACCGCCGCCATCATCGACGCGATCCGCGCGCGCTATCCCGATTGCGTCGCCCCGAAAGCGGAAGACATCTGCTACGCCACGTCAAACCGGCAGACGGCGGTCAAGCAGATCGCGCCGGAATGCCAGTTGGTGCTGGTGATCGGCGCGCCGAACAGCTCGAACTCGCTGCGGCTGGTCGAAGTGGCGGAACGCACCGGTGCCCGCGCCCACCTTATCCAGCGCGCCGACGACATCGCGGACGAGTGGTTCGACGGCGTGGACACGGTGGGCCTTACCGCCGGTGCCTCCGCGCCCGAGGAACTGGTGCGCGAAGTGGTGGCACGACTGAACACCCTGCGCGAGGTGCGCGAGGAGGAAGTGGTCACCGCGCAGGAGCGCATCACGTTCAAGCTGCCGCGCCAGTTGGTCGGCTGATCCGATGGCCGTCTATACCCGGCTGGGAGCGGAAGACATGGCCGCGATCCTGGCCCACTTCGATGTCGGCACGCTGACGCTGGCGAAGGGGATCGCGGAAGGTGTTTCGAACAGCAACTGGCTGATCGAAACCACGCAGGACGGTGCCGCACGGCGGTTCATCCTGACGATCTACGAAAGTCGCACCCATATCGGTGACCTGCCGTTCTTCTTGGACTTGCTGGACTGGCTGGCGACTCACGACTGCCCGGTGCCGCGCACGATCCATGACCGCGATGGTGCGAGCTTCCGCTATCACGACGGTGCCGACGGCCGGAAGGCGCTGGCGCTGATCGAATTCCTGCCCGGCATTTCGGTGAGCGAGCCGACCGAGGGGCAGGCCCGGTCGGTCGGCGCAGCGCTGGCGCGGGTGCATCTGGCCGGTGCGGGGTTCCCGACCGAGCGCGCGAACGGCATGGGTATGGCAACCTGGAAGCAGTTGCTGGGCGATTGCGGGGCCGAAGGGCTGGCGCGCATCCATCCCGAACTGCCGCGCATCGTGGAACGCGAACTGGCGCTGCTCGGCGCGCAGTGGCCCGCCGGGCTGCCACGCGGGACGATCCACGCCGACCTGTTTCCCGACAACGTGCTGATGCTGGGCGAGACGGTAACCGGGCTGATCGACTTCTATTTCGCCTGCACCGATCTGTATGCCTACGATGTCGCCGTAACCCACGCCGCGTGGAGCTTCAGCAATGACGGGCGGCGGTTCCTGCCGGAAATTTCGGCGGCACTTCTGGCCGGTTACGAGAGCCTTCGGCCGCTCAGCGCGCCGGAGCGCGCGGCGATGCCGCTGCTGGCGCGCGGGGCGGCGATGCGCTTCCTCTCCACCCGCGCCTACGACTGGATGAATACCCCGGCCGACGCGCTGGTCACGCCCAAGGACCCGCTGGCCTTCGCCCGCCGTCTGGAATTCTATGCCGCGTCGGAAAATGCCGGGGTGTTCGGATGAAGCAGGTCGAAATCTTCACGGACGGCGCGTGCAAGGGCAATCCCGGCCCCGGCGGCTGGGGGGTGCTGCTGCGAATGGGCCCGCACGAAAAGGAAATGTCGGGCGGCGAGCGGGATACCACGAACAACCGCATGGAGATGACGGCGGTGATCAAGGGCCTCAACGCGCTGATCGAGCCTTGCGCCGTCACCCTCTACACCGACAGCCGCTATGTCATCGACGGCATCACCAAGTGGGTCCACGGCTGGAAAAAGAAAGGGTGGGTCAACGCCAGCAAGCAACCGGTGCGCAATGCCGACTTGTGGCACGATCTGATCGAGGCCGAGCTGCGCCACCAGGTCACCTGGAACTGGGTGCGCGGCCACGCCGGCCATGTCGAGAACGAACGGGTCGACAAGCTCGCCAGCGACGCGGCGCTGGCCGCCGCGCAAGGCTGACCTGACGAGGCGGGGTCGATGGCGACGACAACCGCCGATCCGGTGTCTCCGCCGCGCCTGCGCGAAACCCTGCGCTCCGAATTGCGCGCGCTGATAACCCCGGGCCCGCGCATGCTCGATGAATGGGCCTGCGTCGCCTCGGTCATGCTGGCGATCCTGTTCGCGCACCGGATCGAGGCGGGCATGATCTCCTGGGCCGCGTTCACCGCCTTCGTCCTGCTCAAGAGCGCGCCGGGCGAGACGATGGTGCGCGCGGTGTTGCGGCTGGTGGGATCGGCGGCGGGCGTGGGACTGGCGCTGGCGCTGGTGCCGCTGGCAGCGCAATCGCTGCCGCTGGCGATGCTGACCGCCGGCGGGATCAGCGCGCTCGGCCTTTACGGCATGCTGACCGCGCGGCGAGCCTATGCCTGGCTGCTGTTCGGCGTGACTTTCGCGATGATCCTGCTCGACAAGCTGGAGCGCCCCCATCTCGACACCATGGCCTTCGCACGCACGCGGATGCTGGATGTGCTGGCCGGGATCGCCGCCTGCACGCTGGTCAGCGTGACGGTGGCGGTGCTGTCGCGCAAGAGCTGGCTGGCCGGGCGGCCACCGCTGCCCCAACGGATGAAGTGGAACCCGGTGGCGGCGCGGCACGCGGCGCAGGCGGGGATCGCGCTGGCGCTGCTGCCGCTGCTGCACGCCCGGTTCGGCCTGCCGGAAATGGCGCAGGCCGGGGTGACGATCATCGCGGTGATGATCGTGCCGGTGGCGGGCATCGGCTCCAGCGGGTTCGTACCCGTGACCCGGCGGCTGCTGCACCGTGCGGTCGGCTGCATCGCCGGCGGCGCGCTAGCGGTGGCCGTGCTGTTCCTGGCGCAGGGCAGCGCACCGATCCTGATCGCCGGGACGGTGATCGGCATCGTCATCGGCCGTCACATCGAGAACAGCGGCAGCAGCGCCACTTATGTCGGGCTGCAATTCTCGCTGGTGGTGCTCGTCACCCTGGTGCCTGACAGCTATGCGCGCGCCGAAATCCTCCCGGCGATCCAGCGGCTGGCGGCGATTTTCATCGGCATGGCGCTGCTGGAGCCGGTGCTGCTGGCCTGGCACTTCATCGCCCCGCACCGCCAGCGCGCGGTGCCCGGCGGCGATCTGAGCGAATAATCCGTCTCAGGTAGGGCGGGCCCGCACGGTTGGACATTAATTGATGCATTCTATTTACATCAATTGCGCGTACCCATATTGATGCATTCACAATGCATAATAGGGATTCGCAATGACCAAAGCTCTGTCACCGGAAGCCATCGTCCTTATCAAAGCCACCGCTCCGGCCCTGCGCCAGCATGGCCTGGCGATCACACAGCGGATGTACGAGCGCATGTTCGCCGCCCATCCCGAAGTGAAGGACATGTTCGATCAGGCCGCGCAGGAATCGGGCGAACAGCCCAAGCGGCTGGCGGCGGCGATCCTTGCCTATGCCGAGAATATCGACAAGTTGCAGAACCTGGGCGGGCCGGTGCAGCGCATGGCGCAGCGCCACGTGCAGACCGGCGTGAAGCCGGAGCATTATCCTATCGTCGCCGTCAATCTCCTCGCCGCCATCGCGGATGTGCTGGGCGAAGCGGCCACGGAAGAGGTGCTGAGCGCCTGGAGCGATGCATACTGGGTGCTGGCCGAAATCCTGATCGGCACCGAAACCGAACTCTACGCCGAGCCGGCCTGAGCGGCGCGATCAGCCAAACCGCAGCGGGCTGAACGGCGCGGGATCGACCGCCCCCGCGCTTTCGCCCAGCAGCAGCCGCGCAGCGAGATCGGCCGCGGCCGGGGCGGTCTGGATGCCGAAGCCGCCCTGCCCGGCGCACCAGAACAGGCCGGGCACCGCGCGATCGAACCCGAAGACCGGCGTGCGATCCGGGGCGAACGAGCGCAGGCCCGCCCACTTGTGTTCGACCCGCGCGACCGGCCAGTCCACCACCTGCTCGAACCGGTCGATAGCAATCGCCACGTCGATCTCCTCCGGCGCGGCATCGCATGGTGGCGAAGGCGTCTCGTCGTGCGGGCTGAGCCAGATGCGTCCGCTTTCGGGCTTGAAGTAGAATGTCTCGGCAATATCGAGCACCAGCGGCATGGCATCGGGCACCGGCGCGCCGACCGCAAGCTGCGCCATCGTGCGCCGATAGGGGCGGATGCCGAGCGGGCGGGCACCGGCCAGCACCGCCACTTGGTCAGCCCACGCGCCGGCGGCGTTCACCAGGATCGCGCAGTGCATCTCCCGACCATCCGTCAGCGTCAACGTCCACCCCTGCGTCCCCCGCGATGCGCCAATAAGGCCCGCGCGGCACCACACTTGCGCCCCGGCCTTGCGCGCTGCAGCTAGATAATGCTGGTGCAATGCGCCCACATCGATGTCGCAAGTGCTGGGCTCCAGCGCGCCGCAGGCCCAGTCCGCACGCAGACCCGGCACTCGCGCCGCGATCCCGGCGCGATCGAGCAGGCTGATTTCCACCCCGACAGCATCAAAAGCACGGGCGAAAGCCGCCACCTCCGCTTCCTGCCCGGCCCGCGCGATGGTGAGCGCTCCACGGCGGCGCAACAGACCCATCCCGGCCAAGACTGGCCCGGATGCCGTCGTCAGCGGCTGCACCGCCAAGCCGCCGTAACTTTCGGTCCAGAACGCGGCGGAACGGCCGGTGGCATGATAGCCCGGGTGATCTTCCGCCTCGACGATCAGCACTCGCGCCCGGTCGCCCAGCGCGGCGGCCAGCGAGGCCCCCGCCATCCCGGCACCGACAATGGCGATATCGAAGCGCTCGATCATGTCCACCCGCTGGATCGCGTATCCCGTCAGCGCCTAGGCTGCGGGTCGGCCCCTAGCCGGAACCGTGCGATCAAGGAAGGCCGCGATGGCGCCGAGTGCATGGTCGCGCACGGCATCCACCTCGCGCAGGATCTCGTGGCGCGCTTCGGGACCGTAAGCGACGAGCTCGCAATGCGGCAGCCGCCGCGCGGCGCGGGCGATGGCCGGCCACGACACCAGCCGGTCAGCCCGCGTGGCGAGCATCAGCACCGGCGTATCAACCGCTTCCAGCACCCCCGGCCGTTCGAGGCGGCGGATCGAGGCCAGCGCCCGCTCCACCCAGCCCCAGCTTGCCGCGCCCATGCGGATCAGCGGGCGACGGGACCGCCAGAACTCCTCATCGCCATAGCGCCGGGAATCGTGAGTGAGCAGCATCTGCCGCGCCATGTGCACCAGTTCGGGCTTCTCGTCCCCCCGCCACGCGGGCCGGCGCGGATCGCCGAGCGCGGTGATTACCCGCGCGATCGGGTGCAGCACCCGGCTGGGCACCCAGGCCGGGTTGATGCCCAGCATCGGCGCGGTCATCACCAGTGCGTCCGGGCGCACCCGCTCCTCCACCACCGCGCGCAAGGCGAGGTGGCCGGCCATCGAATGCGCGACAAGGACGTGGGGGGCCGGATGGCTGGCGCAAAACGCGGCCCAGAGCCCGGCCAGATCGTCCACCCAGATCGCGAAGTCATCGATGTGGCCGGTGAGGTCGCCCAGCCCCAGTCGCCCGCTCAGCGCCTGGCCGCGCCAGTCCGCGCTGGCGCAGTGCCATCCCGCCGCGCGCCAATGTGCGAGCGTTTCCAGCCATTTCTCATAGGCATCACCCCGGCCCGGCAGGAACAGGATCGAGCCGCGCAAGGGAGCGGCCGGGGCACCGTAATCGAGCAGGCGGATCGCCGCGCCGTCCGCAGCCCGCCACTCGCCTTCGACCGCGTCGGCCGGCAGGGCGCGCGCGGCATCGAAGCCGGGCGGATCGGAAAGCGCGTCTTGACCGTGCAGCATGCCTAACCTCGGCCTCACCCGCTTGGTTACCAGTTGGTAAGTGATACCCTTTAGACAAGTCCCCGATTGCGGGGAGCTTTTCGCGCTATGGGCGTCGTTTTTTCGTATGCATTGCTGGCCGGCTTGGCAATCGCGCTGATCGTGGCGGCGGTGACGGACCTGCGCAGCAGGACCATCGCCAACCGGCTCAACCTCGCCATCGCGCTCGCAGCGCCGCTTTACTGGCTGGCAGTGGGCTATAGCTGGGTCGACCTGGTATTCATGCTCGGCCAGACCGCGCTGACCTTCGTGTTCTGCACCGCCCTGTTCGCCGCGCGCCAGATGGGCGGCGGCGATGTCAAGCTGCTGACCGCGCTGGCCTTGTGGTTTCCCCCGCTCGCCTTCTTCGAACTGGTGTTCATGATGGCGGTGCTGGGCGGCGGCGCATCGGTGGCGATGGCGCTGGCGAACATGCAGCGCCGCCCCGGCGAAACCGTGCGCGATGCTATCGGTGCGCTGGCCACGGGCCTGTGGGTCAGTGCCGCAGCCGGAATCGCCTTCTCGCTGATGACCGGCCGCCCCGTTTTCGGTGATCCGGCAGGCATTGCCGGAAACATGATGAAAAATACCGCCCTGTTAGTTGCCGCGACTGCCCTTGTCCTGGGCGTGACCCTGTTTGGTCTGTTCCACGTCGTGCGCCGACAAAAGGGAGCGCTTAGAGTGCCTTACGGCATCGCGATCTCGGCCGGAGGGCTATGGATCCTGGGCGAACAAGCGGTTTCTACGGCCCGTTTTGGTGCCAATTTGGGGTGAACCTGATCTTAACCAATTAGTCCCAAGGTGTGCGGAACCATACCGGGGATTTCTAGGGGGCTTGATTAGCCATGGATAGAAAGAAGTTGATGCTGCTGGTCGTCGCGCTGTTGATCGCGACCGGCACGGCGTTCATGGCGCGATCCATGCTCTCCGGGACCGGCGCGCCGCAGGCCGATGCCGTTCCCGTGCAGCAGACAGGGCCCAAGGTCCTGGTTGCGCAACGCGCGCTTCCTGTCGGCACGATTGTTACGGCCGATGCGATGTCGTTCCAGGACTGGCCCAAGGAGCTGGTCAAGGATGCGTACTTCCTTGACGGCACGGCGGACATGAGCAAGCTGCTCGGCACCGTCGTCCGCTTCCCCATGACGGCGGGCCAGCCGATCACCCAGGGCGCACTGGTGGCCCCGGGTGATCGCGGCTTCCTCGCCGCCGCGCTCGCCCCCGGCATGCGCGCCGTCACCATCCCCGTGAACGCCAAGACCGGCGTCGGCGGCTTCATCTTCCCGGGCGACCGGGTGGACCTGCTGCTGACCCAAGAGGTACGCGGCAACGACGGTGGCCAGGCGCTCAACGCGGCCGAGACGATCCTGCGCAATGTGCGGGTGCTCGCGACCGACCAGTCCACCGAGAACGAGATCGTCGATGGCAAGACCGTGGTCCACGCCTTCCAGACGGTGACCATCGAAGTGACCCCGCGCATCGCCGAAAAGGTGGCCGTGGCGCAGGAGTTCGGCAAGCTCAGCCTGTCGCTCCGCTCGATCGCCGACAACCAGGGCGAATTCGACCAGATCCTCGCCAGCGGCGACGTCAAGGTTCCCGAAGGCGCGACCAAGAAGCAGGAAGAAGACCTCATGCGCCAGGCGATGAGCCGGCCGGTCGAGGGTGCCACCACCTACGTCACCGGTGGCGACGTGTCCCGCTTCCAGCGCACCACGCGCCCCTCGATGGCTGCCCCTGCCCCGCAGATGGCCGCCCCCCAGATGGGCCAGGTTGCCAGCGCCCCCGTCGCCGTCCGCAAGGGCCCGGTGGTCCGTGTCACCCGCGGCAAGGAAACCGTCGAAGAACCGGTGGGGAGCAAGTGATGAGCCACTCCGCACCCCACGCCACCCGTTTCAACCCTGCTGAGGGCCAAACCATGAAACCGCGTCTTCTCAAGACCCTGCTTACCGCAGCTTGCGCCATGGCGCCGCTGGCCCTCGCGGCCCCGGCTCCCGCCGCTGCCCAGTCGGTGATGCGCCCTTCGCAGGACATCGTGATCGGCATCGGCAACGGCCAGCTTGTCTCGGTCCCGGGCAACATGACCGACGTGTTCGTCGCCAACGACTCGGTGGCGGATGTGCAGGTCAAGTCGGCCCGCCAGCTCTACGTGTTCGGCAAGGCTGGCGGCAGCACCACCGTCTACGCCAGCAACTCTGCGGGTGACACGATCTGGTCCGCCAACGTCCGGGTCGGCTCGAACATCGACAGCGTCGACCAGATGCTGCGCATGGCGATGCCCGAAGCGCGCATCGGCGTCTCGACCATGGGCACTGACACCTTCCTGCTGACCGGCACGATCGCGACGCCGGAGGACGCCAGCGAAGCCGAGCGCCTCGTCAAGGCCTATGTCGGCGACAAGGCCAACGTCATCAGCCGCCTGCGCATGGCGACCCCGCTGCAGGTCAACCTGCAGGTGCGCATCGCCGAAGTCAGCCGTTCGCTTGTCAAATCGATCAGCACCCGCTTCTCGACCATGGACTCGACTAACGGCTTCCAGTTCGGCATCGGCCAAGGAACTGCGGTCGGCGAACAGTGGGTACCGAAAACTGTGTTGGGCGTGGGCGTAAACCCGTCCTACTACGGCATTGATCCGATCAGCGGTACGATCAAGCAGTTGCCCGGGACCAACGTAGCCCAAGCGGCCACCGGGACCACGCTGGCGCTTGGCACGAAGTTCCTGGGCCTCGACATCCTCGGCGCGCTCGATGCGGGCGAGACGGTCGGCCTCGTCACCACGCTGGCGCAGCCGAACCTGACCGCGCTCTCGGGCGAGACGGCGGACTTCCTGGCGGGCGGCGAATATCCGATCCCGATCAGCCAGGGCCTCGGCTCGACCTCGATCGATTACAAGAAGTACGGCGTGTCGCTCAGCTACACCCCGTTCGTGCTGGCCAACGGCCGCATTTCGCTGCGGGTGCGCCCCGAAGTGTCGGAACTGTCGAGCCAGGGCGCGGTCACGCTCAACAACTTCGAAGTTCCCGCTCTCACCATCCGCCGCGCTGAAACCACGGTGGAACTGGGTTCGGGCCAGAGCTTCATGATCGCCGGCCTGCTGTCCAACAGCTCGCAGAACACCATCCAGAAGCTGCCGGGTGCCGGCGATGTCCCGATCCTGGGCTCGCTGTTCCGCTCGACCAGCTATCGTAGGGGCGAAACCGAGCTGGTCATCATTGTCACCCCGTATCTGGTGAAGCCGGTCAACGCCAACCAGATCGCGCTGCCGACCGACGGCTTCCGCGCGCCGAACGAACTGCAGCGCCTGCTCGGCAACATGTCGAGCGACGGCGTGAGCGGCGACAAGCGGCCCGAGGCCAAGTCCGCCGATCCGGCCGACGCAACTGCGGCACCCGGCCTGGGCGAACTCGAACTCAACACCAAGGGCAAGAAGGCCAAGTCGAAGGCGCAGACCGCGTCAGGTGACAGCGCCAAGCCCGGTTTCAACCTCAAGTGAGAAAGGCAAGCACGATGCGCATTCTCAGCAAATCCGGCCGCACCCCGGCCGTCCGCCCGCTCCTCGGCGGCGCGCTTGTCCTCTCGCTCGGCCTGACGCTCGGCGCTTGCGGCGGCATTTCGGGCAACCGCTCGATGTACCCGACGCCCGAGCACATGCCGGTGGTGGAAAAGGTCAACTACACGCTCGACGTATCGACCGGCGGCAGCGGTCTCGCTTATGGCGAACAACGGCGCCTGGGCGACTGGTTCGAGACGATGAACGTCAAGTACGGCGACAAGGTCTATCTCGACGATCCGACGCATAACCCGTCGACCCGCACCGCGGTGGAAGCGCTGGCCACGCGCTATGGAGCGCAGCTTGGTGCCGAAGCGCCGGTGACCGACGGCTACATCCGTTCGGGCGCGGCCCGCGTGGTCGTCACCCGCGCCAAGGCGAGCGTGAAGGGCTGCCCGGACTGGTCTACCCGCAACGACTTCAATCCGAACAACGGCCTTTCGGGCAACTACGGCTGCGCCACCAATGCCAACCTCGCCGCGATGGTCGCCGATCCCGAGGATCTGCTGCGCGGTGCCGATACCCAAGGCAACACCGTGGTCATGAGCTCGTCCAAGGCGCTCGACTCCTATCGCAAGCAGACCCCGAGCGGTGCCGAAGGCATCGCCGCGACCAGCAGCAAGGACAACTGAGCCATGAACGCACCCTGGAAATCCGGCAGCACCAACGGACGGGACCAGTTCGCCGCTTACCTGTGCGACGAAACCTCGCTCGACGTCCTGCGCCCGGTCGCGATCGAAATGGGCTGGCAGCCCGAGAAGTGCAACAAGGGCGGCCTGCGCAACGCGGTGCAATCGCTGTCGATCGCGGCCAGCCCGAACATCCTGCTCGTCGACCTGTCGGAAAGCGGTGATCCGCTGAACGACATCAACGCGCTGGCTGAAGTGTGCGAGCCCGGAACGGTGGTCATCGCGGTGGGCCAGGTCAACGACGTGCGCCTCTATCGCGATCTCATCGCCAGCGGCATCCACGATTATCTGCTCAAGCCGCTGTCCCACGGCCAGTTGCGCGATGCGCTGACCCACGCCCAGGCGGTGTTCTCCCAACCCCGCGCGCATGACAGCGGCGGCGTCAAGCAGCACATCTCCACCGCCGTGATCGGCACGCGCGGCGGGGTCGGCGCTTCTACCGTGGCGACGAGCCTCGCCTGGCTGTTCAGCGCTGACGAAAAGCTGCCGACCGCGCTGCTCGATCTGGACATCCACTTCGGCACCGGGGCGCTGTGCCTCGATCTCGAACCGGGCCGCGGCCTGACCGACGCCATCGAGAACCCCAGCCGCATCGACGGCCTGTTCATCGAACGCGCCATGATCCGCGCCAATGACAATCTCGCCATCCTGTCCGCCGAAGCGCCGATCAACGCGCCGCTGCTGACCGACGGTGCCGCCTTCATCCAGTTGGAGGAAGAGTTCCGGCAGGCGTTCGAGATGACGATGATCGACCTGCCGCGCAACATGCTGATCAACTTTCCGCAGTTGGTTGCCGATGTGAACGTGGTGGTGCTGGTCACCGAACTGACGCTCGCCTCGGCGCGCGACAGCATCCGCCTGCTGTCCTGGCTCAAGGTCAACGCGCCGCACGCGCGGGTGATCGTGGTGGCCAACAAGGTCCAGCCGGCGGTGACCGAGATCAGCAAGTCGGACTTCGAGGCATCGATCGAAACCAAGATCGCCTTCTCTATCCCCTACGACATCAAGGCCGCATCGACCGCCGCCAAGCTGGGCCAGACTTTCGTTGACGCCAATCGCGCCGGCAAGGGCGGCGCGGTACTGCGCGACCTGTCGAACACGATCATCAGCGTGGGCGGCGAAAAGGCGGCTCCGGCCAAGAGCGGCGGCAAGTCGCTGCTCGGCAAGATCGATTTCAAGGCGCTGATGGCAAAGGGCAAGAAGGCTCCGGCCAAGGCGGGTTGATCCAGCCCGGCGCACCGGGCGGTTCGCACCGCCTGACACGCCGGGGTCATCCCGGCCCGATCGGGCGGGGACGGCACGCAGGAAAAGGTGAACGACGGCAATGAATCCACTGCAGCTTCTGGTCGTGGCAGTTGGCCTGATGAGCGTCATGGCGCTCCTGTGGTTGGCTTTTGCCGGACCCTCGGTCGGCAAGGAATCCGCGCGCCGGCTCAGCGCCGTGCGCTATCGCCATTCCGACAGCGCCACCACCCGGGTCGAGGCGCAGATGCGCCGCGCCATCGCCTCGCGCAAGCCCAAGATGCACCGCGTCGCGGGCAGCAATTCGCGCATCGATGCGCTGGCGCTGCGCCTGTCGCGCTCCGGCAAGAGCTGGACCTTGCAGCAGTACCTGTACGGCTCGCTCGGCATCGCCGCGGTCATCGCCGTGATCCTTTTCCTCAAGACCGGCGCGCCGATGCTGGCGCTGGGTATCGGCCTTGCCGTCGGCGCGGGCGTGCCGCACATGGTGCTCAACTTCTTCATCAAGCGCCGCACCACCGCTTTTACCGTCAAGTTCCCTGACGGCATCGAACTGCTCGTGCGCGGCCTGCGCTCGGGCCTGCCCGTCTCGGAAACGCTCGGCGTCGTCGCGCAGGAAGTGCCGGGGCCGGTGGGTGAGGAATTCAAGCTGGTCACCGAACGCATGAAGATCGGCAAGACTATGGAGGACGCCCTCCAGGAAACCGCCGACCGGCTTGGCATTCCCGAATTCAACTTCTTCTGCATCACCCTGGCGATCCAGCGCGAGACCGGCGGCAACCTGGCGGAAACGCTGGCGAACCTCGCCGACGTGCTGCGCAAGCGCGCGCAGATGAAGCTCAAGATCCGGGCGATGAGCTCGGAATCCAAGGCTTCGGCCTATATCGTCGGGTCGCTGCCCTTCATCGTCTTCGTGCTGATCTACTGGGTCAACCCGGGCTATGTCGGCCAGTTCTTCGTCGATGAACGCCTGATGGTGGCCGGCATGGGCGGCATGGTGTGGATGAGCATCGGCGGCTTCATGATGGCCAAGATGGTCAGCTTCGAGATCTGAGACGAGGGAACCGGAAACCATGTTCGACCAACCGACCGGACCGACGATCCTCGGCTTCAACGTCATCCTTATCGGCACCTTCCTGGCATTCATCGCCGCCGGTGCCATGGTGCTGGCGATCTATGCCGCGATCACCGTCAAGGACCCGATGGCCAAGCGCGTCAAGACGCTGACCGCGCGGCGCGATCACCTCAAGGCCGGCATCGTCGGCACCTCGCGCAAGCGCCAGTCGCTGATCCGCAAGAACGACACCACCGACAAGATGGGCGAGTTCCTCGGCGCATTCAAAATGCTCCAGGACAGCCAGCTTCGGGAGATCGAGCAGAAGCTGGCGCAGGCCGGCATCCGCAACAAGGAATGGGCGGTGGCGGTGGTCTTCGCCCGGCTGGTCGCGCCGATCGTTCTCGGCGCGCTGGCGGCAGCCGTGATCTACTGGATCGACTATTTCCCCGAATGGTCCAGCTTCAAGCGCTTCATGGGCTTCGCCGCCGCCGTCGGCCTGGGCTACAAGGGCCCGGACATCTTCATCAAGAACATGATTACCAAGCGCACCGATGCGGTCCGCAAGGGTCTGCCCGACGCGCTCGACCTGCTGG
Organism: Novosphingobium colocasiae; assembly: GCF_014652555.1. GTDB lineage: Bacteria > Pseudomonadota > Alphaproteobacteria > Sphingomonadales > Sphingomonadaceae > Novosphingobium > Novosphingobium colocasiae. Next base: position 93,835 of record NZ_BMZA01000007.1, read on the forward strand.
TGATCTGCGCCGAGGCCGGTCTGACCGTGGACGCCGCCTTCGAGCGCGTCAGCCGCGAACTGGGCCGCGCCTACCCTGAACTGGGCGAGGAATTCTCGCTTACCTCGATCGAGCTGTCGTTCCTGACCGAACGGCGCATGGCGTTCGAGAACCTTGCCTACCGCGTCGCGCTCGATGCGGTGAAGGGGGTGGTGACGACCATGATCCAGACCGAGCGCTATGGTACCCCGCTGGCATCCGCCCTGCGCGTGCTGTCAGCCGAATTCCGCAACGACCGGATGATGCGCGCCGAGGAAAAGGCCGCACGCCTGCCCGCGATCATGACCGTGCCGCTGATCCTGTTTATCCTGCCGGTGCTGTTCGTCGTCATCCTCGGCCCGGCCGCCTGCTCCATCGCCGACGCCTTCCACGGCGATGGCCCGAGCGGACCTTCGGGCTGAGGCTTCGGGACACAAAGAAATCCGGGACCCCTCTCGCACGATGCTGCGGGAGGGGTTTTCGATTCCAGCGGGCGGATTGGGCCCACCCCCCTCAGTCCCGCTCGCCGAACAGCCGGCAGGCAACCGCGTCGAGCCGGGCGATCAGCGCCGGATCGCGCGCTTCGGGGGCGGTGATCAGCGCTTGTTCCAGCGCGGTGTCGATCGGGCTGGGATCACGCCGTTCGGGCAGCCGGGCGGCCAGCGCGCGCACGGTCTGCCGGGCAAGGCCGGCGTTGTGGTGCATCACCGCCAGTACGTCGCTCACCTCGACCCCGGCGGTGTCGGCGCGCCAGCAATCATAGTCGGTGACCATGCCGAGCAGGGCATAGGGCAACTCGGCTTCGCGGGCGAGGCGGGCTTCGGGCATCGCGGTCATGCCGATCACGTCCGCGCCCCAGGCCCGGTACATGTGGCTTTCGGCGCGGGTCGAGAATTGCGGCCCCTCGATCGCCACATAAGTGCCCTGCGGATGGACCGCCGCGCCGCCGGCCTGTGCCGACGCCGCGGCCAGCGCCGACAGGCGCGGGCATACCGGATCGGCCAGGCTGACGTGCGCGACCAGCCCGGTGCCGAAGAACGATCCGGCGCGTCCGGCCGTGCGATCGATGAACTGATCGACGATGACGAACTGCCCCGGTGCCATCTCCTCGCGCAGCGAGCCGATGGCGGACAGCGACAGGATGTCGGTCACGCCGCAGCGCTTCAGCACGTCGATATTGGCGCGGTAGTTCACCGCCGAGGGCGGGATCGCGTGGCCGGCCCCGTGGCGGGCCAAAAACGTCATCCGCACCCCTCCCAGCCAGCCGGTGACGACCGGGCCTGAAGGCTCTCCGAACGGGCTGGCCACGCGGATTTCCTGCGCGTCATCCAGCTCGATGCCGGCGGCAAGCCCGGACCCGCCGATGACGCCCAGGTGCCAGTGCGTCCCCTTGTCAGCGCGCAAGGATGCCGGCCATGATGATGTCGATCACATGCTCGCGATAGCGGTCGCGATGGCGTTCGGTCAGCGTGTCCTGATCGAAGCAGTGCTTGAGCACCAGCCGCGCGGCAAAGAAACGGTCGACCGCGCCGGTAACGGTGAAATAGAACAACTGCGGATCGATCGCCCGGAACAGGCCCTGGCGGACGCCTTCGCCGATCATGCTTTCATAAGCGCGGTACATCGGCGCGAGGTAGCAATCGGCGATCCGCCGCGCCTCGCTCTCGCTGCTCTCACGCACCATGCGCAGCGTCAGCGGATTGAGATACGGCACCGCGAAGAAGGTATCGACCACCTTGGAGATGTGGCGACGCATCTTGGTTTCCGCGTCCCAGTCCTCCTTGTGGACCAGCGCATCGACGCTGGTGACGATGGCCTGCCAGTCACGATCGAGCAGCGCCTTGAGCAGGCCGGCCTTGTTGCCGAAGTAATACTTCACCAGCGCCGAATTGAGCCCTGAACGGACTGACAGCTCGGCCAGCGAGATATCGATCACATCACCTTCGCGCATGAGCTGGCTGGTCGCTTCCAGCAACTGCTCGCGGGCACCGGGAAGCGCGTTGATGCGAGCGGCGGGGGCAACGGTCATGCCGGTATCCCGCCCTGCCCCGGCTGCTGCCGCAAGGGCCGCGCATTGCCCGCGATGTGCCGATTCGTTCCCACCATCAGGCCTTCCGCGCCACCATGCAGCTCAATTCCACAAACCGGAGCCAAACGCCGCCCCAAACGGCGACACTGCCTTAATCGACCGACTAAATGCCTACCCCGGCAAGGTCAATCATTTGTCGGACGAGCCGTGAGCCTGCGGCGGGTGGAGAATCTTGCGGCCGGAGCGCCTGACGGGACATTTTGCAACACGCGCACCGCTCACGCACGAAGCAATCGGGCCTGCCGTGCCCCAAACGGCTGCGGCCCGCGCGGTTCGGCCCCGCCGCGATGCGTTGCAGCGATGCCACAGTGTGGAAACAAGTGTTACCGAAACGAAAATGAAAGTTGATTCGTATTTCGCGAATTGGGACAGGTCTGCCTCGGCCGGTTCACCTTCGGGCACCGTTCCGGCCACATCGTCCATCCGGCAGGCCTGGTCACGCTCCTGCCTTGTGGACTGAAACGAAAGGGACACACCAAGTGAAAACCACGCACTTCAAGGCCGCGTTGCGCAGCGCATCGTGCCTTAGCGCCGCGTTGACGTTCGGAACCGCGGTTTCGGCGCAAGCGCAGGATGCAGCACCACAGTCGGCAGCCAGCGATGATGCCGGGGAAACCATCATTGTTACCGGTTCGCGCATCCAGCGCCCGAACATGACGGCGAACAGCCCGGTGGCGGTCGTCAGCGGTGAAGAGACAGTCAAGCGCGCGGACATCACGCTCGAAACCTTCCTGAACACGCTGCCGCAGGTCAATCCGGCCGGCACCAGCACCTCGAACAACCCCGGCAACGGCGGCCAGTCGAACATCGACCTTCGCGGCCTCGGCACCAACCGCAACCTCGTCCTGATCGACGGCCGCCGGCCGATGGTGTCCGCATCGGACCAGACGGTTGACCTTAACACCATCCCGCAGGGCCTGATCGACCGGATCGACGTGCTGACCGGCGGTGCCGGTGCCACATATGGCGCGGACGCCATCTCCGGCGTCGTCAATATGCGCCTGAAGCGCGATTTCTCCGGGCTGGAAGCCCGGGCGACTTATTCCAATTCGGTTCCCTACACCGATTCGCGTGAGTGGCAGATAGCCGCTACAGCCGGCATCAACTTTGCTGACGGCCGCGGTAACATCGCTGCTTCGTACGAGCATTCCGAGCGCGAGGCGATGATCAAGAGCCAGCGCGCCTTCGCCGCTACGGCAACGTCGACCACCGGCACCTTCCCGACCGGCAAGCTGGCGGAAAGCTCGACTAACGGCATTTCGCAGGCTGCGATTGACGCGCTGTTTTCAAGCTATGGCGTCACCGCAAAGGACGTACCCGTTGCCGGCACGTCAAAGCTGGGCTTCAACAATGACGGCTCGCTGTTCGCTGTGGGTGTGTTCAACGATCCGCATGACGTGGCGAACTTCCGCTACGATTTCAATTCGGCGGCCAATCCTAACGGGAACTACTATCCGGACTTCTACACCTACAACTTCGACATCATCAACCTGCTCGTCCTGCCCGTAAAGCGCGATACCGGGTTCGTCACTGGGCATTTCGAAATCTCGCCCGCCATCGAAATTTTCGGTCAAGGCCAATACACCAAGTACGAAACGTCGAGCGCACTGGCACCGACCCCGGTCGGCACCCGCATCGGCAACACGCTCACCAACACCAACCCCGCCAACGCGGTTTCGGATTTGGTGGAACCCGGCAAGCAGACCACTGCGCTGCTCGTTCCGATAACTAACCCATTCCTTCCAGCAGACCTCGCAACTTTGCTGGCCTCACGCACCGGTGATGACGCCAACATCGTAGGGTCCGGAGCGACTGAAGCATTCCGCATTTCCAAGCGGTTCCTCGACACCGGTCTACGTCAGGAAAACTTCTCTAACGAAGTCTACCAAGGTCTGCTCGGGCTGCGCGGCGAGATTGCGCCCGGGTGGCGCTATGAAGCCTATGCCTCTTACGGCAAAACCACGATTAACGACAACCAGACCGGCAACGTCGATGTCCAGAAGGTTCAGAACCTGCTGGAAGCAGCCGATGGTGGCGCATCGCTTTGCGCTGGTGGCTTCAATCCCTTCGGTATCCATCCGCTTTCACAGGAATGCGTGGATTATATCGCCGTCGGTACGGAGACCAAGACTACCTTCACGCAGAAGATCTATCAAGGCTATGTCCAGGGCGATCTGTTCGAAATGCCGGCCGGCAAGCTTTCGGTCGTGCTGGGTGCCGAACACCGCAGCTTTAACTATCGCTACGACGCCGGAACGGCTGCCGGCCCGATCGCCGGCTTCAACAACGGCACCAACGATCACGGCACAAACACCTTCACCGACATCTTCGGCGAAGCGTCGATCCCGCTGCTGAAGGACAGCTTTGTCAACTATGCCGAACTGACCCTGACTGCCCGTCGTTCCACCAGCAAGTTCAATGACATCGAAAATGGGATCAAGGGCGACTCGCAAAACTCGTGGGCTTATGGCGGCACCTTCACCGTCGAGCCGATCGACGCCGTGCGGTTGCGCGCTTCATACCAGCATTCCGTCCGTGCTCCGAACTTCGGCGAACTGTTCTCGGGGGGCAGCAACTTCCCGTCGTACTTCGATCCGTGCTCGATCGGCACGAATTTTCGGAAGAACGGTGGAGCGGCCGCGCGCGACCTGTGCATTAATGCCGGTTCCGGCATCGACCCGGGCGGCGTTGACAACTATCAGCAGGGTCCGGGCAGCCAGGTCTTCCTGGGCTATGTCGGCAACCCCAACCTGAAGCCGGAAAAGAGCGACGCGATCACGCTCGGCACCGTGTTCCAGGTGGGCCGTCTGACCGGCTCGATCGACTGGTACTCGATCAAAATCAAGGACACGATCATCCAGCCGGATCCGAACCTGGTGATCGCGGCGTGCTATGGCTATCATGGCAAGAATCCGAGCCTTGACCCCACCAGCGTCTATTGCTCTGGCCTGTCGCGCACTCCGGACATCAGCTTCATCTCGGTGCCGACCGCACTGGGTGGCGACGGTTCGGGCTACTTCCAGTTCGTGAACCAGGGCAAGATCAAGACTTCGGGCATCGATTTCCAGCTTGCCTATACCCTGCCGACGGAGTTCATCGGCCCTGACGCCGCGCTGACCTTCAACCTGATGGGCAACTACCTCATCGACTACAAGGTTGAGGAACTGCCCGGCGTCACGATCGACTACGCTGATACGATTTCATATTCGGGCTTGGGCACTTCGTTCCCCCGCTGGCGCGGTGTGCTCGAAACGACGTTTGCCGTCAGCAAAGCCGTGTCCTTCGATCTGCGCACGCGCTACATCGACGGCATGAAGAACCGGGCTGCCGCCCAGTTCCCGGGTGAAGTCTTCGACAAGGTGGATCCGGTCTTCTATTTCGACCTTGGCGCCGAAGCCAAGATCGACAAGCTGACCCTGCGCATCGGTGCGAACAACCTGTTCAACCGCAAGCCGGAACTCTATTCGCCGAACATTCAGTCGGGCACCGATCCGTCGCTTTACGACGTTGTCGGCCGCCGGCTCTACGTGTCCGCCAAGGTCAAGTACTGATCCCTGGCAAGCGCGAGAAGAATGGGGGGATGGGGCAACCCTCCCCCCTTTTTCTTGCCCCGCCCGGCCCTGCCCCCTATCCTGACAGGGCATAGCCGGTCGCAGCCCGTATCCGCCGGGAGACGTTTTCAGTCCGATGAATACCATCCAGCAAAGCATGAACTCCGCCGTCGCGGCGTTTCAGCGCGGCGATTTCGAGAATGCCCGCGCCATCGCCCAGCGCGTCCACCGCGATCAGCCGCGCAACATGCAAGTGCTGCAATTTCTCGGCATTGCCCAGTGCAAGGCCGGCAACCCGCGCGAAGGGCTGGCCAGCCTGCAACGCGCCCTGCGCAGCAATCCGCAGGACAGCGCCCTGCGGCTCAACGCCGCCCAGGCCGCGCTTGATGCGGGATTGCCCGCCGAAGCGGAGGAGCTGTGCCGCCCAATCGCGTCGCAGCCGCAAGCGCTGCAGGTCCTCGCCCTGGCCGCCAAGGCGCGCGGTGACGTGGAATTGGCCGCTACCCGTCTGGAAGAGCTGACCCGCACGAACCCGCGCGATGGGCGCTTGCTCAACAACTACGGCAACGCCCTACTGGAATGCGGCGAGGCGGAGCGCGCCATCGAAGTGCTGGCGACGGCGGGATCGCTGATCCCGGACGAGGCCGGGGTTTGGCTCAATCTCGGCCGGGCGCTGACGCTGGCGAAGCGGTTCGACGATGCCGAAGCGGTGTTCAGCCGCGCGATCGCCACCGCGCCGCAGGATGCGCAGACCAATTTCGAGCTCGGTCAGTCGCTTTATCGGCATGGCCGCGCGGCGGAGGCGCTGATCCGGTTTTCCGCTGCCGCGCGGGCAGGCCGCCAGGACGCCCAGACCCTGGTACTGATCGGGCTATGCTATGCCGCGCTGGACCAGAAGACCGAGGCCGAGCGCGCGTACAAGACCGCGCTGGCCGTCGAGCCCGACAGTGTGCGGGCCATGCTGGCGCTGGCTATCCTGTACGAACAGGGTAACCGCCTGACCGATCTTGAGGAACTGGAAGCGCTGGCCCGCCGCAACGCGCCGCCCAGCGACGATCGTGCCTATATCGAAGCGCTGACCCTGCGCCGGCGCGGCAACCTGCGCGAGGCGCTGGACCTTGCGCTGGCTTCGCACCCGGCCACGCTCGATACATCGATCCGCGCGCAGTTCATCGGCCAGGTTGCCGACCAGTTGGGCGAGGTCGATCTGGCCTTCGCCTCCTTCTCCGAAATGAACGAAGCCATGGCCGCGCAGCCCGACGCACTGCGGTTCGACGGCACCGAACAATCCACGGTCATCTCCGGTCGCACTGCCGCGATTTCGGCACCCTGGTTCGCAGGCTGGAACGATGTCGAGTACCACGACGGACTGCCCTCCCCCGCCTTCCTCACCGGCTTCCTCCGCTCGGGCACCACGCTGCTCGACACCATCCTGATGGGCCACCCGGACACCGAAGTGCGCGAGGAGGAAGCGATGGTGTCCGTCCTCGAGGAAACGGGCGGGCCGATCGCCCAGCTCGGCACCTTGGACGCGGAAGCGGTCTCCCGCATGCGCGCGGGCTATTTCGACGAGGTTTCACGCGGCGGCACCCTGCCAGATGGCAAGCTGCTGATCGACAAGTATCCGCTCGCCACCCTGCGCGCCTCCTACATCCACCGCGCCTTTCCCGATGCCCGGTTCATTTTCGCGCTGCGCCACCCCTGCGATGTCGTGCTGAGCTGCTGGATGCAGAATTTCAAGGTGACCCGCGCCATGGCAAGCTTTCTGACTCTGGAAAACGCGGCGCGAATGTATGCGCTGACGATGGAACACTGGATGCGCGCGCGCGAGGTGATGCCGCTCAGCGTCCACACTGTGCGGTACGAGGATCTGGTCCAGGACCTTGAGGGCACCATGCGCCCGCTGCTCGACTTCCTCGGTCTAGACTGGACGGACGATGTGCTTGACCATCAGCGCACGGCGGCGAACCGCGGGTATATCCGCACCCCCAGCTACGCGCAGGTGACCGAGCGCATCTACACCCGGTCCAAGGGCCGCTGGGAGGCCTACCGCCCTTACCTGGAGCCGATCCTGCCGATCCTCGAACCGTGGATCGAACGCTTCGGGTACGAGCCGCTGTAACTCCTAACCCAGCACGCGCAGCCAGCCGGTGATCGATAGCCGCGCTTCCTCCACCCAGGATGCCACCTGGGTGACGCAGTGCTGGCGCGGCACCGCGAACAGCCGCATGCTGTTGAACGCCGGCACGAACCCGCGCAGGTCATCACCATCGGGAAACAGCAGCAAGCCGCCCCAGTCGGGCTGCCAGCCCCGGCTCAGCCCGACGACATAGGCGGCCTGGCGATTCTTGCCGGCCACATCATCATCGTGGCTGCTCAGGAAATGCCCGGCGGCAAACAGCGTCGCCTGGGCGTCCAGCAGATTGACCCGATCGCGGCCGGTCACCGCCTTGAGCAGTTCCAGCACCGCCGCGCTGTTGAGAAACCGGGCGAAGCGATCGACCAGCAAATCACGCTCCCGGCGCGCGGCGTCATCGTCCGGCACGCGAATGGTGCGGAAATGAAACTGAAACCCCTCGCGCGCCGAGCGGGCAACTGCTTCTTCAAACGTCTTGCGCGTTCCGGGATCGAAGCCCCGATAATCGCTGAGCGCGATCTCGTAGACCTTCTCTCCGGCGTTGAGCACTTCGACCCAGCTCTCGTCCCGCCGAAGCGATGCGGCCAGCGCCTCGGCCTGGTCATCTGGCAGCAGCCCATCGATCGAAACGAAGCCTTGTGACGCGAAGCGCTGCGCCAGAGCGGCAATATCGGAGCGGGGAGCCAAGGCGAACTGCATGACGATTGTCTAGCCGAGGCACCGGCCCGAAGCCAGAGCCCGACCCGATCGAGTCGCCGCAGTTGGCCGAAATTGTCGATCGAAGTGTCAGAACAGTAACCGATTATGAACCATCCGGCCCTAGGGTCGAGCCCGAAGGCAGTCAAAGCTGATTCCGCACGCTTGTTGCAACAGTGCAACAGTTGCCGGCGCAATTCCGGGGCGAGGGCTTAAAATGTTGAATCAAGATTCAGGTCACGCAACAAGAAGCAATTGACGGCGAAAGAGCATCACCATGCCGGGCTGTCGCCGATCGGGTCGCACATCGTGGATGGTCACGCTGGCCGATGGACGGACCCAGAGAAAACCAAGGGGCACACCATTATGAGATCTTCCTACCGCAAGTCCGCGCTGCGCAGCGCCACCTGCCTGACCCTCGCGGCAATATCGCTGGGCGCTGCCGGCGAGGCGATGGCGCAGGATACCGCGGCGGCCGATGACGCGGCAGTGGCCGAAGACACGATCATCGTCACCGGCTCGCGGATCAAGCCGATCCCGGGATTCGATGCTCCTAACCCGATCGTGGCGATCACCTCGGCCACGATCGAACGCTCGGGCAAGACCAACCTGACCGAATTCCTCGCGGATTCGCCCGCGCTCCTCGGATCGACCCGCAGCATCGACAATGGCGGCGGCAACAGCGTGAACGCTGATGCGGTCGGCACGAACTTCCTCAACCTGCGGAATCTCGGCGCGGATCGGACACTGGTCCTGGTCGATGGGCGGCGGCATGTGTCCGGTTCTCCCGGTACCGCAGCCGTGGACATCAACACGATCCCCACCGATCTGGTCGAGCGCGTCGATGTGCTGACCGGCGGCGTCGGCGCGATCTATGGTGCGGACGGCGTCTCCGGCGTGGTCAACTTCATCATGAAGAAGGACTTCGACGGTCTCAACCTGCGAGCCCAGAACACGATCTCGCAGCGTGGCGATGCCGGCCAGCGTTTCGGTGCCGCTACGTTCGGGAAGAATTTTGCGGACGGTCGCGGCAATATCACCGTGGCCTATGAGTTCAACGAAACCGATCGTTTTTCGCAGAGCCAGCGACTCAACTACGGCAAGACCGGCCCCAGTTATTCGTTGCAGCGCAACCCTGCCGATGGCTCGCCCGGCTCGGCGGGCGACGATCCCAATGTCCCCGATCGCGTGCTGATGACCGGCCTGCGCTGGGCGGACAGTTCGCCGGGTGGCGCGGTTGACGTGGATTTCGACGGGCTGTCTGACTACACGGGTGAAGGCACCGTATACGATCGGGGCACCTATGTTCCCGGCACGGCATTCACGATCGGCGGCGACAGCACTCCGCGGGAAACCTATTATGGCGACTTTGTGCCGTATACCCGCAAGCATATTGCGAACGTGCTGGGTCACTATGAATTCAGCCCGGCATTGAACGTGTACTTTGAGGGCAAGTACGTCAAATCGCACTCGGACACGCTGTCGCAACCAAGCTACGATTTTTATACCGTTCTCGCTCCCGACAATTTCTATCTCAACGAAAAATTCGGAGCGCTGGCACCTGGCGGAGCACTCGTCAGTCGGGACAATTTTGACTACGCACGGTCAAAATACTCGCTCAACCGGGAGCTGTGGCGCGGCGTGATCGGTGCCGAGGGTGACCTTTCCGACCATCTGCGCTACGATGTTTCGTTCGTTTATGGCAGATCGACCCAGAAATCGACCACCACGAACGCGCGTATTGCCGATCGATACTACGCGGCCCTGGACGCCGTCGATGACGGCACCGGAAATGTGACTTGCCGGATCAATCTGCCGGGCCAGACATCGTTCTTCTCGGAAAACTACGGCGGCGTGCCGTTCCTGCCGGGCACTTACGATCCTGCAACCTCGACATCCACGCCGATCACGTTTGCTCCGGGCGAATGCGTGCCGCTCAACATCCTGGGCAACGGCTCTCCCTCGCCGGAAGCCGCTGCTTGGGTTTCGGCGACGCTTCACGAACTGGCTCGGCTTGAGCAATACGTGGCATCGGCATCCATTTCCGGGGACACCGGCGCGTTCTTCAATCTGCCCGGCGGTCCGGTCGGGTTTGCCATCGGTGCGGAATATCGCAAGGAGAAGAGCCTGTCCGTCCCGGACCCGTTGCGTCAGGCCGGACTTCTCGCCAGCTACGGCGCATCCACCGTCGATCGCGGCTCGTTCGATGTCAAGGAAGTCTACGGCGAAGTCAGGCTGCCCTTGCTGGCCAATGTTCCGTTCGCCAAGGAACTGAGCGCCGGCGGTGCCGTCCGCTTCTCCGACTATTCGACTGTCGGATCGACAACCACATGGAGCGTCAACGGCACATATTCGCCGATTTCGGACATCACCATTCGGGGGACCTATTCGCAATCGGTTCGGGCCCCCAACATCTCGGAACTGTTCGCGGGCGCGAGCACCGGTTTTGACTTTGTCGTCGATCCATGCGGTCCGGAACGCCTGGCCGAGGGGACTTCAACGCGCGTTGCCAACTGCACAGCGGCACTTGCCGCCTTGGGCATTGACATCAATGCCAAAGACGGCGCTGGCAATTACCTGTTTGACCCCGCCAATGACACGACCTCTCCCCAGAACAGCAGCATTCCGGGGACAGTCGGCGGGAATGCCAATCTCAAGGCAGAAACCGCCAAAACATGGACCGCCGGTCTGGTTCTGCGGCCCAGCTTCCTGCCCGGCTTCACGGCCAGCGCGGACTGGTACAACATCAACCTGACCAAGGCGATCAACTACGCGCAGCTCCAAAAGGTCGTCGATCTGTGCTATGATGGCGCAACACTGGATAACCAGTTCTGTGATCTGATCGGACGCAGCAGCACTAACGGCTACGTCAACGACTGGACCGTTCTGCCGTTGAACGTGGCTTCTTACAAGACCGCAGGTCTCGACCTGACGGTGGTGTACAGCTTTACGCCAAAAGCGGACATCGGCACTTTCACGCTCAGGCTAGTCGGTAACTATCTGGACAAGCTTTCGATCGTGCCTGACGTGGGTGCGGAAGCGGAAAATCAGGTCGGAAACGGCCCCAACGGCACCGTGCTTGTCTATCCCGCCCCGAAGTACAGCGGCAATCTGGACCTCACCTGGACCCGCAACGCCGTTACCATCAATTACGGAATCAACTGGTGGGACAAGACCCGCCGGGCCAGCGCCGCGCAGGCCAAGGCAAACCCTGACTACTTCCCCAGCGAATACATGTGGTACAAGGAGAAGTGGGAACACAACCTCTACATGGCCGTCGATGTGGCGGACAATTTCACCCTTTATGGCGGTGTCGACAACGTGCTCGATACCAAGCCGGACGTCGGTGCAGTCGCGTATCCGGTCGATGCCACCGGCCGTTCGTTCTACATGGGCGTGAAGGCCAAACTCTGATTTATCGACAAGCATGAAAAAGGGCCGGGAAGCATGTGCTTCCCGGCCCTTTTTGCTCGGGCACATCCGATCGCAATCACCCCACGCTGATCGCCAGCGCCCCCTCACCCTCATCGATGTGCACGGTCGCGCCATCCGGCACCTCACCGGCCAGCAGGCGTTCCGCCAAGGGGTCCTGCAAGTAGCGCTGGACGGCGCGCTTCAGGGGGCGGGCGCCATAGACCGGGTCGTAGCCGACGCGGCCGAGCCAGCGCTTGGCGGCGTCGGTCAGGTCGAGGACGATCTTGCGGTCCTTCAGCAGCTTCTGCACCCGGTTCACCTGGATATCTACGATCGGGCCCATGTGTTCCTGGCCGAGGCGGTGGAACAGCACGATCTCGTCCAGCCGGTTGAGGAATTCCGGCCGGAAATGCCCGCGCACCACTTCCATCACTTGCGGCTCCACCGTGTCCACGTCCTGCCCGTCCGGCAGGTTGGCGAGGAACTGGCTGCCCAGGTTGCTGGTGAGGATGATGAGGGTGTTGGTGAAATCCACCAGCCGGCCCTGGCCATCGGTCAGCCGCCCGTCGTCGAGCACCTGGAGCAGCACGTTGAACACATCGGCGTGCGCCTTCTCGACCTCGTCGAACAGGACCACCTGATAGGGCCGTCGGCGAACCGCTTCGGTGAGCACGCCGCCTTCCTCGTAACCGACATAGCCCGGAGGCGCACCGATCAGGCGGGCGACCGCGTGCTTTTCCATGAACTCCGACATGTCGATGCGCACCATCGCGGTGTCATCGTCGAACAGGAACCCGGCCAGCGCCTTGGTCAGTTCGGTCTTGCCGACGCCGGTGGGGCCGAGGAACAGGAACGAGCCGAGCGGGCGATTGGGGTCCTGAAGCCCGGCGCGGGCACGCCGCACCGCCTTGGATACCGCCACCACCGCATCGCGCTGGCCGATCACGCGCTCGCCCAGCACCTGCTCCATGCGCAGCAGCTTCTCGCGCTCGCCCTGCAGCATCTTGTCGACCGGCACGCCCGTCCACTTGGAGACGACCGAGGCGATGTCATCCTCGGTCACTTCCTCGCGCAGCAGCGCATTGGTTGCCTCGCCCTGCGCGTCGGCCAGTTTCTGCTCCAGCGCCGGGATCGTGCTGTAGGACAGTTCGCCCGCCCGCGCATAATCACCGCCGCGCTGCGCCTGCTCCAGTTCGCTGCGCGCGGCGTCTAGCTGCTCCTTGAGCTTGCCCTCAGCGGCGATCTTGTCGCGCTCGTTCTGCCAGCGGGTGGTCAGCTCGCTCGACTGCTGTTCGAGATTGGCGAGATCCTCGCGCAGGGTGGCAAGGCGGTCCTTGCTGGCCGCGTCGCTCTCCTTGCCGAGCGCCATCTCCTCGATCTTGAGCTGGACGATGCGGCGATCGAGCTTCTCGATCTCCTCGGGCTTGCTTTCCACTTCCATGCGGATGCGGCTGGCGGCCTCGTCCATCAGGTCGATCGCCTTGTCGGGCAGGAAGCGGTTGGTGATGTAGCGGTTGGACAGCGTGGCCGCCGCCACCAGCGCGCCATCGGTGATGCGCACGCCATGGTGCAGCTCGTACTTTTCCTTGAGCCCGCGCAGGATGGAGATGGTGTCCTCCACCGTCGGCTCGCCCACGAAGACCGGCTGGAAACGGCGCTGCAGCGCGGCGTCCTTTTCGACGTACTTCTGGTATTCGTCGAGCGTGGTCGCGCCGATGCAGTGCAGTTCGCCACGCGCCAGCGCCGGCTTGAGCAGATTGCCGGCATCCATCGAGCCTTCGGAAGCGCCCGCGCCGATAAGCGTGTGCATCTCGTCGATGAACAGGATGATCTGGCCTTCCGCGCCCTTCACTTCGTCCAGCACCGCCTTGAGCCGTTCCTCGAACTCGCCGCGATACTTCGCGCCGGCGATCAGTGCGCCCATGTCGAGCGCCATCAGGCTGCGGTCCTTGAGGCTGTCGGGCACGTCGCCATTGGCGATGCGCAGCGCCAGGCCTTCGGCGATGGCGGTCTTGCCGACGCCGGGATCACCGATCAGCACGGGGTTGTTCTTGGTCCGCCGCGCCAGGATCTGCACGGTGCGCCGGATTTCCTCGTCGCGGCCGATCACCGGATCGAGCTTGCCCGAACGCGCCGCCTCGGTCAGGTCGCGGGCGTACTTCTTCATCGCGTCGTAAGCGTTCTCCGCCCCGGCGCTGTCGGCCTTGCGGCCACCGCGAAGCTGGGTGATCGCCGCTTCCAGCCCCTGCGGCGTGACATTGGCGGCCTTGAGCGCCTGCCCGGCGGGCGTGGTGGTGGCGAGCGCGAGGGCCAGCAACAGCCGTTCCACGGTGACGAAGCTGTCGCCGGACTTGGTGGCTGCCTGTTCGGCCGCATCGAGCACGCGGATCGCTTCGGCATCAAGCCCCGGTGCCCCGGCCGCGCCCGAACCGGAAACGGCGGGCAGCTTGGCCAGCGCGCGGTCCAGTTCCTGGATCGCATAGCCGGCATTGCCGCCGCTGCGCTGGATCAGCCCGGCAGCCATGCCTTCGGGATCATCGAGCAGCGCCTTCAGCACATGTTCGGGGCCGATCCGCTGATGGTTGAGCCGGATCGCCACAGTCTGCGCCGCCTGCAGAAAACCCTTGGCGCGATCGGTGAACTTTTCGAGATTCATGAGACGAATTCCTCCTGACCCAGAGGATGTAGTGTTGCATTTTTACAACACAAGGGCAGTGTGTTTGATTTTTTGCTGCCGGTCGCCCCAGGTCTCCGCACGCAAGATGGGATTGGACCCCAATCTATCAAGCCCCCGCCCGACATACCCCGTTGTGGTGATGTGGCAGCACAGCAACGCCACGAGGAAATGTGCACATCTGCAATTAGCGTTAAAAAGCCCGCTATTCCCAAATGCCGAAAAGCGAATTAGTCGCAATTACATAGATCAGGCGCGGCGGGGCTTTACGCGCGCCTGGGTCGGGGCAGAGGGGCAAGTTCACATGTTCGATACCAGATCCATCGTCGTGGCCGGTGCAGTCGTCGGCACCGCGCTGGCCATTCCCAGCGTCGCATTCGCCAACACGTCGTGCGCCGGCGCGCCGACGCTGACCATCGCCAACGGCGGCGGCTTCATTCCCAACGGCAGCTATCACGTCGTACCGCGCCCATCGGACGGGGTGCCGGCAATCTTCGTTCCCCAGCCGGCTCTGCCCGCCGGCGGTTTCTACATCCCCGTCACGCAGCTTTCGGCGCTGGGCATCCCGTTCACCCAGCAGGCGGGCGGCAACCCGTTCCAGTTCACGTGCGGTGCCCCGGTCGGCGCGACCTACACTGCGGTTGCCGATGCTCTCGACATGAACTTCGATTTCGACGCCAAGGGCGATTCCAGCGTGCTGGGCGGATCGATCACCCAGTGGGGCGTCGCCAATGAGGACGGGCAGCGCGCCGAACTCAAGTATGGCCGCGGCTTCCAGCTTTCCGAGGGCAGCCGCACCCGGCTGACCATCACCGTGCCGGTAAACTACGTCCGCGTCGGTTCGGCCAAGGGCGGCATCGCCGGAGCGCATGGCAGCCTGTCGGCGTTCTCGGCCGGGATCGGCGTCGGATTAAGCGTTCCGGTCTCGAACAACTGGTGGATCACCCCCCGCGTCAGCTACACCCTGACCAAGGCCAGCGATGCGATCGGCGGCGATGGCGAACTGGTGGCGGCAACGGTGTCCAGCAACGTGCGCCTCGCCGGCTTCGGCCGTGGCGAGCTGACGATGGGCAACATGGTCGGCTACACCCAGACCGTGCGCGCCGGCCTTTCGGGGCAGGACAAGGCCGATTACCTCAAGCAGCAGAACTTCTGGTTCCGCAACGGCCTCGCGTACCAGTTGCCGCTCAAGAGCCGGGTGTTCGGCCGCGATACTTCGGTGCGCGCCAGCTATGTGTTCACGCTGGGCACCAAGGATCAGCTTTCGTACCGCAAGATCCACGAAGGCGCGATCAGCTTCGGCCTGCGCATGCGCGAAACCGAACAGCGCACCGACGCCGATCTGCTGCGCGTGGGCGTGATGTATACACATGCCGGCAACGACATGATGAAGAAGGCCGATTACGATTCGGTCAGCCTCTTCATCGGCTACCGGTTCTGAAAAGACGCGTCCGCGCCACCCCGTAAGGTCCGGGGTGGCGCGGACGGGATAACGACTCTATTTGTGATTGCAACCGAAGAGGGCGCGCCGCATACCCCGTTCGAGCGATGTTGCTCCACAGCAACATCGGTTTGAAATAAGGTCTGCGAACTCCGGCCCGTTTCCAGCGCGTATTTCCGAATCATTAAACGCCGATTAGCCATCTCTACTTGTCGAAACAGTCGCCACGCGGGCATGGCGACTGCTTTGCAGTATTCGCGGGGCTATTCGAAATGATTGATAAAAAATCCATTTTTGTGGCTGGTGCAGTCATGGGCACGGCATTGGCGATACCGGGCGTGGCCTTTGCCAATACATCGTGCGACGGCGCTCAATCTGTTACGATCACCGCACCCCAGCCGTTCCTTCCTGCTGGCACCTATCCGGTCGTCGAACGTCCCGGTGATGGGCAGCCTTCCATCGCCGTCCCCGGGTCTGACCAGCAAATTGTTTATGTCCCCGTCGCGCAGCTCGGACAGCTCGGCGTGCCGTTTGAAACCAATCAAGGCGGCAATCCCTTCCAGGGTACATGCGGCGTGCCGGCCGGGCCGACGTTCAAGTCCATCGCCGACGGGCTCGACATGGATTTCAACTTCGACGCCAGCGGCGATTCCAACGTCGTCGGAAGCACGATATCGCAATGGGATGTCGCCAACGAAAGCGGTCAGCGGGTCGAAGTGCGCTACGGTCGGGGAATCCAGTTATCCGAGGGCAGTCGCACGCGGCTGACCATCGCCGTTCCGCTCAATTACGTGCGCGTCAACAAGTCCAAGGGTGGCATCTCCGGCGCACATGGCAACCTCTCATCGTTCTCCGGCGGGCTGGCCGTCGGCCTGAGCGTGCCGCTCAAACCAAACTGGTGGGTTACGCCGCGCCTCGCCTATACGATCACTTCGGCCGACAGCACGCTGGGCGGCAATGGGGAAGTGGTTACGGCCTCCCTAGCGAGCAATCTTCGCATCGATGCGGCGGGGCGCGGCGAAGTCACGCTGGGGAACATGGTCGGTCACACCCGATCCGTCCGCACCGGCATCGCCGATCAGGACAAGGCCAACTTCTTCAAGCAGCAAAATACCTGGTTCCGTAACGGTATCGCCTATCAGTTGCCAATCAAGGGGCGGGCTCTGGGCCGCGACACTTCTATCCGCGCCAGCTACGTGTTCACCCTCGGCACTGGCGACAAGCTCGCTTACCGCAAGATTCACGAAGCCTCGATCAGTTTCGGCCTGCGCATGCGCGAGGCCGAGCAGCGTACCGACGCCGATCTGCTGCGTCTGGGCGTCCTCTATACCCATGCCAATAACGAGATCGTCCACAAGGCCGGTTATGACAGCGTATCGCTGTTTGTGGGCTATCGGTTCTAGCAAATTCTTGCAGCGCGGCGGGCGGGAGTTGCTATGGTGGCACCATGGCTTTCCCCCCTGCCGCGCGCAAACGCGCCGTCGCCGCCCTGCTTGCCTCGGCCCTGACCCTCAGCGCCTGCGCCCATGTCCCGCCTCAGGCACCGCAAGCGGCCGGCGAATCTGCCGTGCAGCCCCCTGCTCCGGCCACTCCGCAGCAGCTCGTCAGCAAGGTGGCGATCCCTTATGAGAAGTTCGTCCTCGCCAATGGCCTGACGACGATCGTCCACACCGATCGCAAGGCCCCGATCGTGGCGGTCACGATCTACTACAAGGTCGGCTCCAAGCACGAACCGAAAGGCCGCACCGGGTTTGCCCACCTGTACGAACACCTGTTCTTCGGCGGTTCGGCCCACGTTCCCAACTTCGACATTCCGCTCGAAGCCGCCGGTTCCACGCCGACCAACGGATCGACCGCGTTCGACCGCACCAATTATGTCGAGACCGTGCCCACCGGCGCGCTGGACCTGGCGCTGTTCATGGAAAGCGACCGCATGGGCTATCTCCTGCCGGCGGTGACGCAGGACAAGCTCAACAAGCAGCGCGGCGTGGTGCAGAACGAGAAGCGCCAGCATGACAATCAGCCCTATGGTCTGTTCGACTATGCGCTGGCCGAAGGGCTGCTGCCGGTGGGGCATCCCTATCGCCACAGCCCGATCGGTTCGATGGCCGATCTTGACGCCGCCAGCCTTGCCGATGTGCGGGCATGGTTCACCGATCACTACGGCCCGAACAACGCGGTGCTGGTGCTGTCGGGCGATATCGACGCTGCCACCGCCCGCGCCAAGGTGGAGCAGTGGTTCGGCGGCATCCCCCGCGGCCCCGATGTGGCCCCGGTGACGGCCGGGCCGGTCACTCTCCCCGCGCCCGTCCACCGCGACCTTGCGGATCGGGTCGAAGTCCTGCGCCTGACCCGCAACTGGACGGTGCCCGGAATGAACGAGGCCGATACCACCGCCCTGCAGGTTGGCGCATTCATCTTGGGCGGGCTGGCCAGCTCGCGGCTCGACAACGAGCTGGTGCGCGGCAAGCAACTCGCGGTGGCCGTCACCGCATCGGTCGATGCCCAAGTCAGCACCAGCTTCCTGCAGGTGACGATGGACGTGAAGCCCGGCGTCGCCCGGGCCGATGCCGAAGCCGCCCTTGATGCCGAGATCGCCCGCTTCCTGCGCGACGGGCCGAGCGAAGACGAAGTGCGCCGTGCGGTCGTCACCACCCTGTCCGCCCAGATCGGCGCGCTCGAACAGGTCGGCGGGTTCAGCGGCAAAGGCGCGACGTTGGCGGAGGGGGAGGCCTATGCCGGCGATCCCGGCCGCTTCGCCAAGGACCTCGCCGATATCGCGGCGCTGACCCCGGAAACGATCCGCGCGGCAATGAACCGCTGGATGGGGCGTCCGGCGCTGGCCCTCGCGGTGGTGCCCGGTGCCCGTACCGACAGCGGCGATGCGATGGGCGGCTGGGGCGATGAACCGGCCTCACTCGCGCACAAGCCCCAGCGCACCACCAAGGCTGCCCCGCTGCCCCCGCCGCCGCCGCGCTCCGCCCCGCCGGTCGCACCGATCGGCGATCCGGTATTCCCGGCGATCGAGCACGCTACCTTGTCGAACGGCATAACGGTGGCCCTGGCCCGGCGCACCGCCGTTCCCAAGGTCCTGCTCTCGCTCGATTTCGATGCCGGCACCGCCGCCGATGCACTCGACACGCCGGGCACGCAGGGGTTCATGCTGGCCATGCTGGAACAGGGTGCCGCCGGCCGCGATGCCACGCAACTGGCGGAGGATCAGGAACGGCTCGGCGCGTCGATCGATGCGGGTGCCGATACCGATACCAGCTCGGTCCGGCTCTCGGCGCTGACCGACAACCTTGGCCCCTCGCTCGACCTGATGGCAGATATCGTCCGCCGCCCGAGCTTCGCGGGGCCCGATTTCGCCCGCATCGCCGACCAGCGCCGCGCCGCGCTGGCGCAACTGGGGTCCGATCCCGATGCGCTCGCCGCGCGCACGCTCGGCGCGGCGATCTATGGCACCCATCCTTATGCGCAGGCGGAAGACGGCCTTGGCGATGCCGCCGCGCTGGCGGCGATGACGCCGGAGACGCTGCGTGCCGCCTGGACGCGCTGGCTGCGCCCGGACCTGGCCCGCATCACCGTGGTCGGCGATATCGGCATGGACCAGTTGAAGCCCCTGCTCGAACGCGCGTTCGGAAACTGGGCGGTCCCCGCAGGCGCGGCACCGGCCAAGCCGCTGGACGCCGCGCCCCCCGCTGCCACGCGCCGCGTGATCCTCATCGATCGCCCCGGTTCGCCGCAGTCGGTGATCCTCGCCGGCCGGGTGCTGCCGGTGGCGGGGCGCGGCCCGGCGCAAGTGCCGCTGGCGCTGGCCAACGACGTGCTCGCCGGCGGCTTCCTGTCCCGCCTCAACCTCGATCTGCGCGAGCAGAAGGGGTGGAGCTACGGCGTCTACAGCAGCATCCCGCTCACCACCGGCCCGCGCGCGTTCCTGGTCAGCGCGCCGGTGCAGGCCGACCGCACCGCCGACGCGATCCGCGCGATCGTGACCGACATCGATGCCCTGCCCGCCAGGCAACCGGTGAGCGCAGAGGAACACCAGCGCGTCACCGAAGGCGCGATCCGGGCAATGCCCGGCCAGTTCGAAACCAACGCCGCGGTACTGACGGCGATGCAGGCGATCGGCCGGCTTGGCCGCCCGGATGATTACTACGCCAGGCTCGCCCAGGCCTACCGCGCCACCGGATCGACCGACATCGACGCGGCGGCGCGGACATTCATCACCAGCAAGGACATGACCTTCGTCGTCGTGGGCGATGCCGGGCTGGTCGGCCCGCAATTGAAGAAGCTGGGCTGGCCGATCACGATACAAACGGTCAAGGCGGCACAATGATGAAAGATTCGATGAGCGGCGTCGCCGGCACGTGGACGTGCGCGATCGCAACCCCGATGGGAACGCAAAAGGGGGTGCTCGAAGTGACGCCGATCGACGCCGTCCGTTTCGTCGGCCGGATCTACGGCGAGATGGGCAATCTCGAAATTTCGGGCGGCTGCATCTCCGGAACTACGCTGTTCTGGCAGATGAAGCTTTCGAAGCCGCTCCCGATGACGCTGGACTGCACAGCATTGATCGAGGGCGAAGTATTATCAGGCCACGTAAAGGCGGGGATGTTCGGGACGATGGCACTAACGGGCAGTCGCCGAGTATAGCCGGATGAAATTATAAGGCCCCGCGTCCGCCCGTAAAGTCCTGATCATCGACGAAAAGTCCTGCCGGCGCAGCGGCACCGGCGGGGCTTTTTCATGGCCGGGCGGCGCGCACCATCACCCCAGCTTCGCCTTCAGTATCTCGTTCACAACCTGCGGGTTGGCCTTGCCCTGCATGGCCTTCATCGTCTGGCCGACGAAGAAGCCGAACAGCGCGACCTTGCCGTCCTTGTACTGGGCAACCTTGTCGGCGTTAGCGGCGAGGATTTCGTCGACCTTGGCCTCGATCGCGCCGGTATCGGATTCCTGCACCAGCCCCTCGCGTTCGACGATGGCGGCGGCGCCGTCTCCGGTTTCCAGCATCTTCTCCAGCACCTGCTTGGCGATCGATCCGGAAATCGTGCCCTTGCTGACCAGCGCCAGCAATTCGCCGCCCTTTTCCGGCGTCACCGAGGACTGTTCCAGCGAGCTGCCAAGCTTGTTGAGCGCGCCGAACAATTCCGAGATCAGCCAGTTGGCCGCCTGCTTCGCGACTTCGGCGGGCTGCTTCGCAGCGGCCTTGGCGGTTTCGCCCAGCAGCCGCTCGAACCAGCGCGCGGTCTCGACATCGGCGGTCAGCACGCCGGCGTTGTAGGCCGACAGGCCAAGTTCGGTTTCGTAGCGATGGCGCTTCGCATCGGGAAGCTCGGGCAGCGAGGCGCGGCATTCTTCGACAAAGGCATCGTCCAGCACCAGCGGCAGCAGGTCCGGGTCAGGAAAGTAGCGGTAATCGTGCGCGTCTTCCTTCGAACGCATCGAGCGGGTGGAGCCGGTGCCCGGATCGAACAGCCGGGTTTCCTGGACGATCTTGCCGCCCGCTTCGAGCACATCGACCTGCCGGCTCGCCTCATGCTCGATCGCCTGCATCACGAACCGCACGGAGTTCACGTTCTTGGTTTCGGTGCGGGTGCCCAGCGGTTCGCCGGGGCGGCGCACCGAGACGTTGACGTCGGCGCGCATCGATCCCTGATCCATGTTGCCGTCGCAACTGCCGACATAGCGCAGGATCGTGCGCAACTTCGAGAGGTAAGCCCCTGCCTCGGCGGGAGACCGCATGTCGGGCCGGCTGACGATCTCCATCAGCGCCACGCCGGAGCGGTTAAGGTCGACATAGGACATCGTCGGGTGCTGATCGTGCATCAGCTTGCCGGCATCCTGCTCGACA
Organism: Novosphingobium colocasiae; assembly: GCF_014652555.1. Taxonomy (GTDB): domain Bacteria; phylum Pseudomonadota; class Alphaproteobacteria; order Sphingomonadales; family Sphingomonadaceae; genus Novosphingobium; species Novosphingobium colocasiae. The sequence goes on from NZ_BMZA01000007.1 coordinate 115,712, forward strand.
TGGATGCGCTCGATGCCGATGGTCTTGGTGGAGCCTTCGGGGTCCTTGTCATCCAGGATGATCTCGATCTCCCCCTCGCCCACCAGCGGGTGGTAGAGCTGGCTGATCTGGTAGCCCTGCGGCAGATCGGCGTAGAAGTAGTTCTTGCGATCGAAGCGCGACCACTTGTTGATCTGGGCGTTAATGGCCAAGCCGGTGCGCACCGCCTGGCGGATGCATTCCCCGTTGAGCACCGGCAACATGCCCGGCATCGCCGCATCGATCAGCGAAACCTGGCTGTTCGGCTCGGCCCCGAAAGCAGTGGCCGATCCGGAGAACAGCTTGGACTGGCTGGTGACCTGGGCGTGGACTTCAAGGCCGATCACGACCTCCCATTCGCCGGTGGCTCCGTGGATGCGGTATGTGGAAGCGGTCAAGGTCAGAACTCCAGCGGATCGAGCAACTCGACTTCGGGAAAATAGCTTTCGAAGCGTTTACGGTCACTCGTGAGAATGGGCCACCCGCGATTGGCGGCCTGCGCGCCGATCAGGAAATCGGGCAGGATCGTGGTGCGCGGGCCACCGTTCATGCGATAGGCGCGAAATGCGAGGCTGGCGCGGAATGCATCGCCGTTATCGAAGGGTTCGACTTTCAGGCCCAGCTCGCCCAGTCGCTCCTCGAATGCGGAAAGGCTGGACGATGCGGACGCGGTTTCGGCGAAGATCACCGGGTTGATCGCAGGCGATCGCTCGGAGGCGAACTGGACGTAGCCCTGAATGATCTTGTCGCTGCGTTCGCCGATGCCGTGCAGGACATCGATAACGACATTGGAATCGACGATCATACTTCTGCCGGCGGCCCCCGCATCAGCGCCAGCCACTGCTCGCTGCTCATGCCTTCGGGCAGAGTGTTTTCGGCAGCAAAATTACGCCGGGCTGCCTGCACCCCGGCGGCCAGACGCTCGGCCCTTTCGGCGCGCTGGGCATCGTCAGCGGCCCGGCCCAGTACTACATCCCCGTTCGCATCGATCGCGAAGCTGACCAGATCGCCGGCCTTCAATCCCAAGGCGTCACGGATCGCCTGGGGGATGGTCGCCTGATACTTGGTCGTCAGCCGCGAACTGTAACGCTGCAGGGAGCTATGGACATTCATGGCTCATGTATTACCCTGGAGCGGTATTACCGTCAACATCACCACCACTTCTCCGGCCGCGCACCGAACCCGGCCCGTGCTTCGATTGCCAGCCCTGCGTTCAGCACGATCTGTTCGTCAAACGCGGGGCCGATCAGTTGCAGGCCGAGCGGCAGCCCCTCGCTCGACAGCCCCGCCGGAACGGACATTGCCGGCAGTCCCGCGAGGCTCGCGGGGACCGAGAACACGTCGTTCAGGTACATCGCCAGCGGATCGTCCGAATTCTCGCCCAGCGCGAAGGCCGCCGTCGGCGTGGTCGGCGCGAGGATCACGTCGCAGCTTGCGAAGGCGTCAGTGAAATCGCGGCTGATCAGGGTGCGCACTTTCTGCGCCTGCGTGTAATAGGCGTCGTAGAACCCGGCCGACAGCACATAGGTTCCGATCAGGATGCGGCGCTTGACCTCCGGGCCGAACCCGGCAGCGCGGGTGGCGGCGTACATGTCCTGGAGCCCGGCCCCATCGGGCAGATCGCGCAGGCCATAGCGCACGCCATCGTAACGGGCGAGGTTCGACGAGGCTTCGGCGGGGGCGATGATGTAATACGTCGGCAGCGCATATTTGGTGTGGGGCAGCGAGATATCGATCACTTCGGCCCCGGCATCGCGCAGCCAGGCCTTGCCCTGTTCCCACAGCGCGACGATCTCCTCGTCCATCCCGTCCATGCGGTACTCGCGCGGGATGCCCACGCGCTTGCCCTTGAGATCGGCCGAAAGCGCGGCGGTCCAGTTCGGCACCGGCAGATCGAGGCTGGTCGAGTCCTTGGGATCGAAGCCGGCCATCGCTTCCAGCATGATCGCGCAATCGGTCACGTCGCGGGCCATCGGCCCGGCCTGATCGAGCGAACTGGCGAAGGCGACCACGCCCCAGCGCGAGCAGCGGCCATAAGTCGGCTTGATGCCGGAAATCCCGGTGAACGCGGCGGGCTGGCGGATCGAGCCGCCGGTGTCGGTGCCAGTGGCCGCCGGGCACAGCCGCGCGGCGATGGCGGCGGACGAACCGCCCGAGGAACCACCCGGAGCCAGCGGCGCGTTGCTGCCCGGCTTGCGCCACGGCGACACGACATTGCCGAATGCGCTGGTCTCGTTGGAGGAGCCCATGGCGAACTGATCGAGGTTGAGCTTGCCCAGCATGCCGCAGCCGGCATCCCACAGCTTCTGGCTGACGGTGCTTTCGTATTCCGGCTTGAAACCTTCAAGGATCGCGCTGGCAGCGGTGGTCTGCACGCCCTTGGTGGCGAACAGGTCCTTCATGCCGATCGGCACGCCGGCCATCGCGCCCAGCGTCTCACCCGCCGCGCGCTTCGCATCGGTTGCCTTCGCCGCCGCGATCGCGGCTTCGGGAGTGGCGACGATGAAGGCGTTCAGCGCGCCCTGCGCGGCGGCGACATTGGCGTTGAAAGCTTCGGCCACTTCGAGCGCGGTGAACGCGCCGCCGGCCACACCGTCGCGGATGGCGGCGACGCCCAGATCGGTCAGGTCGGTCATGTTATTCGATCACCTTGGGAACGCCGAAGAAGCCATGTTCGGCGGCGGGCGCATTGGCGAGGACAGCATCGCGGCGGTTGCCGCCGGTCAGCGGATCGGCATCGATCACATCGTCGCGCAGGCGCAGCGTGTTGGGGATGACCGCAGTCATCGGCTCGATGCCGATCACGTCAACTTCGCCCAACTGCTCCACCCAGGCGAGAATCCCGTTGAGTTCAGGCACCATCGCCTCAAGGTCCTGGTCGGTAACCTTGATGCGCGCGAGACTGGCGATCTTGGCCACCGTTGCGGTATCGACCGACATGGCGTTCCTTCTTGCGTGTTTGCCCCCGCGCACCGCCATGCGGTTCGCCTGCGAGGCGGGGTTCAGGGGTGAGCCGCTAGCATTGCGTCCGCGCGGCTTCAAGCGTGGAGGCTTCGGGTTGCGATGCTTCCGTTCGTGTCGGACGGAGATCAGGGTGCGGGCGGAGCGATCTTGTCGCTCTTGGCCATATCGATCAGCGCCTGCGCCTGCACGGCGGCACGTTGCTGCGCTTCGGCCTCGATCACCGCGATTTCGGCCGGGGTCTTGAAATCGATCAGGCTGATCTCGAACACCAGCGTGGAGTTCGGTGGGATCGGGCCGGTCTGCTGCGCGCCATAGCCCAGTTCAGGCGGGATCGTCAGCTTGTAGCGGCCGCCGCGTTGCATCTGGACAAGCCCCCGGGCGAAGCCGGGGACCACGCCGTCCAACGCCATCGGCATGTGCTGCTGCTGATCGAACACGGTGCCGTTCGTCAGCATGCCCTTGTAATCGATCAGGACCCACGAATGCTCGGGCACAGTACCACCGCTGCCCGGTGCCAGCGTCTCGACCGTGACGGCGGGCTGCGGGGCGGTTGCGGGCGCTGGCTGCGCCACGGCAACGGCCGGCACCATGCCCGCCAGCAGAACGGCGGCAAAGCCCCGAACACGCACAGCGCGGCCTTTCAGGCGATCAGGGGTGGACCGGCGCACCCGCCGGCGGCATGGCACCCGGAGGCATCGCGCCCGGCGCAGCGGCACCCGGACCACCCGCCGCGCCCTGCATCTGCTGGAGCTGCTGAAGAATGCGCTGTTGCTGTTCGATCTCGGCGCGGCTCTTGAAGTCCAGCAGCTCGATCTCGAAGGTCAGGTCGGTGTTGGCGGGGATTTCGCCCACGGCCTTGTCGCCATAGGCGAGCGCGGCGGGGATCTCGACCTTGTACTTGCCGCCACGCTGCATCTGGACCAGCGCCTTGGTGAAGCCGGGAACCACCTCGTTCAGCGCCATCGGCACCTGCTGGGCCTGATCGAACACCTTACCACCGGGCAGCGTGCCCTTGTAGTTGATGAGCACCACGTCGTTGATGGTGGGCGATTCGCCGCTTCCGGCGGTGATCGCCTCGACCGAAACGCTGGGCGGAACCACGGCATAGGCGACGCCGGCGGCGGCCAGTGCGATGGCGGCGACGCCCAGCCAGATCTTGGTCACGGCACCCTTGGCGACCGGCTGCAGCGGAACGCGGGTAATCTCGGTCATCTGTCGAAGCCCCTCATGCGCGGATCAGCGCGCCCTTCCCGAAGCGGATACGCGAAGGGCGCGGATGGAAATTCCGCGCCCTCTTGGCTTATGCGATGCCGGCGTTCAAGCCGGAACCCGCGTTTTATCGATCCGGCCGACAAAACGCGCGGTTTGCGCTTACTTCGCGCCGTCGCGCTCGGCCCGCTTGCGCTCCAGCTTGCGGGCGCGACGGACAGCCGCAGCCTTTTCGCGGGCGCGCTTCTCCGAGGGCTTCTCGTAGTGACGACGCAGCTTCATCTCGCGGTAGACGCCTTCGCGCTGCAGCTTCTTCTTGAGCGCACGAAGAGCCTGATCGACGTTATTGTCGCGAACGAGAATCTGCATAAACCGAAACACCTCACAAAAAACGAACACAGCCCGCCCCGCATCCACTGTGGCGAGGCGAACCGCGAATCCTAGAATTTCCGGGCGCCGCCCCTCGAAAGGGGCAGCTACGTTGGGCGGGCCGTTAGCAAAAGCGGCCTCGCAAGACAAGCATGAAAGGCCCAAAATCGGCCAGATCGCCAAGAGTTGCCGGACCAGTTGGATTCGCGCGAACTTTACCGCTAAGGCCGGCCTATGCCCCAACCTCCCTTCTTTCTCGGCTCGCTTTACGTAGCGCTGGGCGGCGGCCTCGGCTCCTGGCTGCGGTTCCTGGTCGGCCGCGCCTGGACCGGCGCCATCGGCCCAGTGCGCGCCAGTGCATTCCCCTGGGCCACGCTGACGGTAAATTTCGTCGGCAGCATCCTCATGGGGCTGATCTGCGGCTGGCTGGCCCGGACCGGCAGCCATGGCGAAGGTACCCGCCTGTTCCTGGCCGTCGGCGTGATGGGCGGGTTCACCACATTTTCCGCCTTCAGCCTCGAAATCGTGCTGATGGCCCAGCGTGGGCAGGCCAATCTCAGCATGTTCTACGCCGGGCTGTCGATCCTCTTGGGGATCGTCGGGCTGGTCACGGGCCTCTCGCTCGCAAGGAGCGTCGCATGAGCGGGGTGCACAAGGGTGGCGAGGACATGGTCCGCCAGTTCACCGTGGGCGGTGATGACGACGGCGTGCGGCTGGACCGCTGGTTCAAGCGCCATCTGCCGCAAGTCGGCTTTGCCACGGTATCGCGCTGGGCGCGCACCGGGCAGATCCGGGTGGACGGCAAGCGCGCCGATGTCGATACGCGGCTGACCGCCGGCCAGTTGCTGCGGGTGCCGCCGGGCGGTGACGTGAGACCCGGTGGCCCGACCAAGCGGGTGCGCAAGCCGCTGTCCGAGGAAGAGATCGAGCTGGCCGATTCGATGGTCCTGACGCAGGACCGCGCGGCGATCGTGCTGAACAAGCCCCCGGGGCTGGCCACACAGGGCGGCAGCGGCACGCACAGCCATGTCGACGGGCTGCTTGATGCCTATGCCGCCGAAGGCCCGCGCCCCCGGCTGGTCCACCGGCTGGACAAGGACACCTCGGGCGTCCTCCTGATCGCCCGCACGCCGGGCAGCGCGGCGTTCTTTTCAAAGCGTTTTTCCGGCCGTTCGGCGCGCAAGATCTACTGGGCGCTGGTGGTCGGCGTTCCCTCGATCGACGATGGCATGATCGAACTGCCGCTGGCCAAGCAGCCGGGTACCGGCGGCGAGAAGATGCATGTCGACGAAAAGGAAGGCCAGCCCGCCAAGACACGCTACCGCGTGCTCGACCGCGCGGGCAATCGCGCGGCCTGGGTGGAGCTGCACCCGATGACGGGGCGCACGCACCAGTTGCGCGTGCACATGGCGGCGATCGGCCACCCGATCGTCGGCGATGGCAAGTACGGCGGGCAGGAGGCGTTCCTGTCCGGCACCATCAGCCGCAAGATGCACCTCCACGCGCGGCGGCTCATCATCGATCACCCCGATGGCGCGCCGCTCGATGTGACCGCGCCCCTGCCCGATCATTTCGCCAATTCGCTCGCCTCGCTCGGCTTCGACGAGGAAACCGGGGCCGAACTGCCCGAGCCCCCCCCGGCACCGGGCAAGGACGAGCAGAAGCGCGCGGCCAAGGCGCATGCCAAGCAGTACCGCAAGGAACGGCGCGGCGAGCGCCGGTCGCGCGGCGGCGATGCCCCGGCGCGGCCGCGCACCGGCGGCAAGGCACCCGCCAAGGGTGGTGCGAAAGGTCCGGGCAAGAGCCCCGCCAGACCGGGCACGAAAGCGGGAGCGAACCCGGGCGGCAAGCCCGCCGGACGCGCACCGGCGCGGCCCAAGGGTCCGCCGCGCGGCCGCTGAGGGCTGGTGAACAACGAGGGGGACGGGGGAGACGATGCGGGCATGAAGCTGGCGGTTTTCGATTGCGATGGGACGCTGGTCGATGGGCAGGCCCCGATCTGCGAGGCGATGGAGAACGCCTTTGCCGTGTTCGGGCTGGTCGCCCCGCCCCGCGCGCTGATCCGCCGCGCGGTGGGGCTGTCGCTGCCGCAGGCAATGCGCCAGCTCCTGCCCCATAGCGTGCGCGATCAGCAACTGGCGCTGGCCGAAGCCTATCGCGAAGCGTTCCGGGCCGCCCGGATCGACGGCCGCGTCTCGCAGCCGCTGTTCGAAGGGATGGCCGACACGCTGCGCGCCCTCGCCCAAGCCGGATGGACGTTGGGCGTCGCCACCGGAATGTCGGACCGGGGGCTGGAACATTGCCTTGCCGCCAACGGCGTTTCGGACCTGTTCGTCACCCTGCAGACCGCTGACCGCCACCCGTCAAAGCCGCACCCCGCCATGCTGGAAGCGGCGCTCGCCGATGCCGGAGCCGGCCCCGAACAGGCGGTCATGATCGGCGATACGCAATACGACATGGCGATGGCCCGCGCGATCGGCGTGCGCGCCATCGGCGTCGACTGGGGCTATCATCACCCCGCCGAGCTGCGCGATGCCGGGGCCGAACGGGTGGTGGGAACCCCGCAGGAACTGACGCAGGCGCTACTGGGCTGAACATATGACCATTATCGACGATACCGCCGCCACCGAGCGGCTTGCAAAACGCCGCTTCATCATCATGCGCGCCGCCAATTTGTGCGGCGCGGTGCTGGTCGTGCTGGGCATGCTGGTGTTCACCCGCCGCCTGCCCGTCAACCTGCCGCCCGAAGCAGGCTATGCGCTGGCCGCGATCGGCCTGTTCGAAGCGCTGATCCTGCCGCGCATCCTGGCCCGCGCATGGCGCAGCCGGCCATGAAGCGGTTCTACAAGGACGTCAGCGTCAGCGCGCAGGACGGCGGCTGGCGGGTGCTGCTGGACGGGCGGCCGATCCGGACCGCCGGCGGCAGGGCGCAGGTCGTGCCGAGCGAGCCGCTGGCCGCCGCGCTGGCGGACGAATGGGCAGCGCAGGGCGAAGAGATCGACCCCGCCCGGTTCCGCCTGCGCGATCTGGCCGATTACGCCATCGATGCGCTGGAGGACGATCGCGCCGCAACGGTTGCCGATCTGCTCGGCTATGCCGGCACCGATACCCTGTGCTACCGCGCCGATCCCGACGAGCCGCTCCACCGCCGCCAGCTTGAAATCTGGGAACCGCTGCTGCGCGATGCCGAATGCCGCTGGGGCGTGCGCTTCACCCGTGTATCGGGCGTGATGCACCGCCCGCAACCGGCCGAGACGCTGGCGCGCCTGGAAGCCGAACTGGCCAGTCAGGATGCCTTCCAACTGGCGGCGCTGCGCATGCTGACCAGCCTTGCCGCCTCGCTGACGATTGCCCTGCTCGCCATCGCGCCCGGGGCCGACGGCGGGGCGTTGTGGAATGCCGCCAACCTCGAAGAGGACTGGCAGGTCGAGCTGTGGGGCGAGGATGTGCTGGCGGCAGAGAACCGCGCCGCCCGCGCCAAAGCTTTCGCGCTCGCCATCCGCTTCGCCACGCTCGCCCGCGCGGGCTGATCCCCAAAAGCAAACCCGCCCCGGCACAGGCCGGGACGGGATGCCTGGACCGGAGCCTTGCGGCCCCTGCCGTTCAGAGCATGGCTCAGAAGCGCGCGCCCAGAGCGATCACGCCAGCGTGACGGCTGAAGTCGGCTTCGTAGTTCGAGTAGCGGTACTCGGCCTTGGCGAAGAAGTTCTTGCCGAACGGCATTTCGTAACCGGCACCCAGACGGAAACCGTCGAGGTCAGCATGATCCTTGAACGAGTACTGGCCGGTGGCCGCTTCGACGGTCGGGCCCTTTACGACGTCTTCGAGACGGGCATTGGTGTAGCCGCCGAAGACATATAGCTTGTTGTTGCCACCGACGGTGGTGCCGAGGCGGACAACCGCTGCCAGATCACGGCCGCCTTCGATGCATTCCTTGTCACCAGCGGCGGTGAAGGTGGCGCACTTCTTGGTGGTGCTGTCAGCGATGGTGCCCTGCACGCCGACGAACATGCCGCCCGACAGCGCAAGGTCGTAGCCGGCGGAAACGCCGTAGCCGAAGCCGGTCTTCGATTCGCCACCGGCCGACACGTTGTCGACGCCGGCTTCCGCCTGCACGAAGGCCTGGGCCTGGGCAGCGGCGGGAACGGCGAACAGAGCAGCGGCGGTGAGGCTCGCAGCGATAAACTTCTTCATGGTAACTCCTGCATTATCTTCTTCCCCGGGTTTCAAACCGCACACCGGGGAGGCGCTCACCTAGCGACGATGCAGGACGGGTCAATAAAACACCCGAAACATCAACAAATTAGCGATTTTCATGTTACAAAATAGGCACAATTGCATTTAAAGAAATCACATTTGAAATTTTCTCAACCAGCCGAAATGCACCCGATTCCGCCGATCCAAAGCGATAATTACAATTTGTTCATCATGAAATGGACCAAGGGCGTTTCACGAGTTCAAAAAAACTCAGGTCCCACTTGCATTGATCCAGTCCGAAACCTGTATCGCCACTTCGTTCGCCGCACGGTTAAGCGCCGGGGCCACCGAGTTTGCATCCGGCACCACCCCTGTCGCGCGGGATTCGAACCGGCGCGTTTTCACGGTGCCATCGCGCCCGCGCAGGAATGCGTCGTAGCGCACGACCACGGCCTGCGCCTGCGCGTCATAGCCCATGTCGAGCAGGCTGCCGTCCAGCACCTGCCCCGCCTGCCCCAGCAGTTCGGGCCCTTCGGTCACCAGCCGGCCGGTCCGTGCGCGCAGCGTTTCCGCCAGCACGCTGCGGAACTGCCGCGCCGGCCGTTCCACCCAGACCGCGTTCTTGAGATAGGCGAGACGCGCGCCGTCGATCCGAACCGGCACACGCAGCACGGCAAGGCTGCGATCCGTCTCCGGCTCCATCACCACCAGCGCCGAGGCGACCGGCCCGCCACCGAGCGCGCCCGCCGGAGCAGTCTGTTCGGCAGTCAGCCGAAGCATCGTATCGGGCACCTTGCCGCCCAGGCTGATGCAGCCGGCCAGCGCCGCCGACAGCCCCAGCGCCAGCAGCGCCGGGACGATCCGCCGCCGCCGGGCAGCCTTTGCTCGCGGTGTCGCGCTGTCCATCGCATCCCTCATCATGGCTTGTAGTCCGGCAGGTTCTGGCCCTTGATCACCGCACCCGCACCCTGCTCGTCGATCTTCTCGGTCACCGCGCGCAAGGCGGCGCTGGCGGCGCGCAGTTCGCGCAAGGCCGCATTGGCGGCGGGCAGCGTGTCCTGGCTCAGCCGGTTCATCGCCGGATCGACGGTCTTGAGCGAGGCGTTCATCTGATCGGCAGCGCGCTGGACCGATTGCATGGTATCGCGCAACTGGGTGGCGAGCGATGTGCCCTGATCGCCCAACAGGCTGTCGGCCTTGCCGGCCACGCCCTGGAATGCCACCAGCGTCGCCTGGGCCTGCTTGAGCGTCGCCTGCAACTCGACCAGCGTGCCCTTGAGCTGGGGCGAGGCATCGGCAAGGTTGCCGGTCAGCCGATCGGTATTGGCGAGGATGCCGGTGATCGACTTGCGGTTTTCCGGGGTGAACAACTGGTTGAGGTTCTCGGTCAGCGTCGCCAGCCGTTCCAGCAGCAGCGGCGCGTTGCTGAGCAGTTCGCCCAGGCCGCCGCGCTTGGTCGGGATCACCGGCACCCCTTCGGGGCCGGGTTCGGTCAGCAGCGGCGCGCCCTTGACCGCGCCTTCGAGCTGGATGTCGGAAACACCGGTAAAGCTGCCCTGAATCGTCGCGGTGGTGCCAACCGTAACCGGCACCTTGTCATCCACCTTGACCCGCACCCGCACGAACGCCGGGTCCTTGGGCCACAGTTCGATCCGGGTGATCTGGCCCACCGGGACGCCAGCGTAGGCCACTTCCGAACCCTTCGCCAAGCCATCGACCGATTGCTTGAAGAAGATGTCGTATTCGTTGGAATCGGCCCGGTTGAGCCGTGCGATCCACACCAGGAACCCCGCCAGCATCGCCAGCAGGACCAGCGTGACGGCCCCTACCCAGACATTGTTGGATCGTGTTTCCATCTGTGTGCCCTATGCCCCGATTGCGTCGCCGCGTCCAACCCCGGCGCGCGCATCGGCGGCACGATCCTTGGACGACAGCGCCGCGCGCCCGCGCGGGCCGTTGAAATATTCCTGGATCCACGGATGATCCAAGGCCAGCAGTTCGGGGATCGTGCCGACCGCGATCACCCGCTTTTCCGCCAGCACCGCCACCCGATCGCAAATCTCGTAAAGCGTATCGAGATCGTGGGTGATGAGGAACACGGTCAGCCCCAGCGTCTCCTTCAGCGCGCGGGTCAGCCGGTCGAAAGCGGCGGCGCTGATCGGATCGAGCCCGGCGGTCGGCTCGTCGAGGAACAGCAGTTCGGGATCGAGCGCCAGCGCCCGCGCCAGCCCGGCACGCTTGCGCATCCCGCCCGAAAGCTCGTTGGGATACTTGAACGCCGCTTCCTCGGGCAGGCCGGAAAGCCGCACCTTGAACCGCGCGATCTCGGCGCGCAGTGCCGGTGCGATCTCGGGGTAGAATTCCTTGATCGGCACTTCGACATTCTCACCCACGGTCAGCGTCGAGAACAGCGCGCCGCCCTGGAACAGCACCCCCCAGCGCGAGCGGATATCGACATCCTGCTCTTCGGTGGCCGCATCGATCGAGGTGCCCAGCACGGTGACCGATCCCGCGACCGGGCGTTGCAGCCCGATGATCGTGCGCATCAGCACCGACTTGCCGGTTCCCGACCCGCCGACCACGCCCAGGATTTCCCCACGCCTGACGGTGAGCGAGAGGTCTTCGTGGATCACATGATCGCCGAAAGCGGTGGTCAGCCCATCGACGACGATCGGAAAAGCCGGGTCGTGCCCGTCCGGCCGGCTGTCCAGTTCGGCTTCGGGGGCGGAAATGTCGTTCATTTCCAGCCGATCTCGGTGAAGAACACCGCGAAGAAGGCATCGAGCACCATGACCGTGAAGATCGCGGTGACCACCGCCTGGGTGGTCCGCGCGCCGACTTCCTCGGAGTTCGAGGTGACCTGCATGCCCTGGTAGCAGCCCGCCAGCGCGACGATCAGCGCGAACACCGGTGCCTTGACCAGACCCACCCAGACATCGGTGATCGGCACCACTTCCTGCGTGCGCTGCAGGAACGTCCAGAAGGGAATGTCTAGCGCGAACGAGGAGATGAACGCCCCGCCGATGATGGCGATGACGGCGGAATAGAAGCCCAGCAGCGGCAGCATGATCATCGCCGCCAGCACCCGGGGCACCACCAGCGCCTGCATCGGCGAGACGCCGATGGTGCGCATGGCATCCACTTCCTCGGTCAGCTTCATGGTGCCGATCTGCGCCGCGAAGGCCGAACCCGAACGCCCGGCAACCATGATCGCGGTCATCAGGATACCCAGTTCGCGCATCGCCAGCCGGCCGGTCAGGTTGACGGTGTAGATTTCCGCACCGAACTGCTGGAGCTGTACCGCGCCCTGCTGGGCGATGACGATGCCGATCAGGAAGCTCATCAGCCCGATGATCCACAGCGAGTTGATGCCGACATGCTGCATGTGGTGGATCAGCGCCGTGCGCCGGAACTGCGAGGGATGGCGGAACGCCTGCCCTATCGCCAGGATCAGCTCGCCCAGAAAGCCCAGCGCCTGGACCAGCCCCTTGCCCCAAGCGATCACCAGCGCGCCCAGTTCCCCCACGGTACGCCGGCCGAACGGCTGCCATGGCGGAGCGACCTCTTCCTCGACGCCGATACTGCCGACCGCGCCGAGCAGCGCTTCGGCCTGCGGCGATTGCCCGGTGATCGAAAGCCCCCGGCCCTGCGCATAGCTGGCGACGAGCCATGCGCCGGTGGTGTCGATATCGCTGACATCGCCAAGGTCGATCCCGGCCAGCGGCGTATCGAGCGCGGCGAGGCGGGTTTCCAGATTGCCGATCGAATGGATGCGCAACGGCCCTTTGAGCACCAGCGTTCCGGCACCCGGCCCTTCGCCTTCCAGCACGGTAAAGTCAGCCCACTGCCTCATTGCCCAAGGGTATTGGGGGAAAACACCCTGACCGGCAAGGGGTTCACCTTATACGACGAGACGAGTCGAGGCCGTTCCGGCTGCATGAGGGCACCGCGAAAGCGGCCCGTCCTTGCCCTTTTTGCCGCGCGCTGGCATGGCCCGGCGCCATGACCGAACCGATGACCGTGACCGCGCTCGACAAGACTTTCGACCCCGCCGGGATCGAAGCAAAATGGTATGCCCACTGGGAGGAAAACGGCCTGTTCCGCCCCGAACGGCCCGACGCCACGCCCTTCACCATCGTCAACCCGCCGCCGAACGTGACCGGCTCGCTGCACATCGGCCACGCGCTCGACAACACACTGCAGGACGTGGTGATCCGCTACGAACGGTTGCGCGGCAAGGATGCGCTGTGGGTGGTCGGCACCGACCATGCCGGGATCGCCACGCAGATGGTGGTGGAGCGCCAGATGGAGGCGCGGCAGGACAAGCGCACCAACTATACGCGCGAGCAGTTCGTCGAGAAGGTCTGGGAATGGAAGGCCGAAAGCGGCGGCACCATCACCGGCCAGCTTCGCCGTCTGGGCTGCTCGATGGACTGGAGTCGCGAACAGTTCACCATGGACCCGCACTTCACCCGTGCTGTGGTCAAGGTGTTCGTCGATCTCTACAATCAGGGCCTGATCTATCGCGACAAGCGGCTGGTCAACTGGGACCCCAAGCTCAAGACCGCGATCAGCGACCTTGAGGTCGAAACCCGCGAGATCAACGGCAGCTTCTGGCACTTCAAGTATCCGCTGTCGGACGGATCGGGCCACATCATGGTCGCCACCACCCGGCCCGAAACGATGCTGGCCGACATGGCCGTGGCGGTGAACCCCAACGACGAACGCTACAAGCCGCTGCTGGATCGCGGCGCGACGGTCACCCTGCCGATCACCGGCCGCGAAATCCCCATCGTGGCGGACGAGCACGCCGATCCCGAACTGGGGTCAGGCGCGGTGAAGATCACGCCGGGACATGATTTCAACGACTTCGAGGTGGGCAAACGGGCCGGCTTCAAGGCGGCCGACATGCTCAACATGCTCGATGCCGAAGCGCGCGTGTGCCAGACGGCCGACGGCCTCATCCCGTCCGAGTTCCTCGGCATGGACCGCTTCGAGGCACGCAAGCGCGTGGTCGAAATCCTTGACGCCGACGGCCTGCTGGACAAGGTCGAGGACCGCGTGATCCAGACGCCTTACGGCGATCGCGGCGGCGTGGTGATCGAACCCTGGCTGACCGACCAGTGGTACGTCGATGCCGAAAAGCTGGCGCAGGCCCCGCTGCACGCGGTGCGCACCGGCCAGATCGAGATCGTCCCCAAGAGCTGGGAGAAGACGTTCTTCAACTGGATGGAGAACATCCAGCCGTGGTGCGTTTCACGCCAGCTTTGGTGGGGCCACCGGATACCGGCGTGGTATGCCGATGACGGTTCGGTCTATGTCGCCGAGAACGAGGAGGCGGCCTATGCCCTCTATCGTCATTCCCGCGAAAGCGGGAACCCATCTGATGGGCAGGAGATGGATCCCCGCCTTCGCGGGAATGACGAAGGAAAGTTGACTCGCGACGAGGACGTCCTCGACACATGGTTCTCCAGCGCCCTGTGGCCCTTCGCGACGCTGGGCTGGCCGGAGGAGGACCTCCCCTCCCCTTCAGGGGAAGGGCCGGGGGTGGGGGCTCTCGACCAAGCGCAGGGCATGGGGCACACTCCCACCCCAACCCCTCCCCTGAAGGGGAGGGGCTCGACACTTCTCGCCAGGCATTACCCCAACGACCTCCTCATTTCCGGCTTCGACATCCTTTTCTTCTGGGATGCCCGGATGGCGATGCAGGGCATTCATTTCATGAAGGAAGTGCCGTGGAAGCGGCTCTACCTGCACGGGCTGGTGCGCGCGGCGGACGGGCAGAAGATGTCCAAGTCCAAGGGCAACGTGGTCGATCCGCTGGGCCTGATCGACCAGTACGGCGCGGATGCGCTGCGCTTCTTCATGGCGGCGATGGAAAGCCAGGGCCGCGACGTGAAGATGGACGAGAAGCGGGTCGAGGGATACCGCAACTTCGCCACCAAGCTGTGGAACGCGGCGCGGTTCTGCCAATCCAACGGCATCGGCGCGAGCCGGTCGATCGCCGCCCCGGCGGCCACATCGGCGGTCAACCGCTGGATCATCGGCGAAGTGGTCGAAACCGTAGCGGCGCTCGACAAGGCGATGGCCGACTTGCGCTTCGATGCGGCAGCCAACGCGATCTACCACTTCGTGTGGAACCAGTTCTGCGACTGGTACATCGAACTGATCAAGGGATCGTTCGATGATGAGACCAAGGCCGTCGCCGGCTGGGTGCTCGACCAGATCCTGGTGATGCTGCACCCGTTCATGCCGTTCGTGACCGAGGAGCTGTGGAGCAAGCTGGGCGAGCGGCCCTATGAGCTGATCGTGGCGCAGTGGCTGAAGCCGGAAGCGAAGGTCGATGCAGAGGCCAAGGCCGAGGTTGAGTGGCTGATCGCGCTGATCGGCAACTTGCGCGGGGCCAAGGCAGAGCTGGGCATCGCGCCCGGCGCGCGGCTGACCGCCTATCTGGCCGATCCTTCCGACGCCACCCGCGCAGTGATCGGTCGCAACGCGGCGGCAATCGATCGCCTTGCGCGGCTGGACGCGATCCGGTTCGAGGCGGCACCGGCCGGCCCGGCCATGCAGGTCGGCGCTGGCGACGCCATGCTCGCCATCCCGCTCGAAGGGGTGATCGACATTACCGCCGAAAAGGCGCGGCTCGAAAAGGCGCTGGCCACTTCGCTGAAAGAGCGCGATTCGCTCGGCAAGCGGTTGGAAAATCCGGCTTTCGTCGAAAAGGCCAAGCCCGAAGCGGTGGACAAGGCCCGCGCCGATCATGCCCTGCATGCGGCCGAGGCCGAGCGGCTGGCGGCGGCGCTGGCGCGGCTGGGGTAACGATCATCCGCCAAACCTGTTCGTCATCCCCGCGAAAGCGGGGACCCATCTGGTCCTCGTGCGCCGATCAGCGTCAGGAGATAGGTTCCCGCCTTCGCGGGAATGACGAAAGCAGGGGATAGCATGCTGACCCTCGCCACCACCACGCCGGGCGAACCTGAAATCTTCGCCTCATTGCAGGGCGAAGGGCCATCGATCGGGCGGCCGAGCACGTTCGTGCGGCTATCGCGCTGCAACCTGGCGTGCCGCTGGTGCGATACCGCCTATACTTGGCGCTTCACCGGCGATAACCGGCCGCATGTGGATGACCTGTCGTTCGAGCGCGGTACCAACCAGATCGCGCTGGACGAACCCGAAGTTGCGGTGCGCATCGCCGCGCTGGGCCCCGACCGGCTGGTCATCACCGGTGGCGAGCCGCTGTTGCAGGGCGCGGCGCTGGCGCGGATGATCGCGGCCCTGCCCCGCGCCTTTCACGTCGAGGTGGAAACCAACGGCACCGTGCCGCCGCACCCTGCGCTCGATCCGCTGATCCACCAGTACAACGTCAGCCCCAAGCTGGCGCATTCGGGCAATCCTGCCGATCTGGCGCTGGTGCCCGAACGGCTGGCCGCCTGGGCGCAGGACCGCCGCGCCTTCTTCAAGTTCGTGGTCGCCACCCCGGTCGACATGGACGAGATCGCGGCGCTGGCAAAAGCGCACGCCATCGCGCCCGAACGGCTCTATGTGATGCCCGAAGGCCGCGATCCTGCCGCGCTGGTAGATCGGGGGCGCTGGCTTGCAGCAGAAACACTTGCGCGCGGGTGGCGTTACACAGATCGCCTCCACATCCATCTCTACGGCGACACCCGCGGAACATGACAGACTTTCACGCCCTTCCCGCCGAACCGGCCTCCGCGCCGTTCATTCCGCCTGGTGAGGACGCGGCGCCGGAACGCCGGGTGGCGCCCACCGGCGAACCGGCCCAGCCGCGCGGTGCCCGCGCCGGCGATCTTACCAGCGGGCCGATCCTCAAGACGCTGATGGTTTTCGCGCTGCCGATGCTGGCATCGAATGTGCTGCAATCGCTGAACGGATCGGTCAACGCCATGTGGGTAGGCCGGCTGCTGGGCGAAAGCGCGCTGGCGGCTACGGCGAACGGCAACGTGGTGCTGTTCGTGCTGGTTTCCGCCGTGTTCGGCTTCGGCATGGCGACCACGATCAAGGTCGGCAAGTCGTTTGGGGCGAATGACATCGCCGGGCTGCGTCGCACCTTCGGCAGCGGCCTCAGTTTCTGCGTGCTCTTGGCGATCGTGGTCGGCATTGCCGGCTGGGTCGTCGCGCCGTCGCTGCTGGAGATGCTGAGCACGCCGCGCGAAAGCATGGTCGAAGCGTTGGCCTACCTGCGCGTGGTTTTCGTGACGATGCCGTTCACGATGGCTTCGGTCATCACCTCGATGGCGATGCGCGGGGCCGGAGATTCGCGCACGCCGCTGCACGCCATGACCCTGACCGTGGTCATCGACATTGCGATGAACCCGCTGCTGATCCGTGGAGCTGGGCCGATCCCGGCGCTGGGCGTCGCCGGTTCGGCCTTCTCCACCGCCGTCGCCAACCTGACCGGCTTCCTGTTCCAGATCTGGCGGATTTACGCCAAGGGTGCGGTGCTGGCGCTGTCTCGGCACGAACTGGCGCTGCTGATCCCCCGCCGTGACGAGCTTGGCTACATCGTCGGCAAGGGGGTGCCGATGGCGGCGCAGATGCTGCTGGCATCCTCTGCCGGGCTGATCATGATCGGTCTCGTCAATCGAGAGGGGCTGGCGGCGGCGGCCGCTTACGGTGCGTCGCTGCAACTGTGGAACTACCTCCAGATGCCGGCCTTCGCGATCGGCTCTGCCGTCAGCGCGATGGTGGCACAGGCGATCGGGGCCGGGCTGCATGGCCGGGTCGATCGCATCACGTATGCCGGGATGGGCAGCAACCTGGTGCTAACGACGCTGGTATCCGTGCTGATCGTGTTACTGGACCGCCCGCTGCTGTCGATATTCCTCTCTGGCGACGACGCGGCAATGGCGATCGGGCGGCACATCCAGCTCATATGCACCGCATCGTTCGTGATCTTTTCGGTGACTATGGTGCTGACCAGCGTAATGCGCGCTTATGGCACGGTGATCGCGCCGATGGTGGTCCTGTTCCTGGGCCTCTACGCCGGCAGACTGGGCTTCTACGCCTTTGCCCACCCGTTTATCGGCAGCGAGGCGGTATGGTGGGCTTACCCGGTAGGATCGGTGGTCACCGTGGTGCTGGCGCTGGGATACTACCGCTTCGGCAAGTGGCGCGGGGAAGTGGTCGGTTAGAGCATCGTGCGTTTGATCAGCACCACAAGTTCCGTTCGTATCGAACGGAGATTGACCCAGATTTCACGCGCTATGCTCTAACGCCCCTGTGCGCGCCAGCGCTGGACGGTGCGGGCCACGGTTTCCTCTTCGCCGCCGCTGGAATTCCAGAGCTGGGTGAACGAGGGATCGGCCGAGGCCGGGCGGCGCTGTTCGGCGAGATCGTCGAAACTGACACGCATCGGGATCGACACGCCCTCGCCGCAGATGATGCATTCGCGGTTGCGCAAGGCGGGAATCGAATCGAGGAAGCCGCGCGCGCCTTCGGGCATGGCGGCCCGCACGAACGCCTGGTCGCGATCGTTGTTGAGCCGCATCGAGATGATCGTGCCGCACTGTGACAGCACGCCCTCGGCAAGGTCCGAAGGGCGCTGGGTGATAAGGCCGAGCGAAATGCCGTACTTGCGGCCTTCCTTGGCGATGCGCGACAGGATGCGGCCGACCGAAGAGCCATCGGCGTTCTTCTCGTTCGGCACGTAGCGGTGCGCTTCCTCGCAGACCAGCAGGATCGGCCGCGTCGTCTCCTCGCGCGACCACACAGCGTAGTCGAACACCAGCCGCGACAGCACGGCGACGACGGTGGTGGTGATTTCCGAAGGCACGCCCGACACGTCGATGATCGAGATCGGCCGCCCGAACGAGGGTAGGCGGAACACCTTCGAGATGAATTCGGTCATGGTATCGCCCACCAGCATGCCCGAAAACAGGAACTGGTAGCGCGGATCGGTCTTGAGTTCCTCGAGCTTGTTCTTGATCCGCAGATAGGGCGCGCTGGTATGGCCCTTGTCGAGCTTGCCCATCGCGTTGTTGATGATGATGCCCAGGTCCGACAGCAGGTAGGGGATCGGGCTGTCGACCGTGATCTTGCCGAGCTGTTCGGCGAGCCGACTCTTCGAACGCGCTTCGAGCAGGCACTTGCCGAGGATCTCGCTGTCGAGCTGGCGATCGTCCCCGCGCGAGGTGAGGAGGATCTCGCAGTGTTCCTCGAAGTTCATCAGCCAGTACGGCATCTGCAGGTTGCTGACGTCGAGGATCACGCCGTTGGTGCGGAAGGCTGCGGAATATTCGCCGTGCGGGTCGATCATGATGATGTGCCCTTCGGGCGCATGATCGCAGATGCGGTGCAGGATCAGGGCGGCGCTGGTCGATTTGCCGGTGCCGGTCGAGCCCAGCAGCGCGAAGTGCTTGCCCAGCAACGCATCGACATAAAGCCCGGCGCGGATGTCCTTGGTGGGATAGACGTTGCCGATCTGGACCGAGGAGCGGCCGTCGCTGGCATAGATCTGGCGCAAGTCCTCGCTGGTGGCGGGATAGACCAGAGCGCCGGGGATCGGATAGAGCGTGACACCGCGGCGGAAGCCGTGAATGCGACCGGTCAGGCGCTCTTCTTCGCCTTCGCCCAGAAAGTCTGCATCGGCAAGGATGCCGCCGGGGATCTTGGCGTCCTTCTTCTGGGTGCGCACGCTGGCCAGCAGCCAGCCGTTAGCGACCCGGATCTTGATCTGGCAGCCGACCTGCCCCGACATCGCGACCGAGGGATCGGCATCCTGCGCGCATTCGGTCAGGCGGTTGAGGTCGAGCGCGATCTTGCTGCCGGCGCCGGAGATTTCGAGGACGATACCGATTGGCTCAACGGCGCATTCGCTGGGTCGTCCATGCGCAGGAGCGGGGCGGGAAGCCACCATCTCGCCGGCATGGCCGCCCCCTGTGCGATCGAAACCCTGCATGTTCATGTGCGTCATCGTGTCACCCGACCAGGAACGGTCCCCGGACAATGGCTACGTGCTTGCAGTTAATATTGAGCTAAGGGTGATGCGAAAGCTTGCGTAAAGCCGCTGATAGCCTGCTTCAGGGTATCAATCGCGGGCGAACAGCCGTCCGGCCAGCCAGCCCATCGCGACTGACACCGCCACCGCCAGCAGCCCGTAGAGCAGCCCGTAATCGTCCGAGAAGTGGGCGATGGCGCGTTCCATGCCCTGCTTGCGCACTTCGACCGTGCTGCTGGCCGATGCCACCACCCGGCCCTTGGATATCGCGAACGTCTCTGCGGTATACGTCCCGATCGGCACGCTGGAGGGCAGGCCGATGCGGGCCTGATACAGGACCTGTTCGTTGACCTTCACGCCGCCCTCTTCCTCACGGTAAAGGCCATTGGCCTCGTTGCGGGCGACAAGGCCGGCGGCGAACCGCGCCTGCTCCTCCGGGTCGATCGCGCCGATCGGCGAGAGTTGCAGCCACTTGAGGCCAAGTTCATAGATCGCCGCTGTCTTGTCATCGACGATATCGGCGATCGGGCGGGTAGAGGCGATGGCATAATAGGAAGGGGCAGAGCGCAACTCGATACTGGCGGCGTTGATCCAGATGCCGGCCATCTTCTGCTTTTCGCGCAGGATCACCGATTGGGTCGGCCCCTTGAGGGTGACGACAATATCGTAGTCCTGCGCGGCGCGGGCCCCTTCGGGCGTCAGGATCGCGCCGAACAGCAGCAGTTCCGTGCCGGTGAAGCCCTGTTGCAGGTCCACTTCATGCTGCGAGACTTCGGTCACCAGGATCGGATCGCGCGCACCGCCCAGCAGGACCGGCAGCAGCAGCGCCAGCGGCAAGGCGTAACGCGCCCTCACAGCGGCGCGACTGTATAGATCTCGTCAGGCCGCCAGCCCAGGCCCAAGGCCATGCGGCCCGCCACCAGCAATACGATCGCCGCGAGCACCAGCCGCAGGATGACCGGCGAAGACCTTTGCGCCAGTTGGGTGCCCAGTTGCGCGCCGGTGACCGATCCGACCAGCAAGAGGCTGGCCAGCACGATATCGATGGCATGGGTGGTCAGCGCGTGCATCATCGTCGTCGCCATGGTGACGAACAGGATCTGGTAGAGCGAGGTGCCCACCACCACGTTCGCGCTCATGCCCAGGATGTAGAGCATCGCCGGGACCAGGATGAAGCCGCCGCCGATGCCCATCAGCATCGTCAGGATGCCGGTAAAGATGCCCAGGATCAGCGGTGCCAACGGCGATATGTAAAGGCCCGAACGATAAAACCGCCAGCGCATCGGCAGGTTGGCGACCATCGGGTGATGCCGGCGCTTGCGCGGCGGCATCGGGATGCCGGTGCGTTCGGCGCGCAAGGTCTGGATGCTCTCGCGCGCCATCAGGCCTCCGATCGAGCCCAGCAGCACCACGTAGAGGATACTGATAACGGTATCGATCTGCCCCAGCCGTTGCAGCAGGTTGAACAGCAATGCGCCGATGCCGATGCCGATGATGCCGCCGGCGACCATCACCGATCCCATCTGGTAATCCACCCCGCCACGCCGCGACTGGGCGAAAACGCCCGACACGCTGGCCCCGGTCACCTGGCTGGCGGCGGAAGCGGCAGCGACCGTGGGCGGGATACCATAGAAGATCATCAGCGGCGTGGTGAGGAACCCGCCGCCGACCCCGAAGATGCCCGAAAGCATGCCCGTAATCATCCCCAGCCCGACGATGACGAGCCCGTTGACCGAAAGGTTGGCGATGGGAAGGTACACATCCATGCGCCTCTCTCGCTACCGCAGCACCGCGCGCGAGAAAAGCGCGCTGTGCTAGGCGCCGTGGACAAATTCCGCAACGCCACGGTTTCCCTGCAAAGCGCCCCGGCGAGGCGCGAGGTCGCAGGAAGAGCGGGCCTCTTTCAAGGCCGAGCAACGCTGCCGGGGCGCTTTGCAGGGAAACCCCGAAGGGGCTGGACCAAAAACCGCCACTTCCGCGTCGGCTCGGCTGGAAATATGGACATATTCCTGCGCCTCGCCTCCTTGAATTGACGGTTTTTGCCTCCAGCCGTGGCGCTGCGGAATTTGTCCACGCCGCCTAGAAGCCGGCGGAAAGCGTCAGCGCGGCCCCATTGCCCGGCTGGGCATTGCCCGCCACCCGCTGCCGCCAGTCCAGCACCAACCGGCCATAGGTCCGGCCCTTGAGAGGGAAGGCCAGGGTCAGCCCCGGTCCCGTGTCCAGCCGGCTCGCGCCTTTCTGGATGCCGCCCCACACGCCCGCGCCCGCTCGCGCATCGACCGGGCCGAGCGAGAACAGCCCGTGATCGACGCGCAACTGACCATCGGCAAAGGGGGTCGCGAACGAACCGCCGACATAACCGCCTTGCGCATAGGCCTCGCCACGCAGCCCCAGCGGCAGCTTGAACGGCGGCAGTTCGGTCACCGCCATCGCCGCCGCCTGGGTGCGGTTGACGCCGCGCTGCTGCGTCAGCCGCCCTTCCAGCGCAACATAGACCGGAACCCGCGCCAGCGGCCGCGCCGACACGCCCAGCGCCGCCGCCGATTCGGGCAGCGCGCCGAGCGTTGATGTGGTTCGCAGGTAAGCCGTGGGCCGGCGGCCGCCGCGATCGAGGCGGAAACGGATGATCGCCCCGGCCTGGCTGGTGCCGTATGTAGCCGCCGATACGCCAGGGGCGAGATAACTGACGGTGCCCTTGCGCAGGAACGCCCAGCTATCGGCAGACCAACGCGAGGGTTTGGCCGGACGATCAGGCCCGGCCATAGCCTGCGGCACCGGCGAACCCTCCGGCCCCGCCCACTGCGTTCCGTCAAGACCGGGCAGCACCCCGCTCTCCCGACTTTCGGGCGTGGTCAGCGCCGCTCGCCGATCATTGCGCCGCCCGGAGCCCAAGCTCCAGCCGTAACCCGACGAATCCCACACCACCAGCGGCTGCCTCCCTGCATGGCGCGGCGCATAGGCCCTGCACGCGCCGCACCCGGCGAACGCCGGGCGCATCGGCATGGCAGCCACCGGATCGTAAGCGACCACGCCCGGCGCGACATCGGCATAGGACTGCGGACCGATACGGGTATCGATCAGATATGCGCCGCCCCCCTCTGCCGCCGGCGCGCGCGCGGCAGGGACCGACATTTCGGCAGCGACCGCGCTGGTCGCGCCCGATGGCGGCACTTCTTCCCAGCCCATCGCCCGCCCCCCGGCCCAGCCGGCCAGCAGGGTCAGCAAAGCCACCAGCGGCTGTCCGCGCCCGGAAAGCCTGCCGCTCACCGTGCGCCTCCGCTCGGCAGCATCGCCAGCCCATCGGCCGCCGGGTGGCGGGTATGCTCGGTCTTGTCCCAACGCACCGTCTCGCCTAGCAGCGTGCGCACATAAGTCGCCAGCGCGCGACGGCCGGCGATGATGGCGATGACATTGGCGACCGGGATGCGCAGCAGCGCCCGCAGCCCTTCTCCCGGCCCGTATTCGTGCGTCGTGAAAGCGAAACGCGCAGCCGCGCGCCACACCAGTGCGCCCGCGCAAATGCCCAGCATCACCTGCAGCGCCGGTGATGGCCGGGGCGGGATATCGATCTGCGCCAGCCGGGCCAGCGCCAGCAGCAGTTCCACCAGCACCAGGACATAGCCGGAGGCCAGCACCAGCGCCGAGAACGGCTCGCGCCGGTCGCGCAGCGTCATCCACAAGTCGGCGAGCCGCGTGCCCCAGCCCAGCCGCTCCCACTCCTGAAACGCAATGCCGTGTATCCACCGCGCCTTCTGGCGCACCGCCGCTTCGAGCGAGGCGGGAAAATAGGCCCGCGTCGCCACCAGTTCGCCGTCCTCGTCACGAACGCGGATGAAGCGGGTCCGGCGTCCCTCGCGCCAGACCAGATAGCCCAGCTCGTAATCCTCGGTGAGACAGGTGGTGGAGAACGGCCCGCCATCGCCCTCCCCTTCGCGCAGCCGGCGGGCGGCGAGGAGATCGAGCAGGTCGCGGGCGATGCCGCAGCCGACCCCGGCGGCGGGGACCGGCACGCGCAGCGCATCGCGCACCACCAGCAGCTTGGCGTGCGCTTCGGTGAACTCCTCGCAGTAATGGCCGCCGATCCACGGCGAGCGCGGCTGCGGCTCGGGGCGGACCGGCAACTGCACCAGCCCGGCCGAGCCGATGGCGCGATCGATCACCGCCAGTTCGGCGGGATGGACCATATCCTCGGCATCATGGATCACCACCGTGCGGAAGCGCTGGTCCGTGCGGCGCTCGTCCTCGGCCAGCGCGCGGTAGAGCCGGTTGAGGCAATCCGCCTTGGTGGTGGGGCCCGCTCGCTCATGGATGACGATGCGCAGGCGCGGGTCATTGCCGGCTGCCGCCATGGCTGCGGCGATCGTGCCCGGATCGTTGCGATAGCAGCCCAGGTACAGCGTGAGTTCGGGCTGCGGCCAAGCACCCAGCGCGTGGCGGATGGTATGGCCGATCACCGCGCCTTCCTGCCAGGCGGCGATCAGCACCGCGATCCGGCCCTCCAGCCGGCCCGCCACCTCGGCCCGGCTGATGCCGAGCGCCGGGCTGCGCCCGGTCAGGCGCAGCCACAGCCAGCAGACGTCGATCGCCAGATCGTCCAGCGCGCCGATAATGAACCAGAATGTGGCGAACAGCAGCAGTTCACGTTCCATGAACTGCAAAGCCGTGATGGCATGGCCGATCGTGTCCCCCGCCTGCACGAAATTCCTTTCCTGCACCGCCGATCATGCTTGCGCCCCGCACTGACGCCATACATGACTGGACCCCGCGCTACCCCCTGCACCCCGACATCCAAGGTACGTAGAAACACGAATATGACTGGACACCGCCACTTCGCCAACAAATTGGCGCGCAATTTCACAAAATTAATGGGCGGTGAGGCGGCTGCCGGGGTACTTCTGATTGCAGTTGCGGTATTGGCTATGCTGGCTGCCAATTCGCCATTTGCAAACGATTACCATGCATTTTTTCATGATCCGCTGCGTTTCACACCCATTACAAAACTGAATACGCTGCACTTGTGGATCAATGACGCTTTGATGGCGGTGTTCTTCTTCGTCGTCGGCCTTGAGATCAAGCGTGAAGTCCTGGAAGGAGAACTGTCCACGGCGGCGCGACGGCGGCTGCCGGTGCTGGCAGCAGTGGCAGGCATGGCGGCTCCGGCACTGGTCTATCTCGCGGTGGCGGGCACAGGCGCACCGGCGCTGCGCGGCTGGGCGATCCCGGCGGCGACAGACATCGCCTTTGCGGTGGGCGTGCTGGGCCTGCTGGGGCGGCGCGCGCCGCCAGCCCTGCGGCTGTTCCTGCTCACCGTCGCGATCGTCGATGATCTGGGGGCGGTGGCGATCATCGCGCTGTTCTACACCGCAAAGATCGATCCGATGTGGGCGCTGGGCGCATTCATGTTCGTGATCGCGCTGGTGGTGGCGGGCCGCACGCGCGCTGCCGGCATCCCGGTGTTCCTGGCGCTGGGTGCCGGGCTATGGCTCTGCGTGCTCTATTCCGGCATCCACGCCACCGTCGCCGGGGTGGCCCTGGCCTTCACCGTGCCGCTGCGGCCGATGCGCCGGGGCGACAGCCTGCTGCTCCGGCTCGAACATGCGCTCATGCCGTGGAACAGCTATGTCATCGTGCCACTGTTCGGCTTTGCCAACGCCGGGGTGGCTCTAGCCGGGGTCGGCCTGAAAGGGCTGTTCGAACCGGTGCCGCTGGGCATCGCCCTCGGGCTGTTCCTCGGCAAGCCGCTCGGCGTGTTCGCCGCCATCCTCGCCGCCGACCGCAGCGGCTTCGCGCTGCGCCCGGCCGGGGCGGGCTGGCTGCACCTGGCGGGCATGGCGATGCTGTGCGGCATCGGCTTCACGATGAGCCTGTTCATCGCCGCGCTCGCCTTTCCCGCCCACCCGCTGCTGATCGAGGAGGCGAAGCTGGGGGTCTTGGGCGGCTCGCTGCTGTCCTCGCTCGCGGGCTATGCGGTGCTGCGCTTCGCCCCCGTTACCACACCCCGGTATTAGGCATCGACGCCCAGGGCTCGGCCGGGGCGAGACGGCCGTCCTGCAGCAGTTCGACCGAAATCCCGTCGGGCGAGCGCACGAACGCCATGTGCCCGTCGCGCGGGGGACGGTTGATGGTGACGCCGGCGTCCGTCAGCGCCTGGCAGGTGGCGTAGATATCATCGACCCGATAGGCGAGATGGCCGAAGTTGCGGCCGCCGCCATAGGTCTCGGCAGACCCGTCTTCGGCCGGCCAGTTGTAGGTCAGTTCCACCTCAGCAATGCCTTCCTCGCCCGGCGCGGCGAGGAATATCAGGGTAAAGCGGCCCTTCTCACTCTCGATCCGGCGCACTTCCTCCAGCCCGATCAGCGAAAAGAACCGGATCGTGGCGTCGGGATCGCTGACGCGGATCATGGTGTGGAGATACTTGGTCATGCGCATATACTCATTTCGTCGATAATGAGGAACGGTTCATCGCCCAGAAAGCCGCAACACGCCACATCTGCTGCCAGCGACCGCAGGGGTGTGCGGCGCTGTGGGAGCAACGCCGATGGCTGAAGATAGTGCGTCCGATTTCGAAAGCAAAACCCCGTTCCTGAAAGAACCGGCAACCCGGCGCTGGCTGGCCAGCTCGGCCATCCTGGCGGTCGGCCTCATCATCGGCGGGTTCGCGCTGGGCGATGGCCTCAAGCGGGCCCAGCTTGCCAACCGCGCGGTGACGGTCAAGGGCCTGGCCGAGCGCGATGTGACCGCCGATCTGGCGACCTGGACGATCGCCTATTCCTCGACCGCAGGCGACCTGCCGACCGCGCAAGCCAGCGTCGATAACGACACCGTGCAACTGCGCGGGTTCTTCAAGGAACTGGGCTTCCCCGCCGACGCGTTGCAGACCGCCGGCGTCAACGTCCAGCAATCATCGGACAACGGCGTCGCCAGCTTCACCGTGCGCCAGCGCCTGACCTTGCGCACCACCGACATCGCCCGCGCGCAGCAGGCAGTGCGGCGGCAGTTCGATCTGGTGAAGCGCGGGGTCATGCTGGAGGATGGTTCGGGCATGGCCTATACCTTCACCAAGCTCAATGCGATCAAGCCGAAGATGGTCGCCGATGCCACCACCGATGCCCGCGCCGCCGCCGAACAGTTCGCGCATGACAGCGGCGCGCAAGTGGGCGCGATCCGCAGCGCGACGCAGGGCTATTTCTCGATCGAGGCGCGCGATGGTGACAGCGGCAGCGGCACCTGGGGCGTATCGGACACCCCGTACAAGAAGGTGCGCGTGGTCACTACGGTGGAATTCTACCTGAAATAGAAATGGGAAAGCCCGCCCGGATCACTCCGGACGGGCCCTCCTGCGAAGCTTGTGGTTCGGATCAGACGATCAGAACGAAGCCGTGACGGTGCCGACGACCGAATCGTCGGAGTAGTTGTTGAAGCTCGGGCCTGAGACGCCGATGTACGACACGCCAACCGAGAGCGGGCCGAACACGGTGGCCGAAGCGCCGATCGAGTAGTCCACACCCGTCTTGTCGCCGGTGCAGTAGTAGCACGGAGCCAGAACGCCGTTAGTGTAGCCGATGTGGCCCGACACGGTCACCGGAGTGCTGGGGATGGCGATGTCGACGTTGCCGTAGACATAGAGGTTGTCATCCTTGCTGCCGTCGAACGCGTTCGGCAGCGAGCTCTGCTTCCAGGCGTAGTTGGCACCGACCTTGATGGTAGCCGGGCCGACAGTGCCCTTGATCGAAGCCCAAGGCTCGAAGAAGTCGGTGTCGAACGCATCCGTGCCGCCCGGATAGACGTAGTAAAGCAGACCGGCGTCGAGGGTGACCCCCGGGGTCACTTCGCCCGACCAGCCTGCAAACAGGTCCAGTTCCTGGCTACCGTAGCCGGGGAGGCTGCCTTCGCTGATCGACGACGACCAGGTGCCGACGTAGAAGCCGCTCGAATGGGTGGCAGTGATGCCGCCCTGGACGGCCATCTTGCCTGCGCTCTGCGAAATGCCGCGGAAGCGATAGTCGGTAACGAGCGAGACGTTGCCGGTGATGGTGACCGGGCTGGCGGGTGCCTCATCCGCGAAAGCGGGAGCAGCGGCCAGAGCCGAGCCGGCGAGCAGGGTTGCGGCGATAGCGCCACGGATCGAGATCGTCATGTTGTATTCCCTCACTTATGACCTTTGTTGCCTCGTCCCATCCTGGCTTTTTCCGGTTCGCGCCTCGTTTGCGGGTGCGTTACCGACAGCAACATTACGTTGCATTGCAGCAATAGTTTGACAAGAGGAATATCTTTTTCGCCACAATCACTGTTGAGGTGTGGGCTTCTTGCCACAGTGAGCTGTGCATGAACCACGACGAGCCGATTGGGCCGATAACTTGCCCCTTGGCCGGCAACCGGCTATACCGCGATGCAACAAATGTTTTTAAAGCTACGCAACCTCTTAGGGGGCCGTCGACCGGTCCGGGACTTCGCGATACCAGCCGGTGAGCGCGTCTATGCCGTGGGCGATATCCACGGCAGGCTGGACCTTTTCGAAGACCTGATCGCCACTATCGAGGCGGACAACGCCGCCCGCGGCAGCGCGGTTACCACGGTAATCCTGCTGGGCGACCTGATCGATCGCGGCCCGGACAGCGCCGGCGTGGTGGCACGGGCGCGCGAATGGAGCCGCCAGCGGCAGGTCCACTTCATCATGGGCAACCACGAGGAGATGCTGCTCCAGGCGCGCGAGGATATCGATACGCTGCGCGGCTTCCTCAAGTTCGGCGGCTACGAGACATTGCTGAGCTACGGCATCGATCCAGACATCGCCGCCGGAGCCGACATCGAGGAATTGCACCGCCTGCTGCGCGAGGCGATCCCCGAAGAAGACTGCACCTTCATCTACGGCTTCAAGAAGCACGTCAGCATCGGCGACTATCTGTTCGTCCATGCCGGCATTCGCCCGGACATGCCGCTGCACCACCAGCAGACAAAGGACTGCCGCTGGATTCGCGAGCCGTTCCTCAGCCACGATGGCGATTTCGGAGCCTGTGTGATCCACGGCCATACGATCACTGACGAGCCCGAAGTGCGCCACAACCGCATCGGCATCGATACCGGCGCTTACGTCACAAATACCCTGACTGCGATCGGGCTCGAAGGCACCCAGCGATGGTTCCTGTCGGCCAGTTCGGCGGACGAGATCAGCGCGGCGGCTTGAGAGCGGGGGCGGTCTGCCCACCCCGCTGCGACTAACGTGCTGCGCACGTAAGTCTCGCTGCCCCTCCCGTAAACGGGAAGGGATACCGGCGCTCGCCCTCCCGTTCACGGGAGGGCCGGAAGGCTTGGCAGCTTGCTGCCTAGCCGGACGGGGTGGGTGCACCCCACACATCAGTGAATCTTCGCCGGGGAGCCTGTAAGCCGGGTTCTGTGTCCCTGCGTGGTCTCCCAAATCAGGGACCTTACGCAAGGCGGCAGCCATTCCTCTTGGCGACACGTTGCCGCGCCGCTCCAGCGACCAACCCGAGCTGCCTGGGTCCGAAACCGACCCTCCGGTCAAGCCGGAACGCAGCCCCTATTCGGTCTTGCTCCGGGTGGGGTTTGCCATGCCGCTCCTGTTGCCAGTCGCGCGGTGCGCTCTTGCCGCACCCTTTCACCCTTGCCCTGCCGGTTGCCCGGCAGACGGCGGTCTGCTCTCTGTGGCACTTTCCCTTGCCCCGGGCCCGAAGGCCAGAGACCGGCGGGCGTTACCCGCCACCCTTGTTTCGTGGAGCCCGGACTTTCCTCGCCACCTGACGGATCAGGTGTCGCGGCTGCCCGGCTCCCCGGCGAAGCGGGTCACCTAGCACGCCCGGTGTCACGCTCCAACAGCAGTTCGAACAGGATGCCACCGATCTCGCCGTCGATCTCGCCGTCGATATATTCGGGCCGCCAGCGCCGCTGGAACGCGCGCACCGCCGCCCGCCCGTCAGTGATGTCATAGCCGAACCGTTCCAGCGCGAGGTAGAACGCGCCGGGATTGTCGTAGAACAGGTTCATCTTGGCCGCCGGCACTTCGAGCGCGAGGCCCAGTTCGCCCAGCCGGTTCCAATCGAAATACTCGCCCGGGTCCTGCTTGCGCGCCGGGGCCACATCGGAATGGCCAACCACATTGGCGCGCGGGATATCGTGCCGGTCCATCATGTCCGCCAGCAGCGGCAGCAGCGCGTCCATCTGCGGCTCCGGGAACGGCCGGTAGCCGAATTCGTGGCCGGGATTGACCAGCTCGATGCCGATGCTGGCCGAATTTACATCGGTGATCCCGCGCCAGTACGACTGTCCGGCGTGCCAGGCGCGCTTGTCCTCGGGCACGATCGCGGTGACGATGCCCTCCTCGTCGATCATGTAGTGGGCGGACACTTCGGCAGCGGGATCGCAAAGCCGTTCCAGCGCCTCATCGGCGCTGCGCATCCCGGTATAGTGCAGCACCACCATCGAAATGGGGGCCTTGCGCATATTGAAATTGGGCGACGGAGCGACGCGGTTGACCAGCCATCTGTTCATAGCCGTCCCTCCCCCGCCCCGCTTTTGCTCAGGCCCCCGGCAGCGTCGCGCCAAGGACCAGCGTCTGCTCGCCCAGCATCGACTGGAGCTGCCCGCCGATGCCCGCGGCGAGCTGCTGGATCATCGCCGCCGGCGCGGTGCGGCTGGATAGCGCGTCATCGGGCAGCGTGCCCTCCAGCGCGCGACCGATATCGGCATCGAAGGCGATGCGCGGACCGGCGGCGCGCATCGCGATCTCGGTTCCGCCGGGTCCCGATTCCGCCACCAGATCGACGGTGCCGCCGCGCGGCAGCGCCTCGATGCCGATATGCGCGAAGTTGAGCAGCACCTTGACCGCCGCCTTGGGCATCATATCCGCGCCCACCTGCCACGACAGCGCAATACGGGCATTGTTGGCCACCAGCGCCTCGATCAGCGCCCGCGCCTCGCTCACCGGCACCATATCGCCGAACCCGCCCGCCGCGCCATAGGCAAGGCGGAAGAACTTGAGCTTGTCGGTCGAAATCCGCGCGCTCTGTTCCAGCAATTCGAAACAGCGCTGGCGCATCTCGGGGTCGGTTTCGTCAGCCAGCAGTTCCAGCCCGTTGGACAGGGCCCCCACCGGGCTCAGCATATCGTGGCACAGCCGGGAACACAGCAGGCTGGCAAGGTCGACCGGACTGGTGGTCATCGTTGGAGAGTGCTTTCCCATGTAAACCCGGTGGGCTCAGACGCCGCCGGGATCATCGTCGACGCGCCGCCAGGACTGTTCGACAAATCCATTCCCGCTATCGCGCCAGAAAGCAACCTGCCCCGCGCCGATGATGGCCCAAATCCGCAAATCGCCGGTGGAATTTTCGCGATCGGTTGCAGAAGGAACCGGCGCGCCGGCCGGATGCGAGTGATAGTAGCCCAGAACCCGCTCGCCTCCGGCGCGTTCGGCCCGGTGCGCGTCCAGCAGCGCGCGGGGATCGATCTCGAACCGGCGGCGCGGATCGGCGGCGACATTGGCGGCCGGAAGCGCCCGGGTGACATGATCGCGGGCCGGTCCCAGCAGCAGGCCGCAGCATTCCAGCGGGGCGGCAAGCGCCGCTTCCTCGTGCAATAGGGAAACTACCGCCCGCGCCACCGCCAGCACCCTTGTCTCGCCGTCTTCCATCCCCAAATCCTACTCCGAAATGGGGGCTGACGAAAACATCCTGCACGGAACCCTCGCCGAGGGCGGCCGGCTCGACAAGGCACTGGCCGAGGCGAGCGGATTGACGCGCGAGCGGATCAAGGCGCTGATCGGCGAAGGCCGCGTGCGGCTGGCCGGGCGCACTGTGTCGCAACCCTCGTTCAAGGCCGCCGCCGGCACCGGCTGGAGCGTGGAGGTGCCCGCCGCCGCGCCCGCCGAAGCGCTGGCGCAGGACATTCCGCTCAGCGTGGTCTACGAAGACGCCCACTTGATCGTTATCGACAAGCCCGCCGGGCTGGTGGTGCACCCGGCAGCAGGCAACCTTGACGGCACGCTGGTCAACGCCCTGCTCCACCACTGCGCCGGGCAGCTTTCGGGCATCGGCGGGGTGGCGCGGCCCGGCATCGTCCACCGCATCGACAAGGACACCTCCGGGCTGCTGGTCGTCGCCAAGACCGACAAGGCGCACGAAGGACTCGCAGTCCAGTTCGCCGATCATTCGATCGTGCGCGCCTATCTGGCGCTGGTCGGTGGCCGCCCGTTGCCCACCGCCGGCACCGTCACCGGCGCGATCGCCCGGTCCAGCGCCAACCGCAAGAAGATGGCGCTGGTCGAGGATGGGCGCGGCAAGCACGCCGTCACCCATTTCCGCACGCTCGAACCGTTTTCCGGCGCGACCCTGATCGAATGCCGGCTGGAAACCGGGCGTACCCATCAGGTCCGCGTTCACATGGCGTCAATCGGCCATGCGCTATTGGGAGACCCAGTCTATGGCCGAACCCCTTCAACGCTGCGCGCGCTCCTCTCCCGCCTCGGTTTTTCGCGCCAGGCACTCCATGCGGCGGAACTTGGCTTCATCCATCCCGTTACAGGGGAAACGGTGCATTTCATCTCTTCGCTGCCCGACGACATGCGGTCCCTGATCGGGGAATTGCGACACTGAAATCGGAATTATGTGCTATCATGAACAGGTGGCCGCAAGCTAAGACGCCTGGGAAGGGTCTTCGACCGTCGGCCGACCTAGAAAGGACGGAAGTCAAGTGACCAGTACAGAACGCAATCTTCCGGCTGTCCCCAGCCTGGGTGGTGAGCAGAGCCTCAACCGCTACCTCGCGGAGATTCGCAAGTTCCCGATACTCAAGCCCGAGCAGGAATACATGCTCGCCAAGCGCTATCAGGAACATCAGGATCCCCAGGCCGCCGCCCAACTGGTGACCAGCCACCTGCGCCTCGTCTCCAAGATCGCGATGGGCTATCGCGGTTATGGCCTGCCCGTGTCCGAACTGATTTCGGAAGGCAACATCGGCCTGATGCAGGGCGTCAAGAAGTTCGAGCCCGATCGCGGCTTCCGCCTTGCCACTTACGCCATGTGGTGGATCAAGGCCTCGATCCAGGAATATATCCTGCGGTCGTGGAGCCTTGTGAAGATGGGCACCACCGCTGCGCAGAAGAAGCTGTTCTTCAACCTGCGGCGGATGAAGAAGAACCTCGACGCTTACGAGGACACCGATCTTCACCCGGACGATGTCGCCAAGATCGCCACCACGCTGGGGGTGTCCCAGCAGGAAGTGGTGAACATGAACCGGCGGATGATGATGGGCGGCGATGCCTCGCTCAACGTCAGCTTGCGCGAAGAAGGCGAAGGCCAGTGGATGGACATCCTGGCGGACGAACGTCCGCTGCAGGATGAAACCGTCGCCGATGCCGAAGAGGCTTCGGTGCGTCACGAACTGCTGGTCGAAGCGATGGATTCGCTGAACGAGCGCGAACGCGACATCCTGACCGAACGCCGCCTGACCGAAGAGCCCAAGACGCTCGAGGAACTGAGCCAGGTCTACAACGTCAGCCGCGAACGCGTCCGCCAGATCGAAGTGCGCGCCTTCGAAAAGCTGCAAAAAGCGATGACCCGCATCGCCGGCGAAAAGCGGCTGATCCCGGCGTTCTGATCCGCCCGGATGGGTACCGATGAATGGCCCGGCCTCCGCAAGGAGCGCCGGGCTTTTTCGTGTGGACTACGACTGTCACGTCAACCAACAGACAATCGCCTCGGCCACCTTCGCAAGAAAAAGGCGATCTGGCCTGGCCAGCTCGCCTTCAGGGTGGGTCCTTGGATCGTATTCAGGTCAGAACTGGCCGCGGATGGTCATGCCCCAGGTGCGCGGGTCGCCGGGTTGGCCGGCGATCAGGCCGGTGTTGCCGGGGGCGACCTGGAGGAGGTCGATGTATTTTACATCGAAAGCGTTGCGGACCCAGCCGAACACGTCGATGCCCTGCCCGCGGAAACCGGCGCGGAAGTTGGTCAGCGCATAGCCCTTCACATCGGTATAAGCCGACGGCGAAGCGTTCGAGTTCCAGTGCGAGCGGTAGTTGCCGTCAACCCCGGCGTAGATCTGGCCTTCCTTGGCCAGCAGGGTCAGCGGGATGTTGTATTCCGCGCCGTAGGACAGGGCATACTTTGAAACGCCGGGCAGACGCGCGCCCGAGATGTCGCACTGGCGCGGGCTGAGCGTACCGGGAACGCCGGCGTTCGAATAGTCCGGAACGGCACCGATCGGCTGCAAGGTACCGCCCGAAAGCTCCGGCGGGCACGGCGCGTTGTCGAACTTCTTGTACTTGGCATCGGTGTACGCACCGTTGACATAGCCGGTGAGCCGGTCGCTGGCGACAACCTTGAAGTCGGCCTCGACACCCTGCGAGCGCACCTTGCCGGCATTGGCCAGATAGCCGCGCACGGTGCCGAACTGGCCGCCGTTCACGGTGGCCTGGAAGTTCTTGATATCGGTGCGGAACGCGGTGAGGTTGAAGGTGGCGCGGCGGCCCCAGAACTGGGTTTTCAGGCCCACTTCATAGTGGTTGACCGACTCCGGCTTCACCGTGCCGGCATCGTAATTGACGGTATTGTCCGCATTGAGCGGCAGGCCGTTCTGGTTGATGCCCAGCGTCTTGAAGCTCTTGGCATAGGTCGCATAGGCGAGGACATCGCGCGCCAGCTTGTAGTTGACGTTGAAGTCATACGTGAAGTTCCACGCGCTGTCTGATGGCGCGCTGACCTGCGGCTGGTAAACACCGCAAGCCGAAGAGCCTCCGGCCACCGTGCCCGGCTCGGGAATGGGCGTGCAACTGATGACCGCCCCGGCAGCGTTCGTCACGATCCGCTGATAGAAGCCGGACTTCTTGTCATAGTTCAGGCGCGCGCCGGGCTGGACAGTAAGCTGGTCGGTCACCTTCCAGCTCACCTGGCCGAACAGTGCGGCGCTGGTGCTCTTGAGCCACTGGGTGTTGCTGGCGGTCAGGCCCGCCAGCGTGGCGGGATTGTTGGCCGGCGCAAAGGGATCGCTCGACGGAGCGAGCACCCACTTGGAGGCATTGACGCCTTGCTGTTCGGTCCCTTGCGTGTAGATCCGCTGCTTGAAGCCGAACAGGCCGATGACGTAATCGATCTTCTCGCTTTCGTGATTGTAGCGGAATTCCTGGCTGTACTGGTCCTGCTGCGACGGGTTCTGCGACTTGGCGACGACCGAGAGGCCGGTGAAGTCACGGTCATTCGCCGGCTTCCAGTCCCAGAAGCGCCACGCGGTGACCGAGGTCAGCGTGCCGCCGCCCACGTCCCACTTGGCGCGCAGCGATGCGCCGCCGATCTTGTTGGTGGCGTTGAGCTGGCTGTCGAGATCAGTCAGGCGCTTGTACGGATCGCGGCTGGGTGGTTCATAACCCTGCGCAGCGGCCAGCGCATCGAACTGGCGATTAAGCGCGCGCTGGGTCTTGCCGACGCGCACGAACACGGTGCCGCAGCATTCCGGGTCCTGCTTGCTGTAATCGCCCGAAAGCGTGAGGCTGAAATTGTCGGTCGGCTTGAACAGCAACTGGCCGCGCAGGCCAAGGTTGTCCTGTTCGTTGATCCAGCGCTGCGAGGTCACGTTGTACAGCGTACCGCGGCGGCTGGTCGCGGCGACGGCGATGCGCGCGGCGAACTGATCAGACAGCGGGCCGGAAATGGCAGCCTTGGCCTGGCGATAGTTGAGGTTGCCCACGGTGAGTTCGGCGCGCCCTTCGAAATCGAAGGTCGGCTGGTTGGTGGTGATGTTGATCGCGCCGGCGGTGGTGTTCTTGCCATAGAGCGTGCCCTGCGGCCCGCGCAGCACTTCGACCTGCGCCACATCGAGGAAGTCGAACGTGGCAGCGGCGACGCGCGAATTGTAGACGTCGTCGACATAGATGCCCACGCCCTGCTCGAAACCGTCGCTGGTGAGGCCGAACGGCACGCCCAGGCCCCGGATGTTGACCGAGGTATTGCGCGGGTTCGAGGTGTAGACCTGCAGCGTCGGCGCGAGCTGCTGGAGCTTGACGACGTTGAAGTTGCCGGTCGCCTCAATGCTGTCACCACGGATGACCGAGATCGCCAGCGGCACGGCCTGCGCGGTTTCGGCGCGGCGGCGGGCGGTGACGATGATGACTTCGCCGCGCGGGTTGCCGTCGTCGTTCACCTGCGGTGCGGCGACGGTCGCTTCCTGAGCAATGGCCGGCGTGGCGACAAGCGCGCCGCCCAGCGTGAGAACAAGCGCGGCAGGCGCAATCGCGGCGCGCAGGCGCGCCTTGTGGACGTGAGACTTCATGTTTTCCCCCTGATGGGTAACCGTGGCATCCGGGGGTCCGGTCTGCGCTGTTGGCCTATGGTGTGGTGAGGCGATGGTGCTCGCGCGGCGTTGACGCCTGCGCCGGAACCCAAAGAGGGTCGGTATCGAAAGCGTCGATTACGGGTTGAAGCGGCGGCGCTCGGTCACTTCGAGCTGAACCGCCTTGCCGTCATGGACGACGAGATGGATCGCCCCGTAGCGCATACCCTTAAGAGCCTTGGCTACGGCAGCGAGCGGCTCGGCAATGGGATCGGTCGCCTCGCGCGAATGCGCCGGGGCGCTGCCGCGATCGGGAGCCAAGTCTATCTTTCTGAACGTCATGAGCAGGGTTCTCGCATTGCGCGCTGATCGCGAAACGTGTGGAGGAAATAAACTCAACTCTTTTAGTTGACAATATACTGCGTGATGATTTTTTTGCATCGCCGGAAAACGGCGCAAATCCGCCGGGGGATGCCATGCCGGCGCTTGCCTGCAGCGGCACACTCGGGCAATCGCTGGGACTTCACGCCACCCCAGACAGGAAGCGCGACCAGGTGCTGCGAATCGTTGCCAAGACCGTGATGTGGTTCCTTGCCGTCTCGATCGGCCTCACGCTGCTCTATCGCTTTGTGCCGCCGCCGCTGACGGTGACGATGGTGGTGGACGCCAACGGCATCACCAAGGACTGGCAGCCGCTGTCGCGGATCGACCGCAACATGATCGACGCCGCCATCGGCGCCGAAGACGGCGCGTTCTGCACGCACAACGGGTTCGACACCAAGGCGATCGAGAACGCGATGAAGCGCAATGCCGCCGGGGGGCGGCTGCGCGGCGGCTCGACCATCAGCCAGCAGACCGCCAAGAACGTGTTCCTGTGGCAGGGTGACGGCTTCACCCGCTACCTGCGCAAGGGTCTGGAAGTGTGGTTTACCTTCCTGATCGAATCGCTGTGGGACAAGCGGCGGATCATGGAGGTCTACCTCAACGTCGCCGAAACCGGGATCGGCACGTATGGCGTCGAAGCCGGCGCACAGCGCTATTTCGACAAGTCGGCCGCCAACCTATCGCGCATCGAAGCGGCGCGCATCGCCGCCGCCCTGCCCAGCCCCAAGACCCGCTCGGTCAGCAACCCCACCGGCTTCACCCGCCGCTACGGTAACACCATCTCGGCCCGGATCGGCACCGTGCGGCGCGAAGGGTTCGACGCCTGCGTCTACAATTAGAATTTGCCTTTCGCTCACACAAACGGAGCAGCGAGCCCCTGATTTTCGTCATCCCGGACTTGATCCGGGTGTGGATTCACATCCGAAGTGCAACGGGTTGAAAGTTTCGGCTGGAG
>NZ_BMZA01000008.1 GCF_014652555.1 Novosphingobium colocasiae
TTCAAAACTCCAGCCGAAACTTTCAACCCGTTGCACTTCGGATGTGAATCCACACCCGCTTCGGTTATGTCATGACGACGTATTTCTCCGTGCTGGGAATTGGCATCGCGTCGTTCCTCCCTGTGCCGCTCCGGCTCGTCTGGAATGCGTCGGCCAGTGTCCCAGTAGGTCTCTACGATCTCGAACCCCCGCATGATCTTCGCGTTGGTGATCTGGTCGCCGTGGCACCGTCGCGGCCGCTGGCGGATTTTACGGCGGCGCGCGGCTATCTCGGTCGGGGCGTGCCGCTGATGAAGCATGTTGCGGCATTGCCGGGACAGACCGTCTGCCGGCTGACGAACACGATCACCATTGATGGCGTGGTCTTTGGCGAGGCGCTCGATCACGACCGCAAAGGACGCGGATTGCCGGTTTGGCGGGGCTGTCGCCACATTTCCGCAGGCACTGTCTTCCTGATGAATTCCGCCGTGCGGGACAGTCTCGACGGCCGCTATTTCGGCCCGGTACCGGCGCGCTCGATCATCGGACGAGCGACGCCAATCTACACGGATGAAACGGCCCGCGGCCAATTCGTCTGGCGCGCAAACGCCCACCAAACGGCGCGCTGACCGCCACCGCCCGGCCGCGCCGTTGCTCGCCAGTCGGAATTTGAACCTGCAACCCAAGGAGATTCTCCATGCCACAGATCGGCACGTTCACTGAAACGACGGACGGCTTTGTCGGACGCATCCATACCTTCGCCCATTGCCGCGAAATCGACATCGTGCATGCCGAACCATCCGATACCGACAATGCGCCGGACTATCGCGTTCACCTCCGCCACGCCGACGGCATGGAAGTCGGACCTGAGATCGGTGCGGGCTGGAAGCGCACAGGTGAACGCGCTGGCAACTTCATCGCGCTGATCATTGACGATCCCGCTCTTCCGCAGCCCGTTCGCGCCAATCTGTTCCGCGACGGCGCCGATGGCATGTCCTGGTCGCTGCACTGGAATCGCCTTTCCAAGCGCGATGCACGGGATTGATGCCATGCGCCGCTCCGCACTCCTTTCCCTTTCCGGCCTGATTGGCTTCTGCCTCTTACCGACCGCCACGCTCGCGCAATCGGCTGCGGCCGAGCGCGCAATGCCCGGCGTTCCATTCGGCGAATTCATTGCCGAGGGCGCGTCGCGCTTTGCGATTCCTCCCGCCTGGCTGCACGCCATCATGCATGCGGAAAGTCGCGGCAAGCCTCGCGCCGTTTCGCCCAAGGGCGCAATGGGCCTCATGCAGATCATGCCTGCGACGTGGGATTATCTGCGCGCCCGACACCGATTGGGGGCGAATGCTTTCGACCCGCATGACAACATCATCGCGGGCGCTGGCTATATCCGCGAACTGTTCGATCGCTACGGATCGCCAGGCTGGATCGCTGCCTATAATGCCGGTCCCGGGCGCTATGAAGCTGCGCTCAGGGGCAGACCGTTGCCCGTTGAAACGCGTGCCTATGTCGCGGTGGTTTCACCTGCGATTGGCCAGGCTGATGCGGTAAATACGACCACGATTGCCATGGTCGATCGCTTTGCCTGGACACGTTCACCGATCTTCGTTGCACGCGCGGCGGCATCCAGCATGCCATCCACCGGGACCGCCGATCAGCAATTCGCCAAGCCTTCACAGGCCAGCGAACTTGCGGCTCAACCGCAACCGCATGGGCTGTTTGTAGCGCGGGCGGCGGGGGATGGTCTTCGATGATCGCTGCATCCGCCCATCGCATCGCCTCGCACGATAGCGGAGGATCGGGGGAGACTGTCACCACGACCGAAGGAGGGCAGGATAAAAGGGCGCACGTTGTGCCCCGGTCGGTTGGTTGCTTTTCCGAGGTTTTTGCGGCCTTCGCACACATTGCGCCGGGTATCGGCAAGGTGCTGAACCCATCTAACAGTCTGATTTTTCACCGTCATTTGCACATTGTCCGGTGCGCCGATGGCCGATGACCGCGAGTTTCGCATCCGTCCCGGCCGCGTTCGTTCATCGGGTTCGCAGCGCGCACGGCCGTTCATCGCCCAGGCATTGGCAGCAGCCCAGCGAGCTGGCGGCGGCATCTCGCTGACCGGACGCATCAAGTCTGGCCACACCTCGCGCTTCGGCCGCGGACAACGCGCCAGCATCCACGCTAACCGGCTCATCACCGCACGCACGCGCGGCGCCGTCGTCAAGGCACGCATCGTTCGGCTCAAGGCGCGTAGCGCGCCGCTGGCGACCCATCTCGACTACCTGCGCCGCGAAGGCGTCACCCGCGATGGCGCGAAGGCCCGCCTGTTCGGCGCGGAGCCAGGCCACGTCAATGCTGCCGAGTTTGCAGAGCGCTGCAAGGACGATCGCCATCACTTCCGCTTCATCGTCTCACCTGACGACGCACTGGAGATGGCGGATCTGAAAAGCTTCACCCGAGAACTGGTCGGTCAGATAGAAAGGGATCTCGGCTCCCGGCTCGATTGGGCCGCCGTCGACCATTGGAACACCGAGCATCCTCATGTTCACCTGATCGTCCGCGGCGTGCGCGACGATGGGTACGATCTCGTCATTGCCCGGGACTACATCAAGGAAGGCATGCGGGATCGGGCACGCGACCTCATCACGCA
This sequence comes from Novosphingobium colocasiae, assembly GCF_014652555.1. GTDB lineage: Bacteria > Pseudomonadota > Alphaproteobacteria > Sphingomonadales > Sphingomonadaceae > Novosphingobium > Novosphingobium colocasiae. The sequence continues at coordinate 2,624 of NZ_BMZA01000008.1, forward strand.
GGAACTGGGACCGCGGACCGATCTCGATATACGCCGTTCCCTCGATCAGCAGATCGGCGCCGAACGCTGGACCCAGCTCGATCGGCAACTGGTGCGCGATCGCCGCAGGAACGGTGTCATCGATGTGGCTCGGCTGCCGGGTGGTGAACCTGATCCGTTCCAGACGCTCAAGGTCGGGCGGCTCCGCAAGCTGGAAACCCTCGGCCTCGCGACGCAGATCGGTCCCGGCCAATGGAACATCGACGACAAGGCCGAAGCGACCTTGCGCGAAATCGGCGAACGCGGCGACATCATCAAGCGCATGCACCGGGCACTGACCGATCGGGGGGATCGAGCGCGCGTCGGCGAGTTACGTGCTGGCAGCCGAACATCTTGACCAGCCGGTCGTCGGTCGCCTGGTGGCGCGCGGTCTCGACGATGAGCTGAGGGGCAGTGCCTTTGCCGTGGTCGACGGCCTTGATGGTCGTACCCATCACATCAGGCTTTCCGACCTTGATGCGGCGGGCGACAGTGCGCCGGGCTCGATGGTCGAACTGCGCAGCTTTGACGATGCCCGCGGCGTTCGGCGCGTAGCCCTGGCCGTCCGGTCGGACCTCGACATCGACCGCCAGATCACGGCCTCTGGCGCGACCTGGCTGGACCGGCAAGCTATCGCCCGCGCGCCTGCCCCGATGTCCGACAGCGGTTTCGGCGGCGAAGTGCGCGAGGCTCTGGATCGCAGGGCCGAACATCTCATGAAGCAGGGCCTTGCCGTCCAGCGCGGCACTCAGGTCCGCTTTGCCAGCAATCTCATCGAGACGTTGCGGGGCCAGGAGATCGCGGCGGTAGGCGAGAAGCTCTCCGCCGAGACCGGCAAGCCCTTCAATCAGACCGGAGGCGGCGAATATGTCGCCGGCTCTTACCGGCAGCGTCTGGCGCTTGCTTCAGGCCGTTTCGCGATGCTCGACGATGGTCTCGGCTTCCAACTCGTGCCCTGGACGCCCGCTCTCGAAAAGCACCTTGGTCGCCACGTCTCGGGCGTGGCCCGCGCCGACGGCGGCATCGACTGGAGCTTTGCCCGCAAACGCGGCCTCGGCCTCTCACCCACCCTCTCGAAAGGACTTTCCATGGCCGCCACCAAAATCCTCTGGGGCCAGATCATCGCCGTCTTCCTGATCGTGCTCACGACCACATGGGCTGCGACCGAATGGGTAGCCTGGCGCCTCGCATTCCAACCGGAACTGGGCAGCCCGTGGTTTCACCTCTTCGGCTTCCCGTTCTATCCGCCTCCCTCGTTCTTCTGGTGGTGGTATGGCTTCGATGCCTATGCCCCGGCCATCTTCATCGAAGGCGCCTATGTCGCGGCGTCTGGCGGCATCATCTCGGTCGCCGTTGCGATCGCCATGTCGGTCTGGCGCGCACGCGAAGCGAAGAAGGTCGAGACTTACGGTTCGGCGCGCTGGGCGGAGCCGAATGAGGTTCGCGCAGCCGGTCTGCTCGGTCCGGACGGTGTGGTGCTCGGGCGTTTCCACCATGACTATCTGCGGCACGATGGACCGGAGCATTTGCTGTGCTTCGCCCCGACCCGGTCAGGCAAGGGCGTCGGCCTGGTCGTGCCGTCGCTGCTCGCATGGCCGGGCTCCGCCATCGTTCACGACATCAAGGGCGAGAACTGGCAACTCACCGCGGGTTTCCGGGCGCGTTTCGGGCGGGTGCTGCTGTTCGATCCGACGAATGCGAAATCGGCCGCCTACAACCCGCTGCTCGAAGTCCGGCGCGGCGAGTGGGAAGTGCGCGACGTTCAGAACATTGCGGACATCTTGGTCGATCCCGAAGGCAGCCTCGAGAAGCGCAATCACTGGGAAAAGACCAGCCACGCCCTGCTGGTAGGCGCGATCCTCCACGTGCTTTACGCCGAAGCCGACAAGACGCTTGCCGGCGTCGCCGCTTTCCTTTCCGATCCCAGGAGGCCCATTGAATCGACCCTCGCCGCGATGATGACGACGGCGCATCTGGGGAAGGACGGCCCGCATCCAGTCATCGCCAGCGCAGCCCGCGAGCTGCTCAACAAATCGGACAATGAGCGCTCGGGCGTGCTGTCCACGGCCATGTCCTTCCTTGGCCTTTATCGTGATCCGGTGGTCGCGGCAGTGACACGGCGCTGCGACTGGCGCATCACCGATATTGTCGGCGGGCAGCATCCGACGACGCTCTACCTCGTCATCCCGCCATCCGACATCAACCGTACCAAACCGCTCATCCGGCTCCTGCTCAATCAGATCGGGCGCCGTCTCACCGAGGATTTGCAGGCGAAGCGCGGGCGGCACCGGCTGCTCTTTATGCTGGACGAGTTTCCTGCCCTGGGCCGCCTCGACTTCTTCGAAAGCGCGCTTGCGTTCATGGCGGGCTACGGGCTGAAGAGTTTCCTGATCGCGCAGTCCCTGAACCAGATCGAAAAGGCTTACGGCCCCAACAATTCGATCCTCGACAACTGCCACGTCCGTGTGAGTTTCGCGACCAACGACGAGCGCACCGCCAAGCGCGTATCGGACGCGCTTGGCACAGCCACCGAAATGAAGGCGATGCGCAACTATGCCGGGCACCGGCTCTCGCCCTGGCTCGGGCATTTGATGGTATCGCGTTCGGAGACAGCGCGCCCCTTGCTGACGCCGGGCGAGATCATGCAACTGCCACCCGCCGATGAAATCGTGATGGTCGCCGGCATTCCGCCGATCAGAGCCAAGAAGGCCCGCTATTACGAGGACGCGCGCTTCAAGGAACGGATCTTGCCGCCGCCCGCTTTGGCCGCTCCGAAGAACGTGCAGGCAGACGACTGGACGGGCTTGGCCCTGCCGCCAAAGATTGCGTCCGCTCCGGCAGCGCCGGTCGCAAGTGGTGAGGACGACGATACGACCGATTCCGAACGGCGGCAGCAGCCCGAGCTAAGTCTCAGCCAACCTGTCGAGAACCGGCAACCCGTCCAGAACGAGTTTGATCTCGATGGCGATCACACCGACGAGGATGACGATCTGGCCGCGCGCAATCAACGGCTGACCGGCATCATGCAGGGCGTGGCCCGGCAGGCATCACTCGACTTCGACGATGGCATGGAGATATGATCGCCATGTCCCTCCGCAAAAAGAAGACCCAGATTTCCGTCTATCTCGATCCCGAAGTCATGACGATGCTGGCTGACTATGCTGCTCGCCGCAATCAGTCGCAGTCACTGGTGGCCGAGGCTGCGATTGCTTCTTTCCTTTCGCCCGATGCTGCCGATCGCCGCGAGGCGGCACTGGCAAAACGTCTCGACCAAATCGATCGGCGAATGATGCGGATGGACCGAGATGTAGGGATAGCGGTGGAGACCCTGGCAGTCTTCATCCGCTTCTGGTTGGCGACCACGCCGACCTTGCCCGAACCGGCGGCACAGGCCGCCCGGGCCAAAGCTGGCGAACGCTATGACGCTTTTGTCACCTCGCTCGGTCGTCGGCTCGCGAAAGGCCCCAAGTTGCGGCAGGAAATCCCGGAAGACGTGTCTTCCAGCGCTGGTGGTACAGAACGGTGAACGAAGTTCTTACCTGGCCAGTTCGACCGCTATCCCAAGATCGATCTCCGCCCATGCCGCGTCCGTTGTCAGGGCGATGGCCTTGAGTTCACCGGCCAGCGCAAGACAAGCCCGATCCCCCAAGGACAGACCCTTCGATCTGGTGATGTTGCGCATGGCCCCGGCGCGCAGAGCCTGCGGTGTGTCGAAATCGCGCACATCGAGGTCGAGATCGGACAGGCTTTCTTCAATGGAATCGGCGGGCACGCCGCGCTCGGTCAGTTTTGCCACGACCTCGGAGAGATTAACCGTGCTGATGCAGGCGTCGGCAAAGTGCGCCTCGACCGTCTCCGCCCCACGCTCACCCATCATCGCCGCCAGCAATGCCGAGGCATCGAGCACATAACGAACATCACTCATGCTCGGATGCTTGCCTGCGCTCAGCGATCAATTCGTCAGAGAGGCTGATCCCGGCAGGAATATGCGCGCGCAGGCGCGCCTGCACCCGGCTCAGCGCATTGTGCACGGGCCGCACATGCAACTCGCCATCGACGATGCGCAACAAGACCGGGTCGCCATCGGCGAGGCCGAGGGCACGCCGAATGTCGGCCGGAACCTGCAACCGACCTCCGCTCACCAATTTGCCTCGTTGCGCATTCATGTAGCATGTCCTGACATTGTACAGATGCTGCCTATCTATACATTTTTTGCAGAGTTGGCAATTGAACTTGCGCGGGGGTCATCGTGCCATTCAATCCTCTACCCTCCACGGGCTGCGAACGAACGGCAGCGAGCCTTGATGCCGGTTACAACGGTCACGAAGGGGCTTTGTGACCGTCATAACGTCCATTTTGGCGGCGGGCAGGCGAAATGGTGCGGACAGCATATGCTTCCGTTTTGACCAACGAGGCGAACCCTGCCTGACGCCGGAACTCCGCCGTTTCCCTGTATTTGCACGCCACGCTTCTACTACGACCGAAACCTGTTGAACCGGGCAAATTTCTGGCTCTCTTAATCATCCCCAAGCCGGGGAGCGCCTGTTCTCCCCGCTGAAACGGGGACCCAATGGCGGCTTCACACCATAATTCGCAAAGGTCGGTACGCGGCGCGCGCATGCTGCGCACGGCGCTCGGTCCCGCCATCGCCCGCCTGCTCGAAGACCCCTCAGTCGTCGAAGTCATGCTCAATCCCGACGGACGGCTCTGGGTCGACCGCCTGTCGGAAGGACTCTCCGATACCGGCGAGCATCTGTCTCCCGCCGACGGCGAACGCATCGTTCGCCTGGTCGCGCACCATGTCGGCGTCGAAGTTCATGCCAACGCGCCGCGCGTATCCGCCGAGCTTCCCGAAACGGGGGAGCGGTTCGAGGGCCTGCTCCCACCTGTCGTCGCCGCGCCCACCTTCGCCATCCGCAAACCTGCCGTCGCGGTCTTTACGCTCGCTGACTATGTGGCGGCCGGGATCATGGCGAGCGATCAGGCCGAGGCCTTGCGCTCAGGCGTTGCCACCCGCTGGAATATCCTGGTCGCGGGCGGCACCTCGACCGGCAAGACCACGCTCACCAACGCGCTCCTGGCCGAAGTCGCGAAGACCGACGATCGCGTCGTCATCATCGAAGATACGCGCGAGCTGCAATGCACCGCGCCGAACCTCGTCGCCATGCGCACCAAGGACGGTGTCGCATCACTGTCCGAGTTGGTGCGTTCGTCGCTCCGTCTTCGCCCCGACCGCATTCCGGTCGGCGAGGTGCGCGGGAGCGAAGCCCTCGATCTCCTCAAAGCCTGGGGCACCGGACATCCCGGCGGGATCGGGACGATCCACGCTGGCAGCGCCATCGGCGCGCTCCGACGGATGGAGCAACTCATCCAGGAAGCCGTCGTAACCGTGCCCCGCGCGCTGATCGCGGAAACCATCGATCTCATCGCCGTCCTCGCCGGCCGCGGTGCCTCTCGCCGCCTGGTCGAACTCGCCCGCGTCGAGGGCCTGGGGCCGGACGGTGACTACCACGTCACTCCCATCATCCCTCAGCCTGAAGAAGGAGCCTGCCAATGAATGCGCCTGTCCGTCGTCCCTATCGCCGCCTGACAACGGCCCTGTCCGCGATCATCCTCACCACCGTCATGGCGCCCGCCGCCCACGCTTCGGGCTCGTCCATGCCCTGGGAAGCCCCGCTGCAATCCATCCTTCAGTCGATCGAAGGCCCGGTAGCCAAGATCATCGCGGTGATCATCATCATCACCACGGGCCTGACGCTGGCGTTCGGCGACACGTCAGGCGGTTTCCGCCGGCTGATCCAGATCGTCTTCGGTCTCTCGATCGCATTTGCCGCGTCGAGCTTCTTCCTCTCGTTCTTCTCGTTCGGCGGCGGTGCGCTCGTCTGATGATAAGCGGCGGTGATCAAGGCGGCGAGATCGCGGGCTATACGGTCCCGGTTCATAGGGCGCTCACAGAGCCGATCCTTTTGGGCGGCTCACCGCGCGGTCTCGCCATCCTGAATGGCACGCTCGCAGGCGCCGTCGGCCTCGGCCTACGCCTCTGGCTCATCGGCATCGGGATCTGGGCCATCGGCCATGTCGTCGCGGTCTGGGCTGCCAAACGCGATCCGCTCTTCGTCGATGTGGTGCGCCGCCATCTGCGCATCCCCGGCCATCTTTCCGTCTGAGGGGCCGCCCATGTTTAACCTGGCCGAATACCGTAACCGCAATAGTCGGCTCGCCGACTTCCTTCCGTGGGCCGCACTCGTCGGCGAAGGCATTGTTCTCAACAAGGACGGCTGCTTTCAACGGACAGCACAATTCCGCGGGCCGGATCTCGATTCCGCCGTGCCCGCCGAACTGGTCGCAGTCGCCGGACGGCTCAACAATGCTTTCCGGCGGCTGGGATCGGGTTGGGCCATTTTCGTGGAAGCGGATCGCCACGCCGCTGCAAACTATCCGACGAGCCGGTTTCCTGACCCCGCGTCCGCGCTGATCGATGCCGAGCGCAAGGCCGATTTCGAGGAGGCCGGCGCACACTTCGAGTCCGCCTACTTCCTCACCATCTGCTATCTGCCGCCGGCGGAAGATGCCTCCCGCGCAGAAACCTGGCTCTACGAAGGCCGGGAGCATTCCGGCATCGAGCCATTCGAAGTCCTGAGTGGCTTTGCAGACCGCACCGATCGCATCCTGCGGCTGATCGAAACCTTCATGCCCGAATGCCGCTGGCTCGATGACGCCGAAACGCTGACCTACCTCCACGGCTGCGTCTCGACCAAGCGGCACCGGGTCCGCGTGCCCGAGACGCCGATGTACCTTGATGCGCTGCTCGCCGATCAACCGCTGACCGGCGGCCTCGAGCCGCGCCTGGGCGTGTCGCATTTGCGAGTTCTCACCATCACCGGCTTTCCGACCGCCACCACGCCGGGCCTGCTCGACGAGCTCAATCGCCTGGCCTTTCCTTACCGGTGGGCGACACGCGCGATCCTGCTCGACAAGACCGATACGACCAAGCTGCTGACGAAGATCAGACGGCAATGGTTCGCCAAGCGCAAAAGCGTCGCTGCGATCCTGAAGGAGGTGATGACCAACGAGGCATCGGTCCTCGTCGACACCGACGCTGCAAACAAGGCGGCAGATGCCGATCTCGCGCTCCAGGAACTCGGCGCCGACTATGCCGGCATGGCCTATGTCACGGCCACGGTCACCGTATGGGACGCCGAAGGCCGCAGACAGCCTGAAATCGAGCTACCAGTCCGGCGCCAATGCTGCTGCCGAGATTGCGGGCGCCACAGCCGATGCAGAACCGGCGGCTGCCGCTGCTGCAACCACCGTAGCTGCCGAGGGGCAGCCCGATTGGGCCAAGCGCATGAAGCGCAATCAGCAGCTTTCCCAAGGCGTTCAGGTCGCCGCGCACGCCGTCAAATCGGGGGACAGCCACGGCGGCGGTGCTTCCATCAACCTCTCAGAAAGCGACTGAACCATGAGCATCTTCAAGAGACCATCGACCCACTACGGCAAATCGCCCGCACGAGAGACACCGTACCAACGCGCAGCGCAGATCTGGGACGACCGTATCGGTTCGGCCCGCGTCCAGGCCCGCAACTGGCGGCTCATGGCTTTCGGTTCCCTGACATTGTCAGCAGGCCTGTCCGCAGCGCTGGTCTGGCAGACCGCCAGCGGCTCGATCGTGCCCTGGGTGGTACAGGTCGACCATCTGGGACAGGCCCAGGCCGTTGCTCCAGCGACCGCCGACTATCAGCCGAGCGACCCACAGATCGCGTTCTATCTCGCGCGCTTTATCGAGCAGGTCAGGAGCATTCCGGCTGACCCGATCATCGTGCGCCAGAACTGGCTGCGCGCCTATGACTTCACGACGCAGGCCGGGGCACTCTCGCTTGGCGACTATGCCCGTGCAAATGATCCCTTTGCCAAAGTCGGGAAGACGCAGGTCGCGATCGATGTTTCCAGCGTGATCCGGGCTTCGCCCAGCTCGTTCCGCGTCGCCTGGGTCCAGCGAACCTATCAGGACGGTGTGCTCGCTGCGACCGAGCGCTGGACCGCCATTCTCACCATCGCCGTGCAGCCGCCCCGCGATCCCGAGAAACTCCGGGTCAATCCGCTCGGCATCTACGTCAACGCCATCAATTGGTCGAAGGAGCTTGGACAATGACATCCACCTTGCGCCGAGCCGCGAGCCCGAGGTTCCCGGCTTTCCTGTTCGCAGCCATCCCCGCCGTGCGCAGATCTGCGCTGCCTCTGCTGCTGGTCACGTCCACGCTGGGCGGCTGCGCCACGGTGCAGAAGCCACCAGCCATCAATTTCGACGATGCGCCCGCAGCCATGCAAGCGGCCGAAACACCGGCACCCGTCCGCGTAGTCGAAATGCCGCAGGTACTGCCGCTACCGGGTCAGCTGAAACCGGTCGGCAAGGACGGACCGTCAACGCCCGACCTGCCTGATCCAGCATCCCGTGTGAACGCCGCCAATGCCGCCGCGCGCATGCAGCCGGTGAGGAACGGCTTCATCAATGCCATTCAGGTTTATCCGTTCGTCGATGGAGCGCTCTATCAGGTCTACACCGCACCGGGGCAGATCACCGACATAAGCCTGCAACCCGGTGAACAGCTCGTCGGCGCCGGCCCCGTCGCTGCTGGCGATACCGTTCGCTGGATCATCGGCGACACCGAAAGCGGGGTGGGTGCATCGCGGCAGGTCCACATTCTGGTCAAACCGACGCGGGCAGCGCTGATGACGAACCTCGTCATCAACACCACCTCACGCACTTACCACATCGAGCTGCGCTCGACCGAGAAGACCTACATGGCCTCTGTCTCGTGGCAGTATCCGCAAGACCAGCTCATCGCGCTCCGCCGCCAGAATGCCGAGGCCAGAGCCGCGGAGCCCGTCGCGTCGGGCATCGATCTCACCCGCGTCAATTTCCGTTACGAGATTGCGGGTGATCGTGCACCGTGGAAGCCACTGAGGGCATTTGATGACGGTCGCCAGGTCTTCATCGAATTCCCGCGCGGTGTAGCCCAGGGCGAGATGCCGCCAATCTTCGTGGTCGGCCCCGAAGGCAGTACGTCCGAACTGGTGAACTATCGGGTCCGGGCCAACTACATGATCGTCGATCGCCTGTTTGCCGCTGCGGAACTGCGCTTCGGGTCCGGCAAGCGCCAGCAGCGGGTGCGGATTTCGCGCACCGACGGGAGGCCGGCATCGTGAGCGAGCGACAGGAACCCGGAAGGAAGGAAAATGCGGTGCCGCAAGGGGCTGCCCCGGCGGAAGCGGACGACGGCGATGGAGCGCTGCCGCTCGTCGGTGAGCCGGTCGCCCGCATGCGCCTGCGGCCAGAAGGCATAGACCGGCGCCAGCACATTGATCGAGGTGACATTGGTGAGGTTGCTCTGGGTGAACCGGCCCCGCTCATGGTCGTATTCATAGCCGATCAGCAGCTTGTGGGTGATCGGGCCGGTTTCGAGCCGCCCCGACATGTCGAGCTGGGCAATCGTATAGCTGTCATCCTCGCGGCCGATGCGGCCGTTCCGCGTGATCGTCGTCGGATCGAGGGCATCCGGCGCGCGTAGCCGGATCTGAAGGAAGCTGCTGTTGAATTCCTGATACTGGATGCGGGGCGTCACTGTCCAGTTGTCCGAGAGCTTCACATCGACCCAGGCCTGCACGAGCGGGGCATTCGCAGTCAGGGCGTCAACCGCCGGTTCCCCAAGGTAGAGGCTGCGGGACAGCGCGCGGGCGCCGTTACTTTGCACCGTGCCCGGAATGGGCAGGCCGGGATTGCGCTGCGTGTCGCGTTCGACATATTCCGCAACCAGATGCGCCGCGACGCTGTCGGACGGCGCGTAGAGCAGGTTGAACGCGACATTCTTGCGGTTCATGTCCTGATAGTCAACGAAGGTGCCGGACCGTTCGACTTCGCCGGTTACCCGCACTGCCAGCCCAGGTGCGAGGCCGGTGTTCATGTCAACGGTCAGCATTTTCTGATCATATTGGCCGAGCGTGACGGCGAAGCTGCCGAACTGGCTGTCCTGCGGCTGCTTGGTGATGATGCTGACAATGCCGCCCACGGCCGACTGGCCGTAGAGCACGCCCGACGGATCTTTCAGCACCTCGACGCGATCGATATTGGACAGCGCGGAAGCATCGACATCTTCATAGTAGCGCTGGCGGATACCATTGCGCATCTGGTCGGCAAGGAAGCCGCGCACCTTGAGGCTGAACGACTGATAGGCCCCGACCCGGGAATAACCGGGGTTGGCGCTGGGCACGTTGCGCAGCAGGTCGCCGACGGAGCGGGCACCCTGCTCGATGATCTCGTCCGCCGTCACAATCTGGATCGACTGCGGCACCTTCGCGATCGGAATGCCGGATTTCGCGCCGAAGTCGCCCGAAAGCTTGGTGCCGGTTACGATGATGTCCCGGTTGTCGGGATTGGCATTGTCAGCGGCCTCATCGGCCCAGGCCGGCGTGGTAGCCAGAAGGGCAGACGCGAGAGCAATAATAGAAGTTTTCACTGTACTTTCCTTGAATGCTGGATGTTTTGAAAATGGGGATCAGCTCTTGGCCATGGCGCGAAACATGCCGGCGACAGGCGCGAACATCTCGCTCATCATCTCGCCGACAGGCGCAGAGGTCGTGGCCAGCGTGCCGCCCTTGATCGAGGGACCGGGGGCATATTCCCCCTGCAGGACCAGAGCTTCGGCATAGGCCCGCCCGCGGAGCTGCTCGACCAAGGCTATCGCGAAATCGAGGCCTGCCGAGACCCCGGCGCCGGTCAGGATATTGCCATCCTTGACCACACGCTCATTGACCGGGATCGCCCCGAAATCAGCCAGCACGTCGCGGGCGACCCAGTGCGAGGTCGCGCGCTTGCCCTTCAGCAAGCCGGCCTTGGCCAGCACCATCGAGCCGGTGCAGACGCTGGTGATGTGCTTGGCGCGGGCAGCCCGATCCCGGATCCACGCCATCGTGTCCGTCCGGCCCATGACGGAGAGTGTGCCCTCGGTCCCGCCGGGCACGAAGAGCACGTCGAGATCCTTGGGCGCGTCGGCCATCGTCACGGTGGGTGTGATGGCCAGGCCCAGGTCGGACATCACCGGCGAGAGATCCTTCTCGGTCGTGACGAGGTGGACCTTCGCGCCGAACAGGCAGGCGAAGAAATAGTGCGGGCCGACAAGGTCAAGCGCGGTGAACTTGGGGTAGAGCAGCATCGCGATCTGCTCCTGCCCCCACAGGCCCGGCCCCAGGACGCGGTTCATCGCCTCCATGTGCTTGTCGTGCATCGCTGTCTGTTCGGCAGCAGACGGATTTGCCGAGGGCGAAGCAGCGCCCCCGGTGGCCTGCGCGGCCATGGCTTTTTCGATCGCGAGATAGGGAGCGAGCAAGGCCGCTCCGGTCATGCCCTGGAGGAGGGTGCGGCGGTTGGTTTCCATGTCCGGCCTCCTCAATAGCTGACGCTGAGCGTCACGAAGGCCGAGCGGGGCGTGCCCGGTCGGACCACCGACTGGTTGAGGTAGAGATAGGGCTGGAAGTAGAGCTTGTTGGTCAGGTTGGTGACGGTCGCGCTCAGCTTGAACGGCCCGGTTTCGTAGCTTGCCTGTGCATCGAAGACCGCATAGCTGCCGGTCTTGTCGGTGTTGGGCAGCGTCGTGTACGCGCCCGATGCTGCCGTCATCCCGGCACCCAGGCCGAAGCCCTTGAGCGCCCCATCGAGGAACCGATACCGCGCGGCTATGCGCCCGCTATGCTCTGGCACGCGGCTCAGAAACTGGCCGGCATTACCGGTGAGATCGTCCTTGGTGACCTGCGCGCGGGTGTAGGCATAGCTTGCCAGCAGCGAGAAGCTCTTGGCGGGCTCCCAGATCACATCGGCTTCAATGCCCTTGGACCGTTGCTGACCGATCTGGCGCGTGCCGAGAACGCCGAACGGATCGGTGAGCGGCACATTGTTGCGGGTCTGATGGAAAGCCGCAATCGTGCCCGACAGGCCGGCCTTGCGCAGCGCCAACTTGAGGCCGCCCTCCCAGCTTTGCGACGTCTCGGGGGTGGTCGGTGTTACCCCGGGGTTGAAGAAGATCGATTGCCTGGAGCCCGTTGCGTAACCTCCGAACAGGGACACGCCGTCGGTGACGTCCAACGTGACACCGACACGGGGGTCGACACGGTTGAAGCTGTGCTTGGGGCTGAAGACGTTGTTGAAGCCTTCGGTGCTCTCCAGTCGGCTGTACCGCAGCCCCGCCAAAATATGGATGCGCTCCGCGATCGTGACCTGGTCCTGCAGATAGAGGCCGATGGTCCGGTAGGTGTTGACGTATGTATCGTAGGGGAAATCGGTCGGACCGAACGGCACGTCGCTGGCGGGGTCGGCGTAGTCGAGCAGGCCCGCCGGCAAGAGATTGAAGCCCATGGTGCCGTGGTAGTCGACGTGATCGTACTGGGCACCGGCAATCAGGACATGTTCGATGGGGCCGGTCGAGAACGTCCCCGTCAGGCTGCCGTCAAAGGTCATCTCCCTGATCCTGGTCCCGGGCATGCGGGCAGTGATGATCGGATAGACCGACCCGGTCGGCGGGTAGAACGCGAAGAAGGGGAAGCTCCCGTTCTCGTTCACCGTGTTGTTGTAGCTGCGCACCCGGAGCTGGGCGGTGAGGCTGTCGGACAGGCGGTGCGAAAAGACGCCGGTCAGGACGACGTTCTCGATGGTCGTCTTCGGTGCGTCCTTTGCGCCTGAGAAGCGGAACGGGTTGACGCCGGGATAGCCGATCATCGCAAAGGGCAGTCCGGCATATTCGAGCTGCTCGATGCGGTTGTAATTGACGCGCAGAACCAGGCTGGTGTCGTCGAAGCCGATCCGCAGCGCCGGCACCACGGTGATGCGCTTGTTGGTCACTGCATCGATGGCATCATCGGCCTGAACATATTCTGCCGAAATCCGTGCCGCGACATTGCGGCCCAGAGGCTGGTTGATATCGACCGATGGCTGGATCGTGCTGAAGCTACCGGTGCGGAAGGCTGCGCTGTAGCTCGCCTTCTGTTCCGGGCTGGCGCTGATGACGTTTATCAACCCGCCGACCGGCGCACCGGTGCCGCCGCTGAACAGCTGCGATGTCGGCCCCTTGGCCACTTCGATCCGCTCGACCCCAACGAGGCTCGACGGATCGTAGGTTGAGGCGTCGCCATACTGTGGCAGTCCATCGACGTAGATCTCGGACGAGAAGCCGCGAATAATCGGCTTGATCAGAACGGCTTCGGACGGCTGCGCCGGGACGACACCCGATATGTTGCGCAGAGCTTCGGACAGCGTGGTCAGGTTCTGCTCGTCGATCAGCGTGCGGGTCAGCACCTGAACCGACTGGGGCGTTTCCAGGATCGGCACGGGCGTGCGCAGCGACGCCGCGTCAGTGACCTTGTAGCCATCGTCCTTGCGAGCGGTGACGACGATTTCGGACGGCGTCCAGCCGGTGGACTGGTCTGCGGTTTCGGCGTGGGCAGGCGCGGCAGCTACGAGCGCCGCGCCAAGCGCGATGAGTGATGTACGCATGGTTTGATCCCCTGGAATTGTCAGAAACGGAAAGTCGCGCCGACGAAGGCCGAGCGGCCCTCACCCGGGTAGAAGACGTCGGTTGCGTCGATGCGCGCGTCGGTCAGTGCCGCGAACTCGGCCGCGTAGCGCTTGTCGGTGAGGTTGCGCAGGTCCGCGAACAGCGTCAGTCCGTTGGACAATTTCCAACCGAGTTCGAGGTTGAGCAGCGCGTAGCCCGGTGCCTTCAGGGTGTTGGCGTAGTCGACCCAGACCGACTTCATCCGCCAGTCGAGCGCGGGTTCGATGTAACCCCCGGACGGATGCTCGTAGCGCAGCGACGCGCGATACTGATGCTGGGGCGCAACCGGCAGACGGCCGTTGCCGTAGACCGGGTCATTGTCGAAGGTGAAATCGGACCAGGCATAGGTCTGGCGCAAGCGCAGCAGGCCGGCATTCGCATCATCGATGATGCGCCAGTCGAGGCTGGCCTCGATCCCCTGATGCACCGTCTTGCCCGCGTTGAAGAAGAAGGCGGGGAACCCGGTGGTGCCGTTGAAGCTGAGCAGCTCGCCCTTCAGCCAGGCGCGATAGAAGGTGAAATCCCAGGTGACCGCCCCGGCCTTGCCGCGTGTGCCGAGTTCCGCAGTCCATGCCTTCTGGGCGCTGACGGGCACGAAGCCGGGAACGCCGCCTTGGACGAGCGCGCCGTAATGCGGCGGCTCGACTGAACGCGTGACATTGGCGTAGACCTGCAGCCCCTCACTGTTCTGCCAAAGCAGGCCGAGGCGCGGTGAGAACCAGTTGAAGCTCTTCGAACGGTCATTGGCTGAGGACAGCAGATCCTTGTAGTCGCGCGAGGCGTGACCGTAGGAGCCGCCGGCCACCAGTGCGAAGCTGTCGGTTGCCCAGAACCGCCCTTCGGCAAAGACATCGAGCCCGGAGGCATCGAGTGAAGCCTTGCCGAACTGAAAGCCGTTGACCCCGCCCATGTTGACGAACAGGCCCTGCTTGTTGCCGCCCTGCCGGTAGTAGGCCCCAAAGAACATGTCGGCCTTGTGGCCGGCAAGTTCGCCATCCCAGCTGAAACGGCCGAATGCGCCCTGGGTGTCGATCTTCTGATCGATCACGATCGGGATCGGGTGATGCAGGTCGGTCCAGGTGGTATAGACACCGCCTTCGAACAGCAGGCTGTCAGTCAGGTGTAGCCGGGTCTGGAGCGTAACGCGCTGAATGTCCTGATCGCGCGCCCACTTGTTGGCCACGACGCCGGCACCGGCCGCGCGCGGCGTGGTCAGGGCATTGGCGAGGCTCAGCGTGCCGGGGACATCCTGTTTGATGTCGGCGGCATAGGCGATGAGGCGAACTTCGTTGTCGCCCCCGAAGCTGTAGCCAATGTTGAGGGTCCCGCGATACTGCTCGAGGCCGCTGTTGACGCGGTAGCCGTCAGACTTGGCTGCCGAGAATGAACCGTAGAAGTCCCACTGGCCGACCTGCCGTGCGAGGGCGACTTGCCCACGATAGGTATCGAAGCTGCCTCCTTCGAGGCGGACCAGATTGGGCGACTGTGCTGTCTTGCCGTTGGGGGTGACGAGATTGACCGCACCGCCGAGCTGGGCGCCGCCAAAGCGCAGGGCATTGCCGCCCTTGTAAACCTCCACATAACGGGCCCCAAGCGCATCGACTTTCTGGAAATCAGAGAAGCCATCTGCATCGGCAAAGGGGACGCCGTCCTGTGCGATCAGGACGCCGCGCTGGTGATAGCTCTGGTCGATCCCGGAGCCGCGGATCGAAAGCCGCGCTTCCTCACCATAGCGCTTGTTGGACAGCACACCCGGGACGTCGCGGAGCAGGTCCGGCATGCCGAGTGCGAGACGTCCTTCATAGGTTTCCGCCGCCACAACGGAGACGGCGCCAGGCGTGCGGGCAAGCCGCTCACGGGCATCGCCGACGATCGCGGGGTCATCGGCATTGCGCTTGGCGGTGACGATGATCGTGTCGGGATTGTCAGTGCCGGCGTCGTCGGCAAGCGCGGGGCTGGACAGCAGCACGGCTGCGACGGCGAACAGAGATGTCTTCATGGAAATTCCCCCCTGGGATGGCTGTTTGTTGGTTTTGGATGTCACGCGATCAGGCGCTTGAGCTTGGCCAGCGCGGTCGCGTCGGATTCCTGGTGGTCGATCGTCCCCGAGAACTCGCCCCTGGCGGTCATCAGGTAGATCGCGGCGGTATGGTCGATGGTGTAGTCGCCGCCCGGCTGCGGCACTTTTGCCGAATAGACGCCGTAGCCCTTCTTGATCTGATCAAGCTGGGCATCTGTCCCGGTGAGGCCGAGGATTGGTGTGCCGAACAGCGCCACGTAGTTGCCAAGGTCAGCAGGCTTGTCGTGGCCCGGATCGACCGACACGAAGACGATATTGAACTTCATGCCGTCCGGCCCGAGCTGCTTTCTCAAGCGCGCCATGCGGGCGAGGCTGGTCGGGCAGACATCGGGACAGCGGGTGAAGCCAAAGAAGATCGCATAGGGCTTGCTCGCCAGCGTCTTCTCCGTGACCGTCGCCCCGTCTGGCGCGGTCAGCGTGAATGGCCCGCCGAAGGCATGGGCGTAGTCATCCGCAGGATTACCCGCCGGATGGCCACGGTCATAGATCACGGCGAGACCGACCAGTGTGGCCACCCCGAGGACAAGCCACAAAGCCGTGCGCAGGCGGGCCAAACCCGAGCGAGATTCCTGCTGCTCAGTGTCCAGCATGGCCGCTTTCCATCGGGCCGGTCGAGGTCACAGGCTGGACCGCGAATTGCACGGTCACGTTTCCGGCACGCTGGAAGCGGAGCGTCACGGGGAATCGGTCGCCCTGACGCAGCTGGCGCTTCAGCCCCATCAACATGATGTGGTAGCTGCCCGGCTTTAGTTCGAGCGCACCTCTGGCCGGAACAGCAATGCCGCCTTCCACCTGGCGCATGCGCATGACAACACCATCCATGGTCATGGTATGAAGTTGGACTTCGGCCGCCACCGGGCTTGTGCCCGAGACCAGTCGATCTTCGGACGCGCCCTTGTTGGTGATGGTCATGAACCCGCCGCCGACGGCTTGTCCCGGGGCAGTCTCGCGCGACCAGGGGTGCTGGATGGTCAGATTTCCGGTCCGATAGCCGTGCGCCAGCGCGGCGCTGGCCATGGCGCTCAAGGCCAGAGCGGGAACGAGGGCTTTGGGAGGAAGGCGCATCATAGCTTGAAATCCTGTTCGAGGGTGCAGACGGGAATGTCCTGTGCGGCGAGGGTCTGGGTCGGTTCGACCAGGCCGAAGCCAAAGGCCGTGTCGGCGAGGCGCAGCGCGGCGCAGAGCGCGATCGCCTTCCAGGTATTGCGCCGAAAGCTCTGGAGCCTGTGATGCCGCGCGTCAGAAACCGTGAAAATGCCCATGGTTCAGCGCCCCCGCGCTTGCGCGAGCGCAGCCGCGACCAGCGGCGCCACAGCGCGGCGTTCATCGAGACTGAGGCAGCGCCCGAACTCGATGCTGCCGTCGCGGCCGCGCAGGAACAGGCGCAGGTCGGTCGGGTTGCGCGCGTCCGCCGCTAGGCGCATCCAGAACGCCGGGAGTTCGATCTGGCGGCCGCTGCTATCGCGATGCCGCACCCGGCCATCGGCCAGTTCGAGCGTCTCTTGCGCCGGCTCCGATTTGCCATGGCGCTCAAGCGCGAATGTCAGACCAGCCATCGCCAGAATGGAAAAGGCTGGGACTAACCAGTGACCGTGCAGGGCAGGCCCGATGCTGGTGACCATGAACAGCAGCGCGATCATGCTGAAGGTGACGCGGGCGTCGTGGCTCAGGTGCGAGCGGTTCTCCTGCATGTGCAGGATAAGAGGCTTGGCACTGGCTGTCTCTGGAAGACGGTCCAGCTTTTCGGGCTTTGACGCCCAAGGCCGTTCCGCAGAACGGCACAGCAATTCGTACATGGAATCGTGCTCCGGCTAAGCCGGCGCACGCAATGGGAAGGCGCGCACGCCGGCCGGTCCGACAAATCGGTTAGATTGTCAGACCAAAGCCGGCGGTCCGCGCAGAGGCGGCCGCAGATGGGATATGCGTTTGGGAAGAGTGATACGCGCGGGCGCAAAGCCAAGCGCAAGAATGAAGGCCAACTCCAACGCGAGCAGCGAAGGATCGGCACCAGTCATCGAGGCCATCGACAGCGACGCGAAAGGACACTCGCCTTTGCCCTGCTTTTGACCTGAGTCGCTTCCGCCATCCTTCATCGGAATGACGATCTGCTTTACTGCATGATTGCCGAAGGCTTCATCGCAGATCTGAACGGTCAGAACCTTGGAATTCTGCCCGATCATGAAACCTGTGGGCACGACGATCTTCATGCACAGTGCCGCCATGACCACCAACAGGGCCAAGGCGCGGTGTCGCATCAGAAGGGCACGCATCACAGACATTCAAGGGCGCCACTAATCCCTGCAAGGTCGATTGTCATCCGGTTTGCGCAGTCTGCGGTACAATCCGCGATTGCTCAACGACTTGGGTCAAAGTGGTCTGCGTCTGGTGAGCACCCCAAAACGCTAGCATTTGCGGGCGTTAGACAAGTTGAGGGCCTCGCCGTTGCCCTCCCTGTGACAGTTTGTCCCATTCCGCTTCTTGCCGTTGAACCTCAAGAGCGCCGCTATTCCATTGCTGGAAAGTGAGTGTTTTCCATGAACAGATTAGCCGAATGGCTTGGCGAGCGGCCCTATCGGTCAATTGCGCTCAATGTTGTTATGCTGACTGTGCTGCTTGCATTGATCGGGCAACCGCAGCTTTTCCTGATGATCGGCAGCATCATGATTGCAGTGCTTGCGGTCGCTGGTCTGCGCGGCACCTTGGTGCGCTGGCGCCTATCCCGCAACACTTCTCATCCTTATGAACTCACCTACCTCTGGGCGCCGGGCGCAACTGCGATCGTCCTTGCAGGGCTCGGCCTCTGGCTGATCCTTGGTGCTGATTCGGGTAGCCCTTCCTACATCCTGGGCACCATCTTCTTTGGCTTCGAAGCCTGGCTTCTGGTCCTCCTTGGAGCCGATCTTCGCGCCAATCGCGCTGAAATCGTGGAGGCGCGCTGATGGATTTTCCGATTTTCCACCTCGATCTGCTCGGCAACCGTGGCCTGGTCGCGATTATCGCCATCCTGCACGTTCTCATCAACCACGGTCTTGCGGTGGGCATGATGCCGCTGGTCGCCGCCATGGAATGGTATGGCCACAAGAAGCAGGACGCACGCTGGGACCAGCTTGCCTACAAGATCCTGTTTGTCTGTTTCCTCATCACGACTACAGTCGGAGCGCTCACCGGCGTTGGCATCTGGCTGTCGGTTTCACTGGTCAATCCCTATTCGATCGCCAGCCTCATCCGGGTGTTCTTCTGGGGCTGGTTCATTGAATGGCTCGTCTTCATTACCGAAGTCGTCCTGATCGTCGCCTACACACTGACCTGGAAGAAGCGGAGCACAGGCGCCGCCAAGGTCCGGCATATCAAGCTCGGCTTCGCTCTCGGCTTCTTCTCCTGGGTGACGATGGCGATCATCGTCTCGATCCTCGGCTTCATGATGGACCCTGGCAACTGGCTGACCGACCGCAGCCTGCTCGTCGGCTTCACCAATCCCATGTACCTGCCGCAACTCGCCTTCCGCACGCCGCTGGCGCTGATGGAGGCGGGCGTGATCGCAATGTTCCTGACGCTCTGCTTTACCCGCAAGGATCCGGAGCTTCGGACCAATGCGATCCGGGCCGCCGGCCTGTGGATCATGATTTTTGCCCCGCTGATGCTGGTGGGAGGCTGGTGGTACTATTCCAAGGTGCCCGAGGCCATGGCCGCGAACCTCAGCGTCGGCCTGCTGACTTTGCAGTTCACCGAATGGCATGATCTGCTGATCAAGGTGATCGTCGGCAGCCTGGCGCTGATCCTCATCGTGGCGCAGTTTGCCATCTACCGTCCCAACCGCGTGCCGCGATGGCTGCCGCTGGTGCCATTGGCTGCTATCATCTGGATGACCGGTCATTTCGAGCGGGTGCGCGAATTCGTGCGCAAGCCCTATGTCATCGGCCGCTACATGTATGCCAATGGCATCCGGGTTGACGATTACCCGCTGCTCCAGCGCGATGGCCTGCTCGCTCACGCTACCTATTCGACGCCGCTGACCTCCGCCGAGATCGGTAAGGCTCCGGCTGCACAGATCCCGCACCTGCAACAGGGAAGGACGTCTTCATGATTGCCTGTTCGCGGTGCCACACCGGCAACGGCGTCAACAGTGTCACCGGCCAGTTCCGCCGGATGATGGGCGACGGCAAATGGGATCCTGCCGCGATCCAGGCCTATCTCGCCAACATGCATGACGCCCAGCCGTTCATGCCACCGTTCCCGGGCAACGAGAATGATCTCAAGCTGCTCGGTGGCTACATGCTGCACTTGCAGGCCAATGGCGCCCCGATTGCAGGCGGCCAAAGCGCCGGCGTCACCGTCAACCCCACCTACACGGCCGAAGCCTTGAAGGCCGCCAGGTCCAAGGAGATCGCGGCCAAGGAGATCACACGATGAGCGCGACACCCGTCCCGGTCGACATCCCGTTGCCGCTGCCCGCGCCAGAACCCGTTCTGGTTGCCCTTCTCGTCGGCTTCTTCGTCATGCACATCGCCTTCGTGAACTTCATGGTCGGCGGCACCTTCCTGACCCTGTGGTATGAACTGAAAGGCCTGAAGGAGCGGCGCTACGACAGGCTGGCCTATGCGATCTCTTCGACGATCACGGCCAACAAGAGCATCGCTGTCGTGCTCGGTGTCGGCCCGCTGCTGGCAATCAACACGCTCTACACCGTCTATTTCTACACCGCGAACGCGCTGACCGGCTTCGCTTGGATCAGCATCATTCCGCTGGTCATCACTGCATTCCTGTTGACCTATGCGCACAAATATCTGTGGCACAGGATGAAGAATGCGAAGGGTCTACATCTGACCTTGATCACGCTGACCAGCCTGATCTTCCTGTTCGTGCCGCTCATCTTCCTGACCAACATCACCCTGATGCTGTACCCGGACAAATGGGCAGGCGTTCATGGCTTTTTCTCGGCCCTGACCTTGCCGAACATCTGGCCGCGTTATGCCCATTTTCTGCTCGCCTGTCCCGCAATGACCGGCCTGCTCATGGTTTGGCTGTTCCGGCGCGGGAGCGACGAGGAAATTGCCGCGACCGGCTTCGAGCGCGGCGAACTGCTGCGCAAGGGTTATCGCTGGGCGCTCTGGCCGACTGTGCTGCAATTCGCCATTGGTCCGTTGGCGCTCGTGACGCTGCCGGCGGTGCCGGGCTCAACCGCCAGCGTCACCATCGTCTTTGGTATCAGCATCGTCGTCTCGGCCATCATGTGCCTGCTGATGTTCGCAGAAACACGGCGCGGCGGTGACAAGATCGGCTCGAGCTTCGGCGCGGTCTGCACGCTGATGGCCATCGTCATCCTGCTTATGGGTGCCGGGCGGCATCTCTACCGTGAAGCCGCAGTGAGCGAGCACCGTGAACTGGTGAAAGAGCGGACAAACGAGTACATGCGCGAAGTCGACGCCGCGCGAGCCGCAACTGCCGCGCAGGACTGAGGCAAATGATCCCAGGCTCTCTTGGCGAAGGTGTGTTCGAGTGGAATGTGCGCGGCGGCTTGCAACAACTGAAAGGGCATTGCCGCCGCTATTTCTGGCTATGGATTGCCTATCAAACCGTCAAGGGCGTCACCACCACGACCCTCGTCTGGGTGCCACTGGTCATCTGGTGGTTTGAGCGATGAATAGTGACGTCACCATAAGGCCGGTTGAGCGGCACCGGGCTGCGCTGAACGACGACGCCCGGGCGGCGATGAACGCCAAGAATCTACTGCTGCTGATTTACCTGCGCTGGATCGCGGTGGTCGGCCAGATCGCGACGATTATTGTCGTTCATTTCTATTTCGGCATCGCGCTACCTTTGCCAGAGATGCTGTGCGTCATAGGCTTTCTCGTCACGCTCAACATCGTCAGCCTGCACCGCAGGGCCCACAGTCAGGATCGGTCTGGCGCGGCCGTGTTCATGGAACTGCTGCTCGATGTAGCGGCTCTGACCGCGCAGCTCTATCTCAGTGGCGGCGCGACCAATCCGTTCGTCTCGCTCTACCTTCTCCAGGTCATTCTCGGCGCGGTCTTGCTTGAAGCCTGGGCCACATGGACAATTGTCGCCGTTACCGCCGGGTGTTTCATCTGGTTGACCCAGGCCTATCGCCCGATCAGCGGGCTGCATTCAGGAATGCACCGCAATCATGCTGGCGGAATGTTTGACCTGCATATCCAAGGGATGTTTCTGTGCTTTCTGCTCGCAGCCGTCCTGCTGGTGTGGTTCATCAACCGCATCAACGCCAATCTGCGTGAGCGGGACGCGCGCCTGACCCAGCTAGAGCATCAGGCGTTTGAAGAGGAGCACATCATGCGCCTTGGCCTGCTTGCGTCAGGCGCCGCGCATGAACTCGGCACGCCCCTTGCCACCTTGACGGTGATCCTCAGTGACTGGGACAAGGTCGATACGATCCGCAACGACCGCACGCTTAGCCTCGATCTTCGTGAAGTGCAGTCGCAGCTCAAGCGATGTAAGGAAATCGTCTCGGGCATACTGCTGTCCTCAGGCCAGGCGCGTGGCGAGGATGCCCGCCGCGAGACGATCGGCAAATTTCTGGACCGCACGATCTCCGAATGGGGCGAACGGAGGAAGCCGGGGCAACTCGAGTATCGCAACAATCTCGCAGAAGACTTGCCGATCGTCTCGGACACCGTGTTCCGTCAAATGCTGGGCAATGTCCTCGACAATGCCGTGGAAGCCTCGCCCCACTGGGTCGGAGTTCAGGTGGACAGCGAAGGCGATGATGTCGTGATCGCCGTGCATGATCGCGGAACCGGCTTCCCCGAGTGTATGCTCACAGGAATCGGCGTTCCCTATTGTTCAAGCAAGGACCGGGATGGGTCGGGGCTCGGGTTGTTCCTGGTGGTCAATGTCCTGCGCAAGATTGGCGGCAGTACGGTCGCGACGAACCGGCCTGAAGGTGGCGCCACTGTCACTCTGCGTTTTCCCGTCAGCGCCCTGCGGCTTGAAGCGGCATGACGGGCGCGCGCAATCTGTTCATCGTTGAAGATGACGCAGCCCTTGCCGGGGCGCTTGTGCGCGCCTTCGAACGCCGCGGCTATTCGCCGCATCATGCCGATAGCGCAGAACGGGCCATTGGAATGCTCAATCAGGTTACCCCGGACTTTGCCGTGGTCGATCTGAAACTGGGTGGGGCTTCGGGTCTCGAGTGCATCAAGGCGCTGGCGACGGCCAATGCAGCAATGCGCATCGTCGTGCTCACCGGATTTGCGTCAATTTCGACGGCAGTCGGGGCGATCAAGCTCGGTGCCTGTCACTACCTCGCCAAGCCCGCCAGCGCAGACGATATCGAAGCGGCTTTTGCTGAAGACGAGGTCGATACCGGCATTGCGGTCACCCGGAGACAGACATCGGTCAAGACGCTGGAATGGGAGAAAATCCATGAGGTTCTGGCAGAGACAGGGTTCAACGTCTCCGAAGCGGCCCGTCGACTTGGCATGCACCGCAGGACTTTGACGAGAAAATTGGCAAAGCAAAGGGTCAAATGAAAGCGGTTAGCCGGCCGCGACGCCTACCGGCGCAACGCCGCAATTGCCGATCATGCCTTCACACCATAGAGATTGCCGTTCTTGGGGAAGGAACCGTTGCGCACAGCCGATGAAAATGCTGCAATCCCGGCATTCATAGTCGATCTGACATCAGCGAAGCGCTCGACGAAACGGGCCGTCCGCTCTGTCATTCCAAGCATGTCCTCCAGAACCAGAATTTGCCCGTCGCAGGCTGGACTTGCACCGATGCCAATCGTTGGAATCGCGACCTTGGCAGAGATATGTCTGGCCAGTGGCTCAACGACCGCTTCGATTACGACCGCAAAAGCTCCGGCCGCCGCGACGGCTTCCGCGTCCATCTCGATCGGCCCCGGAGTATTGGAACGCGATAGGGCCGCCGCTTCGTCGCGGCCCTGGGCCCTGAACGAACCAAGAGTGTGAATGGACTGCGGCGTCAGCCCGATATGAGCCATGACTGGAATCCCGCGCGCTGTGAGAAAAGCTATCGTTTCGGCAAAGTGGCTGCCGCCCTCTAGCTTAACTGCCCCACAGCCCGTTTCCCGCATTACCCGCGCTGCGGAAGCAAAGGCTTGCTCCTTCGATTGCTCGTAGGATTCGAACGGCATGTCGATGACCACGAGCGCATAGTCGGATGCGCCCACAACCGCGCGTCCATGGGCGATCATCATGTCCAGCGTCACCGGCAGCGTCGATTCAAAACCATACAACACGTTGCCCAGTGAATCGCCGACAAGCAGGATATCGCAATGGGGATCGGCCAATGATGCGCTGAGTGCATGGTAGGCCGTCAGGGCTACCAGCTTATCACCGCCCTTGGCTGCCAGCACTTGCAGCCGTACGGCGCTTGATCAAAGTTTGTGCAGACATGTTGCCCTTCGGTTCGTCAGTGGGCTCGCTGCCGTCGCTCACCAGGGGGCTCCATCCTTACGGGTGAAGCGCCAGCCACCTTCGGACCATGCGGCGGCCAGGTCATCCTCGGGATATTCGCCTTGATCGGTGGCACTACGGTCGCCCACCTCAAGATAGTGAACCTCCACCCCGGTCTGGTTGACCAAGTGATGGGCGATACCGTTCGCTGGAAACCCCACGCACATCCCGGGCTCTAGCGGGGCCTCGCCCGTGTCGGTTCGTAAGGTGGGATGACCGGAGAGGATGTAGACAAACTCCTCCTGCTCTGTGTGCCGATGTAGCAGGGCGGACTGTGCCCCAGGCGGCAGTATCGTGAGATTTACCCCGAAGCGCGACAGCCCGAAGACATCGCCCAACTGGCGCTTGATCCGGCCAGCGACGCGCGCGGCGAACTGCGGCGGATAGTTGGATGGCTTAGTGCGCGGCGCGACGTCCATGGCGTGGCGGGGGGCTGGTGGAGAATGGTTCATGGGATCGACCTTTGCGTAAGCATTAGGAATTCTCTGCCTCATGGCAGACGATGCAAATCTTGTTGCCGTCAAGATCCCGGAAATAGGCACCATAGTAGTTGGCGTGATATTGTGGCCGCAAACCCGGTGCTCCCTCACATGTCGCGCCTTTGGTCATGGCGATTGCATGTGCGCGATCGACTGTGGCGCGGTCGGGCGCCAGAAGCGCCACCATTCCCCCGTTACCCGGATCAGCCGCATGGCCGTCGAACGGCGGGCCCAGAACGAACAGCGGGCGCGTCGAGGTAGCAGGGTTCCAGATCACCAGATGTGTCGGGGTTTCGGAATGCCGCCGCCGCCATCCCAGTTCATCCATGATCGGGGTATAGAAGTCGCTGGCGCGACCTTGGTCATTCGTGCCGACAAAGACATGAGAGATCATCGCGAACCTCCTTGATGGACGATCAACCGGTTCACGCGCATCAGAGCGAACCCGCTTCGATCTGGTTGAGATAGCGAAACTCCGGCGCGCGAACGCCGGCGACACGCCGGATTTCAACGAGCTGCGGGGATTCGAAGAAGGCGCGAGCCGCATCGAGCGAAGTCCAATGCGAGAAGTGGACGACCTGACGGGCATCCCTGTCGTAGGCCAGCAGTTGATAGGCGATCTCGCCTGCTTCGCGCCGGATCACGGCTGCATCGTCGAATACAGCCTTCCACTTCTCGTAGTCCTCCACTTCATGGATGATGAGGACATGGGGCTGCTGGGCGTCGCCGTTGGAAAAGCTCATGCGCCAGCTCCGGTGATTGCCAGGAGATCGATGACGAAGCCCACCCACATCGCGAACAGCACAATGCTTGAGGCGATATAGACGCGGGCGCGGGTCCGAACCGTGTTGGGGCCAATGTGAATGACGGTGTGCGCCAACCGGAGCGCGACGAAGACCCACGCCAGAACGACCTGCGCGGCCGAGCCACTGCCCGTCAGGATCAGCAGCGGCACCAGCACAAAGTAGAGGACCGGCATCTCGAACAGGTTCGCGAGGTTCTGCGCGGGCCGCTCGACCGGACGAAAGTAGCGGCCGACGGCTTCCGCATTGGCGAAGTCGGCAGCGGTGGGCCGGTTGGCCGCAATATGGGCGAAGCGCTTGCGCAGGAGAATGGACCAGACGACGAATGTCAGGCCTGCCAGGGCCACGGTCGGCCAGAGAATGGCCAGGCTCATTGCGTTCACGACGGTGCCTCCTCGCATCGATACTGAGTCCAAATTTGACACCTAGGCATAGATGCTGGATTTGCTTTTGCAACCCAGATATTCTGGGCCGCATGGCCACACCTCCTTTTCGTCGACAATCCCCGGTGCACATCAGCCGCTGCACGCTAGCGGCGAGCTTCGATTTCCTGGGAGATCGCTGGTCCTTGCTGATCCTGCGCAGCGCCTTGTACGGGGTGCGGCGATATGACGATTTCCAAAACGAGATCGGAATTCCGCGGACAGTCCTTGCCGACCGACTCAAGCGCCTCGTCGCTTCAGGACTGATGATCCAGCAGGACTACAAGGCGGACGGCAGCCGACCCCGGAAGGAATACTGTCTCACCGAGATGGGCGAGGCGCTGAGCCTGCCATTCATAGCCATGCGCGAGTGGTCCGATCGCTGGGTCGGCAAGGGCCGGATGCCGCCCATGCGCCCGGTGCGCCGGTCGGACGGTTCCGAAATTCGCGTCGCCTTGGTTGATGACAAAGGCCGCGTCGTGCCTCCGGATGACCTGGCCGTCCGCTTCGAGGACTGGGCAGCCAACCCGCCTGCTGAAAGCTGATGGCTCATACGCAGGCGAGGTTTGTCGCCTCAGTCAGACAGAGTATCACGTCGAATCCAGATGAACTGGAGACATGGGCGCGCCGATGACCTGTGGTCCCTGAATCGGCGCGCCCTTCCTATGATGAACATGCCGAAATTGCGGCATGCAGTCAGTCCTATGACGACTGACCTAGCGGGCTACCTGCGGGTTCGCCGCCATTCCCGCCGCCGCCCTCGATCCGCCCCTCTCGGCGGCTTCTCCGACGGTCCCGGCGCTTGTGGGTCCCGGTCCCCGAAACGCTGCTAACGTTCAAACCGTGGATGCGTGATCAAGCGACGTTGCCTGCACGATCGCGCGAAAATTCTCGGAAAATTCAGGGTGCCGCGTCTCCAGAAATCGCTCGATCTCGGGCTTCGACATCAATCGTTCGAGGAAGCCGGACGCGACAACAAGGACCAGCATGTCATCCCCGTAGGAGACCTCCAGTTCCTTGTAGTCCGCGTTGAGCGAAGCCATTCCCCGTTCGAGCCGTGCCATCTGTTCGGAGGAGAGGCCCGTTGATTTCTTCAGGTCATCCGGCTTGTGCAGATCGGCAGGCTTGGATGTCGCCAGCAGCGCCTTTGCATAAGAGGACGTGTAATTGTTGGCCGACACCATGAGTTCGGCGACCTCGAGCTGACGGATCGGCTTCATTTTTCGCAGCTTCTGGAAAGCGTTATGCCCGACAGGTTTGTCTTTCAGCAATTCCGCGACGTCCTGGCTGATCCCCGACAGGAGATGCCTCCGCTGGCGGATGACCTTCACATCGACGTTGAGTGCGCGCGCCAGCTTCTCCTCTGACACTCCGCGCTCGAGCGCCCGCACGATCATGTAGTGTTCCTGGATCGTCGCAAGCCGGTTCACGCGCTTGTTGTAGGTGAAGGATTCGTCGTCGCTGGCAACGACGCAGGCCGCGACCGTCGCCCCCAGTGCGATCAAAGCGTCGAGGCGGACATGGCCGTCTAGGATCAGAAATGTCCCGCCGCGCTGGCGTGCGACCGAGATCGGTTCAATGAGGCCAACTTCGGCGACCGAGGCGGCGATCCCGCGATATTTCACGCTTTCTTGCACCCCTTTGGGGAGGGCTCTCGTCGGCAACAGCTTGCTGATCGGGATCTGGAGCACTTGCTGCTCGAACGCGATTTTGACGGGACTGTTCATGATCGCTCTACCGGTCCGATCCGTTCGGCCAAAGCCTGCGGGATACTGTTGAGGCCTTCGGCACGCAGCAGGGTGACGAAGTGTTCGTCGGCCAGGCGCAGCCACGCCAAAGATCAGGGACGCCGAAGCAGCAAGACGCAGGCGATCTAGCGCAGCCACAACCGAAGAAAACCTCCAACGATCAGCATCGTAGTGACGCTTGCGGTCCATATGCCGACGAACCAACTCAAACGGCTCAGCCACAGCGGCATCAGTGATACCCCTCCGTTCCGACCTTTCCGCGGAAGACCCAATAGGACCAGCCGGTATAGGCAAGGATCACCGGGACCATGATTGCGGCGCCCACCAGCATGAACAGCTGGCTCCGCTCGGGTGCCGCCGCCTGCCAAATCGTGACCCGCGCCGGGATCACGTCGGGCCAGATCGAGACTCCTAGCCCCACCAGACACAGGCCAAAAAGCGACAGCGCCCAGAAAAACGGCTGTGCATGCCGTTTGAGGCGCAGGCTGCGGTAGAACAGAAAGGTGACAATCACGGTCGCCAGTGGAACTTGCGCGGTGGCAAGAACGCCAGGAAAGCTCAGCCAGCGGCGGTAGTACTGGGCTTCGAGCCCCAGCGTCGCCATGCTGACGAGCGCGACGACGAGAAGCAGGCCTATGCCGAGCCGGCCGGCATAGGTGACCGCCTGGCGTTGCAGGCCGCCTTCGGTTTTCCAGTTCAGCCAGCAAGCGCCAAGGAGGGCATATCCAACCAAGAGCCCAACGCCTGTCAACAGGCTGAAGGGTGAAAGCCATTCCCACCAGCCCCCGCCATAGGCGCGCCCCTTGACCGTGATGCCCTGCAACAGCGCTCCGAGCGCAATACCCTGCGCCATTGTCGCAACGATCGATCCGGTGGTGAAGGCCTTGTCCCAGAACGCTCGGTGCGCAGGATCACGCCAACGGAATTCGAACGCGACACCGCGAAACACCAGGCCGAGAAGCATCGCGATCATCGGGGCATAGAGCGCGGGCAAAACGATCGCATAGGCGAGCGGAAAAGCGGCAAACAGACCGCCCACGCCCATGACCAGCCAGGTCTCGTTGCCGTCCCAGACCGGCGCGATGCTGTTCATCGCAGTGTCGCGATCCTGCCCGACCTTGAAGAAGGGAAAGAGGATGCCGATACCCAGGTCGAACCCGTCCATCACCACATAGGCGACAATGGCGAAGCCGATGATGCAGGCCCAGATGACAGTCAGGTCGATCATGCCGCGCCTCCTTCGATCATGGCTGGCGCCGGTGTGATCCCCGCGCTGCGGATAGGCGCGTCGTCGAGCGGGGCTTCATGGGCTTGGGGCGGCTTCTTCATGAGGCGGAGCAGATACCATATGCCCATGCCGAACACGGCAAAATAGACGAGGACGAAGGCCGCGAGCGATGCCGCAACCGCCGGCGCATCGAGCGGCGAGGCGCTTTGCGCTGTGCGCAATAGACCATAGATCGTGTAGGGCTGGCGGCCGGTTTCGGTCACGATCCAGCCCGACAAAACCGCGACCAACCCCGAAGGTCCCATCAGGATGGCGAAGCGGTGCAGGAGCGGCCAGTCGTACAGTTTGCCGCGCAAGCGGGCGAGCAGGCTCCAGACGCAGATCCCCAGCATCGCGAAACCGATCCCGATCATCACGCGAAACGCGAAGAACACGATGATGACTGGCGGTTGATCGGCGCGTGCCACCGTATCCAGCCCTTTGAGCGGGGCATGCAAATCATGCTTTAGGATCAACGACGAGGCGTTGGGAATCTCGATGGCATAGTCGACCTTTTGCCTGTCGCTGTCGGGAATTCCGAACAGGATCAGAGGCGCGCCGTGGGGATGGCTCTGGTAGTGCCCTTCCATGGCCATGACTTTTGCTGGCTGGTGTTCGAGCGTGTTGAGCCCGTGCGCGTCGCCAGCGAAAATCTGAACGGGTGCGACAAGGGCTGCCATCCACATCGCCATCGAAAACATCTTGCGCGCGCCGGGGTTGGCGCGGTCCTTGAGCAAATGCCAGCCGCCGACCCCGCCCACAATGAAGGCGGTGGTGAGGTAGGCGGCCAGCACCGTGTGCGCCAGGCGGTAAGGAAAGCTGGGGTTGAAGATGATCGTGAGCCAACTGTCACCTGGCACGAACTGGCCGTTGGCCGCGATTTCGTAACCCACCGGGGTCTGCATCCAGCTGTTGACCGAAAGGATCCAGAACGCGGAAACGAACGTTCCGAGCGCAACCGCGAGCGTGGCGACAAAGTGCAGCTTGCGCCCGACCTTGTTGATCCCGAACAGCATCACGCCGAGGAACCCGGCCTCCAGGAAGAACGCCGTCAGCACTTCATAAGCCATCAGTGGTCCGATCACCGGACCGGCCTTGTCCGAGAACACCGCCCAGTTGGTGCCAAACTGGTAGGACATGACGATGCCAGACACGACGCCCATCGCGAAAACGACGGCGAAGATCTTGATCCAGTAGCGATAGAGGTTGGCGTAGACCCCTTCGCCGGTCTTCAGCCACAGCCCCTCGAGCACCGCCAGAAAGCTCGCCAATCCGATGGAGAAGGCGGGGAACAGGAAGTGAAAGCTTACGGTGAAAGCGAATTGCGCTCGGGCTAGGAGAATGGCCCAGTCTTGTTCGATCATGACAGCGTTCCAATCCAATGTTTGTCAGGCCGTCAGAGCGCCCCAGCTCTTCCACAGCATGTAGAATGCGACGATCATCACGAAGCTGGCAAACACGGTGTTGAGCTTGCCCTTTTCAGCCGAAAGGGCGCGAGAGGCGCGGGTGCCGAGTGCGCTGCCGACCAAGCCACCGACGATAAACACAAATGCCAGTGTCCAGTCGACCAGACCCGACGCGGCATAGTTGATCGAAGTCGTCAGGCCGAAAGCGGTAACGGCGATCAGCGACGTGCCAATCGCCCGCAGGATCGGCATGTGCGTCGAGGCGATAAGCCCCGGCACGATAAGAAAGCCACCGCCGATGCCGAAGAATCCCGAAAAGGCGCCCGTGCCTAGACCATAGGCGGCAACCTTGCCCACATTCTCGCGGTTGCACTGCGCCCCGTCGATGCCCTCATCACCACGGCTGCGGAACATCAGGATCGCCACGCCGATCATCAGCAGGGCAAAGAGAATGAGCAGCTTGTGGCCATCAATGCTTTTGCCGAGCGTCGATCCGCCAAAGGCACCGACCACACCGGTAGCGGCATAAATGTATCCGCACCGCCAGTTGACCGTTCCCGCGCGCGCGTGATTGAGCAATCCGATGGCGGCATTTGCAGCGACGGCAAAGGCGCTCGTGCCGATCGCGACATGGGGTTCCTTGACCCCGACGAGATAGAGCAACAGCGGCACGGCCAGGATCGACCCGCCGCCACCAACCAGCCCGAGGACAAAGCCGACCAGCGTGCCCGAAAAGCCGCCGAGCGCGTAGTGCAACGTGTCGATCACCGGATCAGGCCTCCGCCATCATGTGCGGCTCTGCCATCCACTCGCGGCCCTTGAGCATGCCGTGCCAATAGATCGGCGGGAGAATGGTGTCCTTCAGCAGCCATGAGAGGCGCGAAGGGCGGGTGCCGTCGATCAGCCAGTTGGGGAAACTGGGCAGCAATTTCCCCCCGTAGCCGAATTCGGCCAGCACGATCTTGCCGGCCTCGACTGTCAGCGGACAGGACCCGTAGCCATCGTACTCGGCAACCGGTGCCTTGCCATCGAGCGCGGCCAGCACATTGAGTGCAACAACCGGCGCCTGCTTGCGCGCTGCGGCCATGGTCTTGGCATTGGAGGCCGCGCAGGCGTCGCCCAGAGCGAACACGTTGGCGTAACGCGGGTGCCCAAGCGTCGCCTCGTCGACCTCTATGAAGCCCGATGCCGCGGCCAGCGGGCTGCCACGAACGAAGTCCGGCGCCACTTGCGACGGTACGACATGGATCATGTCGAAACGTTCCTCGACACAGGTAACCTCGTCGCCACGCCTTTGCTCAAACGTTGCGACCTTGGCCGCGCCATCGATGGCTACCAGCTTCGATTCGAAGTTCAAATGCGCGTCGTAGCGCTCGACATAGTCCATCAAGGCTGGGACGTAGGCGGCAACGCCGAACAGCACGGCGCCTGCAGTGTGAAACTGCACGTCGATGTCATCCAGCACGCCGGCCTTCTCCCAGCGATGGCAGGAAAGATACATTGCCTTCTGCGGGGCGCCTGCGCATTTGATCGGCATGGCGGGCTGCGTGAACAGTGCCCGCCCGCGCTTGAACTCCTTGACCAGCCTATTGGTGTAGGGAGCAAGGTCATAGCGGTAGTTGGATGTCACGCCGTTCTGGCCGATCGTTTCGGCAAGGCCTGGAATGGCGTCCCAGTCGAGCTTGACGCCTGGGCATGCAACCAGCACTCGGTAAGCAATTTCTCTGCCATCGGTCAGCAGCACCTTGTTGTCGTCGGGCACGAATCCGGAAGCTGCGTTGCGGAGCCAGGTCACCTGCTTCGGCATCACCTGTGCTTCAGTGCGACGAGTGAATTCCGGGTCGAATACACCCGCGCCGACCATCGTCCAGCCCGGCTGATAATAGTGGACTTCGCTTGGCTCGATAACGGCAATATCAAGTTTCGGATTGCGCTTGAGCAGGCTGGACGCAGTGGCGATCCCGGCGCTGCCGCCGCCCACGATAACCACATCATAGGTGCGTGCACTGCCGGATGACGCCGCGGCCGAGCGAGCCAGTTCATGAAGCTTTGTGGAGCGCGCGCCGGACCGGCAGTAGCCGAGGACCGGGCCCGGCAACCAGGCCAATGCACGCGCCATGGCTTCGCCATCCTTTGCGGAGATCGCGCCGGAAACGACCGGGACGTGGGCAAAGGCAAGCCCGTGCTGCTCTGCTGCCGCGCGCACGGCGGCTGCTGCGGGCTGGGCTTCTTCCTCACCGTCCGGGCGGTTGCAGATGATCGCCTTGAAGCCCTTCGCGGCAACTGCTGCGACGTCAGAGGGGGTGAGCTGGGGCGAAACCGCGAAATTCTGAGTGACGGGCGTGATCTGCATGACTTCTCCTCCACCCCGACTTGCGCGGGGTTTGTTTTATTTTGCGGTGATGCGATGGGCTCCCATGCCGATCAGCATGGCGATGACGAATGTCCCGGCCGCCAGCGGAGCGACCGCGAGATCAGCCACGGCAGGGCCAGGGCAAAGCCCTCCGATCCCCCAGCCGACCCCGAACAGGATCGCTCCGACGACCAGCCTGCGATCGAGCAATGTGGTTCCCGGTAAGTCGAACGTGTCGCAAGCGAGCGGCTTTGGCAGCCGTTGCTGAAGCAGCCATGCCAGAGCCATCGGCGCCATGGCGCCCGCCATGACAAAAGCCAGGGTCGGGTCCCAGCTGCCGAACAGGTCGAGGAAGGCCTGCACGCGGGCCGGGTCGCTCATGCCCGAGAATGCGAGGCCCGCGCCAAACAGAAGCCCGGCGAACAAGGCAATGGCGAGGCGGGTCAAAGCCAGCCTCCCGCTCGCATCAAGGCGACGGTCGCGAAGCCAGCGCTCATGAAGATTGCCGTGGCCGCAATCGAGCGGCGCGAAAGTCGCGACATTCCGCAAACCCCGTGGCCGCTTGTGCAGCCCGACCCGAGGCGCGTGCCATAGCCAACCAGCAGCCCGGCAACGGCGAGCCGGGAGGCCGATGGCGGAAACTGGGCGACCACGCCGCCAATTGCCTGCGCGACAAAAAAAGCACCCAGCGGCAGGCCGATGATGAAGGCAATCGCCACGCCGCGCGGCGCACCGGTATCGGCAATGCCGACCGCGCGCGCGGTGAGGCCGCTGACGCCGGCAATTCGGCCCAGCGCGAGCAACATGATCGTGGCCGAAAGACCGATCAGCAGGCCGCCGACAAGACCTGAAAGCGGCATGGCATGGGGGTAGGCCGCGAGGGTCATACGGCGTTTACCGGGATTTTTAGGTAGGTCACGCCATTGTCCTCAGCCGGAGGCAGGTGGCCGGCGCGCATATTCACTTGCACCGAAGGAAGGATCAGGCGCGGCATGGCCAGCGTTTTGTCGCGAGCTTCACGCATCGCGACGAAATCCTCTTCGGTCACGCCGTCGTGGATGTGCACGTTGGCCTTGCGTTCGGCCTCGACCGTGGTCTCCCAGACATATTCTGTGCGCCCTTCAGGCAGATAGTCGTGACACATGAACAGCCGCGTTGTTGCCGGCAGCGACAGCAGGCGACGCGCCGAGCGAAACAGAGTGCCCGCATCGCCGCCGGGGAAGTCTGCCCGTGCGGTGCCGTAATCAGGCATGAACATGGTGTCGCCGACGAACACTGCATCGCCGATCACATAGGCGATGCATGCCGGTGTATGCCCGGGCACGTGCAGCACGGTGACATCCAGGTTGCCGATCCGGAAGCGGTCGCCATCCTGCCACAAGCGGTCGAAGTCGGAACCATCGCGGGCAAATTCGGTCCCGGCGTTGAACAGTTTGCCGAAGGTCTGCTGCACAGTGACGATATGCTCGCCGATCGCGATCTGCCCGCCGAGGCGCTGTTGCAGATAGGGTGCAGCCGACATGTGATCGGCGTGAGCATGCGTTTCGAGATGCCAGTCGATGGTTAGCTCCTTGTCTCCGATATACGCCAGAACCGCGTCTGCCGAGCAGAAGGAGGTGCGACCCGAGGCGGGGTCATAGTCTAGAACGCTGTCGATGATGGCAGCACGCCGCGTTTCGGGATCGTGAACCACGTAGGTTACCGTGAACGTCGGCTCGTCAAAAAATGCCTTGATCTGCGGCACTCCCGACTGGGCGGCAGCGATCTGGATTGATGCAATTTTGAGGACTGAGTCGGTCACCGGGAACCTCACATTTTCATATTTACATATATCGTGTAATTCAATAATTCCGTTGTGTCAAGCGAGCAGCGTTGCGAAAGGCCAGCTATGGATACGACCGGCAATTTGGAGCATCGATCTCCCCGTATCGGCGACGTCGCGCCTGACTTCCGCGCGCGCTCGACCACTGGTGATTTCCAGCTGTCAAAGCAGCGCGGACGGTGGGTGATCTTTTTCTCTCACCCGGCCGACTTCACGCCCGTGTGCAGCACCGAGTTTGCCGAACTGGCACGGTGCCAAGCAGAGTTCGACGCATTGGAAGTCTCGCTTGTCGGACTGTCGGTCGATAGCCTCTATTCGCATCTCGCCTGGGTTCGGGCGATCCGGGAAACCCTTGGGGAAGTCGTCCGCTTTCCCATCATCGAGGACCCGACAATGGCCATTGGGCGCGCCTATGGCATGATCGACGACACTTCCGCCGACAGCACGGCGATGCGATCAACCTTTTTCATCGATCCGGATGGGGTGATCCAGGCCATCACCTGCTATCCGCACAACGTAGGCCGATCGGTCGAAGAGATGTTGAGGCTGGCCAAGGCGCTCAAGGCTGTCGCTGATGGCAACCATCTCGCCCCCGAAGGGTGGCGGAACGGGGCACCTCTGCTGCAACCGCCGGGTGAAATGCCCGACGATCGCCCGGACTGGTTTTGCCGCTTTGAAGACGCCCGATGAAGTCTGCATTCTACAGGGATCGCGACTCCGCAGGAACCGCCGCGGAGAAGCTGAAGGTGTTCGCGCAGCCTCAGCGACTCATGATCCTGTCTTGCCTCCTGCGCGGGGAGCGGACCGTCGCAGAGATTGGCGAGGCGACCGAGATCGCTCAGCCGGCCTTGAGCCAACAACTTGGGGAATTGCGCCGGGCCAACCTTGTCCAGACCCGCAAGGAAGCGAAGCAGGTATGGTACCAGTTGGCTGACAATGAAGTGGCGATCTGCGTTCGGACGATGGAATCAATCTTCGGTGGTGTGGGTAAGATCGAAGACATTCTCATGCCCGCAAAACCCGTGGTTGACCGACCTAGGCCAAGCGGAGTTGCAGGCTTTGCAAGGGTTCTAGATTGAGCGGCGAGGCAGCAAGTCTGGGGCGAATTTAACGCTATCGCGAACAGTGAATCTGCCAACCGCACCAAAGGCTCCGGCCAGGTGACGCAGTGCGGGCCAACGACTATATGGCTGAAGAAGATCTCTTTGAGCGCCAAGCTCGCCGTGACTTGTCGGACCTTGATGCAGCTGGCTTGCTCGAGAAGGTCGGGTCCGCGAGAGCCACTGCTTACAGGCGGACTGAGAAGGAGGTTTGATCGGTCAGGAGTATCCGGCCAAATCCGGTCAGAGTCCAGATGGGCTCAAGAGCGAAGGAAAGTGGTCAGCATACGCCAATGTCGACCGAAAATGGTGATTACCATGTGATTACATCGGGAAAAATCGGCCTTCAAAATCAGACTTTTTATATATTAAAATCAACACGGTAAAAGGAATTTGCGCCTAAAATGTGGTATTTCCGGTATCGCCGCATTTGATCTAGCGGATCATCCCGGTCAGCACCGAGGCGACCACGCCGCTGGTGATGGCGACCAGCAGCACGTCATTGCCGGAACGCACGTAGTGATAGCCGCGCGGCGGGGCCTTGAGGTTGCGATAGCGGTGATAATCGACGACCTGGTAGTTGCGCGCATAGCGGTGGTCGAACCGGTCGCCCTTGCGGAAGTTCTTGTACGTCACCTTCTTGGTGACGACCTTGTGGCTCTGCTGCGGGCGGTGATCGTCGCGGGCGAGCGCGGGCGCGGCCGACAGCGTGGGGGCCAGCAGGGCGGCTGCGATCAGCGCGGTGGTGAACTTTTTCATCGTGTCCTCTTTCGTGGCTGCGAATGTTTCATCTGGCATAACCACGAAAGCGGCCTTCGGAGCCGTAATCGAGTGTTGCAAATTGTCGCGCTTGGCCCACATGGGAACCGATGGTCCGTCAGCAATTCACGCCCGAACAGCACTCGGTCCGCCTGCTCAAGGTGGGCGAACAGGTGCGCCACGTCCTGTCGGAAATCCTCACCCGCCAACAGGTGCACGACGATACGCTGAGCGCGCATTCAGTTTCGGTCACCGAAGTGCGGATGACCCCGGACCTGCGGCAGGCCACCGCCTATGTGAAGCCGTTGCTGGGCGAGGATGAGGAAGCAGTGCTGAAAGCCCTGCGCACCCACACCGCCTTCTTCCAGCGCGAGGTGGCGCAACGCCTCAAGCTCAGGTTTGCCGCCAAGATCCAGTTTCGCGCCGACGAGAGCTTCGACGAGGCCAGCCGCATCGATGCCTTGTTGAGCGATCCGCGCGTGCAGCGCGATCTGGAAGAATAGGCACGATCAGTCGTCCGTGAGCGCGGCCTGCGCGGCCGACCAGTTGCCGATACGGGCCTGGTCCAGCGCAATCGTGAAACGGATCGCCGCCCCTTCCCGCCAGCGCCACTCCATCAGATCGTCACGGCCAAGCTGCAGCAGCACGATATCATCGCCACTGGTGCCGGCGCCGAACAGCCGATGCTGCGGGCCGCGCGGCAAGGCGTGGTCAGCGTTGACCCGTTCCAGCACCGGTTCGGGGAGCGCGGCCAGCGCCTCCGGCCCGCCGGTTATCATCGCGCGCAGTGACGCGGTGGCCAGCGCGGCGAGGCTGAGATTGGGCCGGGTGCATGCGATCAGCGCCGGGTAACTGGCGTGCAGTTCGGTCAGGATATCCTCGACCAGCGCCAGTTCCTCGTCCGTCAGCGGCTGCCAGGGATCGCGATCCTCAACGAACTGGTCCATCGCCGCCAGCATCGGCGGCAGCGCCACGCGCTCCTCGGCAATACGCGCCAGTTCGTCAGGGGGCGCTGAGCCCTGGGCGACGATATCCTCGGCCATTGCCGCGATGTCATGCAGCCGGTCGCCGAGATGGTGGACGCTGTGCCACCACAGCCCTTCGAGCGCCGCGCCGCCGGGCTGGGCCGAGAAATCCTCCATCGGCGGCGGGCCGATGGCATCGTCCAGCGCGGCGCGCATGGCGGCGGCGAAGCCGGCCGCATCATGTGCGGAGAGCGCCAGCGGCACCGTTTCGACCGGCCAGAAGGGGAAGACGGCACGGCTGCCGCGCGTGGGCGCGGCGGGAAACGGTGCCCCACCTTCATCGAACGCCGGCGGCAGGCCAGCGGGCGGATCGGTGAAATCGCCCACGCCGTCCGCGACATGGACGACCGCACCATCCGCAATCCGGTCCTGATCGAGCCGGGCGAAGAATGCCAGCGAGCCGCCGGCGGGCAGCGGGCTGTCCGGGCAGGCGGCAGCGACATCGGCCAGGTCAATCTGGGCAAGGAACGGCAGCGGCGCGCCGTGGACGCCTTGCGGCCATGACGCATCGCAAAGGCGCGGCAGCCCGCCGAGCCAGCTCAGGTCGCCGGTCCAGTCCCGATCGCGCTCGCGCGGCTTGCGGACCAGCACGACCGGAAGAGTGCGGAGATCGGTCGCAGGACCGGCGGCCGGGGCTTCGGGCTCCTCCATCGCGTCGCCATAATCAGCGATCGGCGCGAACATCTCATCGACCCCGACCGCCTCTTCCCCGCCGGCGCGGCGGCGCAGGGCGGCGATGCGATCTGGCGAAATTGCCGGCTCGGGGCGGAAGATGGCGGTCCCGGCCGGTTCAGCACGATCCCGGCGGCTGCGGCCGCGCGAAGAGGCGGTGCCGGGCTGAGCGGTGGGGCCGCCTGGCATCCCCAGTAGCAGAGCCAGAATGCCGCCAATCACCAGCAGCCCGATGATGGCCACGCCGCGCCCGGCGACGGCATTGAGCTGCGCCGCCAGTTGATCAAGCACCAGCAGCACCGGCCGGGCCGGGCTGCCCGGCGGCGAACCGGCGAAGGGGGCCATGGCGACATAGCCGGTCAACGCAACCGCGAACCCGAAGGTCAGGACCATGGCCGGCACACGTCTCATCTTAGGCTCCCACCCGCATTTTTCGGGCTTAATAGAGCAGGATGGTAAATAACGGGCAAGCGCAGGCCCCGGTATCACGCGCTGGCGGGCGACTTTGTGAACAGTTGTGCCGACAATTGCACAATCCGGGCCGCGCCGGACTGCAAAGGATTGCCGCGCACGCTTCCTTGTGGCGACCACGCAGTCACCCGCGTTGCGCAATGCGCGTCCGCACCCTAGCTATGCGCCATGAACCAGACCCTGCTGCAGGCTGCAGCGCTTATCGTTCCCCTTATCGTCGCCATCGTCTTTCACGAGGTGGCGCACGGCTGGGTGGCCCGCGCATTGGGCGATCCGACCGCGCAGGAACAGCGCCGGCTCAGCCTGAACCCGATCCGCCATGTCGATCCGGTGGGGACGCTGTTGCTCCCCGGCATGCTGGCGCTGGCCAAGCTGCCGGTATTCGGCTGGGCGAAGCCGGTGCCGGTCAACAAGTGGCGGCTGCGCCATCCGCGTCGGGACATGATGCTGGTGGCGGCAGCCGGGCCGGGCACCAACCTGGTGCTGGCGGCCGTCGGCGCGGTGCTGCTGGGCCTGCTGGTGCTGATGGGCAGCGATGACCCCGGCATTGTCTGGGGTTTCATGGCGCTTAACGCGGTCAACTTCATCTTCGTCAACGTGTTCCTCGCGTTCTTCAACCTGCTGCCGCTGCCGCCGTTTGACGGTTCGCACATCGTCGAAGGCCTGCTGCCCCGCAGTGCCGCGCGCCGCTATGCGGGCTTGCGCCCTTACGGCCTGATGCTGATGATCCTGCTGTTGCTGGTGGTGCCGCATTTCTACCCCGAGTGGGGCGTGGTGCGGAACCTCGTCCTGCCCCCGGTCCTGTGGATCGGCGAACACTACTTCGCCCTTGCCAGCGCCATCGCCGGCGTGCCGATCGCGATGCCGGTATGAATGCGGAATAAAATTACCCGGCTTTAATTGACAGATATTGTCCGGGTAAATAAACGCCGTCCCCGCAAGGCCGAAGCGGCGGGGACGAAGGACACAGCATGTCGACAACGGTATTTTACAGGGACGCGGTGATCGCGCGGGGCGATCCGCGCGGGTTTGCCGATACGATCCGGGCCTTGCAGCCCATTGCCCGCAGCAGCGACCTTCTGGCATTCGACGACGAGACCGGGCGGCAGGTGGACCTTGAGCTGGATGGTTCCGGCACCGCCGCCCGTTCGCGCGGGCGACCGGCGCTGGGCGTCGAATCGCGCGAGATATCGCTGCTGCCGCGCCACTGGGAATGGCTGTCGCGCCAGCCCGGCAGCGCCTCTGTCACCCTGCGCAAGATCGTCGAGGAAGCGATGCGCCGTGGCCGGACCGAGCGCGAGCGGCAGGATGCCGCCTATCGCTTCCTGACCGTGATCGCCGGTGACCGGCCCGGCTACGAAGAGGCCATCCGCGCGCTTTATGCCGGCGATCGCGAGAATTTCGACGCGCTGGCGATGCTGTGGCCCGATCCGATCGCCGATCACGCCCGCCTGCTGGCCTGGCCGGACGGACAGGCGTGATGCCGCACGGGTGGATCATCCTCGACAAGCCGGTGGGGCTTGGCTCGACCCAAGCCGTGGCGGCGGTCAAGCGCAACCTGCGCGAGGCAGGCCATGGCAAGAAGGTCAAGGTCGGCCACGGCGGCACCCTCGATCCGCTGGCCTCGGGCGTGCTGCCCATTGCGCTGGGCGAGGCGACCAAGCTGACCGGCCGCATGCTCGATGCCAGCAAGACCTACCTGTTCACGGTGCGCTTTGGCGAGGAGACCGACACCCTCGACCTGGAGGGCAAGGTCATCGCCACAAGCGCCGTACGGCCAACGTGGGAAATGTTGGACGCTGTGCTGCCGCGCTTCACCGGCCCGATCGAGCAGGTGCCGCCCGCCTATTCCGCGCTCAAGGTGGATGGCGAACGCGCCTATGATCTGGCGCGGGCCGGGCATGCAGTGGAACTGAAGGCGCGCAACGTGACGGTTTTTGCCCTGACCCCCCTCCCCTTCAGGGGAGGGGTCGGGGGTGGGGGTTCCCGTCCTCAAGCGTCGCTCAAGGGGGAGAGCCCCCTCCCCACCCCCTCCCCTGAAGGGGAAGCGCCTTTGGAGGAGATGACATTCGAGGCCCATGTCTCCAAGGGCACTTACGTCCGCAGCCTCGCGCGGGACATCGCGCAGGCGCTGGGGAGCTGCGGCACGGTGACGCTTCTGCGCCGCGTGGCTGCGGGGCCGTTCGCCTTGTCGAACGCGATTTCGCTGGACAAATTGAACGAAATCGGCAAGGGCGCGCCGCTTGAGCACATACTATTGCCGCTGGAGGCGGGGCTGGACGACATCCCGGCCATCGACCTCGATCCGGAGCAGGCAAGGGCGGTCCGACAGGGCCGCGTTCTTACCGGACAGGCCTTTGAAGACGGGCAATACTGGGCGCGCGAAGGATCGGTTCCGGTCGCGCTGGTAGAGCTTTCGGACGGTGACGTCCGCGTGGTCAGGGGCTTCAACCTCAACGATGTCGCGGAGTGAATGACATGACGGTTACCGCCGAGAAGAAGCAGGATATCATTTCCGACAACGCCCGCCAGTCTGGTGACACGGGCAGCCCGGAAGTGCAGGTCGCGATCCTGACGGAGCGCATCAAGAACCTGACCGAACACTTCAAGTCGCACCACAAGGACAACCACTCTCGTCGTGGCCTGCTGGCCATGGTGAACAAGCGTCGCTCGCTGCTCGACTACCTCAAGAAGAAGGATGTCGCGCGGTACAATGCGCTGATCCAGAAGCTTGGTCTGCGCAAGTGACGTGAACTTCGGCCCGCTTCGGCGGGCCGTTTAGTTTTTGAAAACGGAAAGATCGGCGCAATTCGGCGACGATCGGACCAGAGGGCCTGGAAGGCCCCGCACCGGACCGGGACGGTATCCCCGGCAGCAGACCCCGCCGGCAATAGGGCCCGCGGGCGAAGGAAACAGATATGTTCGACGTCAAGACAGTAAGCATGGAGTGGGGCGGAAAGACCCTCACCCTCGAAACCGGCCGCGTGGCCCGTCAGGCTGACGGCGCGGTCCTCGCCACTTATGGCGAAACCGTGGTGCTGTGCGCCGTGACCGCCGCCAAATCGGTCAAGGAAGGGCAGGATTTCTTCCCGCTCACCGTCCACTACCAGGAAAAGTTCTCGGCCGCCGGGCGCATCCCGGGCGGCTTCTTCAAGCGCGAGCGCGGGGCGACCGAAAAGGAAACGCTGACCAGCCGCCTGATCGACCGTCCGGTCCGCCCGCTGTTCCCGGAAGGCTTCTACAACGAGATCAACTGCATCGCGCAGGTCCTGTCCTATGACGGCGAGACCGAGCCCGATGTCGTCGCGATGATCGCCGCCTCCGCCGCGCTCACCATCTCGGGCGTGCCGTTCATGGGCCCGATCGGCGCGTGCCGTGTCGGCTTCGTCGACGGCCAGTACACGCTCAACCCCAAGCAGGACGCCGCGCTCAAGGACGGCCGCCTCGATCTCGTCGTCGCCGCCACCGGCAGCGCCGTGATGATGGTGGAATCCGAAGCCAAGGAACTGACCGAGGAAGAGATGCTGGGTGCCGTCATGTTCGCGCATGACGAATGCCGCAAGGTCGTCAACCTCATCATCGATCTGGCCGAAAAGGCCGCCAAGGAACCTTGGGAGATCGACCTGTCGGACAACACCGCCGACATCAAGGCCAAGCTGAAGAAGGCCGTCGGCAAGGACGTCGCCGCCGCTTACAAGCTGACCGACAAGTCGGCCCGCTCGAACGCGCTCAACGAAGCGCGTGCCAAGGCCAAGGCCGCGTTCGCCGACGAAACCCCGCAGACCCAGATGGTCGCTATCAAGACCATGAAGAAGGTCGAGGCGGACATCGTGCGCGGCGCCATCCTCAAGGACGGCACCCGGATCGACGGCCGCAAGCTCGATCAGGTCCGCCCGATCGAATCGATGGTCGGCTTCCTGCCCCGCACGCACGGTTCGGCCCTGTTCACGCGCGGTGAAACGCAGACCATCTGCACCACCACGCTGGGCACCAAGGACTCCGAGCAGATGATCGACGGCCTTGAAGGCCTGTCGTATTCGCCGTTTATGCTGCACTACAACTTCCCGCCCTACTCGGTCGGCGAAGTGGGCCGCTTCGGCGCGCCGGGCCGCCGCGAAGTCGGCCACGGCAAGCTGGCATGGCGCGCGCTGCACCCGGTGCTGCCCGCCCGCGAGGACTTCCCCTACACCATCCGCGTCCTTTCGGACGTGACCGAGTCGAACGGCTCGTCGTCGATGGCCACCGTCTGCGGCGGCTGCCTGTCGATGATGGATGCGGGCGTGCCGATCGAGCGTCCGGTCTCGGGCATCGCCATGGGCCTGATCCTCGAAGGTGACGACTTCGCCGTGCTGTCCGACATCCTGGGTGACGAAGATCACCTGGGTGACATGGACTTCAAGGTGGCCGGCACCGAAGCGGGCATCACGACGATGCAGATGGACATCAAGATCGCCGGCATCACCAAGGAAATCATGGGCAAGGCGCTCGAACAGGCGAAGGCCGGCCGCGCCCATATCCTGGGCGAGATGACCAAGGCGCTGGGCTCTGCCCGCACCGAGCTGTCCGCCCACGCCCCGCGCATCGAGACGATCCAGATCGACAAGTCGAAGATCCGTGACGTCATCGGCACCGGCGGCAAGGTGATCCGCGAGATCGTGGCCGAAACCGGCGCCAAGGTCGACATCGACGACGAAGGCGTGATCAAGATCTCGTCCTCGGACATCGCCCAGATCGAAGCGGCCAAGAAGTGGATCCTCGGCATCGTCGAGGAAGCGGAAGTCGGCAAGATCTACGACGGCAAGGTCGTCAACATCGTCGATTTCGGCGCGTTCGTGAACTTCATGGGCGGCAAGGACGGTCTCGTCCACGTCTCGGAAATGCGCAACGAGCGCGTCGAGAAGCCGACCGACGTCGTTTCCGAAGGCCAGGCCGTCAAGGTCAAGGTCCTCGAGATCGATCCGCGCGGCAAGGTTCGCCTGTCGATGCGCGTCGTCGATCAGGAAACCGGTGCCGAGCTGGAAGACACCCGCCCGCCCCGCGAACCGCGTGAACCGCGCGGCGATCGTGGTGATCGCGGTGATCGTCGTGGCCCACGCCGCGACGGCGGCGGCGATCGTGGCCCGCGCGGCCCCCGCAACGACCGCGGCCCCCGCCGCGATCGCGACGGTGACAGCGGCGGTGGCGATCCCAACCACATGCCGGCCTTCCTCAAGGAAGACTGATCGCGTCTTTCAGGGCGAACGAACAAGAGGGGTCGCGCTTCGGCGCGGCCCTTTTTTTGCGCGGGCGCATCTGGAACACCCCGGGACTGAACGGGCCTGACCGGACCGCTACATCGACAGCCGCCCTTCCGCATGCGGCGGCGGGCCACGCCGTCCCTTGGACGATCGGTAATTAAAGTCGGATTTGGGAATATAGATGGATCGTAACGCCGTGATTTAAGCTGCGGGGAAAATTACAACAAACGGCTGAAGAGGATCCCCCGGTGATAGCGCGATCGCATGCCACCCTACGCCGATCGATGGCGGTTCGAGGTTTCTTTG
The DNA here is from genome assembly GCF_014652555.1 of Novosphingobium colocasiae. Classification (GTDB taxonomy): domain Bacteria; phylum Pseudomonadota; class Alphaproteobacteria; order Sphingomonadales; family Sphingomonadaceae; genus Novosphingobium; species Novosphingobium colocasiae. The sequence goes on from NZ_BMZA01000008.1 coordinate 46,649, forward strand.
CGCAGAATGTAGCATCCGGGTGCGCCTTCGGTGCGTTCGGCGTCACCGTCCTGCCCCTGCAGCAAAAGTTTCATGTCAGCCTTGCAACTGCGTCTTTGGGGCTGGCTCTCGCGGTGCTCGTCATCAGCCTCGCAAGTCCGCTGGTCGCAACCATGATCAGCCGTTTCGGCTTGCGGCGAACCATGGCGACCGGGGTCGTCATATCGGGCCTCGGTTATGCACTGCTCGCTTTCGCCTCGAACATGCTGACCGTGCTGTTCGCCTATGCCCTGCCGATCGGCGCGGGGCTGGCGATGTTCGGCCCCTTTCCGGCCGCCGTTCTGGCAAGCAACTGGTTTCGCGAAAACCCCGGCCCGGCGCTCGGATTCGTCAATATACCTTTGTTCCTGGCGCTGATGCCCCTCGCAGGCCAGGCAGTCATCAGCCATTACGGCCTCACTTCTTTGTATATCATCCTTGCTTCACTGCATCTTCTGGTCCTTCCGCTGGTCTTGGGCGTGAAAGAAGCGCCGGAAGATACGTCCACCGGGTCATCGGACGCAGCGAGCTCCGCTTCGATTACGACGAGGGGTGCGCTTGCCCGACCGCTTTTCTGGGTGATCGTGCTGGGTGCCGGCACGCTCAATGCCGCGGCGATCAGCGGGATGTCGCACCTGTTCGCATTCGGTCTGGAAAAGGGCATTCCGGCGACACAGGCCGCCATCGTGATGTCGCTGCTGGGCGGTGCCAGCGTTATCGGATCGCTGCTGGTCGGCATGTTGTGCGGCCGGTTGGGCGCGTCCCGCACGCTGGCCCTCCTCGGCGCAGGATTTTCGGTGAGTTGGCTCGCGTTGCTTGTCGCACCCGAACTGGCATTCATGACGGCTGCCGCGATCGTGATCGGTGCCTGCACCGCCGGCGTTTTTCCCGCCACGAGCACGCTGTTCGGCATGTCCTTCGGCCAGGCTTCACTGGCGCGCGTGCTGGGTCTTTCGAGTCTTCTCATGGCACCCCTCACGGTCGCCCTCCCGCAGCTTGCGGGCGTGCTGCGCGATGCAACCGGAAGCTATGATCTGGTGGCGGCGACGATCAGCGGCGGTTCGGCAGCCATCGCCATCGTTTTCCTCGTCGTGGCCAAAGTAACCGCGCCGCGCCTGGTGCCCGCTTCGTAACGGGAGCGCATCAGGGCCCGCCGATGATTTCCTGCCTGGAGCCAAGCTGGCGAAGTCTGAATCATTCTCCGTTCGTGGTGCTGATTAAAGGCTAGATGCCCTAATGAAAATCGCGGGACCTGGGCAGGATGCGGACGTTGCGCGGGTGGCCGTGGCCGCGTGACCCCTGGGGATTGCGCACTTCGTCGCGATCGGTCACCCGCAGCGGCCGGCCGCCATCGGCCAGCGCATCGAGCATGGCGGTGCGATCGAGGATCCGCTCTGCGATCAGGTGGACCACGCCCTCCTTGCTCTTCTGGATCTCCCCCTCGATCAGCATCAGCCGCGCCGCCATCACCGCGCGGCGTTGCCGTTCCAGATCGCGCGACCACAGGAGCGCGTTGACCACCCCGGTCTCGTCCTCGATGGTAATGAACACCGCGTTGCCCTTGCCCGGGCGCTGGCGGGTGAGGACCACCCCGGCGACGCGGACCTTGCGGCCATCGGGCGCGGCGTTGGCATCGGCGCAGGTCAGCACGCCTTCGCGGGCCAGATCATCGCGCAGAAACTGCAGCGGATGGCCTTTGAGCGACAGGCGCGCGGTCTGGTAATCGGCCACCACTTCCTCGCACGACGGCATCGTCGGCAGGCGCGCATCGGGTTCGCGCCCCAGTTCCGGCGCATCGGCAAAAGCGAACAGCGGCAGTTGCGCGGCCGGGGTGCGGCGCACTTCCCACAAGGCATCGCGCCGGGATGCTGCCAGCGCGCCGAAAGCATCCGCATCGGCCAGCTTGCGCAAGCCCGCAGGCGGCAGCGCGGCGCGCCGGGCGAGGTCTTCGGCCGAAACGAACGCACCGGCGCCGCGTGCCGCCATGATCGCTTCGCCCCAGCCTTGGCGAAACCCGTCGATCCGCGAAAAACCGAGGCGCAGCGCCGGCCACCCCCCGGCCGGCCCTTCCAGCGAACAGTCCCAATCACTGGCGTTCACATCGATCGCGCGCACATCGACGCCATGGTCCTGCGCATCGCGGACAAGCTGCGCGGGGGCATAGAAGCCCATCGGCTGGCTGTTCAGCAGGGCACAAGTGAACGCCGCCGGCTGGTGGCACTTGAGCCATGAGGACACATAGGCGAGCCAGGCAAAGGCCTGGGCATGGCTTTCGGGAAAGCCGTATTCGCCAAAGCCCTTGATCTGTTCGTAGCAGCGCTCTGCAAAATCGCGCTGGTATCCGCGCCGGACCATGCCGTCGATCAGCAGGTCCTGGTAATTGTGTACCGTCCCGTGATGGCGGAACGTCGCCATCGCCCGGCGCAGGCCGTCCGCCTGCGGCGGGGTGAAACAGGCGGCGACGATGGCCAGCTTCATCGCCTGTTCCTGAAACAGCGGCACGCCCAGCGTCTTGCCCAGCACATCGCGCAGTTCACCGGGATTGTGCGGCGGCGCGGGGCTGGGAAAGATCAACGTTTCCTCACCGTTGCGCCGCCGCAGATAGGGGTGGACCATGCCGCCCTGGATCGGCCCGGGGCGGACGATCGCCACCTGGATGACCAGATCGTAAAGATTCCGAGGCTTCATGCGCGGCAGCATGGCGATCTGGGCCCGGCTTTCCACCTGGAAGGTACCGATGCTGTCGCCCCGCCGCAGCATGGCATACGTGGCCTCATCCTCGCGCGGCACCGTGGCCAGCGCCCAATCGCCCAGCCCGTGCCGGCTGAGCAGATCGAAGCTCTTGCGGATCGCGGTCAGCATGCCCAGCGCCAGCACATCCACCTTCATCAGGCCCAGCGCATCGATATCGTCCTTGTCCCATTCGATGAACGTGCGATCGGGCATCGCCCCGTTGTGGATCGGCACCAGTTCATCCAGCCGCGTCTCGGTGAGCACGAAGCCGCCGACATGCTGCGAGAGATGGCGCGGGAATTCGAGCAACCGGTCGACCAGCGCCTTGAGCCGCGCCACCATCGGATTGGCCACATCCAGCCCGGCTTCGGCCAGCCGCTCCTCGGGCACGTCATCGCCCCAGTTGCCCCAGATGGTGGAGGCCAGCCGCGCGGTAACGTCATCGGTGAGGCCCAGCGCCTTGCCCACTTCGCGGATGGCGCTGCGCGGGCGGTAATGGATCACGGTGGCGGCGATGCCGGCCCGTTCGCGGCCATAGCGCGCGTAGATATACTGCATGATCTCCTCGCGGCGCTCATGCTCGAAGTCCACGTCGATATCGGGCGGTTCGTTGCGCTGTTCGGACAGGAACCGCGTGAACAGCAGCTTCTCGCGCACCGGATCGATGGGCGTGATGCCGAGGAAATAGCAGACCAGCGAATTGGCGGCGCTGCCCCGCCCCTGGCACAGGATCGGCGGATCGAGCGTGCGGGCATGGCGGACGATGTCATGGACGGTGAGGAAATAGCAGGCGTAGTTCTTGCTGCGGATCAGCCGGAACTCCTCATCCAGCACGGCGCGGTAAGCGGGCGGCAGGCCTTCGGGAAACCATGCCCGCCCGCCTTCGTGGACCAGATGTTCCAGCCAGTCCTGCGGCTGCCAGCCTTCGGGCACCGGTTCGTGCGGATATTCATAGCGCAGATCGTCGAGCGTGAAGGCGATTCGCGCCAGCAGATCGGTCCCCGCGGTCAGCGCTTCGGGGTAGGCACGGAACAGCCGCGCCATTTCGGCTGGGGATTTGAGATGGCGTTCGGCATTGGCCAGCAGGCGGCGGCCGGCGGCGGCGATCGTCGTCCCTTCGCGGATGCAGGTCTGCACATCGTGCAGCGGGCGGGCATCGGGATGATCGTACAGCGCATCGCAGGTGGCCAGCAGCGGCACGCCGCAGGCCGCGCCCAGCGCCTGCGCTTCGGCCAGTCGCCGGGCATCCGCACCGGCGCGCGGCATCGTCACCGCCAGCCACACCGCACCGGGCCGCGCCTGGGCCAGCCGTTCGAGCGGCGCCCGTTCGCGGCCGGTGACGATCAGCAGCAGATCATCGGCATGGTCCAGCAGATCGGCCAGGTGCAGCGTGCAATCGCCCTTGCTCGCGCGCAGGTTGCCCAGCGTCAGCAGGCGTGTCAGCCGCCCCCAGCCGTGGCGCGTGGCAGGGTAGGCGATCACGTCGGGGGTGCCGTCGGCAAACACCAGCCGCGCGCCCACCGCCAGGCGAAAGCCGCCCCCCGGCCCGCCGATGTCGCGCCAGGCCATGTGGGCGCGGACCACCCCGGCCACGGTGTTGCGATCGGCGATGCCCAGCCCCGCCATCCCCAGATGGTGCGCCTGGACGACCATCTGCGCCGGGTGCGAGGCCCCGCGCAGGAAGCTGTAATTGGTCGCCGCGATCAGTTCGGCAAAGGGCGGCGCGGCGGTCATGCGAACAGCCCGTGCAGATACCAGCGCGGATCGGGCTTTTCGGCGTAAAGGCCGTGGCGGAAAATCCAGTACCGCCGCCCGCGCACGTCCTCTATCCGGAAATAGTCGCGCGTCAGCCCGCCCTTCTCCGGCGCTTCGCTGCGGCTTTTGTGGCCATCGGGCAGCCGCCACCACTCCGAGGCGATCCGTTCGGGCCCTTCGTAAAGCCGCACCTCGTGCAGCTTGCGCCGCCAGCGGAAGCGGTGCGGCGGCCCGTCAGGCACTTCGGCGATGACTTCGACCGGTTGCGGCGGATCGAACAGGAACAGCGGGCGCATCGGCGGCTCGCCCGCAGGGGGCGTGGGCCAGCGCAGCGGCGCGCGGGCTTCGATGGCGGGCAGCGCCAACTGGCTCTGTTCCGGGATATGGCTGTCACGCGGGACCAGACGGCACAGGCTGGCGGGCCCCAGCCGCGTGCTCAGCCGGTCGATCAGATCGGCCAGCGCCGCGGGCTCCCGGCCGCTCCCGTCCAGCGTGGCCTGGCTGGCGGCCAGCGGTTCGGTCACCGGCAGGAACAGGGTGATGCGATCATAGCCGAAGCCGGGATCGAGCGGATCGGCAAGCGTGGCGATGCGCTCGTCGAACAGGCGCAGCACGGGGGCCGGATCGCGCGTCGGCAGGCCGGTTTCGATTGCCAGCCGGTGGCGCGCGCCATCGCTGCGGAACAGCGTCAGGACAAAGCGCCGCCCGCCCAGACCGCGCCGTTCCAGCATGTCCGCCGCCTCGCGCAGCAGGTCGAGGAAGCAGGCGGCGATGCTGGCCTGGAGCGCCACCGGTTCGGGGAAACGGCGCTCGAAGTGGAGCGGTTCGGGCTGGGCCAGCGGATCGATCGGCGCGCTTTCATCGCCCAGCAGCCGGCGCAGCGCGGTCACCGCCGGGGCACCGAACCGCGCGGCGATGCTGGCGGCCGGGCGGGCGGCGGCATCGCCGATGGTCCTGAGCCCGGCCCGGCGCAACGCCAGCGTGGCCTCTTCATCCAGCCCCAGCGCCAGCACCGGCAGCGCGCGCAGCGCCTGCCGCTCGTCAACCACCGGCAGGCGGGCATGGCGGGCCAGCGCCTGCGCGCCTTGCGGGGTATCGGCCAGGGCCAGCCGCACGCTCATCCCGATGCCGGCCAGCGCATCCTCGGTCTGCGCGGCCAGCCCGCTTTCGCCGCCGAACAGGTGTTCGGCCCCGGTGATGTCCAGGGTGATGCCGTCAGGCGGGGCCATGGCGACGCGCGGCGACCAGCCGAGGCAGTGTTCCGCCAGCCGTTTGAGCCAGTGGCGATCGGCGCTCTCATCCATATCGGCGGTGACCAGGGCGGAATGCAGCGCCCGGGCATCGGCCAGCGCCATCCCCGGCACGATCCCCTGATCGCGGGCGGCGGCGTTGACCGCGCGCAGCCGCAGCGCACCCCGTTCCCTGGCGATCAGCGCCAGCGGCGCGTCAGGCCGCGCGCCGTCCGCCCCCTCCGCCGGCGCTTGCTGGATGCGCAGCCGGTCGGTGGGCAGGAACGGGAACCACAGCGCCAGATGGCGGCGCTTCACGGAACAAACGTCGGTCACGGTCCCACTCCAGCCGCCAGTCGAGGCCGGAAGGACCGGATCGCTGGCGCAGCAAAGTCACATCGAAGGTCGCCCCGCCGGGAGCATGGCCGGGCAGCGCGCGCGAGGGAGCTGCCGCCACCTGCCAGCGCGTTTGCGCCGCGCTGGGCACCGGCACCGCGTCAGGCCGCAGCAACAGCAGCGGCACCCCGGATTTTTCCGCCGCAAGCGCCAGGCGGCGGCTGGCGGTCAGGTCCAGCTCGCGCATCGCGCCCCAGCCTTCCACCACCACCGCACCCAGCGCCGGGCAGCGCAAGGCATCGACGGCGGCACGCAGCAGGGCCATGGAATCGCGGACTACGCCGATCAGGCCATGGTCCGGGACGCCGCCCAGTTCGGCCCAGCCGATGGCCTGCGCCACCCCGCCCTGCCCCACCGCCCGTTGTGGCCGCAGCCACAAGACCATCCCTTCGGCACCCGCCAGCCCCGTCGCCAGCGCCATCACGAACCCGGCCGATGCCGCCAGATCATCCGCCTCTGCCGCATAGATTTCGTGCACCCGCCCCAGCGCCAGCCCGCCCCCCAGCGCGGCATCCAGCGACGCGACACCGAAAGCCCGCCGCGCGACCGCCGCAGCGGCCGTGCCATCGCAGGCGGGAGCAGGAACGAATCTCTTCATGTTCCTATTATGTTCTCACGGCAGGGCAAGATCAAGCAGCCTTGCGATCGCCGCCGGCGACACTACGGTTCCCCGCATGTCACCGCGTTTCTTCATCTTCGGCCTCGGCTATACCGCCGCGCGTCTGGCCACCGCCCTGTCGGCGCGGGGGTGGGAGGTCATTTCCACCGGCCGCGACGGTACGCTTTCGTTCGAGGATGAAGGCTCGGTCCGGCTGGCGCTGGCCGATGCCGGACATGTCCTGTCATCGGTCCCGCCCGGCGGGGAGGGACTCGATCCGGTGCTGGACCGTTATGGTGAGGCACTGCGCGGCAAGACGCTGCACTATCTCAGCTCCACCGGGGTCTATGGCGACAGCGGCGGGGCATGGGTCGATGAAAGCGCGCCGGTGGGACGCGGCCGGCGCACCGCGCGGGCCGAGGCGGATGCCGCATGGCTGGCGGCGGGAGCGCGGGTCTGGCGACTGCCGGGCATCTACGGCCCCGGCCGCAGCCCGTTCGACCGGCTGGCCGAAGGGCGCGCCCACCGCATCGACCTGCCCGGTCAGGTGTTCAGCCGCATCCATGCCGACGATATCGTTGCGGCGGTGCTGCTCGGCCTCAATGCGCCGCCCGGCGCGTGGAACCTGGCGGACGATCTGCCTTGCCCGCAGAACCGGGTGATCGAGCACGCCTGCCGCCTGCTCGGCCGCGAACCGCCGCCGCTGCTGTCGCTGGAAGCGGCCAACCTCTCGCCCATGGCGCGCGCCTTCTATGCCGAGAACCGCCGCGTCGCCAGCGGCAAGGCCCGCCGCCTGCTGGGGTGGCGGCCCGCCTATCCGACTTATGCCGAAGGGCTGGCGGCGCTGCGCCCCTGACTTGGCGGATCGTTAGAAGCAGGAGTTTCACGCGGAGGCGCGGAGACGCGGAGGAGTTATAGGGCACGCAGAGACGCAGAGAGATCGCGCCGCGTCGCAGGCGTTCCTCATGGATTACCGGGAATGCTTCGCGAGATTGAAAGGCGGCTTCGCCGCATACGCACCTACTCCGCGCCTCCGGGTGAAACCCGCTCACCCTTCCCGCGCCCGTAAGGCCAGCAGCACGCCCAGTAGCGCCAGCACCGATCCCGCCACCGCCAGCGCGGTCCAGCGATAGCCTTCGAACAGCGTCGATAGCGCCATCGCGAACACCGGCGTCGCCACTCCGGTATAGGCGGCGCGGGCCGCGCCCAGTTCGCGGATCAGGTGGAAATAGAGCGGGAAAGTGACCACCGACCCCAGGATCGCCAGATAGGCGATGCCGCCCAGATAGGACGGCCGCCAGTCCATCACCGGGGGCCCCGCCACGACCAGCGCCAGCGCCACGTCGATCAGCGTGCCCCAGATCATCGCCCAGGCCAGCAGCGGCACCATCTGCGCCTTGCGGGCGGCCGGCGCGGCCTGGATGACATTGGCGCATGATGCCGCCATCAGCCCCAGCACGCTGAGCGCGATGCCCTTGCCTACCATCGCCCCGGCCGGTGCCATGTGCGCTTCGTGGACCAGCAGCAGGGCGATTCCCGCCACCGCCACCAGCGATCCGGCGATGAACCCGCGGCTCACCCGCGTGCCCAGAAAAATCCGCGAGAGCAAGGCGTTGGGCAGCACCAGCAAGCCATAGAACACCGCCACCAGCCCCGAGGTCAGAATGTGCTCGGACTGGTAGACGAGTTGGTAATTGGCACAGAACTGGGTCAGGCCGACCAGCACGGCAATGCGCTGACAGCCATCGGGCAGGCGCAGGCTTTCGCCGCGCAGCCGAGCCAGCGCGCACATTGCCAGCGCCGCCAGCGCGAACCGCCAGACGATCGTCCATTCCAGCGGCACGGCAACGATCTGGTCCTTGATGACCAGCCAGGTCGATCCCCAGATCACGGTGACGAGAACGAAGGGCACGAGCACCCCGGCCCGCACCCCTTGCCGGCCGGTCATAGCGCGGCGATGGCGCGGGCCAGTGCCGCTACCGCGCCCGGATCGGCGTTCCACGCGGTCACGAACCGGGCGGTTTCCTGGTCCCAGTCATAGAACCCGAAACCCTGCGCGCGCAGCGCCGCGCGCTCGGCGGCGGTGCAGCGCAGGAACACTTCGTTCGCCTCCACCGGATAGCGCAGCCGCGCACCCGCACCGGCAGCGATCGCGGCGGCAGCGGCGTTGGCGGCACGCGCATTGTCGAGCCACAGGCCGTCTTGCAGCATCGCCAGCACTTGCGCGGCGACGAACCGGCCCTTCGACTGCAGGTGCCCGGCCCGCTTGCGCCGCATCCGCACCAGTTGCGCCTGCGCCGGATCGAACAGCACCACCACTTCCGCGCTCATCGCTCCGTTCTTGGTCATCCCGAAACTCAGCGCGTCAGCCCCGGTCGCCGCCTCGGCCGGGGAGCAGCCGAGGAACGTCACCGCGTTGGCGAACCGTGCGCCATCCATGTGCAGGCCCAGCCCGCGCGCCTTGGCGAAGGCAGACAAGGCCGCGAGTTCGGCCAGGCGATAGGCGCAGCCCTGTTCGCTGGCCTGGGTGATCGAGATCGCCTGTGGTTGCACCCGATGGACATCGGACTTGATCGGATCGATCACCGCCGCGATCCCTTCCGGCGTCAGCTTTGCGCCTTCGCCCCCAGCCAGCAGCAGCTTGGCCCCGTGCAGGTAAAACCCCGGCGCGCCGCCCTCGTCCCCCTCGATATGCGCGTCCTGATGGCAGACCACCGCGCCGTGCGGGGCCACCATCGTCGTCAGCGCCAGACAATTCGCGGCCGTCCCGGTCGCCACCCAGACGGCGGCGCAATCGCGGCCGAACAGGTCCGAGAACGCGGCATCGAGCCGGGCGCTCAACTGGTCGCCGTCATAAGGCACGTCCGGTCCATCAGCCGCCTGCAGCGCTGCCCATACACGGGGGTGAACGCGGGCGGCATTGTCGGACAGGAACTGCATGGCCATATGCCCTCTAGAAGACCGCACCCGGCGTCAAGCCGCATCAGGAGAACGACATGGTTGGCGTTACCATCACCGCGCACGACAACGGCAAGACCGGCGAATACCACGCCCACGTGGCCGGCAGCGATGCGATCGGGCGGCTGACATGGACCGAGCGCGATGGCGTGCGCCATGCCGAACACACGCTGGTGCCGCCCGAAATCGGCGGGCGCGGCGTCGCCGGGCGGCTGGTCGAAGCGATGGTCGCCGATGCGCGCGAGAACCACTTCAAGATCGGCCCGGTGTGTTCTTATGTGGTCACCGCGTTCGAGCGCCATCCCGAATGGGCCGACGTGAAGGGCTGAGCCCTTCTGCCTCCCGTTCGTATCGGGCTCAGGCAGGCAGGCTTCGCGCCGTAGCCTCAGCCCAGTTCGGGCAGGTCCAGTGCCGCGCACAGCGCCGCGTGCGCCCTATCGAGGCGGGCCCACAAGTCCGGATCGTCGAGATCTCCCACGGCGATCGTCTCGGGCCAGTACGTGCTCACCACCGCCTCGATCGCGTCGAGCCTGGCGGGGGTCGCGATGAAGCGCGGGTCCACTGTGTCGGGATCGGCGACAACGCGCAGGCGCAGGCACGCCGGGCCGCCGCCATTGGCCATCGATTCGCGCAAGTCATGGACGAACAGGTGGCGGATCGGTCCATTGCCCGCCACCAGCGCTTCGAGATAGCGCCACACCGCCGCATTGTCGCGCGCCTCGCCGGGCAGGACCAGCGCCATTTCGGCCGAGGGCAGGGTGACCAGTTGGGCGTTGAACAGATAGGACGCGATCGCATCCTCCAGGCTGACCAGCGCCGCCGGCACTTCCACCAGCTCGAAGCCCGGCACGGCACCGGTCAGCGCCGCGAACAGTTCGGCCTTGGCGGCAAAGGCCTGCTCGTGGGCGAACAGCACCCGCTCGTTCGCCACCGCGACGACATCATTGTGGAAGGCCCCGGCCGCGATCGCTTCATCGGACTGGCGGGCGAACAGCGCGCGCGCCGGATCAAGCCCGTGGATGCGCGCCACCGCTTCGCTGGCCTGCGGGTGCTGGCGTGCGGGGAACGGGCCGCCGCCTTCGCCATAGACGAACACTTCGACGCCGGGTTCGTCGTGGCGGCTGCACAGCCGCATGTGATTGGCCGCGCCTTCATCACCGAACGGGGCGGGGACCGGCGCATGCACGGCGAAATGGGCGGGGTCGGCAAAGGCGACGCACAACTGCGCCAGCGTGTCACGCCATTCGTGGCTGCGATGTGGCATCGTCACCAGGTTGGCGACGGTCAGGTGGCAGCGCCCGTCTGCGGTATCAACGGCCGGGCTGACGGTGGCGGCGTTGGCGGCCCACATCGCACTGGCCGACAGCGCATTGGCGCGCAGCACGCTGGAGGCATCCTCCATCGCGGTGCCAAGTTGGCCCAGCCACGTGCGGTCGGGTCGGCGCTGCGGCAGGAAGAAGCCCTGTGGCAAGCCGCGCTCCAGGTTGGCGCGCATCTTCGCCAGCCCTTGGAGGGCCGCCGCGCGCGGGGCGCTGGTCCGCCCGAGGTTGCGGGCCGAAGCCAGGTTGCCAAGGCTGAGCCCGCCGTAGTTGTGGCTGGGGCCGACGATCCCGTCGAAGTTGATTTCGGTGAGCATGGTCATGTCTAACGCGGCCGCGCCGAACCGCCAAGCCGCGCTTGCCTGCCGCCGGGCGACGGGCCAAACGGGTCCGATGTCCGAAATCGCGATCCGCGCCCGCCGCGCCTTGTTCAACCGCGCCATTGCCGATGGCGATGCCGCCGCGATCGCCCCGCTGCTGGCGCGCGATTGCGTGATGATAACCGGCAGCGACAGCGCGGTGATCGCCGGACGAGTGGCGCAATTGAAAGTATGGAAACGCGAATTCGCCCATACTCCGCGCACCGTCTATACCCGCACGCCCGAACGGATCGACCTTTCCCCGGTGGAGCCGATCGCGATGGAATGCGGGCGCTGGAGCGGCATCGCTGCCGGCGCGGCCGAGCCGCTGGCAACCGGGACTTACGCCGCGAAATGGCGCAATGTTGCCGGAGCATGGGTGATCGAAGCCGAGATCTATGTCACCACCGGCGAAGCCTGATCGGGAACCCGGCCGCCGCCGCGCAGTTGGAAAGGACACTATGAAACCGCACCTGCTTGCCCTCGCGCTCACGCCCTTCGTCGCCCTTGCGGCCTGCTCACCCGAACCCGCTTCGGAGCCCACTGCCGGCGCATCGTCCGCCGCGCCGACCGAAACGGCTGTGCCTGAGCCGTCAGCAACGCCGGAAACCGCACCCATGCCCGTTCCCGTCAATCTCCTTCGCCTTGAAGGTCTGGGCGATCTGGAGATCGGCAAGCCGGTACCCAAGGGCAGCTCGTGGAAGGCCGACGGGGTGCAGGCGTCCGACACCTGCCTGACGTACAATTCGGCCGGCTATCCCGGCGTCTACGCGATCGTCGAGGATGGGGCCGTGCGCCGCATCACCGCGGGCGAGGGCTCGCGGGTCAAGCTCGCCGAAGGGATCGGCGTGGGCGACAGTGAGGCGGACGTGAAGAAGTGGTTCGCCGGCTTCCGCGAAGCACCGCACACCTATGAGGAAGCCCCGGCGAAGTATCTCACCGCGCCGAACGGCGAAAGCGGCGACCCGGCCCTGCGGTTCGAGATCGATGCCAGTCGCCACGTCAGCTTCATCCACATCGGCACCTGGCCGGTGCTGGGCTATGTCGAGGGCTGCGCCTGACGGGGGGCGACCTCAAGCGGCTTGTCGCCCCCGTCCCGCGCGCCTATCGCCAGCGCATGCGCAAGATCCTTCGCCCGGCAGCCCTCCTGCTCCTCGCCCTTGGCGGATGCCATTCCTCTTCGCACGACGTTCCGGGCGACATGAACGACCATCAGCCCTGGCACGGCATCGCTGCCTCGGAAACGGTGTTTCTGTCCGGTACCGAGCCGTTCTGGAGCGGCAAGGTGGAGGGCAACATGCTCACCTACACAACGCCCGAGAAGCCCGATGGCGTGCAGATCCCGATCGAACGGTTCGCCGGTCGCGGCGGCCTATCGTTCGGCGGTGAACTGGAAGGCAAGCACCTGACGATCGCGCTGGGGCCGGACGACTGTTCGGACGGCATGTCCGATCGGCACTATCCGTTCGCCGCCACGCTGCAGCTTGGCGACGAGACCCGGATGGGTTGCGGCTGGACCACAGCCCACCCGGCCACCGGACCCAAGGCACCCTGAACGCTATTGCGGGGCGGGCACGTCGATAACGGCGATATGTTCGCGCATGGATGAATCGACAGCGCCGTCGGCGTTGCCGCTGACCACGGTGACCGTGGAAGGCTGGTCATCGGTCGAAACAATGGCGTCAGGCGCAGGGGAAACGACGTTCTGGAGCATTTCAGGCTCCACCGGCTCAGCCGCCTCCGGAACGTCCCGCGCGGGTGGATAGCCGGACGCTCTTGCCGCCAGCCACCTTGCGCTGGCCGGAGTTGACGGATCGGAAGTCCAGCTACCGGGATAGTAGGCCGTCGGGTCAAGGTCTTGCGGTCCCGGCTCGCTGTAATAGGCCAACTCATCGCCGGCCGGCCCCGCAATCGCATGGCCGCCGATCGTCGGGGCCGAGATCGCCATCCGGGTCGGCACCGCCATGCTGACAGCACTGCCGAGGCCGGCAGCGCCAGCGAGGGCAATCATCAGGGTTCGGGCTTGGATCACGGCCGCTTCTCCGTTCGTCACCCTCCCTGACGGTTCAACGCGTTGTATCGGCTTGCGTTCCGGAACACCGATATCCAGCGCATCAAGCGCCCCATCGGCGTCGTCTTTGCGAGCGACCGCAGGTCGCGCGGCAATCCAGGGCGGTTTAAACCGCCCTGGATTGCTTCACCCGTTTCACGGGCTCGCAATGACGAAGGACAAAACGAGTCGATCGGCGACCGCGAGTGCGTTGCGCTCAACGCAACCACACATGCGATTATCGCGAACCTTGCAGCGCGCAAGCAATTGCGTCATAATCGGGTAGCGAGACTCGACGGGCATTCTGACACCGTCGGCAGCGAATGGAGACGGGTTGATGTGGCGCTTTTTCGCCGCGATCCAGCAGGGCCTCATCATGTTGGGCCAGTCGCTGTGCGGCACGGATTGTTCGAGCATCCGTGATACGGACGCTCATCCCGAACGCGCCCGCCGCTGAACAGCGGGCCCGGTTCGTATCGCGCGTAGTCGAGACGCGCCCCGCGCTAACGTATCCCGGTTACGCGCGATACGAACAGGCCTGCCGCTTCAGCCACGATCCTCAAGCAGCATCATCGCCCCCTTCTCGGCGATCATCATCGTCGGCGCATTGGTGTTGCCCGAGGTGATCGTCGGCATCACCGAGGCATCGATGACGCGCAGGCCGTCCACTCCGGTCACCCGCAATCGCGGATCGACCACGCGGCCCATGGCGGCGGTGCCCACCGGGTGGAAGATCGTGGTGCCCACTTGCGCCGCCGCCGCGCGCAGTTCCTCCTCCTCCGCATAGTCCGCGCCCGGCCGCAGTTCGACCGGCGCGTAGCGGGCCAGCGCAGGCTGCGCCACGATCGCGCGGGTGATGCGGATCGATTGCGCGGCCACCCGCAGGTCTTCCTCGCTCGCCAGATAGTTGGGCCGGATCTGCGGGCCCATGGCCGGATCGGCACTGGCGATATGCGTCGTGCCCCGGCTTTGCGGCCGCAGGTTGCAGACGCTGGCGGTGAACGCCGGGAACGGGTCGAGCGGCTCCCCGAAGGCGTTGAGGCTGAGCGGCTGGACATGCCATTCGAGGTCGGCCGTCGCCTTGTCCGGGCTGCTGCGCGCAAAGGCACCGAGCTGGCTGGGAGCCATCGCCATCGGGCCACTGCGCAGCAGTGCATATTCCAGCCCGATCATCGCCTTGCCGAACCAGTTGGCGGCGCGCTGGTTCAGCGTCGATACGTCGCTGACCCGCCAGGCGCAGCGCAACTGGAGATGGTCCTGCAGGTTCGCGCCGACTTGCGGCTGATCGACGATCGGCGTGATGCCCAGCCGCGCCAGACGCACGGCATCGCCGATGCCGCTGCGTTCGAGGATCGCGGGCGAGCCGATCGCCCCCGCCGCCAGCACCACCGCACCCTCCGCGCGCGCGTGGTGGACGCTATCGCCCAGATGCCAGCGCACGCCATTGGCCCGCCCGTCCTCTATCGTGACCCTATCCACCAGCGCCCCGGTCACCACCCGCAGGTTGGCGCGGCTGCGGACGGGCTTCAGGAACGCGTCCGACGCACTCCAGCGCCAGCCGCGCCGCTGGGTCACCTGGAAATAGCCGATGCCCTCGTTATCGCCGCCGTTGAAATCGGTGGTGGCCGGCAGCCCGTATTCGATGCCGGCGGCACGGAAGGCGTCGAGGATATCCCAGCGCAGCCGCTGGCGCTCCACCCGCAGTTCGCCGCCACTGCCGTGAACCGGCCCCGGCCCCTGGTAGTGATCCTCCATCCCGGTGAACAACGGCAGGACATCGTCCCAGCTCCAGCCCGGCAGCCCCATCTGCCGCCATCCGTCATAGTCCGCCGCCTGCCCGCGCATGTAGATCATGCCGTTGATCGCCGAGCAGCCTCCCAGCACCTTGCCACGGGGATACTTGAGCGCCCGGCCGCCCAGACCGGGCTCCGGCTCGGTAGACAGGCACCAGTCGGTGCGCGGATTGCCGATGCAATACAGGTAACCGACCGGCACTTTGACCCAGATGTAATTGTCCCGCCCGCCCGCTTCGAGCAGCAGCACCCGGTTGCGCGGATCGGCGCTCAGGCGATTGGCAAGTACGCAGCCCGCGCTGCCACCGCCGACGATGATGTAATCGAAAGCATCCATGAAGGGACACGGGTACGCACCGCGACGGAGCCGATCAACCGTCGTATTGATACGCAAGAGGTCTTGCCGCGCGGCTGTGGATCGGCTTGTCTCCTGCCTTACCCCGCTTGTCGCAAGGTCATCGTCATGCTCGCTCGCCTTACCCCCGCCCTCCTTGCCGCCCTGACGTTTGCGCTAGGGCCGGATGCGGCGCTTGCCGCTTCGCCGGAAGCCACCGCCGAAGCCGCGCTGCGTGCCGCACCGGTGTGGGACGGGCATAATGACGTGCCCGAGCAGTTGCGCGACCGGCGCAAGGACGTGCTCGCCGGGTTCGACTTTGCCGACACCACCGCCACCGCCGACCCGGCGCAAAAGCTCGATGCCATGCAGACCGACCTCAAGCGCCTGCGGCAGGGGCGCGTGGGGGCGCAGTTCTGGTCGGTCTACGTGTCGGCCATGCTGGATGACCAGCACGCGGTGCAGGCCACGCTCGAACAGATCGACGTGATGAAACGGGTGATCGCCGCCAACCCGCGCGACATGGAATTCGTGACCACCGCAGCCGGGGCGGAAAAGGCGATGAAGGCAGGCCGGATCGCCTCGCTGCTCGGCATGGAGGGCGGACATTCGATCGGCGGCTCGCTCGGCGTGCTGCGTCAGATATATGCTCTGGGTGCGCGGTACATGACGCTGACCCACTTCAAGAACACCGCCTGGGCCGACAGCGCCACCGATGCCCCTGCCCACAACGGCCTTACCGACTTCGGCCGCGACGTCGTACGCGAGATGCAGCGGCTGGGCATGCTGGTCGATCTCAGCCACGTATCGGCCAAGACCATGACCGATGCGCTGGATGTGGCCAAAGCGCCGGTGATCTTCAGCCATTCGGGTGCCGAGGCGATCAACGGCTATGCGCGCAACGTGCCCGATGCGGTTCTGGATCGGCTGAAGGCCAACGACGGCATCATCATGGTCAACTTCTATCCCAGCTATGTCAGCGAGCCGCTGCGCCAGTGGCGCGCGAACTGGACGGGTGAGGAAGCACGATTGAAGGCGCTTTACCCCGGCGCGCCGGACACCGCCAAGGCCGGGCTGGCCGCGTGGGAAAACGCCAACCCCAAGCCGGTCGCCACCCTTGGCCAGATTGCCGATCACATCGATCATATCGTCCGCCGCATCGGCATCGCGCATGTCGGACTGGGCGGCGATTTCGATGGCGGATCGAACGGGGTGGCGGGAATGCCCGACGTATCCGCCTATCCGGCGCTGTTCACCGAGCTGGCGCGGCGCGGCTATTCCTCTGCAGACCTGCAGAAGCTGTCAAACGGCAACATCCTGCGCGTTCTGAAAGCTGCGGAAGCCTATGCCGCCGCGCATCGCGGCGATCCCCCAGTCGAATCGCCGACGACGTTTTGATGCCGGTTCTCTGCGTTCAGCCAACACTCGCCATGCGTTGCTGACCCTTTCGTCTTTGCGAGCGACCGAAGGTCGTGCGGCAATCCAGGGCGGTTTGCGTCGCTCTGGATTGCTTCACCCGCTTTGCGGGTTAGCAATGACGAAGAAAGCCAAGCGTCTATCGGGCCGGCGTCAGCCGCCCAGCGCGTGTTCCTCGGCGGTGACCGGTCCACCACGGCTGGGCGCATCGAGCAGGCTTCTGCTGATCCAGGTGGCCGACATCGCCAGGATGACGAGAGCGAGGCTGATCGCCAGGATGTAGCGCACGATATGCGGGGTCGAGCCGCCCCGTGCCTCGTCTTCCTCAAGGTGGATTTCTTCGCCGAGCTTGTGCATCGCGGTTCTCCCGACCCGGAAGGTCAAGGACGCGGCTCTGACGGCCGCAATTTTCCGGGCCCGATGTCCAAACGCACGGATCGGGCACAAAGTTCCCGACGCGGCAAAATCAGGCGGGTTGCAGTTCGGAGCCGCGCTTCAGCACGCGGTTTCCACCGTCCTGCTCGATCAGGAATGCCGGATTGTCCGCCGTCCCGTTGCGGGCGATACGCTTGCCCTTGAGGGTGCGGCTGACCCGGCGTTCGAACCGCTCGACGATCCGCCCGGCCGCCGTTCCCGTGCCCCAAGTCCAATGGACCTTGGAGCCTACGCGCAAACCGGCCACGGCTAGCCCGCTGTGCCGGCTGTCGCGGTATTCGCCTGGCCATCGTTTTCCGGCGCGCTAAGTGCCCCGGTCATCCAGATGGCCGACAGGGCAACGATGGCCAAAGCCACGCTGATCAGCAGCACATAGCGCATGGCGCGCGGACCGGTGCCCGCTCGGGCTTCTTGCTTGTCGAGGTGGGTTTCGCCGGCAGGTGCCTGCATGATGCGTCTCCGAAAGTTGCAGACCGCACAAAGGCGATCGTTCCTTTCGTTAACGCACCGTTCGCCAGCGCTGTTCCCGGCGGCGGGACCATCCGGTCCCGGCCACCATCCCGTCAGTCGCGCAGGAGGTCGTTGATACCGGTCTTGGAACGGGTCTGCGCGTCCACCGTCTTGACGATCACGGCGCAGTACAGCGACGGGCCGGGGGTGCCGTCGGGCAGCGGCTTGCCGGGCAGCGAGCCGGGTACGACCACCGCATAGGGCGGCACCTTGCCGATGTGGACTTCGCCGGTGGCGCGATCGACGATCTTGGTCGATGCGCCGATGAACACGCCCATCGACAGCACCGCGCCTTCGCCGATCACTACGCCTTCGGCCACTTCCGAACGTGCGCCGATGAAGCAGTTGTCCTCGATGATGACCGGGCCGGCCTGGAGCGGTTCCAGCACGCCGCCGATGCCGACGCCGCCCGAGATGTGGACGTTCTTGCCGATCTGCGCGCACGAGCCCACGGTTGCCCAGGTATCGACCATCGTCCCTTCGCCGACATAGGCACCGATGTTGACGAAGCTGGGCATCAGCACAACGCCCTTCGAAATGTAGGTGCCACGCCGGGCCACCGCGCCGGGAACGACCCGGAAGCCGGCCGCGCGGAATTCATCCTCGCCCCAGCCGGCGAACTTCACCGGCACCTTGTCGAACGCTGGCGCGCCACCGGCGCCGCCGGCGACCGGCGCGTTGTCGTTGAGGCGGAACGACAGCAGCACCGCCTTCTTCAGCCACTGGTTGACCTTCCAGCCGCCCTGCCCGTCCGGCTCGGCGACCCGCGCGGTGCCCGCTTCGATCAGGCCCAGCGCCTCGTCCACCAGCTTGCGCACATCGGCGCTGGCGGGGGTCACGGTGTCGCGCGCTTCCCAGGCGGCTTCGATCGCGGTTTCGAGTTGGGACATGGCTGAGACGACTCCGGGCAATAGGTGTTGCGGGCGCGCCTAAAGCGCCTTGCCCGCGATAACAAGGTTGCGGGCGCGAAAACCGCTCAGCCCGCAGGGGCCATCAGGGTACGGGCAAAGCCGATCAGCCCGGTCTGCCGCGCGCGCTTGAGCCGTTCCGCCGCCAGAATCTGCTCCACCTTGGCGTAGCAGCGATCGACGTCATCGTTGACCAAGACGTAATCGTAGCCGTCCCAGTGGCTGATTTCCGATTGGGCGCGGGCCATGCGATCGGCGATCACTTCGGCGCTGTCGGTGCCGCGCCCGGTGAGCCGGCGGCGCAATTCATCAATGCTGGGCGGCAGCAGGAACACGCGCACCACATCGCGCTCCAGCTTCTGGTAAAGCTGCTGCGTGCCCTGCCAGTCGATGTCGAACAGATAATCCTGCCCGGCGGCCAGCCCGGCTTCGACCTGCGCCTTCGGGGTACCGTAGCTCTTGCCGAAAACGTGCGCCCATTCGAGGAATTCCTCCGCCGCGATCGTCGCGTCGAAGCGGTCCTGGCTGACGAAATGATAGTCCTTGCCGTCAACCTCGCCCGGCCGGGGCGGGCGGGTGGTGCAGGACACCGACATGCGGATCGACGGGTCGCGTTCCAGCAACATGCGCGAGATGGTGGTCTTGCCCGCACCAGAAGGGCTCGACATGATGAACATCAGGCCGCGCCGGGGCAGATCGCCGTGATCGCTGGACAGGGCCGGGTTGTGGCTGGGGCTGGTCATGCCCCCCGATGGCGGGGGCAGCGCCGCAAATCAAGGGGCGGTTGATCGCAAGGCGATCAGCCCGGCTTGCCGTCCTCTGCCATGACCTGAAGCTCTGCCGCGCCCTTGCGCCGGGCGGAGCGGGCGTTGGTGCGATCGTAGAGGGTCTTGGCGATCAGTCCGCCGCCGACCAGGATCGCGCCGGGGATCGAACTGGTGGCGACCTTGGCGACCGCGCCATGCAGCATCGTTTCCTTCAGGCTGCGGCCCTTGAGGATCGCCTTGGCCTTGCGCGGCGAATAGTTCTTGCCCAGCAGCGCGCGTTCGACCGCCTGTTTGACCAGCATCGAGCCGCCGATCAGTGCCACTTCGGTAATCATCAGGTTGGTGTGCGGATCGGGGCTGGGCCCGCGCAGTTCGGCGACATCGGGGCGCGGCTTGCGCCTGATCTTGCCGGCGATCGCCGAAGCGCCGCTGCGGGCCCTATCGCGCAAGGCGGCGGCCTTGCCTGTAGTTGCCCCCGATTTCGCCTGCTTAACCATAAACCTGTCCCGACGGATGGGCCCCGCACCGGACGAGCGAGGTGTGCCTACTTTTTCTTGCCGAAATCGACGGAGACGACATTGGAACCGTCATCGCTGGGGGTAATGCGCGAGGCGGCATCGCGTTCCGAACCGTCGTTCCCGGCCTCGGTCAGCTCGTCGTGATCGTCGTCGTCGGCGATGGCCTGGAACTGCAGCCCGAAATCGACCGCCGGATCGACGAACGCGGTGATCGCCGAGAACGGCACGACCAGCTTGGCCGGGACCTGGTTGAAGCTGAGGCTGACCGAGAAGCCGTCCGGGCTCACCGAAAGATCCCAGAACTTGTTCTGCAACACGATCGTCATCTCGTCCGGGAAGCGCGCCTTGAGTTCGGGCGGAATGTTGACCCCCGGGGCGGTGGTCTTGAAGGTGATGTAGAAATGGTGCGCGCCCGGCAGCATCCCGCGCGATGCTTCCACCTGGCCCAGAACCCGGCCGACAACGGCACGAAGGGCTTCCTGGACGATTTCGTCGTAAGGGATCAGGCTGTCTTGCGGGATCTCGGTCATCGCGGGTCTTGGTGGGCATCGGGCATGGGCCGGTCAAGCCGGAAACACGCCAAACATAGAACTTTCCAACAGAGAAAGCGAGTTGGAAACGATTGAAGTGGCCCGATCGACCCGATCGCGCTGATCGGCCCGCACGCGATTGTTGGGCCCGATGCGATTGATTCCCGCTACCGGAGGATTATAGGCCCTGTCCATGCGCACTGCCCGTATCACTCGCAAGACTCACGAAACCGACATCGCGGTCGAGGTGAACCTCGACGGCACCGGTGCCTATGACGTGGCGACCGGGATCGGCTTTCTCGATCACATGATCGAGCAGTTTTCGCGCCATTCGCTGATCGACATCACGTGCAGGATCGCGGGCGACCTGCATGTGGACCAGCACCACACCACCGAAGACAGCGCCATCGCCATCGGCCAGGCCATTGCCCAGGCCCTGGGCGACAAGGCCGGGATCGGCCGCTACGGCGAAGCGCACTCGGCGATGGACGAAGCGCTGAGCCGCATCGCGCTCGATATTTCGGGCCGCCCCTATCTGGTGTGGAAGGCCAAGTTCACGCAGGAAAAGCTGGGCGAATTCGATACCGAACTGGTGGAACACTGGTTCCACTCGATCGCGCAGGCGGTGGGCATCACCTTGCACATCGAACAGCTCTACGGCACCAACAACCATCACATCTGCGAGGGCATCTTCAAGGGCTTTGCCCGGGCCATGCGTAGCGCTGTAGAGCTTGACCCCCGCAAGGGCGGTGCCGTTCCCTCGAC
Source organism: Novosphingobium colocasiae (assembly GCF_014652555.1). Classification (GTDB taxonomy): domain Bacteria; phylum Pseudomonadota; class Alphaproteobacteria; order Sphingomonadales; family Sphingomonadaceae; genus Novosphingobium; species Novosphingobium colocasiae. The sequence goes on from NZ_BMZA01000008.1 coordinate 68,040, forward strand.
CAAGGGCATCCTCGGCGCGGACACCCTGTGATGGCCAGCTTCATCCTGTCGATCCGCTATACCGCGCCCGCCGAAGCGGTGGACGCGCTGCGCGGGCCGCACGTCGAATGGCTCAAAGCGAACCACGCCGCCGGCCACTTCATCGGCTGGGGGCGCAAGGTGCCGCTGGAAGGCGGCATCGTGCTGGCGACCGGTGAGAGCGTTGAAGCAATGCAGGCGCTGGCCAACGGCGATCCGTTCGTGACCGGCGGCGTTGCCGCCGTTGACGTGATCGAATGGACGCCCAGCTTCCTCGCCCCCGATATCGCCGGGCTGGAGGGATGAGCCTCGCCCTCATCGACTATGGCGCGGGCAACCTCCAGTCTGTCGCCAACGCGCTGCGGGCGGCGGGAGCGGATCACGTCACGGTGACCGGCGATGCCAGCGTGGTGCGCGCGGCGGATCGCATTGTCCTGCCCGGCGTCGGCTCGTTCCGCTCCTGCGCGCAAGGCCTGCGCGCGCTGCCCGGCATGGTCGAGGCGATGACCGAGCGGGTCTTCGTCGGCGGTGCGCCGTTCCTCGGCATTTGCGTGGGCATGCAACTTCTGGCCACGCGCGGCCTGGAGCATGGCGAGACCGCAGGGCTGGGCTGGATCGAAGGCGAAGTGAAGCTGATCGAGCGGACCGACCCGATGGTCAAAGTGCCGCACATGGGCTGGAACGATGTCGCCGTCGGCCGGTCCGACCCGTCCGGCGGGCTGATCGAGCCGGGTGAGGCCTATTTCCTCCATTCCTATCACTTCGCCGTGGCAGATGGCCGCACCGTGGCGGCGATGACCGACCACGGCGGCGGGCTCGTCGCCGCCGTCGCAAAGGACAATGTCGTCGGCGTGCAGTTCCACCCGGAAAAGAGCCAGGGCTACGGCCTGTCGATGCTCGGCCGGTTTCTGGAGTGGAAGCCTTGAACAACCCCTCTCCAAGCTTCGCTAGCCGCCGGGGCGGCAAGCTGCGCTATCCTCTCCCCGCACGGGGAGAGGATACGAAGGCTTGGCGCCGTCAGGGGCCTAGCCGCAGTTGGAGAGGGGCCTGCAAGGCATGATCGTATTTCCCGCCATCGACCTCAAGGCCGGTCAGGTCGTGCGTCTGTCCGAAGGCGATATGGCGCGCGCCACTGTTTACGGCGATAACCCGGCAGCGCAGGCCACGCTGTTCGCCGATGCCGGATCGCAGTACCTCCACGTCGTCGATCTCGACGGTTCGTTCGCCGGCCGCGCCGAAAACCGCGAGGCGGTGGAGGCGATTCTCGAAGTCTTCCCCGGCCACGTCCAGCTTGGCGGCGGCATCCGCACCCGCGAGGCGGTGGCAGGCTGGTTCGACATGGGCGTATCGCGCGTGGTCATGGGATCGGCAGCCCTCAAGGACCCCGAATTCGTCAAGGACATGGCGAAGGAATTTCCCGGCGGCATCGTCGTCGCCGTGGATGCCAGGGACGGCATGGTTGCCACCGAAGGCTGGGCCGATGTTTCCGACGTCGAAGTCGTCGATCTCGCCCGCCGGTTCGAGGATGCCGGCGTCGCCAGCCTGCTGTTCACCGATATCGGCCGCGATGGCCTGCTGAAAGGCGTGAATATCGACGCCACCGTTGATCTGGCCCGCCGGGTGGATATTCCGGTGATCGCCAGCGGCGGCGTCAAGGGGCTCGACGATATCCGCCTCTTGGCGTTGCATTCGCGTGACGGCATCGAAGGCGTCATCACCGGCCGCGCGCTCTACGAAGGCAAGCTGGACTTGGCGACCGCGATCGCCATGGCGGAACGGGTGTGACGTTAGACCTCTCTCCCCTTCAGGGGAGAGATATGCAGGCTTGCGCGCTTGCGCGCTAGCCGGAGTTGAGCGGGGGCTCGGACCTTGTAAAGCCCCTCTCCCAACCCTCTCCCCTAAAGGAGAGAGGGCTTAAAAATGGAGCCGCCCATGACCGTCCGCATCCGCGTCATCCCCTGTCTCGACGTTCGCGATGGCCGCGTGGTCAAGGGCGTCAATTTCGTCGATCTGATCGACGCCGGCGATCCGGTCGAGCAGGCGCGCGCCTATGACAAGGCCGGGGCCGACGAGCTGTGCTTCCTCGATATCTCGGCCAGCCACGAAGGGCGCGGCACCCTGCTCGACGTGGTGCGCCGGACGGCGGAAGTGTGCTTCATGCCGCTGACGGTGGGCGGCGGCGTGCGCACGGCAGAGGATGCGCGGGCGCTGTTGCTGGCGGGGGCGGACAAGGTGGCGGTCAATTCCGCTGCCGTCAGCCGCCCGGAAGTGGTGTCCGACATCGCCGCGCGGTTCGGATCGCAGTGCATCGTCGCCTCGGTCGATGCCCGCCAGGTGAACCCCGGCAAGTGGGAAATCTTCACTCACGGCGGCCGCAAGCCCACCGGGATCGACGCGCTGGAACACGCGGTGAAGCTGGCCCGGCTGGGCGCGGGCGAGCTGCTGGTGACCTCCATGGACGGCGACGGCACGCAGGCGGGATATGACCTGGGGCTGACCCGCGCCATCGCCGAGGCGGTGTCGGTGCCCGTCATCGCATCGGGCGGGGTCGGCAATCTCGATCACCTCGTTGCCGGCGTCACCGAAGGCAAGGCCAGCGCGGTGCTGGCCGCATCGATCTTCCATTTCGGCAAGCATTCGATCGCCGAAGCGCACGCGGCCCTGCGCGCCGCCGGCCTGCCCGCACGCGGTTAAGGTTTGGCACCCCGCTGACCCGGATCGGGACAGGGCGGGATCGGCGCTTGCTGCGCTGCGGCAAGTGTCCGAAACCGGCCTTGTCCCTCGAATCGATGAGGCCGATTTGCCACTCCTGCGCGCTTTGCCGACTGTCCTGCCGGCCCTGCTTATCGCCGCCCCGGCGCATGCTGCGGGCGGCGTGGTACTGCCCGAACCCAGCAGCATGCTGCTGTTCACGCTCGGCACCGCCGGCGTCGTCATCGGGCGCAAGCTTTCGGCCAAGCGTCCGCGCAAATAGCCAAGCGGCTTGACCGCCTGCGCACCGCGCCGCATGGCAGGCGCATCATGACCGCGCTGCCGCCAAACCCTGCCGCCGATACCCTCGCCCGCCTGGAGGCGACCATCGCCGCGCGCGCCGGGACCGATCCCGATGCCAGCTACGTAGCCCGCCTGCTCGCCAAGGGCGTTGGCAAGATCGCCCAGAAAGTGGGCGAAGAAGCGACCGAGACGGTGATTGCCGCGGTTTCGCAGGACGAAGCGGCGCTGACCGGCGAGGCTGCGGACCTGCTGTTCCACCTCATGGTCCTGCTGCGCGCACGCGGCGTGCCGCTGGCGGCGGTGCTGGCCGAGCTCGACCGGCGCGAAGGCACTTCCGGCATCGCCGAGAAGGCATCACGCCCCCGATCCTGATCCCTGGCGGACAATCCCGGAGAAGCCATGCCCATCGATCCCCGCGAACCGTACAACGATGCCAACATCTTCGCGAAAATCCTGCGCGGCGAACTGCCGTGCAGCAAGGTCTACGAAGATGACTTCGCGCTGGCGTTCCACGATATCCGCCCGCAGGCACCCGTCCACGTGCTGGTGATCCCCAAGGGACCCTACGTTTCGTGGGACGATTTCACCGCCAAGGCCGGCGATGCCGAGATTGCCGGCTTCATGCGCGCGGTCGGGGCCGTAACGCGACAACTGGAGCTGGATGGCCCCGGTTATCGGCTGATGGTCAACATGGGCACGAACGGCCACCAGGAAGTGCCGCATCTGCACGTCCACATCTTCGGCGGGCGGCAGTTCTTCCAGATGATCCCCTGAGCCATGTTTTCCCGCTCAATTGTGCAGCGCACCTTTGCATGGGCCGCGCTTAGCCGATAGAACCCCGGCCCGACGTCATGACAGCCGCCCTGCACCCCTATTGCGGCGCGATCGAGGGATCGATTCACCGCTATGCCCTTCGTGTGTTCTACGAGGACACCGATGCCGGCGGCGTGGTCTATCACGCCAATTACCTGCGCTGGATGGAGCGGGCGCGCTCCGATCTGGTCGATCTGCTGGGGATCGATCAGGCGCAGGCGCTGGCCGAAGGCACCGGGATCTATACCGTGGCCGAACTCGCGATCCGCTATCGCCGCCCGGCCCGGCTGGGCGAGACGGTGGTGGTCGAAACCCGGGCGGTTTCCGTGGGCCGCGTATCGTGCACGCTTGAACAGAGAATTCTGCGCGACGATCAGGTGCTGGTCGACGCGGGCGTAAAGATCGGGTTCATCACCCCGGCCGGAAAGCCTGTGCGCCAGCCCCAGGCCTGGCAGGACGCCTTTGCCGCGATGGTCCCGCCATCGCCCGTACCACCCCCCGTTCCCGCTTCTGCCGAACCGGAAGGAACCCAATGATTTCCGACATCCTGATGCCCGCGCTGTCGATGAGCACCGGTCCCGACCGGCTCAACCCCATCCGCCTGTTTCTCGATGCCGATATCGTGGTTCAGGCGATCATGCTCGGGCTGCTGCTGGCCAGCGTCTGGGTCTGGACGATCATCCTGACCTTCAGCATGCGGGTCCGCCGCATCGCCCGCCGCTGCGACCGCTACGAGCGCGGGTTCTGGAAGGCCGACAACTTCGAGGCCTTTCACAAGAGCGCCGGCGACGGAGATATTGCTGTTGCCCGGGTTGCCGGTGCCGGGCTTTCCGAATGGCGGCGCAATGCCGCCATCCGCAACCTTGATCTTGAAGGCGCGCGCCAGCGGGTGGCGCTGGCGATGGATTCGGTGGTCGGCGAAGAAGCGGAACGGCTGGCAGATCGGCTGAACTTCCTGGCAACGGTCGGCTCGGTCGCGCCGTTCGTCGGTCTGTTCGGGACGGTCTGGGGCATCATGAACAGCTTCTTCCAGATCGGCCAGCAGCAGAATTCCTCGCTCGCCGTGGTCGCGCCCGGCATCTCCGAAGCGCTGTTTGCCACCGCGATCGGCCTGTTCGCGGCGATCCCAGCGGTCATCGCCTACAACCGTTTCTCGTTCCGGGTGAACGGGGTCGAAGCCCGGCTCCAGCGCTTCGCCGATCGCCTGCAGCCGCTCCTGACCCGCGAGCTGGAGCAACGCTGATGGCGATGGGCCTTCACGGCAAGGGCTCCGGCGGCCGACGCGGGCGCGGCGCGCGCGCGCCGATGGCGGAAATCAACGTCACCCCGCTGGTCGATGTCATGCTGGTGCTGCTGATCATCTTCATGGTCACCGCGCCGCTGCTGAAAGCCGCGGTCCCGGTGGAACTGCCCGAAAGCCGCGCCAAGGCGATGGCCGAAGCGCAGCACCAGATCACCATTACGATCAAGCGCGATGGCACGATCTGGTTCGACACCACCCAGCTTGCCCCCGGCGAATTGGCCGACCGGCTGGCCGCCGTCCCGACAGAACCGGACGGCAAGCGCCCGCTGGTGGCGCTGCGGGCCGATCGCGCGATCGATTACGGCCGGGTGATGGAAGTGATGGGCGAACTCAACCGCGCCGGGTTCACCTCGATCTCGCTGGTCAGCGATGCCGGCGAAGGCACCGTCAGCGACGGTTCAGGCACCTAGGGCAAGGGTCTGACGCGCATGGCGACGACGGCACTACGCAAGGACGAAAGGCTGGGACTGGCGGTGGCGATCGCGCTGCACGCCGCGCTGCTGGCCGTGCTGGTCCTGCGTCCGACCCGCAACGAAACGATCCCCCCGCCCCAACGCATCGAAGTGACGATCAGCGACGAGGTCGGCCTCAAATCCACCGCTCCCAACCCTTCGGCCCAGGCCGCGCCCGATGTCGCGCCCGAGCTTGGCGAGGCGGCCCCGGATGCGGCGCTGGCTCCCCCGGAACCCGAAGCGCAACCCAGCCCCCTGCCCCCGGCTCCGGTGGCGCCGCCCGTGACCCGGCCGGCGCCACCGGCAAAGCCCAAGCCGGTTCCGGCCCCTGCCCCGAAGCCCAAACCGGAGCCGCAGCCCAAGCCGCAACCCCAGCCACGGCCCGCGCCTCAGCCTCCGAAGAAAGCCGTCAACCCGATCGACCGGATCGTGTCCAGCCCGGCGAAGCCCGCCGCCAAACCGGCGACCAAGCCCGCTGCCGCGCCCGCCGGCAAGGCTGCCAACACCGCAGCCAAGCCACCGCAGAAGTCCGGCGGCAGCCGTATCGGCAGCGATTTCCTGTCCGGCATGAGCGGCGCAAAGGCCGATCAGGGCAAGGGCACCCCGGCGTCCGAAATCGGCCCGGCGGTCAAATCGGCGCTCGGTGCCGCCATCCGCCGCCAGCTCAAGCCGCACTGGCAGGTGCCGCAGGGGGTCGATACCGAACTGCTGGTCACCAGGATCCGCTTCCGGCTGAACCCGGACGGATCGCTGGCGGGTGACCCCGAAGTGGTCAGCACCAGCGGCCAGACCGAGGGCAACGCGGCGCAGGTCAAGCGCCATCAGGAGCAGGCGATCCGCGCGGTGCGGCTTGCGGCTCCGTTCGATCTGCCCCAGGAATACTACCAGGGCTGGAAAATGATCACGACCAACTTCGACAGGAATCTTGCACAATGACCATTATCCGGCCGCTGGCATTATCGCTCGCCTTGTCGATCCCTGCGCTCGCCGCTCCCGCATTCGCGCAAGTGCCAGCCAGCCCCCCGGTTGCCGCCCCGGCCACCCCGGCACCCGAGGATGGCGGGCTGGAAGTCACCGTGTCCGACGATAGCGAATGGCAGGATCTGGGCATCGCCATCACCGTGTTCGCCACCGATCAGGACGTGCCGACGCGGACCAACGCCGGCTCCACCGCTGCCCTCGGCCGGGCGCTGTCGCAAGTGGTGGCGGACGATCTGCGCAACAACGGCCTGTTCAAGCCGTCCGGCCCCGCCGGCCTGCCGCAGCCCGGTTACGACCAGATCCAGGCCCCGGACTATCCGACCTGGGCGGTGCGCAGCGCCGATATGCTGGTCCAGGGCTTCGTGCGCGGCAATCCCGATGGCGACATCACCGTGGGCTGCTATCTCTATGACGTCGCGCTCAAGAGCCAGCTCATCAAGGGCGGCTGGAAGGTCGGCCCCGGCGACTGGCGGCGCGCCGCGCACAAGTGTGCCGACATGGTCTATTCGCGGCTTTCGGGCGAAAGTCCGTTCTTCGATTCCAAGATCGCCTATATCGCCGAAACCGGACCCAAGGACCGGCGCATGAAGCGGCTGGCGATCATGGATTCGGATGGGGCGAACCACCGCTTCATCACCAGCGGCCAGGCCACCGCGCTGACCCCGCGCTATTCGCCCGATTACCGCTCGATCATGTACCTGTCCTACCTCAACGGGCAGCCGAGCATCTACGTCTACGATCTCGACACCAACCGGCAACGCCTGATCGCCCGCACCGGCAACCCCACCTTCGCGCCGCGCTGGTCGCCCGACGGCAAGTGGGTGCTCTATTCGATGGCAACCGCAGGCAATACCGACATCTACCGCATCCCTTCGGCCGGTGGCGAGGCGCAGCGGCTGACCAACAGCCCGGGGATCGATATCGGAGGCAGCTATTCCCCCGACGGCAGCCAGATCGTGTTCGAAAGCGATCGGTCCGGTTCGCAGCAGGTCTATGTGATGAACGCCGATGGCTCCAACCAGCACCGCATCAGCTTCTTCGGCGGCCGCGCCGCGACCCCGGAATGGAGCCCGCGCGGCGATCAGATCGCCTTCACCCACATCGTCGGCAACCTGCGCGTCGCGGTGATGAGCCCGAGCGGTGGCGGCCTGCGCTATCTGACCAATAGCTGGCAGGACGAAGCGCCGACCTGGGCCCCGAACGGGCGCATCATCCAGTTCTTCCGCACCGCCAAGGGATCGGGCGAAGCCTCGATCTGGCAGGTCGATCTGACTGGCCGCAACGAACGGCGTCTGCCGACCCCGGTGGGCGCATCGGACCCGGCCTGGGGCCCGATCCGCCCCTGACGCCGGCCGCGATGACGGGGCAACCGGACGGATTTTCGCCGATCCGCAAGCCACCGGTTGACTCTGTTTACAATTGAACGGAACTTCCCCCCATATCGGTACTTGTCGTATCGAGCCTTCACAGGAGAACGCCATGCGCATCCCCTCTTCCACTCTGTCGGTTGGACCTCGTTCGCTGGTGCTGGTCGCCGCATCGGCGCTGGCATTGTCGGCCTGCAGCAAGAAGGCCCCCGAAAGCCTGCCGCCCGCCCCCGCGGCGTCGACCACGACCCAGACCACGCCGGGCACGCTGGGCCCGGTCGCCGGCAGCCAGGCTGATTTCATCGCCAAGATGATGGGTGCGGATGTCATCTATTTCGATACCGATCACTACGATGTCGATGCCACCGATCAGGCGGCGCTGGCCCGGCAGGCACAGTGGCTGATGCAATATCCCGCCAAGCGCGCCACCATCGAAGGCCATTGCGATGAGCGCGGCACCCGCGAATACAACCTCGCACTGGGTGAGCGCCGCGCCAATGCCGCCAAGAACTATCTGGTCAGCCTGGGCGTCAGCCCGGCGCGCCTGTCGACCGTGAGCTACGGCAAGGAACGGCCCGTGGCGCTGGGATCGGACGAGGCATCTTGGGCGCAGAACCGCCGCGCGGTGACGGTCACGATCGACTGATTGGCAGGCCTTTACGGCCGGCAAGAAGCGGGCGGTTCGCGAATAGCGCGGCCGCCCGTTTCTTTTTCCTGGGCCGCAGGGGTTGCGCCCGCGCCGATTCGCCCCTTATTCGCCATAGATATGACCCGCGCACGCAGATCGACCGACTGGGGATTCCCGCGCTGGCGCGGCTACGGCAGCTCGCGTGAGGCGGTCAACGTGCGCATCTGCGATCGCCACGGCTGCAACGATGCGGGTGACTGCCCGGCACCCAAAAGCCCCAACAGCCCCGACCGCTGGTATTTCTGCCAGCGCCACGCTGCCGAATACAACGCCGGCTGGGATTATTTCGCCGGGCTGGACAAAGAGGAAGCAGCGCGGCGCGAGGCCGAGGAACGCACGGAATCCGCAGGCTACAAGGAATCGGCGCATTACGGCTGGGCCGGGTCAGGCGACGGCAGCCGCAGTCGCGACGAACTGCGCGCGCTGGAAGCACTGGGGCTTGAACCGGACGCCGATTTCGATGCGGTGCGCAAAGCCTGGCGCAGCCGCGCCAAGGAAGTCCACCCCGACGTGAAGCCCGGCGATGCCGAAGCGGCGACGGCGTTCCAGACCTATCAGCTCGCTTACGAAGTCCTGCGCGCCGCCGAAGAACGGCGCGAGTGGAAGGGCTGACGCCCTCCCGTCGTTACCCGCCGGTCCCGGTCACAGTAGCGGCGTAACCGCCCAGACCACGCCGACGATCAGCACGATCCCGAACACATCGAGCAACAGCCCGGCGCGGATCATCCGCCCGAGCTTGAGGTGCCCGGTCGCCCAGGCGATGGCATTGGGGCCGGTCCCGGCGGGCAGCATGAAGCCCCAGGTCGATGCGAACGCCGCCGGCACTGCGAGCAGATAGGGATCGGCGTGCAGCGCGGCGACCAGCGCCCCGACCACCGGCATGATGCCGCTGGCGGTGGCGATGTTGCTGGCGAATTCGGTGATGATGATAACCAGCGCCACCAGCACCACCGCCACGATCGGCAGCGGCACCCCGGCCAGCGGCAGCAGCATCTGGCCCATCCAGTCAGCCAGCCCGGATTCGGTCATCCCCATGGCCATCGCCAGCCCGCCGCCGAACATCAGTACGACGTCCCAGGGCGCGCGGTTGGCCTCATCCCAGGTCAGCATCGGCCGGCCGGTGCCGTCCGGCAGCACGAACAGCACCAGCCCGGCGACGGCGGCGACAGTGCCGTCGGTCAGCGCGCCCTTGGGGACGAGGGGTTCCAGCAGCGGCTGCGCCAGCCAGACCGCAAGCGCCAGCAGCACGACCGGCACCAGCCGGCGCTCCGGCTCGGTCCAGGTGGTCAAATGGGCAATGGCGGCGCGGGCTGCGGCGGGATCGAACGGATCGTGGCGCAGGTCCTGAACCCGGCCGATGATCCAGGCGGCGAGCGGCACGCCCAGCAGCACCATCGGCATCCCGAACAGGCTCCAGGTCAGGAAGGTGATCTTGGTGTGCAGCGCCTTCTCGATCAGCCCGGCGGCGATCGCATTGGTGGGCGTGCCGATCATCGTGCCAAGCCCGCCGATCGACGCGGCGAAGGCGATCCCCATCGGCAACGCCCCGGCCATGCCACCGGTGTCCCCCGGCTTCACCCCGCCCGCCGCCAGCATCGCCAGCGCCATCGGCATCATAATCAGCGCGGTCGAGGTGTTGGAGATCATCGCCGAGAGGATCGCTGTGGCCATCATCACCGCCATCAGCAACTGCGTGGGCCGCGCTCCCGCCAGGTTCATGATGAACAGCGCCAGCCGCCGGTGCAGGCCGGTCCGCTCGATCGCCAGCGCCAGGAAAGCGCCGCCGACGAACAGGAACATGATCGGCGAATAGTATGCGCCGGCGGTCTTGTTGGCATCGGCCACGCCGGTCATCGGCAGGACCAGGAAGGGCAGGAACGCGGTGGCCGAAAGCGGCAGCGCCTCGGTCATCCACCAGAGCGCCATCCACCACACCAGCCCGGCGGCCGGCCAGGCCTTGTCCGGCATGCCGAGCGGCGCGGGCAGCACCAGCGTTATCAGAAACCCGGCAATACCCAGCCAGAACCCAATGCGCCGTGCCGTCATCGCCGTCTTTCCCCCTCGTGCCCCGCTTCTTCCACTAACGTAGATTTGGCACGCGGCAAGGGCTCAACTCGCCAGCATGCGATCGACCGCACCGCAAAACTTCGCCATTTCGGCCTCGGAGCCGATGGTCACCCGCGACATAGCGGGCAGCGCGGTCCAGGAACGGCCGATCTGCACGCCTTGGCCCGCCAGCGCCGCGACCACCGCCTTGGGATCGCGTCCGGCCCAGCCGACCATCAGCATGTTCGCGTGGCTCCCCGCCATGACCGTCAACCCGCGCCGGACCAGGTGAGCGCTCGTCGCATCGCGCGCGGCGATCATGGCGGCGCGGCGTGCGGCGATCTCGGACGACAGCGGCAGCGACGCGGTACCGCAGGCGACCGCAGGGATCGGCAGCATCGTGGTGACGAGACGGCCATCGTACCGCATCATCCGCTCATGCAACGCCGGTGCCGCCACGGTATAGCCCAGCCGCATTCCCGCCATGCCGAACAGCTTGGAAAAGGTGCGCATCACGATGAGGTCAGTGCGGGTGGCGGCCAGCCGGATCAGGCTGGGCGCATCGGTCCAGTGAATATAGGCCTCGTCCACCAGCACGACCGCATCGGCGCGCTTGTTCGTCAGCAGCCACTCGATATCGGCCCGCGCGGTTACCGTGCCGGTCGGGTTGTTGGGGGTGCAGATATAGAACAGCCCGGCATCGGGATCGGCGGCCAGCATCGCGCGCACATCGTGCCCGCCGTCCGCCGCCAGCGGCACGCGCGAGACTTTGGCACCCACCCACGCCCCGGTGGCCCAGATCACTTCGAAGGTCGGATCGCCGGTCACCAGTCCGCGCGTGGGTGAGGCGAAGGTCACCGCGCAGCGGCTGAGCGGGTCGCTCGACCCCGGCCAGGCCAGCACCGTATCCTTCGGCACGCCTTCCACCCGGCTGACCATGGCGAGGAACTTGTCCAGTTCGCCGTCGGGCTCATAGCGATTGGCCTGCGCCAGCACCGCCGAGGCAGCAGCGATCCCGGCGGCGAACGGGCCGGTCCAGCATTCGTTAGCGTTGAGCCGCACCGCGCCGGGCACCGATTGCGGCACCGCCAGCCCCTGCGCCTGCAGCGCCCATTCGCCGACGATGCCCGACATCGCCAGCCCGCCGCCCAGCAACGCCGCCACCCGCCCGATCTGCCGCCGGGAATAGCCGCGCGCGCCCGCATCCTCACGCCAGTCCTGCCCTGCCATGCCCGTACCCCACCTGTTGCCAGCGGCGTATCCTGACACGATCGGCTCGCGCGGCAAAGCGCCCGCAAACGCGAAAAGGCGCTCCGTCAGGAAGCGCCTTTTGCGAAGATCAGCGGTTCTGGCCGGCTTACTTGGGCGAAAGCACCATCAGCATCTGACGGCCTTCCATGCGCGGGTAGGCTTCGACCTTGGCGATTTCCGCCACGTCTTCCTGCACGCGCTTCAGAAGGTTCATGCCCAGTTGCTGGTGCGAAAGTTCGCGGCCACGGAAACGCAGGGTCACCTTCACCTTGTCGCCATCTTCGATGAACCGCTGCACATTGCGCATCTTGGTGTCATAGTCGTGGTCGTCGATGTTGGGACGCATCTTGATCTCCTTGATCTCCTGCGTCTTCTGCGTCTTGCGCGCGGCATTGGCCTTTTTCTGGGCCTCGTACCGGTACTTGCCGACATCAAGGAACTTGCACACCGGCGGATCGGCGTTCGGCGAGACTTCGACGAGGTCCAGGCCGACTTCGGCCGCCTGCTCGATCGCCTCGCGCGTGTACATGACACCCAGATTCTCGCCGTTCTCGTCGATCACGCGAACTTTGTCGGACTGGATCATGGTGTTGTAGCGCGGTCCGCTCTTGACCGGTGGCGCCATCATGCGCCGGGGTGGGGGTGCTATATGCGTTCTCCTGAATCGTTTCGCGTCTGGGGTTCAAAGAATCCGGCGTCATTAGTGGGATTCGCCGCCCGGCAAAAGCAGGATTTCACCGCATTTCACCGAAGGTGGGTGCCCGTAACGAAGCCGGATCACGGCCAGGCCCTCCCAAGAACCTGTCCGATCGTGCCGATATAGGCGCGGATCGCCCGAAATGCAAAGTCCGTCAGGCTGCCGCCCGCCACAGCGGCCAGGTCAGCGCGCGGCCCGCCGCCGGGACCACCGCATCGATCGCCGCCGCCGGCTGCATCGCCGCCAGAATGGCAGGATCGGCAGCGTCCATCCCGCCGGTCAGCGCGCCGAAAGCGGGCAGGATCAGCCGCCGTTCGCTGCGCACCGCACAAGGCCGGGCGATCCGCCGTCCACGCAGGTTAACGGCCAGGCGCGGATGGAAATGGCCGGACATCTCGGCATCCATCGAGCCCGCCACCGCTTCATGGCGCAGGACGATGCCGCCGACGCGAAGTTCCTCCAGCGCGATCCCGCCGGGAAGCACGCGCGCGCCGCCTTCGTGATTGCCGGCGATCCACACCCAGTCCACCGCCCGGGTCAGCGCCGCCAGCATGCCGGCCGCATGCGGTTCCAGCCGGGCGATACCTGCCGCATCGTGGAAATTGTCGCCCAGCGCAAAGACCCGCCGCGCGCCGGTCTGCCGCAGCGCATCGGCCAGCCGCTCCAGCGTCTCGCGGCTGTCGTAAGGCGGCAGCATCTGCCCGCGCACGGCGAAGTAGCTGCCTTTTTCCAGGTGAAGATCGGCCACCAGCAGCGCCTGCTCCGCCGGCCACCACAGCGCCGCACCGGGCACTTTGCCCGCGCCCGGCGGGGCGGAAACGAACGCCAGCTCGTGACCATGGAACGAAAAGGGAACCATGGCTTTCCCTTGCCGTCCCGCGCGCGATTTGGCAAGCGCCGCGCACGGATTTTCAGGAACCTTCGCGATGACCGACCGGACCGACCACACGCCCCGCGCCCGCGCCTGGTTCGAAAGCCTGCGCGACAATATCTGCGCCGCGTTCGAGGCGATCGAGCGCGAAGCCGGATCCCAGGCCAGCTTCACCTACACCCCGTGGCAGCGCGCGGCGGTGGGGGACGAGCGCGGCGATACCGGCGGCGGGGTCCAGGGGCTGATGAAGGGCCGGGTGTTCGAAAAGGTCGGGGTCAATGTCTCGACGGTCAGCGGCGCGTTCAGCAAGGAGTTCGCCGCATCGGTCAACGGCGCTTCGGCGGACGATCCGGGGTTCACCGCCACCGGCATCAGCCTCGTCGCGCACGTGGCCAATCCGCATGTTCCGGCAGTCCACATGAACACCCGCTTCCTGACCACCACCAAAGCATGGTTCGGCGGCGGTGCCGATCTCAACCCGCCGCTCCCTTATGCCGAGGATACCGCCGATTTCCACGCCAGCATGCAAGCGGCGTGCGATAGCCACGGTGCCGATTACTATGCCCGGTTCAAGGCCTGGGCCGATGACTATTTCTACATCCCCCACCGCCGCGTCCATCGCGGCGTCGGCGGGATCTTCTACGATCATCTCGAGTGCGCGGACGATGCCGCGTTCGAAGCCAACTTCGCCTTCACCCGCGCGGTCGGCGAAGCGTTCCTCGACATTTACCCCCGGCTGGTGCGCCGCCGGATGGGCATGGCGTTCACTCCCGATGACAAGGCCCGCCAGCTCGAATGGCGGGGACGCTACGCCGAATTCAACCTCGTCTACGATCGCGGCACGCTGTTCGGCCTCAAGACCGGCGGCAACATCGACGCGATCCTGATGAGCCTGCCGCCTGAAGCGACCTGGAGCTGAGGGGGGGGGGAGCACGCCCACCCCGCTGCGGCTAAGGCCTGCGGCCTAAGTCTCGCGCCCCTCCCGCAAGCGGGCGGGGATGAACGCGCTTGCCTTCCCGCTTGCGGGAGGGCCGGAAGGCTTGCCAGCCTGCTGGCTAGCCGGACGGGGTGGGCCGGAGCAGCCGGCTCCTGACGTTCCTTCCTGTCTCTAAATCCGCCGCAACCGGGGATCGGCTTCCGGACGCGGGAGGCGCAGGCTCTCACCCACCCGCCAGTCGATGGCCCCAGCGAGGCCGGCGTTGCGGCGCTGGGTGGCGATGGCGAGTTGGCGGATGTCGAGCGCGCCGGTCAGCTTGACGCCGCAGGCGGTGCCCTCGTTCCAGCAGATATCGCCTTCGAGCAGGATCGCGCCGGGCAGGGTGATGCGCACCCGATCGCCGCGCCGGGGCACGAGGCCCATCGCGGTGATGCACAGCCCTTCTTCGGAGACATTGCGCACGATCGCGTGCTGCACCGGGATCGAGGGGCCTTCCAGCAGCGCCCGGATCAGCGTGCGCTGGCGCGCCGGGCGATCGGGAAACAGCGCATGTCGCGCCATCGCCTCGCGGCTGATCGCGCGCGGGTCGCCAGACGATCCGTATGATGCAGCCATGCCCTGTCCTTTCGAGACGGCGTTCTTTGAGACGGTCCCAAGGATAGAACGGCGGGGCATCGCCACGGGTTAACCGCGAGATCGGCAGAACTGCGCAGGCAATGGATTGTATTGCGCGCGCGGCTCACATTTTTTCGCGAAAGGCGGGCTGAAACCTTTCAGCCTGCCGGTTTCGGCAACGCGCTGACCACCTCGTCGACCGTGGCGGTGACGATCGCATCGACGCCGATGGCGGTGGGATGGACGTGATCGGGCTGGATCAGGTCCGGCTTGTCGATCACCGGCTGAAGGAAGAACGGCACCAGCACGGCATCGTACTTCTCCGCCAGTTGCGGATAGATCGGGTTGAAGTCCTTCGCGAAATCCTTGCCCAGGTTCGGCGCGGCCATCATGCCGAGCAGGATCACGCGGATATGATCGCGCTGGAACCGCGCGAGGATCGCTTCGAGGTTGCGGCGCGTCTCCACCGGCGACAGCGCGCGCAGCATATCGTTTCCGCCCAGACTGATGATCGCCAGATCGGGCTTCACCGGCTGGCTGTTGAGCGTGAAGTCCAGCCGTTGCAACCCGGCGGCGGTGGTATCGCCCGATACCCCGGCATTGGCGATGCGCGCATTCACGCCGCGCGCGCGCAGGGCCTGTTCCAGCCGCGCCGGATAGCTTTCGCCGTCTTTCAGCCCGTATCCCGCCAGCAGCGAATCCCCGAAGGCAAGGATCGGTCGTTCCGGGCCTACGACCGGCAGCTCGGCTTCGGCCGCGGTTTCCGAAGGTGCGGGCGCAGGTGCTTTGTCCCCGCAGCCCGCGATGAGCAGGGCGGGCCCCAGTGCGAGGGCGAAGAAACAGGAGGGGCGAGCGCGCATCGGCAATTCTTCCGTCAGGGCCAGTTGTCCGGCGTGGGACCGGCACCCATATGGCGCGGGTGAACAGCCCTCGCCAGCCCCATCCCCCCATCATCGCCACCGATTTGCGCCTGACCCTGGGATCCGGGCAAGGCGCGGTGGAAATCCTCAAGGGCATCGACCTGATCGTGCCGCACGGCCAGACGGTGGCGCTGCTGGGGCCGTCAGGGTCAGGAAAATCCTCTCTCATGGCCGTTCTGTGTGGCCTCGAACGCGCCAGCAGCGGTGCTCTGACCGTGGCCGGGCAGGACTTTTCCGCGCTCGACGAAGATGCGCTGGCCCGCGCCCGGCGGGGGCGGATCGGCGTGGTCTTGCAGGCGTTCCACCTGCTGCCGACGATGACCGCGCTGGAAAACGTGATGACGCCGATGGAACTGGCCGGGATCGCCGACGCCCGCGATACGGCGCAGGCGGAACTGGCGGCGGTGGGGCTGGCGCATCGCCTGTCGCACTATCCGCAGCAGCTTTCCGGCGGCGAGCAGCAGCGCGTCGCCATCGCCCGGGCGCTGGCACCCCGCCCGCCGCTGGTCTTCGCCGACGAGCCGACCGGCAACCTCGATCACGCCACCGGCGAAGCGATCATGGACCTGCTGTTCACCCGTCGCCGCGAAACCGGCTCGACGCTGGTGGTGATCACGCACGACCCGGCGCTCGCCGCGCGATGCGAACGGGTGGTGACGCTGGCCGATGGCCTGATCGCGAGCGACACGCTTGGCTGATCGCCCGACCCGCCTGTCCTGGGGCACTGCCTGGTCACTGGCGCGGCGCGATCTATCGGCGCGGTTCCGGGGCCTGCGGCTGCTGCTGGTCTGCCTGTTCCTCGGCGTCGGCGCGCTGGCCGCGATCGGCACGCTGACCGGATCGATCGAGCGTGAGCTGTCAACGCGCGGCCAGCAGATCCTCGGCGGCGATATCGAACTTCGGGTCTACCAGCGCGATCTGACCGGCGAAGAGCGCGCGGCGCTGCAACCGGTCGGCACCCTTTCGCCCGGCTATCGCCTGTCGGCCATCGCCAGCAAGGGCACGGCCAGCGCGCCGGTTGCGCTCAAGGCGGTGGCGGCGAACTGGCCGCTCTACGGGACGCTGGAACTCAAGGACGGACGCAAGGTCGGGGCACCGCCGGCCGGGTCGGTATGGATCGCGCCCGGCACGGCGGCGCGTCTGTCCGCCGGCAAGGGTGACACGATCCGCGTAGGCGGCGTGCCGGTCAAGATCGGCGGTATCATCGCGGTCGATCCCGAACAACTGGGCGAAGGCTTTGTGCTGGGCGATACGCTGGTGTCGTCGCTGGGCCTGCCCGAACAGGCCGGGCTGCTCGCACCGGGAGCGATGTATCGCAGCGCAACCCGCGTGCGGCTGGACGGCACGGCCGATCCCCAAGCGCTGGCCGAAACCCTGAAGACGCGCTTTCCCGATGCCGGGTTCGAAATCCGCACCCGCGCCAAGGCCGCTCCGGCGGCCGAGCGGCTGGTGACGCAGATGAGCCAGTTCCTGACCTTGGTCGGGCTGGCGGCGCTGGTCATCGCCGGGATCGGCATCGGCGGCGGCGTGGCGTCCTATCTCGACGCGCGCCGGGACGCGATCGCCACGCTCAAGGTGCTGGGCGCGACCAGCGGCGATATCGCGCGGATCTATGCCCTGCAGGTGGGTGCGGCCGCTTTGGCAGGCAGCGCGGCAGGGCTGGCCGCCGGTCTGGCGGTAACCCCGCTGCTGGCCGGCGCGCTGGGCCGGGTGCTGCCTGTGGCGACGGGTTTCGTGGTCTCGCCGCAGGCGCTGGTCACCGCTGCCGCTTACGGACTGCTGGTGGCGCTGGTGTTCACCGCCCCGCCGCTGCTGCGCGCGCGCAGTTTCCCGGCAATGGCGCTGATGCGCGCCCGGGTCGCGCCGCTGCGGCTGGCGGCGCGGCAACTGGCGCTGCCGGTGGGGCTGGGGCTGGCGGGGATCGCCGCCCTGGCGCTGGCCGGTGCTGCGCAGCCGCTGCTGACCGCCGGGTTCCTGGCGGGGGCGGCGGGGATGATCGCGCTGCTGGCGGGGGCAGGCTGGGCGATCCGCACCGGCGCCGCCCGCCTTCCGCGCCCGCGCAACCCGATCTTGCGCACCGGCCTAGCCAACCTCCACCGCCCGGGCGCGCAGACCGGCGCGCTGGTCACCGCGCTGGGCTTCGGGCTGACCGCCTTCGTGATGATCGCCGGGGTTCAGACCAGCCTTGACGGCAATATCCGCAAGACCGTGCCGCAACGCGCACCCGATCTGTTCGTGATCGATGTGCCGCGCACTCGGGCAGAAGCGTTCGTGCGCCAGATCACCGCCATCGACCCGGCGGCGCGGGTGCGGCTGGTGCCGAACCTGCGCGGGCGCATCCTCGCCTACGGCCCGGCTGGCCGGATGACGCGGGTGGCCGATCTGCCTGAAATTCCTGACGACGCCTGGGCCCTGAGCGGCGAGCGGGGACTGACCTATTCGCAAGACGTACCTGAGGGTAATGTCGTCACTGCGGGAGCCTGGTGGCCCAAGGATTATAACGGCGAGCCGCTGGTTTCGGTCGACGAGGATTTCGCCAAGGCCGTCGGCCTCACCGTGGGGGACCGCCTCACCATCGGCTTGCTCGGGGTCGAACGCAGCGCGCGGATCGCTTCGCTGCGGCGGATCGACTGGGATTCGATGGGCTTCAATTTCCTGCTGGTGTTCTCGCCCAATGCGATTGCCGATGCGCCGCACAATCTGGCCGCCACGGTCGAGGTTCCGTCCGGCGAATCGGCGGAAGCGCTCTTGCCAGTGCTGGTGCGTGCCTTCCCCTCCAGTTCGGTGATCGAAACCGGGGCGGTGCTGCGCGAGGCCCGCAATCTGGTGGACCAGATGTCGAGCGCGATCCTTGCCGCCGCCTCGGTGACGGTGCTGGCGGGGCTGGCGGTGCTACTGGGCGCGATCGCTGCCGCCCGCGCCACCCGGTCCTACGATACCGCGATCCTGCGCGTGCTCGGTGCCAGCCGCGGGCAACTGATCGCGATGCTGCTGGCGGAATACGCGCTGATCGCCGCCGTTCTTGCGGGGATCGCGCTGATCGCCGGCTCGACGCTGGCCTGGGCGGTGATCGTCCACCTGTTCGACTTCACCTGGCTGCCCGACTGGCCGCGCGTGCTGGCGGTGCTGGGCACCGGCCTGGCGCTGATCCTGGGCTTCGCCTTGGCAGCGACGCTCCCGGTGCTGCGCGCCCGGCCGGCGCGCACGCTGCGAGAACTATAACGCCAGCTACTCGAACACGCCTTCGAGCGAGCGCACTTCGGCGGGGTTGCGCGTCTTGTAGACCAGCGTGCCGGCGATCTTGTCATGCAGCCCCTGCTTGCGCGACGAGAACGCGACCATGATGAAGCCGATCATGAAAACGAAGGCCGAAATGTACTTGGCGAAATAGCGACCGGTGGCCCGGCCGAAGCTGATCCGTTCACCCGTGAGGTCGGTGACCACAACGCCGACCGCCAGCTTGCCGACAGTGGCCTGCAAGGACGAGCTTTCCATCACAGCGCTGTAAAGCCAGCCGAGCGCCAGCGTAATGAGGCTCAGCCCGCTCATCGCGCTGGCCATCGCCAGCGGGTTGGGTTCGCCCCGTGTGAACATCGAGGTGAACGCGAGGCTGACGCCGAAAATCGATCCGACGATCGAGAACGCCACATTCAGCACGAAGCCATCGATCAGCGCGGCCACGAAGCGCCGCCAGAACCCGCCGTAACGAACCATCCTTGCCCCCTCCTTGCGAATGGCCGCAGACTGTCATGCCTTGCGCCCTTTGCAAATGGAAAAGGCCCAATGGAAAAGGGAGGAACCTTGCGGCTCCCCCCTTCCCCTCCTCTCCCACTCTTCCGGTGGTTGGGCTCTTGAACTCAGAAGGTGTAGCGGGCTGCCACGCCATAAGTGCGCGGCTGGTTGGGGTAGCCGCTGATCGAACCGGGCTGGGCCGGGCTGTCGAAAATCTGCAGGATCGTGCGATCGTTCAGCAGGTTGCGTCCCCACACCGTCAGCGCCAGCCCGTTGCTGAGCTGGTATGTCAGCGAGGCATTAAGGTCGTTGATGTCCTGTTTGAATTCCTGCGCGGCGGCCAGGGCGTCGGCGATGCTCGAAGGGGTGGGGTTGCCCGCGGTGTCGCGCACCAGCAGCCCCGGCAGCCCCTCGACCAGGCGGAACGGCGCTTCGTAATGAAAATCGACATGGGCGATCAGCTTGTCACCGCCCACCGGCTGCACGAAATCCGCCCCCCAGGTGACCGATAGCGGCGAGATGCCGGCAGGTGTGCTACCCGAAAGATCGCCGAACGCCGAAAGCTTGAAGCTGTCGTACTTGGGATCGAGATAGGTGACCGCCATCGACAGGGTCAGCGGATCGATCGGCCGGGCGGTGCCTTCGAACTCGATCCCGAACGAGGATTGCTTGCCGGCATTGGCGAGGAAGAAGCCGGAGCCGGTAAAGATGTTCGACTGGAAGTTCTTGATGACCTGCTTGAACACCGCGAGGTTGAGCCGCACCAGTCCCCAATCGGCCTTGATCCCCGCTTCGTAGGCAGTGGCCGTTTCGGCATTGGCGAAGCGGCTCCCCGGCATCAGGTTAGTGACCGCCAGCCCCTGCGCGCGCAGTTCCGCCAGATCGGCCGGCGTCGGCAGGCTGTTGCGCGACAGGTTGACCGAGGCCGCCTTGTACCCCGTCGCGTAGCTGGCGTAGAGGTTCACCTTGTCGGTCAGATCATAGGCGACGCGGGCGGTGTAGCTGAAATGGCCGTCGCTGACCTTGCCCGGCTCTACCGGGTTGGGCACGTTCTGGAACGGCGGGAAATACTGCAGCGGCTGCAGCGCCAGCAGTCCGTTCACCGCCGGGTTGGCCTTGTTAGCATCGGCGAACGCGCCCACTCCGGCGCTGACCTGCCCGAACGCGACCGGATTGGCTCCGGCGAACGCGCCGATCTCCGCAGCGGTGGCCGGCCGGCCCAGCGCGAGGATCGAGCCGACCTGCGTGGCAAGCCCCTGCTGGAAAATCGCCGTGCGCCCGTCGGCCACCAGATCGATCCCGGCGAAGGTATCGTTCGAACTGACGGCAGTGGCAAAGCGCTTGGAATCGTGCGTGTAGTTGACCCCGCCGGTCACCTTGAGGCCCGGTGCCACCTCGAAATCGAGCTGGCTGAACACCGA
This sequence comes from Novosphingobium colocasiae, assembly GCF_014652555.1. Taxonomy (GTDB): domain Bacteria; phylum Pseudomonadota; class Alphaproteobacteria; order Sphingomonadales; family Sphingomonadaceae; genus Novosphingobium; species Novosphingobium colocasiae. Next base: position 89,146 of record NZ_BMZA01000008.1, read on the forward strand.
CCATGCGGTGTTCTTCAGGCGATAGGCTTCGGTCATCCCGGTGCCCGATTCAAAGAAATCGCCGACGTACTTGGCCGGGCTGCCTTCGAGCGATCCCAGGATCAGTTCAAGGTCGTTGGCGTCGCCATGCCCGATATTGCGCACCGGACCGCCCGACGCCGCGGTCAGGCTCTGCACCACCAGATCGGCATAGCCGCGCGCCTGCGTGCCCCAGGACACTTCGTTCGCCTGATCGATCTTCTCGCGGAAGAAATATCCGCCGATCAGCCCGTGCAGCTTTTCGCCCACATCGAAGTTGGCGCGCAGTTCCTGCGTGAAGGTCTTGATCCGCAGGTCCTGCCAATTGCGGCCCAGCAGATCGGCGCTGGAGAAATCGGAATCCTGGTCGGTCACCGCATCGGTGCGGCGATAGGCGGTGATCGAGGTCAGTTGGACATCGCCCAGATCATAATCGACCTGGCCCGAAAAGCCCCAGTTCTTGATCTTGTTCGAACTTTCGAAGTTGTAATGGGCGATGTTGTCGAACGCCTGATCGGGCGTGTTCACCGCGCCGCCCAGCGCGAAGATCGCGGCGGTGGGCACCGCCGCGCGCAGGTTGACAGCGGCGCAGCAGTTCTCGTCGATCTTGCCGTAATCGCCGATCAGCCGGACCGAGAGATCGTCGTGGTTGTCAAACAGCAACTGGCCGCGCGTGAACCAGCGGTCGCGTTCGTTGGTACGCTGGCCGGTGTTGAGATCGCGGACGATGCCGTCGCGCTTGTTGACGCCGCCGGCCAGGCTGGCGGCAATCGTATCGCTGATCGGCCCGGTCACCTGACCTTTGACGACCATGGCGTCATGGTTGCCGTAGCTCGCCTCGAAATTGCCGCCCAGTTCGAAACGCGGCTTTTGCGTCACGATCGAAATGACGCCGGCCGATGCGTTCTTGCCGAACAGCGTGGACTGCGGGCCGTGCAGCACCTCGATCCGTTCGACGTCGGGAAAATCCGCGATCATCGAGGCAGAGCGCGAACGATAGACGCCATCGACGAACAGGCCGACCGACGGTTCGATCCCGGCGTTGTTCGCGCCGTTGCCGAACCCGCGAATATAGAAATTGGTGTTGGCGCTGGATTGCAACTGGTTGACGCGCAACGACGGCACCAGCGATTGCAGGTCCCGCAGGTCACGGATCTGCGCGCGCTCGATCATGGCCTGGCTCGTCACGCTGACGGCGACCGGCACCTGTTGCAAGGTCTGCTCGCGCTTGAGCGCGGTCACCACGATCACGTCCGTGCCGGCATCCTCCGCCGCCGCATCTGCCGCCCGCTCCTGCGCCAGCGCCGCGCCGCTGCCGAGCATGCCGATCGCACCGGCTCCCGCCAGCAGCGCCAGCCGGCGCAGAGCCCGCGCACGCACGGTCGTGTTGGAAAAGCGATCCCGCTGGTTATGCTTGCGCATCCCCTTGCCTCCTGCCGACGGCCGCCCCGTGTTGACCCGGGTGGTCCGTCTGTTGATTTTCTGCCGCCTGCATAGAAAGTTCCCCGGCTACATACAATCGATGCCAGTATTCTGGCTGTCGACAACTGACGCCGCGCGACTATTTGGCCACACTGTGGCACATACGCAAAAACGCCGCCGCGCTTGCCGGAATCGCCCGCGTCAGGTAAGGGCGCGCCAATTTTGCGATGCAGCATGGATCGCGAACCATCCCTTTTATTGAAAGTCATCCGATGTCCGCCCCGCTTCCCCTGCGCAATATCGCCATCATTGCGCACGTCGATCACGGCAAGACCACGCTCGTCGATCAGTTGTTCCGCCAGTCCGGCACCTTCCGCGACAACCAGCGCGTGGAAGAACGTGCGATGGATTCCAACGACCTCGAAAAGGAACGCGGGATCACCATTCTGGCGAAGCCGACGTCGATCGAATGGAACGGCTATCGCATCAACATCGTCGATACGCCCGGCCACGCGGACTTCGGCGCGGAAGTGGAACGCATCCTGTCGATGGTCGACGGGGTCATCCTGCTGGTCGACAGCTCGGAAGGCGCGATGCCGCAGACCAAGTTCGTCACCAGCAAGGCGCTGGGCCTTGGCCTGCGTCCGATCGTGGTCGTCAACAAGATCGACCGTCCCGACGGCCGCCACGCCGAAGTGCTGGACGAGGTGTTCGACCTGTTCGTGAGCCTTGACGCCAATGACGATCAGCTCGATTTCCCGACGCTCTACGCCTCCGGCCGCAATGGCTATGCCAGCGAGGACCCGGACGCGCGGTCAGGCACCCTCACCCCGCTGTTCGAGAAGATCATCGAACACGTTCCCGCGCCCGAGGCCGATGTCGATGGACCGTTCAAGTTCCTGGTCACGCTGCTCGACCGCGACAACTTCCTTGGCCGCATCCTGACCGGCAAGGTCCAGTCGGGCACCGTCAAGGTCAACGATCCGATCCGTGCGCTCGACAATGACGGCAAGATCGTCGAAGTCGGCCGTGCCTCCAAGCTGCTGGCGTTCCACGGGCTCGATCGCATTCCGGTCGATGAAGCCAAGGCGGGCGACATCATCTCGATCGCCGGTCTGACCGCCGCCACCGTTTCCAACACCATCGCCGACACCACGGTGACCGAGCCGCTGCACGCGCAGCCGATCGATCCCCCGACGCTGTCGATGCGCTTTGCCGTGAACGATTCGCCTATGGCGGGCCGCGAAGGCAGCAAGGTCACCAGCCGCATGATCCGCGACCGCCTGGCGCGCGAAGCGGAATCGAACGTCGCCATTCGCGTCACCGAAAGCGCCGACAAGGACAGCTTCGAAGTGGCCGGGCGCGGCGAACTGCAGCTCGGCGTCGTCATCGAGACGATGCGCCGCGAAGGTTTCGAGCTGGGGATCAGCCGCCCGCGCGTGCTGTTCCTCGAAGACGAGGACGGCAAGACCACCGAGCCTTACGAAACCGTCGTCATCGATGTGGATGATGAGTATTCGGGCACCGTCGTCGAGAAGATGGCGATCCGCAAGGGCGAGATGACCGACATGCGCCCCTCGGGCGGCGGCAAGACCCGCATCACCTTCTCGGCCCCGTCGCGCGGCCTGATCGGCTACCACGGCGAATTCCTGTCCGACACGCGCGGCACCGGAATCATGAACCGGCTGTTCGAGAAGTACGGCCCCTACAAGGGCAAGATCGAAGGCCGCAAGAACGGCGTGCTGATCTCTAACGGCGCGGGCGAGGCAGTGGCCTATGCGCTTGGCCCGCTCGAAGAGCGCGGCGTGCTGTTCGTGGGCGCCGGCGAGCCGCTCTACGAGGGCATGATCATCGGCGAGAATGCCAAGCCCGACGATCTCGAAGTCAACCCGATGAAGTCCAAGCAGCTCACGAACTTCCGTTCGACCGGCAAGGACGACGCCATCCGCCTCACCCCGCCGCGCGTGATGACGCTGGAACAGGCCATCGCCTATATCGACGACGACGAGATGGTGGAAGTCACCCCCAAGTCGATCCGCATCCGCAAGGCCCTGCTTGATCCGCACGAACGCAAGAAGGCGAGTCGGAAGAAGGAAAACGCCTGACCGCAGTCGGTTGGCGAAAAAAGGGCGGCACCCCGGCAGGGATGCCGCCCTTTTTGCGTTTAGGGTCAGGACCCTGGCCGGCCTTAGAACTGGAAGCCGAGCGTTGCCCGAACCGAATGATAGTCGAACCGGTTGTTGCTGCCCTTGAGACGGGTCGAGCCGGAGTCGAGGAGGAACGGGTTTGTTGCCGGGGCCGTTCCCTGCGTCACGAGAACCCTGTAGTTCTTGTCGTTATAGCGGTTGTAGAGATATTCCATGCCCAGGCTGACCGAATCGGTCAGCATGATCTCGGCACCGCCACCTGCCTGCCAACCCCAGACGCCCTTCTTGTCTCCTTGCGGAGTGAAATCGTTGGCCATGTTGGTGGTCGCGAAATCGTGGTCGATCCGGGCGTAGCTGCCGCCGCCGGTCACGTAGAACAGAGCGCCGCCGTTAGGCGTGTAGCCCGCACGCAGACGCGCTGATGCCGAATAGTCCATCTTGCGCTGGACGGTGTAGCTTGCAGGCGTGGTGCTGAAGCCGCTGGTTGCGTCGCGCGCGCCGCCTTTGGTGCCTTCGATCAACCCGCCAAACACGAAGTTGCCCATGCGCCGGTCATAGCCGATGCGGGCACCGTACTCCGCCTTGTCCTTGTCGGCGCGGCAACCCGCTGCAGGCGTGGCACCGTTTGCCGCGCCGTTGCAGAACCCGGGGCCGAACGCATCCACATCGGCGATAGTGGTGACCTGATCATCGTATTTGCCATCATTGGTCGTGTCAAAAACAAGGGTGTCGTCGCGATCACCCGCGTTCATCTGCAATCCGCCGAAAATCTGGACATAGGGGCCATCGAAATGCGTGGCGCGACCTCCATCCATTTCTTGGGCAGAAGCAGTGGTACCCGAGAATGCCAGCGCCATTGCTATGGCAACGCCGGACACGGGGGCAGAAATACGTCGCATTAAAATCTCCTTGGGTGGTTCTAGCCGAAGCATGATTTGCCAAAGGCCTGAAACCGCCCAGGCGTTGCCGCCGCGCGTAAAGAATTGTGGGGTGTTGCCTATCCGCCACTCCAGCGACGGCTTCCCGACTCATTCTCGCGGTTCACAAAAGTTCACCGAAACATGAACGAATCCTGCAAACCCGCTTCCGTCCGCGTTCAGTGTCGTGGCGGTAGACAGGCTTTAACGGGACAGGAACGCCGGATCGTCCGGCAGCAGTCCCCTCGGAGTTTGAGCCATGAAGTTCATCACCAAGGCCACCCTGGGCACCGCCCTTGCCGCTTCGGCCCTCGCCTCGGCGAGCCCGGCGATGGCACGTGACTATTACGGCCGTCGCGACAACGACAATACCGCCGCCGTTGCCATCGGCGCAGGTGTCGTCGGCCTCGCCCTCGGCGCGATCATCGCTTCGTCGAACGACCACGACAACGATCGCTACTACGAACGGCGCGGCTATTCCAACGACTGGCGCTATCGCGACGGTTACTACTGGGATCGCGACGGCCGCCGTTACAACCGTGACGACTACAACCGCTATCGCGGCGATCGCCATCACCGCGACTATGACCGAGAATGGAGGCGCTAAGCCGCCCTCCCCGCACTTGATGCATCAGCGACTGCTGCCTCCTCGGCGGTCGCCGGACGCCCGGCCCTTCCCCTGAAGGCCGGGCGTCTTCCGTTGCATATCCCGCCCTCCATCGACCGGCTGCCCCTCAGTGGCGACGGACTGACATTACGCTGTCGATACAATTCACGACGAGTTCACGGCCACTCTACGAAAGTGGACATCAAGGTGCCGGCCCCGCTCCGCCGTCAGCAGCAGGCCCTTCAGCAAGGAGTGACGCTTAATGAAAAAGTTTCTGACTCGCCTGGGCCTGGGCACCGTGCTGGCGGCGACAGCACTGACGGTCGCCGTGCCTTCAGCATCGGCTCGTGGTTACAATGATAGCGGTGACGATGTGGCAATCGCCGTCGGCGCGGGCATCCTCGGCCTTGCCGTGGGTGCCGCCATCGCTGATCGGGATGACGATCGCTATTACGACCGGGGCTATTACGGCCACCGTCGCTACGTTACCGTCCGCGATCGGCCAGGCTATTACTACTATTACGCGGGCCGGCCGAACCGCTACTACCGCGACCGCTACTACGACCGGTATTACGCTCCCTACTATCGCGAGCGGTGGGGCCGTAGTGGCAACTGGGGCCGCGGTTACTATGACCGCAACCGCTGGGACGATCGCCGCGATCGCTGGGACCGCCGTCATGACCGCCGCCATGATCGCTGGGATCGCCGCGACGACCGCTGGCACGACCGACACGACCATGACGACCGCCGCTGGCGGAACCGCTGATTTGGGCTGAGCGGATGCGTCGCTGGGGCCAGCGCTCAAGGGCCGCTGACCCCAGCTTCGTCATGCCCGCGTGTGTGGACTGCTGTCCGGAATAGTCGTGCGCGACAAGCGCGAATGCCGAAGGTGTCGAGTGTCGCTAACCCCGGCTCAGCAGGAACACCGCATGTTCCGCCCGCCAGTTGGCCGCCGCCGCAGAGCGCTCGCCGCCACCTTCGCCGAGGAACCACGCGCCTTCCACAGTGATGCCGCGCTGTTTCACCAGTTCGCGAAAGTCGTTCACCGTCAGGTGGTGTATGTTGGGCGTTTCGTACCACGCCACCGGCAGCAGCTTCGTCACCGGCATGCGCCCGTTCCACAAGAGCGAGGTGCGCACTTTCCAGTGGGCGAAGTTGGGAAAGCTGACGAAGGCCTTGCGGCCGATGCGCAGCAGGTCTTCCAGCACTTTATCCGGCCGCTTGGTGGTTTGCAGCGTCTGCGAAAGGATGGCGTAATCGACCGATCCATCGGGATAGAACGCGAGGTCCGCGTCGGCGTCGCCCTGGATCACCGACAGGCCCTTGCCGACGCAGGTCGCGACATCGGCCGGGTCCAGTTCCATGCCGCGCGTGGGACAGCCTTTGTCCTGCGCCAGCGCCTGCATCAGCGTGCCGTCGCCGCAGCCGACGTCGAGCACGCTGGCACCGGGGGCCACGTTGGCGGCGATCACCGCCAGATCGGGGCGCAGCGCGCGGGTGGTGCCCGGCGCGCTCACCCCAGGAACCCTCCGACCACCTTGTCGAGCGCGGGCACGTCGAGCAGGAAGGAATCGTGGCCGTATGGCGCAGAAAGCTCGACGAAGCTGACCGGCAGACCGGCGGCGTTGAGGGCATGGGCGATCAGCCGCGATTCGGCGGTGGGATAGAGCCAGTCGGTATCGAAGCTGACCAGACACCAGCGCGCCTTCGATCGGGCGAAGGCATTGGCCAGCAGGCCGCCGTGCTCTTCCGCCAGGTCGAAATAGTCCATCGCCCGGGTGATGTAGAGGTACGAATTGGCGTCGAACCGGTCGGTGAACGAAATCCCCTGATGGCGCAGGTAGCTTTCGATCTGGAAATCGGCATCGAAGCCGAAGGTCTTTTCGGCGCGGTTCTGCAAGCGGCGGCCGAACTTGTCGGTCAGCCCCGCCTCGGACAGATACGTAATGTGCGCCGCCATCCGCGCCACCGACAGGCCCTTTTCCGGGCCCTTGCCATAGGCGTAATATTCGCCCTCGCGCCATTCGGGATCGGCCATGATCGCCTGCCGGCCCACTTCGTGAAAGGCGATGTTCTGGGCCGAATGGCGCGCCGTCGATGCGATCACCAGCGCCGCACGGGTCCGCTCCGGGAAGTTGGCGGCAAGGCTCAATGCCTGCATCCCCCCCATCGAGCCGCCGACCACGGCGTGCAACTGCTCGATCCCTAGGGCATCGAGCAGGGCCACGTGGCCGCGCACCATGTCGCGGATGGTGATGACGGGAAAGCGCATCGCCCAGGGGCAGCCATCCATCGCCAGGCTGGCGGGACCGGTCGATCCCATGCAACTGCCGATGACATTGGCGCAGATCACGTAATAGCGATCGGTGTCGATCGGCTTGCCGGGGCCGACCATGCGCACCCACCAGCCGGGCTTGCCGGTGCGCGGGTGATCGGTGACGACATGCTGATCGCCGGTCAGCGCGTGGCAGATGAAGATCGCGTTGTCGCGCGCGGCGTTCAGCCGGCCATAGGCTTCATACGATATCCGCACGCCGGGCAGCGACTGACCGCTGTCCAGCGGCAGCGGGGCAGGCAGGTCGAGCACGGTGCTCACGTCGAGAAGCGGGGCGCTGGCCATGGTTTGCTGCCCAAGTGGGGGAGCGCGGGGGCGCTGTCAATCACGGGGGGACGCCGGGGTGGCGAGCCAACGGGGCGGGGCGCACGGCGGCACTGTCATTCGCCGCGCCGCTGGGCTAAAGGCGCGCGCGTCATGACCGAAATCCAGACGCTCGCCACCGCCGCGCCCATCGCCCCCCGTCCCAAGCCATGGATCGCCGGCATCCATGCCTACGTGCCGGGCAAATCGGCGCGCGACTTCGGGGAAGGGCGGCGGCTGGTCAAGCTGTCGGCCAATGAAAACCCGCTGGGCACCAGCGCGGCGGCGCTGGCGGCCAAGGCGCTGGCACCGGCGGTCTACCCCGATCCCGACTCCACCGCGCTGCGGGCGGCGCTGGGGGCAAAGTTCGCGATCGATCCGGCCCGCATCGTCATGGGCACCGGATCGGACGAGCTGCTCCACATCGTGGCGCAGGGCTATGCCGGGCCGGGCGATGAAGTGATCTACGTGCGCTATGGCTTTGCGGTCTACGATATCGCCGCGCGCCGCTGCGGGGCGACCCCGGTGGTCGCGCCCGATGCCGATTACGGCACCGACGTCGATGCGCTGCTGGCGCTGGTGACCCCGCGCACCCGGGTGGTGTTCGTCGCCAACCCGAACAACCCGACCGGCTCTCATCTGCCGGGTGGCGAGATCGCCCGCCTGCATGCGGCGCTGCCCGCCGATGTGGTGCTGGTGATCGACCAGGCCTATGGCGAATATGTCGCCCCCGAGGATGACGATGGCGCGCTGGCGCTGGCGGCGGCGCATGACAATGTGCTGGTGACGCGCACCTTCTCCAAGATCTACGGCCTTGCCGGCGAACGCATCGGGTGGGCGACCGGGGCTGCGGGCCTGATCGACACGCTCAACCGCATCCGCGGACCGTTCAACGTCTCGTCCACCGGCCAGGCGATGGCCGAGGCGGCGCTGGCCGACACCGCGTTCGTCGAGGCGGCGCGGGTCCACAACCGCGACGAACGCGCGCGGTTCGTCGCGCGGATCGAGGCGCTGGGCAATCACGGCCTGCGCCCGCTGCCCAGCCAGGCGAACTTCGTGCTGATCCTGTTCGAAGGCGCGCTGACCGCCGAAGTCGCGTTCAACGGGCTGGCCGAGGCGGGCTACATCGTGCGCTGGCTGCCGGGCCAGGGCCTGCCGCAGGCGCTGCGCATCACTATCGGCCACAGCGCTGACATGGACGCCATCGCCGCCACGCTGCGGCAACTGGCGGAGGCGGCGCGGTGACGGCGTTTCGCGCAAAGGCGCAGAGGCGCGAAGGAATTCGGAAGCACGCAGAGACGCGGAGACGCGGAGGCCTTGCGCTTGCGGCGCAGCCGCACCTCTCTTCCCGCCTGGCGTTTTCGGCAGCCGTTGAACCAATGGGTTGTGCCTTCGGCACGGGGCAACGTCTCTGCGTCTCCGCGTCTCTCCGTGCAAACCTCTTCGCGCCTTTGCGCCTTTGCGCGAACCCGGGAGCAGGCCGATGAACTTTGCCCACGTAGCGATCATCGGCCTTGGCCTGCAGGGCGGCTCGATCGGGCTGGCGGTGCAGGAGTTCCTGCCCGGCACGCGGGTTTCGGGGTACGATCTGGACCCGGCTCATCGCGCCCGCGCGGCAGAGCGCGGGCTGGCGCATGTGGTGCATGACAGCGCCGAGGACGCGGTGCGCGAGGCGGATCTGGTGATCTTCTGCGTGCCGCCCGGCGTCATGGGCGATGCCGCCCGCGCCGTCCGCCCGGCGCTTCGACCTGACGCGCTCATCAGCGACGTGGGATCATGCAAGGGCTCGATCGCCCGCGCACTGGGCGAGGCGCTGCCCGATCACTTCGTCATCCCCGCCCACCCCGTGGCGGGGACCGAGCATTCCGGGCCCGATGCCGGCTTTGCGCATCTGTTCCGCAATCGCTGGTGCATCATCACCCCGCCGGAACAAACCGACCTGCTGAAACTGTCCGCGCTCGTCGAATTCTGGGAAGCGCTGGGTGCCAATGTCGAGCATATGAATGCAGAGCATCACGATCTCGTGCTCGCCGTCACCAGCCACTTGCCGCACCTTATCGCCTACACCATCGTCGGCACCGCCTCCGATCTGGAGAACGTGACCCAGAGCGAGGTCATCAAGTATTCCGCCGGCGGTTTTCGTGATTTCACCCGCATCGCCGCCTCCGACCCGACGATGTGGCGCGACGTCTTCCTCAACAACAAGGACGCCGTGCTGGAAATGCTCGGCCGCTTCACCGAAGACCTGACCGCGCTGCAACGCTCGATCCGCATGGGCGACGGCGAAGCGCTGTTCGGACATTTCGCCCGCACCCGGGCGATCCGGCGGTCTATCATCGAGGAAGGCCAGGACGATTCGCGCCCCGACTTCGGACGCGGCGATCACGAAGGCATCGTTCCGGCCGCATAAAAATCGTCGGCGCGGCGGGAGCCGTGGCCAGCTTGCATGAGTTACGGGGCAAACCACTCGGCAGGGGCTTGTTGATGCTGATCGAAATCGAAACCCGGCTGGACTATGTCCTGCCCGGCACCGCCGACGTCCTGCTCCAGCTCGAAGCGGCGATCATCCCGGAACAGTGCGTGCTCGATGCGCGCATCGCGCTGTCGCCGCTGGAACATTTCGCCCGCGTGCCGGGCCAGGATGAAATCGGCGAACGGATCTGGGTCCGCGCGGCCGAGCGGCTGACCGTAGAATATCAGTCGACCGTGCGGGTCGAACGGCTGGATGCCGATCTTGCGACCATCCCCGGCGTTCCGCCGCACCTGCTGCCCGGGCCGGTCGTCGCATATCTCTTCGCCTCGCGTTACTGCAATTCGGACAGCTTCGAGCAGTTCGTCAACGGCGAGTTCTGCGGGCTTGAAGGCGGCGCGCGGGTCGCCGCGATCCGCGACTGGATCGGCGCGAACCTGCGCTACGAACCGGGTTCCAGCGGTCCGGAGACCACCGCCGGCGATACCTTCAACGCGCGGCAGGGGGTCTGCCGCGATTACGCCCACCTGATGGTGGCCCTGACCCGCGCCAGCGGCATCCCCGCCCGCTACGCCAGCGTCTACGGCCTTGGCGTGGAACCGCAGGACTTCCACGCCGTGGCCGAGGTGTTCATCGGCGATGTCTGGTACCTCGTCGACGCCACGGGCATGACGACGGCAGCGGGAGCGGCCAAGATCGGCGTCGGCCGCGATGCCGCCGACGTATCGTTCCTGACCTGCTTCGGTGAAGCGCGCATGGAAGCCCAGTCGGTCAACGTGCGCGCGGTTTAGGCGGACGGGTCAGGCCGGCGGATTCAGGCCGGCGGATTGAGGGCGTTGATCGCGGCGTGGACCCGGGCTTCGATCTCGGTGCGCGGAAGGCCGGGTTCGATGCGTTCGCCCACCCGCATCGTGATCGTCCCCGAACGCTTCCAGCGGCGGTGGTAAAGCCGGCCGCTGTCGATCGCCACCGGCACCACCGGCAGGTTGAGCAGCTTGTAGATCCCGGCAAACCCCGATTGCAGCGGCGGCTGTTCGCCGGTGGCGACGCGGGTGCCTTCGGGAAAGATTACCAGCGGCCGGCCGCGCGCCGCGAAACCGCGCGCGCTGGCGACCATCGCGCGCAAGGCCTTGGCCCCCTGTTCGCGCTCCACCCGCACCGCGCCATAGGTTCTGGCGGCCCAGCCCCAGCCGGGCAGGTCGAGCAGTTCGGCCTTGGGGAAGGGCACCGGCCAGCGCATCTGCGCGGGGATGTCTATCGCCTCGAAGAAGCTTTCGTGCTTGGCCGCCACGATCACCCCTTCATCGGGCAGATCGCCTTCGATCACCACGCGGATGCCCAGCAGCCAGCGCGCGCATAGGCGGTGCCAGCGCGACCAGCCGCGCACGGCGAGCCGCAACGGCCGTTCGCCCAGCGCAGCGGCGGGAAAGCAGCTCAGGACGCTGACCACGGTGCCGGTATAGAAGGCGATGTAGAACGCGATATTGCGCAGGACGCGGATCATCGGTGCTCCCTTACGAGCCCCACAGGGCGATGATCTGTCGCGCCATGAGCTTGTGATATTCCAGAAACAAGGCGCTCAGGCTCGGCCGTGACGGTACGGCATCCGGCAGCAGCGTCACGCCGGCGGGCATTTCGCGCGCCGATTCGAGAAAGGCGCGCCGCATGTGCCAGTCCGCCGTCACCAGCCGCACCGATCGCGCCCCGCGCCTGCGCACCCATTCGCCCGCCTCGATCGCGTTGGAACGGGTGTCATAGGCCTTGTAGCCCAGGGTGATGCAGCAGCCCATCAGCCGGGCCGAAACCTTGTACTGCGCCGCGAACTCGCCTCGCTTGACCTCGCGGTCCACGCCCGAAACCAGCAGCACCGGTGCCTCGCCCGCGTGCAGCACATCAAGCGCATGTTCGATCCGGCCGCTGCTGCCGGTCAGCACGATGATCGCATCGGTGTGCCGCTTTCCCAGCGGCCCGGGCAAGGCAACCGCGAACCACACGAACCCGAACAGCCAGGCCAGCAGCAGAAAAGATACGAAGCGACGGAACATCTGCGTGGTCTTACAGCATTTTGCGCAAGGCGTGCAGCACCGTCAGCCGCGCGGTCATCATCGCCAGCAGCGTCGCCATGACCGGGACCGCCGCGATCAGCAGCCAATCGGTCCACACCAGCGCGCCGTTATCGACCAGCCCCGCGCCCAACCCGTCGAACCGCCGGGCGAGCGAGAGGATCACCACCAGCGCCAGCCCCAGCCCCAGCGCCCCGCCGCCCGCCGCATCGAAGCCGATCGAGCGCTGGAATTCACGAGCGACCTGATTATCGGTTCCGCCCAGCAGATGGATGATCTCGATCACCTCGCGATGCGTGCCCAGCGCCGAGCGCGAGGCGAGCAGCACCGCCGCCGCCAGCGCCCCCGCCAGCAGCGCGACGAGCGCGATCGACAGCACCTGGAGCGAGACCATCGCATCGAACACGGGCTTCAGCCAGTTGGACTGGGCATCGATCCGCGCGCTCGGCGCGACCGGGCGCAGCGCCCGTTCGATCGCCGCCAGCCGGTCCGGGCTGGCAGGCCCATCGAGCCGGACGTCGATCAGCGCCGGAACCGGGATCGCCAGCCCGCCGTCGTCGTCCGTACCGGTGCCCAGCCAGGGCTCGATCAGCGCATCGACTTCGGCCTGGGGGACCTGCCGGAACCCGCGCACCCCTTGCATCGCCCCCAGCGCGGTTGCGGCGGCGCGCGCCTGGCTGTCGCGCACATCGGCGCGCGGTTCCAGCAACTGCACGGTCACGCCGCCGTCGATCTCGGCCTTGGCGGCGAAGATGGCATTGCCCAGCGCCAGGCCGCCGGCCAGCGCGATCGCCGTCATCGCCACCATGATGGCGATCACCCAGGGCATCGGCCCGGACATCCGCGCCTGCGGGAAAAGCTGCACGTCGCTGCCCGCGACCACCGAGCGCAGCCGCCCGGACAGCGCGTTCATGCCGGTGCCCTTGGCGGATAGCGCAGCGCGCCGGTGGGGTCCGACAGCCGGCCCTTGTCCAGCCGCATGATGAGACTGTCGGGCACTTTCCGGAGCAGGTCGAGATCGTGGGTGGCGACCACCACCGTCGTCCCTTGACGGTTGAGCATCTCGAACAGGCGCAGGAGTTTGAGCGCCATGTCCGGATCGACGTTACCGGTCGGCTCGTCGGCAACCAGGATCGCGGGCTGGCCGATGACCGCGCGGGCGATGGCGACCCGCTGCTGCTCCCCGCCCGAAAGCGTTGCCGGCCGCGCATCGACCCGGTCAGCCAGGCCGACCCATTCGAGGATGTCACTGACCGGGCCGGCAATGTCCCGCTCCTGATGCCCGGCCACGCGCAGCGGCAGCGCGACGTTATCGAACGCGGACAGGTGCGGAACCAGCCGGAAGTCCTGGAACACCACGCCGATGCGCCGCCGCAACTGCGGCAGGCGACTGCGCGGCATCGTGATGGCGTCGGTCCCGAACATGCGGATCATGCCGCGCGACGGGCGCTGGGCGAGGTAAAGCAACTTGAGCAGCGAGGTCTTGCCCGCGCCGCTGGCCCCGGTGAGGAAATAGAAACGGCCGGAATAGAGGGTGAACGACAGGTCGCTCAAAACCTCGCGGTCAGTGCTGTAGCGCAGCCCCACATTGTCGAAATGGGTGATTTCCCCGTCGGCTTTCATGCGGCCTTGCGTGCTTTTCCCGTATCCCGCGCAACCGGCGCTGCCGGGGCTATAGCGCTGCGTGAATGTGGAAAAAAGCCCGATGCGGCGCGAACCCACAGGTCCGGTGCTTGTCGCGGGCGCATCTGCCGTGCTTAGGAGGGCGATCATGATTATCGCATGCCCTGCCTGCTCGACACGCTACGCCGTGCCGGATAGCGCGATCGGTCTGGAAGGCCGGACGGTGCGATGCGCCAAGTGCCGCCATAGCTGGTTTCAGGAAGGCCCCGAACTGGAGCTGGCGGCAACCACGGCAGTGCCTCCGGCCGCACAGGCTGCCAGCGCGCCGCCCCCGACAGCGCCGCCGGTATCGCGCCCCGTCCCGGCCGCTGCTCGCCAGCAGGAGCCTGTGCCGGCCCCCGCACCCGCTCCGGTCCAGCAGCCCGCCCCTGCGGATGACCTCTGTGCCAACCCGGTCAGCGCGCATCGCCCCCGGGTCTACGACGATGTCGCCGAAGGCCCCGGCGCGCGGCGCTATCGCAACGACGATGACGGCCGCTCCAGCTTCGATCACGCCCCCCCGTTCCGCCCGCGCCGCAACTGGACGCGGATCGCCACTTACGCGTCGGCGGTGTTCGCCGTGGCGGCGCTGTCGCTGGCAGCGGCGGTCGCCTGGTTCGGCGTGCCCGACTGGCTGCCGCTGCCGCGCCCGGTGTTCGCGCAGGCACAGGCCGACCTGCAGCTCAACTTCCCCGCCCGCCGCCAGGACCGTAAGCCGCTGCCTGACGGGACCGAGTTCTTCAGCGTCAGCGGCACGATCAGCAACATCGGCCAGCAGACCCGCGCGGTCCCCTCGCTGCTGGTGGTGCTGCGCGACAAGCGCGAGCGGATCGTCTACGAAAAGGAACTGGTGCCGCCCAAGGCGAAGCTGGCCCCTGGCGAGGCGATGACCGTCAACGAAGCGCTGACCGACATCCCCCGCGCATCCGCCGCCGCCGAAATCGGCTGGAAGCCCGACTGACCGGCCACCCCGCCGCTGCCGCACCGCGGGCGAATAATGTTGCGACTTGCGCTTGCAGCCCCCCGATCCCTTTGCTAAGGGCCCGCTCCTACCACGGGGCCGATCGAAAAGGCCCCGTTTGACTGTGCGGTCGTGGCGGAATTGGTAGACGCGCAACGTTGAGGTCGTTGTGGGCGAAAGCCCGTGGAAGTTCGAGTCTTCTCGACCGCACCAGTATGTATCCGGCAATAGCCTAAATCTACGATTTTGTACGATGTTAGGTGGGCCGGGGCCGGTCTTCCGGCTCCGCCGTTGATCAGCCCGGCGATGAGGCGCTCGGCCTCGTCGGCCCGCGTCACGAGCGATCAGACCCTGATACAACTTCCAGCATATGTACCCGCGCAAGACCGAGTGGCGATCTACCGTGGCTGCCGCGACCGCCATCCCTGCTGCGCCGCTTGCGCTTCTTGCTCGGCATCGAGTGCGTCGCCCGCCGTCATGTCTTGAGCGGCGGTCATGATCGCCATGTTCGCGCCGCCGGCCTGGCGATATTCGGTGGCGCTGCCTTTGGCCCCGACCAGCATCTTGATCAGCCGCCATCCTCGCTCATCGCGGCAGGCAATGCCCGAGCTGGCCTGGCCGCTGAAGCCGCGGCAGTATTGCCCCTGCTTGTCCTGGAAGGTCAGCAGGACGCGGACAGGTGCGTCGGCTGGCTGGGTGGCGACGAACTGCCTGTCGAGCGCCTGGACAAGGTCGCCCTCGGCATAGCTGTTGCCCTTCGGCCGCAAGCCGAAGCCGATGAAGGCTAGGACGAGCGTGGCGGCGAGGGCCGGCCCGACGTAGCGTGCCCACCGCGCCGGCCAGGTCGGCGTGCGACGACGCTGCGCCTGCGCAGCGAGGTCTATGATGCTGGAGGTCTCTTGATCTGCGCGCAACACCATCTGGCGCAACCGATCCGGTATCGGCTGCTCGGCGATCGGCGCGAAGTGTGCCGAGAGCCTCGCGCGCAGCGCGCGATGTGTGGCGAGATCAGCCTGAAGCTGTTCGTTGGCGGCGATTTCCGCTTCGACCGTCCGCGCGGTCGCGGCGTCGAGCTCGCCGTCGGCATAGGCGGCGAGGAGTTCAGGCGAAACGGTCATGCGGCTTCTCCCAGCAGCGCGAGCAGCGCATCGCGGCCGCGCACCAGGCGCGAGTTGAGCGTTCCCACCGGGCAGCCGACGATCTCGGCGGCCTCCTTGTAGGAATAGCCCTCGACCATCACCAGCAGCACGGCCTCGCGCTGTTCGACAGGCAACTTCACCAGCGCGCGATCGACATCGCTAAGCTCGACCGCCGCCTCCTGCGCACCGCTGCCGCCGATGCAGAGGCCAAAGTCCTCGTCGACGAAGGTCTTGCCGCGCCGCGTCGCCGCCCTTGCCTCGTCTATCCGGAGATTGCGCATGATCCGATACATCCAACTGTCGAGCCGCGATCCCGGCAGCCACTGCTCGCGGCTGCGCAAGGCGCGCTCGATCGTCATCTGACAGAGGTCGTCCGCATCGGCAGGGTCGCGGGCGAGCCCGGACGCGAAGCGCCGCAATCGCGGCAGCAGTTCCAGAATGCCCGCGTGGAAGTCCTGCGTCAGCGTCGTTACCTTTCTCGCCGGATTAAACGGACAAGCGGCTTCGTTTCATCCATGGTTCTGTACAATTTTTTCGGAAAAGGCCTATGCGAAACCTGCCAGCGATCCTGATGGCCCTTGGTATTGCCGCTGTCGCCGCTTGCGTTGCCACTCCCGTTGCAGCCCAGCTCGGCGTGCCGGGGCTCGGCGGAGCGGTGGGCAATGTCCTTGGGACCGTGGATCGCGCGCTCGATCCGGTCGAGCAGGCCACCCGGCAAACCGTCGCCGGCGCGACCATGCTGGCCGAACGGCGCGTCGCGCGGCTGAGCGATCTGGTGCGCCGCAATCGCGACAGTATCGAGTTAGACGACGGGGGCAGTCCCGCGCGCAAGGGCGAACTGCTGCTGCTCGATGCCACGGATGCGGACATCGCCACGGCCCAGGGTGCAGGCTTTACCCTGCAGGGGCGCGAGACGCTCGGCGAGCTCGGCATCGGCGTCGTCCGGCTCGGCGTACCCCATCGCATGCCGCTGGCCCGCGCACAGGAAGTGCTGCACAAGCTGCTGCCGCAGGCGACAGTGGCCCCGGACAATATTCATCTGCCCGCAGGCAGCTCTGCCGGCGCGGCACGAGGCCCGGGAGCCGGCAGCGCTCCGGCGATCGATACCCAGGTCGGTCTCATCGACGGTGGCGTTGGATCAGGTGCCGCAGCCGGGCCGGTTCGCGGCTTCGTGACCGGCGCCCCCCGCGCCAGCGACCACGGCAGCGCCACGGCGTCGTTGCTGCGCAGCGCAGGCGTGCGCCGTATCGCTGTCGCCGACGTCTATGGCGACGATCCCGCAGGGGGAAACGCACTGGCGATCAGCCGGGCGCTCGACTGGCTTATTGGCATTCGCGCGCGCGTGATCTCGATCAGCCTGGTCGGGCCGAGAAATCCGCTGCTCGGCCAGGCCATTGCCGCCGCGCGCCGCCGCGGTGCGCTGATCGTTGCTGCGGTCGGCAATGACGGCCCGGCCGCGCCCTCGGCCTATCCCGCATCCTATCCCGGCGTCATCGCGGTCACGGGCGTCGATGGCGACAATCGCGCGCTGATCGAAGCCGGGCGCGCGCTGCACCTCGATTATGCGGCACCAGGTGCCGACATGGTCGCGGCCAATGCTGCGGGAAAGTGGGTGCGCGTGCGCGGTACGTCCTATGCAGCCCCTCTGGTGGCAGCACGCGCGGCCGCACTGGCCTCCGGCGACAACACTATATCCGCGCTGGATCGTGAAGCCGTCGATCTCGGACGCAAAGGACCGGATCCGATCTATGGCCGCGGCCTTGTTTGCGGCTCTTGCC
Organism: Novosphingobium colocasiae; assembly: GCF_014652555.1. Lineage (GTDB taxonomy): Bacteria > Pseudomonadota > Alphaproteobacteria > Sphingomonadales > Sphingomonadaceae > Novosphingobium > Novosphingobium colocasiae. The sequence continues at coordinate 106,968 of NZ_BMZA01000008.1, forward strand.
GGCGCTCGGAATAGAAAATCGTACGGCGCATGGATTAAACCGGAGCTGGCCGTCGTTCGCTCAGTGGAAGCCACATGCGCTCCACGAAATCGAGCGAAAGGATAGCACAATGCGCAACATCTTCATCATCACGACGGCGCTGATGCTTACGACTGTTCCGGCCCATGCCCAGCTTCTGGGGGGCGGTGGCCTGGGCGGAGCTCTGGGCGGTAGCCTGAACGGCACGATCGGCGGTACCCTCGGTGGTGCAAGTCCGGTCGGTTCGACCGTGGACTCGGTCCGCTCTTCGACCAGCGGTACGCTGCGTAACACCGGTTCGACCAGCGGCAGCCAGAGCGTCAACCGCAAGAGCGGCGCGGTCCATGCTGACCGCAGTGCCGGTGCCGCCGGCGGCGGCGATATCGCCCAGACGGTCGCCACGCCGACCCGCATGATCGGCGGCGATGCCTCGGGCCATGCCAGCGGCAGCGGCTCGGGTAACCTCGACGCGCAGTTGCTCGGCACCGACGCGGTGCGCAGCACGGCGCAGTCGGCCCGCGCTGCCGCGACCGGTGCGGCTTCGTCCGCGCGCGGCACGGCCGCCGGCACCTCGGGCGGCGCACTCTCCATGACCGGCGGTCTCACCGGCAGCCTCGCCGGAACGCTTTCGGGTTCGGGCAGCGCCTCGGGCTCGGGTGGCGGCACCGGCGCGCTCGGCCCGATCAGTGGCGACGGCGAAGCCAGCGGCTCGGGCCAGGGCGGCTTCCAGGTGACCCGCGGCATGCCCGTCCTCGCGCCCGATGGCGAGCGCATCGGCAAGGTCCGCCAGCTCTTCACCAACGGCCGCGGCGAAATCCAGCAGATGCTGGTCAAGGTCGGCGATTCGACCGCACTGCTGCCCGCCACCAACTTCTCAGCCAGCGGCAATGCCGTGATGTCAGCGATGACGCAGGGCCAGATCCAGCAGGCCGCGCAGCAGCAGAGCGATGGTTCCGGGAACAACAAGTAGGTCCTCGCCACTGTTTCTCGGGGTGCCCGCCAAGGCGCTCCGGGGGATTATGTTTGCCCATCTCCGCCGCCGAGGGCCGAAGCCATTATCAGACTGAAGCCGGAGGGGGTGCTCCCAGAGGGAGACCTCAAATAATGCTAATGCGAGTAACTTGCATTTATGCGAGGTGCCGCTAAGAGACCTCCCCACTAGGGAGGTCCAGAAATTCATGATCCGCCATTCGATCCTTGTCGTGCCGCTGTCTCTGTGTGCGTGCCCTGCTTTCGCGCAGGATACCGGTCCGGAAGAAAGGATCGTGGTGACAGCGGCGCGTACCGTGCTGCCGATCAACGCCCTGCCCCTCACCGTTGATGTTATCGACAACGCTGCGCTCAGCCAGCAGGTGGCCATCGGTGGCTCGATCGTCGACGCCGTTTCCGCGCTGACGCCTTCGTTCTCGCCCACGCGCCAGAAATTGTCGGGGGCGGGCGAGACGCTTCGCGGCCGTTCGCCGCTCTACGCGATCAACGGCATTCCGCAGACGGCACCGCTGCGTGATGGTGCCCGCGACGGGTTCTCCATCGACCCGTTCTTTGTCGATCGCGTCGAGGTAATCTACGGCTCCAACGCCCTGCAGGGGATCGGCGGCACTGGCGGCATCGTCAACCAGGTGACTGTCGGCCCCCCGCAGCACGACGGCCTGTCCGGTCGCGTGCTGGTGCAGGGCAATTCGGACACCGGGTTCAGCGGCGATGGCATCGGCGGCAAGTTGGCTGGCCTTATCGGCTGGCGACAGGGGCAGGTCGATGCAACGGTTGGTGCCGTGTTCGAGAAGCGTGGCGTATTCTACGACGGACACGGCGGGCGGGTGGGCACTGACCTTACCCAGGGCGAGACGCAGGACAGCCGGTCCTGGTCGGTCTTCGGCCGCTTCGGTTACGCGGTGTCGGACACCGCGCGGCTGGACCTCATGATCAATCGCTTCCAACTGAAGGGCGAAGGCGACTACGTCGCGATCGAAGGCGATCACACGAACGATGTGCCTACGACATCGGTGCGCGGCATCCCGCCGGGCGTGCCCGCGACAAACCGCACCGAGAGCGCTGCACTGACCTATACGGACACGAACCTGTGGGGCGGAAACCTGACGCTCCAGGCCTTCTTCAACCGCTCGCGGGATACGTATGGCGGTGAAGTTGACCCGATCGCAACCTTTCAGGATGCCGCACTGGCACCGATCGGAACCCTATTCGACCAATCGCAGAACCGTAGCCGCAAGTATGGCGGCAAGTTCTCATACGAGCGCAAGGTACCAGGGCTGGAAGCGCTGACCGCTACGCTCGGGCTCGACGTGCTTTACGACAAGACCGAACAGCGCCTGATCGCCACCGATCGTTCGTGGGTGCCGCCAACGGAATACCGCAGCCTTGCCCCGTTCGCGCAGGCCAACCTTGCCCTGCTCGATGACAAGCTGCATCTCGCAGGCGGCGTGCGGTACGAGGACGTCCAGATCACGATCGCCGACTATCGTACACTGGCCAGTTATGGAGGCGGCTTCGCAGTTTCGGGCGGCACGCCCAAGTTCAGCGACACGCTGTTCAACGGTGGCGTCATCCTTGAGCCCTGGAAGGGCATTCGTGCCTACGCCAGCTATGCGGAGGGCTACACGGTACCGGACGTTGGCCGCATTGCCCGCGCGGTAAACAAGCCCGGCATCGACATCGACGACTATGTCAACATCAGCCCGATCGTCTCGAACAACCGCGAATTGGGCGTCGAACTGAAACGCGGACCGCTTGACGCCAGCGCCGCCTACTTCTGGTCTACGAGCAAGAACGGCTCGCTGCTGGTCCAGAGCGGCGGCGTGTTCGAAGTGCAGCGCCAGCGCGTGGAGATACAGGGGCTCGAGATCAATCTCTCGGCGCGGACGCCGGTTCCAGGACTGACGCTCTCGGCCGGATATGCCCACCTGATCGGCCGCACCGACGGGTCTGCCGACGGCATCGAAAAGGTCGACCGCGATCTGGATGGGGCGAACATCTCTCCCGACCGCTTGAATCTGGCAGCGAGTTATCGACGGGGGGCAGTATCTGCGCGCGTCCAGACGCAGTTCTTCCTGTCGCGCAAATTCGAGCGGACGCCGGGCAACTACGACGACACCTACAGCTTCGGCGGCTACAACGTGACGGACCTTAGCCTGCGCTACGACACGCCTTTCGGCGGGCTGACGCTTGCTGCGCAGAACGTCTTCGACGCCTTCTACATCGACTATTACACCCAGACGGTGCGCCCGACCGACGACGATCATTATTTCGCCGGGCGCGGTCGTAACTTCACGCTCGGCTGGAACTACCGGTTCTGATGAAGCTGCTCGATACCCTCCATCGCTGGACCGGCGGGCTCATCGGCTTGCTACTGGCTGTGGTGGGCCTGACCGGCGCAATCCTCGTCCATCGCGACGCCTGGGTCGTGCTGCCGCACGCGAGCGACGCGCAGGTGCAGGATACGCAGGCGCTGGCGGTTGCGACTGCCCGGATCATGGAGACTGCGGCACCGCAGTTGCAGTCGCTCACTTTTGCCAACGCGGGCTTCGGGCTCGATCGGCTCGCCTACCGCGATGGCAGCGGAGCCTATGTCACGCAGGCGGGCGATCCGGTGGAGAGTTGGGACAGCCAATGGGTCCGGCCCGAGTTGTGGTTGTCTGATTTCCATCAGCATCTGTTCGCCGGCGAGGAAGGAGAGACCGTAGTCGGTATCGCCGGTCTCTGCGGCCTGTTCTTCGTCGTCAGCGGCATGGTCTTGTGGTGGCGGACGCGCCGGACCTTCGAATTTCGCCTCTGGCCGGCGCGGTTGACCCGGCCGTCGATCGTCCGCCACCATCGCGATCTCGGAATCCTGGTCGCGCCATTGCTCATGCTATCGCTGGTGACCGGCTCGGTTCTGGTATTCCGGCCTCTGGCTTCCGTCGTCATGGGGCCGGGAGCGCGGGCCGAGATCGAGAACGCGCTCAAGCCGCCTGCGGCAAAGGCAGCGCACCTTGCCGGCGATCCTGACTGGGCCGAGATGATCCGTGCCGCGCGGGCACGCTTCCCCGACGCCGAAGTGCGCAGTCTGTCCCTGCCCCGCGCCGGCAACGGGCTCATCACGCTGAGGATGCGCCGCCCCGACGAGTGGTTGCCGAACGGCCGCACGGCAGTGTGGTTCGCCGCCGATACCGGACGCATCGTGGCAACCCGCGACGCAGCCGATCTCCCCGCAAGGGTCAGTGCGTACAACGCGCTCTACCCTGTCCATGCCGCCAAGGTTGGCGGACTGCCATTCCGGCTGGTCATGACCACGTCTGGTCTGGGGCTTGGCCTGTTGGGGACGTTCGCGGTCTGGACATTCTGGTTCAAACGGCCTCGGGCAAAGGGCAAGTGACCGGAAGCCGGATTTGAACTGCCTCCTCCCGGACGTCCAAAATCGATGGTTGAGCGTCTGCAATCGGTCGGGTGTACCGGACCCGTTCACCGATAAACAGATCGCCCGCGGCGGGACGAATTACTGGCGCGCGGTGGTGATCGACGGCGCGTTGGAGAGCAACGGCATGGTCGGCTGGAAACAGCATCTCAGCGAGGCGCAGGCCGACGAAATCCGGGGCTATGTCTCGGGCGAGGCGACTGCGCTGAAAAAGCGTGGGTCGAGCGCTGCAGAACCAAAGCCGCCGGAATCCGCTTCGCCTGAGCAGTGAGGCAAGAGGTGGCGTGCCCGTCTTTCGCGACGCCATCACACCTCACACCGGACTATCGAACAATCGCGGCGGTCCGCCATGGGAATCCCGAAGCCATTGTCGCCGCAAGTGACGCATTTGCCCGGCCATCAGTTTCGAGCGCCCCGGGCGGCTCTCGCTACGGCCGTTAGCCGAAGCGCGAGACATATTCCTTGGCGAAGTCGAAATAGCCCTTGTTCCATGCGAATTCGCAGACGCCCACGCCCGGCTTGCCGTCGAATTCCAGCGTGGCGCAGCCGGTGTTGATCAGGCTCTGGCTGTCGTGCGAGGAGGTCAGCACGCCGAACATCGTGTAGGCAATGTATGATTTGCGGCCGGCATCGTCGGTCACGGTCACATTGAACGTCTTTTGCAGCATATCGTCGCCGTAGACGAAATCGTATTCGACACGTTCGATATGCCGCTGCTCGCCGTCCTTGAACAGGAAGCCGCGCAGTTCGGTGCGGCCGAAGCCCTGCATCTCGAAGAAGTGCATCGAGCTGTCGCCGGTGGTGGCGTGAATCCATTTGTAGTGCTGGTTGAGGCCCCAGACGCGCGGCCCCCAACTGTGATCGCGGACCATGAAGCCCTCATGGTGAAGCTTGCGTCCGTCGAGTTCGAGGTCGGCGATGATGCGGCCATGCTGTTCGGTCCGGTTGTCGCCGAAATAGGGCGGATTGCCCTTGGGGTGCGAACCGAAGGCATAGGCCGGATGCGTTGCGGTCATGCTGCCTTTGAACCGGATACGCTCGCCGTTCCACGCGATGTTGACCTGTTCCAGCGGCTCGGCAATCTGCATGTGCAGCGGGCCGTGGTGCCAGTCGTCAAAGTTCATGTCGTCGGCAACCGGGCTTTCGACCACCTCGACGATCTGCTCGGGAAAATCCGGGCTGAAAAAGCAGGCGGTCGACTTGCCGATGCCGGTGCCGAGCATGGTGGGATAAATGAAACCGGCGATGTTGTGCTCCGGCATCAGCAGGATATGCGCCAGCGATTCGCGCCCTTCGGGGGCCAGCTTGTGGCGGAAGGCGTGGTCGGTCGTCGGCTGGCCAAGCGGGGGAGTGGCAGACATGCTGGTGTTCCTTACAGGGGCGCGCGCGTTACTCGCGCAAGTAGTGTTAACGAGGTCGTTTCGCCGGGCTCAGCCGGCTGTGCAGGCCAGCGCCTGCTTCATGAATTCGGGCGTGATGCCAAGATCGAGCACGGCGTAGCGGATATCCTGATGCGCCCGTTCCTGCAGGTTGCGCACGCCCTTGTTGAAGATCACGCACAGCCGCATCGCGGCGAAGGCCATCGTGAAGTCCATCGTCGATGCGTCGACCTCGGGTCCGCCGCTGGCGCGGTAATGCGCGACGAAACGGTCCCAGTCGATATGCTGCGAAATGATCGGCCGGACATAGGCAAGATCCTGCTCCGGTGCGCCAAAGTTGGAGCATTCCCAATCGAGGATGCCGGTGATCTGTCCGTCCACCGCCAGCAGATTGTGGACATTGAAATCGCCGTGCACCAGCACCGGGCGGCGGGGGTCGGCAGGGACATGGTCGGCCAGCCAGTCCAGCAGATAGGTGACGAAGGGTGACGGCAGATGGCCTGCCTTGCGATAATATTCCTTCCACTCGACGATCTGGCGGCGATAGCAGCTTTCGATCGTGTCGGTGGCAAGCGCCGGGCTCTCGAAGCGTTCGATAAAGCCTGAGAACCGGGCGATATCTATCCGGTGCAGCCGGGCCATGTGTTCGGCCAGTTGCAGCAGGATGCCTTCCGGGATGGCGGCGCTGGCCGCGCCCATGAACGAGCTGGGTACGGCACCGGGCAGGGCCTGCATGACGTAGAAATCGGCATCGACGCCGGGGAAATCCTTGGCCAGCCACAAGGGTTCGGCCAGCGGCAACAGACCGGTGGCATGAAGTTCGCGGAGCAGGTGAAATTCCAGATCGACCATGAAGGTGCCCTTGCGCACCATGGGCACCGGATCGCTCTTGCGGACGATCAGCGCGCGTTCGCTGCCGTTGCCCTCGCGGATGCGGGTGCGGAAGGTCTGCTTGCCGAAACCGCCGGAGATCGGCTGGAAATCGAGCACCTCGATGGCCGCTCCATCGGGGTGCACGCTGCGCAGGAAGCCTTCCAGCAGATCGCGATCGAGCGGGCTGCCGGGCGGAACCGCGACGGGGGTGCCGGCAGGCACGGGCATGTCGCGCTGGGTCAGCGGATAGTGCTGGCTCCAGCGAGCGGCATCGAGCAACAGTTCCGACAGGGTATGGCGTGCCGCAGCGTCCATGGACGCGCGCCGGTCGGCCAGCACATCGGCCAGCGCCGCGATCCGGGCGGTCAGCGCGTCGTGTCGATGGGCAAGCGCGGTGAAGCCGGTGCCGCCGTCCTTCGCCTCTGCATGATCCGGCGCGACGGCGATGCCTTGATCCGCCGCAAAGCGCGACAAGCGCGCCGCCAACAGGTCCCCGGCCACCACCTGGGCCGATAGCACGAAAGGCGATTCAGTTTCGCGTTTGATCAGTTCGCCCAGCACCTGGGCGAGCATGGCAGCCGCGCCCTGCGCGTCCTGGGAGCCCAGTTCCGGCGCGATCTTGCTTTGCAGGGTGTGCAGCGCGACGCGCAGATAGGTGGCGTTGTCGGTTATCTTCATCGCGTCTCTTCGCTCAGGCTTGCGATGTGAAGCACACCATTGTCAGATCGCGCAACCCATCCCGATCGAAAACGAACCCCGCCTCCGACAAACGATCTTGTAGAACGAAAGTCTGCAATGTCGACGGCTCGTTTCCGGCAAATTGCCGGAGCTACGCCTTCAGGCGGGTGCGTATCCCAGGATGGCTTTGGTTTCGAGGAACTCCTCCATCCCCTCCACCCCGAACTCCCGGCCGTTGCCCGATTGCTTGTAGCCGCCGAACGGGGCCTGCGGGTCCCAGGCGGGGTAGTTGATCAGCACCTGGCCGCAGCGGATGCGGGCGGCGGCGGCGCGGGCGGCGTCGATGTCCGCCCCCTGGACGTGCGCGCCGAGGCCGTAGACCGTGTCATTGGCGATGGCGATGGCTTCATCGAGCGTGTCGTAAGGCAGGATGACGAGGACCGGGCCGAAGATCTCCTCCTGCGCGATGCCCATGGCGGTGTGCACGTCGGAGAATACGGTGGGGCGGGCAAAGAAGCCGGCGTCCAGCCCATCGGGATGGCCGGGGCCGCCACAGACCAGCCGCGCGCCTTCGGCCATGCCCATCGCGATCATCGCCTGGACGCGGGCATATTGCGCAGCATTGGCGATCGGGCCGTGCGTCGTCGCCTCGTTCGTGGGATCGCCGATCGTGAAGCTTTCGACCATGCGCCGCGCCAGCGCTTCCACTTCGGCGAGCCGGGCGCGGGGGACGATCATCCGGGTCGGAGCGCTGCAGGACTGGCCGACGTTGCGCATGCAGGCGGCGACGCCTGGCGACACCGCTTTGTCCAGATCGGCATCGGGGAGGATCAGGTTGGGCGATTTGCCGCCAAGTTCCAGAGCTACCCGCTTGACCGTATCGGCCGCCGCCTTCGACACCAGCACGCCGGCGCGGGTCGAACCGGTGAGCGAGACCATGTCCACTTCGGGATGGCGGGCTAGCGCTTCGCCGACCACGGGCCCGGTGCCGGGCACGAGGTTGAACACCCCGGCCGGAACGCCGGCATCGGCGATCGCCTGGACGAACAGGGCAGCGCTGAACGGGGCCAGTTCGCTGGGCTTGAGCACCACGGTGCAGCCCGCCGCCAGCGCCGGGGCGACTTTGGCGGTGATCTGGTACAGCGGCCAGTTCCACGGGGTGATCAGCGCGCAGACCCCGATCGGTTCACGCGCGATGGCGGTGGGGCCGCGCCGGTGCAGGAACGGATAATCGGCGAGGTTTTCGATCGCCACCCGCACATGCGCCAGGGCGAACGGCAGATGGGCCGTGCGCGCAAAGGTGATCGCCGCGCCCATCTCCAGCGAGATCGCCTGCGCGAAGCTTTCCGCGCGCTCTTCCAGCAGCGCCAGCAGCCGTTCCAGCAGCCGACGGCGCTCCGCCGCGGGGGTGGCGGACCAGCCGGGAAAGGCCGCGCGTGCGGCGGTCACGGCAGCATGGACATCGGCTTCATCGCCCAGCGCCAGCGAGGCGACGACCACCTCGGTCGCCGGGTTCACCACATCGAAGCGCTGCGTGCCGAGCGGCGCGCGCCATGCGCCGTCGATGAACAGCCGGTCGAGCAGACCCTGAGCTTCCAGCGCGGCGGCGGCGGTCACGACAGCATGTCCTTCAGGCGGAAATAGCTGCCGACGATCGGCATGAACCACGGCTTGCCGAAGTATCCGGGTATCGCCGGCCAGGCCATGTCCTTCCACGGGTTGAGATCGACATTGCCGTCCATCACATCGGCCATGATCTGGCCCATCTGCGTCGCCATCTGGTTGCCATGGCCGCTATAGCCCATGGCGTAGTATACCCCGTCGCGCTGGCCGGCACGCGGCAGGCGGTCGCGGGTCATATCCACCATCCCGCCCCAGCAGTAATCGATGCGCGCATCGGCTAGTTGCGGGAACACATCGATCATCGCCTTTTGCAGAACACGGCCGCTCTTGACGTCGGATGCCGGGTTGGACGCCGCGAAGCGGGCGCGGCCGCCGAACAGCAGGCGATTGTCGGGCAAGTGGCGGAAGTAGTTCACCACGTTCTTGGTATCGACCATCATGCGCTTGCGCGGCGTGATCGCGGCCACGACATCGGCAGGCAACTGTTCGGTGGCGATGATGAACGCACCGACCGGGATGATCCGGCGGCGCACCCAGCCCAGCGGGCCGACCTTGGAAATGCCGCTGCCCAGCAGCACCTGCCCGGCATCGATGCTGCCGCGCGGGGTGGTGATCGTGAAGCGGCCCGAAGGCTGGCGACGGATGCCGGTAACCGGAGTATTCTCGAACACGCGCGCGCCGCGCCGGGCAGCGGCCTCAGCCATGCCGCGCACGAACCGGCCGACGTGGAGACCGGCGCTCTTGCCGAAAACCATGCCGCCGTAATAACGCTCGCTGCCGATCTCGCCGGCCAGATCCTCACGGCTGAGCAGCCAGGTATCGGGATCGGCATGCGCGGCGAGCGCTTCCTGCGCGCGGGCGATCTTGTCGAAATGTTCGGGACGCGCCGCGACCTTGAGCTTGCCGGTTCGCGCGAAGCTGCAGTCGATCGCTTCTTCGCGCACGATCCGCTCGACCGTATCCACCCCGGCATCGAAGGCATGATACAGCGCGGTGGCGCGTTCGTGGCCGAACTTTTCGGCCATCATACGGTAATCCTGCGCAAAGCCGTTGTTGCACATGCCGGCGCTGCGCCCCGATGCCTGCGCGGCGATGACCTCGGCCTCGCACAGCACCACGTCGGCCCCCTTGCGGGCCAGCGCCAGCGCTGCCGAAGTCCCGGTCAGCCCGCCGCCGACGACTACAACGTCGGCGCGTTGCCCCGGCTCGAACGGGACGCCGCCGGAAAACGCGGGGCTGGTGTCGAGCCAGTAGGATGTCAGCTTCACGAACCGTTCTCCACACGCAGTCGGATCAGACGGGGCACGGGATGCCGCACGCCGGGGACAGGACAATTTCTAGTCGGCGGGATCGGCCGGATGTACCGCAATCGGGCCACCAACCGCAGATCGTGCCAAACTGGACCGCTGCAACCTGGGCGCGTTTTGCGGGGCACAGGCCATGCCGGGCCGGACCTTGCCGCAGATCGTGCCGCGCCGGGATCAGCCCGCGCCGGACGGGTCGAGGGTGCCGGCAAAGGCAATGAGGACGAGGATCAGCAGAGCGCAGGCGGTTTCGAGCATCAGCGAGCGCATCAGTCGCGGTCGGGTCTGCACCGGCGCGATCTCCGCCGCAGGGACCAGCCGCCAGCGGTTGTGCGCGGCAAAGCCGAGCATGGCACAGAACAGCCCGATCTTGGCCGCGATCAGCAAGGTCCAGGGGCCGCGCGCCGACCAGCCGGACACGCCGGTGATGAACAGCGCATTGGCGGTGCCGGTCACCACCAGCACGGCTACGACCACGGTGCCGGTGCGCGCAAAGCGCCCGAGCGAACCGATATCGAAGCGGCCGCGCAAGCCTGCCGCCAGGAACGCGAACAGTGCGCCCAGCCACAGCGCGGCGGCAAGGAGGTGGGATACATCGGCCATGCGATGCAGCGTGCCGGAAATGCCCTCCGCGGCCCCCGCATGCCCGCTCCAGGCAATGCTGGCGAGGGCGATCACGCCGGCCAGCGCCAGCACCGCCGGGCGCGGCAGCACCAACGCCGCCAGCGCGAAGGCGGCCAGAGCGCCGAGGCGGACCCATAACAATAAGCCCAGCGGCGTTGCATCAAGCACGGCCTGCACCGTCGCCCCGTCCAGCGCGCCGATCGGCAACGCCGCCATGGATGCGATAGCGGCGAGCGTCCACCACAGGCTGGTGAGCAGAGCGAGAACCGCCAGCGCCACCAGCCCGCCGCGCGCGCGGCCCGAAAAGGAACGACCGCCGTCGCACAGCCGATAGAGCGGCAGTCCGGCGGCGGTCATCAGCAGCAGGTAGAGCAGCGCACGCGCTGCGGCGAGGCTGCTCTCTGCCACGGTGCGCTTACTTTACCGAAAAGGCGTAGCTGCCCTCGATCCGGTGCTGGTCGGCGGCGACCGCGTGCCAGTTCAGCTTGTAGCTGCCCGAAGGCAGCGCGCGCGGCAGGGTAACCTTGAGCGTCTTGCCTTCGGTCTTGGTCGTAAAGCCCTTGATCGGCATCGGCGCGTGATCGGACATGCCGGGCATCCCGGTCATGGTCAGTTCGATCCCGCTGAGCGGGCCGACCAGCGTTTCGCTGAAGTTCAGCGTCAGCACGGTCGGCTTGGCAACGGTCGCGTCGGCCGCCGGAGTGGCGGAGACGAGCTTGGGGTGGGCCATGGCGATACCCGGCAGCGTGGCGAGGGCAGACAGGGCAAGCGCGGCGAGAACGGTCTTCTTCATGGGGGGGCTCCTGATGTGCGATCCGAAGGGCCGCTTTTCACGGACCATTACGCTGCCCCCGCGCCCATCCCTCGCCGCCGGTGAAAAAAATCGTTAGGGGTTCGGGCAGGCTAAGGGATCGGCTGTTTGCCTGCGTAACACCGGCATAAGGGCAAGGGCCCGCAAGCCCGGCCGATAACGGAGAACAGTGGATGGCACATAACAGCGACATGCTGGACGATGCGCTGGCAAGCCTGCGCACGCTGGCCGCGCCTGCCCAACTGGCGGCGATCGATGACGGCGTGATCGGGGGCCTGCGCACCCACCTGCACGAACGGGCGACCGCGCGACGCAGCCTCTCGCTCGCCTGCGCGGTGGCGGTGGTGGTCGGGCTTGGCGGCGGCGCGGCGTTTCCCTCGCACGCCGCCCGCGCCGATGCGACGCTGCTGGCGATGCCCGCCAGCGCCCCGTCGCGCCTGCTGGGCGAATGATGCGCGGCGCGGCGCGCTATGTGCTGGTCGCGCTGATCGCCTTTGCGGTGGCGCTGCTGGCCGCCAAGGCATCGCAGGGCCTGTTCGCGCCGCCGACCGGAACCGGCCGGCTCCACGCATTGATGCACGAACAGCTCAAGCTCGACCCGACGCAGGATCGTCGCATCGACCTGCTGGAAGCCGGTTACGCCGGCCGGCGCAAGGCGCTGGAAGCGGATCTGGACGCTGCCAATGTCGAACTGGCCCAGGCTATCGCCCGCGAACATTCCTATGGTCCGGCCGTAGAGAAAGCGGTCGATCGATCGCACCACGCAATGGGTGAACTGCAGAAGGCAACGCTCAGCCACGTCTTCGCCATGCGCGCGGTGCTGCGGCCTGATCAGGCAGCGCGGTTCGACATCGAGGTGGCCAAGGTCCTGACCCCGCAGCCGGAAAGCAACCCGGGCCGGGACGCGGCTGAATAGAGGTGCCAGGGGCGGACGGTCCTGACGCCGATGCCGTCGCCGCAGCGCTGGCCGGGCGCGACAGCGGCTACCGCGCGCTGCTCGATCGCCACCGCGCCAGCGTGTTCCGCTATGTTCGCGGCTATACCGGCGATGAAAGCGAGGCGCTGGACCTGACGCAGGATTGCTTCATCGCCGCCTTCGCGGCGCTGCGCCGTTATGACCCGACGCGCCCGTTCCGGCCCTGGCTGATGCGGATCGCGGTCAACAAGTGCCATGACTGGTCGCGCCGCCGCGCGGTGCGCCGGATGTTCGCCTGGGCCCAGCCGCTGGATGCCGCGCTCGACATTGCCGACAGCGCGGCCGATCCTGAAGCAGCGCTGGCATCGGCCCGCGAAATCAGCCGCATCCAGGCGGCCATCGCGGCGCTGCCGGTCACCTTGCGCGAACCGCTGCTGCTCTGCACGATCGAGGGGATGGCGCAGGACGAGGCAGCGGCGGTGCTCGGGATCAGCCGCAAGGCGGTGGAAACGCGCATTTACCGGGCACGGGAGAAATTGTCCCAAGTGCTTGAGGGATAGCGCTGCCGCTCGCGTAAACGAGGGCGATGCTGACCAAATCTCCCTTCGATCGTCGCCGCTTCCTCGCTCATGGGACGGTCCTTGCCGCCGGCCTCGGGACAGCCGGCCTGTTCCCCGCCTGGGCGCGCTCCGGATCGGCCGGGCTGCGCACGCCCGATGTGCTTTCGGGCGATACGATTGCCCTGACGATCGCGGAAAACCATTTCGCCACCGGCGGCCGCTCGGCCCATGCGGTCATGGTCAACGACACCCTGCCCGCACCGCTGATCCGGCTGCGCGAAGGGCAGACGGTCAGGATCGCGGTGACCAACCGGCTGGCCGAGCAGACCTCGATCCACTGGCACGGGCTGCTGGTTCCGTTTCAGATGGACGGCGTGCCCGGCGTCAGCTTCCCCGGCATCGATCCGGGCCAGACCTTCACGTATGAATTCCCGGTCATCCAGGCCGGCACTTACTGGTATCACAGCCATTCCGGCATGCAGGAAGCGGTGGGCCTGTTCGGCCCACTGGTGATCGACCCCCGCGACGGTCCGGCGGATGCCTGCGAGCGCGAGCATATCCTCGTGCTGTCGGACTGGAGCCCGATGCATCCGCACGAACAGCTCCGGCGGCTCAAGCTGATGGGCGGCTATTTCAACCGTCAGAAACAGACGCTGGCCGGATTGCTGGCGGGGAAGGACCAGCCGCTCAAGGACCGGCTCGAATGGGCCAAAATGCGGATGGACCCGACCGATATCTCCGATATCACCGGGGTAACATACAGCTACCTCGTCAACGGCCACGGCACGGCGGAGAACTGGACCGGCCTGTTCGCGCCGGGCGAGCGGGTGAAGCTGCGCGTCATCAATGCCTCGGCGATGACCAACTTCAACTTCCGCATCCCCGGCCTGCCGCTCACCGTGGTGGCGGCGGACGGCTTGCCGGTGCAGCCGGTGGAAACCGACGAAGTCCAGATCGCCATCGCCGAGACGTATGATTTCATCGTTACCCCCGGTGCCGAGCCGGCCTATGGCGTGATCGCCGAGGCGATCGACCGGTCAGGCCAGGTCCGCGCCACGCTCGCCCGTTCCGAAGGGTTGGTTGCCCCGGTGCCCACAATCCGCAAGCGGCCGCTGCTGACCATGCGCGACATGGGCATGGACATGGCCGGGATGGACATGGGCACGAACGGCGAGATCGACCTCAGCAAACCTGCCAACGACAGCATGTCCGGCCATTCGATGTCGATGCGCGATCCCTCGGTCGCCCCGCAAGTTCCGCTGGGCCCGGGCGTCGCCACGCTTTCGCCGATGCCGGTCGATCGGCTGGCTGACCGGCCGACCGGGCTGGAGGACGTGGACCACCGGGTGCTGACTTATGCGGACCTGCGTTCGCGCGAAGCCAATCCCGATCCCCGCGTCCCCACCCGCCAGATCGATGTCCACCTGACCGCCAACATGGAGCGCTACATGTGGTCGCTCGACGGCGTAGCGCTGAGCGAGGGGGCCCAGCCGATCCCGTTCCGGCTGGGCGAGCGGGTGCGGGTCAACCTCATCAACGATACCATGATGCCGCACCCGATCCACCTCCACGGCCATTTCTTCGAACTGGTGACCGGCGAGCCCGGCCACCGGCCGCGCAAGCACACCGTCAATGTGCTGCCGGGCGGCAAGGCTTCGTTCGATCTCACCGCCGACGGCGAGGGCGACTGGGCGTTCCACTGCCACATGCTGCACCACATGCACTCCGGGATGATGCGCATCGTCACCGTCCGCCGCGAAGGGGGTGCAGCGTGATGCGCCGCCCGTTCGCCGCCGCCCTGATCGCCGCGCCTGCCCTGCTGATCGCAACGCCAGCCCTGGCACAGGACGCGACCGATCCGCATGCCGGAATGGATCATGGCTCGATGAATATGTCCGGAATGGACCATTCCGGGACGGATCACGCGGGCATGGACATGTCCGGGCCCGAGCCGGACGCCGCAGACGAGGGTGCCGAGAGCACTGCGGTCGCCGAACCTGCCGCCCACGCCGGGCATAACGCAGCATCGCCCCCCTCGGCCGCCGACACGCCCGGCAACGCCCCGCCGCCACCGGTGCCGGCCGACATGGCGGCAGAGGCATTCTATCCGCGCGCGGTCATGCAACGGTCGTTGAACGCAACGCTGGCGGAGATGCGCTTCCGGGGCAGCGCGGTGCAGGTGGATCAGCTCGAATATCGCGCCAACAACGGCAAGGACGGCTACGGCTTCGAAGGCATGGCGTGGTACGGCGGCGACATCGATCGCGCGGTGCTGGGCTTTCGCGGCGAAGGCGCTTTCGGCGAAACGCCCGAGACGTTGGAGCTCTCCGGAACCTGGCGGCACGCGCTCGATCCCTGGTACAACCTCCAGTTGGGCTTGCGGCAGGACCTGGGCACCGGACCAGACCGGACCTATGCGCTGATCGGGATAGAAGGACTGGCACCTTACTGGCTCGAAGTCGATGGCCAGTTGCTGCTTTCGAACAAGGGCGATGTCCGGGCGCGGGCCGGGGTTGCCACCAACCTGCGGATCACCAATCGCCTGATCCTCGAACCGGAAGCCGAGATCGACCTGGCATTCCAGGACATCCCCGAAATTGCCATCGCCAGCGGTCTGGAGAAGATCGAGCTATCAGCGCGCCTGCGCTACGAATTCAGCGGCATGTTCGCGCCCTATGTCGGCGTGTTCTGGGAACGCAAGCTGGGCGACACGGCGCGGCTGGCACGCGCGCAGGGTGAAGGTGCCGGCACCGTTTCCGCTGCGGCCGGGGTGCGCTTCGCCTTCTGATGGCCTGGCGGGAAGGCCCTACAGAGCGCTCCTGAACCCCGCATAGCGGCGGAAAACCGGATATGCCGTGCCCCGGCCGGGCGACAGCATCACGGACCCGCCGTGCCCGTGAGTAGGGCAGCACATTCTGCCGCAGGCTGGCCAATCTGGCACCATGATCCCTGGCCGCTTCCTGTCCGCGCTGTCCCGATGCTGCCTTGCGCTGGGCCTGGGATGGGGCGCATCGGTCACGAACAGCGCCCACGCCGAAACGCAGACCACCGGGCTGGTCGAGCTGTTCGAAATGCATGTTGGCGAGGATGTCGACCAGATGCTTTTCAGCACCACCTTCGTGACCGGCGACGACCGCCATGGCGCGACGCTGATGGTGGATGGTGGCGGCGATGTCGGCCCGCGTATAAAGGAGGTGATCGGTCACCTCCTCTATACTCTCAACCCGCAGGGCAATCAGCAACTCCTGATCGGCATTCGCCAGGATTTCCGCGATGGCCCGGACCTCAGTCACGCGGCGCTTGGCGTCAGCGTCAACCTGGGGACAGTGCTGAGCGCGGAGCATTACCTCTATCTCTCCGAAAGGGGCAATGTCACGGGTTCGGCAGAGGTTGTGGGCTATATCAAGGCCGGTCCCGCCGTCACCATCGAGCCGCGCGTCTCGATAGGCTGGGCCCCTTCCGGCATTCGCGCCGAAGACACCGGTGCAGGGTTCACCGACATGGCGGCAGCATTGCGCGTGCGTCGCCAGCTAGGCCCGGTATTCAACCTCTATGCCGGCGTAATCCACGAGCGTCTGCTCGGCCGCACGCGCGTCATCGCATCGGCGAATGGCGATACCAGGAACACCACGCGGCTGATAATCGGGATGGGGGCCAGCTTCTGACCGGCAATCGGGTCAGTCGGCCAGCCAGTGCCGTGCCAGCGCCACGTGCAGCCGGATGCCGGTTTCCATCACGTCATCGTTGAAATCGTAATGCGGGTTGTGCAGCGGCGGCGGATTCTCACCCCGTCCCTGCCCCAGCCACAGATATGCGCCGGGCCGCTGCTGAAGCATGAACGAGAAATCCTCCGACGTCGCCGCCGGTTCGCGCGCGAGCAACGCCTCGCCCACGCTTGCGGCGATAGTCAGCGCATCGTGCGCGGCGGCGGGATCGTTGATCGTCGCCGGATAGTAGCGATCGTAATCAAAGCGCGCGGTCACTTCGAACGAAGCTTCGATGCCGCGCAGGATCTGGCGCATGCGTTCCTCGATCCGGTCCTGCACCGCTGGATCGAAGCTGCGCACGGTGCCGCCGACGCGGACCGAGGCGGGCAGCACGTTGTGGGCGTGGCCACCATGGATCTCCGTCACCGACAGGACCGCGTTGGCCGACGGCGGCACATCGCGGCCGATCACGGTGTTGAGTTGCTGGACCAGGCTGGCGGCGGCAAGGATGGTGTCGGGCGTATCGTGCGGCAGCGCGGCGTGGCCGCCCCGGCCGACGATCTCGATCGCGAACTTGTCCGCCGCGCCCATGATGGGGCCGGGGCGGGTGGCGATGGTCCCTGCCGGCAGCGCGGGCCAGTTGTGCAGGGCATAGACGCGCTCGCAGTCGAACCGTTCGAACAGCCCGTCCTCGATCATCGCCCGCGCGCCGCCCAGCCCTTCCTCGGCGGGCTGGAAGATGAAGTGGACCGTCCCGGAAAACTGCGGATCACGCGCCAGGACTTGCGCGGCACCGAGCAGCATGGCGACATGACCATCGTGGCCGCAGCCGTGGAAACAGCCCGGCACCGTGCTTTGCCAGGCAAGGCCGGTGCGTTCCTCGATCGGCAGCGCGTCCATGTCGGCGCGCAGGCCGAGCGTGCGCGGGCCGTGGCCTGCGCGCAGCACGCCGACCACGCCCGTACCGCCGATCCCTTCATGCACCTCCAGCCCGGTCTCGCGCAGCACCTTGGCGATCCGCGCGGCGGTGCCGTGTTCGGCAAAGCCCAGTTCGGGGCGTGCGTGGATATCGCGGCGCAGCGCCACCAGCGGGGCGAGCAGCGGGGTGATTTCGTTCATGCGGGCGCGGGTCCGGTGCTCATTCGCCGAACAGGTTCTGGATCGGGAAGTGGTGCTTGATGAAAGGGCTCTTGATGACGACGTAGCTGAAGTATTTCTCGATGCCGTAATCGCTCTCCAGCATCTCCTCGATGATCGCCTGATAGTGGGCGACGCCGCGGGCGACGAACTTGAGCAGATAATCGTAGCCGCCGCTGACAAGGTGGCATTCGACCACCTCGTCCAGCTTGGCGATGCGCATCTCGAACCGGGAAAAGTCACCCCGGCGGTGTTCGCTGAGCGTGACTTCGGTGAAGACGGTCAGGAACTCGCCCAGCTTGTTGAGATTGATGTGGGCCCCGTAGCCGGTGATATAGCCCGCGCTCTCCAGCCGCTTGACCCGGGTCAGGCAGGGGCTGGGCGAAAGCCCCACCGCATCCGACAACTCGACATTGGTGATCCGGCCCGATTGCTGGAGCTTGGCGAGGATCTTGAGATCGATGCGATCGAGCTTGGGGCCGAACATTGCTGATTTTCCCGCCTTTTTCTTCAGACCACGGCGCTGCGTATATCGGGCATATCGAGCAGTTGGTCGAGCGACGTTTCCACCCGTTCGAATATAACCGCCATCTCGTCCTCCGAACAGCACAGCGCCGGGGCGAAGCCGATGACCGCGTTCGCGAAACAGCGCACGATGACGCCGTTGTCCCAGGTCAGCTTGCCCAGCCTGCCGCCGATATCGAGCGCGGGATCGAACCCGGCCCGGGTCGCCTTGTTGCTGACCAGTTCGATCGCGCCAAGCATGCCGCGCCCGCGCGTATCGCCGACCAGCGGGTGGGCGCGGATGCGATCGAGATGGGCGGCAAAGGCGCGGCCGGTGCGCACGCCGTTTTCCAGCAGGCCGTTCTCGTAAAGGCGGATCACCTCCAGCGCCACGGCGGCGCTGACCGGGTGGCCGGAATAAGTGAAGCCATGGCCCACCGCCAGTTCGGGCGGAGCGGAATCGGCGATCGCCTGATAGACGTGGTCGGCCATGAACACCGCACCCATCGGCGCGTAGCCGGCGGTCAGCCCCTTGGCCACGGTCATGAAATCGGGCGATACGCCCTCGTCGTCGCAGGCGAACATCGGGCCGGTGCGGCCGAACCCGGTGATCACTTCATCGACCAGCATCAGGATGCCGAGCCGGTCGCAGCATTCGCGCAGCGCCTTGAGCCAGCCGCGCGGCGGCACGATGACCCCGCCCGATCCCTGGATCGGCTCGCAGCAGAACGCAGCGACGTTCTCCGCCCCCAGCTCCGCCACTTTGGCTTCCAGCGCGGCCACGGTGGAGGCGATCACCGCCGCATCGTCATCGCCTTGCGGGTGGCGATAGGGATAGGGCGAGGCAATATGGTGCTGCCACGGGCGCGGCAGATCGAAGCCGCGATGGAACGCGGGCAGCGCAGTCAGCCCGGCCCCGGTCGAGCTGGAGCCGTGATAGCCCCAGTCGAGAGCGACGAACTGCTTCTTGGCCGGTTTGCCGATGGCGTTGAAATAATGGGTGATATAGCGGATCGCGCTGTCCACCGCGTCCGAACCGCCGAGCGTGAAGTAGACGTGATCGAGCCCGGGCGGGGTCAGCGCGGTCAGCTTTTCGGCCAGCAGGATCGTCGGCTCGCTGCCGAAATGGAAGTAGCCGGTGGCATAAGGCAGCTTGCGCATCTGCTCGGTCGCGGCGGCGACGATCGATTCCTGGCCATAGCCGACATTGACGCACCACAGCCCGGCGAAAGCGTCGATCACGCGCTTGCCGTCGATATCGGTCAGCCACATCCCGTCGCCCGACGCCAGCACGCGCGCCCCGTGGGCTTCGTGGCCGCGAAACGAGGTGACCGGATGGATCAGGTGGGCGCGATCGAGATCGACCAGCGAGCGGTTGGAGAGTGTGGCGGTCTGGGCGTGCGGCGTATTGTGCATGCCGCCGATGCTACGCCTGCCGATCAGGGGGATGCGCTGAAAACGACATTTCCCGAAGGCTGGGGAAGGGTCTGTCCCGGCCGAGGCGGCATTTTCTGCCGCCGCCCGGCCGGGGCGTTTCGCGGGCGGGGCCGCGTCAGCCGATCAGGCTGGCGATGGCCTTGCCGCAGGCCTCCGTACTGGCGGAACCGGACAGGTCGCGGGTGCGGCCGTTGTCGCTGACCAGCGTCGCCTCGATCGCGCCCATGATGGCAGCGGCAGCCTCTGCCTCGCCCAGATGCTCCAGCATCATCACGGCGGACCACACTTGCCCGACCGGATTGGCGATGCCCTGCCCCGCAATATCGGGAGCCGAACCGTGGACCGGTTCGAACAGCGACGGGAAACGCCCGTCCGGGTTGATGTTGGCCGAAGGCGCGACGCCGATGGTACCGGTGCAGGCCGGGCCAAGGTCGGACAGGATATCGCCGAACAGGTTGGAGGCGACCACCACGTCGAAGCGCTGCGGGTTCATCACGAACTGCGCGGTCAGGATATCGATGTGGTACTTGTCATGCGTCACGCCCGGATATTCCGGCGCGATCGCTTCCACCCGCGCATCCCAGAACGGCATGGTGATGGCGATGCCGTTGGACTTGGTCGCACTGGTCAGGTGCCGGCGCTCGCGCTTCGACGCGAGATCGAAAGCGTAGCGCAGCACGCGATCCACGCCGTGGCGGGTCATCACCGTTTCCTGGATCACGATCTCGCGATCGGTACCGGGGAACATGTGCCCGCCGACCGAACTGTATTCGCCCTCGGTATTCTCGCGCACCACCCAGAAATCGATATCGCCCGGCTTGCGACCGGCCAGCGGGCAAGGGACACCGGGCATCAGCCGCACCGGGCGCAAGTTGACGTACTGGTCGTATTCACGGCGGAACTGCAGCAGCGATTGCCACAGCGAAATGTGGTCAGGCACGGTATCGGGCCAGCCCACCGCACCGAAGAACAGCGCATCGACCCCGTCCAGCCGCGCCTTCCAGTCATCCGGCATCATCTGGCCATGGCGGGCGTAATAATCGCAGCAGGCGAAATCGTGCCATTCAAGGTCCAGCGTGAAACCGAACGCCGCAGCGGCGGCTTCCAGCGCGCGCACGCCTTCGGGCATGACTTCCTTGCCGATCCCGTCACCGGGGATGACGGCGATGCGATAGCGGCGGTCGGTGTTGGTCATGATCGTCTCAATGTTCCAGCCCGCCGATGTGGAAGGCCTTGGTTTCCAGATATTCCGCGATGCCGTGCGTACCGCCTTCGCGGCCCAGCCCCGATTGCTTGACACCGCCGAACGGGGCCATTTCCATCGCGATCGTGCCGGTGTTGAGCGCGACCATCCCCGCCTCCAGCGCCTCTGCCACCCGGAAGCTGCGCGACAGGTCGCGGGTGTAGAAATAGGCGGCAAGGCCGAACGGCGTGTCATTGGCCATGGCGACGGCATCGGCTTCCGCGCCGAAGCGGAACAGCGGCGCGACCGGCCCGAAGGTTTCCTCGGCGCACAGCCGCATGTCCGGCCCCGCGCCGCCGATCACCACCGGGCGCACGAAATTGCCACCCTCGCGCCCGCCCGCGCGGGCGATCACCCGGCCGCCTTTGTCCAGCGCATCGGCGATGTGGGCATGGACCTTGTCCACGGCCGCCCCGTTGATCAGCGGCCCGATCGTGGCGGCGGGATCGAACCCGTCCGCCACGTGCAGCGCCTCCACGGCCGCAGAGAGCCGCTCAGCAAAAGCATCGTAGATGCCGTCCTGCACGAAGATGCGGTTCGCGCAGACGCAGGTCTGTCCGGCGTTGCGGAACTTGCTCGCCATGGTCGCCTTCACGGCAAGGTCGACATCGGCATCATCGAACACGATCAACGGCGCGTTGCCGCCCAGTTCCAGGCTGACCCGCTTGATGGTGCGCGCGCACTGCGCCATCAGCAGCGAGCCGACGCGGGTGGAGCCGGTGAACGACAGCTTGCGCACATCCGGGCTGGCGGCGAACGTCTCGCCGATCGCCTGCGGCGCGCCGGTCACCACGTGGATCAGCCCGGCCGGAATCCCGGCTGCCAGCGCCAGGTCGGCCAGCGCCAGCGCGGTGAACGGGGTGAATTCCGAAGGTTTGATGATGACCGGACAGCCCGCCGCCAGCGCGGGAGCGCACTTGCGGGTGATCATCGCCGCAGGGAAATTCCACGGCGTGATGATCGCGCTGGGCCCCACCGGTTGCGACAGGACGATGATGCGGCGGTCGCGCTCGGGCGCGGCCACGCTGCGCTCGCCCACGCGGCGGCCTTCCTCGGCGAACCACTTGATGAAGCTGGCGGCATAGCGGATCTCGCCCTGCGCCTCGGCCAGGGGCTTGCCCTGCTCGGCGGTCATGATCCGCGCCAGATCGGCCACGTTCTCGATGACCAGCGTGAACCACTTCTCGACGATCAGCGCGCGTTCGCCGGCAGTGCGCGCGCGCCACTCCGGCCATGCGGCCATCGATGCATCGATCGCCGCCTGCGTCTCCGCAGCCCCGCAGGCCGGCACCTGCCCGACCAGGCTGCCGTCCGAAGGATTGGTCACGGCGATGGTTTCGCCCGAAGCGGCGGCGATCCATTCGCCATTTACCAGCGCGGCCTGCCGCAGCAGTGCGGGGTTATCGAGTTCCAGCATCATCCGAACGCCTGTCCCATCACCGCGAACACCTTGCCGGTGCCGCGCGGCACCGGTGCGGGGCCGCGCACCATAGTGGTCACCGACCCGACGCAGGGCAGGCCGATATCTTCGAGCCATTGCGACAGGCCGCTATCGCCGTCCACGTCCATCCGGCAGAACTTGCCCGCCTTGGCCCCGAGCCAGTGGGTGACCAGCGCCTGCGCCCCGGCAAGGTCCTGGGCGACGACCGGGGCCACCACCCGCCCGCGCCCGAACCGGCGCAGCAGCGAGAAGCCGACCGGCTCGTGTTCGCGGGTCAGGATGGTCGCCTGGCTGTCGCGCATGACCCGCTCCATGAACGCGGTGCGGTCCATCCCGACGGCTTCGTTGTACATCCGGATGAGCGCCGCCCCGTCCATGCCCAGCGGCCGCACCCGTTCCCCGGCACGCAGCGGCGCCAGCGGCATGGTCGGCGCCAGCCCCTGATGCTGGCGCACCGTGGCAAGCGGCACGAAGCCGACGCGGGTGTAGAGCGGCAGGCCGTCGGCGGTGGCGTTGAGCATCACCGTATAGTCATCGAGCCGGGCCAGCATCGCTTCCATCAGCTTGCGGCCGATCCCCGCGCCCTGCCGGTTCGGCGTGACGATCACCATGCCGATCGAGGCGACGTTGTCGCCAAATCGCCAGCCCATGATCGAGCCGACGATCTCGCCGTCGCTTTCGGCGACGATGCCTTCGCCCAGCTCGAAGAACAGTTCCCAGTCCTCCATCCGATGCGGCCACGACTGCTCGGCGGATAACTCCTCCGCGCGCGGCAGGTCCTCCGCCGTCATCGCGCGCAGGGTCAGGGAGAGCGGTACGGCAACGGTCATCGGAGCGGCTCCGTCAGGGGTTGAGGACGATCGGGTCAACGGGGGTCAGCCCCGCCGGGGCCTTGGCGCTTATCCCACAAGCCCTGGCAGGGGCTGCTGGTTTCGAACGATTTTCGCAAGATTCTAGCGCGAGGCATCGCCCGGCCCTCCGGCGCGGTGGCACAGGATCGCCCGCCCGTCATCCACGTGGAGCGGCGGCGGGTTGCTGTCGCACAGGCCGCCGATCGCCACCGGACAGCGCGGCAGGAAGCGGCACAGCTCGGGCGCGATCGCGCTGACGGCCAGCGCCGGACCGGCCGCCGCAGCGCGGGTCGCCAGCCAGGTCGGGTCCATATCGGGCACCGAATCGATCAGCAGCCGGGTGTAGGGGTGATGGCTGTGGCCATCGAACGCCGCCTTGGGGCAGCGCTCCACCGCGCGCCCGGCATAGAGCACGAGGATCTCGTCGCAGAAGGCGCGCACGGTCGAGATGTCGTGACTGATGAACACCGTGGCGATGCCCAGTTCGCGGCGCAGTTCGTCGATCAGGTCGAGGATCGCCGCCCCCACCACGGTATCCAGCGCCGAGGTCACCTCATCGCACAGCAGCACATCGGGTTCGGCGGCCAGCGCGCGGGCGAGGTTGACGCGCTGCTTCTGCCCGCCCGAAAGCTCGGTACTGCGGCGGTCGGCCAGCGCGCGCGGCAGGCGGATCAGATCGAGCAGTTCGTCCACCCGCGCATGAGCCGCAGCACCCTTGAGACCATGATAGAACGCCAGCGGCCGGGCGATGATATCGCGCACCGTCTGCGCCGGGTTGAGCGCGGTATCGGCGTTCTGGAACACGAGCTGGATGCGGCGCAACTGCTCGCGGCTGCGCTGGGCCATGGCACGCGGCAGCGGTTGGCCCTCCAGCAGCACCTCACCCGAAGCGGCAGGCAGCAGGCCGGCGATGACCCGCGCCAGCGTGGACTTGCCGCTCCCCGATTCGCCGATCACCCCCAGCGTCGATCCGCGCCGCACCGTGAAGCCGACATCGGCCAGGATCGGCGTTGCCGGCATGCCGCGAACGATGCGGCCATAGCCGGCATGGATGCTGTCGACCGTCAGCACCTTGTCCAGCGCCGCATCCGCCGTGGGCCGTATGGCGGGCCGGGCGGCGGCCAGCAGGGTGCGGGTATATTCGCTTTGCGGGGCGGTCAGGATGCGCGCGCTGTCGCCCTGTTCGACCATGCGCCCGTTCTGCAGGACCACAATGTGTTCGGATACCTGCGTCACCACCGCCAGATCGTGGCTGACATAGACGGCGGTCGCACCGCTCTCGGCGATGGCGGCCTTGAAGGCGCGCAGCACTTCGACCTGGGTGGTCACGTCGAGCGCGGTGGTCGGCTCGTCGAGGATGACCAGTTCCGGGCCGGTGATCAGCGCCATCGCGGCCATCAGCCGCTGGAGCTGCCCGCCCGAAACCTGATGCGGATAGCGATCGCCGATCGTCTCGGGCGAAGGTAGGGCAAGCGAGCGGAACAGCGCCACCGCCCTCGCCCGCGCTTCCTCGCGGCCGGCAAGGCCGTGAACCAGCAGCGGCTCGATGACTTGCGAGAGGATCGTACGCGACGGGTTGAACGCAGCGGCGGCGCTCTGCGCGATATAGGCGATGCGGCTGCCGCGCACCCCGCGCAGCGCCGACTGGCCCATCGCCGCGATATCCATGTCGCCCACACGCAGGCAATCGGCGGCGATCGTCGCGCCGAAGCGGGAAAAGCCCATCAGCGCCAGCGCGATGGTGGTCTTGCCCGATCCCGATTCGCCGATCAGCGCCAGCACTTCGCCGCGCGGAACGGCAAAACTGATATTCTCGACGATCGCCCTGCGCGTCCCGTCCGGCTGCGCGACGGTGATCGACAGGCCGCGAACTTCGACGGCGGCGGCGCTGGCGTCGGACGGGCCGGTCGCGGGCGGCGGGGCGAGTTCCACGGTCATGCCTTGCCTCCGGGCTTGAGCGCATCGATCAGCAGGTTCGCCCCCACCGTCAGGCTGGCGATCGCCAGCGCCGGGACGATGATCGCCGGGGCCGCCATCGGGAGGCCAGAGATATTCTCGCGCACCAGCGAACCCAGATCGGCATACGGCGGCTGCACGCCCAGCCCCAGGAAGCTGAGGCCCGACAGCAGGAGGACGACGAACACGAAGCGCAGGCCGGTGTCGGCCAGCAGCGGGTGGATCATGTTGGGCAGCACCTCGTAGCGGGCGATGTGGAACGCCCCCTCTCCGCGTGCGCGGGCCACCTGGACGAAATCCATGGCGACGAGGTTGATCGCCAGCGCCCGGGCGATGCGGTAATTGCCGGGGATATAGATGAACGCCGCGATCAGCAGCAGCAGCGTCAATGACGAGCCGAATGCCGCGACCAGCACCAGCGCGAAGATTTTGGACGGCATCGAGTTCAGGGTATCCATCGCCCGCGCCAGGATCTCGTCGGTCCAGCCGCCGCGAATGGCGGAGAACAGCGCCAGCGAAGTGCCGCCCAGCACCGCCAGCAGCGCCGCGCCGAGCGCCAGGAACACCGTGTAGCGCGATCCCCACAGCACCCGGCTCAGCACGTCACGGCCGAGGTAATCGCTGCCCAGCCAGAACGTCCGCCCCGGCCCGCTGAACACCTCCTGATCGATGAAAGCACCCACCGGATGCGGTGCCAGCGCCGGGCCGCCAACCGCGAGCACCAACCAGAACAGCACCAGCGCCAGGCCGATCCGGCCCGACAGGCGCATGTTGCGAACGCGCATGGCCAGCGCCCCGCTCATGCCCGCAACCTCGGGTTGGCGAGGATGGCGACGATATCCGCCACCAGCATCAGGGCGAGGTAGGTGGCGCAGAAGATCATCGCGCAGGATTGCAGCAAGGGCATGTCGCGGCTCGTAACGGCGTTGACCATCAGGCTGGCAAGGCCGGGGTAATTGAAGATCGTTTCCACCACCAGCGCGCCGCCCATCAGGTAGGAGAGCGAAAGCGCCATGGCGTTGATGACCGGGCCGATGGCGTTGGGCATCACATGGAACAGCACGATCCGGCCAAACGGAACGCCCTTGAGCCGCGCCATTTCGACATAGGGCCGGTCAAGCTGGTCGGCCACCGCCGCGCGCGTCATCCGCGCCATCTGGGCGACGACCACGCAGGTCAGCGAGAGCACCGGCAGCGCCAGCGCGCGCAGGGTTTCGGCCCAGCCGGTTTCGGGGGTGACCAGCGAGATCGACGGCAGCCACAGCAGTTTGACCGAGAAGGCCAGCACCGCCAGCGTGGCGATCAGGAATTCGGGTATCGCGACCAGCGACAGCGTGGCGATGTTGAGCGCGCTGTCGATGCGACCGCCCCGGTTGATCGCGCTGGCGATGCCGATCGTCAGCGCCAGCACGATCGAGATGAGGGCGGTGATCGCGGCCAGCAGCAGCGAATTGGGCAGGCGGTTGGCGATGATATCGCTGACCGGCATGTTGGCGACAAACGAGACCCCCGGATCGCCGTGGAGCAGCGCGCCAAGCCAGTGCACGAAGCGCACCGGGCCCGGCTGGTCCAGCCCCATCTCGTGGCGCAGCGCGGCGATCTGCGCCGGGGTGGCGCTCTGCCCCAGCAGTTCCTGCGCGGCATCGCCGGGGAGCAGGCTGCTGGCAACGAAGATCACCACTGACACGAGGAACAGCGTGAGCAGCGACGAGGCGATGCGCCCGGCGATCATCGGCAGCAGCCGGGCGGCGGCGGAGCGGGTGGGCGGGGCGGCGGTCATCAATCCTCCCAGCGCGCGAATTCGGCGAAGCGGTAGCCCATGAAGCCGCCCAGCGGGATCGGCTTGATGCCCTTCAACCGCTTGTCATACCCGTCGCACAGGCTGATGAAGACCGGGATGGCGATGCCGCACCGGTCATGCACCAGCCGCTGCATTTCGCCATACAGCTCGCCCCGGCGCACCTCGTCGGCCTCGCCGCGTGCCTCGGTCAGCAGACGGTCGAAGCGCTCGTTCTTCCACCCGCTCTCGTTCCATTCGGCATTCGACTGGAAAAACAGGCTGAATACCAGATCGGCGGTCGGGCGCGGGTTGTTGTTGCCGAAGGTCATCGCGTGGCGCATCCAGTGGGTGGACCAGTAGCCGTCCGCAGGCACGCGGTTGACCGCGAATTCCAGACCCACCTGCGATCCGTATTCCTGCAGGATCGATGCCATGTCCACCGAACCGGTCGCCGCCGGCGAACAGTAGAGCGGCAGGCGCAATCCGTTCAGGCCGCCGCGCCGGACGTGCCAGCGCGCCCGATCCAGATCGAGCACGGTCTGCGGCAGCTCGCGGTTGAAATAGGGCATCACCGGGGCCACCGGCTGATCGTTGCCCAGCATCGCGGTATTGCGGAACAGGGCGCGGTTGATCAGCGGCCGGTCCAGCATGTGCTTGACCGCCTGCACGAAGTCCGGGCTCGATGTCGGCAAGTGATCCTGCCGCATGATGAGGTTGGTATAGAGCGAGGACGGCGTAACCACCGCCTCGCAGGTGCCCGATGCCTCGATGCGCGGCAGCGAATGCGGGTTGATCGCGTGGATCGCATGGACATCCCCCGAAAGCAGCGCGTTGACGCGGCTGGTCTCGTCCGGGATGGCGATCAGCTCCACCTGTTCGAGGTGGGGGCGGCCGGGTATCCAGTATTCGCGGTTGCGCACGACCAGGGTGCGCACGCCGGGTTCGAACTGGGCGAGGCGATAGGCCCCGGTACCGGTCCCGTCCGGGTGATCCTGCCCCGCCTTGACGATCAGGAACTGCGCCTGCGCCAGCAGCGTGGGAAGATCGGCGTTGGCCCCGGTCAGGCGGATGGTGACGCCGTAGCGGCCATCGGCGCGCACCTCGGCGAACTGCGCGGCAATGGCGGCGATCTTGGAGGCGACCGCCGGATCGTTGTGCCGGCGCAGCGAGTGGACCACGTCGGCCGAGGTCAGCGGCGCGCCATCATGGAACCGCACCCCGCGCCGCAGGCGGAAGTGCCAGGTGATCCGGTCATCGCTGTCGAAGCTTTCCGCCAGCGCCGGCCGCGGGCGCAGACTGTCATCGTCGATGCTGGTGAGGCCGCTGTAGAGCATGTAATGGCGCACGTAATCGGTCGCCATCGCCCCCTTGGCCGGGTCCAGGGTATCCTTGGTGGACGCCGCCATGCTGGCCACCCGGATCGCGCCCGCGCCGGACGAGGCGGCCGCCGGACGGCGCTGCGGCGATGGCCCGCAGCCGCCCAGCGCCATCAGCCCGACCCCGGCCACGCCGGCTCCCAGCAGCTCGCGCCGTGACAGGATGCCCCTTGCGGTCATCGGCGGACGGTGCCGACCGGGCGGACGGAGCGCGGCCCCCAAGTCCCGCCCCGGCGGGGGAAGGGGGGATGCCGGGACGGGACAGGGTGGGACCGGGTGCGCGCCATTGCGGTCAGAGACCGACCACGGCCGGCAGGCAGCCGATGTGCGGAATCTCGACGTCGCGATAGTGATTGTTCGAAGGTTCGTGCCCACGACCGACGAACACCCGGCAACCGAAGCCAAGGTCGGTCGCCGTGTTCTGGTCGTAGCGGAAGCTGGATGACACATGCATCATCACTTCGGGCCCGCAGCCGAGCTGGTCGAACATGTATTCGAACGCCTGCATCCGCGGCTTGTAGGCCTGCGCGCTTTCGGCGGTGTAGACGCGGTGGAACGGCGCGCCGAGCAGCGCCACATTGCGGTCGATCTGCTCGTTCATCGCGTTCGACAGGATGACGAGCGGGATCTTGTCGGCGATCTTCGAAAGACCGCCGGGCACATCGTCATGCGGGCCCCAGGTCGGCACCGCATCGTAGAGCGCATCGGCATCGGCCTCGCGATATTCGACGCCGAACGCCTTCGCGGTGCGGCGCACGGCATTGCGCAGCAGTTCGCGATAGGGCTGCCAAGGCCCCATCGTCTCGTCGAAGCGATAGCTGGAGAACACGAAAGCCATGTGATCCAGCTTCTCCGCCGGGATGCGATCGGCGAAGAACGCGCGCGCCATCTCGGACATGCGGAACCGGATCAGCGTGCCGTAGCAGTCGAAACTGATGTACTGCGGACGGAACGCCAATGCGGCGGTGGTGCTGATGGTCGTCATAGCTTTCGTTCGATCCCCTGGCTTGGTCTTGCGGGTGCGCGTGGCTCCCGAAGATCCGCTTGGCTCTTGACGGGATAGGACCATCTCCGACCCGCAACTTGTGCCCGATTACACCGGGGCCGCAAAGCGTTCTGCGCCTTTGCCCGCCCCCATTCGGCAGGGTATGCCGCGCGCTCAATAGCCCCTGTCGCGGTCGATTTCCCCGTCCGGCCGCGCCCCGGCCATGACCACGCGGACATTGTCCATCAGGGCATGGACCGCGGTTTCTCGGCGGGTCACCCCGGCGATGTGCGGGGTCAGGAAAATCGCGGGATGCGTATAGAACGGATGACCTTCGGGCAGCGGCTCGGGGCTGGTCACGTCCAGCATCGCGGCGGACAACTGGCCCTCGTCGAGCGCCGCGATCAGATCGTCCTGCACCAGATGGCCACCGCGCGCGACGTTCACCAGCGAAGCGCCGCGCGGCAGTTTCGCGAACAGATCGCGGCACAGAATGCCGCGCGTGTCATCGGTCAGCGGCAGCAGGCAGACGAGGATGTCGCACTGCGCCAGGAACGTATCGAGCTGGCCCGCCCCGGCGTGGCACTGGACGCCTGGGATCGTTGCCCCGCTGCGGCTCCAGCCGTGGAGCCGGAAACCCAGCGGAGCCAGCGCCGCCAGCGACGCGCGCGCCAGTTCGCCCAGCCCCAGAAAGCCGACCGAGCGTTCCGAGCAAAGCCTGACCGGCCGATAACTCCAGCGCCCCGCCCGCTGCTCCGCGTGGAAAAACGGCAGGTCGCGGTGCAGGGCCAGGCAGGCCATCGCCACATACTGGGCCATGGTGGTGGTGATGCCCGGCTCGATCATCCGCACCACCCGCACATGCGGGGGCAGGAGCGACAGGTCGAGCTGGTCCACCCCGGCACCGATGCTGAACAGCACTTCGAGCGCGGGCAGCGCCGCGATCAGTTCGGGGGTCATCGTCCAGGCGACAAGATAGCGCACGTCCGCCGCATCGCCGATATCCGGCCAGCAGCGGAAATCGACCTCAGGCATGTCGCGGGCGAAGACATCGGCCCAGATACGGCCGCGTTCCTCGTCGCCGCAGTGAAGGATGGCAGTCACCGGGAAGCTCCTTGGTTAGGCGTGCGCGCACGGCGGGTGGCGCGGGCGCGCCACCATAGCAACGGGCCGCTGAGGCTCAGGAATACAAGCACCGCCGCTTCCAGCAGGATCACCAGCCGCCCGGCCATGCCAAACGTCTCGCCGGTGTGCAGCGGCAGCGCGGTGGTCCACAGCGCGGGGTTTTCGGCGGCGGGAACGCTGGCCAACACCACGCCGCTGCGGGCATCCACCCGCACCGTGTCGAAAGCGCGCGGGGCCTGCGATGCGGCGAACAGGTTCACGGCCAGCACGCCGTCGGCCCCGAAGCGGACATCGCGCAGGGGGGCATCGGGAAACTGTCGTGCGGCCAGCGCAATGGCGGCGTCAATGCGGGGATCGGCCAGGACAACCGGGGTCGGGCTGGGCACTGCACCCGGCGCGGCACCGGGCCAGGCCAGGTCGGGGATCGCCAGCGCCAGTCCGGTCATGGCGCTGAACAGCGCCACCACCGCCGCCATCGCACCGAAGCTGCGGTGCTGCTGGCGCAGGCGCAGCCGCGCGGGCAAACCCTTGCGGATCTTGAGCGCGGCCAACACCCGCCCGCGTCCCGGCCACCATTGCCACAGACCGGTACCCGCGATCAGCGCCAGCGCCACCCCGTTGAGGGTGACGATCACGAGCCCGGCGGACCCCGCCAGCAGTCGGTAGTGAAGCTGGAGCGCCAGCTCGAAAGGGAACCGCCACACCGTGCCGGCGGCCAGTACGCGGCCGTCGCCGGGATCGAGCGTGACGTAGCGCACGCGCCCGGCGGGATCGGAAAGCTGCGCGAATGCGGCGGCTTGCGGCACATCGGCGAAGAACAGCCGGGATACCTGGTAGCCGGGGAACGCACGCTCCGCCGCGTGGCGCAATGCCGAGACGGGAACGGCCGGGGCAGTGGCCGGGGTCCGGCACACCATGGCCGCAGGATCGGCAAGTCGCGCCAGCGGCGCGTGAAAGGCGAGCGCCATGCCGGTCAGCGCCTGCAACAGCAGCAACGGCGCGAAGACCAGGGCAAGCCGGCGGTGAAGGGCAAGAACAAAGGCCGGCTTCATGGCATCCCGCCCGCGAAAGTCACAAAATCAGGATACGGCCGCCGCCCCCTTGAGGGAAGGGAGCGGCGGACACGCGCTGGGACCTCGATCAGAACTTGAATTCGACGCGGCCGGTGATCGTGCGCGGCGTACCCGGCATGACCCAGTAGCGATGGTACGAAGCGGCATACCAGGTCACGTCGAACAGGTTGGTCACGTCAACGCTGAGCTTGACGCTTTCCGACGGCTCGTAGCTGGCGAGCGCGCGCACCAGGGTATAGTCCGGCAGGTAGAAGTCGGAACCGGTCTCACCCAGCCGCTTCGACACGTAGTTGACGCCGCCGCCCACGGTGAACCGGCCGGTCTCGCCCAGATCGAACGCCTTGGTGACCAGCAGGTTGGCCTGATGCTTGGGGATGTTGATCAGCGGATCGCCCTTTTCGATGGCGAGGCCGAATGCGGGGTCAGCCGCAGCGACGGCCCATTTCGCATCGGTGTAGGCGTAAGCGGCGTAGACGCTGATCTCGCCGGGCAGGCTGGCGTTGATGTCGGCCTCGATGCCCTTGCTGGTTGCCGATCCCCCGGCGATCGAGAAGCCCGAGTGGTCGGGGTTCGGATCGTTGGTCAGGATGTTCTTCTTCTTCATGCTGTAAGCGGCGAGCGTCGCGCTGATCTTCTTGTCGATCGACGTGAAGCGCAAGCCGGCCTCATAGGACTTGCTGGTCTCCGGCGCGAACGCATTGCCGAAGAAGTTAAGACCGCTGTTGGGGCGGAAGCCGGTACCATAGCCGCCATAGATGCTCAGCGTATCGGTGAGTTCGTAAAGCGCGCCGGCGGTCGGGCTGAAGCGCTTGCGGATCGCGATCTTGTTGTACAAGTCGTCGGTCGGTGCCTTGAGGTAGTTGGTCACGTCCTGCTTGAAGTGGTCGAAGCGGCCGCCGACGCGCAGCTTGAAATGGTCGGTGACGTCGATCTGGTCCTGGAAATAGACGCCCCAGGCCGATTGCACTTCGTGCGAGTCCTGCAGGAACGTGGTGGGTGTGACAACCTGGCCATAGACCGGATTGAAGATGTCGATCGCGTAGTTGGCTGCGGTGATGGGCGAGCCTGCCGTGTAGACGGGGCCGCGATAGCGGGTCTGGAACAGGTCTATCTTGAACTTGTCCCAGTCAGCACCGAGCAGCACGTGGTGCTTGAACGGGCCAGTGTAGAAGCTGCCGGAAATTTCACCCCGGAACACCATGTTGGTGGTGTCGTAATCGCGGAAGCGTCGCTGGCGGGACAGGATGTTGCCGGTCTCCTCCAGGGTCTGGCGACCACCGGCCAGTTCCGGATCGCTGGAATAGCCCTTGAAGCTGGTATCGCGATAGCCGAAGCCGCCCAGCAGCACCCAGCCTTGCGCGATTTCCTGCTGCAACTGCACCTGATGGCCCAGCACCTTCACCTTCGTCGGCCCGTCGCCGGGCTCGCCAAGGAAGGTCTTGCGGCTCATCACCCCAAGCTTGCCGTCCACCGCCACGACGCCGCGATCGAAATCGACTTCCTGATCGACGAACTCCATCTCGTAGGACAGGCTGGTGCTGGAAGAAGGCTGGAAGAGGATCGAGGGCGAGGCGACCTTCTTGCGCGAGCTGACCGTTTCACGGAAGCTGTCGGCCTCCTGCATCGCACCGTTCAGGCGGATGGCAACGGTATCGCTCACGCTCAGGTTGTAATCTCCTTCGACGCGATAGGTGTCATAACTGCCGCCGGACGCCGCGAAGCTGCCGAAGCTGTCGCCGATCTTGGCCTTCTTGGTGGTGATGTTGATCGTGCCGCCGGGCTCGCCACGGCCGAACACCGCGCCGTTCGGGCCTTTCAGCACTTCGATCTTCTCGATGTTGGAGGCATCGCGCGGGCCGCCATAGCCGCGCCCGCCGTTGAACCCGTTGACCAGGAAGCCGCTCGGGAAGTTCTCGTCACCGGCAAAGCCGCGGATGGCGAAGCTGTCCCACAGGCCGCCGAAGTTGTTCTGGCGGGCGACCCCGCTGGCCAGATCCAGCGCCGCGTCAAGACGGGTGATGTTGAGCTGCGAGAGCAGCTTGCCGTCGATCTCCTGGACCGACTGCGGTAGTTCCCTGAGCGGCACATCGCCGCGATACTGCTGGCGCTGGCCGATGACCGTGATGTCCGCGCCGGCGTCGGCGGCATCATCTGCGGCCTCCGCCCAGGCGGCACCAGGCAGCGCGACCATGGCGGCACTGGTGATAAGGACGGCGCGAACTGCTGACTTGCGAATGCTCATCGATACGATCCCTGTTTTGCCTGTTCCTACGTCCTGCAACGCATTCAGGAGCTGACTTTTCTTGGCCCGTTGCGGCGCTTTCGACCGCTTTTGCCGGGCTTGTCTATGTCTCCTGTCCTGATCGAGGCTATCCCGCCACGGACAAATCTTTGATCGTAAGGTGCCTGCCATGCGGCTGATTATAACGAATCGGTCGCGGCCGCCGCGCATTGTGCCGCCTATGCTGCAATTGCGAAATTTCCGAGTCTTCGGCGGGTTTTCGCCTGCTGAGGCCGAGCACCTTCATATGCTGCGACGCAGCATGATAGCTTCGCACAACCGATTGCCGTCATCCGCCCCGCGCGCACAAAAAAGCGGGCTCGCGCCGTCCGGCATGAGCCCGCTCAGGTCATGTCCCTGTGGGTCAGGGGAGGGTTCGGGTATGCGGGGCCTTCAGAGCGTGAAGGTCGCGAAGGTCTTGGTGCCGCTGGCCGTTTCGACCAGCGAGACGACGACCTTGGCCCCGGCCGCCGGCTTGAGCCCGGCGACGCTGAACTTGTTGGCACCGGTAACCGCCAGCGGGCTGGTGGTCTTCTGGGTGCCGGCGGTGACGATCAGCTTGCCGGTGAAGTCCTTGGCCGGCAGCGGCTCGTCTTCCTCGCTGATGTAGACGTCCACGCCCTTGGGGCCCTTGACGATTTCGAACAGCGTCTCGCCCGACATCTGCACCTTGCCGCCGTGCATCGGCTTCATGCTGCCGTGCGCGAACGACGTGGTGGCGAGCAGGCCGGCACCGCACAGCGCGGCGGCGGTCAGGGCGGCGATCTTCAAACGGTTCATGGAGTTTCTCCTGGGGGGAATTTCGGGGGCTTATTCAGGAAGATGCGGCAAGGTGAACGCCAGCGAGGCACGGTGCTCCATCTGGTTGTACCTGGCGGGCTCATCGCTGCCGACCACCAGGATGCCGACGATGACATTGAGGCCCTGGTTGCGCAGCGTGACGGTGGCGGTGCCGTCTGCCCCTGTGGTGACCGGAGTTTCGTCCGGATCGTTGACGTAGTCGGACATGATCTTCACGCCTGCCACCGGCTTGCCCATGTACATCGCCCGCACGGTCAGCGGCTTGCCCTTGTCCACCGCGATCGGCAGCACCGGCACGATCTGCAGGGTCTGCCCCTCGATCAGCGGCACCGGCTTGGTCGGCAGGGTCTTGAGGTAGACGCCGTACTTCCAGTTGTGCTCGGACACGGTGACCGGTCCGGCAACCTCGTCCTTGCCCTTGTTGTGCCAGGTGCCGGCGGCATCCTTGGTCCACAGGCCATAGTCCATTGCGGCGGCGACCACCGCGAACGGCTCGTCGCTATCGACGACCGGGACGATCCCCGCCGCCTTGAGCGTCGCGTCGACCGGCAGGCCGGCTTCGTCGAGCGCCTTGACCGAGGTGATCTTGGGCAGACGGCTCACCGCGTCGAGATCGTCGGCCCCCACACCATATACCAGGGCAGTCTGCTTGGCACGCTGGGCGAACCAGATGGCATGAGCGTCCGCCGGAAGGCTGAGGCAGAGGCCGGAAGCCACAGCGGCCGCCGTGGAAACCAGACGCTTGTACGAATATGCGAGAGCCATGGGGGAGGTCCTGTTGTTGTGCTGCT
Organism: Novosphingobium colocasiae; assembly: GCF_014652555.1. Taxonomy (GTDB): domain Bacteria; phylum Pseudomonadota; class Alphaproteobacteria; order Sphingomonadales; family Sphingomonadaceae; genus Novosphingobium; species Novosphingobium colocasiae. The sequence continues at coordinate 142,650 of NZ_BMZA01000008.1, forward strand.
GATGCTGACGAGTGTGTGAAAGATGCGTGGACTTTCTTGCCAAATGCATGCCCCCGCGCGGCACAAGGTGCTGACTAGAGGCGGTCCGCGCTACAGGAGCGACAAAGCCACACTTTTGCATCGGTATGCCGGGTGCTGCCCGGAGCGGAACGGCGAGGTCGGGATTCAGTTCAACCCTAGCGGGGTCAGCGGGTCACCGATCAAACCCGCCACCATGGCGGCCTGAATCCATGTCGCGGGCCATACCTGGGACAGCGGGCCGACCAGCCGATCGCGAACCAGCGGAAGTATCCGGCTGTCGGACTGGTACACCGGCGTGAACAGCGCCGTCAGTGCCTGGTATGTGCCGACGTGGCGACGCCGCTGGTCGACCGTCCGGGCAAGGGCGGCAGGGATATCGGGTGCGTCCCTCAGGCCTCGGGCCAGTGCCCAGGCGTCCAGCAGCGCCATGTTGGCTCCCTGCCCAAGCTGCGGGCTCGCCGAGTGCCAGGCATCACCGATATGGATGAGGCCCGGTTCGGCAGGTGCACGCAATGTGCGGTGAGCGTAGCGGGCGAAGACGAGTTGATCAGGATCGACGATCTGATCCAGCAAGGGCGCGCAGGCTGGCCACAGGTCCAGAACTTCGCGTTTCCACGCCTGTAGCCCACTGGCCTGCCATGCCGCGAACTGATCGGCGCGCAGCGACCAGAAGAACGCGACCTGCGGTTCACCCGTGCTCGGCGCAGAGCCGATCGGCAGTACGCCGACCATGCGGCTGGCCCGGTGATAGCGTTGTTCAAGTGCGTGAGGCTGAAAATCCGTTTCGCGGGGCAAGGTGAGGCTGGCCCAGAGCGCTCCGTAATCCAGCATGCGCCCGGTAGGTGGCGCCAACGGGGTGCGCGTCCCCAGCGCGTCGACCAGCAGATCGAATTCTTGCCCCCGCTCGCCATCGTCGAACTCGAGCTGCCTGCGCTCCCCCACGAAGCGAGAACCGGATATGGTGCGACCGGTCCGGATCGGAATGCCGGCGGCCAGCACCGCGTCATAAAGCGTACCGAAAAGCGCGGCCCGGTGGATACCGATACCGAAAGCGTTCGCTTTTCGCAGCGCGCTATAGTGCACGTCGAGCACCGTGCGGTGCCCTCCGGCAGTCTTGCCCAGCAAGCGGTCGATCCGCGCGCCGCGCGCCAATATCGTTTCTGCAAGCCCGAGCCGATCGAGAACCGCCAGACCGGTCGGCTGGAGCATCAGACCCGAACCGATCGGCCGAGGCGTATCGAAGCGCTCGAAAATCTCGATACGGTGGCCGCCACGGTGAAGCAGCAGTGCGGCTGCAAGCCCGGCGGGGCCGCACCCTGCAATGGCGATATCGCGCGCGGTCATGTCCGACTGGCTATGCGAAAAAGCGCTTCCGGCAAAGTTCCGGGGTGATCCGGCCAGCGAAAACCCGTGCGCAACCTTCCGCCGCTGAAACGCTCCAAAATACGACACCGGGGCATCAGCGATTGACGGGGCGGAGTACCGTCCCATGTCCTGCTTGACCAAGCGCGTATCCTGGAAGTGACCGATGCCCAACCCGCCTGCCCCGTTCCCCCGCTCCCGCCCGCTGCGCGCCGGGGCGCTGTGCCTGGCGGCGGCGTTCAGCCTGTCGGGGCTGGGCGACAGCAGTGCTGCCGCCGGCAAGGAGCCGCCGCCGGTGGTGGCTCCGGCGATAGCGGGCTACCCCGCCTATATGCCGATGCATGGCCTGCGCGCGCCGGCGGTGAAGCTGTTCGTCAAGTGCGATGCATCGCGCGCGGCCGGGCGCGAGGTCTATCAGGGGCGCAGCGGCGATTCGCTCTATGGCCGGGCCGAGGGCGGGTTCGAATTCGTCTACGAGGCGCGCGATGGTGCGGGGAACCCGTGCGTCTACCCGTTCGCGCCCTGGCTGCCGCAGATCGTCGGTTCGCTGGACGGCACGCAATACATCCTGCGCTCGTCACAACCCGGCCACGGCGTGATCTTCCGCACCGCCGACGAATGGGCCAGCGTCGACCTGCGCCTGTTCGAGATCGGCCGGCAACGCATCCACTTCGAGATGCAGGACATCAGCCTCGATTTCTCGGGCGCGATCCAGCCCAAGGGCGGGCTGCAACTGGAGGCTTATGGTGGCGAGAAGCCGGGGCTGTTCACCGCCGTGGTCCGCCGCGCCCGCATCTATGGCGGCAAGAACGCGATCTTCGTGCCGGGCGGGCAGACGATGCTTTACGTCGAGGACAGCGATATTGCCGGCAACCTCAGCGGCACCCCGGATCAGGACCATACCACTTACATCAACGGCATCCTTGTCAGCCACTTGCGCAATTCGCTGTGGCGCGGACAGCGCGGCTGGTCGAACGTGGCGAGCGGGCACCAGCTCAAGGACAAGGCCTACTTGCGCATCTGGGAAAACGTGACCGTGGCCAACCAGCCCAACGGCGCGCCGCCCTCTGCCATGCCGCTGATCGACGCGCTGGGTTATGGCTTCACCTGGTCGAACGGCCTCAAGCTCGCCCGGCTGAAACCCGAACAGGCCCCGCGCGATGCGCTGGTCGATCTGCGTACCGAGAACACCTACAGTCCGCCGCAAAGCTATCCATGGAGCGTGGTGGCCGATCCCGCCTGGCGCATGCCGGCCAACCCGCTCGCCGCGCTGGACAAGGTGTACCTTTCGGTCTTCCTCGACACCACCGTGCAGAGCTTCCGCACCGAGCCCTATGTCTTCGCGGTTCGCCCTCAAGGCACCCGGATCACGCCGGGCACCACCCTCATCGAAGGTAACGAGCAGACCACGCGCGCGCAGCAGCGGATCGTTTCGCTGGCATTCAACACCGTCGGCAACGCCGCGCGCATCTATTCGGACGAAGGCTGGGGGCTGACCGATCCCGAAGTGCCGCAGGACCAGCGCTGGATCTTCGACCGCGACGCCTTCGCCCGCCACGCGCTGGGTTTGATTGGACGCTGACATGGCTGGCCTCGCGCCATGCCCCCCCGCTGCGACTAACGTGCTGAGCACGTAAGTCTCGCTCCCCTCTCACGAGCGGGCGGGGAAATCAGCGTATGCCCGCCCGCTCGCGGGAGGGCCGGAAGGCTTGGCGGCGTGCCGCCTAGCCGGACGGGGTGGGCCCGGCACCACCCCGTCCGCGCGGTTGTGCCCATAATCGACGTTCCCTCGCGCCGGAATGGGTCTACGTAGCCACCGGAGCGGGCACGACGGAAGGAGCGATATGGCCGGTCTGATGATCCAGGGCACCGGGTCGGACGTCGGCAAGTCGGTGCTGGTCGCCGGGTTGTGCCGCGCGCTCGCCAACCGGGGGCTGTCGGTGCTGCCGTTCAAGCCGCAGAACATGTCGAACAACGCCGCCGTCACGGCTGACGGCGGCGAGATCGGACGGGCGCAGGCCCTGCAGGCAATCGCGGCGCGTGCGCCGCTGCATACCGACATGAACCCGGTTCTGCTCAAGCCGCAGGCGGATCACACCGCGCAACTGGTGGTCCACGGGCAGGTACGCGGCACGCTGGGCGCGGCGAACTTTATCGAGGGCCGCCGCCCGCTGCTGCCCGAAGTGCTGCAAAGCTGGGAGCGGCTGCGCGCGCGGTGCGATATCGTGGTGGTCGAAGGCGCGGGCTCTCCGGCCGAGATCAACCTGCGCGAAGGCGATATCGCCAACATGGGCTTTGCCCGCGCCGCCGGGGTGCCGGTGGTGCTGGCGGGCGATATCGACCGGGGCGGGGTGATCGCCGCGCTGGTCGGCACCCATGCGGTGATCGATCCGGCCGACGCGGCGATGATCCGCGGCTTCATCATCAACAAGTTCCGCGGCGACCTTTCGCTGTTCGCGGATGGCTATGCGGCTATCGAACAGCGCACCGGCTGGCCCGGCTTCGGGGTGCTGCCGTGGCTCCCCGCCGTATCTCGCCTGCCGAGCGAGGATGCGGTGGTGCTGGACCGGGCCGATCGCCGCCACATGGGCAAGGGTGTGCTGATCGCCTGCGCGATGCTGCCGCGCATCGCCAATTTCGACGATCTCGATCCGCTCAAGACCGAGCCGGGCGTCACCGTGGCGATGGTCCCGCCCGGCACGCCGATCCCGGCGGAGGCCGACGTGATCGTGCTGCCCGGCACCAAGGCGACCATCGCCGACATGGCATTCCTGCGCGCACAGGGCTGGGACATCGATGTGCTGGCCCATCACCGGCGCGGTGGCAGAGTGCTGGGGATCTGCGGCGGCTACCAGATGCTCGGCCGCACGATCGCCGATCCGCTGGGGCTTGAAGGACCGCCCGGCGAAGTGGGCGGGCTGGGTCTGATGGACCACGCCACCCTGCTCCAGCCGCGCAAGACCCTGCGCGACGTGCGCGGCACGGCGCTGGGCGCGCCTTTCGCGGGATACGAGATGCACATGGGCGAAACCGGCCGCGCCCCCGCCGATACGCCCTTCGCCATGCTGGACGATGGCCGGACGGACGGCGCGGTCTCGCCGTGCGGGCGGGTGATCGGCACATATTGCCACGGCCTGTTCGCCTCCGGCCCCTTGCGCCGCGCGTTTCTCGCCCGGCTCGGTGTCGAAGGCCACGGGCTGGACCACGGCGCGACCGTTGACGCAGCGCTCGATGAACTGGCCGAAGGGATGGAACGCCATCTCGATATCGACGGCCTGCTCGCCCTTGGCCGGGCCTAACGGCGCAGGCTTTCGCTTTCCTACATCCCCACCCTTGCGGCATTATACCGCCCGGAATTGCCCATCATCGTGGTGCTCGGCGGGAAAATTTCCAAAACCGGACGAAGTGTAACTTTCGGGCAGGGGATCAGGAGGCAAAAGATTGATTTGTAATCGTAAATCCCGGAGTAACGAAAGTGACGCAGGTGTAAACTTTGTAACCTTTGTCACTAGACTCATATTCGATCAAGTTTGTACATAGCCGGCATGGCGGATGAAGTTTGCGTATTCGCCGGGTTTGAAGCTTTGGAGGATGACTTTGAGCGCGTCGCAGATGGCGTCGAAGCTGCGTGGGTTCATTTGCCTGAGGAGGCCTTTGATCTTTGAGAAGACCTGTTCGATCGGGTTGAAGTCGGGACTGTAGGGCGGCAGGTAGAGCAGGTGCATGCCCGCATTTTCGATGCATTCGCGGATGCCTGCGACTTTGTGGGCGGACAGGTTATCGACGACGACAATGCTGCCCTGTCTCATTTCCGGGATCAGGCATTCCTCCAGCCACTGACGGAAGATCACCCCGTTCATCGGGCATGGCAGCAGGTGCGGAGCCAGAACACCATCATGCGCCAGCCCGGCGATAAAGGTGGACGTCATCCAGTGCCCATGCGGTGCCTTGGCAAAGAGCTTCCTGCCGCGATGCCCCCAACCATGACTGCGGGTCATCGCGGTGTTCGTGCCGGTTTCATCGACGAACACCAGGCGGGTGAAGTCGAAACCCGCTTGCGCCGTTTGCCACAGTCGGCGTGCCAGCGCGACGTCAGGGCGATCCTGTT